>CAVTOS010000002.1:0-1052994 GCA_963736465.1 uncultured Acidobacteriota bacterium | reverse complement strand
GAGTTAGGCGAAAACTTCGTTCCGCACCACGGGCAAGTTTCGAGAGGAATGGGCGAAGTCTTCTGGTCCTGTTTGAATTTTCGTGTGCGGGCGCGGGCAGTGTTTTCGTCTCTTTCGCCTGACTTACCCATCCGGTTCGGTGTGGCCGCCTGACCGACCCAGAGCCCGATCTCGAACGGCCACTTGCCAAGCTTTTCGACATCGTTCCTCGCTCCAGTTCCATGGCGCAGATGAGGGCCGCGCCACGGCCCAATTGGTCGAGCGTGAGTAGGCGCAGGGTGTAGCGCATGATCACGGCGACTCCGCAGCCGCGGAGCGAGGCAGGATTCCGCAACCGACGCAGGAACATCGTGAACGCTGCGAGGCCGAGGTAGGCCTCGGTTTTACCGCCGCCCGTGGGGAAAAAGGAGTCCACCAGCTCGCGATCGGCGTCTCCTGGTTTGGCAATCGAGGTGAGATTCAGGAGCAGGAAGGCCAACTGGAACGGACGCCATTTCGGGGGTTCGATGGCGTCTTTCCGGCGCTGCCGGCCCACCGCGGCCATGACCTTGTTGGCGAGACGGAAGGCTTCGAGCACGTCCGGGTCGGCCAGTTCCTTTAATCCCTGTCGATCCGTCCGAGACGATGCCGGCTCTCGACAGCATCTTTGCGGCGACATCGGCGCGCCGTTTTCCATCGCACTGCTTCCGCCGGGGACGGGCTGCTTCGCGATCCATTCCCGGTAGGCCGGATCAGCGGCCCTATCAGCGATTTGGCTTCGGCGACGTCCTTGATTTTTGCCAGCTTCTCCATGTCGAGCGTTGCGTTTCGGGCGCGGCCCGATGCTCGATGCGCTCCACTTCGGCCCGCGGAATCCATGCCGTTTCGACGGACCAACATCCGCCGCGGGTTACGGGAAGGGCACGGGCCGAACTCCGTGGCCCACGGCGTATTCGAAGGCGTCACTGTACTGGAGGTCGGCAACGCGTTCATCGGGATCGGAGGAATGACGCCGCGAAGATCCGGGCGGGCGACAAAGGCACTTCGGATTCAAGTTGCAGGGTGACCTGGAATACGTAGGCTTCATCGCGACGAATGCCCAGTAGCGGATTGCGGTTGTTGACCAGGAAGACCGAAACGGCGCGTGTCCCGGAGCAACCAGGTCGAGGCCATTGTGAGGCGGGATGGTTCGTACGGAGAGAACCAGGTCCAGACCACCAGAGTCCCTCAGCCGGACCGCGTCACGGGTGGTGTCGCTTTTGGGGATAGGCAGGGTCGCTTGCGACGAACGCGGGGTCCGCCGCCACCCGGTGACTGACTCGTCCTTCATCACAGCTTCATAGTCACCCCACGTCACTGTAGCCTTGATTGACTCGCACCCCGGTGGGATCAGAACACTCAGGCCCATGGAGGAGGGAAGGGCGTTTTCCGTGAGGATGCCGATTCCGGGCGGCTTCATCGTCGAGGCCGGTCTTGGGCGGGATTAGGTCGATTTGCTCGCCGCTGTCTTCGTCGGTTTTCTCTTCGGGTTTGGCGGCGAAAGGCGCGAGGAATCCGGTCAGGTACCAACGCAGTGGCGCGGTTGATCCCGGCAGGATCTCCTGTTCGAGGTAGTTGCCGGCTTTGAGTACCGGCGACCGGGCCGACGAGGTCAAGGATGAGGGAATCGAGAATCTGTTCACGGACTTCGGCGGAGGTCATTCGGTGGGTTCCTGGAACTTTGAATTAGGCTTGGGCGTGAGATTGGGACGTCTCTCTTCGGACCTTCCGCCGCGATTTACGCGCTTACGGTCGACACTGCGACCGCGTTTGCCCGTTTCCTTCGGCGCGAGTTCGGTTCAGTTCAAGGAGGCGGGCGAGGACCGCGTCCCGAGACGTAGTCGGGCCAGCGGTAGCGCCAATGGTTTCTTTCGGCTCGGTGTTGTCCGTCTTCGTCTACGTTCGTCCTCATAGTCGAGAAGAATTCGAGCCGGGTCGAATCGGTCCAGCCGTAAGCCGTCGAGACAGCGCGCGATCCATGGCGGCGTGCAAGCTCCCGGAGCCTCGGATTTCTGGGCTCGTGTCGTGAGGATCGTGGTAGCGGTTATACGTCTTCGTGAGGCCCTCGCTGTTGCGTTACATAGTGAGACGTTCCTGATGTCGTACAATTCCTGCCCCAGCCCGCTGAAGGCGAGCGAACGATCAGTGCCTAAGGGAACGGGAACGTGTCAAAGCAGTCGGTTGTGATATCGCGGGCGTCCCCAAGAGTCGAGCCGAAAAAACGAGCCCAGACCTCATGGATATGAGATTGAATAACCGCGAAGTCTGCGCCCTCGATCAACGGAGAAACACGTTTAACGTCTGTGCAAAGATCCCGTTTGATGGCAGGAATGCGAACGTAAAGCATGATGCGTTTGAGAGTGACGAGGTACGCGCGACAGTCCGCCGGCACCTTGATAGAGGCATTCTGCACGCTTGGCAAATAGCCACCAGCGATTCTCTTCGTATACTCACGTTGTTGATTTTCGCTCGGACAGGCTTTACCTTCTTTCGCACGATCGAAAAAAGAGAGGCCATTGCCGCCTCCTCAGAGTCATCTCTACCAAAGTCGATTACGAACCGGTCGTGGGCTGTGAGTTGGAGCTCTCCTGAAGATCTCTCGCCTCCGATGATAGGGAAAATCAGTTCCGGCTTGAGGATCTGCTTTGAGATTGCTCTCATTCAGCGAATTGGACGTAGCCATTATCCGGGGGATCATCGAAAGTAAATCCTGATGCCGCAAGACTTTGCCTTGATAACAAAGGCATCTGTTTGCCCGTAGTATATTTGGGTCGTCATCCGAACCGTCCCAGGAAATAGATAAGTGCACTAATGAACGGCCTGCCCGTCATACCGTTCTAGCATCAGGTCGCACTCCTTTGAGATATGAACTGATGCTGACCGACAACCGCCGCGATTCCAGGCCACTGTCGTCTGCGCTTGGCGTGAATATTTTACCTCCTTGCGCATTGATTCTTGTGAGGCCCGGCGGTCGCGTGTCACCCTGAGAACTGTATTTGTCGCGATTAAGTCCAAAGGTTCCTTCGCCTCTATTAGCTCGAATGTGCGGCTGAAAAAAGAACGCGACGAGGTCAGACTAGCTTTCCGTATCCTGGATAATAACCGCGAGGTAATCTTGGTAGGAGTTCCGAGCTCGCCCTGAGGAGAGTGCCCGCAAGGAACGGCGGATTCCCAACGATGGCGTCGAACCCAGACGTTGCGGCTGCCACTTTCTCAATACGGAACACTTCTGGGAATTCCAGTTCCCAGTGGAAGGGCATGATTCCCTTTGGTCCCTCCTTCAGAACCGAACCGCCCGATAGTAATTCATCTTCAAGTCCAATGTCCGTCACCCTTCTCTCTGCGCGACGGAATTTTTCAGCCGTTCCTTGCGCCGGGTCTCGCGTTCCTTCGGCTTGTCTGCTCGCGAAGAAGGCAGCGATGGTGAGGTCACCAGCGAGTCGCAGATCAATCATCTGTTCTTCCGTTACCCCGAGTTTCTGCGCGAGCGTTTCGTATGGTGTTTCGTCAGCGGCATCCAGAATCTGAGCGCGAGAGTTCAGAATTTGACGCAACCGGGAAGGCATGTCGCGAAGAAGCGCGCCTTCTTCTTTCGGCTGCCAGTGGAATGCCTCGACTTGATGCACTGTGAGTCCGACGAGTGAATCGCCGCATCGGAGCGTGTGGTCGACGAATGTAAACGGGTGATCTTTGGCGAAGGTTGCGAGCCAGAGTGAGAGCTTGGCTAGGTTCACCGCGAAGGGATTTTTGTCCACGCCGTAAAGACATCGTTGCGCCACGACGCGGCGGGCGTGTAGGAGCGGGTCCTGGTCCGCTGGGATCGGCGGCATCTGGCGTGCGAGATCCAGGCTTTTTCGAGCTTTTCACCAAGATAGCGGCAAGCTTCCACGAGAAACGCGCCGGAACCCATGGCGGGGTCGCAGACCTTCAGGGCCAGGATCTGTTCCGGTGTCGGATTGTCTCCGAGTTGGGCCAGCACCGGATCGAGCGTGGTCTTAACGATTGGCTGCGTGAGCGAACGCGGCGTGTAGTGCGAGCCGGAACGGCGGCGCTCCTCGTGGGTTGTAGGTAGATGCCTCTGGCTGGGAACCGTGACCGGGTTGGAGTTCTGGTCGAGATAGAGCTTCGAGATGCGGCGGCGGAGCGCGGCGAGGAGTTCGTCGACGGAGGCCGCAGACTTCAGTTGTTCGATGGCCTTCCAGTGACATCGCACTCGGAGTTTTCTTTCAGCCATTTGGGGCGGTCGGTGGGCTTCTTTGTAGAAGGTCTTCGAGGTTGATGACCAGATGGTCAGAGCCGAGACCGATGGAGGTGCCGCGGGCGGTTTCGACGGTGAAACCCATCATGGATTCGTAGACGGAGCCGATTTGTTCGACGTCGAGGGCACGGTACGAGATGCGCTCGCCGTCCAGATACAGGAGTCCTGGAGGATGCGAAAGAGGATTCCGTCGGAAACCAGCGGCGGTTCGATCAGCACGTTGCAGCCGCCTTCGATTCCCAAGGGCGGCCTTCGAGGAGGGGGTAAGCGTCCGGATCGAAGAGTCCGCCATGCCGCGGGGTCAGGCGCCATGAACCGTGACCGCCGCCATCGTAAAGTAGCCGAGTAAGTGTGACGATCTGTGCCCACGCACCGTAGCGGCTGTCCATGGTATCCGGATATTGGCCTGCATCCGCGCGGAGGCGTTCATACAAACCGGAAATGGAATAGTTTTGCAGCCATGTTTCGTCGGAGCCCATCAGGCTTCGGTCTTCGGCGTAGAGAACGAAGACCATGCGCATGAGGGTGGTGAGCATGCCGCCGTATATGTGGGTGGGGTCATGCCGGAGAGCTTCACCGAGATACCTGCCGTGGGCGGCGCGGTCGGCCTCATGAAAGCCACGGACCAGTTCGTTCAACGCGCGCAGCACCTGGCCGGCGAGCCGAACGGAAACTTCGTTTTGATAGCGGCGCGAGGCTTCGAGGATGGCAGGCAGGCGCTGGTTTTCAGGGCCGATGAAGAGGCGGTCGCTGTGGAGAAGAAGGTGTAGCGCGGCCAGCATGGGCCAGTTCGCCGGCAACGTCATCTCGTGGATCGGGAAGGTGGCGTGGCCAGAGGACTCGCCTTTCGGGGCATAGACGAGCCGGATTCGTTCGGGAGACATGAGCAGGCCGATAGAGACACTGGTCTCGCGGAGAAGGCGTTCGAAGCGGGCTTGAGGAGAAGCTTGCCACCGGCGTTCCTCAGACGGGGGGCCGGCCTCGTCGAAGTCCGTTCCCGAAAGAAGTTCTTCAATGAGGATCAAGTTCTCTGATAGACCTTTGCCTCCTCGTAAGACCCAAGTGGGCCGCAGTGTTTCGCCGTACTCGGGAAGGTAGGCAGAAAGACCGTCAGGTGGAGTGGAAAGGTCGGACTCGCGCCATCCCCAGAATTCGCGAGTGAACGCGGGGAAATTCTTCAGGCGCAGGAGATTATCGAAGTCTGGGACCGTGTGGCGACGGAGGATTTCCTGCTGGAGAGCAACGTTGTGGCCGAGAACCGCTTGCGCGTTCTTGAGGGCGTGCGGAGAGACAACAAGGCCTTCCGGTTGCACGAATCCGATCCAGAGCTGGTGGTCCTTGATGATGGGGTCGGTGACCATCGTGGTTTACCCGGAGATCGGCCAGAGATAGACAACGCCAATAGGCTCGACGCGGTGGGCCTGAACTTCATAGGATTTCAAGATTCGAGCGGGCTCCTCCTCCACTTCGCGGCCGATTGCCGTCAGTCGCTTGTCCCAGTCTTTCCGTTCTTCTTCCAACTGCAAGAGTTCCATTTTGTCGAAGCCAAGCGTCATCTGGGCCTGATTCCGTTTTACTTCTTCTTTCCTGGCAAGAATACGCGTGCGCTGATCTTCAATAATGCGGTGCATCGCTTCGGCCTCCTGGCGGCCGCGGTTGCCGAGGACTTTTCTGGCGGAGGCAGTAACGGCATTTGCGCGAGCCTGAAGGTACGGCAGCAGGTCGGCCACATCTTGAGGTGCGGCTTCTTGCAGCTTTCGTTCGACGGCCTCACCCACGCGACGAGCGCGCGCCGATTCGAATGATTTCTCCAGAGCTGCGAGCGTCAGCTTTTCAACGTCTTCGGTGTAAGGGACGAGCGGGCCTTTGCGAGCAATTGGATCGATCCAGCGTGCAGCGACGGCGATGATCTCGTCGTGGAGGCGGGATGCGCCCGGGCCGTAAAGTGAAATTCGTCCGAGGAGGACGACGCGACGGATGGCGTCGTCGGTCTGGCCGACACAGGCGCGAGCGAGGTCGTCGCGGACGAAGCCCTGCGCTCGGAGACGACCGAGCAGGCGCTGAACGACGGGGTGTTCGAGGTGGAGATGCACCACGCTCTCATCTATGTGGGTGGGAGATTGAAAGACTATCGGGCGTATGGGACTCGATGCGCGCCACTCGTAGAAATCTTGATCCTTCTGCTTCGGTGCCCGAAGGGTGTCCATCGCGCGGAACCATGCGGCGCCATGAATCTCAGGGAACTGCCAACGGTCGGGGCCGCCCTGCAACGGCGGGCAGTCATTCAGTTCCAGAGCGGTGGAGATCGCGTTAATGAAATCTGGGGGTAAGGCCGACATAATCTCGGGATTCCTTGAGGTCGTCATCCAGCGACTCCAGTTCGCGCGAAAGCTCCACCTTCCGTTTGCGGACAGATTCGAGTTCTTCCTCAATAGCTTTACGGTCGGACGCATCGGCGTCGAGCATTTTGAGCTTAGCGGCCAGCGATGGTTTTACGCCTTCCGCGAGGAGGTCTTCAATCCGTCGTTCGAGCACGGGTGACAGGCTACCGAGCTCCTTGCGAATGGTTTCGGTCTTGCGCACGAGGGTGCGGATGACGTTGTCTTCGGGACGCTGCGTGAAGACGAAGTAATGACAACGAACGACCTCTTCGCGCTGGAGCTTACGGTCAATGCGGCCGTTGCGCTGCTCCATGCGAGAGGGGTTCCATGGAACATCGAAATGGAAGAGATCGGCGCAGTAGTTCTGGAAGTTCACGCCTTCGCGGGCCGCGTCCGTGGCGATGAGAATGCGCAAGGGGTGGAGATCCGGCGAGGCGTTGAAGGCTTTCTTGATTTCGTCGAGGCGTCCACCGCCGGCTCCGCCCTGATAGGTGGCGATGCGCCCCTCGGCACGGTCAGTATTGGCGAAGGCAGATCGAATTGCTGGCGCAGATACGTCTTGGTCTCGGTGAACTCCGTGAAGATGAGAACACGGCGGTTGTTCCATGTGCCGTCGGGATTGAGGAGGTTGTTTCGAAGCCAAGGGATAAGCCCCCGCTTGGCATCCGTCAGGCGGGGGTCGGCCAGTCGGCGTGATTGGCTGGCAATTTCGGCCATGCGGTCGAGGATGGCGATCTCTTCCGGAGAGATTTGTTGTGAACCTCTGGAGCTGTCGGTTGCGAGGGCAACGGCTTGCTCAATGCCTTGAGTGACTTCTTCTTCGGGGCGTTCGGCGCGTTCGTCATCGGCGTCCGGCGTATTTAGTTCGATAAGGAGTGTTGGAGAAACCTCGGGTTCTGCTTCGGATTCAGCAGCAAGTTTCTCCATGCTCCTTCTGTGAACCCGCAGAGTGGAGTTGAACGCGTCAATGGACGAAAAGAGGCGTTTTTGGAGAGTCGTGATGACCAAATTGGCGGCAGTCTGTTGCAACGAGGGCTACCTTCGGAGGCGCTTGACCCGCAAGGAGTAGTATTGGGACAGGAGCCGCATCAGCGCGAGGTCGGGTGCGTCTTCGGGTAACCCTGAAATATCGTGCTGGACGACCTCGCGCTTCGGTAGGCCCAAGTCCGGGACGAGCTCGCGGAGTTCGTCTTTGAGGCGGCGCACCATGACTTGGTCGAGTAAGCGCGAATCCTTGATCTGCTCGCCGGGGATGAAGCGCTGGGGATCAAGCATCGCGAGGAGCGCTGAGAAGCTATTCGAGTGGCCGTTGTGCGGAGTGGCCGAAAGAAAGAGGCGATGTTCGAACAGCGGCGTGAGCTCACGCATTCCTTTCGTGAACTGGGAGTCCATCGCCTAGGCCGACGAAGTGGCTGGGGCGGCATGGTGGGCTTCGTCGAGAACAAGCATGGAGCCGGAGCTGTGTTGTGCTGAAGCCAATC
Organism: uncultured Acidobacteriota bacterium; assembly: GCA_963736465.1. Lineage (GTDB taxonomy): Bacteria > Acidobacteriota > Terriglobia > Acidiferrales > UBA7541 > Palsa-295. The sequence continues at coordinate 1,044,856 of CAVTOS010000002.1, read as the reverse complement.
GCGGAGGGGTGCGGCGTATTGATCATCCCGAGTAGGGCGATGAGACACGACGAACTGCGAATGGGTGGTCCACGGGATTGATCGCATATCCTCGCTCTCGCCGGCAACTGAAGACATACTCTCTATCAAGATAACGAAAGTCAAGCCGAAGCGAACCTCCATTTCGCTTTGCCACTGGCTGACCACAGAGCCGGGGACGCGATGACGATCCGCTTCACTTTCTGGCGCATGATCATCTCGCGAAGAATCAACCTGGCTTCGATCGTCTTGCCAAGGCCGACGTCATCGGCGATGAAGAGGTTGACGCGGGGCATTTGGAGGGCCTTTTTCAAAGGCTCCAGTTGGTAGGTCATCATCTGGATGCCAGCGCGATGTGGTGACTGGAAAAGTCTCGGGTTCGTAGAAGTTACGAGATTCCAGCGAATCGCGTGGAGGTAAGCGGAGAAGACGTGCGGCGAGTCGAAACCCTTGCGGGCGAGATGCCCCCAGTCTGTTTGCTGCAGATATGAGCGTCAACCTCGCGTTCCCAGAGGACGGCGAGGTGCTCACCTTGGGCATCATCCTCCAAGCAGGAAAGATCAACGAGCGTCTGTTCCCAATCTGGTTCACGAGCAGGTTCGACACCTTCCACCAAATATCGGCGGCATCGAACCTTTACGACTTGGCCGAGTAAGGGCAAGGGCCACCCGTCCAGCTTGGTAATACTGTGAAGTGGATGCAAGCTTCCAGTTATATCAGCGTTGCAAGATGATTGTCGATTTTTCGGAAGCCGTCGAGGACCGCGAGGCACCGTGTCAAAACACTTGGTTTGATACGGCCAAAGTTTCGAGCATTCGGTGCCGAATATTGTATGACTTGCAGCCACCGAGCAAACAGCGCTTTGATACGCTGACGATGCTGCCCCTCGACGGTACCACGTAGTTTTAGGCAGCATGTCCATTTTTTGCTCGTGCAGGTTCTCGACGACCCGCAGGGTTTTCATTCGTTGTGCACGAAGTGTGCACGAACGGGGCGCAAAGCCAAGCAATGCCGAGCAACGAACAAGCGGGCGCCGCGCTGATTTGTGTGGGCTTAGTTGTTTGGAGTTGTACTGAGTGGAGGCTTCCGTTGCGCTCATAACCCGGAGGTCGTTGGTTCAAATCCAACCCCCGCAACCATGGGCGCGACGAGGAAAAGCCTCGAAGCGCCCTTTTTTCTTTCAGTTGCAGGCCGAGTTTGACCATGCCCCTCTTAGTTTGCTGCGGCAGTCTTGTTCCCGATTTCATTTGAGGAACAAATGGGGAACAAGTCGCCGTAGATCGCCCGTTCCACAGCACGCGCTGCTTCGCGCTCTGACTTTTGCGAAGTATGTGTGTAAACATCAGCCGTCATGTTGATGTTCGAATGACCCAACAGCTTCTGTGCAAGTTTTGGGTTCCCGGTTTCCGCGTTGATCAAGCCGCCCACGGAATGCCTGAATGCATGAAAACCCGAAGTTCCCAAGAGACGCGAAATGTGCAACCGGTCAAGAATCGGGTAGAGCACGTCCTTCCGAAGCACGTCGGGGTGTAATGGAGAACCATCCGTCTTGCAAAACACAAAATCGTTGGATGCTTTCTTGTCCGACACGTGGTGATGTTTCCTGAGTGCTTCGACAAGCAACACACTCATGTTAATTGTGCGAACACTATCCCTGGTCTTCGGTGCAACGAGCAGTCCGCGCCAAAAGCTTTGTTCGACCCGCAACTGCCACTTATCTAGATCGACATGCTTCCATTGCAGGCCTAATACTTCGCCCGTCCTGGCTCAGGTGAAAGCGAGAACTTGGAATAGCACACAATACTTCTCGGATGTGCTTTCTAAAATCTCTCGCAATTGCATTGGTGACCAGATGGGCTTCTGCCTACTTCCAATCCGCTCCTGCCGGACAATGAGATTTCTATCACTGCCAAGTCGGGCTCTAATTTCAAGACAGCATCGATGGCAGCCTGCCCGTTGGAGACCGTTCCAATAATTTCGAACGACTCCTGCAGCAGCGCAGTAGTTGCCGTTAGCGCCGCCGGGAGGCCATCTGCCAGCAGAACTCGTTTCAGATTCATCGAGCAGTCCTGCGAGTACTGATTCGTCTAAAAAGACCAGCCGACGCCTGAGCTGATTCCCAGCTCATTCTTCTTTGCTGTCACCGGGGGCCTGCTGTCGAAGTTATCCCAGAGTGTGAAAGCGAGGTGAAAATTGTTTCTTAGCTTGATGGTGAGCGCATTATTCGTCGTCATTCGAATCCGGCCGGAATCTGTGATGCTCGGGAAGACGAGCAACTGGGAATTGAACTCACCGAAGTTGAAGCGAACATAGTTGTATTGCAAACCCACAACGGCCTCCGAGCTTTGCCCCGACGGTTGACCCGCAGTGGTCTCGAAGGACTCATGAATATAGTCAATGCCGCCGAGCCAGGAGAGAGTGCTGCTCGTCGTCCGTTTCAAATACCTTCCATAACCGACCACAAGGGTGGCGCGAAGGTTCAAATCCTGCTGGCTGCTATGAAGAAAATCGGACAGGCCCACAACGAAGGAATTTCTGTTCAGAAACCTGGTGAATATCCCTTGCAGGTCTTCGCGATTGGTTGTGGAACCACCCGACTGGCCGCTAAAGGTTGAATCGAACGAGGTCTCGGCTTTCCATTTCGGCGTCTGGTACGCCGCATTCGTGTCCAGATTCATTGATGATTGGCTGTTTCCGCTGGTGAAGCTGTAACCGAGATCGATGGCCCCCTGCAGGTCCCGCCAAAACGTGGGCTTCTTCGTATCGATACTGAAAATTTCCGCCGACGGGACCTGCTCTTCCTCGGTCGCTTCGCGAATTACAAAATCCTCCTTCTTCTCTTTTTCACCAGTGTGCTTCTCGATCTTCCCTACGAGTCTTCGACCATCATTCAACGTAATTCGGTACGTAGCAGTGCTTTCAATCGATTGCACTTGATTCCAATCCAGTCCGATGTTGCCGGTTACGTAGTCGGTCTCAATGTAGAGCAAGCCATTTTCCAAGCGCTTCACCTGTCCCGTGAAATGGTCGCCATTGTTCATGATGACCACATCCTTTCGCTTAGCCTGGGCAGCCTGAGCTGGAGTACAGAACAACGCCACAACCGGCGCAAGCAGCAAGACCCGACTTGCCACGGACAACGAAGGAAATCTAATTTTCATCTGCCAGCTCCTAGCGACAACGGCGTTAGTGTTCGGGCAGCTATAAACAAACCGTTGTTGCGGCACGCGCGCACCACGCGATTCTGACGTCTGCTGAGTCCTGCATGCTCAAGCTAGAAGTAGAGACTCAGGATCAGGCCCGCGGAGTTCACCTGCTGATTCGGACTCTTGCCTGTGTTGTTCTCATGCTCAAAGTACGTGTTGAATTCCACGTGCTTGCCCGCCGGGAAAATACAGCCCGCATACAGCGCGGTTGTGCTCCATTTAGCATACTTGCTCACGTAAAAGACTTCGGCGCTCGCGTACGGTGCAGGGTGGTAACGACGAATCGTAACTCGACGTTCGACCGTCACTCTGTTGCGATAGCGCCAGGTGAATTTTCCCTTCGACCAGTCAAGATCGGCTCGGTTCCTGTCCGAAACCAGCAGTCGGCCTTTTAGCGGAACGTGAAAAATCGCCACAGGCTCCATACGATTTATCGCCGGAGCGTCCGGCGATGCCAGGTACCTGTATCCGATTGACAAAACAAGAGGCCTGGATTTGGAAAGATCCAGATCGAACTTTGCGAAATCCTTTAGCTTTAGCAACGGCTTCAAATAGAACGATACGCTAGGCCCCAACTCCGCCTGCGTGGGATCGCCGCCTTCTCGCGTCTGTTTTGCTTGAAATTCGAGCCGGACATCGGAATGCAGTTGTACGTATGAATCGATTTCGGGCAGAAATTCCGTTGTCGATGTTTGTGCTAAGGCGGACGCACATGGACACAGCACAAGAAATGCCGCCAGCAGGAATTGCGAAAGGGATTTTCTTAGAGAGCCCTTCAAAAGAAGAAAAGCACCTTGCAAGGCATACTCCAAGAATTTCGAGATGAATCCTAATCTTTCGTGAGAATTGTTGGCGGCGACTTATTACGACCTGTGAGGCGAAGGGTTCATCACGCAACGAAACCCAAGATGATTTGTGCCGGTGCTGACCTCGCCCTTGCCTCTCGTGCCTACCATGTACCGCGAACAATACTGATCGGTGCAAAGGAACGAACCACCTCGATGTGTCTTCTTCGGTTCCTTTGGTTCGGCGGGATCGTATGAGCTATCAGGTCCCTTTGGATTTCGTGCCACGCCGCCTGCATCCGCCAGTTGCTGATAGTAATCCGGGCGATACCAATCGCTCGTCCACTGCCATACGTTTCCAGCCATGTCATAGAGGCCGTAGCCGTTAGGGGGAAACCGACCAGCTCCGGTGACGCCTACATACTTGTCTTCGCCCGTATCCTTGTACGGAAATTGCCCTTGGAACGTATTTGCCATCCACTTCCCATTGGGGCGAAACTCATCTCCCCAGACAAATGGTTTGCCCGTAAGCCCACCTCGCGCCGCAAATTCCCACTCTGCCTCCGTGGGCAAGCGCTTCCCAGCCCATTTCGCATAAGCCACAGCATCTTCGTATGCGACCTGCACGACCGGATAGTCCGCCTTTCCCTGGATGCTGCTTTGAGGACCCGCCGGATGCCGCCAGTCTGCGCCGTGAACGTATGACCACCATTGATAGTGATCGTTCAAGCTGACGGGATGGTCGGGCGGAGAGAAAACCACCGACCCTGCCACAAGATTTTCCGGCGGCGCCCCGGGATAGTCCTCCGCTCTGGGTTTGCGCTCGGCAAGAGTAATGTAGCCCGTCGCTTTCACGAATTTTGCAAATTCCGCGTTCGTCACGTCGGTCTTATCCATCCAAAATCCATCGACATACACGCGATGGATTGGCCGCGAATCAGCAGTGGCCTGCATGCCAACCGCGTCCTTCGTCGGGGGATCCTGTGCTCCCATGGAGAACTCGCCTCCCGGGATCCAAGCCATTCCTGCCGGGGCAGAGCCCACATGGGGATTTTTGTTTTCGACCGTCGGCGCAAAGCTGTTCGTGGCAGCTGGTGGCGAAGCCGGTGACGTTTCCGTCCTCGCTATATTCGCGGGTTGGTCGGCCTGAACGGCTCGATGGCTGGCGTATTTCCACAGGCCGAACCCGGCAATCAGGAGAATGAGCAGCCCTATGGTGGTTAAACGGTTTGGCGCAAGCGCTCCGGGAGGCGCAACCCGGGAACTTTTCCGTGAAAGATTTTTCTTCGCCATTGGGCGCACACCGCTCCTTTCAGAGGTATTGAAATCGACCGCCCTGAGCATCATGTCGTCCCGCTGCCCCTGCTCTCTGGTTGAGTGGACCTGATGAGCGACAACTCATCGAGCAGCATCGGGAAAGGTTGCCCGCTTCGCGCGAGGAACTATCCACCGAGCTTCTGGTAGTTGGAATTTGTCGTCGTAACAACGAGTTGCTTCGCACTCGCGGTGAGAACTGTTTGCTGCGCGTAGTTGGGCCCACCCGGCACGCTGGCCATCTGCACCTGCAGTGTCACCGCGTCTTTCGCTTGCCCCATGTAAGTGTTGACGCTTAATGAGATGATTTTTTTTGAGGCTGTTTCGAAACTGAGCGTCATCCGGTCGCCGGGCTGGGCATAATCTGTGAATATCAAGTTCACGACGCCGCCCGCAGGATTCAATGACACTTTACCAGCCTGAAAAGCTTGCTGCATTTTTTGAGGGTCAGGCGGCACATACATGCTGAGGACGTCCTTCACGTCCCCCATATACTCCTGCATCTCTTCCTTTTTCTTTGCAATCACTCGTTGCTTCATCCTGCCGCCGCTGGGCTGTTGAGGAGGAGGTCCGATTGGTGTCTTCTGAACCTGTCCATCAGGCCCGTACTGACACAATTTTTGAGAGGAAGGTTTTGCGTCTCCTTTGAGCGTTAGTTGCGTTGTTTCGATCCATTGATATTGGTGCAACTGCTGCTTGTTTTCCGCTGCAGCCTGCTTCACAGCCGCAAGTTTCTGCTGCAGTTCGCCATTCTGCGCGATCGCTGGAAGAGTAGTTGCAAGTAAGACCGCGGCGAGCATAATCACGCGTTTTCTGATGGGAAAGAAGGATTCAAGAAGGCAACGATTATTTTCTTCGTTTGCAAGCCTGCAGTTCATTTGAAGTCTCCTGGGAAAACTGATTGCCTTAGCGTCTGCGCCCACCGCCACCACCACCGCTATGCCCCCATCCGCCACTCGAACGCTGCTCAGAATACCGCTGGCTCGATTGCTCGCCTCTTTCCCTGTTCTGCGCTTCTTGTTGCATGCCTTGCGTCTCGCTGCTCGAAGGATGGTAGGAAGAGGATGCAGAAGAAGACGAGGGATGCGCCTGGTTACTAGAAGCGGAGGAAGAATGCTGCTCGGCGCTAGACGAGTTCACGGAATTCCAGCTGCCGTTACTGCCGGCCTTTTGCCAACCGCTACCGGTGTTCTTGTAAACATTTCCGTCTGCGCTGGCATACATGTTGCCGTTCGCAGCCTTGCCCGCGCTGGCGCTGTTTCCGTAGGCACCGCTCGCCCCGACTGCCTTTCCGCCCGACGAAGTCTGCACTGATCCCGTTGTACCCTGGGAAGTGGTGTAATGCTGCGAATAAGCACTCTCGCCGTTCTTTGAAACGGCCGAACTCCCCCAGGAACTATATCCGTTGGAGCCTTGTTTCGTGGCGGCAGAGGCTCCTGTGTAGGGGTTGTAAGCTGTGCCAGCTTTCGCGCTGCCATAGGCATTAGAAGCCGAGGCTGTGTGAGTGGAAGTCCCGGTGTAAGGATTGTACGACGCGCTTCGAGTTGCGGATCCTCCGTAAGCGCCATACGCGGTTTGCGAAACACCGTAAGCCCCAGTCGTCGTATGGTAGGTCGACGAATAACCATATGTGGTCGGATAGGGGTGATAAACGGGATAGCCATAGGCCGGATGATAATAATATGGCGGGTAGTAGTAACCCGTTCCGCCCGCGACCACCGCTCCTACTGCAGCGCCCATTATGAAAGCTCCCATATAACCCGCGGTGTAACTCGATTGCACAGTCCCGTCTGACACCGACACTTGCGTGACATACGTGACGTTGTAAACCGGAGAGCTCGGCGGAATTGTGTAGATCACTTGTGGAACAGATGGTGCTGTTTGCCACGGCCCCTGCGGAGTGGAGGACATGAACCAAATTCCTTGAAGACAAAGGTAATAAAGGTCGCCCACCTGAATCACCTTTTGCGCCGTGTTCGTCGCGTACGACATTGTAGTTCCCGAGATCGGCACGAACTGCGGTGCGCCGTCGTAGGACACATTCGCTTTCGCCGCCGCCGCCGCTGCGTTTACGGTGATCGACGTGGGAACCTGGGCGATCATCACAGCGTCCTTTGCTTCCTCTGTTCCAGGAACGGAAGAGAGAACCTGTCCGGCCGGGCTACCAGGTGGAATGTGAGCAAAGTCAGCAGGCAAACTGGAATTTGCAAAGGTCCAAGGTCCCTGCAGACTGTTCGACGAGAACCATCGCCCCGCTGTCATGTAATAGAACTGATTCGTCGGCGAATAAACGAAAAGATAGCTATTCGTGTTTGCGGCATAGGCGAGCTGCGTTCCTTGAATGGGCGAATAAACCGGCTGTCCATCGAAGAGTATGACGACCGAAGGCACGGTGCTGTAGAAGACAGCGGGAACGACGGAACCGGAACTCGGAGGCGGCGGTATGTAACTCTTCAGGCTTGCCCACTGCGGATCATCAACGAGTTTGTCCATCTCGTTTGAGAGCTTCGTTGCGGCTGACCAAGGGCCCTGCAAGCTCTGCGACTCGAGCCACCGGTTTCCGACTAACAGAAAATAATTGCCTACCCTATCCAGAAACAAGGGCCAATTCGTGTTGAAGACATACTTCAATTTTGTCTTCGGGATTTCAGCTAGCTGAGGCTCTCCTTCGATACCGAGGAGAATCGCCGGGTGATAGCTGACGAATATTTGCGGCGGTTCATTGTTCAATTGCACCCCTGAAGGCGCCGCCGCTGGCTTCGGGACACAAGACACAAGGCGCTGCATTGAGATCCACACGGTCTGCGGCACAAATGTCCTGACCAATTGATCCATGCTTGCCGCGTCCGTGGGGCTGAGCGAGGGGAAATAGGTGTTCTTGATCTGCAGATTTGAGATCAAGACCATTTGGCTCTCTGAGTTCACGCTGGTAATGCCATGGAGGGTGACAGCTCCAACGGTCTCCTTGCCGCCCGTTGGCGTAATCGAAAAGGCCATCCGCCAATCGAGATTTACAAAGTCATTCCAATTGTCAACCTGGGGTTGGTAGTAGACCAACGTGCCCTGCGGTTTCGTGATTTGGCGTGGCCAGCCGGGATCTTGAGCGAAGGCCGTACCCAGACAAGCGAAAAACAGCAAGGAAGCTGCGATCACTCTTTTCATTTTAGTATTCCCCAGAATCTCCCATTCAGAGCTCCGAGTTTCCGGCTACGAAAGATCATCAAGTTCTTTTACTTGAGTGTGATCGTGGCGCCTAAAAGCGCGCCGGACGTGACTACGTTTATGGTCGTTCCCCCGCTGCGATAGTCCACGGAGAGATAGCGGTAACCGGCCTGAAGAACTACGGCTGGCTTTATGCGATAGCCCAAGACCGCACCGAACTGATAATCCAGCAATGAACCCGTGTTCCAGCCGCCGACGTCTCCCCCAATTGATACCGATATTTTAGGCGACAGGTTCGCCAGAATTCGCCCGCCAACCAGAGGATCTACCCAATTCTGCGAACCCGAGAACTTCAAACTAGTATCGGACGTTGACAGACGCAAGCTTTCTCCGAAGTACCAGTAGCGGAAGCCTGTAAGAGCATCGATCTTTACGATTTGCGAATCAACCAGTCGGTAACCAATTTTTGGAGTAAGGATGAACTCGCTTCCTGTGACTTTGGCGTTTACGGCCTCGTCGGTTAGTGGCAGTGCGTTGTTCGCACCGAGTCTGATCCACATCACGTCGACCGGCATAACGATCCGCTTGTAGCGGGTATCGACGAGGCCCATCAGTCCGAAACGAAAATGTGAGAGAAGGTCGCCGGGAGAAACATGAATGCTGGCTTCGTGACCCTTAGCACCGACAGTCCCGTGTACCCCTGGAAGCCACAGATAGGGGCTGACCGCGAAATGCCAGTCACTGGTGGGTTCACCCACGGGAGGAGCGGGAGTAGCCGTCGTTGCCGACTCAGCATCGGACGGAATCGGCTGGTCTGCGACCACAGTTGCCGGCGTAGAGGTGGAGTCAAGGCTGTTGGACACGAGAACATCGGTGCTTTGCCGCTCAGCGACTGCTTGAGCGCCACAACGACCCGCAATCATCAACGAAAACAGCCCGGCCACCATCGTGGTACAGACCGCCGAAACCACTGAACCACAAGCATGTCGTTTCATAGAAATCCCTTCCTCCAGTAATCACTGACCATTTTCATGCGATGCGAGTTACTGTTTCAGATGCACAGGTGGTCCGCTGACTCGTTTCGCCTTGAGAGCGACGGTCACCTCAACACGGTCGGCGATCTTGATGAAAGGAATGCCACTGTTCATTCCGTAGTCCTTGCGATCGAAGGCCATTGTTCCTTTCACTTCCCCCGAGCCTTCCCCCTCGCGGTTAAGGGTTAGCGTCAGCGTCTCAGGTTTGGTTACTCCCCGTATCGTAAAGTTGCCAGCCACATCGAACGTATCGGGGCCGGTCTGCACAATTTTGGTTGATTTAAACGTGATCAGCGGATTCTTCGTAACGTCAAAGAAGTCTTTGCTCTTTAGCTTCCCGTCTTTCATGCCGCTTCCGGTGTCCACGCTATCGGCTTGAATTTTTACCGTCAAAACACCCGTCGAAAGCTCGGGAGACGCGAATACGAGAGTGGCGTCCCACTTCTCGAAGGTGCCCTCAAGAGCCACCGACGCTTTCACAAAAAACGTAACCTTGCTTGTTTCCGGTGTGATTACGAAAACCGGGGCATCTTGTGCCCGGCTCAGCGACGGAAGTATCCCGGCCGCTAAAATGCAAAGAACAATCAGGCGCATTGAAAATCTAAAGGTAAAGCCGTACTTGGTCATCCTTATTCTCCTAATCCTGAACTTGCCAGGTTGCCGGTCGCGACGCCCGGCTGCGCAGCATTAAAGCGATCTCGCGGCGGGCGGCCCTTGCGAGCCGTCCGCCGCGAAGATCATTTCGGTTAGTTACTGACTAGGACCCTTTGACGCTGCCTCCGCTTGTTGCATCCTTTTTGCCATCTCAGCTTTCACTGCGTCAAGGTTAAAGCTCGCGCCGCGCTGCATCGGCGGGTACTCGATGAAGGTTTGGATTTCTTTGGCCACTATCTGTTGGACAAACACGAAGCGCCAGAATTGGTACTTGAACCAATCGAAGTACTGCTCCGCTCCTTCTCTCGTCCCGTCATTGGGCCAGCCGGTGCGCTCGAATGGATCGAGACGCAGGTTGGTGATGTAAGGCACGTCCGGATGGGTCTTTTCACCCACCCACCCTTGGGGTTGGTCAATGAAGCGGAATTTGTAATCGTCAATGCGTATCGCGCCGACTGTGCTTTCACCGAGATAGAATATTTCATGGCGGGCCGAAGGGCCTTGGCCGGTGATCGCGGCCATCTGGTTGTAGCCATCCAGATGGTTTTTGTAAGTCCGGTCCCCGATCGTTTTACCCTTCAGCAGCTCGTCGGAAACGTTCGGATTGCCAGCCGCGGCGACGAAAGTGGGAAGCCAGTCCAAGCCGGAGAAAATACCGTTCTGTACTGAGTCCGCAGGAACATGACCCGGCCAGCGAAGGAGGCAGGGCACACGGAATCCGCCCTCGAGGACGGTTCCCTTAGACTGCGCGAACGGTGTTTGTCCGCCATCCGGCCAGGTGAAGACTTCCGTTCCGTTGTCCGTGGTGAATACGACGATTGTGTTGTCATCCTCGCCGATGTCCTTCAGCTTCTTCATCACCAGGCCGACGTCGTCGTCCAGTTGCGCCATGCCGGCTTCTTCTTCCGACCAACCATTGTCGGAGTTGCGCATCGCTTCATACTTCGGCGAGAGATGCGTAACGATGTGCATGCGCGTCGGGTTGAGCCAGACGAAGAACGGCCTGTTGTCGCTCTTGGCCTTGTCAATGAACTTGAGGGAAAGATCGCGAATCTCGTCGTCCACCGTCTCCATACGCTTGGGATAGAGCGGGCCGGCGTCTTCGATCTTCTGTTTGCCGATTTCACCCCAGCGGGGCATCTCGGTCTTGTCATCCGTAGTTGTAGCCCAGCAATGAACCATATTGCGTGGGCCGACTACGTTCAACAGATTCTGGGGATAATTCGGATGCGCCGGGTCTTCCATCGCATCGAGGTGATACAAATAGCCAAAGAATTCGTCGAACCCGTGAACGCAGGGCAGAAACTCATTCCTGTCGCCCAGGTGATTCTTGCCGAACTGGCCGGTAGCGTAGCCCATCGACTTGAGGATTGTGGCAATGGTCACCGCTTCGGCGGGCAGACCGAGTTTCGCGCCCGCCTGGCCGACCGTCGTCATGCCCGTACGAATCGGCAGTTCGCCGGTGATGAAGTTCGCACGACCTGCCGTGCAACTCGCCTCGGCGTAATAGTCGGTGAACAGCATCCCTTCCTTGGCCATCTTGTCGAGGTTGGGCGTACGCCCAGCCATCATGCCGCGGTGGTAGGCGCCAATGTTCCACATGCCGATGTCGTCGCCCATGATGACGAGGATGTTCGGCTTCTTCGCTTGTGCTGCTGCGTGTGGCGATGCCGCGAGGCCCAATACCGCGAAAAGCGTTACTACAACAAGGGTGCTTTTTTCAATCCACTTCATGAGTCTCCTCTCGTTGCTCATTTTTCAGAAAAACAGAGTGGCAGTCCTCGACGGATACTGACGATGAGTTGATTCCCAGAAATACTGCCCAAGATGCGTCCTAGACGTAACCGTCAAAAGTGACGGGTCTACGAGGAGATGCAGATCTTGCGGCCGTGAAGGCACATTGGCGAGTACTGCGGTTTGACTGAAGTACTTAGGCCTGGTACAGCCTACTCGGAGATATGGGAGACGAATACGTGGCCGGCAAGAGCGTCATTCATCGCCGGAATTAAGTCGCTATCCATTAGCCCCTTAAATACGTAGCCCAGGGCTCCCGCAGAAAGACTTGCTGCGATAATGTCACTGTCTTCATGCACCGTAAGAAAGACAATCTTCGTCATGCTGGCGTGATTCTTCAGTTCCCTGGCCACTTCTAATCCGTTCTTGCCGGGCATCGAAATATCCAATACAGCCACGTCAGGCTCTAGCTCCAAGATGGCATCAAGAGCGGATTGCCCATCTGACACCGTGGCGACGATCTCGAAAGCTTCGCCCAAAAGTGCTGCAACCGCCGTGAGTACCGGCGGAAGATCATCGGCCAATAGAACTCGCTTAAGGTTCATCGAAACTCGTCCCAGACGATCTAATCGTGCTTAGGTCGACGTGGATGGCATGAATAGCTTTCTTTCGCACGAGAACTAATGCTGGGCTTGGAGTCAACTCCGTTTGCCCTGCGATTACATTCTGCAGCTAGATTCGTTGCAATTAAGGTTCCGGTCTATAGGTAGAACTAACGGTGGGGCAAAGAAATCCGGTGAAGAGAGATAATTCTATGCTCGATTGCATATTGGATCAGGTCGGCATTGGTCTTGAGGTGTAGGAGTTCCATTACGGCATACTTGTGCCCGGCCACGGTTCGCCGAGTGATTTTCAGCTCGGAAGCCACTTCTTTCATTGAACGCCCCTCCGCCAGGAGTTGAATCACTTCCCGTTGCCGAGCGGTTGGTTCCGGAGCGCGTTCACGGTGTTTGGGGTCTCGCAAGGATATGTTGTTCAAGCCGTCCGACGCACTGGGCGTTACGTAGGAATTGCCTTTCAAGACGTGCTCAATCGCGTCAATCAGCTCCGATGCTGCTGCCTCTTTCAAGAGGAAGGCCGAAGCCCCTGCGCGAAAAGCTTCTCCTACAAGATAGGGATCGTCATGCATCGTCATGAACACAAGCTTTACGTTGGGTAATGTGCTTTTAAGCTTTTTGCCGGCGTCGAATCCGTTCAAGTGCGGCATGCCAATATCGAGTACTACGATGTCCGGCCGCAATCGGTCCGCAGCTTCCAAAAGTGCGCGACCGTCGCCAACTGTGCCCACGACCTCACAACGTGGCTCAATGACTCCTCGCAGCGCGTCGGCTAACATCAAGTGATCATCCGCCAGTAGCACACGTGGGCGCTTCATAGCATCGTTCCGGCGGCCAATGCCTTTGTTTGCTCGTCGTTGGCGAGGGCGAGCAGCGGCACCTCGGCCTCAATTTCCGTCCCTCGCATTAGTTCCGAACGTATCGTGAGCGTTCCACCGACAAGCCGAAGTCTTTCCGTCATCCCGATCAACCCAATCCCCGCGCCGGAATTGCTCGCGTCAGAGTCAAAACCCTTCCCGTTATCCGTAACGTAAAGGTTCAGGGTGTTCGCTTTCAGCCGCAAATCAACGTTCCCCTTAGCGGCTTCACTGTGCTTCACAACGTTACCCAGCGCCTCCTGGGCGACTCGAAACAGACATAGGGCGATATCTTTCGGAATACCCACAGGAAGTTCGCACCCGGTAAAACGCACTTCTATCTTGTACTTCTCGCTGATCTCCTTACAGAGGCCGCTGAGAGCGGGTAGCAATCCAATGAACTCCAGTCTGCTCGAATGCAGTTGATGCGAGAGAGAGCGAAGGTCTGACGACATTGCTTTGGCGCCTTTCAGCATTGCAAGAAGCCTTGCTCGTGCTTCCATCTCCGACTCTGGAAGTGTCTTCCGCAGTTGTTCCAGCTCGATGCATTGAAGCGCCAAACGCTGGCTAAAATCGTCGTGCAGATCCCTGGCAATGCGGGTGCGTTCTTCTTCCTGGGCATGAATGAGGCGGCCAGTGAGATTCTTTAACGATTCAGCTGACGACTTCCGCTCCGTAATGTCGACACACGAGCCGATATAGCCACAGAAGGTTCCATCGGCCTCAAACCTTGGCACGCCGTAATCGACTACCCATCGATATTCACCGTCAAAGCGCCGCAAGCGGTATTCCATCTCGAAGTCGATTCGGGCGTCGAACGAGGCGGAGTAGATGTTCAGGCAATGCTGCACGTCGTCCGGATGCACACCTGAAATCCATCCTTCACCCAGCTCACCTTTTAGCAGTCGGCCAGTAAAATTTAGCCAGCCTTGATTGAAAAAATTGCAGAGTTTGTCAACATCAGACATCCAGATCAATACGGGAGCAGTGTCTGCCACCAGGCGGAAGCGTTCTTCGCTCTCGCGCAGCACTTGTTCTGCGCGCTTGCGATCTGTAATGTCGCGCGCAATCTTTGAAAATCCGATGGGCTTGCCTGCCGAGTCTGTTATCTGGGATATGGTGAGCGATACGGCGATCCTTCTGCCGCCCTTCGCCATTCGGACTGTTTCAAAGTGTTCGACTCGCCCTCCCGTTCTCAATCGTTCCACAAGCAGGGACTCTTCATCTCGCAGCTCAGGCGGTACGAGAATCGTAATCGGACTTCCTACGGCTTCTTCCGCTGAATATCCGAAGAGCCTCTCAGCAGCTGCATTCCAACTCACGATGATTCCGTCCAGAGTCTTCGAGACGATTGCATCATTGGAAGACTCCACTATGGCGGCGTACCTGAATTGTGCGTCCTGCGAGCGTTTACGCGTCAAAGCATTCGAAAATATCTCCGCTAACAGTGTGAGCTCTTCTACCAAATCCTGCGTCCAGTTCACTCGCCGGGTCGTACTGACGAACGATATTCCGCCGAAGACTTTGCCGCCGCTCATCAGCGGAATCGTGGCCACTGAAACCGTACCTACCAGCTTTAAATGTTCGCGCTCTCCGATTGCTTCGTCCGGGAGGGAGTCTATGTCCGACAGAAGCACGGTATCCCCGTGTGCAAGAGCGTCGCGCCGCGACGGCAGTTGATCAATATCAAGAACCGCCGGAGGCGTCTCAACACCTTCCCCGCACCAGGAAATCGTCATCCTAAATTCCTTGTCTTCCGGCGAATAATCAAAAAGGGTAATCCGGTTCAGTCCGAGGTAATCGGCGATCCCGCCGAGACTGTTCTTTATCGTCGCTTGAATCTGTACTTCGGGTAGATTGATAAACGTCGCTGAAAGCTTGGAAAGTATCTTTTCGAAGGCAATCAGATCTACGACTGATCGCTGGGCCTTCTTCCTTTTCGCCCTTTGCCACAGCAAAGCCAGAATCAGCAATGTCTCAAGCACGGATAAAAGAACGCCACCCAGAATATATTTCTTGTAGGATTCCCAGAGCCTGGGTTGGCGGTTCGAAACCACACTGTCCGATGGAAGAGCAGATTCAGAGATTTTCCAGTGCTGAAGCTGACGCCAATCGAAGAGGTACACGTTGGGAACCGTTATATCCGGGGGGTGTTCGCCAGCCAGAATGCGAAGCCCCAATTGCCCGCCCGCCTTTCCGACCTCTGCAAAACTGGCAACGTATCCTCCGACGGCCCCGGTTCCCACAAAATTGTCGGCGAGAACGTACACGGGAGCGGCGGAGGCAGCGGCAATCTGAGGTACCACTTGTGCCGGGATAAGAGGGTGTCCTAGATCATCTCGCGATAGCTCTGTGAAAATCACGATCGTGTCGGTACTCATCTTGGATAGCCTGTAACAAATGTCCGGTATCGCTGGATTCGTCACGTAGGTGATTGCCATGCCGGCAGCACTTACCGGATACGCTCGCCGAAGCCGAGCCAGGATCGTATCTTCAGACGGTGAATCATCGCCGATCACGATGATGCTATGAGCGTTAGGGTGTAATCGCTGTGCTAGCTCCAACGTTTTTTGTGCATCGGTGCTAACCCAAACGCTTGCGGCACTCGTTGGGGATCTACCCGATTCGGGCAGCTTGCGGTGAGGATCGCTGCTCAGGAACAGCAAGGGCACATTGGGGAATAAATCCGTGGGGACGTCGCCGACAGCTATGACAAGGTTTAAGTGTGAATTCGCATATTTCTTCTTGATCCAATCCAGTTGCTCGGCCTGAATCGCAGGGTTCGGGAAATGCACGCGGTCCAGATGCTCACTGAATATTAAAATTCCTCCTGGTGAACCTGCCCGAAGAGCGGCTCGGGCATTTTCGTCGATCAACCGAAAAGCCGGCCAACTCAGGTCTTCCTCAAGAAGAAACAGGACCCTCTTGGGCTCACGGGACTGAGCAGCCGTGAGCGAGGTTAGAAGAAAGACAAGGCACAGCACCCGCGCAATTGTAGCCGTCCAGCAGGAGGAACGAGATCGATGGTTGAGAAGGGTCGACACTTTCCTATCAGCCTTCCGGCTGTTTTCAGAAGTTCTTTAGAGCCTTTGTTCACGCTGAGTTGATTGGAAATAGTGCGTTGATCTAGAGATAATTAATCGGAGATATAAGTTATAAATGGCGAGGTAGAATCTTCTTCCTTGACCAAGCGGTCCTCACAACAAATCTTGCATCGGCTATTTTGTGATGCTTCCAAAATTCGCCGCATCTGCGTATTTATAGTAAGTTGAAGCAGTACTCTATCAAAAAACTGTGTTTCCGCAATACGTAATAATACGAAGCGCCCGTTTTCGCCCTGCAGTCCAAGCTCCTTAATTTTTACCTCCAGGCACCGTCCGTTTTAACGGTTGTAAGCAATACTCTGCCTCGTAAAATCCCTCGACGCCCATTCCTGGCTTGGCGCGGAGAGAGGCGAATCATGAGCCCTGCAGCAATCAGCTTGATCGCGTTCGCCTTCGTTTTTGGAGGCGCGTTGTTCGGCACGGCCTTGCGCGCCGCCATACCCCAACACACTCTGACCGGCGATTCCAAAGAAGCGGTAAAGCTCGGAATGGCGTTGGTCGCGACAATGGCGGCGCTTGTTCTCGGGCTGCTCATCGCTTCTGCCAAATCTTCGTTTGACACACAGGCCACTGAACTGACTGAGATGTCGAGCAAGATTGTTCTATTGGACCGTATCCTGGCTCATTACGGGCCAGAGACAACGGAAGCACGCGACATCTTGCGTACATCCGTTATCCGTATTCTCGAGCGGATGGCATCAACAGATTCTGCTGGCCCCTTCCAATCAGATACGTCTACTAATGCATCCGAAGTTTTGTTTGACAAAATCCAGGGACTCTCAGCGAAGAACGATGCGCAAAGGTCGATCCAGGCCCAGGCATTAAGTATTACGATAAGCCTTGGACAGACGCGATGGTTAATCTACGAACAGAAAATCGCCTCGGTTTCGATTCCGCTGTTGGCAGTGCTGATTTTCTGGCTCACTATTATTTTTATCAGTTTTGGTCTCTTCGCCCCTCCCAACGCGATGGTCGTCGCCAGCTTCTTCGTATCGGCGCTCTCAGTTTCCGGTGCCATCCTTTTGATTCTGGAGATGTATACCTCCTATGGGGGACTGATTCAGATCTCCAGCGCCCCTTTACGAGCCGCTTTAGCTCACCTTGGTGCTTAGGATGAGGAGGCAGCCCGCCGACCGGGGAAAGCCCTCATGACTGTTGGGCACCTAGGGTTGAGACTGCGCCCGACACTGGTTCTGCCCCGTCTCTTTTGACGGTAGACACCCAGAAATCTGACCCCTACGATGCGCGCCGGGCCGCAATCTGCATGTCGTTGGCCAAGCTCTAGATACTCAGGATGTCGGCTCAACACGTGACAGTTAAATGAGTACCGAAAACTCCAAGCATGCGGTTCTCAAGCAAAAGGCCATTCACGAAGGCCAGGAGTTTGTCGGTATCTTCTTGTATTTGGCTTTTTTCTTTTGTGCTGTTGTGGCCAACCAAAGGCTCCTGCTCAACGAGTATCACATTTCGTATTTCAGCTATGGGGCGGCCCTGATCAACGCCGCTGTCATCGCCAAAGTCATTCTCATAGGGGAATATGCGCACCTTGGCCGCAGGCAAGAAACCAGACCGTTGCTTTGGGTGGCTATCTATAAAGCGTTTCTGTTTAGCCTGCTTGTGCTGGCATTTCACATCGTCGAGGAAGTCATCAAGCTGATTGTCCATGGTGAAAAAATTGTTACAGCGTTACACCACATACGAATCGATCTACTGGTCAGCCATTGTGTTGTCGTATTTTGTACTTTCATTCCGCTCTTCGCGTTCAGGGAATTGCAACGAGTGCTTGGTGAAGAGAACTTTCGAGGCCTGCTCTTCCGAACGGGATCGATAACGAAATCAGTTGCTGGCAGCGGCGCGGATTTTTCCGTGCACTCAACTTCTGTCTCTGTCCCAACTGTCAAGCCGCCGGCGAGCCAGGCAAAAAAATAGACCCACAGGAGAAATATGAAACGGAACCATCTGATGAAATGCATGCTCGCTGCACTGATCGTTGTGTCGGCTCTACTACCCGCAGTTCCAACGGCGCAATCGCAAACCAAGAAGCCTAATATCCTGATCCTCTGGGGCGATGACATCGGCTACTGGAACGTCAGCGCCTATAACCAGGGCATGATGGGCTAACAAGACGCCCAATATCGACCGCATTGGCCGCGAGGGTGCACTTTTTACAGACTGGTACGGCCAGCAGAGTTGCACCGCCGGACGCGCCGCGTTCATCACCGGCCAGTCGCCCATTCGCACCGGCCTTACCAAGGTTGGCCTGCCAGGCGCGCCGGAGGGACTACAGAAGCAGGATCCGACGCTTGCCGAAATGCTCAAGCCACTCGGTTATGAGACCGGGCAATTCGGAAAAAACCACCTCGGCGATCGCAATGATTTCATGCCCACGGTTCATGGTTTCGACGTGTTCTTCGGCAACCTCTACCATCTGAACGCGGAGCAGGAACCTGAGGATCCGGACTACCCGAAAGATCCCAAGTTCAAGGGAATGTTTGGTCCGCGTGGTGTACTCAAATGCGAAGCTACGCCGACGGAAAACCCTGCCCCGCCTGATCCGCGCTTTGGACCATGGGGCAAGCAGATCTGCGAAGACACCGGCCCGCTCACAATCAAGCGCATGGAGACCGTTGACGAGGAGATCACTAATGGCGCCATCGACTTCATGGATAAGGCGCACCAGGACGGGAAGCCGTTTTTCATCTGGTGGAATACAACCCGCATGCACATCTGGACCCATCTCAAGGCTGAAAGCCAGGGCAAGACCGGTCTTGGTATTTATCCTGACGGCATGGTCGAGCACGATGCGATGGTCGGCGAATTACTCAAGAAGCTAGATGACCTCGGAATCGCCGACAACACCATCATCATGTATTCCACCGACAATGGTGCGGAGGCCATGAGCTGGCCGGACGGTGGCACAACCGTATTCCGCGGCGAGAAGAATACGAATTGGGAGGGCGGCTACCGCGTCCCATGCGCGATTCGCTGGCCCGGCGTTATCAAGCCCGGCACGATTATCAATGACGTCGCTTCGCACGAGGACATGTTTCCTACACTAATGGCCGCCGCGGGCGATACCACAGTGACGCAGGACTTGCTGAAGGGAACGAAAGCTGGCGACGCGACTTTCAAGGTCCACCTGGATGGCTACAACCTGATGCCCGCATTCAAGGGTGAAGGCGCGTGGCCCCGCAAGGAATTCATCTACTGGACAGACGATGGCAACGTCGCCGCTTTGCGTTACAACAATTGGAAAGTCACCTTCCTCGTGCAAAATGCTCATGGCTTGCAGGTCTGGATGCAGCCCTTCACGCAACTGCGCGCCCCCCTGATCGAAAATTTGCGCACCGATCCGTTTGAACGCGCCGAATATGAAGGTATGGACTACAACCACTGGTTCGTGGATCACGTCTTCTTGCTGGCACCGGCCGGTTTCTATGTCGCGCAGTGGCTGCAGAGCTTCCGCGAATTTCCGCCGCGACAGAAACCCGGCAGTTTCAACCTCGACCGGGTAATGGAAGCAATAACCAATGGAGCCCAACAGACCAGCAACTAACGCACCGCCAATAACATTATCATCCGCGAATGAGTGAGGACTCACCCTGGAAGCCTCGCTCATTCGCTTTGCATTGCACCGTATATGTTTCACTCACTGCTTTTGTGATTGATCCTGATTGAGTTGCTTCAGCTTTTGCTCCAACAATCCCTTCTCTTGCTCCTTGGTTAGCTTGGGAAACAGCAGCACAAATTGCATCCGCAGCGTCCACGGCGATGCTCCTGGAGGATGAACGGCGTTGCCGTAAAATTGCGCTGTAATGTTCACCGGCTGGAAACCCAGTTTCATGATTCTCCCGATACCACCGCCAAACGGCACCGTCCATCTGTTGTCGCCGGATTGCCTCCAGTCAGCGGTCACAATTGGTGAAGTATTCAGATACCATCCTTTCTTCATGTTGTAATTGACGAACCACTGGAGGAGGAACTGGTTCACGGCGGGTTTGTCTATGTCGGAGTGACCCGCCACGGACCAGACGTTGTTTACAAGAGCCCCGATCGTCCAATGCGGCGGCTGCCAAATCACGACCGCCGAAGGCCCCATGCTGAATTTCCCTTGTCCGAGGTATGTTGTATTGGTTGCCGTAGGCAATACGAAAGTCGGCCCGATGCCCCAAATGATCTTGCTCTTCTTCGGCACGATAAAAAACGAAGGGTTCATGTCTCCCAGGCCGTATACGCCGGTAGTTTGCAGCGCGGGTCCGGGGGTCTGCGGCACGGGGAGAGGTTGGTAAACGATCGGCGTAATCCAGCGCACGATGAGGTTCCAGTCTTTCGACAAGCTGAATGGAACCACGGGCTGAATGTTCAGAACGTTCTGAGTGCGGTCGGATGGACCGATGTTGAAATTGAAGTTTTCCTGGATTGGAACGCTGATGAGGCTGGCCACAGGATTCTGCGCCTGTTTTCTCAACTCCTCAGCATTAACCGCCGCCGCTGGCGTTTCGTTCGTGGCAACTTGAGTTCCCTCCGGTCCAACCGGTGTGTCTTGGGCATACACCGGAGCACTTAAAAGGAGCAATATCACCAGTATCCCGAGCGCAGGCACATTTCTTATAGAAGGGTTCACAGTTTGGCCTCCTGCCACGCTACCTCTTCAGTACCACTTGGAGTGCCGAAGGATAGGACCCGCCCAACCTTCTGTGAACCGTCAAAAGTGACGGAGACCTACCGACAGACTAATTGAGGGAAAGAACACTCGGGCGAAGGGCGGCAATTCGGCCCGCCCTCCTCTCGTGAGCAGCTTAAATTTAGTCCCCTGCAGAATCCAGCTGCTTGGCAAGCTCATCGGCTTTCGCTTTAGCCTGACCATAGTCGATGATCGCGTCGATTTCCTCCCCAAGATCGTTGGCAATTCGCGAATTTGCCTTTAGGTATTCGGGATAGGGAGCCTTGATCGGGCGAGATTTGCTTTTGTTAAGATGGTCCATCGCGTTGTTCATGTTCGTTGCCAAATCATTTGCAATCGACGTGACGCGATCAATTGCGTCTTGCTGCCAGGCGCTCGCCACGGTTCGATGCGACTGCAGGCCGCGCATATTTTCCTGCAGTTTATTCACATCCTCTTTGATCCGGTTTAGCACCGCCGAATGAGATTCCCAGCTCGGGCCGGCGGCCAGCGAAAACGACTGCAGTTCCGCCGCGTCCTTCTTGATCTTAGCGATGATCGGCTTTACGGCGCTCAGTTGTGTTGAGACGCTTGGGTTGTCGGCAGCAGCCTGTGCGTGCAACGCTGTCGGCAAAGTTGTGAATGCGAGGCAGAGAACTCCTGAAAGTACGATTCTTGCGTTCATTTAGATTTCTCTCCTTGAAGCGAAAGGTCCGGAAAATTTACCAGCAATCCTTCCTTGTTTGGCCGGTTACGTCGCCTGATCTTACCTCTGCCCTACGTAACTGTCGAGAACAGGCTCGCGCCCAACTATCTCCGCATGAGTTTAGTAACGAAGAACTCGGCTCTATCCAGCTCAGACACCTCGGTCAATCTTTTGAACGCGGTTCCTGATTGAATTTCCACTACTGTAGACCGCAGCTCGCCCAGCCCCGGGGCGACGGAGGTTGAGCGAGCGATTAGCCTTGACGCGAGACCAACCCATGCTTCCGGACGGGCAAACAGGCATAATAGACACGACATGGACGGTGTCCAAAGATTCCCGTTGTTGGTTGTGGTCGGCTCTTTCTTGGCGATGTGGCTTTCCGCGCGGCTCGGTGTCTTCTTGCGCACGAAGCAGCCGAATCTCACGGAAGACGTGCGCCGCGATCTCGATGTTGTTGTTACTGCCACGTTGACGCTGCTCGGTCTCATCATCGGATTCACATTCTCGATGGCTATCACCAGATATGATCAGCGTAAGATCTATGAGGAGGCCGAAGCAAACGCGATTGGCACGGAATATGTCCGCGCGGACCTGTTATCGCCTGCCGACGCTGCGAGGGTGCGTGTTGTGCTGAAAGAATATCTTGATCAGCGCGTCCTCTTCTATAAGACTCGCCGTGAGAAGGACGTTCAACCGATCAATGATAAAACTGCTCAGCTGCAGACCGAACTGTGGTCGACAGTCGAAATTCCAGCCGCCAAACAGCCAACACCCGTTGTCGCACTGGTCGTTTCAGGCATGAATGATGTATTGAATTCGCAGGGATATACGCAGGCCGCGTGGTGGAATAGAATTCCGATTGCCGCATGGTGCCTTATGATTTTGATCGCCCTTTTCGCCAACGCGGGGATCGGTTACGACAGCCGAGGCGCCAAACCCGGTCCTATGCAGTTTCTGGTTCTGCCGTTTATTTTGGCTATCGCTTTTTTTCTTATCGCCGACATCGATAGCCCGCGCAGCGGCATCATTCGCGTACTTCCGCAAAACTTGTTAAGCCTCTCTCAGTCCCTGAACGGCCATTAACCCCCGGTTGGCAATTTCTTATTGCTAGAGTTTTGCAAACGCTGCCTCTATCGCGCCGGCAACGATGCAGGTTGCTGCAGACGAAATTCGAGCAATGTCTCGCTCGGCACCTTGACGGACTGACCCTTCTGCACAACGGATCCAACCGCGCCGACACCCGCGCCGATGGCCGCGCCCTTCCCGGCATTTCCGCCGATGGCTCCGAATGCCGCGCCCAGTCCAGCACCTCCCAAAAGACGTTTGGCAGTGCGTTTACTGCTGCTGCTGCCTTTCACTTCGTAATCACTCGTAAGCAAGGGATAGGCGGTACCGCCGACAACGATGCTCGTGAGCTGTAGCTGCAGCTCGGATGAGCCGGTCGCGCGACCGGCCTGTTTTGCTTGAATTAGCTGACCGTAGACAGTATTTCCTTTCGGCACGACGACGGTGTTGCCGACTACGAGATTAGTTTCCAGTGTCGCGGTAAACTTGGATCCCGGTGGGTTCTTGCTGGAATCCACGGTATCGAGCATGCGAATCAGTATCGTGGTGCCGGCCGGCACGTTGATCATCTTTTGTGGCGTCGCAGCAGGCGATGGGTGCGACGCGGACGTTCCTGCGAATGTCATGATGAGTCCAGCCAACCATACCGCGGACAAAGTCTTGTGTCTTCGCATTATCATTCTCCTATTCTTTGGTATCAGGAGCCGGCGATCGGCAATTGCGAAAGAATCTGCAAATCGATAATCAGGAGCAACTGATATTCCACCTGGGCGAAACGGGCCGCGGTAACGGCGCCCAGTTGCTCTTTCATAATCTCGTAATATTTAGCCAAGAGTTCCGACCGCTGCTTTTGGTAAGCCATCGAGTTATGAATTAGCTCGTCTGCCTTTGCGTCGGTCAGCTGGTTATAGGAGGTGGCATATTCTTTGATATTTTCGACTCGCAGATCATTCACCTTGGCGAGTTCGGCGTCGTAGTCACGATAAATCGGCCAGAACTTTGCGGCTTGATCGGGATCGAGCTGCATAACATCGCTCATTACTGAGGACTTTTGCGAGCGCACGTCTTTCCGCAACAGTTTGATGTAAGCATCCAGATTCTGCGCATTTGGCGTGGCTGGCGCTGCTGCCGCCTTGGCCGGCGCCTTCTGAGGTGGGGTCTTGTCCTGGGCCAGCAACGGGGGAACAGAAATCAGGAACGCAAAAATGGCCGCCGCCGCCGCACTGTTCTTAATCATCTTCGTCCTCCATGAAAGATTGCATTTTGTCGACCTGGGCTCCCGGAGAGAATCTCTCATACCACTGCTTTCAAAAGGCCGCAAGCTGGATTAAGTCCGGGTTCTTGGGGAATCGATACGCCCGAATGCAGTTAACCCCCGGAAACTAAATCGAGTACGCCTTTGTTACAACCGTCAAAAGTAACGGGGTGGGATTTTTGGGAGCGGTGGCGAGAGGGCTCCGCTAAATGGTAGGCCAAGGTCTCGACGGGCGGCGGTCAATTGTATTGTGTTCAAGGGAGGGCCGGCGTAATCTGCAAAAGTCAAAGGTCAGAAACGGAAATTCAGGGTCCTTTCGAACTCAGAATCGGAGCACCAGCGGCAGGATCATCAACATGGTTCTATCGAAGCCTGACGATCACGTCGTTGCACCGCAGCTCTTCAGGTGGATGATTTTTTTGACTCTGTGCGCCGGCTCAGTTGGCTGCGCGCTAGCCCAGGATGCTCGAGCCAACAACACAGACGAATCTTGGACCGCGACCACACAGACTTCCATAGACAACACGAACCCGCTGCGGACGATGGAGAGCCACACGAAGTCTGGTAATCGGAGTGTTGATAAACAGAAAGTGGAGGTGCTTGGTACCGATGGCGGGTACCGACCTGACCAGGAGATCGAGACAGAAACGGTCCGCGTAAATGATACGACGATCCGCACGGTGCTACGGACGTACAAATGGGACGCAAACGGACAAAGAACTCTGATGCAGGTAACAGAGGAGGAAGCACGAAACCCGACCAGCGGCGATGCGAAGGTGGTGCGCACCACCTCAAGTCGTGATGTGAACGGTAACCTCCGGATTGTGGAACGTGAGGTAGCGGATACAAAGAAAACGAGCTCGGACGCGCGGGAGACGAAAACGACGGTTTACCTTGCGGACGGCAATGGCGGCTTTACCCCGTCGCGGCAAACGCAGGAGTTGCAAGAGCGCGGCGCTGACAGCAAGGTCGAGGTGAAAACGACAACCTTGTTGCCGGGCGCCAATGGCAACTGGGAACTGCTGGAAGTGAAAGAAAAGACAATCAAGGAAGAAGGTAAGAATCGAGTCAGCGAGGAGAGTGTTTCACGCCCCGATCCGGAGGGCAGGCTTTCAGAGGTTTCACGCACGGTGGGCGAAGAGACAGAAAATGCCGCGGGAGAAAAAAGCAATACAGTCGAGACTTATTCCATCCAGGCATCGGGAATACCTGTGGACGGCAGCCTGCATCTGAACCAAAGAGTGACAAGCATCGAAAAGAGAGATTCAACCGGACAAATAACTGAGCAGCAGGTGGAACAGCCCGATATTGGTAATCCTAGTGACGGTGTGCAGGTAGGCGGAAAAAATAGATATACCGTGAAGTATGCTGCCTCCAGCGCGCGGCAGACGAAAACCGTCGAAGTGCGGGGGGCAAATGGCACTTTCACTGTGTTTTCCGCAGAGACTCAAAAATCAGAGCATGCTCCTCCTTTGCCAGTCACGACAGCATCTCCGGATAAGTCAAAGTAATCGTGAATGTTCTGCACCGTAAGCGGTAGCCTAGACCATCATCCGCCAGAATATTAGGTTTGCTGTAATTCGACCCGTTCCTTTTGACAGTTCCATTCATTTCACAAGGGAGTAAGCTTCCCAACCGTGGAGCGACTCATCCCCGAGCGGGACTAAACCCCTCTCAAAACCCCATAATGACGTCGCCCCACCCCTATCGAGGTGACTGTGTAAGGCGATCGCGCCATTTTCACGAAGCGCGTCCAAGAAAACTGTTCTGTAATATCGATTCGGCGATTCCCGCGAAATATTCCGGAGAAGAAGGCATTACGAATTACAGGAGCGGAGTGATGAGAGCAAGAAACTCAATTCTGTGCTGGCTAGTAGGATTATTCCTTGTTGTACCGGGAGCTGCGTTGTCACAGGACGCGAACCGCAATCGCAATCTCATCATAAATGGACAATCCACGCAGGTGCCCGTAGTCCAAATGAACGGCCGCTCCTATGTAGACCTCGAAGCATTGGCGAGCGCGGTAAATGGCTCGCTCAGCTTTTCGGGAAGTCAAATCGCATTCAGCGTGCCAATCGGCTCCGCGAGCAGCACGTCGGCGGCCACCGCACCGAGGCCCGTGATCTCCACCGCACAGGCAACCAACCCTGGATTTTCCAAAGGCTTCTTGAATGCGGGAATAGAGGAAGCGGCGACTCTGAGGGAATGGCATACAGCTCTTTCAAGCGCTGTGCAAAATGGATATCCGGTGACGGCGGGCATGCTTGCACCGTATCGCGCCCAAGCTACTACCAACCTACGTTTGGCCTCGGCCGCAGCCTCGACCGATTCAGACCACAGCGCCTATCAGTTGTTGAACAATGAGTTTCAGAACATGGCGAAACTAAGCGACAAATACATCGCTGCCCGCGCCGCCATGACCTACGTCTCGCCGGACGCTCTCCAGAATGACAGCTTGAACCAGAAGTTTGTCGCTTGCGGTCATTCACTTGGAGCGATGGCTGCGAGTGGACAGTTCGTAGACGACGGCACCTGCGATTGAGTCCTGCTAAGCTGATGATTGCCGGCGAGAAATTGCCGGACCGGGAATCATATTATCTCTCTGTTTTCCCTTTGCTTGCTGCCAGAACAGGCTCGTGAAAAGGCAAATCCACGGTCATTGGGCTGTGATCGGCAATCGGTTCCACCGGACCGTTGTTAACGTTGACGAGCGTTCGTGGGAAGTGTGGCGCGAAGAGGTACGGTCCTTTCACGTCGCGCGGCGTATCAATATCGGCTTTCACGAAAAACCAATCGAGCTTGAATTTCGCGAGCTTCACCTTCCCCCAAATAAGTTCCGCCGCAAATGTCGGCTGGAATCCTGCGCCTAGTCTCTGATTGGAATCCGCTAGCGTGCCCGCGGTTCCGTTGATGGTGCGTTGCGGGACGCCCCGAAAATCAATCGCCTTGCCGTCGGAAAATCGGAATTTTTCCATCGAACTAAAGAAGCCACGCTCCAAATTAGGCGAAGCGCCGGGAATGTTCGCGGAGGTCGGGTCAACTCGGTACTGGATACCAGTAATTTTCATCGCCGCTTTGGCTCCGCCGTAAATTATGCCGACTCCGGTGGCCCATTGAACGCCTTTGGTCGTCCAGAAATCCGTGCTGCCATAACGCTTGTACAGCATGTTTTGGACGCTCGTTGGAGTGGAATCCGTTCCCGTAGTGTTCATGTCACCAGCTATGATCACCGGATTCGCGGTATCGCGCACTGCGGTCAGGAGCTCCTGCATTTGTTGGCGACGGATCTTCGGCTTCGCTCGGTTTTCCAGGTGCGTGCAGGCAATCGTCACCTGGTGACCCGGCGCCTCGGGGATGTCCAGGTCCACGTACAGTACCGTTCGCTGGCCGCGGCGCACTTCGCGCATCAAATCTTCGCCAATCAATGCGGCTGCTTTGCGTTTTCCTTTCTCCAACGACGTAATCTTGCCCTCTTTGAACCAGTCGTAACCTACCGTGAAAGGCACCAGCCGTGCGCTCCTGATTGGATAGCGAGACAGTACAGCATTTCCGTGCATGCCCCTCATCCGATCCTTGTCCACTGCGAACACTTGCTGAAGTTGCTGCTGCTCGTCTTTGGTTTCACCATCATCGAACTTGTCTATGCCCAGTTGTTTTGGATCGATCTCCAGGAACTCCACTCCATAAGCCCAATTCATGTTCAGGGCCTTACCCAACTCCCGTATTACTTCCTGGTATTCCGTGCGCTTCACTCCCCAATCAACTTCATTTAATATCCACACGTCAGCAGACTTCAGAGTTTCGATTTCCTCAGGAATCTTTTCCAGATCTACTGCACGGGCTTTCTTCTTGCCTTCTTTTGCCTCGTTCCGCTCCTTTTCTATCTTGGCCATGAACGCATCTTTGTCGCTGAGAAACAGCTCGATGTAATCGAGCTCCAAACCGCGCTCGATATTCCAGAAGGCCACTCGCAGGGAAGGCCCCAAGCGCGGAATTTCCAACGGTCGCGATCTCGCTCCGTTCAAGTATGCTTCATTGTTGACGAAGGGAGTGGTTGTGATGAGCCGAAGCTTTTCGGCCAACTCGGCGCTCATCTGCTGGTCCGAGCTGAGTTGAACCAACTCATCATAAGAAAAGAGTTTGGGCTCTGAATCCCGCACGTACTCCTGCACGGGCAATGCGCTAGCCCCAAGCGAATCAATCCCAATCATTAGTAAGACGGGAGCAAACGCGACCCATCCGCTAGTTTTCATCGTGGGAGAATATCCTATTTACCGTCCACGCCAACACGCATTAGGGGCCCGATAACGCAAAAAGGGGGCAATGATTTGCGCGGCTCACCGGCCTTTTCGCACCTCTGTCTTCCGCACTCTGCCTTTGCATCCCCTGCCGCAGAGTTACCATGACTTCAATTTGATAGGCGCTTTGCGATTATAAACTACGGCAGACCATGGCCATCGGCATTTTAAAAATCCTAATCGGCAGTAGAAGAGAGACGAGGGTATCGGGTCACCAAGTAATTCACCCACAGTCTTGGAATTCGATTTCCGTCAGCAACGCTGAAATCTATCGTCACGCGAACATCGCTCGCACTCTTGTCTTTTTCGACCTTTCCCCGGTTGGCGACTCGCCACCTGAGCTTTGAGCGTCTAAACTTGTTTTGAAGTTTTTTAGTGGTTTCCGAAAGGTGGCTCGACGCCTTGATTGACGTCCTCAAGAATCTTTTTAAACAACGCTTCGGGGTAGCTGTGGAGCGGGTGCGGCCGCTGCAAGGAGAACTGGGCGCTTCAGGGCGAAAGATCATACGGCTCAGCGCCGGAGCGTCGAGCGCGATTGGCATTCTGTACAACGTTCGCGAGGAGAACGCGGCGTTTATTCAGTTTTCGAGGCATTTTCGAGCGCATGGCCTGCCAGTGCCGGAAATCTACGGCGAAGATTTGAGCCAAGGCGCCTACCTGGAAGAGGATTTCGGAGACACGACGCTTTTTGAATTCCTGTCGGCGAATCGTGCCGGCAACAGAATTTCCCCGGCAACGGTTGAAGCTTATCGCAAGGTGGTAGCGCTATTGCCGCGATTTCAGATCGCGGCTGGAAGGGACATAAATTACAAAGCCTGTTATCCGCGCGCAGAGTTTGACGAGCAATCGATTGCCTGGGATCTGAACTACTTTAAATATTATTTTCTCAAGCTGGCTGGAGTTCCATTCAACGAGCAATTGCTGGAAGACGATTTCAAGCGGCTCACCGCGTTTTTGTTGAGCGCGCGTTCGGATTTCTTCCTCTACCGAGACTTTCAATCACGCAATATCATGCTGCGCGAGGGGCAGCCGTTCTTTCTGGACTATCAGGGAGGGCGCAAGGGCGCGCTTCAATACGACATCGCTTCTCTCTTGTTCGATGCCAAGGCCGATCTCCCGCCGGCACTGCGACAGGAGTTGCTCGATTTCTACATCGCGCGGGCCGGCGATTTCGTCGCGCTCGAGCGCTCCGCGTTCATGCACTACTACTACGCCTATGTGTATATCCGTGTGATGCAGGCGATGGGCGCTTATGGGTTTCGCGGCTTTTATGAACGCAAAAGCCATTTTCTTCAGAGCGTTCCGTACGCGCTGAAAAATGTGGAGTGGCTGCTTCAGAACGTCGAGCTGCCGATTGCGCTGCCGGCGTTGATGGACTCGCTTGGAAGAATGCGGGATTCGGAAATGTTGCGGGAGCTTTCTTCTGGAGGAGGTCCGCCGCCGATCGCGGATGCCTCCAACAAATCGGGGATGGGTGCCCCCAAGGAAAACGATCTCACCGTGCGTATCTTCAGCTTTTCATTTCGACGCGGCATCCCGAAGGACGAGAGCGGCCACGGCGGCGGGTTTGTTTTCGATGCTCGCAGCATCCCGAATCCCGGACGCGAAGAAAAGTTCAAGGCTCTCACTGGGAAAGACGCGCCAGTGATCGAATATCTGAATGAGCAGGAGAGCGCGCATCGGTTTCTGGGCAGCGTCATGTCGCTCGTTGATGCGAGCGTGAAGACGTATCAGAATCGCGGCTTTACGAGCTTGACTGTTTCCTTCGGTTGTACGGGCGGCCAGCATCGCTCGGTTTATTTCGCCGAGCAATTGGCGAAGCGGCTGAAGGATAGGAACGGAGTGAAGGTTGTGGTGCGGCATCTTGAGCTGGAGAATCTGAAAAAGTGAAAGCGATGATTTTGGCTGCGGGTCTCGGCACGCGGTTGCGCCCTCTTACCAGCGATCGTCCTAAGGCATTAGTGGATGTGGGCGGCCGCACGATGCTGGAGATTACGCTGTCGCGCCTCCGAGCCCTTGGTATTTGCGACGTGATCATCAATGTTCATTATTTCGCTGACATGATCGTCGAATACCTCAAGAAAAACGACAACTTCGGCATGCGTATCGAGATTTCTCGCGAAGATGTATTGCTCGATACCGGCGGGGGCCTGAAGAGGGCCGCCCATTTCTTTCTCGAAAATCGACGCGATCTCGAGACGCCATTCGTCCTCCACAACGTGGACGTCATCAGTACTATCGACTTGCCGCGGGTGGCGCAATTTCATACTGAAAACTGCGCCCTTGCCACGCTTGCGGTGCGAGACCGAGAAACATCCCGCTATTTGCTTTTCGATGAGCGGCAGCAACTCTGCGGCCGTCGAATCGGCCAAGATCAGAAAGACGAACTCGTTGGGTCGAAAAAACCAGCGCGAGCGCTGGCTTTCTCCGGCATCCACCTTATTTCTCCACGAATCTTTGAACTCATGCTGGAGAACGGCGTTTTCTCTATCATTACCGCTTATTTGCGATTGGCCGGCCAGGGAGAAAAAATCCTGTCATTTCGCGCGGACGGCCACTACTGGCGCGATATGGGCAGCCCGGATGATGTGCGCCAGGCCGCCCTCGATTTGAAGCAGCAGGTCCTACCCTAGCTTTGGAATCGCATTGCCAGATGTTCGGCAGAGGACTCCTCTTCGACGCGTGCTGACGACTATTTGTTTGCGTAATCGTCAGCGCCGAGAAAATGCAGCGACACATACGGCGCGTCGCCCACCACCCAACTATCGTGGCCGGGAGGCCCTGGCGGTATGTGAAAGAGCGTACCGGCGCGGAGTTCGTGGACGGTGCCGTCTTCCATAGCGGCAGTGGCGCAGCCGGAGAGCACCATGCCGACATGCTCAACGTTGCAGCGTGAAGTGCCCACCGTAGGCCCCACATGAACGGACCATTTCCATCCTGGCTGATAGGTGGCGCGGCCGATAGTCATGCCACCGATGTGGACGATTTCGAACTTTCCGTTTGCAAAGATGCGTACTTCATCGGGTTCTTCAAACCGTTTCAGAACAGTATCAAACATCGGTGTAGCTCCGTCGCGAGCCAAATATGGGCGACGCCGCAATTATACTAGTTTGGGTTTGCAGACCTCTCGGCGGTCGACGCCATCCTGGGATCGGTCGTTCATTCGGTGCGCAGGGCGCGCATTGGATCGAGGGTAGCTGCGCGGCGCGCCGGTACCACAGCGGCAAGAAACGCAGCAAACCCCAGTGCGGCGGCGGTAAGGAGCAGGATTTTAGGATCGTACGGCTTTACGCCAAAGAGCTGAGTAGCCATGGCGTGGCCGGCGGCAATCGTCACGGGAATCCCAATGACGAGCGCAATCCCCATCTGCAGCAGCGCTCCCTTCAGCACAAGCTTCAGCACGCTGAGCCTTCCGGCACCCAGCGCCATTCGAATGCCGATTTCGTTTGTGCGGCGCTCCACCGAGTATGCCGTCACACCGTAGAGCCCCACCGATGCGAGAATGAGCGCGAGCAATCCGAAGAGTGAAGTGAGTTTCGCGATCATCTTCTGCTGCGAGAAATTATTGTCAACTTGCTCGCCGAAACTCTTGAAGTCGATCACCGCAAGGTCGGGATTCACATCCCCGAGTACGTGACGCACTTGCGCTTCAAGATTCGAGACCTTTCCGAGGGTCTTGATTTCGATGGCGTTCAGAACGTGCGATCGTTCTTCAAACGCGATGAAGCGTGGATTGTCGAACACGACCGCCTGGGTGGAAGGAAGGAAAAACATAGGTGGGATCTTGCGCGTCGGTTCGCGGTACTCGGTGTTTTCCGTCACTCCGACAATCTCAAATTGGCCGGCATGCTGCATATCGATATATCCGAAGTGGTGTCCGAGCGGGTTTTCATCTTTGAAGAATTTCTTTGCGAAGTTTTCATTTATGACGGCGACGGGCTGCGACGCGGGCGTGTCCTGATCGCTGATGGAACGGCCCCGAATGATCTTGGTGCCCAGAGTCTCAAAATACCCGGTGCTGACACGAAGCCATGAAGCGTTATTTTCATTGGAATCGGGAGGCGGAGGCGCCTGTCCTTCGATATAGACAGTTTCGCCCCAGTTGTCGCCCTCCATCGGAGTGTAAAGAGAGAAGCTGACCTGCCTGACGCCTGGTATCGCCGCGAGTGAATCGTGAAGCTGACGGAACAGCGCCTGCATTTGCGCGGGTTTGTACCCCGCCATTTGCGGATCGATGTGGGCAATATAACGATTGGGCGTCTCAAAACCGAAGTGTTGGCCCTGCATATTGCGCAGGCTCTGCGTCAGCAGGCCTGCGGCAGAGAGCAGCACGAGAGACAGCGCCGCCTGCGCTATCACGAGGGATTTCTGCGTCCAGCCGCCGCTGCTTCCGCTGGAACGGCCGGCGCCGCGGAGCGCATCGGCGGGAGCGGCGTTCGCTGTGATCCATGCTGGTGCAACTCCAAAAAGAATCCCTGTTAGCAGCGAGACCGCGAAGGTGAAAGCCAGCACGGGCAGCGATGGCGAGGCATGGATGGCTACATCGGTCACCGGGAACGCGAGGCGAAGGATCAGGTGAGTTCCACCGTAGGCGATCGCCACGCCCGCAATGCCCCCAAGCACCGCCAGCACAATGCTCTCGGTGAGCACTTGGCGGATTTGTCGCGAAGGCGGCGCGCCGAGTGCGGCTCGAATGGAAGTTTGTAACTTCCGCGTGGTGGCGCGGACAAGCAGCAGGTTGGCTACGTTCGCGCAGGCGATTGCCAAAACGAGCGCCGAAATCCACATCAGGAGGTGAAGGCTCGAAAGATATTCGTCGCGCAGTTGCTGAACCCCCGCACCACCCGGCGCCAGACGAAGCGTTTGCTTGGCAACAGCATCGCGCTCTCCCGGCTGAAGCTGTGCGATAGGACTCAGGAGCCACTGCTGCAATTCCACTTGCATGTGCGCGCCAATCTGTTTTGGATCAGCGCCGGGAGTGATCCGTCCGATAACGTCTAGCCAGTCTTGTTGAGGAAAATCGATAATCGCGCCAGGGCCGTCAATGAGCGGCTCGGCAGTGATCGGAATCCAGAAGGCGGCGGGATCGGTGAGGCGGTCGCCAAAGAACGCGGCTGGCGCGATGCCGACCACGTTGAACGGCTGGCCGTTCAACGTTAGCGAGCCTCCAACAATCGAAGGATCGCCACCGAACTGCTGTTGCCACGCGCGATAGCTGATCACAGTGACCGGAGGCGCGCCTTTGCGATCGTCGTCGGGGGTAATCACGCGGCCGGCGTATGGGCCAACGCCGAACATGGCGAAGTAATTGCCAGAAACGAATTCGCTCCGCATCGAACGCGCGGCTTCGCTGGCGCCGGAGCGGCGCACGCCGATGAGATCGTGTCCTGCCTGGAAAGCCGCAAGCTCCGCGAAGCCGGGCGTGTTATCGCGAAACATTTTGTATTTGTCGTAGGAGAAAAGCGACCAATTGTCCTGAAGACCGCCATTGACGCAGCAATTTTCTACGTCGCCCACGCGATACAGTTCGCTGGGTTTGGCCACCGGCAAGGAATTCAACAGCACGGCATGAACGAGCGTGAAGATCGCCGTAGTCGCGCCAATTCCAAGTGCCAGAGTCAGGACAGCAGTCACGGTAAAAACCGGGGCATTCAGGAATTGCCGCAGCGCATAGCGAATGTCTTTCATCGGTTCGACTCCTCCCTCTAGTCCATACGAATAGACAGCGCACTTTGTTCAGTGCTTTCTGGCTAGCGGGGAGTCGGAGCCGCCCACCGACGTGTCAGGGCTTTGTTGACGGGAAACCAGCGGGCGTTGATGGAATTGCAGAACGACTCGTGAGTTCGTTCCCGGCGACAATTGCATTCCGAATCTGGCCGAAGAGATCCGTGAGCGTGTTCGGCGTGTGAGGAATCAAAATCGCGTTGGTGTGATCGTTCGCGGCGATTTCCTTCAAAGTGTCGAAATATTGCGTCATCAGAACGAGTTGCATCACGTCCTGCGGAGTCGAGCCCGGAACTGTTTTGGCAAAATCCTCCACGGAATCTTTCAACCCCGCAATAATTGCCTTCCTCTGATTGGCGATGCCTTCTCCCTGCAAACGCTTCGATTCGGCTTCTGCTTCGGCCTGTTTCACCAGGAGCATTTTGTTGGTCTCCGCACGAGAGACTGTTGCTTCCCGTTCTCGCTGCGCCGCGTTGATATCATTCATGGCGGCTTTCACTTTTTGGTCGGGAACGATGTCGGAGATCAGAACTTTCACGATGGAATAGCCATATTCCTTCATCGAAGCGTCAAGGTTATCTCTCAAATCGCTCGCGATGTCCGCCTGGTTCAGGAACGTATCGTCCAGCTTCATTTTCGGAACGTGGCCGAGCACGACGTTGTAGACCATCGACTCGATCTGCTTCACCGGGTCGGACAATTTGTAGAACGCGGCTTCCACCCCTTCGGGTATCACTTTGTACTGGATCGAAACCGGTATTTGCACGAACACGTTGTCCTGCGTTTTCGTCTCCACCTGCACATCGAACTGCTGCACCTTCATGCTGAGCCGCCGAACCACGGTCTCAAGATACGGCGTTTTTCCAGTTCAGCCCGGGTCCGGCAACGCGAGCGAATTTACCGAGCCTCTGCACGATAGCCACCTGCGCGGTCTCAACTGTGAAGAACGATCCCAGCACGATGCTCAACGCGAGCAGAACAATCAGGGCAACCAAGAACAAGAAAACAGAAGCCACGTTTACCCTCCTCTTTATTTCGATTCGAACGCAACTCCGCGCACAGGTCGATTCGGAAAACGTGCCATTCTACATCATTCAATAAACGCTTACTCACCGCTTACTTGAATTTGGCGTACTCGGCTTTGGCTTGCTTCAGGATGGGAATGTCAGGGTCAGCGTCTTTCCACAACGCGAAGAAATCCTGATACGCCGCGCGCGCCTTGGCCTCATCGCCCGCGATCGCGTAGGCCCGCCCCAACTGCAAATGTGCCAGCGCGCCTGTGATGGCAGTTAACACGACACCAGGATGATCCAGAATTTTCTGGAATTCGGCGGCGGCTTCACTGCCCTTATGCAAGAGCAAGTAAGCCTGCCCGCGTTCATAGACACTCGAAAGCCCTCTTAGGTTGGCAAGGTCGTATGGAATCACGGGCTCAAGGGTTTCAATCGCTTTGCCGGGATTGTTGCGATTCATTTCGATGACGGCGCGAATCGTAGGAAGGTCGTACACGTTCGCAAGAGTATCGGAAGGGCGCTCTTTGACTATCTCGTTGGCGAGTGACTCGGCGCGAGCCGCATCTCCCGTTTGCGCAAAAATGTGAGCCGCTCCGCCCTTCGTGAGGAACGAGGGATCGAGGGCCAGCGCCGCAGCAGCGTCCCTTTTCGCGCCCAACGCGTCGCCCACCCTAGCTTCGACCCGACCCTGCGCAATCATTGCAGCAGCGGCCCTGTCTTTGCCGCCTACGCCCTCCTGAGAAGAAACGGCGCGCTGAACGACCGCCCGAGCCTTTTCGAGGCGTCCGAAATAAGCGTCCGCACCCGCCTCAATATTCAGCGCCAAGGCCGCCATCTCTGGCGAGCTGCTCAAGAGTGCGGAGAGCTCGCGGGCCATGGCGGCAGAGTCGTTCTGCAAAAATGCTACTTGATAAAGCGTCAGGTGGAAGAGAGGAACGTCCACTTTTCTTGCCAGGGCGTCGTTGACCGTGGCTTTGGCTTCATCTAGACGTCCTAAGCCCACATATACGCTGGCAATTTGGAAATAGTTGAGACTCTCGTCGGGGCTCAACCGGTGGCCTTCGAGAGCCTCGGGCAACGCCTTCTCCCACTCGCCCAGTAGAACGTATGAGACGGAAAGGTTGCCGACCGGAATCGAGTCGCG
Source organism: uncultured Acidobacteriota bacterium (assembly GCA_963736465.1). Taxonomy (GTDB): domain Bacteria; phylum Acidobacteriota; class Terriglobia; order Acidiferrales; family UBA7541; genus Palsa-295. The sequence continues at coordinate 1,008,503 of CAVTOS010000002.1, read as the reverse complement.
CGGGTAGGTTTGTGCCCAAAGTCGATAAACCTGGTCGGCTTGTTGGCGATCGCCGGTCACGTTCTCGTGGTAGTGGCTTTCGATGTAGAACTTTTCCAACTCGCTGGCGCGGTCGCCCAAATCGTAAGCCTTCTTCGTGTACTCGGTGCCCAGACTCACTGCGCCCAGGTTTGTTTCAACCTGTCCAAGCACTGCCATGGCCATGGCGAAATTCGGGTCTAGCGTGACCGCCTGTTTCAGGAAAGGAGCCGCTGCTTCCTCACCCTTGCTTCCGCGCGCTTGGATCCCGAGACTGTAGGCTTTCAGCGCTTCGAGCGACGACGTGGTGGCCTCCGCGATAGGCGTGTTGTATTTCTGAATCGAAGCCAGTGACTCGCCCAGCTTTCCGCGAATTTCTTCCGCCACTTTGCCGAGGGCGCCGAGCACTTGGTCTTTATTCGGGGCTTCCGTCGTGGCCGTTGCCAGAGTTTCGCCGGATGCGCAATTCACAGCGTTGAGCACCAGGTTGTACGTGCTGCCTATCTGCGCGATTGACCCGTCCAGCACGGCGGCGCTTTGCGTCCGCTGGCATACTTGCCGCGCCAGGTCGTTCGTCAAGCGCGCTGTAGGAGCCTGCCCCATGAAGCGCAGCTGCTGGCGGACTTGCTGGTCGGACAGAATGTGCAGAAAGGGCGACTGCGCGAGCTGGGCGGCGAGGCCTTGCCGAAGGGCGTCGTCGAAGACCGCGTCGCCGGTGGTATTGGTGAAGTCGGCGAGGACGATGGAGCCTTGTCCCGTGAGTTTTGGCGCGCGGTGGGTAAAGAAATATCCACCAACTGCCAAGGCCGCGAGTACAGCGATTGCTCCCGCCACGAGTGGCCAGCGGCCCTTGGAACCGGTGCTCGTCGCCGCGCCGCCGCTAGTTGGCTGCGGCGGTGCCGCTACCGCTCCGCTCGTCCCGCCCGCGATAGGAGTGGCTGCGGCACTCATGCCGCTCGCGGGCGTGGCCACCGCGACGGACGCGCTCTGCGGTGCTTGTTGAAATGCCGCTTCTCGAACGGCACCGGACCCCGAGGTAGGCATCACCGCGGCGGACGAACGCCCGGAGTCCGTGTCGCGCTTTAGCCTCGCCAGGTCAGTACGCATCTCGGCCGCATGCTGGTAGCGCATGCGCCGGTCCTTTTCGAGAGCCTTTGCTATCAGCTCTTCCAGATGCGGCGGAATATCCGGATTCAGTCGCACCGACGGCACCGGCGCTTTTTCAAGGATGGCGTTGAAGATGACGGCGGTGGTGTCTCCGCGGAAGGGAAGCGCTCCCGTTGCCATTTCATACAGCACCGCTCCGAAGCTGAAAAGGTCGCTGCGTGCATCGAGCTCTTCACCGCGAGCCTGCTCGGGCGACATGTAGGCCACTGTTCCCAAAGTCATGCCGGGACTCGTGAGATTTTCTTGGTCCACCGTCGCTTCGGCGCTATTAGTGACGAACGCGCCCGACCGGCCAGAACCGCGAAGAGATTGCTTCGCTAGCCCGAAATCAAGAATCTTGGCGTGTCCGCGCTGAGTGACGAAAATATTCGCCGGTTTGATGTCGCGGTGGACGATGCCCTTTTCGTGGGCTGCGTCGAGCGCGTCAGCCACCTCCACGCCCAACTCCAGCAGCAGATCCATCGGCAGCGGCTTGCCGCCAATGCGGTGCTTGAGCGTCTGCCCCTCGAGATGCTCCATCACAATGAAGTACCGGCCATCCTGTTGCCCGATCTCGTGAATCGTGCAGATGTTCGGGTGATTCAACGCCGACGCGGCGCGTGCTTCCCGCTGAAATCGCTCCAGCGCATATGGATCGCGCGCCAATTCCTCGGGCAAGAACTTCAAGGCGACGTGGCGGCCGAGGCTCGTGTCCTCAGCCTCGTAGACGATTCCCATTCCGCCGCCACCGAGTTTCTCGATGATTTTGTAATGGGAAATGATCTGGCCGGGCAGAATCTGTGTGTCCGACATGTTGCGGGATAATAGGCGACGCCCCGAGCCAAGTCAACGAGCCAAGTCGACGCTTTCCGCAAACCATAACCGATTCAATGAATTAGGGTCTTGCAAGGTACACGTTTCCGGAATACAGTTCCGGTCGGTAGCGCTGCCAGAATTCTGAATCACTTGCGCAGCGTTCATACTCCAATGACAATGACAAATCCGCATGCTTGCGAACTCGCTAAGCAGGATTTTCTGAGGAGAAGAATCCAATGATTAAGAGAATTGCGCCAATTCTACTTGTGGCGTGCGTTGCGGCCGCTTTTGCTGGACGGCCTGCTCAGCCCAGCGGCTCTTGGAAGGTTGACAATGGTCACTCCGACGCTCGGTTTACCGTTGATGGTACAACGGATTTCGGCAAGACGCCGACTACCTTTACAGTCGGCTTTACGAGGGCAATCGGTACCGTTCGCCTCGACAAGGATCCCACGAAGTCCGTTGTCGATTTTAAGCTGTATCCGGCGGGATCCATGATGCCTCCCATTGACGAAGATGGAAAAGTGAAGAAAAGTTGGGTCGTCAACATGGCGAACCACACGCTCGTATGCTTCAACTCCAAGAATGTCTCCACCGATTCGGATGGCAAGCTGAAGGCCGTCGGAACTCTCACGGTGACTCGCGTGGATCGCAACGTAGAGTTGACCCCCAGTGAATCCTATACGGGTCCCGTTTATGGGCCTCCCATGATTCACCGCGTTTCGCGCGATGCTACTTTCGTTTTTCACGCGCCAAAGGCTGGCGAAGCAAACGACGTCTTTCTCCTCAAAGGATCGACCAACGTGATTCGCGAGGATTTCCCGCAGTTGGTGAACTCAGTTCTCGACACCTACTGGCCACCTGTGGTGGAGGACAAGAAGTGTGAAGTGTCCTCGAGCACGGTCTCTGAGGATTACGCCGGCGCACAATGCACGGGCAAGCTCGTCGATGACGGCTCGGCTCTTCCGCAGGCTCCGGCTGGTGCGAGCCAGGAGGATTATCCCGGACCGTCGAATTTCAATGCTGTCGTCGGTCAACATCTCAACATTCATGTTCATCTGAAACTCGTGCCCGCGGGTACGGCCGTTGCACAAGAGTCTGGTCAATAAAAGAAACTCGAATGCGCCGGACGGAACCTCGCAATCGTCGGCTTGGGAATGATGGCTCTTCAAAAGAGACCAAGTTCCCGTCGCATCCGCTATAGAGGTTCCGTTCGGTCTTCGATTGCGGTCAGTCTCGGATCATCACTTGATAGCCTGGCTGCTGGGCTGCAGCCAGGAAACCACGAAGTCTGTGATCGAAGGGAAGAGCGTCGTCAGCAGCCCCAGCAACGGCCCAATTCCAAAAGTAAACAGCTGCCGCCAGAATTCTCCGCCCAGTTCCCCGGGCTCCGAGCCGGTGATGTAACTCAGCGTCGCATCGCGGTGCATTTGCGCGTACATCAGAATCATCGTGCTTCCGACAATCACGAAAACAGCCAGAAAAATACCGCCCAGCACTGGGAGCGGGTCAAATGGATAACTCGACACGGCAAGGGTTGCTGCGACGAAGAGCCACAGGCTGCCTAGGATGGTAGTACGTATCCGCCCGAGAATATTCTGAATGAATCCCACATACGGCAGAACGAAAAACTCTTCGGCCGCATACACATGGTCGGCAACGTGCGGAGAAATCACCGGGCCGCCATGCTCTTCAGGCGTAGCATCAGGTTTCCGCAACCGGTCGAAAATCAGCGAATCTTCTTCAGTTCTCCACGATGGAATCAGCATCGCTGACAGGGTAAACGCCGCGATCGCTGCAATCTGTTTCTGCACCGCCTCTAGAGCCTCCACACTTGTCACCGCTGCACCGTTGAGGTTCACGTACCAATCAACCAGCTTCTTAAGTTGGGTCTTCTCGAAGGCATCAATCGTGTCCAGCAATCTCTTTTGATTCGCCACGTCGTCCGCCCCGGGCGGTTTCCATACGGCAACCTGATTCCGAAGATGCCTCAAAGCTTCGATCTGCCGCGAGACGAGCGAGTACCGCTCCGTTAGTACATTCCCGCTCATCGCCCACACCGAGCGCCAGGAAAGCCCCTGCAGCGCGTACAAGGTGCGGCGCACCGGCAGACGGTCAAGATGAAGGAGCAGCTCATGCAGTCGTAACCAGGTCATCCAGGATTGCGCCGCGTCGGCAAGGACCATCGCGATGCACAGCATCAGCCAAAAAAACACGTACCGGCCGAAGAATAATTCTCCCAACGTCCTCAGCCATGCGCCTTGTAGGACCACGGTGCAGATGATCAACACGATTGGAAAAATCAAGCCAAGAAGCAGCAGATACGGCTTCCCGATTGGCATTGCGCTGTCTTCCGTCGGTAGTTGCGCTTGTTCGAAGCTGAACATCGGCATAATGTGGCTCTGCTTTTCGTCTCTTAATATCAAATCGTTCTTGCCCGGCAGCAAGGGACGGTCGTCGCCAAATAGAGAAAGCCCTCGCAAGCTGAACCAAAACCAGCAATACATTCCTCCAAATAGAAACAGCTGCGGCAACAGAGGCGACACTCCGCTCAAAAGGTGCACGCTGCGCCAGAAAGCAGGAACGCTGTTGGACCGCTGCAACTGATGAACAATCGCCACGTGAATCGATGCGAACACCACAAAGCATAGTGCGGAAACCCAGCCTGAAATTCGCCGGCAGTCTTTTGCCTTCAGCTCCGTGAAGCGAACGTCCGTCATCGCTGGCAGCCGGTAATTCCCAGCGCATCCAAAATATGCCTGAAGCAGGACAATCACCAGGAACGCGGCAACTACGGCATTCCAACTTCCCAGTTTCCAGTCGAGCAGGCCCGACGTCGCAGCGACGACCACCGCCGTGCCAGCTACCAGCAAGCTGCCCAATCCGATTAGCACGGGTTGCTGCCATCGCGGGATGGGCGCGAAATAAGCCAGTCGAAACGGCGCCGGCCTTGGAGAAACGGATCCATTCAAGCACCAGAGTTCGTGCAAGAGACTCCAATAGAGGCAAGCAATCAGAAGAATCCAAAATTCAATCGGCAGCAGTTCCAGCGGATTCGCACCGGCGGAGTTTGCACCCGGTTTACCGGTTCGCTCAGAGAAGGGCTGCAGAATAGAAATTGCCTTGCTTCCGTCCAACGTGTTCGAGTTAAGCACCGCCACAGGCCAAAACTGGCGATGCCCGATTACTGTGAGCCAGGTTGCCGGCCGGTCATCGTCGCGGCTGCCTCTCCCGGACGCGAACGTAGGCGGCGCATAGTTGGCGATTTGCACTTTCGACCCTTGATCTGGAAAAAGTCCGCGAGCCGCAACATACAAGCCCTCCGCAACGTCCTGCCCAAAAATCCGATAACCTTCCCCACTCCACTCCGATTGCGCCGAATTCCAATCCTGTTGGCGGTTCAGCAGGGGATAAGGCGACAACGCCATCACGCCGCGAAGTGACGAGCCTTCCGCTCCGCGCCGGAAAAGCAGATCGGCTCCGTCGATCACAATGCGAGTGTCTGGGAACGAACGCCGCAAGAATTGGCTCAAAAAAATCTGGTCGAGCGTATTCGTGCTGCGTAACACAACGAACTCAATCTTCTTTTCTTTCAGGACGTCCGTAATGGCGATTAGCACCGACTCTTGTGCGAGTGGCGTAAGTTGGCCGCCATACGTCCGCACCGTGTCATGTTCGCTGCTGGCCGGCTCGCTCAAGTCGCCGCGCAAAGTCGTCGCGTCATTGTTCGCGCCCTGCGATTGTTTTCCTCCATTGAAAATTGACTGCTGCTCGTATGCGGAACGGAGCGATGCGATATCGCGCGGATAGTAGAGGTACGTGGGGCCGCCGCTATAGGTGCAAAAACCCTGCTTGGATTCGTGCGCTCCTTTTTGTGGCCGCACGCGCTTTTCATACTTGGTGTCAGTTTGAGAAATCGGTTCCGTTCCAAACGCGGTTTCATCCTCGGAGAGAAACGCCACACGATCAGTGGTATATTTTTGCGAATCGATGTACTGGCAGAATCGGTCCACCAGAACGGAGTCTCCCTCCATAGCCGTATCGAATGTACCGAGCTGTTCCGCTTCCAGCTTTCCTTTGAACCAGTAGTAGTACGAGTCCGAAGATACGCTTCCGCTGGAGACCCGAATTTTCTTCGTCCCGGCGAAGGGCTTTAACCTGGAAAAATGAAGCGACCGATAGAGCGAAGGGAGCGAGCCGGAAAACGTAGGTCCGAGAATTCTCAAGTCTCGCTCGGAGGATAAAGCTCCCAATCGCTCCATCCATGCCAGCGCATTGTCGAATTGTCCCTGGTTGATTCCGCCTGTCGGAAGTTCGGAAACGACGAATACAGCCAGCCCCGATTTGTAAGGCGAATCACCCTGTTGATTGAGCGAGTTCCTGAAAACGAGAACGCCGGGCTGTGATTCCTGAAAGCTTTGCAGGTCGTCCGCCGTCTGCTGGTCGAGCAGCCTCGTATATTCCTTGCCTTCACTCCACGGTAGCCATGCGGAGTCGTACGAGTACTGATTGTCTTGCGCCGCTTGCTGCATGGTTTCGATCAGCCGGTCAAAGAGCAGCGGCAGGTGCGTAAGAACCGGATTGGGCACGATGGCAATAACAAAATCGAGCCCGCTCGCTTTCAACTCCGGATCATTCGGCACCTTGGAATCCGGATAACAAAAAGCGGGAAGCTTCCAGGGTTCCTGTGGACTCACAGCCACGAAAGGCTGGAGCCGCTTCTGAATGCGCACGCAGGGAGCGTAGGGCCCAATCGGTTCTGCACTCGGCCGTGCCTTGGACGCCTTCGTTCCGCTCTCGGATTGTGCCGCGCCAACTCCACTGGGCGAACTCTTGGGCAGGTTCGACACGCCGAAAATCGCCAGCACCACAGCCAGGGCCGTGATAACGCCGGCCGTCTGCTTCATGAAGGTGCCTCCAGGTGTGAAGCCCGCTCCGGTGCTACTTTGAGCTCGTTTTTGGGCAAACCAAGCACCGTTGGGGTGGTCAATTAATAGTGATCAGCAACGGGATAACGTTTCAAAGCGGAGACGTCTAATCCGCAGGCCTGCTCTTTCTTATGGTTCTGGCCCTGACTGGGTGCCTCCAGTCGTATCGGCATGCCGGAGAATATGACCTTGAACATGATGGGCTCGTGTGCTTTCATGCCACGACATTTCACACGAACAACGGAGAATCGTAATGAGCGAGAGATCGATCCCAGCCAATTCTCATGTCGCTCCGACACGTCGCCAAGTGATCGCCCGAGTCGGAGCAACTGCCTTAGCCGGCCTTGCCGTCAACCGGAACCTCTGGGCTCTGCCTCAACAGCAGCAGGCCACCAAAGAAGCCCCGAGCACCGCTGCAAACCAGGCTCGCACCTCGCTTCACCAGGAAATCGAATTGAAGGCAGGCCCGCAGCGCATCTACGAGATTCTTCTGACTTCGAAGCAATTCGCCGCTTTCACCGGCATGCCCGCCAATATCGACCCCGCGGTGGGCGGCGCGTTTTCCATGTTTGGTGGCATGATCGTAGGCAGAAATGTCGAACTCATTCCCAATCAACGCATCGTGCAGGCCTGGCGTCCCACGCACTGGGATCCCGGCGTCTATTCACTCGTTAAATTTGAATTGAAGCCGCAGGGGAATGGCACGTTGCTGATCCTCGACCATACCGGATTTCCGGAAGGGGATTATGACTCGCTGTTTAAGGGATGGAACTTGCGGTACTGGGATCCGCTGAAAAAGTATCTTGGATAAAGACGGTCAGAGCAGAACGCTACGAGAAGGCAAAGAGACAAAGCTACCAGCTACTGTACGGTGTGTTTTCGAAGGGCGAGACCGCATCCGATGCGGAATGGACCGAACAAATCCCGGTTACCGACTGGTCAGGGTCGAGCAATGTGTCGCAATTCACCGTCACCCAGTCTTTTGCGCTCGTAATCGGGTCAGAGGGAATAGCGCTCAGGTATTGCCCGCTCACAAGATCATCAAGCGATTGCGGCGCGGCCTCTTTGTCTCTGGTGTAGTCCTGGATCGCGTTGTTCATCACCCTTAGGTCGGACTTCAGCACCGCCTCGCGTGAGCGAAGCACAGCATTCCGGTAATGCACGCTCGCGAGAGTGGCGAGTATCACGATAATCGCCATCACGATCATCAGCTCGATCAACGTGAATCCGCGCGTAACCGAATCACGCCATCCGCGAGCCGATTGAGCTCTGATATGTCGAGAAGGTCTCATTCGATCCTGCGCACAAATCTCTCGATTCTGCTACCAATCCGAGTACTTCGTTCCGTTCAGCGCCGTTCCCGTGGATTTTGAATACACGTCGAACACATCCTGTCCGCCCCACGAAGTAGTATCCGTATCATCCTGCACCGACCGCATGCCCCAATCCGCTGTACCGGTCATCGGGTCCTTCGGAACTTCACGCAGGAAACGGACGTGCTCGCTCTTCGCGCCGGTCAGCTGAACACCCTTTACCAACGTGTCGAGGTCCGGAGGGTAGCCCTCGGTCCCGGCCTTCACCTGAATCAGGTTCTTGTCAGCCGCGTCCTTATAGCGGTCGATCGCCGTGCGCATTTGGCGAAGGTCATAGCGAAGGTCCGCTTCTTTTCTGCGCTTGATCGCAACGCGCGCAAGCGGTACCGCGATCGCCGCCAGAACGAAAAGAATCGAGCACGCCAGGATTAACTCGATCAGCGTGAAGCCAGCCGCAAGCGCCCGAACTTTCCAGGAACCGGGATGACGGCGCGACGGTAGCGATGGGAAGGCCCGAGAACCCAGAATGCGAGACGCCAGATTGCGATTTGCTCCGCTCATCACGCCTCACTGCACCCGAATGGCGGCTTCTCCGGAAACCATTGGAATATTTCGATGCTGTGAATCATGTGCGTTAACCTGAAGAATCTGCAGCACTGTGTTTCCGGGCGCCACTGCCCGTACCACGATTCCAAGCAGCGTTCCGGTTCCGTTCACGCCGGGAGTATTCGGCTGGCGCGTAGCAGAAACAATCACTTCACCGCGCTGCTCGTCAATTCGTTGGACGATGGCAATTTCCTGCGTCCCGCCCGATAAAAATCCGCCGTTGCGCACCTCTTCCACTTGCACCACGGCCGGGTTGTAGTGAATGAGCAAGGGTATCGAATAGAGATCCGTTACGTTGGAAACGCTAAGCCCCAGCGTCGTCTTGTCGCCCGGTTTCATCGTCACGCTCGGCGGATCAAATCGAAGCTGTGACGCAGGAGTCGCTCCCCCCTGCAGGTTCGCTGCTGCCACGCCCGGTGCGCCTCCTGGCGGCGGAGCCGCAGCCGATGGAACCGCTTTGGCACCTGTATCCACCTCGGAGTCGTCACGATACACTCGCACGTTCGAATCGGTTCCAGCCGCCATCGTGCGCAAATTTGCGGCGGTAATGGACGGCAGACGAATGATGTGCGGTGTCAGGACGATCAACACTTCCTGATCCTGGATTTGGTTGCTGTTGTCGGAAAACAGGTATTTCGCCAGCGGCACAGAGACTAGGCCGGGGATCCCGTTTTGATTTTTCATTTCAGTCCGCTGGATCAGTCCTCCCAGGACGCTTACTTCGCCTTCCTTGAGCCGGACGTCGTGTTCAATCTTGTTCTGGGTGATGATGGGCTGATTGATTCCGCCTATGTTGCTGGTTCCCGCAATCGAGGAAATGTCTACCGTGAGCTTCATGCTCACTTCATTATCCGGGTGGACACGAGGCGTCACGTCAATGTTTACGCCGACGTCGAGATACTGGAACTGCGTGTTCACGAGGGGGTTCACGACGCCGGCGCCGCCGCCCACTCCCACTCCGACGCCCGCTTGGAAGCTGCCGGTCGCGACCGGAACTCGCTGGCCGATTTTCAGAGATGCCTTCTGGCCATCGGTAACGCGGATTTCCGGATCCTGGATGATCTTGGTCTTGTTGTCGGTTGCTATGGCGTTCGCAGTCGCGCCTGGAAGCGTGATGCTGTAATCCGCAGTCGAAAGGTGCTGCAAGTTGTTGAGGGTTATTTGCGGAATTGTCGTGCCGGTGCTCGTGGTCGAGGTCGTTGACGTCGTGCTTGTCGTGCTGGTGGTGCTCGTTGTGCTCGTAGTGCTGTTCGGCTGGACGGAGGTTCGCGGAGTGAATGCCAGCGATACACTCTGGCCGGGCAAGATACCCAAATCCCGCAGCCGGTCGAGGTTTGCCGACATCACCTGCACATGGATCAGTACTTCCGGCTTTGCTTTATCGATATCGCGAATAATTTTCCCTGCCAGCACCAGCTTGTCCGGCGTGTCGCGAATCACGATCGCGTTTTGCGAGTTCACTTGCTGGATGCGCCGCAAATCGAGCAGCTGCCGAAGGCCCGTCACGATTTCCGTTAAATCCTGCGGCGTCAGAGTGTTGGAGACGTAGAACGTCTTCACCACTTCGTCTTCCACATCTTTTCGCTTCTGGGGGTTATCGGGTGCCACGAAGATTACGCTCGGCGTAATTGGCTTCCAGAAGGATTTGCTCTCCAGAGCCACCGCATCGAGCGCCTGCTCGAGCGTCACGTTCGGCAGCTCGGCCGTGATCCGCCTCGATGTAAAGTCCGGATCGAATATCACGCTGAGTCCCGCCAGCTTGGCGATCGTCTCGTACACCACGCGCGTATCATTCGTCATTTTCAGATTGATGGGTTCGCGCGAAAGAGGCTTGAGTTCGGGAGGTTCCGAGAGCATCCCGTCATCTTGCGGATTGTAATTCATCGCCTTGGGAGCTTCCGCTGCGTTCTGTGCCGCAATCTTCTCGAGCGTCCGCTTTATTTCCTGATCCGCAATCGAGCTCGAAGGATCAACCGCCTGTGCCTTTTCAAACTCGGTCAGCGCCCGCTGCAGGTCGCCCTTTTGCTCAGCGGCTCGACCCTGCCGGACGTGGAATTGGCCATCCTCGAACCGCATCTGTGTAGCGCGAAGCTTATATTCCGCGTTTGTGGGATCGGCGCGCAGGGCCCGCTCGTAATACACCAGCGCCGTGTCATAGTCCTGCACGGCCTCGGCCTTTTTCCCCGTTTGAAAGTCCGTGTTTGATTTCGGGCACCCCACCAACAGCGCCGCAATAAGCGCCATGGAGGAGCCTAAGGTGAGGATTTGAAAGGGAGTTCTGGGATGTCTGGGGTTTCCGTCGCCGGAACCCACTGCGCGCGCTGAAGATATTAGACCGTTTCTACAAAACAAAAACGCCCTCCAAAATCGGCTGTCTCAGGTCCCAGAAAGTCTAGCACCCGCTCTGTGATGCGGCAACAAATCACAGCGTTGCCGTACTTAGAAACTAATACCCCCATGGCGGCTTTTTGTTGCGAATGCATGAATAGATATGGTTGGAACTCAGGGCGAATCCGCGACTTGCCGGATATCTCTCCCGGCGGCTATGATGTTTGATTCATGAAATCGGCCGATAAGAAACAGCAGTACGAAGGCGTGAAGATCGTCGCGCAGAACCGCACGGCCTCCTACAACTACACGCTGGGCGATAAGTTCGAGGCGGGCTTGGTGCTCGTCGGAACGGAAGTGAAAACGCTTCGCGAGGGCAAGGCAGCGCTGCGGGACGCTTTCGCCGAGATTCGGGGCAGCGAGGCGTGGTTGGTGAACTCGCATATTCCCGAATATCTGCCCGGTGGTTCGCGGAACCATGACCCACTCCGCAAGCGCAAGCTTCTCCTGAACCGGCGCGAGATTGAAAAGCTCCAGGTTCAGATCCAGCAGAAAGGCATGACCATCGTCCCGCTGAAGTTCTATTTCCGCGACGGGATGGCCAAGTGCGAACTCGCGGTCGGCAAGGGCAAAAAGTTCCACGACCGCCGCGAATCCGAAAAACAAAAAGAAGCAAAACGGGAAGCCAATGAGGCGATCAGCCGCTCTCGCCGCCGCTAGAACAACATTAAAATCAAAAGAACAACGATACAATCAAAGACTAAATCGTCGATAAAATCGAAAGGAAACTATGCAGATCCAGATTGATTCCCAGCCGTACTCTTCCATTCAGGCCGATGCCCTCGTTACATATGTGTTCGAAGGCGAAAACAAAATCGACGGAGTTCTCGCGGAAGTCGACCGCCGCATGACGGGCGGACTTGGCACCCTGGTCACGAGCGGCGAAATCACAGGAAAAGCTCTCGAAACCGTGCTGCTGCATTTCCCGGAAGGTCTGGACGCGAAGCGCTTGCTTCTCGTCGGGGCAGGGAAGCCGGGGAAATTCGCGGTTGGTGACCTGCGGAAGATCGCCGGCGCCGCGCTGCGCTATTTGAAATCGCGCGGCGTGAAGAATTTCGCGTTTCTCACGCGCGAGGGCGAACGCAGCCCGGCTGCGGCGCAAGCCATTGCCGAAGGGCTTCTCGTCGCCGATTTTGAATCCGATAAATACCGTTCGGAGAAGAAGAACAATAAGGAGATTCAATCCGTCTCGCTCGCCGGATTCGAAAATGGCTCGCTCTCCGGAATCAACGAAGCGATCGAGCGCGGGCGCGTTATCGCCGAATCGCAGAACTTCGCGCGCGACCTCATCAACGAACCTTCCAACCGCCTTACGCCGCGCATGCTCGCTGCCAAGGCTGAGGCCATGGCCAAAGAAGTGGGGCTGGGCGTTGAAATCCTGGACGACCGCAAAATCACCGAGCTGAAAATGGGCGCATTGCTCGGAGTTGCGCAAGGAAGCGTCGAGCCGCCGCGCGTAATCGTGTTGCGGTACGAGCCGCAAACCCCGCGTCCGAACGCGCCGGTTCTTGGCCTGGTTGGAAAAGCCGTGACCTTCGACACTGGCGGCATCTCCATCAAGCCGGCTGACAACATGGAGAAGATGAAATACGACATGGGCGGCGGCGCCACAATGCTCGGCGCAATGCGCGCTCTGGCTTTTCTGAAGCCTTCGATCTCGGTGATCGCCGTGATTCCCGCTACGGAGAACATGCCCGGCGGGCGTGCGCAAAAACCGGGCGACGTGCAGGTCGCCATGTCGGGGAAGACAATCGAAGTAATCAATACGGATGCTGAGGGCCGCATGGTTCTTGCCGATGGGCTTACCTACGCGAAGAAGCTCGGCGTTACGCACATCATTGATGCCGCAACGCTCACCGGCGCGATTCAGGTGGCGCTTGCCAATGTGCACGTGGGCGCGTTCGGCACGCCGCGCGAATATCTCGATCAATTCCTCGAGAGCGCGAAATCCGCCGGCGAGAAAATGTGGCCGATGCCCATCGACGACGAATATCAGGAAATGATCAAGAGCAATATCGCCGACATTCGCAACACCGGCACCGGCAAAGGCGGCGGCGCGATCACCGGCGCGTGGTTCATCAAGGAATTCGCCGAGGACACGCCGTGGATTCACCTCGACATCGCAGCGACGTGCTGGGTGGACGAAGGGCGTCCGTGGCTGGCGAAGGGGCCGACGGGCGTCGCGATTCGCTCGATCGTGGATTTCGCGATGAAACTCTGACGACGCCGCGGATGTTCGCATGGCTACATCTTTTCCGGCGCAACAATTCCCATCAGCCCCAGCGTCTTCACGAGCTGCGCTCGAACGAGTTCTGACAATGAGAGCAGGAATGCGCGCTTCTCTTTGTCCCCCTCCGACAAGATGTGATGCTTGTGATAGAACCCGTTGAATGCTTGCGCGAGTTCGAAGGCGTAGCGAGCTACAAACGCCGGCTCTTGTGCGGAGACTGCTTGCTCGACACGCGAGTCGAGTGAGCCTGCCATCAACACCAAATCCCACAAATCATCGCCGCTTGGACTCGGCAAGAATCGAGAGACATCGAGTTCGCCCGTTTGAATCCTCAGCAGGTTTGCTGCGCCCTCGATGACATTGGGCGAATCAAAGCTGGGATCGCGCTCTGCGCCTTTGCGGACAATCCCGTTGATGCGGACCACTGCGTATTGCACGTAGGGGCCGGTTTCGCCTTCGAAACTTAGGGCGTCTTTGAAATCGAAGGCGATTACTGTTGAGCGCGTAAAGCGCAACAGGAAATAGCGCAGGGCTCCGACTGCTACTGCGTGTGCGATTGCCTTTCGGTCGGCTTCGGGCTCCTCTGCATGGCGGGCGTCCACTTCCGCTTGCGCGCTTTGTTCGAGACGGTCGAGGAGGTCGTCGGCTTTCACGCCCTGGCCTTTGCGGCCGCTTACTTCGACGTATGGCTTCTTGGCATCTTCCTCGGGAATTTCGTAGCCCATCTCGCGGGCGCAGCGCGGCGTTAACGCGACGACGTTGTAGGCGAAATGTTTTAGGCGATCGGCTTGCTCGGTGTAGCCCAGGGCGCGGAGTCCTGCCGCGACTACTTGCTGCGGATAGGCTTGCCGCGAATCCACTACGTTGAAGACTTCCTGGGCGTGGCCGAAAGGCGGCGCGCCAGCGTCGCTGCGCTCGCTTGACGTGACCCAGGCCTCATGGCCGTCGGGATGCGTGTGGAAACGGTGGTAGTGAAAATCGCGGTCGAGGAGGCCGAACTTCCAGAGGTGGTAGGCGATGTCTTTTCCGACGTATGTGACCGTGCCGTTGGACCGGACGATGATCTTGGCTTCGGCTTGCTCAGTAGGCTCGTCGTCTGTTTCTGGCCCGGCTTCTTTTGCCTCGCGGTCCGATGGGAGCTGCATCACCCAGCAGCCTGCAGTTTTTCCGGCTGTTGCGAGCTGAATCGCGCCGCTTTTCTTCAGCATGTCGAAGGCGGCGTCCCAGAATTTCAGGTGCAGAATTTCGCTTTCTTGGGTCAGGAGGTCGTAGTCGATTCCGAGGCGGTCGAGCGTTTCGAGATGGCGGTGGACGATGGCCGTGGCGACCAGCTCGGCCATTCGCGCTGCCTCGCCGTGGCCCTCTTCGATTTCCTTGAGAGTGTGTGCGCGGAGCTCGAGACGCGATTTGTCTTCCGCGAGAAATTGCGTGACGCGGGTGTAAAGATCCCAGCAGACGTAATCGAACCTGGGCGCGAGAGTGAGGGCGCGAACGTCATCTATGGATTTTTTCTCGAGGTGCAGAAGCCCGAGAACTACGTCCGCGACCTGGACGCCGGTGTTGTCAATGTAATTCTGAATCTCGACGTTCCGGCCGGCGTGGCGGAGGAGGCGCACGAAGGTGTCGCCCAGCACCGCGTTGCGCAGGTGGCCGATGTGGGCCGCTTTGTTCGGGTTGATGGCGGTGTGCTCGACGATTGTCTTGGGCGCACCGGCACCAGCGGCCACGGGTTTCTGCGTGGACTCCATGAGCGCGCTTCTAAAGAATTCTATGCGGTCGAAGAAAAAATTCAGATATCCCGCGCCAGCTACCTCGACTCGAGCGACGCCTGGAATCGGCTTCAAAGAATTCGCAATTTCCTGTGCCAGCGCGCGAGGAGGCTTCTTCAGGCGCTTGGCCAGTTCGAAGCAGACCGGCGAGGCCGCCTCGCCCATTGCCAGCTTCGGAGGCCGCTCGGTGGCGATGGGCACGTCGGTCTTGTAACGCTCGTGGATGTGGTGTCTTAGCGCCTTCCGGATCCGGTCTTCGACGACTTTGTACACAAGCCTCCTACGGGCGCGCTGACGCGCTGAAAGAATCCCGCGATTATAGGGAATGCGGCCGGGGGCGTCAAAGCGCGAAGAGGCACGGGCTGACGAGACTCGAAAGCAACAACGAAAGAGCCGGCAGGATGCCAGCGCTACAAGGGAACGAGCGCGCGACCTAGCCAAGGATGGCGAAGTGTTGCTGATGGGTGACGCTCCCCGGCCTGGGAAAACGAAAGCAAAAACCGCAATTTTTTTGCGATTAGAAAATTTTAGATCGCTGATTCTTATGGGACTTACGTGGAATTCTAATTCCAGATTTGCGATTAGAAATTTGAGGTGTTTTGGGGGTTTTGTCTCGCCCACGCTCCGGAGAGCGCGGGCTGAGGATCGCGGGACGTCTTCGCCCTCGTTCATCGCCTCGTTACTGCTGCATCTTCTCTATTTCCTGACAGCCGTACTCAGCTAACTATTAGTACCATGTTAGTAATCAAAAGTCAAGGGGATCGACGCTGCCTGCGCGGTGCGGATGGGATGCCGGGAACATCTGGGGCCGGCCGCGAAATCCTCGACGTGCGTCAAGTTCGACGGTGCAGTCGTAATAGTAGGAGTCAGTGGGTATGTTTTCGCGGGTGGCCCATTCGAGCGAATCGGGTGAGGGGGTTGCAGTGGTGCGCCGCGGCAATCGGTAGAGCTGGAGGCGGCCGATCCCTCTGAGGTGGTTTCCCGGATCGTTCCACTTCCCCGTTGATGCCGAATCCAGGTTCTGGGGCCAAGCCCACTCACGGCAGTTTTCGGAATCGGATTCGAGCTGGCCCGGATCGAGGGCTTTGTTGTTTGTAAGGCGCCAGGAGGTACCGTCAGCAAAATCGACGGCACCGATGCCGATCTGGACCTGGATGAAGGCGCTTCTGACCCAGACACCGGTGCTCACTGCGAAGTTTGGATTAGCAGGGAAGGCCCAGAGACGAGATTCTGCGCCTGGCTCGAGAGACACAGATTCGAGGTTTCCGGTGCCTCCGCCAAAGCTTGCCGATTGTGCAGCACACGCGCTGGGCGCTCTGAGCCAGTACACGACACTGACGGAGGCGACTTTCTTGTCGGAGAAATTGTGGACCATGACGCCGATTACCGCCGGGGAATACGAATCCGGGGGATTGGGCCAGAGGATGAGCTGAACGACTCGAACCGGAGAATCCTGGCCTGTGGCGGCGATGGTGTGAACGCGAAGAGTGACCTCTTGTGCAAAGGAAAGGCGCGAGAGGCTGAGAATGAGCGCGAGCAAAAGAAACAGTCTCTTCATCAGGTTTGGTTCCGTGGCAATAGTATAGAACATGGGATATTACGTCTCCGTAAAATGTTTTGGGCGCTCAGGCGCTTACAAATCCGGCTTCGGGGGAATGGATCGAAAGGCTAGAGCTGAGCGCGTTGGAGTGAGAGGCTTACCGGTTGAGAGCTGGTACCAGCCGGATTTGACACGACTTAGAGGGCAGACTAACATCGTTTTTTCGGCTTGCCACGATGATTTCGGCAGTGCACCTATGAAAAGCTCGCGTATCGCCTATTTCGACTGTTTTTCTGGCATCAGCGGGGACATGGTGCTGGGCGCCCTGGTGGATGCGGGGGCGGAACTGCGCGAGATCGAAGCGGGGCTGCTCGGGCTCGGGCTGGAGAATTGGAGCATTTCGGCGGAGAAGGTGCAGCGCGGGGCGATTTTTGCGACGCATGTGAAAGTGAAGAGCGGGGAGGAGCATCATCATCGCGGGCTTTCGGTTATTTTGAAGCGGATCGAAGAGGCTCATCTAGCGCCGCGAGCTGCTGCGCGGGCGACGAAAATCTTTGAGCGGCTGGCGGCAGCTGAGGCGAAGGTTCACAACATTGAGGTCGAGAGAGTTCATTTTCACGAAGTGGGGGCTGTGGATTCGATTGTTGACATCGTGGGGTCGGCGATCGGATTTGAGCTGCTGGGGATTGATGAATTCGCGTGTTCGCGATTAGATGTTGGCGCGGGGCAGGTGAAGACGGCGCACGGGGTGCTTCCCGTGCCGGCACCGGCTACTGCGGAACTGCTGCGCGGCGCGCCGACGTATTCGAGCGGAATCGAACGGGAACTGGTGACGCCGACTGGAGCCGCGATTGCGACTACGCTTGCGACGCGTTATGCGGAAATTCCGCCGATGACGTTGCGGACGATTGGATATGGCGCGGGGTCGGCTGATTTGAAAGAGAAAGCCAACGTGATGCGGCTGCTGATTGGCGATTCGGCGGCAGCTAGCGAAGCCGAGGTGGGTGGGCGATGGGATTCGCCGGTTACGGTGATTGAGACGAACCTTGACGACATGAGCCCGCAGATTTATGGATATTTTGCGGAGCGGGCGCTGGCGGCCGGGGCGCTGGACGTGTTTTCGACGCCCGTGCAGATGAAGAAGAATCGCCCGGGGCAGCTTGTCACGCTATTGAGCGAGCCTGAGAATGTGACGCGGTTGATCGATTTGATTTTCAGCGAGACGACGACGATTGGCGTTCGGACGTATGACGTGCGAAGAAAAACTTTGAATCGCGAGTTTGTGCCGGTCGAAACGCCGCTGGGGTCGGTGCGCATGAAGGTCTCGCGCATGAACGGGACGATTCTTAACGCGACGCCCGAGTACGAAGATTGCCAGAAGATCGCGGCTGAGCGCGGCGTGCCGCTCAAGCAGGTGATCGCGGCGGCGTCATTTGAATTCCAGAAGCGACGGGAACAGAAGCAATAATCCATGGAAAATCCGACCATTCTCGACAACCGGACGAAATATTACCTTACGACGCCGATTTACTATGCGAATTCGCGGCCGCACGTAGGCTCTGCATATACGACGATTGTGTGCGATGTGATCGCGCGGCACAAGCGCATGACGGGCTTTGATGTGGCGTATCTCACGGGAACAGACGAGCATGGCGTGAATATTGAACGCGCCGCGGAGAAAGCGGGAATTTCGCCTGCCGAGCTGGTGGATCGCAATCAGAAGATATTTGTCGAGCTCTGGAAGCTTCTGGGCATCAGCTACACACATTTCATCCGAACGACTTCGATGCAGCATGCTCGTTCGGTGCAGACTTTGGTGCGCCGGACGTTGAGGCGGTCGCCTCACGCGATCTACAAAGCAAAATACGAGGGCCGCTACTGCATATACGACAATCTGTATATCAGCGACACGCCGGAGCCAGCGGACTGCCCCAACTGCGGGCGACCCGGAGAGTTGATTTCGGAAGAGAACTATTTCTTCCGGCTCTCTGCATATGCGGATCAGCTGCTGGGCCTGTATAAGAGCCGTCCCGAATTCGTTCAACCCGGATTCAGGCTCAACGAGGTGAAAAGCTTCGTGGAGAGCGGGCTGAAAGATATTTCGATCAGCCGCAAATCGATCAAGTGGGGAATTCCGTGGCCGGATGATCCGGAGCACGTGTTTTACGTCTGGTACGACGCGCTCACGAGTTACATGACCGGGATCGGATTTGGAGAGGGCGAAGAAGGCAGCGAGGAGTTTCGGAGATACTGGCCGGCGAATCTGCACATGATTGGGAAGGAAATCATTCGGTTTCACGCCGTGTACTGGCCTGCCTTCTTGATGGCGGCGGAGTTGCAATTGCCGCATCAGGTGTTCGCGCATGGGTGGCTGCTGTTCGAGCAGGAGAAGATGAGCAAGTCGAAGGGAAACGTGGCCTACCCCGAGCCGATAGTGAAGGTGCTTGGGAATGATGCGCTGCGGTACTACCTGATGCGCGAAGTCGTTTTTGGGCAGGATGGAAATTTTTCGCGCGATGCGCTGATTACGCGCTACAACGCGGATTTGGCGAATGGTTTGGGAAATCTCGCGAGCCGCATTCTGACGATGATTGAGAAATATTGCGATAGCAAGGTTCCCGATCCGCCTCTGAGGCCGTCGAGCGATCAAACGATTCTGCACAAGTGTGCGGCCGTGCGCGGCGAGGCCCGGACCTTGATCGACGGGCATAATTTCAGCGGAGCGCTCGAGAAGATATGGTCGTTGATTTCGACGATCGACAAATTCGTGACGGACAACAAGCCCTGGGATCTGGCGGCGGATCCTAGGCAAAAGTCCCGGCTCAATGGGATTCTTTACGATTCCTGTGAGGGCTTGAGGATCGTGACATTGCTGCTGTATCCGTTTCTGCCCAATGCGACCGAGAAAATCTGGGTCGCCCTTGGGCAATCGGGGGCACTTGAGAGGCAGCTGATCGACGAAACGCCGTGGGGAAGCTTGATGCCCGGAACTCGGATCGGCAAACTGGAACCGATTTATCCGCGCGTTGATAAGAAGGAAACTTCGGAAAGGATAGAAGCCATGGAACAAGAGATTCGCAATCCAGGCGCTACGGCGCCTGCAGCAACGAGTTCAACGCCGGCGGGTGGCACGACGCCGGTCGGTGCACCTGTTGGGGCTGCGGCCGGAGCGGGCGCTGCCGTTGCTCCTGCGGCTGGCGCAAAAATCACGATTGATGAGTTCGCGAGAGTCGAGCTGCGAGTTGGCCTCGTGAAGTCCGCTGAGAAAGTGCAGGGGGCGGACAAGCTGCTGAAGGTGATGGTGGATATTGGTGATGAAGTGCGACAGGTGCTGGCCGGAATCGCGCTGGCTTATGCGCCGGAGGAGCTCGTTGGGCGCAAAGTGGTGGTGGTGACGAATCTTGCGCCGCGGAAAATGCGGGGGCAGGAGTCGAACGGGATGCTGCTGGCGGCGTCGGATGGAGCGGATGGGAAGCCGGTGCTGGTAACGTTTGCAGAGGATATTCCTGCAGGCGCCAAGGTGAAATAACCGGTCATGGGCACCGGCGAGCCCGATTCGTACGAGATCCTGGCATCGCACTACGACACAGGCTATTGCTCAAAGCAGGATTTGGTTGACGTGCCGTTCTACGTCGAGGTCGCCGGGAAGTCCGGTGGGCCAGTGCTGGAGATTGCGTGCGGAACTGGCCGGGTTTTACTGCCCATCGCTCGAGAGGGAATCAAAATCGAGGGCGTGGACAATTCCGAGGCCATGCTGACCATTCTCCGGCGCAATCTGGCGCGCGAGCCGCGCGAAGTACGCGAGCGAGTGACCATCTATGAAGGCGACATGCGCGACTTCCGGCTGGCGCAGAAATTCCCGTTGGTGATTATTCCGTTTCGGCCACTGCAGCATATGTACACCGTGCAAGACCAAGTGGCCGCGCTTACGACTGCGGCATTTCATGTGGCGGACGGCGGCCGCCTTGTGTTCGATGTTTTCTTTCCGAACTTCGAGGGGATTCCTGCAAATATCGGCAAAGAGATTCTCGATCTCGAGTGGACAGTTGATGGGGAGCCGCGGAAGGTGGTGCGGCGATACTTTCGCAAGAAGTCGCACGACAAGGTTCAACAGACATTTAGCGGCGAATTCGTGTTCAGGACTTATGAAGGAGATAACCTCATTCTCGAAGAAACCGGTCCGCTGAAAATGTCGTACTACACATATCAGCAGCTACGCGCGTTGTTTCTTCTGACGGGGCTTGAGGTGGTGGAGGAGTACGGGTCGTTTTCCAGGACGCCGCTTGATAACGATGCGAAGGAAATGATTTTTGTGGTGCAGAAGAGCGGGTCGCGCCGGCCGGGAACCGGTGGCGTGAGAAGGAAGTAGGAAGTGAAAATCATCGACTCGCATGCGCATCTGGAATTTCCGCAGTTTGATGAGGACCGCGATGCCATGCTCGAACGTACGCGTGCGGCGGGAGTGGAGACGCTGCTCGCGATCGGGAGCGGGACAGGGCCTGAGCGGCTGAACGCGGCGATACCGTTTGCCGAGCAGCACGACTGGATTTATGCGACGGTGGGGATTCATCCGCACGAGGCGAAACTTGCGACCGAGGAACATTTCGAGAAACTCGGCGAGCTGGCGAAACATCCGCGGGTGATCGCTTGGGGCGAGATGGGCCTTGATTATTACTACGACCATTCGCCGCGAGATGTGCAGCAGGAGGTGTTTCGTCGCCAGCTGGGACAGGCGCGGGCCGCGAAGCTGCCGATCGTGATTCACTGCCGCGATGCGTGGGCGGATTGCCTGGGAATGATCGAGCAGGATTGGCGTTCGAGCGGGCTGGGAGGGATTCTTCACTGCTTCACGGGGATACTGGAAGATGCGAAGCGCGGGCTGGATATGGGGTTCATGGTTTCGTTTGCAGGGAATGTGACTTACAAAAAAATGCAGAATTTGCGGGATGTGGCGAAGGAAATTCCGATGGAGCGGCTGCTGACGGAGACCGATTCGCCTTTTCTTCCGCCCGAGGGGCGTCGCGGGAAGCGAAATGAGCCGGCGAATGTGGTGGAGGTAGCGCGAGCGTTGGGGAATGTGAGAGACTTGCCGAGCGAAGAGATTGCGGCAGTCACTGCTGCGAATTTTCGGCGTTTTTTCCGTCTTGAGGCGCAGAATCAGGCGGCGCACAAAGGGTAAAATTCGAAAATGAGCTTCGCCGTCCAGACCGTGAAGGAAATTTTCGAGCTGGTTCGCGACGATCTCGCGCTGGTGGAGAGGGAGATTGCCGGGCAGAACGCGGCGGCGATCGAGCCGGTGTGCGAGATTTCGAGTTATCTGCGCGAGGGGGGCGGCAAACGGCTACGTCCGGCTTTACTTTTGCTGGCTGCCGGAGCGTCGGGTTATCGCGGGCCCAGCGCGATACGGCTGGGCGCGGTTGTTGAGCTGATTCATAACGCGACTTTGATCCACGACGATGTGATTGATGGCGCGAATACGCGGCGGGGGCGTCCGAGCGCGAATGCGCGGTGGGGCAATCACATGAGCGTGCTGGCGGGCGACTGGTTGTATATGCAGTCGTTCGAGATGGCGCTGCGAGAACGGAATTTTGCGATTCTCGATATTTTGATCGACCTCACGCAGAACATGGTGGAAGGGGAGCTGCTGCAGTTGACGCGGCTCGGGCAGATTGATTTGACCGAGACTGAGGCGACGGAGCTTGCGTATCGCAAGACGGCGTGCCTGTTTAGCGGATGTTCGCGGCTGGGTGCGATTCTCGGCGGTCAGCCGAAGGGCGTGGAGGACGCGCTTGGCGAATACGGACGAAATGCGGGGCTCGCGTTTCAGCTTGTGGATGACTTGCTGGATTTTACGGCGTCGCCTGAGCAGCTTGGGAAGCCGGTGCTGAGCGATTTGAAGGAAGGCAAGGTGACGCTGCCGCTGATTTTTGCGCTTCGTGCGGAGGCGGCGCTGGCCGGCGATGGGAATGGGCACGACGGAAATGGGGCGGGCGGGCGGCGGCTGGTCGCCAAGGTGCTTGAAGAGCGAGGCTTCGTGAGCGTGCGGCCAGAGCAGATTACGCGGCTGGTGCGCGAAAGCGGATCGCTCGATCGGGCTGGGAAGCTCGCGCACGAATATGTGGCGCGCGCGAAAGATGCCTTGGCTGAATTGCCCGACTCGGATTACCGGCGGGCGCTGCTCGCTGTTCCTGATTTCATTCTGGCCCGCGAAAATTAAATTGCCGCCTGGGATTCGGGTGCATGACTCCTACGCTGCGGTCTTTCCGCCGTCTTGGCGGACTCAGGATGACAACTCGTTTAAGCCTGAGCTATTATGGTTTGGTCGGCGCACTTGCGGCAGCCGCGCGTGCCTGTTTTCCGAAGCGCACTTCATGCGCGATCAGATCGCTGCCCGCCAGCTTGGCGTGGATCACGAGGCGGTCGCCCACTTTTAGATCTTTGAGGGCGGCGCTAGCGCCGCGTTTCACGAACGCGGTGTCCGGCGCCAGCTTTACTACCTGCACTTCCTTGGTCTGAGTTTCAACCGTTATCTCGGTGTCGGTAATTTTCGTGACGGTGCCGAGCACGTGCTTGTCAGTGCCGTGAGCAAACGCCGCGGCAGCGAGCGATACGATTGAGACCAACGCGAGAATTCTAGTCAGCAAGATTCCTCCTTGGGGCAGTCGGGATTCGTTCTTTTTTAGTGCCCATTCAAAAAATCTTCTTCCAACTGTTCTTCTTTCATTTCCGCGGGGCTGCGCGGATTGTGATTTTTCATGTCATCGAGGTCATCTTGAGTTAGATGCGGCAAGCGGCGGATGAAGAGGACCAGATGCCAGCTTTCGTGGTCGTTTGGTCCGCCCGCTCCCCAAGCTGGCATGCCGGTGAACCGGATGCCATTTTCGATAATGTAGTAGAGTTCGCCGTCGGTGAGATTCTGAGTGTCCGCGAGGCGCATGTCCGGCACTCGTGGGTAAAGATTTTGACCCATCTCGGTTTTTCCGCTGCCATCGTTCGCATGGCAGCTCGCGCAATGATCGGCGAAATGGCGACGCGCTTCCACCAGGGCTTCGGGACTGGAATCCATCGGATTCGTCGCGGAGCGCGCCGACTTGGGAATGGAGAGCCTTTGCACCGTTCTACCAAGGAACGCTTCGAATGCGCTGGGAGGGGTCCGTGCGCTCATACCAGTGAAGGTGAGCCATCCGAATATGAAGGCGAAGATGGCGGCCAGGATCGCGAGTGGAACGATGATGCGCAAGAATCCGTGTCTCCTAGCCTAATGATGTTCGCCGTAACATTTACGACCGCTCTGCTAGTAGTGAAATCGCCAGCGAATTGAACCAATGAATTGGCGCGGCTCGACGTAGTGAGTTCCCCCAAACGTGTTACTAGTGTCGAGCAGATAGCGATTGTCGCTGATGTTGATCGCCGTAAACGAAAGCGACAGCCGCTCGCCGATGTTTTTGCCAATAGAGAAATCGAACGTCGTATGTGACGGGAGGTGCTGCGGTCCGTCGCCATTCAAAAAACCCGAGCCAAAATTCAGGTTACCGCTCGTCCATAGGCTCCACGGTAGTCTCATGTCGTATCCGGTGCTGAGAGTGTCGCGTTGGTCATGATCGAGGAAGAAGTATCCTTCGGCCGGAGGCTCGAAGTCTGTAAGGCCGCCTGTGACGCCACCGGCTCCCTCGGCGTATTGATGAGAATAAGCCAGATGAAACCGCGCGCGACGGAAAACTTCGGGGGAATGAACCGTGGTTTCCCATCCGTAGATACGAGCATGGTCAATTGTGAGAGGAAGGAAGATGTTCGAATTGCCCAGGACGTCGTGGTCGAGAAAATTCCGTGAGGCTGTGTGGAAGTAGTCTTCGTCGAAGGTCCAGCCGTGGAAGGGAATTGCGAGGCCAACCTCCCAGTGCTCGTCGCGTTCACCATGCAGCGGCAGGAAACCGAAATCGGGACCGAGCAGCGGGCCGGAAATGGTGTCGAGGGGGGGAGCCTGATAGTAGCGGCCGTAGAAAGCGCGCAGTACCGCGTTCACTTTCGGAATCCGAATGGCGGTTCCAACTCGCGGATCCGCAGCGTTCTCGTTCACGAGGCCATCAAAATGAGTAAGGCGGATTCCGCCATTCACGCTGAACCACGAAGTGGGTTTGTACTGATCTTCGATGAAAATAGCCTGCAGATTGCCCCAGACGATTTGCCGCTGGGAGGAAGTGGCGCCGAGGCCGTTCTCGTCATTGGGAGTGACGCTGAAAAAGAAATTATCGTGCTCGCCATAGACGTAGAGGCCGCCGCGAAAGTTGTTCTTATTATTCACCAGCGAAATGGAGGCCTGCAATCCCGCGTAATTGGAAGCGCGATCGTCGATCGTGATGGTTGGAGTATCGTTCGGCCCTGGAGTGAAGTTAGCGCTGTTGTAGTGGTAGAAAGGCGAGACGGTAAGGACGGCGCCGGGAGTGAGAGTGCGAACCCAGGAGAAATTGACGAACGAATCGGCTTCGTTGTCAGTGTCTCGAACCGAGCAATTCGGCTCCGGCGGAATCGGCTGCGGACAAATAGACTGTTGCTCGGGCGTGTTAGGCACCTGGTAAAAATCGTGGCGCGCGGAGGCGACGAGCCGCAATTGATCGTTCGGAGTCGCATTATAAATCAAGGAACCGAATCCACCGACGCCGTCACCCAAATCGTGGATGATTTGCGGCACGGGAGGTTCGAGCGTGGCGTCGGAACGGTTGACATTGACGCTTCCGTAGTAGGCAAAACGCTGTGTGTGGCCTCCCAAATTAATTTGACTGTTGGTCTGGTTATAGCTGCCATAGGTTGCGAGGATATCGATGTCGTTGTTGCGGTCAAAACCGGTGCGCGGGGCGACATTAAAGACCCCAAACATGCGATCGCCGTAGTCGGCTGCATAACCGCCGCGCTGTACTTCGAGGTAGTCGACGTCCTTCGGATCGAACTGCGGACCCACGTTACTCGCAATGCTGGTATTCGGAACGGGTACGCCATCGATCAGCCAGGCAACCTGGTGCCCTCCGCGAATATGCAGCTGATCATGAACCATGTACGCGCCCGGAACGAAATTCGTGATCATCGCGAGGCTGTTGGTGCGGGTAGCGCCGGGAGATGATGCGATGTCCGAACGAGTGACCAAGGTTTGCGAGGTCGAGGAAGAGGTGTCGATTTCCTGCGACTGCTCTTCGGCCGAGACTTGTACGCTCTGGGTGGCGCTCGCGATCTTCAGTTCGAAGTGCAACGAGGGCGAGCTGCCAGAAGTGAGCACAAGATTTTTGGAAACGTCACGAAAGCCAGGATGATGTATGGTAATCGAATACTCTCCGATAGCAACGGCGTCAAACTGAAATTCGCCGTTCGGATTTGTTTGAATCGTTTGCGTCCAAGCCGAAGTGGAGGATTTGAGAGTTATTTCAACGCCAGCGATAGGACGGTGCTGAGGGTCGTGAACGATGCCACGAATGTTCCCGAAAATCGTAGCTCGCACCATGGGTACGAACAACAAGCATGAGACAAACAGAAATAGCCCGAAGCTCCTGACATGCTTTCGCATAAAAACCTCCGCACGAGTTAGTGGATCTTGTGAAGCGGCGGGACAGCGGTTAGCTGCGCGGAGGTTCGAACGGTGTGGAGAAAAACCCAGCAGGGAGAGAGTCAACCGACTGAGCAATCGCAGAACGAGCAGGAACTGGCAATACCAAAATCACGGATGATGACGGGGCGGTGGGAGCCAGAGGCGCGAGGAACCCAAAGTCCATCAGTTGATGGCCAGCCTTCATGGAGCAAAACATAGCGTGGCCTGCTTGCCCGTGACGGCAGTCCATACGGCCTTCCTGCGATTCCGGCGCGTGGCCAGCATGGTGTCCCTGGCGCAGGCAACAGAGGTTGTTGCAGGCGCTGCCCAGTCCTGATGACGCGCGCGCGAGAAGCGCAAGCGGCGTCGCGAACAGGACGAGAACCAGAAGAATGGCTTGAGCGCGTTGCATCGCCAAATAGGTTAGCACAGGTTCCGGTAGGTGCTGTATTTGTTCGGGGACTTGGAGGGCGCAAGCCGCCCAAGTTTGCGTTTCGAAAAATTAAGCGATAGGCTGGCAACGTGCTGCCGCTCAAGCTGATTTACGATGACCGCTACGATCTGAACCTCGGTGCGCACGTTTTCCCTTCGCAGAAGTACCGACTCGTTTATGAAAAGCTCCTGCAGGATGGCATAGCCTCGCAGGAGGACTTCCTGAAGCCCCTGCCGGCGAGCGACGAGGACATTCTGCGCGTCCATTCGCAGGATTATGTGTACAAGCTTAAGACGGGATCACTGACGCGTGCTGAAGTGATGCGTATGGAGGTGCCGTACTCTGCTGAGCTAATTGAGGCGTGCTGGCTCGCTGCGGGCGGTTCGATTCTGGCTGCGCGGCGCGCTCTCGAAGACGGCGTTTCCGCAAACATTGGCGGCGGTTTTCACCATGCCTACCCCGACCATGGCGAAGGGTTCTGCGTGATTCACGACGTGGCCGTAGCCATTCGGAAGATGCAAGTTGACGGCGCGATCGAGCGCGCGATGGTGGTGGACACGGATGTGCACCAAGGGAACGGCACAGCGGCGATTTTTGGAGGAGACGAGACGGTCTTTACGATGTCGATCCATCAGGAACACAACTATCCATACCCCAAGCCACCTTCCACGTTGGATGTGAACCTGCCTGACGGAGTGGGCGACGCGGATTATCTGGCAATTCTGGAAAAATATTTGCATCGTTCCTTCGATGAGTTTTCGCCGCAGCTACTGTTTTACGTGGCGGGCGCCGATCCTTATGGGGAAGATCAACTTGGAGGGTTGGCACTGACGATCGACGGCCTGACGCGTCGTGATGCGCTGGTGATGGGTTACGCGCAGCGAAATCAAGTTGCAACGGCCGTCACCCTGGCGGGCGGATATGCGCGGAAGCTGGAAGATACAGTCAGCATCCACGTGAACACGATCAAGGCGGCAATTCAAGCGGCGCAGCGCCGCCATGTGCGCACCATCTCTCCGACCCGTAATTGAATTGGTCGCGAAAATCCCTATTTTGTTGGAGCGCTCATGGTGGCCTGGATCGCTGTGGTCAGTTCTTCCGAAAAGGTGTTCGGTGTAAAACCGCCGACGCGATAAACAATTTTTCCTTTGCGGTCGATGATCAGCACCGTAGGTAGCGTTTCTACTTTCAGGAATTCGTCCAACCCGTCCGCGAAAGCGATGGGAACCGTCCATTTCTCGCTAGCGACGAAAGGCGCGACGAGAGATTGATCGTCATCCGTGTTGATTGAAAAGAAGAAGAGGTTCGGATCGCCGGTGTAGTTTTTTGCGATCTGATCAAACATCGGCTCGAGGAGGTGACACGGGGTACACCACGTGGCCCAAAAGCTCATCACTATTGTCTTTCCCCGGTAGGGCGCGATGAAAAGCGGGGTGTTGTCGAGACGGCGCAGCACAAACGAATACAGATCTTGCGCGCCCGAATTCCGAGCGGCTGGACTATCGCTGCCGGCACTTGGACGCAGGTAATCGTAGGTCGTTAATATCTGCTCGCCGAGGCCTTGCTCGCTTCCATGTGTTTCTTTCCAAACGTTTCCCAGCTTCAGCCGAATTTCGCTGCGATCCACTTTTCCTGCGGGCCCCGATTCCGGTAAAACAAAGGCGAGAGAATATTCCTGAACAGCGCGGCCGAGATCCTTCTGGATTTCGGCGATTTCGCCGAGCGCTTCTGCGGCCACGGCATTCGCGCGAAGCGCATAACTCATCTGTAAGTCTTTGATCGCGGGATCGTAGAGGCGCTGAGACTTTCCAATTTGGCCGCGCAGGGCGTAGAGCTGACTTAAAATTGTGTCGCGATGATCCTGCCATTCCTGAAGCGACACTCGCTCCGGGCGTTCGGTGGGTGAGGACTTCTGAACCCGATCGATCACGCGAGAGACATAGCCGCTCGCGCGAGTGAGGCTGGCGTCGTCACGCTTTCGCTGGAGAATCGAGACCGCGAGCAACATCATCTCGGAATCGTCGGGACGGTCGGCGATGAGTTGTTCGGAATAGTCGAGGGCGCAATCATCGTCGCGAAGTTGCTGGCAGGCTTCCACTAGGGCGCGATCGATCGCGGACCGTCGCGGGGCTTCGGGGAAGCGTCGCAAATAATCTTTTAGATTGCGAACCAGAGAGGCGCGATCATTTCCGGCAGAGTTGAGAGCCTTTTGCAGCTCTGCTTCAGCATCTGCGTCCCGTTTCGCATCGGAAGTCGCTACGGATTTTGACGTGGGCGATTTCGATGCAGAAGTCTGGGCACGAGTGCTCGTGGTAGCCGCCAAAAAGACGCAACCACAGGCAATGATATTGACAGCTCGCATCTGCGGATCATTCTAACGCGGAACGCATAAAATAGAGGCGTTCCAGGTGGCGAGGGAAACGATTAGTGAAGAAGAATCTTCCCGGAGCTGGTTTCGATTTCGACGCGTGCCCTGCCATCGCCGATCCGAGCACGCAACTCGTGCTTTCCTGTGGTTCCTTCCATCGTGATGGGGATCTGCGTATCGATGTCGCCGGAACTGGTGCGCGCATAAAGGCGTAAATTCGCGGCGGACGGAACACGAAGCGTCACAGTGCCTGATGAGGTGTGTATCTCCCAGTATGTATTCGCTTGCGGATTGCCCTCGATGGTGACTTCGCCAGAACTCGTGTGCACCCGAAGGTCCGCGGTTATCCCGCTAAGCGAGACGCTGCCGCTGCCCGCGTTCACTTCGACGGAGTCTGCCGGCTTGGTGATTTTGATTTCTCCGGAGCCTGTCTGGGCGCGAATGTCGCCGCGGATTTCAGCCAGCTTAATATCGCCGGATCCAGCAGTGATTTCTACTTGCCCTTGAATTTCAGATAACTGAACGTCTCCGCTACCCGCCGTGACGTGTAAATCGCCGGCGATGTTGGACGCTGCGATGGTGCCCGAGCCGCCAATGAAGTTGGCTGGCCCTTTAATTCCGCTTACCTGAATGTCTCCGGAGCCAGACATGGCATGAATTTCTGTATCGGGTGGCACACTGATTGTGTAACTCGCGGTGACGCCGCCGGAGTGTTCGCTGGCCCCACCAATGCGAATGAAATTGCTTTCCTGGAAAATGGGAGGGTTCGCGGCCATTTCATTGAGGCGGCGGTCGCCATCGTGAAAGAGGCGGGATTTGGCGCGAAATTCGGCGTGAATTTGAACTTCGCCTGGGGGGCCAGCTGTTACCTGGGACTCTCCCGAACCGTTGGTCAATTCGATTCGCGCGGGACCAGTTACGACGAATTTGCGTTCGGCGACCACGCTTGGGCCGGATCCGCCCGCGTCGTGGCCGTGAGTGCGATCCACGATGCATCCGGCGAGTCCGCTCGCAAGGAGCGCCGCAAGGATGAGCCAAATTCCTGTTTTCTGCTGGGTCATGGATTCCAGGAGCATCGCCATCGCGAGCGACTCTTCCTATCAGATATATACGAGATTGCGCAACTGGAAGTTCCGCTGATCAGCGGCTCTGGCAAAAGTCTTTGTGTTTCGGCGCGAGGCACCGTCACTCTTTCGATTTGAGAAGCGAATTGAGAGACCCCTGGCGGTAGCCCTCGAGATCCATGGTGACGAAGGTGAATCCCGCGCCCTTTACTCCCCGGGTGATTTTTTTCGCCATCTCAGACTCGAGTCCGCGCGAGAGTTCGTCCGGCGCTAATTCGATGCGCGCCAGCTCACTATGCGCGCGCACGCGAAATTGGCGGAAGCCAAGTTCACGCAGGGCCGCTTCGGCGTGTTCTATTTTGGCAAGCAGCTCGGGCGTGACCGCGACTCCGTAAGGAATGCGGGACGAGAGGCACGCGGACGCTGGCCGGTCCCATGTGGAAAGGCCGGCGTGCTGTGAGAGCATGCGAATTTCGGCTTTGTTCAACTTTGCATCGAGCAGCGGCGCTAAGATGTGGTGTTCGTGAGCGGCGCGATGACCGGGGCGAAAATCGCGAGTGTCGTCGGCATTAATTCCATATGCGATGGCGCCGAATCCGCGCTCTCGCGCAAGCAATTCCATTCGATCGAATAACTCGTCCTTGCAGTGGTAGCAGCGGTCAGCATTGTTCGCGACGTATTCGGGATTTTCGAATTCGCGCGTTTCGATGAACTGGTGCCGGAGACCCGATGACCGAACGAAATCCGTTACTTGCTGGCGATCGTGCTGAGAAAAGCTCGCTGAAAGCGCGGTTATCGATAATGCGCGCTCACCCAGTGCTGAATGCGCCGCCCAGGCCAGATACGCCGAGTCGGCTCCGCCAGAAAGCGCAATCAGCAGCGAATCGAGCTCACGGAGCGACGCTAACAGCGAACGTTGCTTTTCGAGCGCCAGAGCCGCATCTGTTCGAATCTGGGCGACCGCTGTAGCAATCGGCACCAAGTGTTCGATCATACTGAGACCAGTATAACCTTTTCGAGATGGCTACTGAAAATCGAGCAGGACGTCAACGGTTCCGGCTTGCGGATCCTTTTGGAGGAAGCGCCCGATTTTGTCGTAATGAAACGGAAGACCGCTGAATGCCGCCTTCGTCCCATGGGCAACAAATTCATCGTAAACGCCTTCATTAAAGACGGAGCCCTTGGGAATTTGCCAGGCCGTGCGAATTCTCCGTTCGCCCTCTAGTGAGAGGCCGGTGAGAACAAGTTGCCCCATCCGGTATTGAGGACCCTCCGAAATGGAGACGGTGTACGAAACGCGAGCTGCCTTGTCGTCGTAGTGCGGAGTGGGTGTCAGTTTCGCGTCGAGGTAACCCTGGGCGCCATAAGCGTCAGTGGCGCGATTCCAGCCGGCTTCCATTTTCACGCCATCGGCAACCTCACCGGCCTTCAACTCAACAAACCTGTCGAGCTCGGCCGTGGAGATTACGGAGTTGCCGGTCCATTCGACTCCACCCCACGTGTAGGCCGGCCCCGGTTCGATAGGGGCGAGCACGTAGATTTTGTCCGGCAGCGGCTTCGTAGGATCACCTTCAAAACGGGCCGTCGGCGGAGCGAACTTCACTCGCAAAAAAGCATGTGTCAGGTAAATTGGACGAATCTGTTCGAATTCGAATAATTCGATCGCGCTGCGCGAGAATGGCTTGCCAACGATCTGCGAGATACTCTGCTGAATCGCCGGGTCGCTTTTCGCGAGTGGATCTGAGAATTCGACTTCGGCAACTCGAAGAACATCGCCTTCGATTCGGAACTGCTGCACGTGGCCGGTTGGGCTTGTGACTACCGAGTGCGCCACCGTTGCATGCAAGCCTCGGGTGGCGATCAATTCTTCTACCGCATTCGACATCGTGGCCAGGATCGTTCCATTTTCAGGAGCTGTTCCATCAAACAGCACCACCGCGTTCTTGATTGCGGTGCTCAGCTCGTCATCGGAGAACTTCGGGAAATTATCAAACGTGACCGGAATCGTAGGCGCGTCGCTGACTTCGAAATCCACAGCCAGGCCGCCTGGACCGCTCGAAAACTTGTACTGAACGTTCGTGAAAATCCCGAGCCGCGCGAGGCGGTCAGCCACGAGTTGGAGTTCATCGCGCGTGATCGATTTCCCTGCTTGCAGGCCGGTCGCTTTGGCGATTTCCTGGCTCTTGTAGCGGTGTGAGCCCGTTGCGGTGATGGAGGCCAACCGCTCGCTGCCTGATTGTGATGCTTCGGATGCTGTCGTGGGAATGGAAACAAGGACGATCGCAGATATCGCGACAATCGCGAATCGGGCTCTACGAAAATCAGTGGAAAACGATGTTGAGATCAACACTCGCCTTTTGCTTTTCCGGCTTTGAATTTACGGTAGCACTGGTTTTCTGAATGCCCAGTTCCTTCAGTTTGCCGATTGCAACTTTTGAGACGAACGCACTAGGATACGATGCGTCGTAGACGTCTCCGGGTTTGAGCTGCCAGCTCTTGATCAATTCTTTAGAGGCCACTTCGGGAAGCCCCTCAAAGTGGACCATGCCCAGGTGAAATTGCGCGCCTTCATCCACCGCGACGTTGTAGGTTGTTAGCCGTGCCGTGTCATCGAGAATTTCCTTAGGCTTTACGGCCGCTTCTATGAACCCGCGCGTGTCATACGCGCGCTTGATCGCGGTAAGCCCTGCATCGATTTTTTCCTGGTTGGCCACTTCCTTTGGTTTCATTCCAAGTAGGCGATCGAGTTCTTCCGCGGTGAAGACACGATTGCCGGTCCACTCGGCTTTCTCCCAGTAGAATTCCGGGCCTTCTTCCACGGACAGGACAACGCCAACCTCCTGCACAGGGCGGGTATCATTCGAGCGAAGCGGTTTTCCGTCCGGCTTCTCGAATCGTGCGCGCAGATAGCCTTGCTTGCGATAGAGCGGCACGAGGCCGGCTCCAGCGAACTGGCTGACGTAGCTTACAGAATAATCCCGGCCGATAATCTGGGAGGAAGCTGCCTCGAGGGTGCTCGCCGCCATCGCACTGTTCCCGGCGAAGTGGACGCTTCGAATCGGCATTGCCACGCCTGTTACGGAATACACGAAGGCGCTCACAGGCTGCCCCAATCCGCCGATCGAAGGGATCACGGTGACGTCGCCCGGTATTCCATTTGCCCGGATCATGTCGCTCAACGCGACTCGAACATCTTCCGAAGTGGCGCCAGATTCGGGGACTCCACCTGCGTAGAAAGAAACGCGGCCACGAAGCGCTTTATCCATCTCCGCATCGGAAAACCAAACAAAATTATCGAAGACGCAGGGAAGAAGCTTTGAGACTTCTACGACCTGAAATTCGACATTGATCGAATTTCCGTTTGTCGAGTAGCGAAACGAGACGTTGACAAAAGCGCCGGATTTCGCGAGTTTATCGACGACAGCGGCAAGCTGCGCTTGCGTGACGGAATCACCTGTCTGAAGGCCGGTCGCTTTGTCCGCCTGCGCTTCGCTGAAACGACTCAGTCCCGTGAATTTTATCGTAGAGAGCCGATAGGATTGCGAAGAGGAGGATTGAGCGAATGCCGGCGCTGAAAAGGCCAGAATCGAAAGGAGACCTAAAGCAAGCGAACGGGCGAAAGCCCGCCCCGCTATTGAGCTGGGTTTCATAAAGGATATTCTAATGAAATGGACGTTCCCGCGCGAAGTTTATTCTACAGTGACGGACTTCGCGAGGTTACGCGGTTGGTCCACGTCGCATCCGCGGCGTACGGCGATGTGATAGGCGAGAAGCTGCAACGGAACAATTTCAAGAATAGGCGAGAGCAATTCCGGCGCCGTGGGGATTTCGATCGCGTGATCCGAGGAACTGCGCGCAAGCCGGTCGCCCTCTGTGACCACTGTAATAACGATTCCATCCCGCGCCTTGACTTCCTGCAGATTCGAAACGGTTTTTTCGTAGCGCGTCATGGAAGCAGCATCGGATTCGTCACGTGTGGCGATCACGACAACGGGTAGATTCTCGTCGATGAGCGCGTTTGGCCCGTGCTTCATCTCTCCTGCGGGATAGCCTTCGGCATGGATGTACGAAATTTCCTTCAACTTGAGAGCGCCTTCGAGCGCGATCGGATAGTGAATACCGCGCCCCAGATAAAGAAAGTCGCTGTGACGAAAAAACTTCTTCGCCAGTTCTTCAACATCCGGGTCGCGCTGAAGTATGGTCTCGATCTTATGCGGGATTCGCGTCAATTCCTGCATCATCGTCTGGGCCAGTTCGGGCGTAAGCTTTCCGCGCACCTGTGCGAGATAGAGCGCGGTAAGCACTAAAGCAGTCAGTTGCCCGGTGAACGCTTTTGTGGAGGCGACGCCGATTTCAGGGCCGGCATGCGTATAGATCGTGCCGTTTGCTTCGCGGGTAAGCATCGAGCCGACCACATTGCAGATCGCCAGAATCTTCGCACCCTTCTGCCGCGCTTCACGTTGGGCAGCCAGCGTATCAGCGGTCTCGCCGGACTGGCTGATGGCGATCACCAGCGTGTTCTTGTTGATGATTGGATCGCGATAGCGAAATTCGCTGCCGTAGTCCACTTCCACGGGAATCTGCGCCAGCCGCTCGATCATGAATTTTCCGGCGAGTGCTGCGTGCCAGCTCGTTCCGCAGGCGACTATTTTCACTTCGTGGAAATTTCGGAATTCCTCCTCAGTGATATCCATTTCATCCAGGAAGACCTTCCCCGTTTCCTGCGAGATGCGTCCAAGGAGCGTGTCTCGAACCGCCCGCGGCTGTTCGAAAATCTCCTTCTGCATGAAATGCTTGAATCCGCCCTTTTCCGCCATGATTGGATCCCACGTGATGTGCTGGACCTTTGGCGTCACCGGGTGATTGTCGAAATCGACGACACGAACGCCTTTCAAAGTGAGAATCGCGATTTCCCCGTCGCCCATGAAGAAAGCTTCGCGAGTGTGCGACAGGATTGCGGGGATGTCGCTCGCCACAAAAAATTCGTTCTGGCCCAGACCAATCACCACCGGCGGTCCGAGCCTCGCCGCGACGATCTTATTCGGGTCGCGCGTGGATATCGCCACCAAGGCATAAGCGCCCCTGAGAAGTTTCACCGTCTTTAGCACTGCCCTCTCGAGTGGGACATTCTTCGAATATTTCTCGAGGAGGTGAGCGATAATTTCAGTATCCGTTTCGGTCTGAAATTTGTGCCCTTCCTTGATCAATTGTTGCTTCAACTCGAGGTAATTCTCGATGATTCCGTTATGGACGACGACGATCTCGCCGGTGCAATCGCGGTGCGGATGCGCATTTTCTTCGGTAGGGCGTCCATGCGTGGCCCATCGTGTATGTCCAAGGCCATACACACCCTCGATCGGCGATTTCGCTAACAGGTCTTCAAGATTCTTTAGCTTCCCGGATGTGCGACGGATTTCGAGCTTGCAGTCTTGTCCTACCACCGCAATTCCCGCTGAATCATACCCGCGATATTCGAGCCGACGCAGGCCGTCAATCACCAAGGGAACGACAGCCTTAGGCCCTATGTATCCGACAATTCCGCACACCGGGTCAGCTCCAGGAACTTGCTTCAATCGTGGGACTTAATCAGGTTAGCACATACGTTTGATGAGACAAGAAGACGCGGCGACTCGTTGCCTAAA
This sequence comes from uncultured Acidobacteriota bacterium, assembly GCA_963736465.1. Lineage (GTDB taxonomy): Bacteria > Acidobacteriota > Terriglobia > Acidiferrales > UBA7541 > Palsa-295. The sequence goes on along the minus strand of CAVTOS010000002.1, from coordinate 972,668 downwards.
ACTCAGCAAGATGCAAGGAAACGAGAAGTGGCGGGCTAATCCAGAATTTCGAAGCGGAACTCTTCGATCACCGGATTCGTGAGCACATCTTTGGCAATCCTCTCCACCTGACTCTTCGCTTCATCGCGGCCCATGCCATCGAGATTCAGAACAAAAAACTTGCCTTGCCGGACATCCTGAACGCCAGCGAATCCTTGAGAGACCAAGGCGCGTTGGATGGTCTGTCCCTGAGGATCGAGGACGGTGGATTTCAGCATCACCCACACGTGTGCTTTCATTGCCGCGATTATACCAATCCTGCCGTTTTTGCGGCTCCACGAAAATTCTCGAGCAATTCACGCTTGTCCATCGGTGGCAGAAACGCAGCGTTAATGCTGTTCTCCGCGATCTCAAGCATTCTTTTTTGGGTGAGTCCTAACGATTCAGCGAGCGCATATTCTCTCAGCAAATCGGTGTGAAATAGCGCGGGATCATCCGTAGAAAGCGTGACCAGCAGGCCTTGCTCGAGAAATCTCGGCAGCGGATGGTCTTTGAGCGTAGCTTCGGGCTTGCCCGTCTGCTTCGCCAGCGCTCCAGTGCACAAATTGCTCGAAGGGCAGTTCTCGAGAACGACGCGCCGAGTGATGAGCGATTCTGCCAGCGCCGGATCATTCATCACGGCGATTCCGTGCCCAATTCGCTCGGCGCCAAGAATCTCCACCGCCTCGCGAACCGATTCCGGTCCGCCAATCTCGCCCGCATGGCACACGATTCGAAGCCCATCCTGGCGCGCATAATCGAACGCCGGCCGAAAACTCGTCGTCGGCCCTGCTAATTCGTCCCCGCCCATCCCGAATGCTACGACCCCGGAAGCCTGCAGCTTCGAAGCCCAGCGCGCCACCTCCATCGCGGCTTCCGCTCCAAACTGCCGGGCTACATCAAAAATATATGCCGTTCGCAATCGGCGAAACGGAACGCTTTGCGCCGTTTCGCGAATCGCTTCGAAATTTGCTGCAACGTTCTGCATGCGTCGCAGCATGACTCCGGCAGAAATCGTGATTTCGGCATACACAACATTCTGCCGTAATAGTTCCTCCGCCAGATGACGAGTGATGAGCGCGTAATCGTCCGGCGTTCGCAAAAAGGACGTAATCCACTTAAATGTTTCGATAAAGCCCATGAAGTTCGAGTAGTTATAGCGAGCCAAGACTTCTTCGCGTGTGAGTTTCGTTCCGTGCCGCGCAGCCAACTCAACCGCTGTATCGGGACGAATCGAGCCCTCGAGATGCAGATGCAATTCTGCCTTTGGGAGGGATGTGACAATGCTTGTCGGTCGGGTTTGTTCAGTTGCCACGTCGCCTACTGTCCGGGTAATTGTGGACGCCCCGCATTGATCCACGCGGTCATCCAATAGGAGCCCAGATCCGTCGAAGCATCTGAGAGTTGCCGAACCAATACCGCGCCAGCTTGAGCGTAGAACCGGTCGTAATACTCATCTGTGTAGCCGTTGAGGCCCTGATGAGCGCGCATGTCGGAGAGCAGAACATTTTCGAGCCAGGAATGAGCGCTGAGGACCATTTCAAACGCGTGATCGGTCGGGTCGTGAATAAAAACGGCTTCGTTCGGTTTCACGAAAAAGAACAATTGAAAGCGGTCCACGAGCCCTTTCCCGAAACGCCCATTCACTCCCAATTGATTTGAGAGTTTGCCATCCCAGTTCATGGTTGTATTGAAAGGGTCGTGCGCTTCGGCCACGTAGTGAGCCAGATAGGCCGCGGACATCTTGGCGTCGGCCCAGTTGCGGTCATGGAAGGCGTCGGTTAGCTTTTTGCTGTAGGTTCCCACTTGCCACGGAAGCACTCCATTGTTGTAAACCGATCGCCGGCCAAATTTCGATACCGCCGCCGTATATGCTCGCGGGAGATTAGTGAAAGGGAACTGACCGTAGTGGTCGAGCTTGATGAAATCAAGGTTCTCGAGCGTCCGATCTCTTTTTTCGGCTTCCTCCGGATCGGCTACATGCTGAAGCAGAAATTGGCGGTTGGCTTCGAAAAACGGCCGGATATCATCCGACAAAGTATCTAGTGCTTTGTTTGTAATCAGCCGTTGGGCATTGTCACCCCAGGCAAAAGATGAAGGCAGACTCGATGCGAGGATCACCGGTACAAGCAAAAGCGCGAGAGAGAACCGCAACCGCATTACAGCTTTTCCCCTCTTGCCATGGGCTCACTAGGCTCAGCGGTAGCCAATTGGCTGTGGCGCCGACCGTAGAAATAGTAAAGGAACAACCCGATTGTCAGCCAGAGGAAGAATCGAAGCCAGCTTATGATGGGAAGGCCCGCCATCAACAGCACGCACGTGAGGATTGTCGCAATCGGAGCGGTCAAACCGCCCGGCGCACGAAATGCGCGGTGCCGCTCGGGCTGCTTGTATCGAAGAATCAGCACACCGGCTGCAACCAAACCGAACGCAAAGAGGGTGCCGATATTCGAAAGATCAGTCAGCGTCCCAATATCCAGCAGTCCGGCCGGAATTCCCACCACGAAACCTGCGACCCACGTAGAGAAATCGGGAGTTCTATATTGCTTGTGGACGCGGCTAAAGAGCTTCGGCAGAAGGCCGTCACGCGACATCGCAAACCAAACACGTGCCTGCCCCAGTTGGAACACTAACAATGACGAAATCATTCCCATCAGTGCGCCAATCAGCACGATCAACTGAATCGAGCCAAAATTCAGCTTTTTCATCGTGTTGACAACTGGCGCGGCGTCATCCAGAAGCGTCTGCCATGGCACGAGACCCGTAAGCACCACCACGACGCCGATATACAGCACAGTGCAGATGATAAGAGTGGCCAGGATTCCGATCGGCAGATCGCGCTGCGGATTCTTGCACTCCTCGGCCGCAGTCGAAACGGAATCGAATCCGATGTATGTGAAGAAGACGATCGAGCCACCCGTGAGAATCCCGGGCCATCCGTTGGGAGCAAATGGGTGCCAGTTCGCAGGATGAATCAAGCGCGAAGCGAACGTAATAAACACCAGAATGGCGACGATCTTCAGAATCACCATCACGTTGTTTGTTTCGGCCGATTCGCGAATCCCTCGGACGAGAATCATCGTCAGGATCATCACGATGATAAATGCGGGCAAGTTGAACCCGAAGTGCCAGCCAGGCTCGTACAGCACATTGTTCTGCAGGTCCGATAAACCTGCAGGCAGGTAAGCAGGAGAAATCCAACGCAAGCTCGCATGAATTCCAAAATAATCGAGCAAGTTTACGACGTGCGCCGAAAATCCAACGCTCACCGCCATGTTCGACACGGCGTACTCGAGGATCAAGTCCCAGCCGATAATCCAAGCGATAAGCTCGCCCATCGTCGCGTATGTGTACGTATACGCGCTTCCGGCGATCGGAATCATTGCGGCCAGCTCCGCATAGCAGAGCGCGGCAAATCCGCACGCAATCGCAACCAAAACAAACGACAGTGCAATGGCCGGTCCCGCGCCGGGACGCCCGAACGACGCGGAATGATAGATGAGGTATTCCAGTAGCGGAGCATTTAGTATGGAGCTGAACTGCATTTTCTGCCCGGCGATCGCGGTCCCGATCACGGTGAAAATTCCCGAGCCAATCACTGCGCCGATGCCAAGCGACGTCAAGCTGAGCGCCCCGAGCGACTTTTTCAGCCGTTTGTCGGGCTCTTGCGAATCCGAAATCAGCTTGTCGATGTCTTTGGTGCGGAAGATCTGTGCGCCCAATCGGCACCTTCCCGTGTAAGCGAAAAAAACTCTATAACGCGCCGCGACTCCGCGCAACCGCTGTCGAACGCCAAGAGCGCCTCATCCTAACAGCAGTCCGCACCAGAACCACTACTTGAATTGGCGATTAACCCGTTGCAAGCGCAAGGCTCTCGCCCACTGGAAACGCACTAAGCGAGTTGAAGATTCGCGTATCGCTCGATCAGTTTTTTGGCGCCGTAATCTTGAAAGCTTACGGTCAGCTTGCGATCTTCGCCTTCGCCTTCGATTTCGATAATGGTGCCCAGTCCGTATTTCGAGTGCCGCACGCGCGCGCCAATCAGAGGGTCATTACTCGTCTGTCGCCCCGAAACCCGAGGAGAAGTCCGAGTGGCGCTGCTCTTTCCGTACGGTGTGCGTGGCCTTCGATATGAATAGCTATCCGAGAAATCCGGATCCGCTTCGTAACGCCTGGTCTGCCCAGGCTCCGCCAGCGATCCAGAAGCCGCTTCAATCAGCTCCGCAGGAATTTCGGCGAGGAACCGCGAAGGGGTAGAGGCGCGCATTCGTTCTTCGCCATAACTGCGACGGTAAATCGCCCGCGAAATCGTGAGCGATTGTTTTGCTCGGGTCATTCCCACGTAAAACAGCCGCCGTTCCTCTTCGATCTCCGATAGGTTGCTACCCGATCGTGTGTGAGGCAAAAGGCCTTCCTCGAGACCCGCCAAAAACACCGCGTCAAATTCAAGCCCCTTCGCGCTATGTAGCGTCATCAACGAAACGGGAATTGTTGGGTCATATTCATCGGAGTCCGCCACCAGCGCCGCCGCGTCGAGCACGTCCTCCAGCGTTTGCCCTTGCTCCGTGGCTTCAGCCATCGCGTTTGAAAGCTCGCGCAAATTCTCGGCGCGCGCGGTGTGTTCCAGATTGTCTTGTTGCTCCACGTAGGTCAGGTAGCCAGAACGCTCCAGCACGCGTTCAATCAGCTGAGCGGGAGGCAAGCTGGCGCATTCTTCCTGCAGACGCTCGATGATTTCCCGGAAAGAATTCAAGGCGTTGCTGAGTTTCTTGCCCGTCGCGAATTCACCGGCGCGAATTACTTCCCAGAGCGACTTGCCAGTCTCCCTCGCGCTGGCCTCGAGCATGGCAACTGTCGCCGCGCCGATTCCGCGTGGCGGCACATTCAAAACGCGCAATAGCGCCACATCGTCTTCGGGGTGCAGCAATAACCGCACATAAGCCAGCGCGTTACGCACTTCGGCCCGCTCATAAAAGCTGAAGCCCCCAACGACGCGATAGCGAATCCCCAGCCGCCGCAAAACTTCTTCGAACGACCGCGATTGCGCCCCAGTTCGATATAGAACCGCGACGCGCGCATCTGGATCGTTCCTGATTACCGACGATATCTCGCCAACAACAAACTCCGCCTCGGCATACGAATCCTGCGCCTCGAAGAATCGCAACTCGTCGCCAGAGCCGAGGGTTGCCTGAAGCGTCTTCCCCAGTCGTCCGGAATTATTCCGGACCACCGCCGCCGCTGCATCCAAAATCTTTTGAGTCGACCGGTAGTTTTCCTCCAGCCAGATGATTTTTGCTCCAGGAAAATCTTCGGTGAATCGCTTCAGATTGCCCGCACGGGCTCCGCGCCAGCTGTAGATCGACTGGTCTTCGTCTCCCACAACACAAACATTCTTTCGGGTGCCTGCCAGCAAACGCACCAGTTCTTCTTGCGCGGCATTTGTGTCCTGAAACTCGTCCACCATCAAATATTCAAAGCGAGAGCTCCGTGCCGCCCGCACAGGCGCTTTCTGTTGCAACAGTTCCACCGCCCGCAGCAATAGATCGTCGAAGTCGAGCGCACTCGCTTTGCGCAGCATCTCGTTATAAGCGCGAAACACTTTTGCCACTTCCTTGCGTTCCTCATCGCGAGCGATTTCGGCGCTCGCTTCCATTTCCTCCGGCGTAATTCCGTGATTCTTGGCGTGACTGATCTGTGCCCGCATGCTGCGAGGCGGATAATCGTCGGCCGGAAGGTCGAGCTGCATCAACGTTCGCTTAACCGCGGCAGTCTGATCGTCGTCATCAAAGATCGCAAAGTCGCGCGGAAGGCCCGCGTTCACAGCTTCGCGCCGCAGCAAGCGCGCGCAGAAGGAATGAAAAGTCGAGACCCAAACCTCCGAAGCATCCTGGCCGCTCGAGCGCAGCAAATCCCCGATTCGCTCTTTCATCACGGCCGCTGCTTTATTTGTGAATGTGACCGCGAGAATCGCGCGCCCCGGCACGCCCTTTTCAATCAGGTGTGCCACGCGATACGTAATCACGCGCGTCTTGCCGGTCCCTGCGCCGGCCAGCACGAGTAGCGGCCCCTCGGTCGCGAGCACAGCCTCACGCTGGCGCTCGTTCAAAGGATCGAGAAGTGACGTTGCCTGAGGAGAATTGGTCAAGCGTGAATTCTATCTGACCGACACGGAATCAGCAATTTGCGATCCGGCATAGCGCCGCCGAAAATTTCATTTTGCGATGTTCTTTGCCCGATGCTCCTTGCCCCGCGGGCGCGTGCGCTTGACTCTGCTACAATCGGTCGCTTTACGTGAGCCGTCGAATCGCGCATGAAACAACCGAAATTACCTGCATGGCTCCAGCGAATCGTCGCCGCATTGGGAGGGGGCGGCTTGTTCATCGTAGCGTTCCTCGATTCCTCCGTTCTCTCGTTTCCATTTGTCACGGACGCGCTGGTCTTTCAACTCTGCTATACCAACCCAGCGCGCATGCCCTATTACGTCGCCATGGCGTCCATCGGATCACTCGCCGGCTGCATCTGGCTCTATCTGCTCGCAAAAAAAGGCGGCGAAGCATATTTTCATCGCCACGCCGGTGGACGAGCCGCCAAAATCAAAGATTGGGTGGACAGCCACGCATTTCTCAGCGTTTTTATCCCGGCAATTCTTCCGCCGCCCTTCCCATTCAAAATTTTCGTGTTGGCGCAAGGAGTCTTTCAAGTTCCGCTGCGGACGTTCGTGCTGTCGATCCTGTCGAGCCGTGGCCTTCGCTACCTGGTGGAAGGAATTCTCGCGGTCCGATACGGAGAAGCCGCTCTCCGATTCATGATCGCGCACAGCGCTGCATTCGGCATATCTATCGTGATTGCAATGCTTCTGCTTTTTCTCATCAGCCGCCTCTCCCTGGGACACCCAGGACACAGCCGCTGATCGCTCTTCATAAATTTATCTTCGCGAAGCAAACAGAAAGCCCTGCTCCAGAATCCGCATGTCCTCGCCGATTCTCACGCGCACCAGAATGTTCCAAGCACTGGCGTCGTCCTCAGCGAAACGCGCATCGCGCAATTCGAATTCATATCCGTTGCCGATACGCACCACACTCGCAATAGGAAATCGCGCATATTGCAAGAATCGCTGAGCTACCGCCGTTTGCTCGCCGGTCTCTAGCATCGGCGAATCGTCAGGCTTATATTGCGTCGCACTGTGCTCCGGATCAAATTCGCGCCCGACCCCAAACGGCACACCTATCTCTTCGATTGTGTTATCGGTGGACACCACCCCGCGCCATTCGAGAGGGGAAGCCGATTCCGGGAATGCACCCACCGCAAGCGCTACGCGGCCATGGTAATCGTGGGATTCAAGCAGATCGACAGCACTACTATGCAGGACGCCGCGCCCACCTACGTACGCAAGAATTATTACAAGTGCAGCAATCGCGCTTCCTCTTCCGCTGGCGCCTTTCTTTCGTTCACCGATCTCTTCGCTCACGAGCCCGATCAACATGGGGAGCAGCAGTCCTGCAACAAGAAACATCAGTATCCAAATATCGAAGTCGCGCAGCAGATCGAACGCAAACCACCGCGTCCTAAAGGGCCAAAGCAGCCGGACTCCCACGCCGCTCACCAGATCGAGCAACAAATGCGCGGCAATTCCCATCGCGCACATAAGAAACGCCGCCCCAAAAGTTAGTCTCGGGGCCCGCGAGTCTTCCGGCTCAGCAGTTTTCTTCTCACGATAAAGCGCAACGAAGTAAAACCCCGCGGCGAGTGCAATCGCCAGCGCGGATGAAGACAGAAGGGAATGCAACAGTGTCCGGTCGTATCGCAGAAACGAGCTCGCGCCGCCAAGGTAGCCCGCGTAGTCAAGGTCGGGAGCAACGCCGGCCACCACCAGCATCGCCGTTCCAAATCGCGGCAGGCGCCTTTGCCCAACGCGCGCGAGCGCCAGAGAAGTCAATGCATGCGTGACCGGCTCCACGCACGCATCCTAACAGAGTAGCTCGTGCGTACCGACCGAAGGAGAGCAACAAGACCCAAGAAATCGAGCGAAAGTGCAGATTTAGGAAAAGTGGAGTCTATCCATTGCGGCGTGCAGGAATCACAAGCGAAAGAGCATTGGGCACAATCGAAAATTTAATCGGCAAATCCCCAATCGGCTCGCCATCCACCTGCGCCCACAACGGCCCGTCGCCATTCGGTTCGCAAATCGCCTCGGTGGATTTCCAAGCGTCGATTCCATCAAGGCTGCGGAGCTTTCCCAACCAGAGCGCTGGCAAAGCTCCAAGATAGCGCAGCCGGCTTTTCGCCGAATTTGTCAGAAACTCGAAAGAGTCCTCAAATAAATTGGCGCCCGTCGTAATTTTGAATGGGCCGCCGTAATTCACAGTCCGCCCGACGACGACAATTGTCGCCCGCCGCTCCTTGCCATTCGAATGCACGCGCATTTCCGGGAACCCATACTTGAAAACCTGGCGCATTCCTTCCAGCCAGTAAGCCAGAATTCCCGCTTTCTTCTTCAACTCTCCATCCACGCCGTTGACGATCGCCCCGTCAGGCCCCGCGCCCGCCACACACAAAAAATAACGCCCCTCTGCCGGCACCTGATCCGTGTGCCTTCCCTCCGCCGGAATCGCAACCCCCAGCGCAACGCGCCGGACCGTGCCTCCGGGTATCAGCCGCGCAGCTTGAGGAATATCCCATGGGATTCCCAGCTCCTTAGCCAGAATATTCGCGGTGCCCGCCGGCAACACCGCCATCGGAACGTTACTACCAGCCAGACCGTTGACGATTTCGTTGTTCGTTCCATCGCCGCCGCACGCAATCACCATTCCGCGCCCTTGCTGTACCGCCTGACGGGCAATTCCGGTCGCGCTCATGGGCGCAGTCGTCGGCGCAAGCTCGGTGCGAATCCCCGCATCCTTCAGAATGCGCACCGCCTGCTCGATTTCCCCAAAGCGACGGTGTTGTCTCCGTCCGCTCGTCGGGTTGTAGATCAGGAGCGCGTCTTGGATTCCGTCAGGCATAGCCTCGCCATCAAATGTCTCGTCTCGCAGTGCGAAAGCAAACCCACATTGTATAATATTGTGCCGGTTTCGTTCGCTTCATCCCTCAGGAGTTTCATGTCGAAGAAGCAAGACGCTAAAGAAATCGAAAGCCTGCGCGACCAGATTGGCCGTCACGAATACGCCTACTACGTGATGGACGATCCGGAAATCTCCGACGCGGCTTTCGATCGCCTGATGAATCGCCTCAAAGAACTCGAGGCGCAATATCCGGACCTCGTCACCGCCGATTCGCCCACCGTACGCGTCGGCGGTGCTCCCCGCGAGGGCTTTCTAAAAGTCCGCCATCAGACGCCGATGGTCAGTCTCGATAATGCTCTCTCGCTCGAAGCGCTCGCTGCCTTTGATCGCCGCGTTCACGAAACCACCGGCCGCGAAAAAGTTGATTATGTCGCCGAGCATAAGTTTGACGGCCTCAGCCTTTCCCTGATTTACGAAAATGGCTCGCTGGTGCGAGGCGTTACGCGCGGCGACGGAACCACCGGCGAAGACGTCACGCCCAACGTAAGAACAATCCGCTCGATTCCGCTCCGCATCGATCCGGTCCTGCTGAAAAAAGCCGGCATCCCCGGCGATTTCGAAGTGCGCGGCGAAGTGATCATGACCCGCGACGCCTTCAAAGAAATGAATCGCCTGCAAGCTGAGCAGGGCGGTAAAGTATTTGCCAATCCTCGCAACGCAGCAGCCGGCTCGGTCCGCATGCTCGATACGCGGATTACCGCCTCGCGTCGGCTGAATTTCTTTGCCTATTACATGCTCGTGAACGGACGCGGCCCCAAGAAGCGCCTTTCGGAAATCCTCGAAACGCTCTCGGCTCTCCGCTTCAAAGCGAGTGACGATTGGAAGGTGTGCCACTCGCTGGCTGAAGTCGAGAAATATCTCTCCGCCTGGGAATCGAAGCGCGAAAAATTGGAATATGAAATCGACGGCATCGTAATCAAAGTAGACGAAATCGGCTTGCAGAATGAGCTTGGCTTTACTTCGAAGGCGCCTCGCTGGGCCATCGCCTATAAATATGCGGCGCATCAGGAAACCACTCTCCTTCGCGAAATCGCCGTCAGCGTGGGGCGCACAGGTGTGCTTACGCCGTTCGCGATTCTCGAGCCCGTCCAAATCGGCGGCGTCACCGTTTCCAAATCCACCCTCCACAATATGGACGAAGTCGAGCGCCTCAACATCCACGCAGGCGATACGGTTCTCGTCGAGCGCGCCGGTGAAGTGATTCCGCACGTGCTCAAGGTCGTAAAGCATGGCGCGGAAGAAAAGCAATTCAAAATGCCCGACAAGTGCCCAGTCTGCGGCACGCGGGTTCACCGCACCGAAGGCGAAGTCGCCTATCGCTGCGTCAATGTTTCCTGTCCCGCTCGCAGAAGGGAATCGCTCCTTCACTTTGCCGGCCGCCACTCCATGAATATCGACGGCCTCGGCGAAAAAATCGTCGACCAGCTCATCGAAAAGCATCTCGTAAAGGATTACGCCGATATCTACAAGCTCGACCTTGAGTCGCTCTCGAGTCTCGAGCGCATGGCCGAAAAATCCGCCCAGAATCTGCTCGACGAAATCACCGCAAGCAAAAAGAACAGCCTCGAGCGCCTGATCTACGGCATTGGCATACCCTTCGTCGGCGAGCGCACGGCCCAGCTCCTCGCCCGGCATTTCGGCTCCATGGAAAAGGTAGCCTCGGCCTCCACGGAAGAGCTGCTCGAAGTCACCGAAATCGGCCCCAAGATCGCCGAAGGCGTGCACGAATTTTTCTCCGAGTCCGCCAACCGCAAACTGATCGACAACCTGCGCTCCGTCGGCGTTAACATGAAAGAAGAGCGTCCCGCGCCGAAAGGAACGCAGTTCGCCGGCAAGACATTCGTCTTCACCGGCACCCTCGAGCGCCGCTCCCGCGAACAAGCCGAACAGCTCGTCGCAGCCTACGGCGGCAGAGTCGGCGGCACAGTCAGCAAAAAGACCAGCTACGTGGTCGTAGGCAGCGACCCCGGCTCCAAATTCGACAAAGCCAAGACCCTCGGCGTCCCCATCCTCGACGAAGCCGCCTTCGAAAAACTCCTCCCGTCTCACTAGCAGGAACTATCCCCTCGGCAAAATCTCATGCAAAGAATGTCTCTTACGTCACCACCTCCGTCAGTAGGGGCACGGCATGCCGTGCCCGCTCGACCGACGGCAATTCCCGCCCAATTCCATCGCAGGCTGCGCGCACATGCTTTATAATTATCTCGGCGGGTGAGTTGGATGATCGCCGGTTGGCCCAAATCCGTCGCAAGACGGACGCGGACCAGCGGGAGGAAAGTCCGGACTCCCATCGCCGCTACCTCGCAAGAGCCGCGGCGAAAGGGCAACGCGCCTGGTAACGCCAGGGGGTTGCGTCGCGCGTTCCGCGAAGGCGAAACGCGAAGTCGCGGCCACGGAAAGTGCCACAGAAAATATACCGCCGGTGTGATTCGCACCCTGCGGCAGGCCCACGGCAAAACCGCGGGCTCGCCTCTTTCGGTCGAGCGCATTTGGCAAGGGTGAAAAGGTGGGGTAAGAGCCCACCGCCCGGGTGGCGACACTCGGGGCACGGAAAACCCCGCGTGGAGCAAGGCCAAATAGGAGGGGAGGGCTGGCCCGGCCCGTATGCATCGCGTTCGCAAGAGCGCGCGCTCTGACCCTCGGGTAGGCTGCTTGAGTCCCGGAGCGATCCGGGACCTAGAGGAATGATCGTCGCGCTGCGTCGGTTTAGTCCCGGTGCCGATTAACTCGGCATCAGGAGCGCCAATCGCCGCTAACGCAAGTTAGCGCACGAGACGCAGCACACAGAATCCGGCTTACAGACTCATCCGCCAATTTCCTTTTTGTTCTCAATGGTTTGTGAATCGGGCGTTCTCGGTTGTGACACCGGCGTGACACTCAGGTTCAAGACTCAACGTAGCGGAGCTATGTAGCATGACTCGGGAGCTGATTTAATGAAGCCCGATTTGAAAACGGTTGTGAGGGATGGTAACAAAGCCAAGTTCTCTCACTACCGAGACGGAAATTTCTTTTACGTGGTCAAGGTTCAAAACAACACGTACAGTTTTCCAATCCCAATCGAAGAGGCGAAAGGCACGACTTTTTTCGCTGAATTCAAGGCAATCACTTTGATGCCATGGATTCGGAAGGCGATTGAAAACAAGACGTTTCAGTTGGTGAAATCATGAGGCTGTACTCAACCCGTATCGCTGCAAACCAGTCGGTTTTAAGACGCACTTACTGTGGTTTCGCTGGAAACCAAGCGGCGGTCACGCTGCTCTCGCTGGAAACATTTTGCAACGAGATGTCAACACTCCACAATTTGAGGGTTTCGAGGTCGACATTCGGATGACCACTATAAGTCACATCGAGATGCGTGGGAAATTCACCCCGGACGATCCGGCTTACAGGCTCACCCGCCAAATTTTGTTTTGATTGTGTGCGTCACGGAAGTGCCCTACCCCGTTGTGACGCAGGTGTGACGGCAGGCCAGGTTTGTCTCCACTGAATTTCAGCTAGTTGCAAAGCTGGCGCGACGGTCATGCCGTGACGAAATTCTCGAGAGCGGCGCGGCTCGGAATTGACAGAGTAGAGCCTTTGGTAGTCACCAGGCGGCGGCTCTTGAAATCACTGAGCGTGCGAGTGACTGTCTCGCGCGTGCTACCGATGAACTCCGCGATTTCTTCGTGCGTCAGACGAATCGTGATCTGAGTGCCAAGCTTCGTCTCCTCGGCTCCAGCGGACCATTCCAGTAAAAGTCTTGCAAGCTTTTCGGGTGCGGACATTGAAAGTCCGACGGTTCGAAGCTGCCCGCAAGCTCCGTGGTAGTTTGAGCTCAGCTGCTTGACGATTCCCTGCGCGGCCTCCGGATACTGAGCGACGAACCGGACGAAATCGTCACGGCGAACGTAGGCGATCTGGGATGGACGAATGGTTTCGGCTGTAACCTCGTATGGCTTACCGGAGAGAGCGGCCATCAGGCCCAGAATTTCTCCTGGTTTGGCAATTCTCAGAATAAGCGTCTTTCCTTCGCTCGAACTGATCGTGAGCTTGACCTCGCCTTCACAGAGGAGAAAGACTCCGCGCGGATCCTGCTTCTCGAGAAACAAGATTGCGCCCTCGGGGTATGCCGAGGTGGACTTGACGGCGTCGAAGTCCTTCGTGGCTTTGGGCGTGAGTTGGCAGAAGAAACTGCTCTTCCGGAGTTTGCACGACTGGCAATTCTCGCTCATTTCGAATCCGTATGGTCCTCGCATTTCATTTCTCCTCTTCCGTATCTTTCTTCGTCTTGCGCTGTGCTTCTGCTGCGAAGTACTTGGTCATCGGCGTGTCAGCGACAAACTCTGCGCCGGTCGCCCTGTGGATATCGGCAAGAGTTCGTCTTCCATCCAGATCCGCCTGCGTGACGCCACAAATGTCGACCACCAATTTTTTCGTTCCGAGCGAGGCAGCCAGCGGCCGCCAAGTCCGATCTAGTTCGCTCGTCCACGGCCCCACGATTCTTCCTTCGAGCTTTAACGTAGTGGCCTGCGGCTCTGTTTGAACCGTAATTCTCAGCGTGATCTTGGCTCGTCCTGCGCCACGTGTCTCCTTATGGCACGCCAGGAGCCAAAACGGATAACGGTGCAGAAGCGAAGCACTTTGCTGTGGGTGAAGGGGTTATAGCCCGCTACATTGGGAAGTGATTAGCAACACACCCGAGCGTGACGAAGCGCACTGACGAGATATCGTCGGCCAGACTAGATATAGTCGTCGCGCTCGATCCCCAGCTTTTTGAGCTTGGAGTTCAGTGTGGTCCGTTTCAGGCCCAGACGTGCCGCGGCTCCCTTGGGTCCCGCGATCAAGCCTTTGGTTTCCCGAAGGATGCGGAGGATATGGTCCCGCTCGGTGGCTTGGAGCGTGGCGTCCTCCTTTTGGGGACTATCGGGCAGCATCTCGAGCTCAGCGAATGGGACGCGGAGGTCGGGACCCTTCGAGAGAATCACAGCGCGTTCGATGAAGTTCTCGAGTTCTCGAATGTTACCCGGCCAGTCCCATTTGGTTAGGGCCTTCATCACGTCGGAGGGGATGGACTCGATACGCCTATCCATGCGCCGCGCGTGCTTGTTGACGAAGTAGCGCACGAGCAGGGGGATATCCTCCCGGCGCTCGCGCAACGCGGGCATGGAAATCGGGAAGACTCTGAGGCGATAGTAGAGGTCGCTTCGAAATTCCCGGTCGGCCACCATCTTTTCCAAATTTCGGTTGGTCGCAGCGATGAGCCGGATATCGACGGGGATCGTGCGAGTACTGCCCAGCCGCTCAAATTCTTTTTCTTGGAGCGCTCGCAAGATTTTAGGCTGAAGCTCTGCGGGAAGATCCCCGATTTCGTCGAGAAACAGCGACCCCTGATGCGCCAGTTCGAGGCGGCCGATTTTCTGAGAAAGCGCTCCGGTGAAAGCGCCCTTTTCGTGCCCGAAGAGTTCGCTTTCGAGCAAGCCGGTGGGAATCGCCGCGCAATTCAACTTCACAAGCGTGTGCGAGTGCCGCGAACTGAGCTGATGAATCGCCCGCGCAATTAAATCCTTACCTGTCCCCGTTTCACCGAGAATAAGAACGGTTACGTCAGTTGCGGCAACCGTTTCGACTTGCTTCAAAACCCTTCTCAGCGCGGAACTTTCCCCGATAATGTCCTCAAACCTGTGCTCCGTGTTGAGTTCCTCTTCGAGATAGCGCTTTTCGCGCTCTCTTCTGGCCAATTCCTCCTCGATGCGGGCTTTTTCCGAGAGGTCGCGGATCACGCTTAGCACAGCTCTATTCGTTCCGGTTTCCACAGTGCTGAGCATGATGTCGACCGGAAACTCCGTGCCATCCTTGCGTCTGGCGCGAAGTTCCAAGCCGATTCCCATCGGTCGAGTCCGAGGCTGTTCGCTATATTCTTTGCGGTGGGCCGGGTGAGTGGTCCTGAAGCGCTCTGGAATCAGGATTTCAATCTTCTGGCCCAACAACTCGTCTTTGCCGTAGCCGAAAATCTGTTCCACTTGCGAATTTGCTTCAGTGATGTCTCCGTCTTGATTGGTGGCGAGAATCGCGTCGGGCGAGAATTCAAAAAGTGTCCGAAAGCGCTGTTCGCTGAGGTGAAGTGCTTCGTCTAATCTCTTGCGTTCCGTAAAATCGCGAGTGACCTTCGAAAACCCCAGCAGCTCGCCGTTCTTGTCGCGTATGGGCGTGATGATCACATTGGCCCAGAAGCGGGAGCCATCCTTGCGGACGCGCCAACCTTCCTCCTCCATTCGCCCCTCGGAGGCGGCTATCTTTAGTTCCCGTTCGGGCTTCCCGCGCTCGATGTCTTCTTGCGTGTAGAACCGCGAGAAGTGTTCACCGATAATTTCCTCCGCGCTGTAGCCCTTGATTCGCTGCGCGCCGGCGTTCCAAGTGGAAACTCGGCCTTGGGGATCCAGCATGAAGATCGCATAGTCCTTTACACCTGCGACAATGGATCGAAATCGGCTTTCGCTGCGCGCCAGTTCTTGATTGGCGCGTTCCAATCGCTGATTCGCTTCATGGACTTCTCGTGCCCGTGAAAAAATCTCAGTTTCCATTTGTCCCGTTCTTGTGCGCAATTCCTCCGTCAGCTTCGGCTGTTGGGCATCTTGATGGCTGAGGCGAATGAAATCGGTTACGTCCTCGACGCGATGGATGATGTACGCAACCTCTTGATCCGGCCCTAAAACGGGAGTGTTCACGGGACTCCAGTGTCGCTCCTCGAAAGCGCCGCCCTCCGACTGCGGCTTGCGAATGTCGTACTTCTGCATAGCCATGGTGTCGGGCACCTTGCTCTGCAGCACTCGTTGCAGGGAAGCCCCCAGATTGCTTACTCCGGTAGCAGCTGGATCGTCCGGGTTATCCGGAAAGACTTCGAAGATTCCGCGGCCCAGGATTTCCTCGCGCTGAGTCATCGTGGCGCGGAGGTAGGCATCGCTGACAGCCATGATGGTGAGGTCGGGCGACAAAACGAGGTACAGACCCGGCACGGACTGAAAAAGCGTCTGAAAGTCTGGAGCCGCCGGAAAGGGTTTCGGCAAGCTATAGCTCCCAATGACTCGTGCACCCACATGCTACAGGAACAAATCGTTCCTTTCGGACGTATGCCTCCGCTACGAGCGCCTATTTTCGGGGTGCCACCGGATTCTATCTCAGGCTTGTTATAAGGCAAAGCTAACGCCGCCCGCCGCCCTTCAGGTAAGCGAAGGCGGCCCTTGTGACTCACGCCGCATTGAATCGTGATGCGTGTCACAGCACGTAAAATCGCCCGGTATTAGCGTGGTGGTGGATCTAGGTGATGGGCCCTAATCAAACAGATTTCAGATGTAGAGGAGGTTCAAATGTTTCAGGAACATGCAGTAGCAGCAGCGCCTGCAAGAGTCACTACTCCCGCGACGCAAGTTTCTTTGTCGAAAATCATGGTCGCTACCGACTTTTCACCCGCGTCCGAGCGCGCGCTAGAATACGCGATCTCAATTGCACGCCGGTTCAGCTCTAAGATCTATCTTAGCCACGTCATCACCCTCGACGGGTATCCGATGATTGCGCCTGAAATCGCCGCCAAGACAATCGACGCGAGCCGAGGCGAAGCCGAAGAGAACTTCGCTAAGATCGTTGAAGCCGGCGGTCTCCATGGAATCGAATATCACACCAATATCGTGGAGGGCGCATTCTGGCTCACACTCGACTCACTCATCAACGAATATAAGATTGATCTGCTCGTTCTTGGCACCCGTGGCCTCGGCGACGTCAAGAAAATCGTCCTCGGCTCCGGAGCTGAAGAAGCCTTCCGCCAGGCGCGCATTCCCGTCCTTACCGTCGGACCGCATGCCAAAGATGAATCCCTGGGCAAAACCGAATTCAAGAACATCTTGTTCGCGACCAATTTTGGTCCGGGCGTCGACCGCGAAGCGGCCTACGCATTCGCACTCGCTCAGGAGCATCGCGCGCAAATCACGCTTCTGAACGTGGTGCCCTATGTGGAAGAGTTTTCGGAACAAGCCGTCACAAAGCGGCGCAACTGGGTCGTTCGGCAATTGAAAGAGCTCGTGCCGGCCAAGGCGAACCTGGAATACAAACCTGAATTCTTCATGATCATCGGCGAGCCCGTGGAGGAAATCCTCCGCTTTGCACAGAAAGCGGACCTGATCGTCATGGGTGCCAAGCCCCGCAAGGGTCTCGCGGGTCACGTGCCGCATACGAAGGCATATCGAGTGGTTAGTAAAGCGGCGTGCCCGGTGCTTACGATCAAGTCATAGTGAGGCCTTCGCTCGCAGCCAAGCCGTGAGCGAATAGAATCGGCGAAGGTGGCACGGCAAGTAGAGGGCGAGCGCCAAGCGCACTCGCCCTCGCTATTGTTTCTTGAATTCGGCGTCACGCACTACGATGAACGAGCTTTCCGGGTAGACGTCATCAATCTTTCCTGGCTCGTTCCACGCCTTCCGAGAAGGCTGCTGTCGTCGAGTCCAGGAAAAGGAGCGGGGTAATGTTCTCGACATGCGCCAATCCTGATTGTGCGACTCCGTTCGACTTCCACCGGGGCGAATTTTTCCGGTTTCACAACGATCACATGGATGGGACGCCGGACACGAAGTCGCACGCGGTCCAGCATTTCTGGCTATGCGAGTGCTGCTGCGAGAAGTACACTTTGCACTACGAAAAACGCAGAGGCGTTCTCATCAGCATTCGTTCTGAAGCGGTTCGCCCCCGAGAAACGGCTCGCGTGATCGCCGCGGCGTGACTTGGCGCCTCATCGGCCCCTTTGAGTCCTTTGAGCCATTTGAGCGCTCCGTGACTATGCTCGATGCCTTGGCGCGAATGTAGCGTGGAATATGAGTTCGCCCGCGATCGCAACCAGCGAAAGCAGCCACCAGGACTCGAGCTTGCTGCGCGGCCTGTCTTCGCGGCAAGCGGCGGAACGCCTTTCCAAGTACGGCCCAAATGATCCCGCGCCCGTAAAACGTGGCGCCGCAGTAATTGAACTCCTGCTCCTCTTCGTCAATCCGCTTGTCGTCATCCTCCTCATCGCAAGCGTCGTTTCCTTCATCCTCGGAAATGCGACGGACGCCGTGATCATCCTGGTGATGGTCTTGCTCGGCGTTTCGATCAATTTCATTCAAACGTATCGATCGCAGCGTGCGATCGACAAGCTTCGGGAAAATGTCACGCCGACAACCACGGTTCTGCGCGACGGCAGTTGGCAGGAAATCAAACGCTATGAGGTGGTACCGGGCGACATTGTGCGCGTGTCCGCCGGAGATTTGATTCCCGCCGACGGCCAGCTCTTGGAATCACACGATCTGTATGTCCAGCAGGCGGCCTTAACCGGTGAGTCGCTACCGGCAGAAAAAAACGCGATTGGTCATGCCCCATCGCCAGACGGGAGTTCCGATGCGCCGGATCTTGTCTTTCTCGGAACCTCGGTTGTCAGCGGTACCGGCACGGTTCTGATTCTGAAAACGGGAGCTCAAACCGCGTTTGGAGCCATTGCGGAAAGGCTCGCGACGCGCCCGGCCGAAACCGAGTTCGAGCGCAGCATGAAGCACTTTGGAATGTTGATCATGCGCGCCGTATTTTTCTTGGTTTTATTCATCCTGGTCATTCGTGTCGCATTGCATAAAGACGCGTTTGAGTCCTTCTTGTTCGCTGTGGCCCTCGCCGTCGGTTTGACCCCCGAATTTCTCCCCATGATCACCTCCGTAACGCTCGCACGCGGAGCCATCCGCATGTCGCGAGACCAGGTGGTCGTAAAGCATCTTTCCGCCATTCAAAACTTCGGGACGATCGATGTGCTGTGCAGTGACAAAACTGGCACGCTCACCACCGGCATTATGAGCCTCGCCGCCTCCGTCGATTTTCTCGGAAAGCCTTCCGAACGCGCCATTGAACTTGGTTACATCAACAGCAAGCTGGAAACCGGGATTCGCAGTCCGCTCGACGCAGCCATTTTAAAGCTTCAGCGCCCGGATTCCGATGGATACACGAAGCGCGACGAAATTCCATTCGATTTCGAGCGCCGCCGGCTTTCAATCGTTGTCGAGAAAAAAGGATCCACGAGCTGCCTCCTGATTACCAAAGGCGCGCCAGAGGGAATACTTGATCTCTCAGAATCCTATGAAACTGAAGGCCGCGTCGTACCGCTCGACGCTGCCGCCAAGAATCGTTGCCGGCAGACGTTCGACGATTTGAGCGCGCAGGGATTCCGCGTTCTCGCAGTCGCCTACCGAATGGTGGATTCACACTGCGCTTTCACCGTCGCCGATGAGCACTCACTCATTCTTGCGGGCTATCTCGCGTTTGCCGATCCGCCCAACCCCGATGCGGCGCAGTCGCTTGCGGCTATGAGCCGCGACGGCGTGGAAGTAAAGATACTCACAGGCGACAACGAACTCGTTGCGCGGCACATTTGCGAGCAGGTCGGAATCAAAAACCCCTCCATAATTCTCGGCGAGGAACTGGAACGAACCAGCGACCCCGCTCTGCAACACCTCGCCGAAGAAACCACCGTATTTGCCCGTGTTTCGCCCATGCAGAAAGACCGCATCATCCATGCATTGAAACAGCGCGACCACGTGGTCGGGTATATCGGCGACGGTATCAATGATGCGCCGTCGTTGCACGCGGCGGATGTCGGCATCTCGGTTGCGTCCGCTGTGGATGTTGCGCGAGAAGCGGCCGACATCATCCTGCTGAAGCCGGGACTGCAGATTCTGCACAATGGCATCATCGAGGGCCGCCGCGCTTCCGCAAACGTCATGAAGTACCTGCTGATGGGTACCAGCTCCAACTTCGGCAACATGTTCAGCATGGCAGGCGCATCCGTGTTTCTCCCGTTTCTGCCCATGCTCCCCACCCAGATCTTGCTGAACAACTTCCTCTACGACACGGCGCAGATCACAATCCCGTCTGATAACGTTGACGAGGACGCCATTCGCGCCCCTCGGCGATGGGATATGAAACTCATCAGGAATTTCATGATTTTCATCGGCCCCATCAGTTCGATCTATGACTTTTTGACCTTTTACGTCTTGCTCCGCTACTTCCACGCGAGCCAGCCGGAATTTCACACCGGATGGTTCGTCGAATCCCTTGCTACGCAAACGCTCGTGCTCTTCATCATTCGCACCGCGGGAAATCCACTGAAAAGCAGGCCCAGCATTCCCCTCGCGATTACCACAATTCTCATCGTGATCGTCGGCATCGTTCTGCCGTTCTCACCTCTGGCCAAACTTCTGGGCTTTACGCCTCTGCCGGGACCATTTTTCACTTTTCTTGCGATCTCCACCATCACCTATTTGCTCCTCGTCGAATGGGCAAAGCGCTTGCTCTTCTCACGTGTCGCAGCCTGATATTAGAGTGCTCCGAATTCTGGTCTCCGCCGTCACCTCCCATCGTGACCTGCATCACTGTCCCGGATCTGCATAGCTGCGATTGTAGAGTAGTCAATTAGAAAGGAGCCGATATGCGCAGGGAAATGCAAGCAACTCACCCCGCGGGCTCGAAGTGGCTTTTCAGTGTTCTTTTCTTCCTGATTCCGAGCCTACTCGCTTTTGCATGGGTGTCCGCCCTCTCCCGCAATGCGTCGCCGCCGTCAGCATTTTGGTTCTTATTCGAGGTTAGCCGCCTCCTCGCTTACATCGGAATCGTAATCGCCACAGGACTTACTCTGGGCATCGCTATTCGCGAGACGGCTTCGGGACTTTTCGTGGCACTCATGATGCTGGCCATCGGTAGCGCCGCGCTGTTGCTCTGGTACACGGTGCATATTTTTAGGAGCCCCTGGTGAAAAGCCTGTCGGCGTCGCCATACGGAAGGGAGTAGAAACCATGGAACGGAAAGCAAGAATTGGAAAAGCCACAAAGCGGCGCTGCGTGCATCGCGCCGCTTCGAGGCGAGCCGTTCGGAAGGCCATTGATCTAAGGCTTAAGAACTACTTACTGGAATCCCACCCGGAGCTGGGCGTCTGAGTAACTTCGGTTCGCGAAGGCAATGGGATCCAAAGGAGGTAGAAAGATGAACGCGCAAGTTAGGAATCGAGAGGAAGCGGGCCGCCTGCTGGGGCAGCGGCTTGCAGCATATAAGGGACGGCCTGACGTGATCGTTCTTGGGCTCCCGCGCGGGGGTGTAGCCGTTGCTCACGAAATAGCGGAGGCCCTTGACGTTCCGCTGGACGTTTTCCTTGTTCGCAAACTGGGTGTTCCGGGGTTCGAAGAACTCGCTATGGGCGCCATTGCAATGGGCGGAAGTGAACTAGTTGATCCCGATGTTGTGGAGGAATTTGATCTATCGGGAAGCGTGATTCGCCGCGTTGCTGCTACGGAACGGCGGGAGCTGGAACGTCGCGAGCATGTCTATCGTGGTGCGCGTCCGCCACTCGATGTGCACAATAAGACTGTCATTCTCGTCGATGACGGAATTGCCACCGGCTCAACGATTCGCGTCGCTATCGAAGCTCTGAGAAAACTGTACCCCGCTCGCATCATCGTGGCTGCTGCAGTCGCTCCTCTGTCCACATACCTCATGCTCGGCTCAGAGGCCGACGAGGTCGTGTGCTTGCTGACTCCGAGAGAATTCCGCGCTGTCGGGGAATTCTACGCTGACTTCCCACAGCTTGCTGATGAAGAAGTGTGCGGGCTGCTGAACGACAAAAGAGAAGCGAGTGCCTTGACTTACTGATCTGCGACCGGAGCATTAAGCGTCAGTTGCATATCGTGTCTTTCAAGTCTCGGAGGTCTTGCGATAGGAGTCATCGTCGGGCGATTGACCTGCAGACGAACGCGCCACGTTAGCCGGAAGTTTCTGACCGGTAGGTGTTTGCGAAAGAGCCTGTCCTCAAGATCTCTGTATGGGTTAGCCGGAAGAACTCGCCGCGCGTCTGCGCTGTCTTTTTCTCGGGCTGCCTTCGAAATCTCTCACATCCTTTGCCGTGTAGACAGATTCCTTGCCGCAAGCTCGGCACCTGAGGGGATTCGAAAAAATTGCGAACTCATCTTCTGCAACTTGAGGTCCCTTTTTATGCTTTTGCTCCTTGTTCTCTGCGGATGCCGTTAGCGGGGTCGGTTGATGACAGTGCATGCAGACGACACCACGATAGGATTGCTTCTCAGCGATCATTGAATCCTCGAATCGTAAAATGAGTTACAACTCGATTTTACGCTCGGCCCAAAGTGCTGTCCAATCTCCGCAATCTTCGCAGGTAGGCTCTCGGTAAGACCGATCACTGTCGCAAATGTTTCAGCTTGTCCGGCACCGTGAAGCCAACCGCCCCTTCCCACGATCCATACATCGGATTCGGCAACTGAAACCACCGCTCGCCCCACAAGCTCTGGTGAGCAACGAAAAGTTTCTCGCGACCTGCAAGGTTTGCCTCGCCCGGCGGGATCGTTAGAAAGTCTCCGAGTTGGTCCCCAAACAGCAAAAGAATCCGGAACTTTGCCGCGACCAATCTTCGCCGCGGCGTCTTGTCAGTGTCCTTGCTGTCCTTCGCGCAAAACAACCGATCGACCGGAGAATCCAGCGGCACCTGAAGCTTACGCAGCACTTCCACGGTGGGATCATCATCCTTGGACGAGTCGCACTTGCGATTCGTAATGTAAATAGGCGTCACGCCGTTGGCGTGCGCGAACTGCAAAAAATCGATCGCCCCGGGAACGAGACCTGCGCCCACTTCGTTGGCCCATTTTGTCCACTCCGCGCCGATTTCATTCTGTGGCACGGGAGACGCCACCAGTCGCGCGTCAAACGCAGAATTATCCAGCACAGTTTCATCCAGATCCAAAATTACCGCAGGAGGCAGATTCGCAAAATCGCCCACCTGCTCGAGCGCCGCCGTCCAATGCGGATCGCGAAGCCCTTGCAGCAGCGCTGCTTGCGCCACTCGGTAGGTCTGCACCGTGGCTGCTTTATATTCCACAGCCGTCTGCATCCACAGAACAGCGTTCAGATTTTCATAGGTCGTCGGAGCCGTTGGGTTCGCCAGGCCAAGCGTGAAAAGGGAACACAAAAACACGTTGCCAATCGTCCGCAGCATCGCTTTCTCCTCTCGCGCAGGAGTCTATCAAATCCGCGCACTCAATCCGTATCTGCGATAGCCCACAGTTCTGTGGATAGTACTTTCGACGGTGATGCTTGGGTTTTTCCCCTTTTTGCACAGTCTGAGGAAAACCCCTGTGCGTATGTGTCCATTAAGTCACGCGAAACGCCATCGAATACACGAATTACCCGATTCGTTAACGCTAACCCGCATCTTATCTTAGTAAAGAAGACGAGCTCATCCCCGGCCCCCGCGTTCCCTCTCGCGATCACGCTCCTTCCTGTCAGTGCAGCAACGGAGGTAACGCAATGCTAAGAATACTCATCGCAGACGACGTTCCCATGGTTCGCGCCGGCCTCAGAATGCTTCTCGAAATGCACAAAGGTTGGAGTGTATGCGGGGAAGCTACAGATGGTAAGGACGCCGTGGAAAAAGCGCTCGCCCTTGCTCCTGACGTAATCCTCTTAGATGTCTCGATGCCCAATCTCAACGGTCTGCAAGCCGCTCAGCTGATCCACAAAGATCTGCCCGACGCCAACATCTATTTCGTCACGCAACATCATTCGCTCGAAATGGCCCGCGCGGCTGCCGACGCCGGCGCCCGCGGCTACATCGCGAAAATTCAAATCCCCACCGATCTGATTCCCGTGATCGAAGCCGATAACAACGCTCAACCGGTCGAAGCCAAGCCGTAAAATTACGTCGCAAGCCGTCCCAGCAGGAGCCGGAAAAATCGCTCCGCATCCACTTCCACCGCCACTCGCGCATTCGCCTTGAAAGTCTCCTCCGTCGCCAACACCGGCGACCCCTCATGCTTGTCCGCGAGCGCCATCGGCGCCGACCCTCTCGCCGGCCCATACGCCCACCCAATCGTTTCTCCCGCCGTGAACTCGCCCTCCGTCTCAACCTCCACGTAATAATCCTTCAACGTCAAGATTCCCGGATCGATCAAATTCGCCACCGTCAACGGATCGTGCATCGCCTCAATCATCGGATGCGGCCCTCGATTCAAATGCTCGAGCGTCGCCGCCATAATCTTCGCCGCCGCAATCCCCGACGGATTCTTCGCCGTCTCGAGGGCCTTCAGCCGCTGGTCCGTAAACAGCACCTTGCGCGTCACGTCCAGCCCCACCATCGTCAACGGCACCCCTGCATCAAACACAATCCGCGCCGCCTCCGGGTCCACGTACAAATTAAATTCCGCCGCCGGCGTCAAGTTCCCGCCCGAAAGCGACCCGCCCATAATCACGATGGCCTTGATTTTCTCCGCCAGATCCGGATCGTCGCGCAGCGCCAGCGCCACATTCGTCAACGGCCCCACCGCCACAATCGTGATTTCGCCCGGATTCGCCTTCACGATCTTTCGTATCATTTCCGGCGCCGATTCCGCCACCGGCTTGATCTTCGGCTCCGGAAATTCTACGCCCGCCAGTCCGTTGTTCCCGTGAACCCGCTCGCCCGTAATCAACTTCCTCACCAGTGGATGACGCGCCCCGCCCGCCACCGGCACATCCGTCCGCCCCGCAATCTCCACCAGCTTCAACGCATTCGGCAGCGTGAAATCCAGCGGCACATTCCCGGCCACCGGTGTGATCGCCTCCACCTGCAATTCCGGCGATCACGCGACGCGGCGCCGCAGCCGTAGGCGCTTTCTCCATCGCCGCGCCCTCATGCGAAAGGGAACTGAACCCGCCCAATTTGTTATTCATCCGCGAAGCCGCCAACGCCCCCACCGATCCCGCCAAAAATTCCCTCCGATTCGGCCGCCCTTTTCCGTCAAACTTCTCCCGCGATTCTCGCCCCAGTTCGTGGCCCATGATTCTCCTTGTAGGATCACCACCTGCTCGAAACTGTTCCTTATATTCGCCGCCGCTCCATCATGTCAAGCAACCACGCGCGCCACGGCAATACCGCGCATCGTAAGACACGCGCAGTCAAGTGCACCAATTCGAAGAAGGGAAGTGCGACTAAGAAAAAATCGACTTACAAATTCGGCTCATTAGCCCAAGAAAGCCAAAAAATTCGAATCTCAACTCGCCTTGCGATGCTGCCGATGCCCGCCCGCCGACGCCGCCCTCCCCGGCCGCGCCTTCGCCCGGCCCGCTGCGCGACGCCCCTCGCCCAGGCTCCTCTTGAGCGCCTCCATCATGTCGATCACCGGCGCCTTCTCGCGCTTCGGCGTCGGAGCCACAGTCTTGCCCTCGAGCTTCGCGTCAATCAATTCCTTCAGCCGCGCCTGGAATTCATCCTTATAAGCCTCAGGCTTGAATCGCGACGTCAAACTCTCAACCAACTGCTCCGCCAGCCGCACCTCTTCGGCCCTCAATTTAATGTCGTAATTTTTCCCGTAACCAGCCACGCTCGCAATTTCATCCTGGTAATACATCGTATGCAGCGTCAATCCGTGATTCCGCGCGCGAATAAAAACCGTGTACTCCCGCTGATGCATCGTCACCTTCGCCACGCCCATCTTGTTCGTCTCCTCCAGCGCCTTCAGCAGCAGCACATACGGCTTGTCCGCCTTCTCATCAGGCAGCGCCAAAAATGACGAATCAAAATAAATCGGGTCCACCTCCGATTCCTCAAGAAACGCCAGTATCTCCATCGTCCGCCCCGACTCCGGCGTAATCTTCTCAATCTCCTCCGGCTCGATATACACGTACTGCCCCTTCTCGTATTCGTAGCCCTTGATCACTTCCTTCCGGTCCACAAACCGCTTGCAATGCGGACAATACAGCGGCTGCTTCAACCGCGTCTTACACACACTATGAATCTGGTGCAGGTTGATCCGTTTCTCCCGCGCGGCCGCATACAACCGAATCGGTATCGACACCAACCCAAACGAAATCATCCCCCGCCACACAGAAGTCGCCATCGCCACCCTCCACTGCGCTCAGCATACCTTCCCGCGCCAATCCCAAACAATCAGGACTTGACCCTACCGCGGGCATTCAGCGCCAGCCTTCAGCCTTTCGTACCGCCGGCGTCTCGCCGGCTCTTTTGACGTTGCCCTTGCCTTTCATACCGCTGGCCTCCGGCCGGCGCCTTTGCCCTTGGTTGCGCCTTTGCCTTCCAGTAGCACA
This sequence comes from uncultured Acidobacteriota bacterium, assembly GCA_963736465.1. Lineage (GTDB taxonomy): Bacteria > Acidobacteriota > Terriglobia > Acidiferrales > UBA7541 > Palsa-295. Next base: position 946,470 of record CAVTOS010000002.1, on the reverse strand, counting down.
GGCAATCCTGCCTGTGCCCCAAGTCCCACGCGGCACACTCCTCAATGCTCGGCAGCCGTCGCGACCACGTTCCTTTCTCCGTCGCCTTTTCCCTTGTAGCGCCGGCATCTTGCCGGCTCTTTTGCTGTCGCCTTTGCCCCCCTTTTACCGCCGATTAGAAATTCTTAAATCGGTGATCGCTCACGGGTTGCCGTATTTTTTAATCACAGAACCGTAGATTAACTTTGCTGCGCGTTGGGCGTCCGTCTCGCGCGGCGGAAGCTGCGAGGCTGGGGTCGTCATGTGGATTTTGTAAAAGACGCGGCCTTGAGCGTCTGGCTCCGACCTCTCCTGATTCGGGTAGCCCGGGTGTGGGTGCCAGATAAGGCCGTCGGCGTCGGGCTTCGGTTTTTCGGGAGCGGCCGGTTGCGCGGGCGCGCCGCCGGAAGGTAACGCGGCGCGATCGGTGCGGTCGGAAGGCGACCGGTCATTCGGATTCTGGCCGCGAACAACGTCTCGCGGCAAGGCTTGCGCGGGTGAGGCTGCGCAAGCGGTAGCGGTCACGCTTCGACCGCGATTGTTTGAATTTAGTGCCACTGCTGAAGCAGGTTGCGCGGGTGGGGCTGCGCAAGCGGTAGTGTCGCTGTGCGACGTGGATTCTGAAGAGTCACGGAGAGCGGTAGCGTCGCTGCGCGACGGTGATTTTGTAGGTGTGGGACAAGCGTTGGTATCGCTGGGCGACGGTGATTTTGAAGATGTGAGGCGAGAGGTTACGAGCTTTTCGAGCTCGTTTTCTGCGTCCTCTTCTGATTCATCGTCGGCGGCGGTGGCATCGCTTCGCGATGCCTGATTGGCGTATTTGCGGACGACGTTGCTGACGTCGGAAGCGGTGACGAGCTCTTCGAGCTCGTTTTCTGCGTTCTCTTCTGACTCGTCGTCATCGTCGGAGTCGGCGTCGGAGTCATCGTCTTCGAGTTCGTCGTATTCATCTTCGGCGGCGGTGGCGTCGCTCCGCGATGCTTGAACGGTGTATTTGCGGAACATGTCGAGGACGTCGGAAGCGGTGACGCGCTCTTCGCGCACGTTTTCTTCGTCTTCTTCGTTGAAGGCTTGCGCGGGTGGGGATGCGCAAGCGGTGGCATCGCTTCGCGATGCACGATTTGAATTTTTAGGGACGATGTTCAGGATGTCGGAGGCGGTGGAACCGCTCCTCGGGGATGGGGTGGGCGGCTGCGGCGGGTGGGCGTCGGTGGAAGTGGAGAATTGGACTTGGGTGGGGATTTCGGTCCAGCGGCCGTGGCTGTCGATGCAGCTGTAGGCGCGCATGGCGCGAAGGATTGTGTCGCCGGTGAAGGTTACGTCGTCGACGGATTCGACGAAGGCGTCCAGGGCGGAGTGCAGACGTTCGCGGCGTTGGAGCAGCAGGCCGGCGGCGCGGGCGTGGCGGTAGACAGTGCGATAGTCGTTGAGCTTGTAATCCTGAGAGAGCTTCCAGGGGGCGCGCCAGTGGACGAATTCCTCTTCGATGGCTTCGCGTTCGGGGTGGTGGCAGATGATGCAGCGGCGGCTGTGGCGTTCGAGGAGGAGGATTTGCAGCTGCTTTTGCAGGCGGCGTTGACGGTTGATTCGATCGGGCTTCTTTCGGGAACGCTTTCTATTGGTTTTCGGGCTGGTGGCTTTCGTGGTCGTTTTCGAGGTCATGGTGAGTTGTCCTTTTGTGGGTTCGCGGGCCGCAGGATGCGGGCGCGGTGTGGTGAGGTGGGAGATCGTTCGATTTTTGTCGGACGGCTGGCGCCGGCCGACTTTCGTTCAGTCGCCTATCTCGGACCTCCTTAATCGGGCTTTTGGCGTATGACGCCAATTAGCCAGATACAGAGTAACACTGGAAACGAGTGATAGAGGACTGTCCGGAAGTACAGCAAAGGTGTAGGCAGGGTTTGGATGGAAGTTGGAAGATCCTACCCTTAGCGACCCCGACTGTTGTGTGTACGACTGGAATACGTAAGCGGAGTAGAATAGGGGCGTGGCGGACGTAACGAACAAGATACGCAAGAACGAGGACTTTGATGCAGCGGCCTGGCATCGCAGCCTCATTACAGCCACACGCTACAAGTCCGGTGGGTCATCACTCAAGGGTCGTTCGATCGATGAGGAGGCGGCGAGCGACCGCGCCCGCGTAATTTACTCAAGCGCTTTCCGTCGACTTCAAAACAAAACCCAAGTTTTCACGCTCTCCAAGGACGCTGCCGTTCGGACTCGCCTTACGCACTCTCTAGAGGTCGCCAGCGTCGGTCGATGGATCGCCCAGAAAGTAATTGATAAATCGCTCGCGCCCGCTGGTCTCGAGCTTGCTCACTGTTCCGCTCTCATATCTCTCGTCGAGACAGGGTGCCTAGCTCATGACATCGGCAATCCGCCGTTCGGGCATTTCGGCGAATCTGCAATACGGAAGTGGTTCAGCGACAACTGGAAGAAAGTCGCGTCCCATCGGGCGGAAGACAAGAACCTTCAGCAACTGGTTCAGGACTTCCTACAGTTTGACGGCAATCCGCAGGGCACGCGTATCCTGACGAGGCTCCAAGGGCGGATTCGTGAGGAACGGAGAAGGTACGGAATGGACCTTACTTACTCCCAGATTCTGACGGCGCTTAAATACCCGCGTGGGCCACTAGACGAAAAACACTGGAAGAAAGCAGGGTTTTTCGAATCGGAACGCTCCAAAATAGAATCGGCTTGGAAGGAGTTCGGTTTACCAGCGCAGCGAAGGTTTCCTCTCGCCTATCTTGTCGAAGCCGCTGATGACATCTCATACTGTATCAGTGACATGGAAGATGGAATCGATCAAGCCGTTTTGACGCCAGCCCAGTTCTTTCACGGAATTCGGGACTGGATCAAGAAGGATACTGCTCCAGATTCTCTTGCCGACCTTCGCAAGTCCGCGCAGGACCGCGGCGCTGAAGTTGGCTCGACGTCGGATCCCGCTGAAGCCAAAGATTGTTTCATCGTCTTCAAGACTGACTTCACGAGAGCGATGATTGCGGAGGCCGCTCGCCTCTATGGCGATGGCAGTTCCGAGGACATCCGCAATGGAACCCGTCCTGGGTTACTTGATGGTACGGACGCCTATGACCTTCTTGAGACTCTAAAGGGAATTGCCCGGCGTTTTCTCTACCCCGCGGACAGAGTGCAAAAGCCCTTTCTCGCGGGACTTAAAGTCACTCATGGAATCTTGGACGAGTACAGCGCTCTTCTGAAGCTCACGCGGGAACAGTTCGCACTTTTGCGAGAAGCGTGGAAGTCCCCCGATCGCAAGACCGTGCAAGAGCAAGGGCTCGAGACGCTCCTTCCCCTGGTTGATGGTCTGCCCGCACACTATCTTGACGTCTACGACTTTACGGCAGATGATGATTCTTCGCACGAGAAATGGGGTAAAGATACTTGGGAATGGTTTTGTCGAGCTCATCTGATCATCGATTACCTTGCAGGTATGACCGATGATTTCGCGTACCGGACATACCAAGTCATTTCGGGAGCGAAGCTTGAGTAATGCGCTGATCGTTCAGGGACATCCGTCCCTTATTGTGGAACAAATCGCCGCTCGTCATGGCGGCGATCTCATCTTCACATATTCCCGGTACCAAGTAGCGGCACCTGGTCTTCAGGCAGCAGCCCCGCGGAGTGACGTGCAACAAGTCCCTGCTGGCGACATAACCCCGGATTGGCTAACCGAACGCTTCGCAGAACTCGGTCCGAACCAAGAAATGGCTTGGCACTCCTGGGCCGAATGCAAGGGCATGGGCTTTCATATTCCGATGATCGATTTTATCGACAGACCTCCTGACTCGGCCCTTGGTGACGTAAGCCGCACTGTCGCCACGGAAATGAACCTTCGAGGTCAATTTATTTTCTTCGAAACCGGCCGGTCCCTTCATGCTTACTTTCCGGAACTGATCCTGGAAAGTGCGTGGCCCAAATACCTGGGCCAGCTTCTCATCCTCAACGAGAGTGATCGTACACCTCTCGTCGACACTCGCTGGGTAGGTCATGCTCTTGCCAGAGGCTTTACAGCACTGCGTTGGAGCCACAACACGAATCGCTACCGAACGCTACCTCATCTCGTATCAGTCCCCGAATGCCGCGCGTTGTCACAATCGCGTCATAGCTAATCAACTCTCAGACATTGCACGCAACCCGTGCTTCGGTTAGTCCCTAGAGGCAGCGACGACAGTGTTGAGAGTTTGCTACGAGAATGGGGTGCGGCTTGATGAGGTATTTGTGACGAAGCAGGAGTTCCTCGAATGGATGAAGAATCACCAATAAACGAACGGGTGAGGGTGATCTGTCGGCTGGATGCCAGAAAGGCTACGAGACAGGGAGCGTGTGGGCGGAGCGAGTGGGGCCGAACGAGTTCCGGATTTCGAACAGCCTTCTTGGTTCGCCCTCTCCGAACCTGTTGAATCGCCCTCCCGGCCATGCTACCGTCGTGCCGGAGCTATGAAGACTGACCGCCAAATCGGCAGTAGGAGGCAAGGCCGCCCTTGCGTCGTTTGCGCGGGAATCGTCATCTAATCGACGTAACCACTCCAAATTGCACTCAGAACGAAAGGAATTCGCATGGCCACAGCAGTAACGCCAAAAGTCTTTAAGAATTACATCGATGGGGAATGGATTCCCGCGCGCAGCGGCAAAGCCATCGAAGACCGCAATCCTGCGAACACGGGCGAACTGGTCGGCATGTTCCCGGCATCAAGCGCCGAGGACGTCAACCAGGCCATCGACGCCGCGAAGCGCGCCTTCAAAGATTGGCGCCTCACACCTGCGCCCAAGCGCGCTGAAATTCTCTACCGCGCCGCCGAAATTCTCACTCAGCGCAAAGAAGACTTTGCGATCGACATGACGCGCGAAATGGGCAAAGTGCTCGCCGAAACGCGCGGCGACGTGCAGGAAGCCATCGACATGACCTACCTGATGGCCGGCGAAGGCCGCCGCCAGTTCGGCCAGACCACTCCGTCCGAGTTACCCAACAAATTTGCAATGTGCGTGCGCTCGCCAATCGGCGTCGCGGGACTGATCACGCCCTGGAATTTCCCGATGGCGATTCCGTCGTGGAAAGCGATTCCCGCGCTTGTCTGCGGCAACACGGTGGTCATCAAGCCGGCTGAAGACACGCCGCTTTCAACTTACAACCTGATGCAGGTGCTTACCGAAGCCGGTCTGCCGCGCGGCGTGATGAACGTCGTATTCGGCGACGGTCCCGATGCGGGCGCGCCGATCCCAAGTCATCCGGATGTCAATCTCGTCAGCTTCACCGGTTCCACCGAAGTGGGCCGCATCGTGAGCAACGCCTGCGCGCCAACTTTCAAAAAGTGCACCCTCGAGATGGGCGGCAAGAACATCATCATCGTGATGGACGACGCCAACATCGATCTCGCCGTGGATGGCGCCATCTGGGGCGGCTTCGGTACCACCGGCCAGCGCTGCACGGCGGCGAGTCGCGTCGCAGTGCACAAAAAAGTCTACGGCCAGTTCGTTGAGAAATTTGTGATGCGCGCGCAGGCCCTGAAAGTGGGCGACGGCCTGAATCCCGCCACCGAAATGGGCCCGTGCATCAACGAGCAGCAGCTTCAAACCGTGATGAAGTACGTCCAAATCGGCAAGGACGAGGGCGCGAAGCTCGCCGCGGGCGGCAAGCGACTCGAAGGCGGCGGCTACGCCAACGGCTGGTTCCACGAGCCCACCGTCTTCGTCGACTGCGATCCGAAGATGCGCATTTGCCAGGAAGAAATCTTTGGCCCCGTCGTCTCCGTGATTCCGTTCGAGACGTTCGACGACGCGCTCGCCATCGCGAACGACGTGAAGTACGGCCTCTCGTCCTCCATCTATACCCGCAACGTGAACGACGCCTTCCGCGCGCAACGCGATCTCGAAACCGGAATCGTCTACGTAAACGCACCCACGATCGGCGCCGAAACGCACTTGCCATTCGGCGGAATCAAGAACACCGGCAACGGCCATCGCGAATCCGGCATGGCCGCTCTCGATTTCTACTCCGAGTGGAAGACGCTCTATATCGACTACTCCGACCGCCTGCAGCGCGCCCAAATCGACAACGCCGACTAACTTTTTTTCAGAACGCGCGGCCACCTGTACGAACGAACAGGTTTCCGCGCGCGCATACCTGAACCTTTTCTGGATTGCCTCGGCTCGCCGCGTGCGAATAGAGTTGTCGTACGTCAGCCAATCCTGACGACCCTTTCGAATCGAACGAGGAGGCACCATGTGGACCAAGACTCAACCCGAAGCGCCCGGCTACGCGCCAGCGTCGGGGCAGGGAAGTGCACCAGCGTCAAATTTCAATAGCGCAGCGAGCGCGACGCGTTTCAACGCGCCGGCAACAACTCCGAGTGCGCCAACAGCGCGAGGGCTTTCATGCCTGGGCGCGAGCCTGGAAATCAAGGGCAAGATTTCCGGCGAAGAAGATTTGCAAATCGACGGCAAAGTGGAAGGCGCGATTGCGCTGCAAGGGCAACGCCTCACGGTGGGACGCAGCGGCCAGTTGAATTCGGAAGTGCAGGCGCGCGAAGTGGTCGTCTACGGAAAAGTGCAGGGCAACCTGCGCGCCAGCGACCGCGTCGAGATCAAGAAGGACGGCTCGGTGACGGGCGACATCACCACTTCGCGGATCAGCATCGAGGACGGCGCGTATTTCAAGGGCCGCATCGAGATCGATCGCTCGAAGGGCTCGTCAACGGAAGAGTACGAAGCGGTTGGCGCTTCGTCGTCGGCGAACTAAGTCCTCACCGGTTCCTCCTCGGGTTCCGGGGCTGCGCGCCAAATCCTGGGCGAGCGCGCAGCTCCGGAATTCGTTTTTTCCGAAGCCTCGCTTTGATTCAACGAAAGAAATGTGATGTGTGGAGCGCGCGTCGCAAGAAACGGCTCACGCGCCGCCAGGGCGTGATTTCTTAGACGGGGTCGGCTACGAGATCGCCGATTTCAGCCGCTTCGTCGCAAGCGGAGCGAAAATTTTCGTACCAGGTTTCGGTGAAGGTGTTGACGAGCTGCGGAACGGTGCGGCCGGCGACTTCGAATTTGGCTCCGGCAATTTCTCCCCAGGTGTGAATCACGGTGCGGCCTTCGCCCTGCTGCTCGAACTCAACCCACTGAATAATGGTGACGCCCAAGGTGCTATCAATCCAGCCAATCTGCTTTATGGGCGTGCAGGTGATGATGACGTGCTCGATCACGGTTTCCACGGGACGCAAGATCTCGATAAAAAGACGGCTGCCGACCTGCCAGGGCCTGCCTTCGTGCCAGCGAAGGTTGCCGTAGACATTGGCGAAAGAGGGCCAGCGAGTCCAATCGGAGAAGATGTTCCAGGCGACCTGAGGACTGGCCTTGGTAATTACAGTGTATTGAAATAAATGCGAATCACTCAGCAACTTCACGAACTAATCCCTCCTTGACCTTCCTTTCCTTGATTGCGGAACAGGTAAGATATGGGGCCATTACTTATACAACGTTTGTTTAACGATGTCAAATATATTATACTTCCGGGAAAAGGCAGCACAGCCGTCAAAGGGAATTCCTAGATGCCGCGCCAACCCAATTTGGAAGTAGAAGGTGATGTTCTGGACGCAGCTTACCGGTTATGGCGAAGCAAGGGCGAACGCGGACTGACGATGCGGGCGGTGGCGCGCGAAGCGGGCACGACAACTCCGACGGTGTATCAGCGATTCAAAGACAAACGGGAAATTCTGGAAGCCTTGCGACTGCGCGCGCAGCTGCAACTCTTCGCGGCGGTGAAAGGGTCGCGAGCGGTTGCTCAATTCTGCCGGCGCTATCTGGACTTTGCAGCGAGCCATAAGCACGAGTATGAGTTGATTCATGCGGACTGGTCTGCGCGGCTGCATCGAGATGAGCCGAGGCCGTCGTTCGAGTTACTGCAACGCCGGCTGGCGGATCGGCTGGGCGGAAAACCGAAGGATCATCGGCGATTGACGCTTGCGATTGCGGCGCTGTCGCACGGAACCGCGACGCAGTTGCTGATTCCGGGAGTGCACGGGAGCGTGGTAAGAGAGCTGCGGCAGACTTGCTTGATGGCAGCGGAGAGTTTGGTGGAGTCGGCGCGGAGGAATGGGCGCCGGAGCAGGGGATGATAGCGCATACGTCACCGACCGGTGCTGGCTCTAAGGCCGCCCCGCCCCGAGAACCGTGACCGTCGAGCCGTCTAAAAGGCTGCGAGCCCCTGTGCGCCGTCGTTCACAGGCATTCCAGGAACCGATCCAACCGCGGTTAGAGAACCGTTGCTGTTGATTCGATAGGCGTCAACCGTGCCTCCGCCGCTGGCGAGAGTATACAGAAAGCCAGTGGTGCCTTCACGCGCCACCGCCATGTCGTTGGGACCACTGTCGCTGCCGGCGACCGAGGCCAGCAGTGTGAGACTGCCGTCCTTGCCGACCGTGTAGCTCGATAAGGAGGCGGAGAGATTATTGCTGACATAGAGATATCTTCCTCGCACAGGATCGAGAGCCACCCAGCAAGCGGCAGTCCCGCTGTCGCCGATGTCGGCGCTGATCGTTCGTAGTTTGCCGGTCCTCGTGATGGTGAAGGAAGAGACCGCACCTGTACCTCCCGCAGGTATAGACGGACTTGCCCCAAAAGCTTCGGACAGAAGCAGGTGCTCATTCCCGTCAAAAGTAAAGCCAAAATAGGTGGGTAGACCCGGCCCTGGAGCCTGCGTTGTCGTCGGTGTGCCAACCCTCCCGCGATCTCCGACCGGAAAGACGTAAATCGTGTTGGTCCCTTTCACCGTCACGAGCAACTGATTGCCATCAGGCGTGAATCCAACCTGAGCTGGCGACCGGGGGAAGGCGGGCGGATTCAAGCCGCAGTTGAAAGCGGGTACCGGAAACCCTCCTACGTTACAGTTTTCGCCGGAGCCAGTGCCGTCCAGGGCACCCGGATCGATTGGCTGCGTGGAGTTAGAAAGCGGCGTCATGCTTCCCTTGTGGTCGACCGTAAAGCCAGTGATATTGGGGCCAATGCCGCACGTGGGACTCATTCCGGGGCCGCCCGCGTTGAGCACGTAAAGCAGGCGCATAACGTGGTGCCCGTCCTCTTCGTCCCAACCTTTTTCGCGGTCGTCCTGTCGTTCGGCTATGGTCAGACTATTGGGATACAAACCGCCAGAAGAAACTCTATCGGCGAACGTCAATGTGCCATCCTGCGCGACGAGGAAGGAGGTAATTGTGCCTACCTGGCAGTCAGAGCTATTCGAGGCGAGGGTTTCCGTGTTGACAGCAAAGAGCCGCTTATGGCTGAGATCCAATAGTAGACCACCCTGAGAAGCGAGCGAGTCTGTGCCGCCTAGCTGGAGGCCGCTGCCCCCGCCGCCCGTTGTAATCGTTTGCACGAGGGTCAGGGTCCCGTCAGCGGCTCGGTGAAAAACGAGGATCTGGTTATTCCCGATGGCGTTGGTCATGGCATACACAGCTCCGTCCGCGAAAGCGGATGGCGCGAAGCCGAACGTACAGGCTACAGCGATGCAGAAAAGTACGAGGCAAAGGGCCGGGGCTTTCATAGGTTTTCTCCTCTAAGGGCCGGGATTACAAACCCGGAAGAATTCGAAGGGAAAGTGAGCGCAATTTACGCCTCACGAAAACCTATGTCAAATTAAATGCGAGTAACTTCACTTTGAACTTTCAAGTCGGAGGCTATGACTACTAGTGCTATACGCTGAACGCGGCACATAGAAAGGTAGAACTACAGTCAAATGTGCGACATCGAGGGATGGTTGGATCTTGTCCTCACTGCCTTGTACCAAGGCTTGCCCGCCGATAATTATCGACGAGCGTGAAGCCAAAATACCGCCTGCTAACCGCGGATTTATGCCAACGCCGTTTTCGCGATCCGGTCCGACTTTTTGTGCGTCTGGGACAATTCAAGTTCTGCCTGCAGCCAGTCATCCACTTCTCGCCCGGGAGCAGCACCACGTTCGATATAGATCTCATATGCACGTGCTTCGATTTCTTCGCGCGTGGGATGGCCCTCGACGATACTTGGTTCACGAGTAGGAGAAGACCCTTCTATCGGTTTTGACATAGACTCTCTCCTTGACCGAATTTCGGGTAGCTAATATTACCCCCGGGAAGTTCGTAGGCCAAGAGCAAGCAAAGTATTGCGGGTCACGGCTGAACTTGAAATTCTCAAGCGAATGAAAATCAGCGGCAAAACCAAAGTGCTTGGCCCGCGGATTTTGTCGACTCTTCCGGGTTCCTTGTGGCTGTCGAGACTTGTGGCCGTGGAGCGAAATTTGCCAGCGATGCAATGCAGCGGTTCGGCGCTGACTTTAGGATAAGTGTCAAGAACAGCGATTATCACTACCTTTCTGGTTTTGAGATAGATGGTACGAAGAGGATTTCTCGACACCTATTCGGTTCGGTCCCACCTACGAAGGCAAGCCCTAACAATTATTGCAGCTTCGCGCATTCCGTTTTGGCTTCTTTCAGGATGGGAATGTCGGGATCGGCGTCTTTCCAAAGCGTCATAAAACCCTCATAAGCAGCACGGGCATTGGCCCTGGCCGCGTCTGCGTCAGGACCCGCGAGAGAATTACGCTGCAGCGCATAGGCACGAGCGAGATAAAGATCAGCGAGCGCCCTTATGGGTGAGAACGCAAGAAGACCCTGACGGTCTAGTATTTTATGGAACTCTACCGCTGCCTCGCTGCCTTGATGCGCCTTTAAGAAACCCTTCCCACGTACAAAAACCGGCAGCATAACAAGGTCCAGCGTCGGACCACCGGGTATCATCAGTTCTTGCGAAGGAGTCATCTGAAGGCTCTCAATGGCGGCGGCTGTGTCCCCGCGGTTGAGCGCAATTTGCGCGTGGAGAGTAGGCAGGTAGTTAAATCGAACAGTGGTATCTTCAGGGAAAGATTTCGCCAGATTTTCCGCGATTGACTGAGACTTTTCCGTGTCGCCTACCAAAGCAAGTACGAGCGCCGTAGCATACTGGAGGTCTCGGCTGTCAGAACGCCGGTTCGCTCCGAGAACCGACTTTCGCGCTTCTTCCCGATTTCCATAAAGTGCATCCGCTAGAGCCAAATTGATTCGATAACCCGCCGCGGTCTCTGTCTCATTGGCCTCGTTGGCCGAAACCACCGCCCGGCGGGATTGTTCGCGAGACTTCCGTAGGTGCCCGTGGAACGCCAGCACCTCCGACTCGGATCCGAGGAATACATCATCGATTCCTTTCTTGCCAGTCGCCCATGCTATTTGTTCCGCCATTGCTTTTGTATCGTTCTGCAAGAAAGCCAAAATATAACGCCACATACGTAGCGGATATAGATCAGGGTATTTGGCCAATGCTTCTGTCTCAATTTCTCTAGCTTCCTGAAATCGATTTAAAACTGTGAGCGAATAAATCAGGTAGCTGTAATCTAATCCGGAGTTCGGTTCGAGTCGGAAACTTTCGCGAGCTTGTGCAAGCCCGTCCTCTAATTGCCCCAGACCCTGGTAAACACTTCCCAGATTGAAATGCGCAGCGGAATCGCGGGGATAGGTCTGCGCCAATAATTCATAGGCTTGTCGTGCTTTTTCAAGATCGCCTGAAACTCCCCAATAATAACTGGCCTCAATGCCCAATCTTTCCCGTTCGCTGACTTCCCCTCGAAGCTCAAAAGCTTTCTTGATGTTCTCTTGCCCGAGATTGATTTCTCCCAAGTTGCTATAAGCGGCCCAAAGAGATCCGTAGGCCAGGGCGAAATTGGGGTCATCGGCAATGGCGCGCTGAAACCAGCTGACCGCAGCCGCATAATTGCCATCTGACATCGCATCTCTTCCAAAGCTTAAAGCTCGGAGAGCTTGGAGCGATGGAGTGGTTGCCTGCGCCAGGGGAGTATCGAATTTCCGGACAGAGTTGATCGATTCTCCCAGCGTCTCACGCAGCTTGCCGGCGGCGCGACTTAAACCGTCCAATACCCTTTCTTTGCCCGCTTCTTGCACTTGCTGCTGCGCAAGCAGATCGCCCGTGGAACAGTCCATCGCCTGGAGGCCAATCACGTAATTGTTACCGAAATTGGTAATCGAACCTTCGATGTATACCTTGCTTCCGACGCGTACGCACAAATCCTTTGCTATGTCTGGAACCAGTCGCGCATCCTGCGGCTTCTTCATCGCACGCAGCGTTTCCCGGATTCTTTGGTCGGAAACAATCCTCAGGAATGGTGATTGTTGAAGTTGCACCGATAAGCCTTGCCGCAGCGCGCCATCAAAGACGGGATCGCCGGTCGAATTTGCGAAATCAGCCACCATTACAGTGTCTTCTGCGGTTACATTGAAGGCGCGGCTGCGAGTACTCAGATAGGCGGCTACGACCAGCGCAACCACGGCAACCCCACCTGCGATGAGCCAGCGATGCCCGGGCCGAATCCTCGCCGCCTGATGGTCAGCTTCTCCTTCCGTGAAATCTGTTGCGCCCGCGAGCGTCTCTCTATGCGTCTCTCTGTCCCGCCACGCGTCGAGTTCCGACGTGTAGGCGTAAATCGACCCAAGCTTGCTGTGCTGGAGACGATAGACTGGCAGCCCCTCTCGCTTCTCCCACCGGCGGACGGTCGTGACATCACGTCCCAGATAGGCAGCGATCTCTTTCCAAGATTCCAGGCGCCGTCCCCGAGAGTCAGGCTGGGGCTCAGGGCTCGATGTCACTTCTAGAGACATGTCAAATGGTCCTGCGGGTTGGCTGAAGTATCTCACCGGCTTAGTCCCGGTGCAACCGCCGCAACTGACGGAAAAATTAGCAGATCCCGCACTTTGCCCCTCTTCGCCTCTCAATGCCCGTTGCGTCGAAATAGATGCCGGGCTAAACCTCCCGGGTAAGCGGTTTTCTCCCGTGAAGGCTGTTCGGTCTTTCGGCTACTTGACACCCTGATGCAGAGCTCGTCGCGGGTTGTGGGAACCGGAGAGATTAAATTTCAGGAGGGAAGCTATGAGGCGTATCGGCGTTCCGACGTTGTTTTTCTTGCTCTGTCTCGTTTCCACCGGATGGCGGCAAGCAGAAGCGCAAGCACAAGGTCAAATACAAGCAAGACCCCGATTTATCACCTTCGACGCCCCGGGAGCGGGTACCGCCCAAGACCAGGGCACCTTCCCCGAACAAATCAGCAACTTGGGCCTGATCGTCGGAAATTATGTCGACGCGAATGGCGTGAATCACGGATTCGTACGCGACCCTAACGGCAGGATTACAACATTCGATGTGCCAGGTGGCGGCACTGGCCCCGGCGAGGGTACTGTTCCCAACGGCATCACAGACACTGGCGTTGTTGTCGGAGGGCTTTTCGATGAGTCCCACGTATTTCACGGCTTCTTCGGCCGCCCAGGCGGGGATTTTACGACCTTCGATGCCCCGGGAGCGGGTACCAATCCCGACCAAGGCACCAATGCCTTGGCCATCAATTGGGAAGGCAGCATTTCCGGGGACTACGTTGATGCAAACGGGGTGCCTCACGGCTACGTTCGCTTTCACGATGGCAAGATCACGAGCTTCGACCCTCCGGAAAGTGTGTTTACCGCGGCGGACACGCTGGGTATTAATGCGGTCGGTGCCATCACGGGACCGTATCTCGACGCGGACGGCGTACTGCACGGCTTCGTGCGAGTCCCTAACGGCAGGATCACCAGCTTCGATGCGCCCGGGGCGGGGACAGGCCCAGATCAGGGCACTATTCCCTCGATGATTACTGACCTGGGAATGATCCCCGGAACATATCAAGATGCGAACGATGCGCTTCACGCCTTCCTGCGTTTTGCGAATGGCACTATCACCACCTTTGACGTGCCGGGCGCAGGTACAGACCCGGGTGAGGGCACTCTGGCCAACGCCGCCAATGCGGAGGGCGTCGTCGCCGGTGAATTCATCGATTCAAACGACGTAAGCCACGGCTTCGTGCGCACTCCAGGCGGCAAGAACACCCCATTTGATGGGCCGGGCGACGGGATACAAGCCACGTCACCATTGAGCATCAACCTCTGGGGCGCGGTGACGGGATCGTTCGTCGACGCGAATGGCGTGAGCCACGGCTTCTTGCGATTACCGTAAGCCCATGGAGGGTTCGGCGGCACACGACGATTTGTAACTCGGGTCGTGCTCCCACGATTGGCGACTTCTTCATGGGTGTCTGGAAGCAAACCGACCCTAATGCACCCGTCATTGGGAGCACCCATTAGGGCAACCCGGGCCGGCGGTGAAGGTTCCGGCACCCAGCGATGTGTCGCCGCCCACTTTAGACCTTGTGGGTATACGGCCGCAGTTTTTTGGACGAGAGGCAGAATTACTTCTTCGGTGGAAAGCTCTTCATTGTCTTTTGTATGAATTTGTCGACATTCTCTTGAAGGTTGTTTGTAAATTTCATGGGGTTTTGAATCTTCTTGGACGCGGTGGCCTGCCAAAGAGTGCTCTTGGTCGCGGTGCCCGTAATGGTAATTTTCAATTTTGCCAAGCTGGAAACCCATACGTCCGAGGAAATTCCGCTGAGATTGCCCCAGTAATAGCCGACCATATCGGAAGCGTACAGAGGTCGCTGAGGGCCGACATCGGCTTGGGGTTGCCCTCCTGCTTCGTAAGTAACCTTGAAATCGGGGTTGCTATCGTCTTCGACAAAACCCGCGGATCGAAGATTCCGGTTGATGGAATCGACGATCGCCATGTTGATGCGTTCCTGAACGTCTTTGGGCTGTAGAGTCAGCAGATAATTTGATCCCCAGGTATATTTTTTGTATTTTGTGAAATCCACGGATTTGTCGAAGGTAGACTTCACGTTTTGCGCGCCGGCGTTAACCGAGGGATGCAGGACGCAAAGGAAAAACAGAAAAACGGCCAGTCGCCTTTCACGCAGCATGAGTTTCCTTTAGGGTTTTCTTTCGCCACTGCGGCTTTAATTTTTGAATCCGCACCATCGTACACCCTGCCCCGCATTTCGCCTTCTTTGTTGGCGGCAATACTCGTGGTGTTGCTGGACTGCGCTGTGTTTGCAGTGCTGCTGGCAAGCGGAGATTGAACTCCAGACCCTTCCGAGTTTCTTATTACCCGAGACGCGCGCGCTGTTCTGTTTCATGATGCAGGTGAGTTGAGTTATATTGCCGCAGCGACCTGCTCTGCGCTTTGGTAGGAGGAAACTTCCCATGCTCAATCACGTTGGCGGATTCGGATGTGTTGCTCTACTTGCCGTTGGGAGCGCCATTCTTTCGTGCGCCGTTGGCGCGCAAGAGGTGCCGGAAAAGCTTCGTGCGCCGGCTAACGAACAGCTTCTTTTTCGGCTGCATGCGAAGGGCGATCAGGTATACATATGCAAGGGTGAGGCGGGGCAATTCGCTTGGACGTTGAAGGCTCCGGATGCGCAACTTTTCGACCAGGATGGCGAGGCTTTCGGTAAGCATTTCGCTGGACCGTCGTGGGAAGCAAATGACGGCAGCCGGGTGATCGGAAAGGCTGTTGCGAATGCTCCTTCACCAGACGCTGATTCGATTCCGTGGCTTCTGGTCAACATTGTGAGCCACGAAGGCAGCGGGGTGCTGACGCGCGCCACAACGATCCAGCGGCTTAACACCAAAGGTGGCAAAGCGCCTGCGTCCGGGTGTGATGGTTCGCACTCGGGCGGAGAAGTACGCGTGGCGTATTCCGCGGATTATCTTTTCTACGCTCCGAAGTGAGCAGCTAGCCGGCTAGTCGGTCTTCTGTGACAGGGCTTCTCACAGCGGTGCAATCCGCCGCTGAGGTTTCGTTCCACACCTGCATAAAGACATCCTTCGATTTCTACATTAAAGCCTAGCTTGGCGACGCTTTCGCCGTGAGCCGCCCGGGCGAGCCGCGCTTCGGCTCCGTCAGGACAAGCTGCACTCCAAATGGGCTGTGCCGACCGTTGAGATCGCTGGAACTGAACTGAGGTGACGGCTTTAGGACTTATCCGATTGGTTTGAGATATAATTCGCCAAAGTATTCAACCGGTTAAGAGGAAAACATGCGTTACAGGGTGCTGCACCTCTTGCGGAATGTAATTTTGGTTTGTGCTGTCGGCGCAGCCGCCGGTGTGGCGGCCATACCTGCAGAGGCTCTCCAAGTCGTCCTGGGCCCGCCTGTAGCGATAGATAAACCAAGTGGCGCGGGGCAGTATAAGTTGAGCGGGACCGTGGTGGACGCTGTGACAGGGGTGCCAATCCGACGAGCGTTGGTGCAGTTGAGCGGAATGGAAAACCAGCTCGTGCTCACAGATGAAGGCGGCAAATTTCAATTCGAGAACCTGGCGCAAGGTGAGTGTGGAATCAACGCACATAAGCCGGGATACATAGATTCCTCCGGCGGACGTCCTACTATGGTCACGATCGGTGCGGATACGTCGCCGCTAGTTCTGAAGCTCGATCCGGAAAGTACGATCACGGTGATCGTGACGGGAGAGGATGGGGAGGGGGTGGAGGGTTTGCCCGTGCGCGTGTTGGGCTCGCGGGTTCAGGAGGGGCGCCGCTACTGGAGCACGAACGGAGGAGGGCAGACGGATGAGCAAGGTGAATACCGGGCGGGTAACCTGCATCCAGGAAAATACTATGTGTCGGTGGGACCGAGTTTTCGACCTGTGGGACACGTTGGGAACGGCGCACAAGGGAGCGATGTGGGCTATCCGCGGATGTTCTACCCGAACGCTGCCGAATTGGAAGGGGCCGCGCCGGTGGAGGTGAATTCGGGAAGGCGGGCGCGACTGGAGTTCACCCTGAATACGGTGCCTCTGTACCGAATTTCGGGCGCAGTGGTGGGTGGAACGCTTGGACAGCCGTGCCGTCCGCAGTTGAGAGACAGCTCTGGCGAGGATGTGCCGGTTGGTATGAGGGTGGATCCAATGACAGGAGTGTTCCGAAGCGGGGAGGTGCCGGTGGGACTCTACACACTCGAGGCAAACTGCTTCGGCGACGGGGAGATTTCTTCTGCCGGGCGGATGCTGCTGCACGTGAGCTCGAATATTACGAACCTGACCTTGTCCGTGGCACCAATGGCCTCGATTCCCGTGGACTTCCGAACGAACGAGAACGGCGCGGGCGCCAATGAAAATAATCCGACTGGCGCGGTGTTTTTGACGGAGAAGCAACCGAGTGCACGCCCCCGCACCGCGTGGTCCCAATGGGAAGTGGACGGAGATCAAAGGCGCGCGGTAATTAAGAGCGTGGAGCCGGGAATTTATTTGGTGGGCATACGGCCGAATTTCGGGTGGTACGTGGAATCTGCGCTGTATGGGTCCGTTGATCTGCTGACCGACGAGTTGATGGTGCCAGAGGGCGGAACGATGGAAGCGATCGAGATCACGCTGAGGAACGACGGCGCGAAAGTGAACGGGAATGTCCGAGGGAGAGGATTGGCACCCGCGAGCGGAGTGGTGCTTTTGGTGTCCAATCGTGCGCCGCGAATGATAAAAGTGGCACAAATAACGAACGGGACCTTCGCTATAGCCGACCTCGCGCCTGGTTCATATCGCGCGATCGCAATAGATCAAGCCGACGACCTTGAGTACGCGAACCCGGAAGCGCTGCGAAATTATCTAACGAAAGCGCAAGACGTAACGCTCAGCGCGAAGCAAGAGAGTCACTTGGAACTGGAACTCCTGCAGAGAGAGAAATAAATCATGCTAGAAGCGCTTGCGGTGGTAGCACTGTTGTTGGGGGGAAACGTGGCGCAGGACGCGTCTCGCGCGGGAGCGCCGGTATCGTCGCAGACGCAAGCAGCGCAGCAGCAAAAACGGACCGACGCGGCAGCTACGGGCACATTCCGAATCACAGGCCGCGTGGTGAACTCGATGACGAACGCGCCTGTGGCTGGCGCCTATGTGTTGATTGCTGCTGCATCGTCGCCGAACTTGAATCGCACATTGCGAGCCGGCACAGACGGTAGCTTTCTGTTCACCCAGATTCCAGCGGGCCGCTACGTCCTAGAGGCGCGGCGGAAGGGCTATGTTGAGCAGATGTATTTGCAGCATGAGCAATTCACGACGGCGATCCTAGTGGGGCCAAATCTGAATTCCGAGAATCTGGTGTTTCCATTGGCGCCGGAGGCTGTGATTTCCGGCGAGGTGACGGATGAGGCTGGCGAGCCGGTCCAGTCCGCGAGAATGCTTTTATTTCGCGAGGACACTGAGAGCGGCGGGCACGTGAAGCATTTGAACGGGCACCAAAGTACGAACGAAGAAGGGCGGTATCGATTCGGGTCTTTGCCGAGCGGCAACTACTATCTGGCGGTCTCGGCGGAGCCCTGGTACGCGGACTACGCGCGAAATGTTTCCTTCCGCGACTCGTCCGCTTCGCAAAAGGCTGAGCAAACCAATTCCAGCCTCGATTTGGTCTATCCGATTACATACTATCCAAACGCGATTGACGCGAGTGGCGCAGCGTCTATCCGCCTGGAGACGGGCGGTAGCGCACAGGCTGACATGCGACTCGTGCCCATACCCGCGATGCACTTGCGTGTTGCGGTGGAGGAAAGGGATTCGAAACTGTTTAGGCAGATCCTAGTCAGCCAAACAATTCTCGGAACTTATCGGGATCGGGTTAGGGTTTCGACTCAAGAGTCGAGCGCGGAAGACGGTGATTCCGAACAACAGTCGGGAACTGTCATTATGGAAGTCGACGGCTTGCGCCCCGGCCCCTCAGTCCTCCAAGTAATGACCTCCAATCCCCGAGAGGGGCGGCAGTCCATGAGATTCAGCAAGTCGGTGCCGGTAGATCCCACGGACGGGCAGACGCTTGATGTGAGGGGAATAGCGCCCGCGGGAGTGGTGAGTGGGATGGTGCGGCTGGAAGGAAATGTATCTCCACCGCCGGGAGTGCTCATATTTCTGAGAAACGCTACCAGTGGAGCCCGTTTCAGGCAGGACCTCGACTCCGCCGGGAATTTCAGTTTTTCTTCCGATGAGATCGCGCCAGGAGTGTACGAAGTGTCTTCCGTGGCACCGGGAGGGCTGGAGCTTCGGAGCGTGAGCGCGAATGGGACAAGTCTGACTGGGCGCCAGATCGAGATTAGTAGTGGGAGCGACCTGCGATTGATTTTGACTTTAGCACGCGGCGTAAATGCCCACGTGAAAGGAATCGTGGAGCGGGGAGGGAAGCCAGCGCCAGGAATGATGGTAGTGCTGGTTCCGGAAGATCTTCGGGATCTCAGCGAGTATCGGCGGGACCAGAGCGATAGCGACGGATCGTTTTCGCTGAATCAGGTGTCACCGGGGAAGTATACGGTGATTGCGGTGAAGGACTGGGATCTCGAGTGGGGAAAGCCGGAGGTGATTCAAGGCTATCTGGCGGGTGGAACTTCGGTGGAGGTGGCGGGCGGCGAAGAGCGCGAGATTAAGGTGACTGCGAAGTAGGCGTGGTGGTGAGGTAGGCCGGGGCTTGGTGATTTGTGCAATAGTGACGCGTCTAGTGCAGGCGGCACTCTGACGGCCGGCCTGTCGCCGGGACATATTCTGAAAAGCTACACCGAAGGAACGAAATCGCGCGTGCGCCAAGCATCTTGATGTGAGGCGCATTGTCACGCAGGCAGAGGCCCTTGGGTTCTCAGGGTAAACCCTTCGTTGCTCAGGACGAGCAGGAATGCCTGTGCTACTGAACGGCAACGGCGGATTAGTTGCGGTTGGATTTGATGAATGTGATTACGAGGCGGGTGAATTCTTCGGGCTTCTCGAGGTACATGAGGTGGCCGGAGTCTTCTACGACGATGCGGCGCGAATTGGGGATACCGGCTTCGATTACGCCTGCGTGAGAGTGAACGTCGGGGATGTCGATATCGCCTACGAGAATTAAAGTGGGAACATGGATCTCGCTTAGGCGCGGAAGGGAATCAGGCGTGGGACGCGGGAAGTCGGGATGATTTAAGTCCTGCGGAGCGGCCGATAGGATTTCGTGGAGTTTCTTTTTCGCTTCGGGGTGATCGGCGGCGAGCAGGTATTTGTCATTCGACCAGTTGGAAATCATGGCCGCGACGTCGTTTTTTTCCATCGGGGCATTATTGGCAATGCCGCGATTCAGAAAGTGATCGGAGAAGCCGTAGCCGCTGACGACGGCGCCGACAAGGACCATGCCGTTGACGAGTTTCGGGTGCGCGAGCGTGAAATCAATTGTGAGTTCGCCGCCGTGCGAGCTTCCCACAAGAAATGCGCGGCTGATCTTCAGATCGCGCAGGAGCGTGTAGAGGTCGTCCGTCTCGTAGTACCAGGTGGTGGCGGCGGGCGAGCGGCCGTAGCCGCGGCGGTCATAGCGCACCGTGTGGAACTCTTTGCAGAATGCGGGCCAGACGGCGTCCCAGACGGCGGAGTGCGCGATTCCGTCGTGAATTAAAACGACGGCGTCGGGACCGGTGCCGCACTCCTCGTAGTAGATCTTGCCTTTCTCGACTTCGACGAAATGCCCGGGAGCAGATTCATCGGCCGAGGCGAACGCGCGAGCAGGAAACGCGAGTGTGACGAGCGCGAGGTTGATCAGCAACAGGCAATGGACCGAGCCTCGCTTCATGGCGCCTCCGAGAACAAACAGGAATTGTAAGACTCTCGCATTAGACCGCTGCGGAACGCAACTGTAAGCAGTGTGATGGCGAGCCGCCGGTCGCTTGACCGGCACTATTCACAAGCGATACATTCAATCTAGTCTGAAAGCGGCGCTGAAAGGCGCCGTGCTTCCGCAACACGTGCCGGAGTGGTGGAACTGGCAGACGCGCCGGACTCAAAATCCGGTGGGCTTAACGGCCCGTGTGGGTTCAAGTCCCTCCTCCGGCACCATTTCATCAGTCGGTCGCTGCGATTTTCACTGATTTAATTTCTTTTCGCGATGCGAGCACTACGGTTTTTGCGGAGGAGTCTGTTTCGGAGTGGAGTCGGGTGCGTCTGGGCTGGGCGAACCGAGATTGGTTTCCGCAGCCTGTTCCTTGCGAATCAGATCTTTTGTTTCTGTGTAAAAACCCTCGCGGATCTCTTTGAGTTTCTGGCGCTCCTCACGCCAGAGCTGCCAGTGGCGCCGCAACGAGGCGCCCGCGCTTTCCTGCGCTGCTGCCAGCCTCGCGGCCCGTTCGTCTTTGCGCTCCTGAGTGAGCGCGCCGCCAACAGCTACTTTCAGATTTCGGCGGAGTTCCTTCTCTTTGGCGCGTTCGAGTTCAAGAGTTTCGAGAAGCGCGTTATGAGCCTGCACAATATTGACGAGCATGCTGGTGGTCCATGCGAACGTAAACAATCCAGAGATTCCGATGATCGGGCTGATGATGCGGTATTGGGGGTCGAGGTCCACCTCGCCGTAGCCGAGCGTGGTGTAGGCATTGGCGCAAAAATAGATGGCGTTCTTCGCGGTGTGGATCAGACCTAGATGCCTGAGCACGATGGCCCACCAGATAACGCCGATAATGTGAAGCGAGAGTAGAAGGAAGATGGCGGTGCCAAAAAGAACAAGCGCGGCAAACACGTGAGGACGCCCGGCGCGCAAGCGGAGCTCGCCGCGTTTATGGATCCTGGAAACCCAATGGATGCCCATGCCATGGAAGAGCACGAGACTCACAAGAATGATGGAGCCAAGGATGATGGCTGCGGGCAGCGTGAACTCGGCGGGGATTTGACGCAACAGCTCGGCAGGGCCTGACACTCGATTGGGTCTCCGGAATCATTGCTTACGGACGGGCGGCGTGACCGCAAGCGCAAGGAGCAGTGTACCTCGATGTGGATAAATATTCCGCAGGCATGAGCGACCGCGTCGAATTTCTGCGACGAATCGGCCAGCGGAATCGTCAGCAATTTGCGAATTTGCTGACCATGACTTCCTGTTCATGCATCGGCGAGAAGCTTTCACAGCAGCCAATCAATTTCGAAACCACGTGGTAATAGAAAGAGTTGCTGTCGCTGTCTTTCATGTCCTCGGCAGAATCCCAGACGGATATGGCCATGGCTTCCTGGCCCGATGATTCATCGCCTCGTAACACCAATAGGACCCGAAACCCTTTCAGCTTGTCCATCGCGGCAGTCAGGGATTGCACGGTGGCAGTAAATTCTTCGAGCTTCCCGGAACGGATGCGATAGTGCGTGACGCGCGCGACCATGGGAGCCTCCGGTTCTTGCCATCAGAAATGCGAGGAGCGGAGATTGTACAGCGTGTGCATGGCGCGGTAAATGACGGAGGGAAAAGTCGAGCGGCTGGCTTCGGGCGCCTATTCCAATTACCGGATACTGAAGGCACATTCTTTGACGACGTGGATTTTAGTTGCCGGGGCCGCGCAGAAGACGAATCGCGTTCGGAAGATCGGTGTCACTCTGGCCCGCTGAGGCAGGCTCGCTAACCGGGATTTCGGACTCGTCCGGCGCTGAACTACCCTCGCCGGGCGCCAAAAATAGGTTGGTTTCGACGCCGTGCTGTTTGGTGTAAAGCTCGAAGTAGCGGCCGCCGGCGGCATAGAGTGATTCGTGAGTGCCGCGTTCGACGATCCGTCCTGCTTCAACCACTAAAATCTGATCAGCGCGACGGACGGTGGAGAGTCTGTGGGCTATCACAAATGTGGTGCGCCCGCGCATCAGATAGCGAAGGCCTTCCTGAATGAGGGCCTCGGATTCGGAATCGAGGCTCGAGGTCGCTTCGTCGAGAATCAAGATGCGCGGATCGGCGAGAATCGCTCGCGCGATTGAGACGCGCTGCTTCTGCCCGCCGGAAAGTTTCACGCCGCGCTCGCCGACCACCGTTTCGTACTTGTTCTCGAATCCCTCCGCAAATTCATCCACGCGCGCGATTCGGCACGCTTCCAGAATTTCCTTCTCGGTGGCATCGGGACGCGCGAAGGCGACGTTCTCGCGAATCGTGCCGTCGAAGAGGAACGTGTCCTGCAATACGACTCCCAGTTGCGTGCGGTAGGAATCGAGCCGGACATGCGCGAGGTCGTAGCCGTCCACAAGCACGCGGCCGCTGGTGGGCACATAGAAAGCGGCGATGAGGCCGATGATTGTGGATTTGCCGGCGCCGGATGGACCCACGAGGGCTGTTACGCTGCCGGGAGATGAGTCGAAGGTAATGTCGTACAGCACAGGCTTGCCCGTGTCGTAGGAAAAGTCCACATGCTCGAACGCGACGGAACCGGTAATGCGATCGAGAACGATTGTGCGGTCGGGTTGTTCATCCTCGGGTTTTTCGTTCAACACTTCGCGGGTGCGCTCGAGGCCGGTGATGGCTTCGGTCAACTGCGGGCCGATACTGACAATCTGCACAAGCGGCGCAATCAGCATGCCGAGAAAAATCGTGAACGTGATGAAGGTGCCGAGCGTCATCGTCCCGGCGAGAATTTTCTGCGCGCCGAGAAACATGATCACAGCACTCACCAGGCCCATGAGCACCGTTGACGAGAGGCTCATCAGCGAAGTCATCGTGAGCGTTTTGATCACATTGTCGAGCAGGCGATGAACGCCGCCGGCGAACACTTTGCCTTCCCGTTCTTCCGCGTGATAGCCCTTCACCACGCGAACGCCGCCGAGGGATTCGGTGAGGCGACCGGTCACTTCCGCGTTTAGTTTTGGACGCGCGCGGAAAAGCGGACGGATGGTCTTGAACGCTTTATTCAGCAAGATAGCGAATGCGATCAACACAACCGCTGCGACAGCCGTCATGCTCGAGCTGATTCGCAGCAGCACGATAAGCGCGAAGATCGAGGTCATGATGCCGCCTGCAAATTCGATCAAGCCGGTACCGATTAAATTCCGGACGCCCTCTACGTCGCTCATGATGCGCGAGACCAGGACACCGGTTTTGTTCGCGTCGTAGAAAGACACCGGCAAGCGGCCGATGTGCGCCTGCACCTTGATGCGAAGGTCGGAAATCATTCGCTGCGAGGATTTCGACAGCAACTGCGTCAACGCGAACGACGTTACGCCCTGCACGAGCGTCGCGCAGACGACGGCGAGGATGATTGGCAAAAGGAGTTGCCGCTGATGCTTACCGATGACATTGTCGATCAGAAATTTCGTCGAGCCGGGAAGGACCAGCCCTGCGACGCGGTTGATTAGCATCAGCCCGAAGCCTAGCGCGAGGATCGCCTTGCGTGGCTCGATAAGCTCCCAAACGTCCGGTAGGAGCTTCCATGCGCCTTTCGACTTTTCAGGCTTGCTTCGACCTCGAGGGCCGCGTTCAGCGTCCATTCGGCGTTTCAGTCCTGTGCCCTGGCTATTGAATCTCGTGGCGCACCCACTCCACTATACTCTGATGCTGGCCACGGCCTTTTGACCCAACGGCTATCGGCAGAAAGCCTTTTGCGGTCGCCATGCGCGCGGTGCTAGACTTTGGGCATGGCCAAGAAAAAAAACACTCGCAAAAAGAAAGCAGCAAAAGCCGCCAAACCGGCGCGCAAAACCAAACTCACCTCCCGAGCTTCCCGGGCGAAGGCTTCTGCAAAAACAAAAAAAGCTGCTCCCCGCAGGCGTCGCTCCCGCAGCACCCAACTGACCGAACAACCGGTCGCGCAGATTCGCCAGGGCGTAGGGCTCGCTGCGGAAGCCGGACAGTCGGGCGACGTGCAAGGGCTGTCCGACATTGAGGATGTCGATTCCGAAAGCGTTCGCGAATTGGCAGAAGAGGGGCAGGACTTCGAGGCGGGCATTGTTAGCGGGGTCGAGAACGCGCCCGATCCGGATGTTTCCGAAGTAAAAACGCACGAAGTGCCCGAGGATGACGTACCAGAGGAATACCGCAATCAGGATTAGGTCAGACCGAATCACTCCCTCGGCCTTCGGGATTATCCGTTTGCGATAGAGCGCTTGGATGCGCGCTCACCGCAACCAGGCCGACTCCGCTCATAAAGAAAAACCCTGCGAGCAAAGCTGCCAGGGGAAACGGTTCCGCTCTTAACGTGGCCTCACTTTTCCGAACTGACGCTGAATGTGGTCGCGCCGGTTTCTGCGCCATCCTCGCGATGTCCTGACGGGCAAATAAAATGATTCCAATCAGGGCCAACAGAAGGCCGGGTATCGCTGAGCGCTTCATGTTCTTGTTCCCTTCGCATTTCTTTTTATCGCGAGACAGGCCCGGAGTCCTGGGCTCCGGGCTGTCTCGCGACGCCTGCTTCCCACCAAGCTCAAATCATTAGCGCCCGGCTCTCGCCCGATTCGCGCGCTGTTCCACTTCTTCCTCGGCGGTGAGGGCCTTCACAAATTCATCAGCTTCGCGGGCCGCAACTTCCTTAGCGATGCCGTAACGTTCCTGCAGACGACCGATTAGTTGTTCACGCCTTCCCGCTATGATGTGCAGGTCGTCGTCAGTTAATTTGCCCCACTTCTCACGAACATCACCCTTGTACTGCTTCCACTTTCCTTCGAGTTGGTCCCAATTCATTTTTCCGGCCTCCCGGTTCCACGTGATTGACTCCCATTTCTTCAGCAAGAAGAAAATGCTGGGAATCAGTTGTTCAGTGTCTGCGTCGTGTCTCATTTGGTTCATCTGTCCGTGCGCTTTCATTTCTGAGCTTTATTCCTACTCGCAGAGGATTGGTGCAATGCGCGTGCCAAGCAAAGCGGTGCCCGAAGTTGTTTGTTTGCACCGGGTTGAGGGCGGCGAAAGTACTATGGCTGAGTGAGCTGGCGAGTAATTTGGACGAGCGCTCGTCCCTTTCTTCCAGTTGCCACCTCATCTGCAGGACCTGACGACTTGACGCGAACGCAGCGGTGCGCGCGAGATACGCTATTTCGGCCCTGAACTCTTCTTGGACTTTCGTCCAGTTGTTTGCGTCGTGGGCGAGGCGGCATAGTGGAGCGGTAGCTCTATCTATCTTAGGCCGTCCACGGAGAGTCATTTTGCGCCGCGCAGACCCCTTCCTGTTGCTGATCCTGCTCAGTATCCAGATTGGATGTGGCACAAGTAACGATTCGGGCGGAAAAAATCCGCCGCCAGCCGTTACAGTTGGACTTTCGGCTGCGTCGTCGGACGTGCGTTTAGGTAGCACCGACCAAGTGACCGCAACCGTGACCGGCTCCTCGAATCAAACTGTGAGTTGGTTTGTGAATGCGATTGCCGGCGGCAGTGCTACGGTGGGAACGATCAGCACTGCGGGAGTGTACAGCGCGCCCAACGCAATGCCGGCTGGAGGCACAGCGGCGATCAAGGCCGTCAGCGCAGCAGATTCGAGCGCTACCGCCACGACAACGCTCACGCTATGGAATCCTTCACCGGCGCTCAGCAGCGTAAGTCCGCAATCCTTTGCAACCGGCGCATTCTCGCTGACGGTAAACGGCACCAATTTCATCAGTGGCGCACAAGTGTTGTTCGCAGGTGCGGCGATCAATACGAGCTTCGTCTCTGCCACAAAGCTAACGGCAACAGGGACCGCTTCGACGGCAGGGACTTTTTCGGTAGCGGTTCAGAATCCGAATCCCGGCGCGAGCACTTCGAGTGCTGTAAACGTGCAGGTCACGTCCAACGCGCCACCACCGCCGCCTAGCGCTTGCAGCGTGATGACTTCCGGCCAGGGCGGCAGCCTCAACGGTTTCGTCCCATTCCCGGCCGACAATCTCTGGAACAAAGATATTTCTTCGGCGCCCGTGGATCCTAATTCGGCGGCGCTGATTAATTTTATCGGCGGGTCAGTGACGATCCATCCGGACTTCGGCGCAGGTCTTTATCAGGGATCGAGTATTGGCATTCCTTATGTCGTGGTGGATTCAACGCAGGGATTCGTGCCCATCAATTTCACCGCCTACGGCGACGAGAGCGATCCCGGGCCGATGCCTGTGCCGATGAACGCTCCGATTGAGGGGTATCCCAATCCGGGGAATGGCGACCGGCACGTACTCGTCCTTGACAACAGCAATTGCTGGCTCTACGAACTCTACAGTGCGTCAGCCGGTTCGGGTGGTGCATGGAATGCGGCCTCGGCTGCGGTTTGGGATTTGCAAAACGACGAGCAGCGCCCATGGACATGGACTTCCGCTGACGCCGCAGGCCTGCCGATTTTTCCAGGACTCGTCCGTTACGACGAAGTTGCCGCCGGACAGATCAACCATGCGATTCGGTTCACGTTGCAATTCAGCCGCGCTGCGTTTGTCCCGCCAGCTTCGCACTGGGCCGCCACTTCCACGCAGGCCATGGCTGCCCCGATGGGGATGCGGCTACGCCTCAAGTCGAGTTTCGATGTGTCCACTTTCTCGGCCACCAACCAGGTAATCCTGAATGCGCTGAAAAAATACGGAATGATCATGGCGGATAACGGCTCGTCGATGTATATCAGCGGCGCGCCGGACGATCGCTGGAGTAATGACGACCTGCACTCGCTGGGAAGCGTTACCGCGTCCGATTTCGAAGTCGTCGAGATGAATCCGATTTACACCTCGTCGAATGTGCCGACGGGTGCGTCGCCGTCGATATCGAGTTTCATGGCGTCGCCTTCAACAACTTCAGCAGGGTCGTCGGTAACCCTCAACTGGACCGCCGCGGGCGCCTCGTATTTCGTCGTGTCGCCGAGTGTCGGCGCGGTGCGAGGGAACAGCGTGGAGGTAAACCCGGCACAAACCACGACATACACGCTAGCGGCAACGAATCAGTTCGGGCGCACTACGGCGATGGTCACGGTCACAGTGCAGTAAGTTCCTGGTTGTGGCGGCGGGGCTTGGCAATCGCTATAAAGGCAGGCGACGCGCCCTAGCTGTTTGCAGCTCGCGATAGATTCTTCGGCTCGGGCCGCGGCAGGGGATTGCGCCGCGCAGCCGTGCTTCGCACTCGAGGCGCTCCGTCGCAATCGATCGTGTCAGCCGCAGTATACGTTGCCTCCCCGTGGCAGGCCCTGCAGCGCAGATTGAATGAACTGGAACGCAGTTCCGTCAGTTCATTGGGCTCGGATTCTCTCAATTCCTTCTCTTTGCGCACCTGCGACGCCGAAAGTGGAATTGCCTGCCGACAGTGAATACAAAGGACGCCGCGATACTGTTCCTTACTGGTTTCAGCGATCATTTATTAACCTCACGTAGGAAGGGCCCAGAAAGTTGAAGAGGGCGGATTCTAGTCTTAATTCGTAGTGCAAGTCCAGCGGCAATTCCGAAAGAAATTAGGCAGAATTTACGGCTGGCTCATTCCACGGTAATGGTAAGCATGTATTTTGACATAGACGATGAGAGGGTCTCAACGCGAATCGGCGGAAACCGTAAGTCCCGTGTTATCAGACGCCTTTGACCAGCTGCTTCGCCGCGCGGCCGCATTTCTCCTTTCTCTGGATGGCGATGGTACTCGCGCGAGGGACAATTCTGGACGCCGCGAATTTGCTCCTATCGGAGAAACCGCCGGTGCTGTATGGCATATGCTCTCTGACGACGGGCCAACTGCGCTCGCGTCGCTGATCGAAGCTGTAGGGGTGCCCGAAGGCCTGTTTTTCATGGCCGCCGGTTGGCCCGCCCGGGAAAACAAATCACAATCGCGCCCTACGACGGCGATTATGAAATCCGGCTGAAATAGAGGGCCTCGCGGTGTTGCCGGGAACCACCCATGCTTGAATCTAAGGCGCAGCATCAGTAAGATGCTCCGCAACTTTCGATTCGAGGCGGCCCGACTTGCATCTGGAGCTTTCGATGAAGAGTGAAATCGGCGCGATCTCTCCTTTCGTCGATGAGCTGATGCTCAAGATTCGCGAAACTCACTGTGACCCGGGCGCGGAATTCGCGATCGAGCTGGCGCTTCGGGAGGCGTTGGCGAACGCCGTCCTGCACGGCAATCGCGAAGATGCTCAAAAGAAAGTTCACGTTCGCTGCGAGTGCGATGCAGCATCAGGCATTTCACTCGTCGTTCGCGACGAGGGCCCTGGCTTCGATCCAGGAAGGGTGCCAGACCCGCTAGCTCCGGAAAATCTCGATGCCGAGCATGGACGCGGCATCCTCCTGATGAGGCAGTTCATGGACGAGATTCACTACGAGCGCGGCGGCACGGAAGTGCACATGCACAAGGGCCCTCCCGCGAGCTAACTTCTCTCGGGCGCCTCACAACGCGACGATCTCCAGTTTCCTTCTATCGAATTTGACTTCTCGCGGTATCCTTTCCCAACGAAAATCTAAAGCCAGAGGGGCGCCTTGGCAGCTCGAAGCGCCTTGTCGTCCTGGTGGTCAAATCTGACGGGGGAGACGTGGCGGATGGGAAGTCGGATCGTGATCTTGGCATGGGCCGCCGTATTACGCGACGCGATTTTCTAAATGGAGTCAGCGTCGCGGTGGGCGCCGCGGCATTCTCCCCGAATCTACAATGGCTCGAAACCCTTGGAATACCTCAGTCTCCGTTCGCGCCAGAAAAACGCCCTGATTATTATCCTCCCACTCTCACCGGAATGCGCGGCACCACGGATGCTGCCATGCAAGCCGGCCACGCGCTTCGTGATGGGAAAATCTGGTCCAATGCCACGCCGGATCCGGATCGCTACGATCTAATCGTGGTTGGCGGGGGAATCAGCGGACTCTCGGCGGCCTATTTCTATCGCAAAATCGCGGGGCCGAGGGCGCGAGTGCTCATTCTTGAGAATCTCGATGACTTCGGCGGTCACGCCAGGCGCAACGAGTACCACCCGGCGGAGCGGATGCTTATCGGTTACGGCGGAACGCAGTCGATTGATTCGCCCGATCGTTGGAGTAAGCAGGCGCGCGGCCTGATCCAGGAACTCGGAGTGGATGTTCAGCGATTCGAAAAATATTTTGACCGCGCGCTGGATCCCGACCCGTCGGAATCGGATTCCGTATTCTTCGATAAGGAAACTTTTGGAGAGGATGCTCTGGTCATTGGCCGCTCCAAGGTGCCATGGTCAGAATTTTTCGCGAAGGCGCCGCTCAGCGCTCAGGCAAAACAGGATTTGACGCGGCTTTACACCGAGAAGGTCGATTACTTACCGCATCTTTCCACTTGGCAAAAAAAAGTACTCCTTGCCAAGACAAGTTACAAAGACTATCTGCTCAAATACGTAAAATTGCATTCCGACGCGTTGCCATACCTCCAGAAACAAACCTATGGTCTCTATGGCGTCGGCATCGACGCGGTGCCTTCAGCCGATTTGGCGGGCTTGGACTATCCCGGCTTTAGCGGAATGGATCTTTCCGGGCCGCCCGGGCCGGAGCTTGGTGCGGAGGTTACGCAGCGTGACGACAGCGCGCCCTATATCTACCATTTCCCAGATGGCAACGCGTCGATCGCCCGCTTGTTAATCCGAGCGTTAATCCCTGGTAGCGCGGCAGGCACCACGATGGAAGACATCGTCACCGCGAAAATGAACTACGCAGCTCTCGATGACCCGAAGTCCCGCGTGCGCGTGCGCCTGAACAGCACAGTAGTAAAAGCGGCAAATATAGGAGACCCGGAGAACGCGAAAGAAGTGGAAGTTACCTACGCGCGCGGCGAACAGGCGCACACGGTGCGCGCGAATACTTGCATCCTGGCGTGTTGGAACATGGTGATTCCATATATCTGTCCGGACATGTCGAGAAAACAGAAGGATGCTCTCGCCTATGGCGTGAAAGTGCCCGTCGTTTACACCAACGTGCAGATTCGCAATTCACGCCCATTCGAAAAACTCGGCGTGAGACGAATCAAATGCCCAGGGAGTTTCTTTACGACCGTCGAAAAGGATTATCCCGTGAGCATGGGTGATTACAAATATCCGGCCAGCCCGGACGATCCCAGCGTTTTGCATCTGGAGAGGTTTCCTTGCGGAGCCGGTGCCACTGCGCGCGATCAGCAAATCGCCGGGCGCATGGAGCTATACCACACGCAGTTTGCGACCTTTGAGCGCAATATCCGCAGCCAACTGGGGCGTGCTCTCTCGCCGGGCGGTTTCGATCCAGCGCGGGATATTCAAGCGATCACGGTGAATCGCTGGCCGCACGGTTACGCATACGAATACAACTCGCTCTTCGATCCGAACTGGCCGGAAAACGAACGCCCCTGTGTGATCGGACGGCAGCCCTTCGGCAGAATTTCGATTGCTAATTCCGACGCCGGAGCATTCGCTTATACCAGCGCCGCAATCGACCAAGCGTATCGCGCAGTGAAAGAAGTTGCCCGCTTCAACCAGAAGCCAGCTTCCAAAGCGCCGGGGTAACGGTCACTTTTCGCCCGGCCGCTCTGTGACAGGATTTGTTCCGCCACCTGGCAGCCGGGATTTGCGGCCACCTGCGGACTCCCCATCGAGCAAGGCTTGCAGACTAGAATACGCGTAGAGGGTCGGCGCATGATTCTGCATCAGTCCGCCGGTATCTGCCGTCGGGCCATAATTGCTGTGTAGATCGTGGCCGAACATTCTAAGCATCGCGATCTGCTGCCCTCGATGATGCGCGGTGTGGGCGATGCGGCGCGTCATCACCCACGCGCGCGACCGAGGCACATCGAAGAATTTGGTTTCGCCTTCCCACCAGGCGTCGTCTTTGCCGCGCAATACGTCGAGACGTTTGCCGCTGTCCTCCGTGTAACGCCGGATAAATTCAAGCCGCGTCTCGGTTTTTGGAAGAGGCGGCGCGTTCACGTCGATCCCGAGCATCGTGCGCATCCAGAGATCCTCGCTTACGCATTGATGCACCATTTGTTCGTGTACGCTTCGCCCGCGAGCGTCGCCCGTTCTCGGACGCAAGGGCATCTCCTCATCGCGAAACTCGCTCCACGTGCTAACCACCTTGATCCGCTCGGTATCGTATGTTTCCACGAGAAAGTCATAGTGCATCGCGCACCTCCCAGGCAAAGAAGAATCGAAGCTGCCTACTAATTTAGTTCTAAGTACTTTAGTACGTCCAACGCGGTACTTTCGCCTGCTCGTTTTCTGCCCGATCGTACAGTTGTTCCGATTCGGTACGTTGGGCAAACTGATTGCCTTGAACGAAACAAACTTGGGACACGAACCTTGGGCCTCGGGGCACGCACCATTCGCGACGCCGCTCTTACTCGTTCCGCGCACCCCGCTTGCGATCTTCCTGGAGACAAAATGACCAACCGACTGGGAGTCCTCTTCCTCCTCGTGGGTGCAGCTGCCGCTTCCCCTGCATTTGCCGGCGACAGTGCGACCATGAAGTGTAACGCGACGCAGGATCGCATCTGGGTTTACGATTCGCTCAACAGTTTTGACGTCTCTGCCAAACTCAAATGCGGTGAGACGGTTGAAATCACGGGCCGCGTGAAAGGCTATGTGAAGATCCGCGCCGCGAACGGTGCGCAGGGTTACGTGCCCGACGCTACCTTCCCGGATCTGCCTCCGTATGTTGACCCGAATGACCCGCAGCCAAATGTCTCGATAGCGAAGCGAGTTGCTCCGCGCGCTGCTGTGACTGCGCCTGCATCTACGCCCTCGATGGCCAGCAATATCTCAGCTCCGCCGCCTGCGGCGGCTCCCGCTCCTGCGCCGGTGGCAGTCACCGTGGCCCCTAGCGCAGCTTCTGCACCGACTCCAGCACCGGCTCCTGCTGTACGCACTGTCGCCGAAACAGCATCTGCACCCGTTGCCGTTACTTCTATTTCTGTTGTTGCAGCTCCGCCTGCTCCCGCCGTGAGTGCAAGCGCAAAGTCAACGCCCGCGCCGAGCCCGTCCAGGAAATCGACTCCCGCTGCGGTTCCAGCGAGTAAGCCGCAACCACCGGCGCCTGCCGCTACCTCGCATGCTCCAGCTCTAACCTCCACTTCGGCAACGAGCAACACAAGATCCTCTTCGCCAGCCCCAAGCAAAATGGCGAACACCAAGTCTGCTGCGGCCCCGCCGCAGCCGAGCGGCGCGCATCCGGCACCGACCCCCTCGGTGCCGACGCCCGCCGTCCCGACTCCAACGAAGCCACTGGAGACTTCCGTGATTGTCCAGCCGCAACCGGTTCACGAGATTGCGAGCGTTCATACCGTCGCAGCCACTGAATCGGACGAGTATCCGGATTATCAACCGGAAAACGCCAGCGCGGACCCGGCCTGCCGGCTATTTTTCTCAGCGTACGGAATCTCACCGGCGCAGGCAAAATGGATCGCTCAGAATCGCAAGAAGCAATTTTCCAGCATTTGCCCGGCGCCTGACGTCTCGAGGGTCGACTACGTGATCATCTTCACGCACGACGTTGACTTCTTCGGTTCCACTTTGCCTACTCCCGTTCATACGGATCATAACGGGTTTTCAGATTTCAGTCCGATGACCATGATCGACACAGCTCTGGTCCCCATGTCGGAAGCAGACAAATCACATCGCGAATATGTCTGGGTGTTTAAGATGCAGCGAGGCAATTTTGACCCGGGCAAATTTTCACCCCGGAAGCGTCCGCAATTCACGAAAACCGAGTCCCACGCTCCTACGCGGACCGTCGAGGAAGCGTTCCGCTACATCGAGAGTGGCGGCCCGAGCCAGTAACCGGGACACTTCCGGCAACTCTCGCCAGATGTCGCCGTGGCGGTCGAGCGGAATCCTCGCGCTCAGAACCCGTTCGCGCACACCTATCAAACAGGAAGACTCTAAGCAATCGAATTGTGATTCAGGCCTGGTCTTACCGGTTCCGCGAAGTGGCGGCGCGAGGCGAATGAGTGGAAGCCGAGGCGCGGAACGGCTGGCGTAACCATCGCATTACAATCACATTGACGTTTACGCCGGACTGGCTCGAAGGCAACGCTACGGTTTGAGGCGGCGATTTTCGCAACCGCGACTGTGCGCGGTTTACATTCGGCCAGGGAGCAACCTTCTGAGGCGTTGTGCGCGCTAATGGGCTCGGCCGCGGAATGCGACTTTCTGCTAGAGGGTGCCGCCAGGGTTGCGGCTGCTCGAACCAATGCAATAGGGACGCTTTCGTTCGTTGCCAGATCGGTGCTGCATTCTTCCACTGATGTTCCAGAGAGATCTGCGCTTTCGAGAACGTGGCAGAAAGCCGCCGCAGCCCGCGTTCGCTCTGCGACTCCAAGGCTGCTTTGATTCTCTGCAATCGGCGCTCGTCAAACACGTCGCTCCAGATGTGGCGAAACTCTCGTCGAAGGTTGTGACTGCGCTTTCGCAATTTGGATCTTAGCGTCGGAGAAAGAAGCGCTTTTGGCAAGCTGTCTCGGAGTTTCGCAAGCACGCGAATATCGAGTGGCGTTTTTTGCCTTCTCGGCCCTGCCGCGACTCCCTTCATCGCCTGCCCGGCGTCAGTCGGGCGGATGGTCGCAGAATGATCAGTAGTGCGGACCAAATGCCCGTCGTACTGCGGCTGAACAACTCCCGGTTCAGACGCCGCCTCGATCGCTGGCAGTCGCGCGACAGATCCGGGCAAGAGAAGCGGGTTCGAGGGCTTAGTCGAGACAGACGCAGTCAGATGCACCGGCTGAACGGCTGGAGCCAATTCGGCCGCGACCGGGGGAAATCGATCCCCATTTGGACGAGGTAAAGCGTCCGGGATCCTGCTGTATATCGTGGGTAGATACGTGTCCCGATCGAAGTGAAACTCCCTTGCCACTTCATCGAGCAATCTCGTTGGCACGACGCTCATATTCCCGGCATAAGCATTGATCAGCGCATGCTCGCATAACAGGTTCATCACGCGCGGAATCCCCCGCGAATAAGCATGCGCGGCGTCCACGGCATCCGGTGAGAAAATCGGCCTGCCAGAGGCCCCGGCCACATCCAGGCGCCCCTGAATATAATCTCGCGCCTCCTTCGGCGTAAGGGGCGCAGTCTTGCAACGGACAGTAATTCGCTGCTTCAGTTGGCGTGTCTCGGGACGGTTGAGCTTTTCCTCGAGTTCCGGTTGTCCGGCCAGGACGATTTGCAATAGCTTTTCCTGCGGAGTCTCCAGGTTCAAGAGCAACCGAATTTCCTCGAGCACGTGCAGAGGCAGGCCCTGCGCCTCGTCTACGATCAGCACAGGGATTTGTCCCTCACGGCAGCGCTCTGGCAGCCATTGGCCCAGGCACATCAGCGCATTGCCTTGCCATCGTGGGTCGGGCTGCACGCCAAAGTCCGCCAGCATAAAATCGTAAAGGTGCCTGGATTCCAGATGCGAATTGAAAATAAACGCGGTCGGCATCCGGCGATCGCGGAGCCATTCGAGCAATCTCCGGATCAGCGAAGTTTTGCCGGTGCCGGCTTCACCTGTGAGCAGAATGATTCCTTCGCGCGACCGAATCCCATACTCAATCGCTCCCCACGCTTCTTGGAGCCGGGGCGTCATAAGCAAGTAACGTGGATCCGGACTGACCGCGAAGGGATTCTCTCGAAGGCCGAAGAAACTAAAGAAACGGGTGTAAGGGTTATTCTGCAAGTTGCTCCAATTTTATGGGTAACTATAAGGTAACGCACCTGTTTCTAATAGCCCGGATATTTTAGACCTCAGCGGGGTACGATTCCATCGGGAATGTACGGTATGGGCTTCGGCCAGAGGGAGTACCTACGGTACGCAGGCTATTACCAAAGCTCCTTAACCCCTCAGCCTTACCCCTGCGTTCGTTGTGTTATGGCCACCACGGATATAGACTCTCTCCGCCGATGCACCCCGGTAAGTTGCCTGCGCGTTGAAGGAGTCCAGCGATGACCATGGAATGCGATATCCGCCATATTGACGACGTGACGATCCTGGACCTGAGGGGGCGCTTGAGTCTGGGCGAAGCGCTAGCCTTCGGTCCGGGCAGCGATCTGGTACTGACCGACGCGATTCGCCGCTTAGCGGAACAGGGCCGCAAGAAAGTGATCCTGAATCTCGCCGGTGTAAAATATGTGGATAGCTCAGGAGTGGGCCAGTTAGTCGGTGCACTCACCACGGCACGAAGCCACGGCATCGCGCTCAAATTGATCAATCCGGTGAAGCAAGTCGGCGACTTGTTGAGAATGACGAAGCTCTACACAGTATTTGATATCAGAGATAGCGAAGCCGCAGCGATTGATTCATTTTCGAACGGCGCCGCGGCAGGCGCCTGACGGCGCTTAAGCCTGAAAGCTGCGAAGCGCTTCCTGCTCGTCCGAGAAGTCCGTGAAGACGGTGTGGAGATTGGTCAGCCGGAGGATTTCCTGAGCGCGATTGCTTAGATCGACGGCTCGCAAGTCCGCATCATTTTTCCGCGCGGTAAACACGGATCGAACCAATTGCCCGATGCCGGAGCTATCGAGATACGTTACGTTGCGAAGATTCAGCAGCACGCGCTTTCGGCCGTCTCGAAAGAGATCGCCGAGCAGTTCGTGTACGGCCTCGCCTTCGATCAGCGTGAATCGTCCGCTCACGTCCACGATCGTGATGTCTCCCACCTGCCGGGTGCTGGCGCTAAAACTCAATCCGTTCTCCCTGTGCACTTCGAGCTGGTTATTCTATCGTATGCTGGCTTGGTTTCCTAAATGCTGAGTGAAGCCCAAATCTTGGAGCGCTTGCGCACGAATTGTATTGGTCTGTGTGATGTCGCTGAAGGGACCACCTTCGGCCATCCCACATTCAGAGTCAACGGCAGGATGTTCTGCGTACTCGAGGAATATAAAGGCGAACTGGGAATTTGCGTAAAGGTTGAGAAGGAACTGCAGGGGATTTTTCTCAATGATTCGCGCTTTTTCCGCACGCCGTATATCGGGAAGCACGGCTGGGTCACGCTGAAGGTCTACGCAGCTCGCCTCAGTTGGACTGAAATCAAAGACCTCGTGCGTGGCAGCCATCGGCTGGTTGCTGCAACAGGCCCAAAGCCAAGAAAGCAAAGACCGCGCAAGCGGAGCTCGACGAAAAAACAGGCGATCTGCTAAGCGGCCAATTCAGCCAGCCATGCATCGAGCGTTTTTAATTCGCTATCCGCAATTTCGAGGAACGCCACACCCATTCCCATGGATTCTTGCGCGTAGATGATTTTTCCTTTGGTTGAAAAAGTCCCCAGGTCGCGTAGAACCTTTAATTGGATGAAGGTGCCCGGCGGCAAGGTAATCAGGACGTCGATATAGCAGCCTTTGCGGCTGATTTCCGATACGCGACCCGCGATGTGCGTATCGCTGGCTGGTTCGATTACTTCAACGTGCGCGATGAAACTGTATCGCGGCACCGTTCTTTTTTCACGATAGGATTGACCTGCTTCAATCGGCAAGTCGCTCGTTTCGCCCATTGCGATGCTCCACTGTCACTTCAGCTTGACACAACTGCCAGCGCCCGGCGAGAGCCGCTTCTTTTTTGTGACGCGTAAGGCACCCTGTCCGGACGGACGGCTGCGTATTACGCAGACTTACCTCGCTTCAGCCTCGTGAAAAACGCCCCAGGTCTTTCGCTCTGTCACAATAGACATCCGTATTTGTGCGGTTAACGAATTCCCAAATCGGGAATCGTGCTCCCACCGTGCTTTTAATACGAAGCATCTAACCAAATTGCTGCTCGTCGAGAGCAGAAGTGGTTCTAGTCCATGAAATTCCAGGTACGTTAGAGATAATCGTCTCAACGGTTGATTCACTTGACGAATCGTTCTAGGCTGAGCGGCGTAGGCTTGGAATTGAGATTACCGAATGACCTGCGCTCCACGTCCCGGAGATCAGCTAAGAGAGCTCCGCAATCGCCTTGGCGTTACGACTAGGGAGGTCGAAGAACTCAGCCGTAAGCTAGCGGAGAGAACCGGTAACGATGAATATTACATTTCCAACGCGTGGCTCACCCAGCTTGAAAACAAGGATTCGGTTCCCAGCATCTATAAACTCTTTAGTTTGAGCGTTATCTATCGTTCGACATTCTCCGATCTTCTTGCCATCTTCGGAATCGATTTGGCGAATAGCGCCCGATTTCAGTTGGATGTCCCGCTGGCGAATACCCATCGAGTCGCGTTCGAAACGCCTCATCCGGCATCCGCCGTAACATTTCCAATACGTCTCGATCGCAGCTTCAGCCTGGAGAAGACAAATCTTGTGTCGCGCGCCGTGGAGGTGTGGGGGAACGTGCCTGCGTCGCTGTTTCGACGATTGGACTTGCGCCATACCCAGTACGGTTACATCGGCACAAGCGATTTCACCATGTATCCGCTGCTTCGGCCTGGGACCTTTGTTCAAATTGACAGCGAAATCGCCAGCATCCGGCCATCCGCCTGGCGGACTGAATTCGACCGGCCCATCTACTTCATCGAGTTGCGGGACAGCTATGCCTGCGCCTGGTGTGATTTAGCCGGTTCGCAGCTGACGCTCCTGCCTCATCCGCTTTCGGCGTGTTCAGTTCGTCAATTTAGCTATCCTGACGAGGCTGAAATCGTGGGGCAAGTGACTGCCGTGGCTATGCGACTGGTATCGGCTCCGGAAACCGTGAGTTTTGGTGTTCCAGGATTGCCAAAGCGATCTTGAGATTGGAAAACAGAAACTGGGCTACCAGTGAGTCCGTTCCCACAGGAACCGCAACTCGATACGGCTCGAGTTCTCTCCACGTTCTCAGAAAATCGTCCTCCGCGGTGCCCGTGGATTGCATGTACAGGTTCAATTGTTCCGTTAAGTCTTTTAACTCCAGCGATATCAGTTCTCGGAAACTTTCCCGATGACAATGGGCCAAAGCCTCACAAGCCACTTCTGCCGAAAAACGAGCGGCTAGACCCTGATGCACATAGAGCCCTGTGTTGTAGTCCCTCATCGAAGCGAGATAGATCATGCGGTCCAGCGCGCCTGACGTCTGCGGCAGGGTGCGCCTCCGCAGGTCTTCAGAAGCCGCAAACACATCTGCTCGTTTGGCATTTCCATCCATGTCCACTCCTAAACCAACGTACCATCAGCCTCTGATTCTCTTGCCAGCGATGCGGAAATAGGCGGGGTCAAGAAAGCAAAAGATTGATCCAGGGTCGAGCACACTCGCCCCGCAAGCGCTGCGGTCCGCCTTGCAAAGTTAGGCGCCGCATACGGTCCGCCCCATTGCAATAGAAAGAGTAAGACATCGCACTGGATCTCAAGACTCGCAAAATCAAGGGCTAACGAGAATTCCTTCCATCGGCTCATCTGTGTGAACATTCGGGACCGGCTCACGTGAAAATCTTTTAGCGCGCGAACTTGCCTTCTCACCTGGCGGATCCATGTCAGGGCCAGATGCTTCCTTTCCGACAGAAAGAGATTGCGAATCTCATTCGACCCGATTGTGGCGATGTAACTTAAATCCTTCCGGCCAAACACCTGGTTTACAAGTTCTGGCGCAAGCAGTCCAAGTTGCAGCGATTCCAGGGTCCTCTTCGCTGTTACCAACTCCCCGGCGCTACCCGCGGCGTGCGCGGGCTGCCGGCGCATTGCGACCAGGAGAAGAACTAAGAGCCCCACAGCGATCGCGAGGAAAATGACGAGTTGCGTCATGGCCGGTTCACCTCACTCACAGCCGCATTCATCGTTCCTAGCGCGTGTTGCGTCTGTCGCGCAAATGCCTCGTAGCCTTCGTCGATTTCTGGCGGTATCTCGGGAGCGGCAGCAGGCGCATACGACCATAGCGCCAACGTCCAAATGAGCAGGGAAGCGAGATATGCATAGGGCTGAATTGCGTCCCATCCGGCGTTAAATGCAGGCCCCAGATAGCTCCGAAGCTGATGGCTCAGAATTGTGCTTCCCACATACAACCCGAGTCCGACCATGATCCCAATCAGATTTCTACCCACGTCGATTCGATAGTAGGAAATTACGATAAGCACTCCACAGAGAGTTAGCGCCTGGATAACCCGAAAGTCTTTTTCCAGGCTCGAGAAGCCTTCGTAGGTAGTTGGCGCGGATGGCAGCAATCGAAACACAAAGTAGCCGCAAAGAATTGCAAACATCATTACCAAAACAGTCGTAGCAAATTTTCGAGCACCGGGATATCTCTCGAAGCTCCTCCGCACGATTTCGAACAGCACTCCAAAGCCCACCAGCAGGTTCAGAAACTGATGCATCCAGAAGAACTGCGGATACAAAGCCGAATGAGAGTGGTAGATGGGCCAGAGCGCGATGCTAAAAAAGCACACGATCGCCATGTAAGCGAAAAAGAATGGATAGCGCGCAAAAAGCCGGCACTTGAGGAGCCGGAATAAAATCACCAGCTCCAGCACAGTCCCGGCAATCCATAGAAGCGAGGTAGCCATGTACCTCCTATGGACGTACATCCTAACATAGTTCTAAGGGGAGAACCTACGTCTCCCCCATGTGGAATTCGCAGGTGCGTTAGCCCGGGTAGGGCGGCATTGGTTCCGTGCCGTCCATGTGCGGGGTGGTCGAAACCCTTCCGTTAAAACCCGGGTAGGGCGGCATTGGTTCCGTGCCGTCCATGTGCGGGATAGCCGAAACTGTTCGGTTAAAACCCTGTGCAGCTACCGACGGATCTTTCGCAAAACTTGTGGCCGGAACTGTCAATACTGCAATGGCAGCGGCAGCGATCAGAATAACCCTCTTGGCCTGCTTCATTTTTCTTTCCTCCCGATCGAATTGGCCCTTGGGCCAGGGAGAAAATAGATGAAGGGCTGAGGCGGGTGCCGAATCGGGGAGAAATGCTTGGGAAACGAAGCAACAGACTCCGCGTGGTGTTGGGTGGCGGACCAGAATCCCAACGGAACAGCGCCTTACGAAGCTCGGGCGAAATAGCGGAGAAAACGGCGCCATGGTTAGGCGCTATCGCAAGGGCAAAAGGACAGTTAACGGGATTGACACCGCTGCGGAATATACGGATGGAGTTTGCTGACGAAGCCCTGTATTTCTTATTGCAGGGACATTAGCGCTGACAAATGACTGACATACGAGAAGCATTACCTGCCGAGGCTTCTGTTCCGCGCCCGGAAGAAATCCAAACGCATTTGAAGCATCTCGACCGGCGCCAATGGTGGCTGTGGTCGAGTACGGTAGCCGTCATTCTGTTACTGACGCTCGCCGTCGCCTCCTTTGCATTTCCCGCTATGCTGAGTCGAGACGAAGGCACCTATTCATTTTTT
This sequence comes from uncultured Acidobacteriota bacterium, assembly GCA_963736465.1. Lineage (GTDB taxonomy): Bacteria > Acidobacteriota > Terriglobia > Acidiferrales > UBA7541 > Palsa-295. Next base: position 905,659 of record CAVTOS010000002.1, on the reverse strand, counting down.
CTCAATCAGTCTGTGCGGGCGCTTGTCGGGATGGTGCTAATCTTCAGCGTGTACGTCGTGTATCAGCAAGTGCTGATTCACCGCGTGCGCCAGCAGCTCGCCGAGCAAATTCAATCCCTGGCAAAAGTGGAAAGCCTCGCTTCGGAAGTTTACAAGCTGGCAGCACTCGATCAGCTCACCGGTCTCTACAATCGCCGCTCCGGCGAGCAGCGGCTTGCGCAGGAAATCAGCCGCGCTCAACGCCATGGCCGTCCGCTAACCGTCTTGCTTCTGGACCTTAATGAATTGAAAGCTATCAATGACAGGCACGGTCACGCGGCGGGCGACCTCGTCATCAAAGGATTCGCAGAGCGACTGCAGCGTGCAATTCGCGGCTCTGATCTCGCGGTGCGGCTTGGTGGCGACGAATTCATGGCCTTGCTGCCCGAATGCCGGGCAGACGAGGTCCGCCACGTTCTTGGCCGCGTCGAAGGACTCGAATTGGAATATCAGGGTGAAAAAATCCGTTGCCATTTCTCGAGCGGATTCACGGATTACAAATCTGGCGAATCCCCCGCGGAGCTCCTCAAACGCGCCGATGATGCGCTCTATGCGAACAAGCGTTCCGGAAAGAGTATCGTGAGCCCAGCGATTTCAGCGGCTGTTCCACAGTCTGTTTCCTGATTCAGCAGATCGGACGAACAAATCGAGGTCGTTTTCTTGACATCTTTTTTCACCCAGCAACCCGATGTTCATCACAGGAACATGACCTGAAAAATATTCTTGCGCCCTCCCGGGGTTACTCGTATGCTACGCCCGTTGTCAGGATTGCTACTATGCCGAAAGAGAAGCCGAAGGTAAACATTGGTGAAGTAATCCGGTCGTATCGCAGCGATCGTGGCCTTTCTCAAGGCGACATTGAACGTCGCACCGGGCTGCTGCGCTGCTATCTCTCCCGCGTCGAGAACGGCCACACCGTTCCGTCCCTCGAAACGCTTGCGAAGATTGCGGAGGCCATGGAAATCAGCCTCGCCGATTTCTTCCCAGGTAGCGACACGCCCCAGGATCGCGAAACCCGCAAAGTATTGGGAGAACTGTCCGAGGAAGAAATTCGGTTTCTCGCCGACATCAAGAAATATTCCACCACGCTATCGGACGACGACAAAAAGCTCGTTCTCGCGATGATCCGCAAGATGGCGACGGTAATACCGCCGCCGCGCAACGGAAAATCAACGAACGCTGCTCGCCGGCCCGAATACTAAATCGTTCGATCTACCTCAACTTGAATTCTAAGTTTTTGTCATCCTGAGCGGAGCGAAGGATCTTAACCACTGAATTCGCCTCGCGGAAGCACTTTGCGCTGCACTTACCCGGCTTACCGACCCAGCCGTCAAATCAGCGGCGGCTCGTATATGTACGCCATCCCGTCGCGCGTCACCGCATACGCCCGCGAACCGTCCGCGCTCCACCGCAAATCGGCCACACCCTCAGCGGGATATTCGTCGAATGCATTCGAGCGGTTCAAATCGATCAGGAAAAGCCGTCCTTTTGCCGAATTTTTCAGCCAGGAACTGAAGCACACGCACAGCGGCAAGTGCGGATGGCACACACATAGTTCCGCGCCAAACGGGAGAGGCTCGGAATTCACGCTTTGCGGTTCGAGCCGGTACGCCTGGCCCGCTGCGCAGTAAATAATCTGCTCGCTGTCGGGGGTCCAGGTGAGATCGGTCACGTGTCCTCGCGCGTCGAACACTTTGCGCCGCGAAAGCTTCGTCACATCCGCCACCATGATCGAATCGTCCGCCCACTCACCTTTGATTTCAATCACGCTCGCGAGCGCTTCTTCGTTCGGACTGAATGCGGCCTTTCCGTATCCGCCAAATGAACCTTCCTCCGCGAATTCCTCACCGGCCTGCTGCGGCTCGAGCCAATCGGGCGTCGCGAGCTCTCTGGCAGCTTCGCCTCCGGGAGGTCCCCCGCGCGGTTCCCAAACGCGCAGCGCTGCCCGCTTTCCTCGCGAAGTTGCCACAAAGTAGTCGCCCGAATCGGACCAGGCCAGATTCGCGGGCGCGAGGTTCGCTCCACCGATTTTTCCAAGGTAAAGTTTTCCCTGCAAATCGAAGAGATGCAGCCCGCAAGGCCACGCGCCCGAAGCCCCAGCCAAATAGCGCGCGTTTGGCGACCAGGAGAAAACGGCCCCCGGTTCTGGCGGGTTCGAAACTTCTCCCGCAGGCGGGGCAAGCGTCATCGTCGGCACGCTCAATTCGATATCGTAGAGCGCAACTTGCGAAGTACCGTGATGCACGTGTTCGGAAATTGCGCACACCTGCCCTACTGGCGAAATTGCGAGATGCTGCGATCTGCCGGTGAAAACTTTCTTGATCAGCCAATTCGAATCGCGCGCGAGATCGCGCAATCCACGAGCTACGAGGGCGGACGAGCGCGTTGCAAGCGCTCGCGTTCCGGCTCGCGCAATCTGCGTTGTTGTCGATGTGTCGTGAGTTCCCATCGCCCGTCAGATAATCCTTGGCTCGCCGCCCGCCCTGGATCTTGCCAACCGCTGCTGTGCCTGTTCGATTTGCTCGTCCACCTTCGCCACCATTTCCTGCAGCACGTCGCGCCCCACCTGCTGAGCCTCGTCAAGCCGCGACTTTAATTGGAAGAGATCAGAGCGCAGGAGCTCTTGCAGCTCCGCTTCCATCTCCGCCAGCCGGCTGCGCATTTGCGAAATGCGCCGAATCACGCGCACCAGTTCCACACCCGGGCCTTCGCCTCGCACTGCCTCCGGGCTGTGTTCATATTCCGTGAGAATTCTGGCAAGTTGCATTTCGTCGCCGTGCTCATATGCCTCATTCGCCTGGCTCATCAGCTGCTGTCGTATGGCGCGGTCTTCGCGGTCCGACGTCAAATCGGGATGGATGCGTTTGGCAACCGTGCGGTACATTCGCTTCATTTCGGGCGAGGCTTCGAAAGCGCGTGGCGCTGTCTCGGCGCGTTCGCCGGCGGCGGATTTGGTTTCGTTCGCGCGTGCGCGAGCGTCGCGCGCGGCTTGTTGCGCTCGATCGTTGTCGGGTTGTTCGGCGGCAAGCTGTTCGGCGATTCGCGCCTTCAGCTCGTCAAGCTCCGCATAACGCGCGCCGACGAAATGCAGGTACCGCCGCTCGAATGCGCCAAGCTCGGCCCGGAGGTTTGCCGTGCGCAATTCGCGCTCGGTCAGTTCGGTTTCAAGGGTGGTTTGCTCGAGCACCTTGCGAGCGAGTTCTCGCTCTTCAGGTTTGATCGGTGCAACGTCGGGCGATTTCAGCGCCATAGCGTCTCTCGCTCATCAAATTGTAGCTTGCGGCGGAGTTTGCGCTTTGCCTACGTGACATCAGTTTCCAGAAAAGAAAATGGCGCCAGCTTTGCGTGCCGTGATGCTCCCAAAAAGCCAATTTACCGCCTATCAAAAATGCTTCCGTGTTTTCAATCACTTGCAGAAATTTCTAATCGTCGAACCGTCGATTAGAAATCGCAGAATTTGGGTCCAGAAATGTGGCTTTTTGGGCAGACAGAGGCGGCATCGGGGCGAAAGTGGACTAGAGCGGATAATCCCGCTATCTACGATTTCGCCTGTATTGCTTATGAGAGGGGGTCGCTCTAAGATGTCCTCACGCAACAAGGCGGGGACCAATGTTCCGCTCCAGCAGACGAGTTCTAGCTTTGGTGATCTCACTTGCCAGCTTCCCGTCTCTCGCCCTTGCGCAACGAACACAATCGATCCTGCCTGCCGGACCGCGTCAATCCTTATCCAACACCACGAACACGACATCCGTTGCGTCGCGTGCAGTAAACACTACTTCGATGAAGGGGTTCTCATCGGCGTCAATATTTCCCAGCCGATTGGCAGCAAACGCCGCTAGCAGGAATTCGAATGAAGAGCGCCGTTTCGCGCCCGGTGCACAGGAAGACCAGCATGAGATCGTCCCTCTCCAGGTAACAACCACGCCGTTCGCAACGGAATCGCGCGTTCCGATTGCACCTCTTTTGGGCGCGCGGTTGCAGTTGAACATTTCGATGCTCAACATTCGCAACGGAAATGTGATGCTGGGTCCGACGCCGGCAAGCGAGATTCTTCATGCACCGGCACAAGCCCGTTCTGCTGAGTTCTACGGCTTCGGCGTGAGTATTCCGCTCGGCCGGGGCGTCCGGGTTCAAACATCTTGAGAACTTACTGCGCAGCGCAATGCGAATCGTGCGCGACAACTAAGAATCTTACCTCCTAGTTTTTTTCTGCCTCCCTTAGTACGTGAGTCATCAATTTTCGCCTGTCCTTTTTTGGGCCGAACGGTCAGTCCGCGAAAGCAATTGATTGTGCTAGGTTGAAATGGGCCCAAGAGGGCTCTGTACGATCGCACATAGCAGCTATGTCACATTTCGTTCCCAGCGCGTACTACGAAATCCGCCCCGTTCAACTACAGCGATCGCCCGAGAGGGAAGCCTGATGGTCTGTTTTAGGATTTGAGCTGCCAAGCTCAATTTCCTTGGAGGTGATTTTTATGGCCAAAGGATCGGGCTCACGAATTGCGCTGTTATTCGGGCTGTGCACATTGTTTCTAGCCGGAGGCATGCAGCTCCACACGTTGAGAGCTTCCAGTCTTCCGCTCATCATGCAAAACAACCAGAATCAGAGCGCACCTGAAGTAAGAACTTTCACGGGCAAGGTGCTATCGCAGAATGGCGAGCGATTTATTCTGCGCGATGAAGCTAACGATGTCTGGTACCACCTGGACGACCAGCAACAGGCCGGAAAATTCGCCGGCAAGAATGTGTTGGTAACAGGCGTCCTCGACGGGCGTACCGACACGATCAAGGTCCGCGAAATTACAGAGGCGAAGGCCTAGAGCTACCATCGGAATTCCAAGTGCGCTATGAGTTTCGCGCAGGAAGACCCAGTATTTCGCGCACTTTTCTCTTCCTCATCACTTCGGCCGGTGTGGTTCCGCTGCGCTCGAGCCATTTTGTAAACTCGCCGATTCGCACGTGATGCTCTACCGGAACACTCTTCACCGCCACGGTGACCGTATCCATCGGCCGGCCGATGCCTGCGACCCATTCATTCCCCTGGAGCTGCTTGAGGCCGAGCGCCACTGCCTCGAAGAGCGTCGCAGCCGTGACTTCGACGGTATGGGCGACGCCGTCCATGTCGGCAATCGTGACGCGGCAGGATCGGATCTCCATAGCGAGAAAGTATCATATTCGCTTTTTGTTCGCCATGGTTTTGGTTGGCGTTCTCTCCTAAGAATTAACGCGGACCGTCAAGAGCGTCGTTGATAGTCAGGCAGAACGCCAAATTGGATTCCCCTCGAGATTGTTTTGCCTCCTGCGCCTTTTTCAGAATTGGCACATCTTTACTACCATTGCTGCGACAAACGATTCGGGGCGGATCGCTATAAGGGAAGCGAGGGATTATGAAAGAGACGCCACAGGAATATATTCAGCGAATGCTTGGTTACACGGCAGGCGGCGAGAATCCAGCCAAAGTGCAAGCAGCCACGGCGAAGAAGCTAGAAAAACTGATCAAGGGTGTGCCGGCGGCGAAGTTGAAGAAGCGGCCGGCGCCGGGAAAATGGTCGGTACAGGAAATCATCGCGCACTTGGCGGATACGGAGATTGTAGGCAGCTGGCGGATCCGCGCGATCTTAGGCGAGCCCGGTACGCCCATTCAAGCGTTCGATCAGGATGCGTGGGTGACGGCCACGCACTACGCCAAGCGCGATCCACGGCAAGCGGTGGAGCAGTTCCGCGTGCTGCGCGAAGCGAATCTCGCGCTCTACAAATCGCTAAAGCCGGAACAGTGGAAGCATCACGGGATGCACTCCGAGCGCGGCGAAGAAACCGTGGAGCACATCGTGCGGATGTTTGCGGGTCACGATTTGAATCACATTGCGCAAATCGAACGGATTCTCGCGCCGAAGAAATCGAAGTAGGCCCGACGCTGCGGCGCCTTTTCGTTTGACATCCATTTTCGGCTCGGTGGGAAAAGGCCCACGACGAGGAGGGCGTTGTCGTGGCTACCCGCGCTCTTCATTGGATAAAAAAAGGCTGGGCCGGTGTGCCGGTGCTCACTACTTCGGCACGGGCGCGGCGAACAGAACGATATTGCCCCCCGGCTCACGCACGCCGATTTCCTTCATCCCGTAAAACGTGGTGCGCACCGGCACGACTACCGGCGCCGACCCCAGGCGCTTGAGTAGGTCGTCAAAATCGCTCACCTCGATATAGAGGCACGCCGCAGGTCGCGCAAGCTTGGCCATTTCGCTGTTGTCCTTCTCCATGCTCGCAGTGGATTGAATCATCAGCTCGGCGTCGCCCTTCACGAGAATGACGAAGCCGAGCTTGTCGCCGTCCGGCACCTCTACCGTCTTCGTGAAACCAAGCTGGTCTACCCAGAATTTCAGCGACGGTTCGATTGCCGGTGCGTAGATCAAAGCGGTGATTTTCATTTTCATGCCGTCCTTTGTTGGTTGCGCGTTCTGGCCGGATAAAAGGCCAGCCGCCAACAGTGCAACAGCAAGTAGTGTTCTCATGGCTGCGCATCCTAGCGAATAGCTACCGGGCCATGATTGGGAAAAACGGACATTCTGGGACGAAATCTAAAGCGCGGATTCCGAACGGAAGTGCGAGGCCACGGTAAGCGACAAAAACTGCGCGGGTGAAACGCCGGGAGTTCCTTGAATTCGTTGATGAGGTGCGCCTGGTCGTAATAGCCGGAAGCGACCGCAACGTCCGCCCAATCCCGCTGCCGCCCGCCCGCATCCTCCGCGGCGCGACGGAACCGCAGAACGCGTGCCAAGTGCTTAGGGCTCAGTCCCGTGCGCTCGAAGCAAATTCTGCGAAACTGGCGCGGGCTAAGGCTGGCGGCGTCGGCCAGCGCGTCCATCGAAACCTGTCCACCGCATTCCGCCAGCCACGCGAGAGATTTCTCCACCGGATCGAGCGGAGCCGGCTCAGCCAGCGACGCCTCAAACCGAGCGATTGCATCGCGGGGCGAACGGCTGCTGGCCAGCTGGTCGAGAAGATCGCGAACCGCCGCCGTTTTCCACGCATCGGCGAGTGGAATCGATTGATCCACGGCGACCGAGCCCGGCACTCGCAGAAGCCGCGCCGCCATGCCCGGCCGGAAACGCACGCCAAAAGTTGAATGCCGGGCGGGAATGTCGAACGATTGCGCGTGCGTCATCGTCCCGACAATCGCGAGGCCGCCATAATCGCGCGCGGGCTGCTCGAAGATGATGTCCGAGCAACCATCGGGAAACACGTGAAAATTGCGGACAGACCCCTCCGTACGGTGCATCCAAAAGCATTCCACGTGCGCCGCAAATTTCGGCGAAGGCGGAAATTCCTGGTACGGCGACCTGGCTAAAGGCTCGGCGACAGACGTAGTAACAGCAGCAGGGGATTGAAAAGCAGTAGAAGCCGCGGCGCCCATCGCAATTGCCCGAAAGGCCCTCCTAAAACGCCACCGGGCACAATCTCTTCAGATCGTGCCCGGCGAAAACCAAATACGATTGGGACTCTACTCTGCCGGCGGTGCCATCTCCGGCATCTGAAGCTTTGCTTTGGCGAGTGCGCGCACGATGTTCACTTCGACTGCCTGCTCGGAGGTATTACGCACGGTAGCCAATTCGCTGACGAGAAGATACTTGGCTCGTTCGAGCATTTTCTTCTCGCGGAAGGAAAGCGGCTTGGTCCGGCTGAGGGCGACGAGGCCTTTCAGTACAGCGGCCACTTCCATCAGCGATCCCGTCCGCATCCGATCCGAATTTTCCTTGAAGCGGTGTTTCCAATCATGGTGCGAATCGGAACGTCCCTTCTCGAGGAACGAAAGGACCGCACCGGCTTGGGTTGTACGGATGATGGGCCTGAGGCCGACGTTGAGGATATTCGACTGCGGCACCATCACTTTCAATCCGCTGGAAACGATCTTAAGCATGTAATACCGCTCTGACCTACCGTTCAAGTACCCATAGCTGATCTGCTCAATAACACCTACGCCATGGTTCGGATATACGACTTTTTCGCCTAGCTTGAATTCCATAGGTGGAAGTAGCCTCCCCGAGCTTGTTTAAATTTTAGACACATGCAAGCCCTGCGTCAAGGAAATCCCCGCTAATAACCAGGGGTCAGAAGCGATTGAAAATACAGATGTTTTCGGCTGGATTGGCCCCGGAATTGCCCTATGATGGTGCACGTGCTTGTCCTGGCCTTAGACACCTCTTCGCCCTCCGGCAGCCTAGCAGTGCTACGCGATGAAAAAGTCGTCGGAGTGGTGTCCACGGCGACAGGCGAAGTGTATTCGTCGAGGATGTTTCGGGAGCTGGAGTTCCTTCTGGGCGAGCTTTCGCTGCGGATGGAGGAGTTTGAGCTGTTTGCCGTGGCGGCGGGTCCAGGGTCGTTTACAGGGCTGCGCGTTGGCTTGGCGGCGGTGAAGGGCTGGGCGGAGGTATACCGGAAGCCTATTGCGGCGGTTAGTGCCCTCCACGCCGTGGCTGCGCAGGCGCACTCGAATGCCGCGCTGATTGTGCCGGTGCTCGACGCGCGGCGGGGGCAGCTCTATTTCGGGCTCTACCGGCGTTGTGCGGCTTCGGGTGGAGCGCCGGGCGAAAGCCGGTTAGTGCTCGATGGCGAGGAATATCTGATGACGCCCGCGGAGTTTTTCGACGCGCTTCGTGCGCGGGCCGGGGGCGCCGAATTTGCGATCGTCACACCTCAGCCTGAGTTGTTCTCAGGGGCGACATCGCAAAACGAGATTGCGGCGCTACGCGGCACCGTCGAGCCGGCATCGTCTGTGCTTGCGCCGTTTATCGGCCAGCTTGGATTCCAGCAGGCTCAGCGCGGCGCCTTGGCTGACCCGCTCACGCTCGATGCGAACTACGTGCGCCGCACCGACGCCGAACTTCATTGGAAAGAAAGCTGACCGCGCTAGTGCTCCGCACGCTCGATCTTCGCGATATCGAAGATGTGCTCGCAATTCAAGCGGCGTCCCCGGAAATTGCCCAATGGTCCCTGTGGGATTATGACCGAGTAGCGCGCGGCGAAATGGCCGGCTGGGTGACGGAAAGCGAAAGGGGAGAGATCACCGGGTTTATCGTGGCGCGCCGGATAGCAAACGATTTGGAGATCCTCAACTTCGCGGTGCGTCCCACGGCGCGCCGGCAGGGAATTGGCGCCATACTTTTGGGCGAGGCCTTGCGATGGGGCAGCGCATTTTCCGCGGAGCACGCGTTTCTCGAAGTGCGCGCCTCGAATCTCGCCGCGCTGCGATTCTACGAGCAGCACAAGTTTCAGGTAACCGGCCGCCGTCCCCGCTACTACACAGCTCCCATCGAAGACGCGCTCGTCCTAAGCGCACAGATTACGTAGCGGCCCAAGTTTCTCACCGGGATGATCCGCGATTCGCTCGTCGTTCGGTGTCAGTGCGAAATACAAGCAATAAGCAAAGCAACCACGGCGACAAACCCGAGAGCCGTTCGCACCGCGTGCAGACGTCCCCATTTCGCAATCAATGCCCTCGTCGACGCGCCAGCTTGCTCCGGTTTGGTGGCCATTAGCACCGCCTTTACCGGATTGATCACGAGAATCGTCCACGGCCAATTTGCGAGCATCGCAATACCGCCGGCGAGAAATAAAAGATCGCGCGTCTGCCACCACGCAACCAGGCCCAAGACAAAACCCGCGAGCGCCAGAGGCGCCTGCATCGCAAATCCGCGCTTGTACGACGGCTTCCACTCCGCAAGCAACGCGCGATCGTCGAGTCTGATGCGGGCCGGTTGCTCGGCGACGTTGACGTAGACCGCCGCCCCAGAAAATACAGCCGCAACAATCAGCGCCAAATGGCCTGCGATCATAGTTGGTTCTCCACCGAATGTTCTCGGCCCCTCGAGTGAACCTCAGTCTACAGCGTTGCGTTCCGCCGACTTCGGCCAAAAAGGAAGCTGACTAATCTCCTGCCCGGGTTATCCACCGAATCCCGAATTCATCATTTGCGCGGAGCGCCGCAGTATGGTAATTGTTACGATTATGTGAACACCATGTTCCAACCAGGAGGGAAACGCATGCCGATTACGACACGCGATGTACGGCAGACCCTATTGGAAACGGATGTAGAATTCAGGTCCCTAGTAGAAGAGCACTCCCGATGTGAAACGCAGTTGAAGCAACTCCTCACTGAACCTTACCTAAGTTCCGAAGACCTCGCCCTCGAAACAACCCTCAAAAAAATCAAATTGCGCCTGAAAGATCAGATGGAAATGATCGTCGCGCGCAGCAGACAGCAAATCGCGCTGCCTACATAACCGGCGGAATGTCCTCGCGGTTTCTGTCGTACACTACCGGTGTACCCGTAAGATATATTCGCGCGTCAGCCGGGAGAGAAATTCCTGGAGGGTTGCGCTGAACCAGTTGCGCTGAAATTGAGGCGCTGAAATTGACTAGCTGAAATTGCTCCGCTGAAATTCGCCCTTAGGATCCGATAGAACCGCTCATGGTCAAAGACGCTTACCGGTTTGCCCTGCCGCCGCTCGTCGCTGGAATTATTTGCGTGGCGATTGGATCGAAATGGCCGGGCGGAGTGCTGATTTTTCTCGGTCTATTCGTCTTCTATTTCTTTCGCGATCCCAATCGCAGGATTCCAACCGATCCCGCTGCTGTCGTTTCTCCCGCTGATGGGCATGTCGTCGAAATTGTAGACGAGCCGTTCGCGTCTGTTCCCGGAAAACGCGTCACGATCTTTCTCGCCGTGTGGGATGTTCACGTACAACGGGCGCCTGTGGCAGGCAGTATCGCCAAAGTAGAATATCGTCCCGGCAAGTTTCTGGCGGCCTTTCGCTCGCGTGCATCCGAAGAAAACGAGCAAAACGTGATCAGTATGGATACGGCAAAAGGCCGTTTGGTTTTCAAACAAATCGCCGGAGCCATCGCGCGTCGCGTGATATGCTGGAAGCAACCGGGCGAAAAAGTAGCGCTCGGCGAACGTGTGGGCCTGATTCGCTTCGGCTCCCGCGTGGACCTCTGGCTTCCCGCGGAGGCGCAGATTGTCACGCAACGCGGGCAAAAAGTGAAAGGCGGCGAAAGCATCCTGGCGCGATGGAATTCAACGGCTTAGATCCGATCGGCAACGAAGAAAGGCCGCGAAATCCGTTTCGCAAAGACCGCCTCCGCCGCGGCATCTACATCCTCCCCAGTATTTTCACCGTCGCCAATCTTTTGTGCGGTTACTACGCCGTTCTCGCCACACTCGACGGCAAAGTGTCCGACTTCGACCACGCCGCGGGCGCCATCGGTCTCGCCATCCTCTTCGACTCCCTCGACGGACGCATCGCGCGCGCGATGGGCACCAACAGCGACTTCGGAAAAGAATTTGATTCGCTCGCCGACATCGTCAGCTTCGGTATCGCTCCTGCCGTTCTCGCCTACGCCTGGGGAATTCGCGCCATGGCTGCAGCAGATTCGTCGCCGGCGCTGCATCTCACGGAACTGGGCTGGCTCGTTGGATTCTTCTTCGTCGGCTGTTGCGCCTGGCGCCTCGCGCGTTTCAATATCAAAGGAATGGCGTCGGGCGGGAATCGCTACTTCGTCGGAATGCCCACACCCGCCGCTGCCGGCATGATCGCCGCCGTTGTCCACGCGTTTCGCAACCCGATCGACGATTCGCGCATCTCTTTGCTCTGGCTGGCGCTGATCGCCGCCCTCGGAATCCTGATGTCGAGTACCTTGCGGCATTACAGCTTCAAAGATATTCAGTGGACCAAGCGGCAACCGTCGCTCGCGATCGTTCTCTGGGCTGCTCTCTTCGGAGCCGTTGTGTTTCTCTCCCGTCCCACGCTGCTCGCCATCGCCACTGCCTATACCCTGCACGGTATCGTCCTTCAGGTGGTTCGCTTCGCGCGTCATCGTCCTGCTTCGAGAACTGCGTGATCCATGCCTTCGGGCCTTCCGAATTCCAACCGCGTAGCAATTGTCGGTGCGTCCTCTCTTCGAGGTAAAGAGCTGAAGCTCGTTCTCGAAGAGCGCAATTTCCCCGCCGATGAAATTATTCTGCTCGACGCGAGCGTAATGGCCGGAACCCTCACGGAAGCCGGCGGCGAACCGACCTTTATCCGCGAGCTCGCAGCGGATAGTTTCGAGAAAGTGCGCTTCGCATTTTTCGCCGGAATCCCGGCCGACACCGAGCGAAACTGGCAAGCAGCCCAAGCCGCAGGCGCCACCGTGATCGATCTCACGGGCGTACTCGCAGCGGGTGGGAAAGCCACCTCCTGGATACCGTCGCTCGCGCCCTTGATTCCACCAAGGCCCGGGCCGGGCGCAAACGGTTCTGCGCACAAACTCGCGTACGCGTCTCCCGCTTCGCCGGTTGTAATTTCCTGCACGCTCGCAGCGGGACTCGCAACACTTTCGCCCAGAACAATCACCGCCACGCTTTTTCCGCCAGTCTCTGAGCGCGATCAGGCCGGAATCGATGAGCTCGAAACGCAGACCACAAACCTGCTTTCCTTCCGCCCCATCGAGCAGACGGTTTTCGACACGCAGGTGGCCTTCAATCTTCTTTCCAAGTACGGCGAAGAAAGCAAGCCGAGCCTCGAATCCACCCGAGCAGCAATCGCCCGAGACGTCGCCCAATATCTCGCAGGCCGCGCGCCCGTTCCGGCGATTCAATTGATTCAGACGCCGGTGTTTTACGGCTACGCATTCTCCTCCTACGCCGAATTTGCCGCACCGCCCGCGATCGAGCAACTCGCCGCCGCGTTCCAGAATCTGGGAGTGAAGATCGCCGGCCCGGAGGATCCCGCGCCGACGAACATCAGCGTCGCCGGTGAGAGCGAAATTCAGCTGGCCCCGATTCAGGCGGACGCGAACGTGGCTGCGGGTGTGTGGCTCTGGGGAGTTGCTGATAATTTGCGGCTGGCAACCACGAATGCGGTGCGCATTGCGGAGGAGCTGCTTGCGAAAGCCGCTGCGTAATCTCGCGCGCCCGAGCCTTTTGCGCGCGTGCGCTGGCAGAATCGCGCTCTGCCTCGCAATCCTCGTTGGAATTACCTGCGCCGGTTGCGGCTACCACGTAGCCGGACGAGCCTCGCGCCTCCCGTCCGATTGGAGTTCCATCGCGATTCCTGCATTCAAGAACGACACCACGCGCTATCGCCTCGAGCAACGTCTCACCGAAGCGGTGATCCGCGAATTCATCGAGCGCACCAAGTATCACGTGGTCCAAAATGTGGAGTCTGCCGACGGAGTCCTGCACGGCGAAGTTCTTTCGATTGAGACGAGCCCAGTAATTTTCAACTCCACGACCGGCGAGGTGGAGTTGATGGTCGTCACGATTCACACGAAAGTGCTGCTCGTCGATAACAAAACGTCAAAGCCGATGTACAAGAACGATGACATGGTTTTTCGTGACGAGTACCAGATCTCCAGCGACGTGCAGAGCTTTTTCGATGAGCAGAGCCCGGCTCTGGGTCGCATGTCCAAAGATTTTGCATCGAAGCTGGTATCGAACGTAGTAGAGAATTTCTGAAGTAGCACCCGGAGAGATGTAATGGCGGAAGTCTCAGCTGAAAAATTGGTTGCGCGGCTCGCGAGCGGCAAACCCGTCCCCGCCATTGTGCTGATCGGGACCGACGCGTACCTCAGCGATCTCTGCCGCAAGCAGATCATCGAAGCCTGCGTCCCCGAAGCCGCGCGTGATTGGGCCGTAGCCCGAATTCGCGGCGACGCGGCTGGCTGGGATGAAGCGCTCGAGCGCGTGCAAACCATGCCGATGCTCGCCCCGCGCCAGGTGATCATCGTCGAAGACGCCCAGCTAATCGAAAAACTAGGCGACGAATCGCGGGACGAAATCATCAAAGCCCTCACCGCCTATCTCGACTCTCCCGCACCGTTCAGCGTGCTCCTGATCGAAGCCGCCGCGCTTGACGGTCGTCAGAAGTTCCGCAAGTTACTCGACGATAAGGCTCTTCTCGTAGAATTAACAATCGGTCAGGAATCGGCGGCCGGTCTCGCCACGCAAATGGCAAAAGAACTGAAAATCGACATCGATCGCGCTGCTGCGTCGCTCTTGGCAGAAAGCCTGAATTTCGAGCCCGCCCGCATCCACATGGAAATCGACAAACTCGCTGCCTACGCGCACGAACGGGGCCGCATCACCACGGCCGATGTCGAAGCCCTCGTGAAAGCAGCGCGAAAAAATACCGTCTGGCAACTCGCCGACATGCTGGCCGTAAAGCAGCGAGCGAAGGCTCTCGAATTTCTCGATAATCTCCTGCGCGAAGGTGAAGAGCCGATACGCCTCGTCGGGGCGCTCGCATTTCGCTACCGCAAACTCGTGGAAGCCCGCGGATTGCCGCGCACCATGAACGGCTACCAGGCCGCCCGCCAGCTGGGAATGAGTCCGAGCGATGCCGAGTCCGCTATCCGCAACGCCCATCGTGTCTCGAGAGCCGATCTGCTCGCCGGCCTCGTAGCTCTCGCCGACGCCGATAGCCAGCTGAAATCCTCGAACCCCAATCCTCGCGCCTTCATGGAATTCTTGATCGCGCGCCTCACCTCACCGACAGCCGCCCCGGCCTCCGCCGCCTAGCACTAACCCGCGGCGCAAAAAAAAGGCGCCCCGATCGCTCAGGACGCCTTTCGAAATCCAAACCCCACGCAAAATCGAATCGCGCGACTACGCCTTTTTCTTCGCTCGCAGCCCGTTCAGCGCCAGCGCCAAACGCGACTTATACCGGTTCGCCGTATTCTCCGTCAGCGTCCCTTTGCGAATCGCCTTATCCAACGCCGAAAATGTCGGTGACGTCAGCTTCTCCGCCGCGGCCACATCGCCCGAGCTGAGCGCCGTCCGCAGCCGCCGAATCGCCGAACGCACCCGCGTCCGGTTCATCTGATTCACCACCTGCCGCTGTTCCGTCTGCCGAATATTCTTCAACACCGACTTCGTCTTCTTCTTGTGCTTTACAGCCCCACCCTGAGCCATTCAGTGCTCCTTAGCAATGCAATCCGAAACAAGCAGAATATCCGACCAGCCCACTCCTGTCAATTTTGTCCCACAAATCGAACGTCCCGCAGCGTTGCTAGCGGGAAGCTTTTTCTCGATGTTTTCCAACAGCGACTTGGATGAAACCAAGTACTCCTATGCCAGCGCCTACGATGAGGCAGAAGAAGACTGTCAGGGGCCAGTATTTCTCGAGGGGCGTATCCGGAGATGCAACCGCTCGCGTGATTGCGCCGAAGAGCAGCCCGGCAATGATGATGCCGGCACCGATTTGTTTGAGGATCACGACGACTAAGTATGCCACAACGAATCGGTTTGGCTGCACAGCCGCCCACATTACTTGACACTTCCCCCGCCGCATCTCCGCACACGGGCCCGCCCCGCTCTTAGTGGCACAGGCACTCCTGCCTGTGCGCCTTACTTAATTCGACCGTGCCACCCCAGCACTCACGACCGTTCGCACAAGCCGAGCCGCCCTCGCCCGCTTGACACTTCCCCCCGCCGCCATTAGGCTACCCGCACTGGCGCCCGCGGCTGCAGTCTCCAGGCCGGCCAGTCAATGCAAATGAAGCGCGACGAAATCCTAAAACTCCTCGAAGAAGTAGGCGCCATCCGCCAGGGCCACTTCGAACTTTCGAGCGGCCGCCACAGCGGCACCTACATCCAGTGCGCCCTCGTACTGCAATTTCCCCAGCACGCCGAATCTCTAGGCCGCGCCCTCGCTGAAATTTTCCGCGATCACAAGTTCGCTTGCGTAGTCTCGCCCGCGCTCGGCGGCGTAATCATCGGACACGAAGTCGCCCGCGCTCTCGGCGTTCGCGCTCTCTTCGTCGAACGCGACCGCTCCGGCCAGATGGCCCTCCGCCGCGGCTTCGAATTGACGCCCGGCGAGCGCGTCCTCGTAATCGAAGACGTATGGACCACAGGCGGCTCCACGCGCGAAACCATCGGCGTCGTAGAACAAGAAGGCGGCCTCGCCGTAGCCGCCGGTGCGCTCATAGATCGCAGCGGCGGCGCCATCGAACTCAACGTCCCCTCCCGCGCCCTCCTCGAACTCAACGTCCCCAGCTTCGAGCCCGACGAATGCCCCCAATGCCGCGCCGGCGGCATGCCCACCCGCCCAGGCTCCCGCTTCTCCCGCGCCCACTCGTAAACCAGTAGCACAGGCAATCCTGCCTGTGCCCCAAGCTGCTATTCAGCACACGCCGTCTATTCTTGGCTCCTACGCGATTGCGTTCCTTGTACTTTGCGGGTCGCACTGTGGTATTTCCCAACTCGCGGCAGCGCGCCTCCAGACTTCGCAGCTCATCCAGGCTCCGCCGCAATTCCCCATCGCCAGCGTCCCGCGGGTCTTTTCGCTTCCGGTGGGAGCCCCCTACTTCAGTAGGGGGAGCTGGACTTCAGTCCAGCGAAACCACAAAAAATAAATCGGGGGCTTTAGCCCCCGGAAACTCCGTCGCCAAGTCCGTCCTCAAGTATCCCCCTCCACCCCACCATGCGATAATTCACGTATCACCCAATGCGCCACCTCAAACTCACCATCGCCTACGACGGCGCCACCTTCCACGGCTGGCAAATCCAACCCGGTCAACCGACCATTCAAGGCGCCATCGCCGAAGCCGCCAGCCAAATCACCCAGGAAAAAATCTTCATACACGGCGCAAGCCGCACAGACACCGGCGTCCACGCCCTCGGCCAAGTTGCCCATTTCAAAACGCAATCCGCCCTCCCCACCGCCGAATTCCAGCGCGCCTTGAACGCGCTACTGCCGCCCACGATCCGCATCATCGCCGCAGAAGAAGTCGGCCCCGATTTCCATGCTCGCTGGCAAGCCCAGGGAAAAACCTACCGCTACCGCATCTGGCGCGGCCAAGTCCTCCCGCCATTTGAATACCAGCGTGCTCTCCACTATTCCGGCCCGCTCGACGAAGCCGCCATGGCCCAAGTCGCCCGCGAATTCGAAGGCGACCACGATTTCACATCTTTCTCCGCCTCCTCAGGCTCAGAAGACGACGATCGCGAACGCGAAGTAGTCCGCGCAATCTATTCCTCGGAAATCATGCGCGAGCCAGACCGCGACGAACTCACTTACGTAGTCCGTGGCCGCTCTTTCCTCCGTTACATGGTCCGCAAAATCGTCGGCACGCTAATCGAAGTAGGGAAGGGAAGGCTCGCTCCGGCCGACATCGCCCAAATCTTCGAAGCCCGCGACCGCTCCCGCTCCGGCCCCACAGTCCCCGCCGAAGGCCTCTACCTAGTCTCACTCGAATACCCAGATCCCACCGACTCGCTCGCCTCTAAGCCACGGCACGAGAGCCTTGTGGGTCGCCCCTTCAGGGGCGACATAAAATAAAGCGAGAAGCAGGGGCTTTAGCCCCTGAAGTCCCGCAACTTTTGATTTCGTGCCGAAATTCTTCCGTCAGGGCACGGCTTCAGCCGTGCCGCAACCGATGCAAAATGCGTGCGGCTTTAGCCGCTGAGGGGCTCCCGATTTCTTCGAATCGCCCGGGTTCTGCGCCCGACGAAACGCTTTGTAGGTCGCCCCTTCAGGGGCGACATAAAAATAAAGCGAGAAGCAGGGGCTTTAGCCCCTGAAGTACGCAGCCCTGACAAAACTGGGGCGACCCATCGAGTCCGAGTTTCTATCCTTGCTACCCAGTTACTTTTATGCTAACGTCAGTCGTGCACGCTGTTCACAACTCGGTGCGAAGGCAGAGAGCTAAAGGCAGCCGATTCCGGCGCCCCATCGCTCCTTTCATTCCCGCACCTCGCAATCTTCTCCGGCCGCCGTGGCTTGTCCCCGCTTGCCGATTTCTAATCGCGAATCCGCGATTAGAATTCTTCGCTTCCCCAACAGATCAAGGCCTAGGTGCGATGTCTAATCGAGAACGGATCGCGTTTCCCACGCCCGATTTCTGCTCTGGTCTCTCCCTTATCACCCATCACTCGCCGCTCACCACTCGTTTTTCTAATAGGAACAATGGAATTATTAGAAATTCAGCTAAATGCCGCAGAAACAGCACTTACGCATTTTCTAATAGGGACAAAACTGGGTATCGTGAGATTTTCCCCGCTTCGCTCCCGGACGCCAGTGGGTTCCGAATCCGGCCATTCAGTCTTCAGCAAACTGTCCGCCGGCCGCGTAAATCAGTTAGAATCCAGAAAGAAATGGCGGTCTCCTCTCAAGATCTTGGAACCCAATCAGTCGCCGACCAAAATTTTGTAGATTCTGTTAATCCCGCGACCGGCGAAGTGATATCGCGCATCCCAGCCACGCCGCCGAGCGCAATTTCAGCAATCTTCCAAGCAGCTCGCGCAGCGCAGAAAGCATGGGCAGCGCAACCTCTAAGCAAACGCTGCGCGATGCTCCGCAAGCTTCGCGATGCAATCTTCGAGCGTCGCGACGACATCGCAAATATCGTCACTCGCGAAACCGGCAAGCCCCGCGCCGAAGCCATCCTCGCGGAAATACTTCTCGCTCTCGACACCGCCAATTTCCTCGCGCGCCAGGCCCCGCGATGGCTGCGCCCGGAACGAGTCCCGCACCACAACATCGCGCTGAAAGCCAAATCCGGCTGGCTCGAGTTCCAGCCGCAGGGCGTCGTCGCAATTATTTCGCCCTGGAATTTTCCCTTCGCGATCCCGGTGACAGAATTGATTCCAGCTCTCGTCGCCGGCAACTCCGTGCTGCTGAAGCCCTCGGAACTCACGCCCGCCACCGGCGCGTTAGTCGGCGAATTAGTCGATCGTGCCGGCTTTCCAAGAGGTTTGGTACAGATACTGCAAGGCGGCGGCGAGCTCGGCGCCGCGATTATCGAAGCGGGCCCCGCGAAGGTTTTCTTTACCGGCAGCGTTGCCACCGGACGCAGAATCGCGGAAGCATGCGCCAGCAAACTGATTCCCTCGGTTCTCGAACTCGGCGGCAAAGACGCGATGCTGGTTCTCGCCGACGCCGATCTCGACGTCGCATCGAGCGCCGCAGTCTGGGGCGGTTTCACAAATTGCGGTCAGGCGTGCCTCTCCGTCGAAAGAATCTACGTCGAGCAACCGGTTGCTGAAGAGTTCACTCAGCTGTGCGTTGAGAAGACCAGGAAGTTGCACCTAGGTTCTTCCAACGATGCCGAAACCGATGTCGGCCCGATGATTCGCGAGCGCCAACTCGAAAAAGTCGAGCAGCAGCTCCGCGACGCCGAAGAGCATGGCGCGAAAATTCTCACTGGCGGCAATCGTCGCCCTGATCTCGGCCCGAATTTCATCGAGCCTGCTGTGGTTACCAATGTGGACCACATGATGCAGATCATGCGCGAAGAAACATTCGGTCCCGTGCTCGCGATTCGTTCTGTGGCATCCACCGACGAAGCAGTCGCCCTTGCGAATGACTCGCCATTCGGCCTAAGCGCCAGCATCTGGACAAGTGATGCGCGACGCGGCAGGGAACTCGCTTCACGAATTCGCGCCGGCTCCGTGATGATCAACGATGTCGCGAGCTACTACGGCATTTTCGAAGCGCCTCATGGCGGACCCGGCTGGAGCGGATGGGGACGCACGCATTCGCGCCTTGGACTGCTCGAAATGGTTCAAGTAAAATACGTGGACGTGGACCGGTTGCCGCGATTTGCGAAACCTTGGTGGTATGGTTACTCCGAAGATTTCGCCGCAGCAGCAGGCAGCATGGTCGAGGCTCTGTTCGCGCCAAGCTGGAAGCGCCGGCTTCGAGCGATGGTCGGCAAGCACGGCGCTCGCGGCCTGATTGCGCGGCGTCGCCGGATTTGAAGTGGTGCAGATGAGCCGCATGAAAAGGGGAGCGAATTGATGCCAGACGAAAACGCACCGGAAACTCCGTCGCAGCCGCACGCTCCGGGGAAATCACCGGCAACGCCCGCTGCTGCTACGCCAGCTGCTGCGACTTCGTCAACGGAAACTCCCGCTGCTCCGGCAGCGAAAGCTCCGGGGCCAACTCCCGCTCCAGTTGCGAAACCGCCGGCGACGCCGGCGTCTGCGCCGACCGCTGCGGCATCAACCGCCGCGCCGGCTGCAACCGCCGTTGCCACCGAACCCGAAGCGCCCGCTCCGCCCAAAGTGAAGCCGAAGAAAGCGACCCAGCGCGCCTGCGATGAAAAAGACGCGAAAGGCAAACTCTGCTGCGGCCACTTGAAACGTTGGTACGACTACCCGAAAGAAATCGAAGCGCTAGTCGGCAAAAAAGCGGAAGTGTATCGCTGCGAATTTTGCCAAACGATTTACAAACCCGATCGTTCCAAGACGCCGCACAGCTACACGCTGCGCTACTAGCGTCACAGCTAAACAAAAAATGAAAAGCGAACTCATTCACGACTGGAACACATTCACCGGCGCCGAAATTCCCACCGGCCGCCGCGTGATGCTGAATGACGAGACGCTTCGCGACGGCCTTCAGAATCCGTCGGTGCATGACCCGAGCATCGCCGAGAAAATCGAAATCCTTCATTTGATGGAATCGCTGGGAATCGACACCGTGAACATCGGCCTCCCCGGCGCAGGTCCTCGCGCCTATGCGGACACCGAAGCTCTCGCGCGCGAAATCGTGCGATCGCGGATGAAGATTCGTCCGAACTGCGCCGCGCGCACGCACAAGAACGACATCAAGCCCATCATCGAGATTTCTGAAAAAGTGGGCATGCCACTCGAAGCAGCCACGTTCTTAGGATCGAGCCCGATTCGCCGTCTGGTCGAAGACTGGACCGTGGATCATCTTCAGCGCACGACGGAAGATGCGGTGAAGTTTGCCGCGTCCGCCGGGCTTCCGGTGATGTACGTCACCGAAGATACGATTCGCACCGACCCCTCGACGGTCATCACGCTTTACTCGACTGCGATTCGCTCGGGCGCTCGCGCCATCGTGCTATGTGACACCGTCGGTCACGCAACGCCTCGCGGCGCCTTCAATCTCGTCAAATTCGCAATCGATGAAGTCGTGAAACCCTCGGGCGAAAAGATTCGCGTCGATTGGCATGGGCACAACGACCGCGGCCTCGCAGTAGCAAATTCGCTCGCAGCGATTGCCGCCGGCGCCGATCAGGTGCACGCAGCCGCTCTCGCTCTAGGCGAACGCGTCGGTAACACTCCCATGGAATTGATGCTCGTGAATTTGAAGCTGCTCGGCCTGATAGATCAAAACCTCTCGAATTTGAAAAAATATTCCACCACCGTCTCGAAAGCGACGCACACGCCGATACCGCCGAACTATCCGGTCGTCGGTCGTGATGCGTTTCGCACCGCCACGGGCGTACATGCAGCCGCGATCGTGAAAGCCTACAAAAAAGGCGACGAAGAACTCGCCAACTCGATCTACAGCGGTGTGCCTTCGCACCACTTCGGCCTCGAGCAGATTATCGAGATCGGTCCCCTGAGCGGGCGCTCCAACGTAATCTATTGGCTCGAAAAACGTGGCATCCCGGCCACCGATGAGTTGGTCGATCGAATTTTTGACGCGGCCAAGAAATCCGAACGCATTTTCACCGAAGACGAAATCATCGCTCTCATCGGTCCCGCCATGGCAGCGGGAAAATCCCGGACAAATTGACCCTTCAAATGCTCCCTTACATCACACCGGCACGCAAAGCAGCCTGTGGGCGCTAGAAACTCGCGAACGAATCTCGTGAAACTCAACTCCATCTGCTGTATCTTTTTGGTGATGGCCACTCTCTCAGCCCGCGCCGCCGATGAATCCATCGAGAAGCTTGCGCAGGATCCCACATGCGCCCGCGCGATCGAGTGGATCGACAAAAATGCCGCGTGGGTGACCGACCAGCAGATTCGGCTGACGGAAATTCCGGCGCCCGAATTCAAGGAAGCGCGGCGCGGCGACGCGCTGAGAAAATTATTCGAGGCCAACGGACTTCGGGTCCGCGTGGACAAAATTGGAAACGTAATCGGTGAGCGTCCAGGTTCGAGTTCGAAAGACGTGGTTTTGCTGGTCGCGCATCTGGACACCGTGTTTCCTGCTGGAACAAATGTAACCGTGAAGCGCAACGCTCCGCGCCTGGAAGCCCCGGGCATTTCGGATAACGGTGCGGGACTGGCGGCGCTGATCGGAGTTTCACGCGCGCTGTCGGAGGGCCGCGTTCGCACCACAAAGACGCTCGTGTTCGCGGGCGACGTCGGTGAAGAAGGCGAAGGAAACCTTCGCGGGATTCGCGCGTTGGTGGACGAATTCGGGCCGCGATTATCCGCGGTGATTGCGATCGACGGGCCTTCGATCGAGCACGTCACGACGCAGGGAATTGCTTCGCGCCGTTTCGAGGTGACGATCACCGGCCCGGGCGGCCACAGCTGGTCGGATTTTGGCGCTCCGAATCCCATTACCGCGCTTTCGCGCGGCATTGTGAAATTCTCTTCGGTCAAAGTTCCGGACGACCCTCGCAGCTCCTACAATTTCGGCGTGATCGACGGCGGAACCTCGGTGAATTCGATTCCCTCGCGCGCGACGGTGAAAATCGATCTCCGCTCGGAAGAGGAATCCGAGCTCGATCGACTTGAAAGCACTCTTCGCGATTCGATGCAAGCTGGCATGAAAGACGAAACCGCTGCAAGCCGCTCGGGCGGCGATTCGCTGCGGATAGAAATCAATTCCCTGGGAGCGAGACCATCAGGAAAGCTCGCCGAGGATTCGCCGCTTCTTGAAATGGTGCGCAACGTAGACCGCTTTCTCGGTACGCGGTCGCGCCTTGAACGCAGCTCCACAGATGCGAACATTCCGCTCTCGCAAGGGATTCCCGCCATTGCCATCGGCGGCGGCGGAAAGGGAAGCGGTTCGCACACGCTGGCTGAGTGGTACGACCCGACCGGCCGTGAACTGGGACTGAAGCGCGTGCTGATCATCGCAATAGCCCTCGCCGGGGTGCAACCGTAGGATGCCCCGTCGGAAAGTCGAATACTTCTTTCTTGCTCTCATTTGCGCGTTGGCCGGCGTAGAGCTTTTGTCGTCTCATCACTCGCTGTTCGGGAAAAGTTTGGCTGCGTCGCGTCGTGCGCAGCTCTCGCGAACCGCCGCGCAGCCCTTGCCACTTCAGCCTCCCGCCGATCTTGTTCTCAGCAACGGAAAAATCTATACCGGCCTCGCGGCACAACCGTGGGCCAGTGCTGCGGCAATTCGCGGAGAGTTCGTCGTAGCGATTTCCGGCGTCGCGATCGGAGGCGCGGGGGCCGATAGCGATGCAGAGATAAAATCCTGGCTGGGCTCGAAGACTCGCGTGATTGACCTGCATGGCCAGTTCGCGATGCCCGGTTTCAATGATGCGCATTTTCATCTTGCTGCCGGCGCGTACGTGAAGCTGGAAGTGGATTTGAGAGGTACGAAATCAGTTGAAGAGTTTCAGCAGCGAGTTCGCGCGCGGCTCAAGGAATTCGGGCCGGGAGAATGGATCATCGCCCCTGGATGGGATCACACGCTGTGGCCGGTGAAGAAGTTCCCGAGCCGGCAGGATCTTGACGCGATCTCGACCGAGCATCCGATATTTTCGCAGCGCGTGGATGGGCACGTCGCGGTGGTGAATTCGCAAGCGCTCAAAATCGCTGGTATCACTCGCGAAACGCCCGACCCGCCGGGCGGGCACGTCGTGCGCGATCTGGCCACGGGCGAGCCGACTGGAATGCTGGAAGAAGACGCGGCGATGAATCTTGTTTACGACCGCGTTCCACCTTTTTCCGAAGCGCAGCGACTTCGCGCGTTCGCTCTTGTAATGGATGAGGCATCGCAAAACGGCGTGACGTCCCTTCAAGACAACTCCATCATGGCGGCGAACGATGGCGACAACTATGGTTGGCAGAATTTTCCGGTGCTGCAACAATTGAACCAACAATTGAAAAGCGATGGAAAGCAGAAGGTGCGCATCACGGAATGGCTTCCGTTCTTGCTTCCTGTACCTCGCCTGGAAGAAATGCGGCGCGCGGGCGGCACAACCGATCCATGGCTGAAAACCGGGGTGTTGAAGGCGCTGGTCGATGGGTCGCTTGGTTCGCGGACGGCTGCGCTGCTCGCGCCTTACACTGACGATCCGAGCACTTCAGGAATTCTGCGCCTGGACCCGACGGCGCTTATGCAGATGGCGGTGGAGCGAGATCGCGCCGGATTTCAAATCGCTCTGCACGCGATTGGCGACCGCGCGAACCGAATCGCTCTCGATACATTTTCGGCTGCCGAAAAAGCAAATGGTGCGCGCGATCGGCGCGACCGAGTGGAGCACGCGCAAGTGGTAGCGCCTGACGATTTTGCGCGGTTCGCTTCTTTGGGCGTTGTCGCGTCCATGCAGCCGTCGCATGTGCTGACGGACGAACGATGGGCTGCCGATCGCCTGGGCCCCGAACGTGCGAAAGGCGCGTATGCGTGGCATACGATGGAAAGAGACGGCGTGCATCTGGCGTTCGGAACAGATTATCCGGTGGAACCAATCAACCCGCTGCGCGGAGTTTACGCCTGCGTCACGCGAGAACTTCCGGATGGTGGGCCGCCGGGCGGCTGGCAACCGCAGGAAAAACTTCCGATGGATGATTGTCTGCGGGCTTATTCGGCGGGATCGGCTTATGCGGAGTTTGAAGAAAAACGGAAGGGAACGATTGCGCGGGGAATGCTGGCTGACATTGTGGTGTTTCCTGTGGACATCACGCGCATCCCCCCGCGCGAACTCCTTTCTACACAGGTCGCTATGACGATTGCGGGCGGTCGGGTTGTTTTTGAGCGGGAGCGGTAGCGAGAAGAAAGGCGCACAGGCAAGAGTGCCTGTGCCACTGGGATTGCGATGTCGCGTGCGCGTTTGAGATTGAATGGGTTGCTGCGTAGTCAAAAGCGCACAGGCAGGAGTGCCTGTGCCACTGGAAACCTACTTGCCTACTTCTACTGACTGAATCTCGCCGTCGTATTTTTCCTTTTCGGTGACGACGTATTCGATCGTTGCGTCATGATCCTTCAGTTGAGCGCAGGGCTGGAATTCACCGGTGTCAAACGGCACGGACTGCTCGAAATGGACCCGCGTGTAGTCTCGCGCGTGCAACTCGAATTCGGAGTCACGCACGAGCAGCGTCAGTCTCATCTCGCTTTTATCGCAGGCCACAGCGGTCACGCGCCCGGATAGAGTGGCGCTCACCGATTGTGCCGCGCCCACGTCCGGAGCAAGGCGAAGAGGTTTTGTTGCAGCCCGCGCCGGAGCCTGCTTCGGCATCGTGGTGGAGGCAGGCGCGTTGGGCGCCAGGATCGTCAGCTGTTGAATAGCGCCGCTGCTTTTCTTGGCTTCATCGGGAACGAATCGGACGGCGACCTGCGTGCCTTTGAGAGATTTGCAAATATCGAAGTCCGGCGCGGGTTTTGCCATCATGCGAATTGCCGAGTGAGCGCCGGGCTGAAGGCGAAACGTAAAGACTTCAGCGCCTGCTGCGACTTGCAGTTTTAAACCGCCTGCGCAGCTTTCCTGCGTCACCACTCCGGTGACTTCGCGCGAGGTGTCCGCTTCTTTGGTTGGCTCGCCTTGCGCCACCGGAGCGGGAGCGGTGGATTCGGGAATCGGCGGGGCTGTCGACGCGGGATTTTGAGCCTGCGCATTGCGGCTGGCAATGCTTCGGGCATTCTGGAGATAAGCGATGAATTGGTCGAGCCTGGCGCGATACTCGGCGTTATACGAGTTTGTGCGGGCACGTTCCGCAACGTACTGCGCTTCGTCGAAGCGCTGCGTCTGGGCGAGCACTTGGGCCATGTCGTAAATGAATTCGGTGTTGCCGGGTTCAAGACTCACTGCTTTCTTCGCGTACGCCAGCGCCTCCTCGGCGTTTTGCCGGTGGCTTGAAAGATAGAGGCCGAGCAGGGCATTGACCGGGGCGAAATCGGGTTTCAACGCGACAGCCTGGCGCAAATCTTCTTCGACCTTCGAATCCTGGGGAAAACCGCCGGCGCCAAAGAAAGTAAGATACGCACGGAGATAACGCGCGAAACCGTCTTGCGGATCGAGCCGCACCGCTTCGGAGAGGGACGTCAAGGCCGAATCGCGATTGCCTTCCAAATATTCCTCGATACCGAGATTCTGGTACGCGAGTGCGAGCTTCGGATCGAGGTTCACGGCATTTTGCAAAATCTGTTTGGCCTCGGGGCGTCTGCGAATCGCGAAGAAGCCGCCGCGATAGGCTTCTTCCTCGGCGTCGGTGAGTTCGCGCATGTGAAGGTCCGCCGGCGCCAGTTCAGGAGGAGCTTTCATCTGAAAATAGGAAAACGTGAATTTGGCGATGTAGCGCGAAAGATCATCCTGCAATTTCTTCAGATCGCCGAATGCTTTTGCGGCGGCTTGGTCGGGAGTTAGGCCTGACGACAACGCGCTCGCATAATCTACGAGCATCTGCCTGTGGGCTTGCTTATCGCCGATCATCAGGTAATGAGTGAGAGCCCAGGACTCCGCGTAGAACACGGAAACTTTATTTTCCTCGTTGTAATAGGGCGACGAAGCGTCCACGTGGAAGAGCACGTCGAGCGGTATGAGTTTATTGTGCCGCAACTCTTCGATCAGAGCGGGATCTGCGACGCCCATTGTCGCGACGGTTCCGTTGACTTGCGATTCGCCGAAGAAATCGGCGAGGCCCTCGCTGAGCCATATCGGCAATTCGGGGAAATAGGGCATGGTCAACGAGTGATAATACTCGTGGTACATGGTGGCAAAGGGATTCGTGCCCTGCGCTTCGAGATTCACCGCCGCATAGTATTGATACAAGCCGTAGGCGAATACGCCGGAGGGGTGCATGTGGCCCTTGGTCCAATAATCGGGGAGCAGGTCGCCGAGCGACTTTTCATCTTTGAGGGCGAAAATAGTGATCACGGGGCTGGGATGGCCCTGGGCTACGGCAAGTCCTTCGCGAAATAGGGTGTGAATCTGCTCGAATTGGATTGCGGTCCTGCGCGCCTGCTTTTCGCCGGCGTTGCTGACGATGATGAAATTCGGGGAACGGACTTCGACCCAGGCGTCGCGTCGGGCGCCTTGCAGCGGTGCTGCAGGCAGAATCCAGAGCGCCGCGAAAGTGCAGAAACTTGCAGCTATTCGTCGCGACATTTATTTCGACCAGCGATTAACGAAGTTTCTACTATACCGCCAGACGCGTCAATCGAGAGAGACATGTGGGTTTCGAATGCGGACATAATGGCTGATCGCGCGCTCGGGATTGATGAGGCCTCGATCGTTGCGACAAATTCGTTCGCTGCTTACACTCTTCGTTCGACATTTGGGCGCACCGGAGAACGGATGGCACACGGACCGATACGAACGCAGAGGTGGAGTGAAAATCGTGAGTAAACGTGTCCGCGCCGATCTCGCGCTCTTGTTCTGCTCGCTGGTGTGGGGCGGGACGTTCATTGTGGTGAAGGACGCGCTGGCGGACGTGTCTATCTTCACTTACATCGCGGTTCGATTTGCGCTTGCGGCTGCGGTGATGGCGATGCTGTTCTGGCGAGCGCTGCGCGGGTTGAACCGGCACACGATCTGGGCGGGGGTGCAGATCGGTTTCTTTATGTTTGGCGGCTATGCGTTTCAGACTACTGGACTGAAATTCACGACGGCATCGAAGGCCGCATTCATTACCGGTTCGAGCGTGGTGCTCGTGCCGGTTTTTCTCGCGGCGTTTGGCCGGCGGCGTATCAATCTATGGATTTGGCTTGGAGCGTTTTCGGCGCTGGCCGGTCTTTACTTCTTGATGATTCCACCTGAGGGTTTTGGCAGCCTGAATCGAGGGGACGCGATTGCGCTCGGTTGCGCGGTGATGTTCGCGTTGCACGTGATTTTCATTGGGCAATATGTGGAGAGGCATTCGGTGGGCGCGTTGAGCTTTTTGCAGGTGGCGACGACGGCTGTGCTTGCGACGTTTGCGGTTCCGCTGCTTTCGGCGACGGGATGGGAAGCGCCTCGGCTCGTGTGGTCAGGGCAGCTTATTTTCGCGGTGCTGATTACGGCGATTGGCTCGACTGTGATTGGTTTTTCGTTTCAGACCTGGGCGCAGCAGTACACGACGCCGACGCACACGGCGATATTTATCAGCCTCGAGCCGGTGTTTGCGGTGATCACTGCTTGGATTGTGGCGCACGAGCGGCTTGGAGGCCGGGTGCTTTTTGGGGCGGGGTTGATTCTGTTGGGGATTGTGTTGGCGGAACTGAAGGGTGCTGCGCCGATTGCGCCGGAATCGCCCGAGCCGATTGTTGCGCCAGGACAATTTGAGTGAACATGTGAATCGCGGGCACGGTTGCTGAGATTTGTGGAAAAGAGCCGGCGGGACGCCCTTTCGGCACTCAGGGCAAGCCGGCGTTACGGAAGGGACGCTGTGCCCCCTACCGTCGTTGCCTTCTGTGAGCGGCTTCCATCGAATGCTAGTTGGTGGGTTGCTTGTGAAATTTCACGTTGACTGGCTCGTACATTTTGGGATGGCGGAGGTGCTTCTGCTCGAAGGAGGAAATTTGTGCTTCGTGCACGAGCGTGAGGCCGATGTCATCGAGCCCTTTTAACAGGCACTCGCGGCGGAAGGGATCGACAGTGAATGAGTAGCGCAGGCCTTTTTCGTCGCTGACCACCTGCTTCTCTAG
Organism: uncultured Acidobacteriota bacterium; assembly: GCA_963736465.1. Taxonomy (GTDB): domain Bacteria; phylum Acidobacteriota; class Terriglobia; order Acidiferrales; family UBA7541; genus Palsa-295. Next base: position 877,076 of record CAVTOS010000002.1, on the reverse strand, counting down.
ATCGACTGTTAGCCGATAGCCTTCATTCTGTTCTGTGCGCTTGAAGAGCTCGTCCATCTGCTCGTTCGAGAGCGTGACGGGCAAAATTCCATTCTTGAAGCAGTTGTTGTAAAAAATGTCCGCGTAGCTCGGCGCGAGAATCGCGCGAAAGCCGTAATCGAGAATCGCCCAAGGGGCATGCTCGCGGCTTGAACCGCATCCGAAATTCGCGCGCGCCAGCAGGATCGAAGCGCCTTTGTACCGCGGCTGATTCAGCACGAAATCGGGATTCGGTTTCTCAGCGGGCAGGTAGCGCCAGTCGTAAAAAAGCACTCGGCCATAGCCTTCACGTGTAAGAAACTTCAGAAACTGCTTGGGCACCATTTGATCGGTATCAACATTCACGCGGTCGAGGGGTGCGACAAGCCCGGTGTGCTTGGTGAACGGTTGCATTCTCTGTGCGATCTCCGTGATTCTCTACGTACTTTTCGCAGGCTGCGTCCGCGATCTACTCGGCGCCGTCTACGTTCTTCCATTTGCGAATGTTGACGAAGTGGCCTTCGATCGCCGCCGCGGCTGCCATCAGCGGGCTCACTAAGTGCGTGCGCCCACCCTTGCCCTGGCGGCCTTCGAAATTGCGGTTCGACGTGCTGGCGCAACGCTCGCCGCTTTGCAGCACATCGTCATTCATGCCGATGCACATGCTGCAGCCCGCATCGCGCCATTCGAATCCCGCCTGCATGAAAACTTTGTCGAGGCCTTCCGCCTCCGCCTCCGCTTTCACGCGACGCGAGCCGGGAACCACAAGCGCCTGTTTCAAATCCTTCGACACGTGTTTGCCGGCAACCACTCTCGCCGCGAGGCGCAAATCTTCGATGCGCGAATTGGTGCACGAGCCGATAAAAACGCGATCGAGCGCGATGTCTTCGATGAGCATTCCCGGCTTTAAATCCATGTAAATAAGCGCCCTTTCTGCCGCTTTCTGATCCACCGGATCTTTGAACGAATGCGGATCTGGCACGCGGTCGGTCACCTGCGTCACCATACCTGGATTCGTTCCCCAGGTGACCATCGGCGCGAGCTTGTCTGCCTCAATCGTCACCGTCGAATCGTATTTCGCGTCCGGATCGGTGACGAGCGACTTCCAGTAGCTCACTGCGTCCTCAAATTCCTTGCCGCGCGGCACGAACGGCCTGCCTTCGAGGTACGCGAACGTCGTGTCGTCGGGCGCCACCATTCCCGCTCGGGCGCCGCCTTCGATCGTCATGTTGCACATCGTCATGCGCGCTTCCATCGAAAGGCCGCGCACCGCTTCGCCGGTGTATTCGGCGACGCTTCCATTTCCGCCCGCGATTCCCATCTTGCCGATCACGGCGAGGATCATGTCTTTGGAGGTGACGCCGCGCGGCTTTTTGCTGGTGAATCGAATTTCCATCGTCTTCGATTTGAACTGCGAAAGGCACTGTGTGGCGAGCACGTGCTCGATTTCGCTGGTGCCGATGCCGAAAGCGAGGGCGCCGAAAGCGCCGTGCGTGGAAGTGTGGCTGTCGCCGCAGACGATCGTCTGCCCCGGCTGCGTGATTCCCAGCTCCGGGCCGATGATATGCACGATTCCTTGATTCTTGCTGTGCATATCAAACAGGTGCACACCGTACTCTTCGCAATTGTGAGCAAGGGCTTCGAATTGACCGGCGGCATCCGCGTCGAGCACCGGCAGCAGGCGGTTTTTCGTCGAGACGGAGTGATCCATCACGGCGAACGTCAACTCAGGACGCCGCACTTTACGCCCGGCGGCTTTCAATCCGGCAAACGCCTGCGGGGAAGTGCCTTCGTGGATAAGATGTCGGTCGATATAGATGATGGACGGCTGACCGGGAATTTCGCGCACCAGATGCGCGTCCCAGATTTTCTCAAACAGAGTGCGAGGAGCCATACGGTTGGTAGTTTTCACCTACGGGGAGTTGCCCCGGTGCACAGGCGGGAGTTTCTCGCTCCGGCCATCAACCATTGTAACAAGTCCGTGGCGCTGCCGCCAATCCACACTCGTGTGGAGCTTAATCCGATCGTCAGTCCGTCTGGCTCTATGGCTCGGCCATCACCGGGTTAAGTTTTTGACGCTCGTGCGTCGCGGTGATGTATGGCGGGCTAAAACGTTGTAGTATCCTACAAGCCTGAGCTCATTCGAGAATGCGTTGTTAATGTTTAGCGATATCCGCCAACCTGACCGGATCCGCGCCTCAGGGCGCCCGCGCCGATCTTTGTTCTCCGCCCTTTCTTGCGCTCTGTTGTTCCTCTTCGGCTTTGCGAGTGCCAGCGCGGCAGGCGAAGAAACGCGGAACGCAGCTGCCCCGGCTCCCGCTCCGTCCGGTCAACAACTCGCGATTTCAGATTTCGACGGGGACCTGAACCCAGATTTGGCGAGCGTGCAGGCTGGACTAACCACGTCCGGCGGCACCGACTATTGGATTCAATTGCAGCTCTCCGCAGCCGGGCGACAATCAATTCGATTGGTCGCGCCGGCCGGTGGCCTGCTGATCGAGGCGCGCGATGTAAACGGAGATCACGCTGTCGATCTGATTCTTACTACGTCGCTCAGGCAGCCTGTAGCGGTGTTTCTCAACGATGGCCACGGCAGCTTTTCCCGAGTTGCGCCATCGGTTTTCCCCGGTGCTTTTAGCAATCCGCTGACAAATTGGGCTTCAGCCGCGGATCAGGCGACGGAAGCCGTCGGCGTCCCGCCGCAACCGCGCCCGGGAATTTTGCAAGCGGCGAAACTTCTCGCAAATATCCGGCCTCGCTCCGATTCAATTTCGCGAGCGGACGCAGGATTCGCTGTTGATTTCTTCTTGGTTTCTCACGCAGGCCGCGCACCACCAGCCTAACCCTCAACGATTCACATCAGTCAGACCCATCGATTCGTAAGGTTGCGGCTCGGCTCTATAGCTGCAGCTCCATCGATTCGAAACCCAATTCGTAACTCCATCTTTTCAACTGGAGCACAGCTTCGTCGGCCGTGAGGCCGGTCCTTTTGAACATTACATTGAGAGTTGAGGTCGATCCTATGAGATTCACGAAGTACAGCTTGATGGCTTTGATTTTTTGCACGATTCCGGCTATCGGCGGTTGTGGAGTTGACAAGGCAAACCCAGCATCCGAGGCACCGCCACCGGCCCAAGTGGAGCACGAGCAGGATGGAAGCATCGTCCGAGTGGCTCATCCCGAGCAGTTTCCGCTTGCGACAGCGGCTGAATACAAGGCTGTTCCAGCTCTGAACGTGACTGGTGTGGTGCAGCCGGATGTGGCGCGAGCTGTGCCGGTGATTTCCCTCGCGGCAGGCCGGGTGGTGGAAATCAAGGCGAGGCTTGGCGACTTCGTCAAGAAGGGCCAGTTGCTGCTCCGTGTGCGGAGCAACGACATATCAGGCGCGTACCAGATCTATCTGAAGGCTGCGAACGATGAACGATTGGATCGCCAGCAGCTTGAACGCGCGCAGGATCTATATGCCCACGGCGCCACTTCAAAAGGTCTTCTGGAACAGGCCGAGGATGCCGAACAGGACGCCAAAGTTGACCTGGACACGGCGACCGAGCAATTGCGATTACTCGGCGTGGACAAGAATCATCCGTCTGGAATCGTGGACGTCTTCGCGCCTGTTTCCGGCGTGATTACCGATCAGCAGGTGACCAACGCCGCGGGAGTGCAGGGCCTGTCTGGCCCCAACCCGTTCACGATTTCAGATCTGTCCTACGTCTGGATCATGTGTGACGTTTATGAAAACGACCTGGATGCGGTGCATCTTGGCGAGTTCGCGGACATTCACCTGAACGCGTATCCGGACAGGGTGCTTAAAGGCCGCATCGACAATATTTTTCCAATTCTCGACCCCAGCATCCGCACGGCAAAAGTACGGCTCGAAGTGCCAAACCCGGGACAAATGATGCGCATAGGTATGTTTGTCACCGCCACCTTCTACGGAAAGACGCCGGTGCCGCGCGCGGCCGTTCCCGCAAGCGCGATTCTTCATTTGCATGACCGCGACGGGGTTTTCGTAGCGGCAGTCGACAAGACATTTCGGCGAGTGGAGATCACGAGCGGAATCATGCTTCCCGGAAACATGCAGGAAGTTATTTCGGGAATCCAGCCGGGCACGAGAGTGATTCGGGACGCGCTGGTGTTCCAGAACACGGTGGAGCAATAGATGATTCGGAAATTCGTTGACTTTGCGCTCGAGAACCGTTTCTTGATCCTGGCAGGGGCGCTCTTGCTATTTGGATGGGGCGCAATCTCGTTTCATCAGCTTCCGGTTGAAGCGTATCCGGACGTTGCGGACAACTATGTAGAGATCATCACGCAGTGGCCGGGAATTTCTGCCGAACAAATCGAGCAGCAGGTAACAATTCCGCTCGAGATCGTTATGAACGGCGTTCCTCACGTGGTTCACCTGCGCTCGTTTTCGCTTTTCGGATTGTCGGACCTGAAACTGATTTTCGACGACGAGGAGGAGAACGCCTGGAATCGCGAGCGAGTTCTCGAACGACTCTCGCAGGTCACTTTGCCGCCTGGTGTAAGTCCGCAAATGGGGACGGACTGGAGTCCGGTCGGCCAAATTTACTTTTTCACATTGCACAGCACAAATCCCCAGTACGACGTGATGGAGTTGAAATCGATCGAAGACTGGGTGATCGAGAAAAACTTCAAGGCTGTTCCCAACATTGTTGACGTTGCCAGCTTTGGCGGTCCCACTCGCGAATATCAGGTGCGCGTTGATCCCAACAAGTTGATTGCTTATGGACTAAGCATTGCCCAAGTGGAGCAGCAGCTCACGAACAACAATGCGAATGCGGGCGGAAGCTTTATCGAAGCAGGCCTCCAGCAACTCAATCTGCGCGAGGTCGGCCTGGTAAGGAATGTCCAGGATATCGAGAACACCGTGATTGTTTCGAAGACCGGCACGCCGCTGCGCGTGAAAGATATCGCGGTCGTTGCGCAAGGACCGAAGATCAGGCTCGGCCAATTCGCGCGAGCACTCCATCGCGAAGACGGGAAGATCGTTGACAACGACGACGTGGTTTCCGGAATCGTGCTGCTGCGTAAAGGCGCGAATGCCGACGAAGCCCTGGCCGGAATCCACGCCAAGGTAAAGGAGCTGAACGAACGAATTCTGCCGCCCGGCGTAAAGGTAGTTCCGTTCATTGATCGCAGCAACCTGGTGCACTTCACCACCCATACCGTCCTGCATAACCTGACGGAAGGCATGATTCTGGTGGTCATCATTCTGTTTTTGTTTTTGGGGAATGTGCGGGGAGCCATCATTGTGGCCCTCACCATTCCCTTCGCATTGTTGTTCGCCGCAACTTGCCTCAACCTGAAAGGAATTCCCGCAAACCTGCTGTCACTCGGCGCCCTGGATTTCGGCATGGTGGTGGATGGAGCGGTGGTGATGGTGGAAAACATCGTCCGCCACATACACCAGCGCGAAAACGGAGACGTTTCGAAACCGATACTCGAAGTAGTTCGCGAGGCCGCGCACGAAGTTCAGAGGCCGGTGTTCTACGCGATCGCCATCATCATTACCGCATATTTGCCCGTATTCACACTGCAACGCGTGGAAGGGCGCTTGTTCAGGCCTATGGCTTGGACGGTCGCGTTTGCACTGCTGGGCGCGCTGATATTTTCGATGCTGATCGCCCCGGTGCTGGCGAGCATGTTCTTCGCTAAAGGCGCACACGAATGGCGAAATCCGGTGATGGAAGCGCTTAAATCGGGGTATCGCAGCGCCGTGAAATGGGCGATCGAGCATCGCTACGTTACTGCGGGCATCGCCATACTTGGATTGTGTATCGCCCTGTATGTGTCGTTTGGCGGAGTGATTGGCTCCGAGTTCTTGCCGCACCTGGATGAAGGTGCCCTATGGGTGCGAGGCACTATTGCTCCCAGCACCGGGCCCACGGAAGGAATCCGCCTTGCCAATCAAGTCCGCGTACTGCTTTGTTCTTTTCCCGAAGTGCCGCAGTGCACGAGCCAAGTGGGACGTCCGGATGACGGAACAGATACAACCGGCTTCTTCAACACCGAGTACTTCGTTGACTTGAAACCCAAGGAACAGTGGCGGCCCGTATTCGATGAGGATAAGGACCGGCTGATCGCTGCGATGGATCGCGAACTGGAGAAAATTCCAGGCGTGGACTGGGGATTTTCGCAGCCCATCGAAGACAACATGGAAGAAGCCGTGAGCGGTGTGAAGGGCGAACTGGCCACGAAGATTTATGGCGACGATTTGAAGCTTCTCGAGGAAAAAGCCGATCAGATTGTGAATACGATGCGGCAGGTGAAGGGAGTAGAAGACCTCGGAGTTTTCCACGTTCTCGGCCAGCCCAACATCAACTTCGAAGTAGACCGCGAGGAAGCGGCTCGCTATCAGATTAACGTCGCCGACATTCAGGATGCCATCCAAACCGCCGCGGGAGGCGGCGCGCTCACGCAGGTGTTGCAGGGCGAGGCGCGATATGACCTGGTCCTGCGGTATCTCCCGCAATATCGCACCACGAAGGAAGCACTCGAGAACATTCGTTTGCTTTCGCCATCCGGGGAGCGCGTCTCGCTCGCACAACTTTGCAAAATCAAACAGCAGGACGGCGGATCAGAAATTTACCGAGAAGAAAACCAACGCTACGTAGCGATCAAATACAGCGTCCGTGGCCGCGATCTCGGAAGCACCGTGGAGGAAGCCATTCAGAAGGTAAAAGCGCGAGTGCAATTGCCTCGCGGGTATCACATCGATTGGGAAGGTGAGTATGAGAGTCAAAAGCGCGCGCAAGCGCGGCTTTTCGTCGTCGTGCCGCTGACGATTTTGGTGATCTTCCTGATTCTCTACACGATGTTTCGGTCGTTTAAATGGGCGATCTTGATTCTGGCCAACGTGGCGCTGGCTGCCATTGGCGGATCTTTCGCGCTTCTGGTGAGCGGTACCAATTTCAGCGTGTCCTCGGGCGTCGGTTTCCTGGCGCTTTTTGGAGTTTCGGTTCAAACGGGCGTAATCATGCTCGAATACATCAACCAGCTTCGCGCCAAGGGCCACTCGATAGAAGATTCTGCGATCGAAGGAGCTGTTCTGCGGCTCCGTCCCATCATGATGACGATGCTCGTGGCAACGCTTGGATTGTTGCCCGCAGCGTTATCGCATGCCATCGGCTCCGATTCACAGCGGCCCTTCGCGATCGTGATCGTAGGAGGGCTGATCGTTAACCTCGTAATGAGCATTTTCGTTTTGCCCACGCTGTACGTGTGGTGCGCGAAAGCGGGCGACAAACTTCCGGAGTCGGAGGAAACCTTTGAGGTTTGATACTTCCGCTCCGATTCGCCAGGTAGGGAACAACCGGGGCTATCTGACCGTTTCCGCTATGTTGGCACCAGTTCTGACCGCGACTTCCGCGTTCGGCAGGGAACCGCCAACAACATCCGATCTCGGCAACTGGGTTGTAGTGCTCTTTGGACTGCTGCTCTGGGCTTCTTGTCTATTCGCGCTGTGCGCCCTGGGGATCCGGGCGATTTTCAGCGGCCGATCCGTGCGGACGAAACATCATCGGAGCCGGCCGTCTCACTTAAGGTAGCCGATTTCTGGCAGGTTCCTGCAAGCGAGCGGAGGCGGTTCCAAGTCGCAGAAGAAAGTTTCCGCCGGAAGATTCGATTGGCTATTTCAGCTCAGAACCCTCCGCCGTGATACTTGCAGGGATCAGAGCGGTCTTTACTGTGACCTTTTGATTGGCTTGGACGGTAATGTCGGTTTCAAAGTCGCGATAGCCGGGGAGCGCAATCCTGATGTGGTGTTTCCCGGGGGCGATGAGCATGGCGCGTTTCACGCCGCCGAATTGGTGCACGTAGCCTGCATAGTTGCCGTCAACGAATACTGCAGCGCGGTCCGGGGTTACTTTGAGTTTCACTTCTCCCGTGGCATTCGCCTTGACGGCATTGGGATCCTTCTCCATGCGCACGGTGACGGTCGTCGTCCCTCCCGGGCTTACTTCGACCGATTGGGTGATGTCTCTAAATCCCACTTGGCGGACGGCTATCTCGTGTTTGCCGGGTATGAGCAGAACCTTCTTGTTGCCCTTCAACTCGCCGACATAGCCCAGGTACTGGCCGTCGACCCAGACGCCGGAGCCCTTGTCGATATTGGTTTTGGCGTCAAAAACAACCTGGCCCAGCACTTGATTTGTGTTCTGGGCGCTGGTGGCTCCGGCAACGCCGAGCCAAATGGCCAGAGCGAGAATTGTTGCCCTCATGCGAGTAAGCGTCATAGCCTTATTCTCCCAACAACTGTGGAATGGTCCAAATCCTCATCCCCGGGGCTGGACCGAGACGCATTCGTTTCGCGCCTCTTATTTTAGGCTTTTACTTCGACGAGCGGTCAGGCAAAATGAAGCGGAAATATCGGATATGTGAAAAGAAGTCCTTGCCGGGCAAACAAAACCCGAAAGGGCGGGTAGTACTTTCGTACGGTATTTTCGGTACTGGACAATCCAATGAACACCGTTAGTCTTAGTTGCATAGGAAGCGCATATGCGACTTCAGGAACAACGGTTAGCGTATGAGGCAGAACGGCGCCGGCTTATACTCGAGAGCACGTGGAATAATGACTTCGTCGTCACTGTTCTTGCCTCCGTCGTCGGCTTTGCTGTCTTGTTTGCAATGATGTTTTACGTCTATTCCGCTTCGCAGTAATCCAAATCACAGCGGCCTGTATCAGCATAAGCCTGTGGCCGGAAGAAATCTTGCTGGCCCAAACGGGTGTTGCGCACGCGATTTGGAAAAATTCGTGCGATGCGCGGCGCTGATTCACCCGGCTGCACGGCACCAGATGTGCCGACAAGCCAGGGTCGCCAGTGCCAAGGCCACGCCGAGCTACTCAACGGCAATCTTGGCGCCACGCGGACCCGAATGCGACAGGCGCTCGATACGCGAATCGATCACTCCACGAATCGCCCTTAGGAATTCAATCCGCGAATTCGCCAGGTGTTCTCGTACGGCAGGCGAAACATGAAAGCATTCGTGGAGATGATCCAACACTTCGCAGCAGAGACAACCCTCGTGATGGCCGCGTTCGCTAGCCGTTTGCTGGTTCGGATTTGGTTCGTTCACTGAGCCTCCTTCATTTCAATCGTAAGGACCTGATTCTCAAGCTTCGCTCTGCCCGGCAGCAATGATTCCATCGACCGCGGAAGGCCAATGTGGCGGCGGAGCGTGCCGATCTCGACGACTAGTTCATCGCCTTTCTTAAACAGCGCCACTTCGCCCTTCGTGGCAAACGGCAGGAGCACGCGCACTTCGTAGCCCCCATCTCGTTTTGCGAACGTGTAGGATTTCTCCGTTCGCGTCACCGCCGACGGGTCCTGTTGCCCAGGATACAGCACCTGTGCGAGATCTTCGAGCCGCTGTTTTCCCAGCACTTCGTGCTCGAAAAGCGGCACGCGCTTCACCGGGACGGGTGCAAAATATTCTTCAATCTCGCTGAGGACCTTCTCCTGGGACGTGTGCCATTCCTTGAACCATCCATCCGTGACGTTCGCTGGAAGGAGCCGATTGACGATCACGGTGTCTACCGTCAGCCCATGAAGAGAGAAGTATACAAACGCCCGTTGCGTTTCGCGCAGAACCATCTTCTCAGGATTTGTAACCAGCCGCACGCTGGTGACTTGCGGATCTTCCAAAATTTCGTTCACGCCTTCTAATTTGCCGAAAAGATCGCGAATGTTGAGGAAGTAGTTGTCCGTGGGCAGCTCGAATGGTGCGACCCGGTTTGCAATCGGCCGCACGGCGCGGAGCAAATTGCGCTGGAAAGGAAAGATGTGCTTCATGTACCAATCGAGAGTTGTGGGCATGCTGATGAACCGCATGGATTCCGCAGTCGGAGCGGCATCGAGCACAATGGCGTCATAGGTTCCCTCGCGCCAGTACTGGTTGATGTACATCATCGCGCTAAGCTCTTCCATGCCTGGTAAGATCGCGAGCTCCTCGGCCTCGACTCCCGTGATTCCGGTGGTGCGCAAAACGGCGCTGATGTAAGAAGAAATCTCCTTCCAGTGGCGTTTGATTTCCTTCTGAATATTCAGCTCCATGATCGAAAGCCGATCGTTGATGGGCAGCGGGTCCGAGGTTTGGAGATGGAAGAGATCCGTGTCCAGGTCGAACGAATCCCCCAGGCTATGGGCAGCATCAATGCTCATAACCAGCGTTCGATGGCCGAGTTGAGCGAGTTTCACGCCTGTGGCAGCGGCGAGGCTCGTCTTCCCCACGCCGCCCTTGCCTGTGAACAGCAGAATCCTCATAACGGCATTATAAAGCCCGGCCCTTGGCTTGTAGAAGCCGAGATAGGTGAGAGTAAGCGGGGTATGTCGGTGCAGGGTCCCGTTGTTAGCGCGTTCCATCATGCCGCGCCGCTGAAAATAAAAACAGGCCGTCCGGGTTAGCGAACGGCCTGTGCTTACAGTTCCACTCTCGGTGGCGGTTTACTGGCTGTGTCCTGCAGCTTTCGCGAAGAAAGCCTGAGCGCGGCGCCCGATCTCTTCCGGTGCAACATCTTCGATATGCATCGCGAGTCCCCATTGATGACCAAACGGATCTACGACATTGCCGAAGCGATCGCCCCAGAACATATCCTGAAGCGGCATCGTCGACTTGGCGCCGACGGAAACTGCCTGATTGAAAACCGTGTCAACATCTTCGACGTACAAGAACAAGCTGCTACTCGGCGTGGCTGTCGGTGCCGGCGCTGCAGTCCGGCCGGGAAACTCGTCGTTGATGAACACGACCGAGTCGCCGATCTTGATTTCTGCGTGGCTGATTTTGCCGTCGGGTGATGGCATCCTCATCAGTTCTTGCGCACCAAATGCTTTCTTGTAGAAGTCGATCGCTTTGGCCGCGTCGCGGCAGGTAAGCGACGGAGTTATCGTGTGGTATCCCTTGGGAATCGGATTCGTGGCTTTTGCCATACTTTATCTCCTTATAGTTTCAATGCGTAATTCAGCTACCCGTGCGAATGCCCCGGGCTCTGCATGGGCGGGTGTACAGAAATTCTACATCCCTCGGTGACGCCCACGTCAACAGAGGAATAAAATCAACTCCAATCGTCGGGCTGATGGCGAGGAAAATATTTTGGGTTACCGTCGTCGTTCAGAACAACCTGGCAACAGGTGATAATATTCCGGTCTTCGAGGGCCCGATCATCACTCTGAACGCCACACGTCCATCCAACCAGCGGCCCTGCCCGTTATGCGGGGCACTCGAACGCCGGCTCGTCTTTCAACGCGATGCGTGGCACGTGGTGAAATGCACGGCATGCGGCATGGTGTTCATCGGTGATCAACCGCTTGCCTATCAGACCCAGGCTGCCGAGCACGATTGGGTGGACGATTATGAAAAGGAAGTTTCGCGCCGCAAGAAAGACCGGCCGCTGCTCATGTTTTTCTCGTGTCTCACTCGACCTTTTCGCACCGACGCCACCCAGCGCCAGTTTTCACACGCCACTCATTGGAAGCGGGCAGGGAAGCTGCTGGACCTTGGTTGTGGTGACGGGCGATTTCTGGCAATGGCGGCGCAGCGGTTTGAAGTAACGGGGGTCGAGTTGAGCCCGCGTGCAGCCAAGGAGGCGAAAGCCCGCATGCCACAAGCACCGATCTTCGTGGGGCCAGTCACTGATGCGCCAGTTCCTGCCGATTCGTTCAACATCGTCACCCAATTCGGCTACCTCGAGCACGAATGGCAGCCAAGGCTTGGATTGGAGACAGCCTTTCGAGCTCTGAAATCAGGCGGAGTCCTGGTCATTAAGACGCCCAACTATGCTAGTTGGAATCGCACTTTCATGGGCGAAAACTGGTGTGGCATCCACATTCCTTCCCACTGCAACTACTTCACTCCGTCCACTCTCGCTCGGATGTTGCGGCAGGCCGGGTTTGTCCCGCAAGCGCGGCCATTTCTCGACCGCCTTCCGACCAGCGACACGCTCTGGATGGCCGCCCGCAGGCCTTAGCTGAAGTCCGCCGGTTACGTCCTATGCGGTTTTTGGAACTCTCGTGTGTTATAGTGGAGATGCGTGCTCGGGGGTCAGGTCTTTCGAGTAGGTGCGCGCGGACGGCGGTCTGCCTTACCCGTTTGGATTGTCTTCACCGTAATGGTGTATAGAATCAGCCGCTTTAGAGCGCGATTCGTTCCGGCGAGGTAGGGATGCCTGGAGGGCTGTTCCAGCGAGGCCGCATCTAATCCTTAAAAGGAGCCATTAAATGACGACCACATTCAAGAAGCGCCAAAAAGAGATGAAGCGCATGGAGAAAGCCCGCATGAAGGCGGAGCGCCGCGCTCAGAAGAAGCTGGAACCCCGTGCGGAAGGGGACGATATCGCATCTGGAAACGAAGCTTTTCACCTGAGCTTGCCGGGTGATGCCACTGATACGGAGCTCGGCCTCGACCCTAGGTTATCCAAGTCTTAAGCCTTATCCTCGCGGCGATTTGGTCGGCTGACGGCCGCAAACACCACAGGCTCCTTTTCGTCCTTCTCCATCTGAATCGGTAGCACCCCATGAAAGAGGCTCGGGTCGCGATTCGTTCGGATCGCGATCCGTGGGATGCGAAACCTGGGGATCCGAGGCCGTCGCTCGCCCGAGGTGATCCTCGCGAGGTCGCTTATGCCTTGTTTTTATGGGCATCGGTGAAACTGTCCTGCCACGGTGCGAATCAAATGGGTGTTATAATCGCTATTCTTCGGGAATTGTCGCAGTCATAGGCAGGAAGGGAGCACGGGGATGGGCGTTCAATTTTACGAATTGGTGAGTTGGGCGCGACGCCGCAAGGTCTTCGCCGCTCTCCTTGTGGCAGCCACGCTTGGTATCGGCATCATGATCGGCACGATAATTTCGGGCCGCGCTCTCGCGACGCACGGGCAAAGTGGCGCGAGCGGAGCGTCACTGCTGGCCGTTCCAGATCCGATTTCGCTGTCGAGTTCCTTTGCGAGCATTTCGAAGAAAATCGGCCCTGCGGTGGTGAATATCTCTACAACCCAAGTGATCGAGAAGCCGAAAGGCGGCGTGAAGCGACCGCATCATCTGAACGATCCTTTCCAGGATTTCTTCGATCGCTTTTTTGATTCTCCTGATAACGGGCCCGATGCCGAGCGCAGCCTCGGATCGGGAGTCATCGTGGACCACAAAGGTTTCATCCTCACGAATGACCACGTAATCGACCAGGCTACAAAAATTCAAGTGGCGATCGATGGCGATCCGCGGAAATACAATGCGCATCTCGTCGGCGCGGACAAAGATACCGATCTTGCCGTGATCAAAATCGAAGCCGATCGTGAATTGCCCGTTGCAAAGCTCGGCAATTCCGATGGCGTGCAGGTAGGGGACTGGGTGCTGGCGTTCGGCAGCCCGTTCGGCCTGAATTCCACCGTCACGGCGGGAATTGTGAGCGCGAAAGATCGCTCCAATGTCGGCCATCAGTTCCAGCGTTTCGTTCAAACCGACGCTGCTATCAATCCCGGAAATTCCGGCGGCCCGCTCGTCAACATGGCCGGCGAAGTGATTGCCATCAACACCGCTATCTACACGGGCAGCCGCGGATTTGAAGGCGTTGGTTTTGCGCTGCCGTCGAATACCGCCATCTCGGTTTACAATCAACTCGTCACCGTCGGCAAAGTAACGCGCGGCTCGATCGGCATCACCTTCCAGGAAGACCGCAGCAATAACCCCGTGCTGCTCAGGGAACTCGGCGCACCGTACGGAATCGTGGTCGAAGCGATTGAACCGGGAAGTCCCGCCGACAAAGCCGGCCTGAAACCCGGCGACGTGATTACCAACATCAACGGCGTGCCCGTTCACACCGGCGCCGATCTCGTAAATCCGATCGCGCAGACTACGATCGGCCAGTCCGTCGAGGTTCGTTACGTCCGCGACAAAGTGGCCAAGGACGTTTCAATGGTGGTCGCCGACCGCTCGAAGATATTCCCGCAAACAGCGGTGAACGCCGAAGAAGAACCCGATCAGAGCGAAGAGCCCGGCCAGTTCGGCTTGCACGTCGAAGAACTCACGCCCGATATCGCCCGCAAGCTGGGCATGGGCAAGCTCACCGGTGTTGTCGTCACCCAAGTGGAGCCCGCTAGTTTCGGCGAAGACATCGAATTCTCGCGCGGCGACGTGATTGTCGAAGTGAACCACGTGCCGATCAATAGCCTCGCTGACTACCGTCGCGAAATCGCTACGCTGAAGCCCGGGCAGGACGTGCTGTTCAAAGTGGCACGTCATGCGGATAACGACCGGGTGCTTACTTTGTTCCTGGCAGGTGCAGTCCCGTCGCAAGTGGTTCAATAGCGCTGGCGCTCCCAGCCCAGCGTCGCGTGCGGCGTCAGTTGCCATTTGTCGCGGCTGACTCTTGCATTGCGATTGGTTGTCATTTAAGCTCACCCTCAAGCGTGGTGGCTTGAGTTCCGTTTCGAATGGCCGATAATTAGAAGGGTGTGAATTCACCGCTGGGCATCACATTCCCGGTTTCGAGCGTCGAATGATGAAGATGACTCCTGTCGTGCGATGGTTACTGGCCACCTCGGTCGTGCTTGTACTGTGCGCGTCGGCCTCCGCCGCGCAGTCCACCTCGCATTCTCATAAGCCGGCCGCACATTCGCGCAAATCTCATCCGTCGCACCCCATGCGCAACAATCGCCCCAAGCACCATGCAATGGACACTACGCGGACTTCGCTTCTCGCAGTTCGCTATCTGCAGCCGCAGCAGGCCAGTTCTGTGGTGGCTGCGAATTCTTCGGCTTCCGCGTCTGCTTCGAAATCAGCCGCGCATGCTTCTCCTGCATCCTCGAAGAAAACGAAATCGAGCGGCAAGAAGTCGCGCCACTCTCGTCGTGAGCCAACGCAGAAGGCTCCCACGCCGGAGCGCATCTCTGAAATTCAGTCGTCGCTGGCGCGCGTCGGATACTACCAGGGCGAGCCGAACGGGAAGTGGGATACCAACACCGTCGCCGCAATGCAAAAATTCCAGTCCGCCAAAGGCCTAGATCCCAGCGGCAAATTGGACGCAACGAGTCTTCAAAAACTCGGCCTTGGTTCCGGCATCGCCGGTGTCTCCGCGCCAAAGGCCCCTTGCTGTTCCACGACACCGGCTCAAGGAAGGTCGTGCTGCTCGACTTCGCCCTCGACTTCGCCGAACGGCACCGCACCGGCCGCAGCGCCAAAACCAGCATCCGAGCCGTCGGCGGGCGCTAGCCCGAGCAGCAGTTCCGGTTCTGATGCAGCGGCCTCGGCATCATCTTCGGCGGCCAATACTTCTAGCGCAACCGCCGGCGCAGCCACGAATTCATCGCAGCGCTAATTCAGTCCCCCGCAGCGTCAGTTTATTCCTCCAGACGCGCTTCCAATCCGTCTCTCAGAGCGTGATAATTCACTCCGTGGAAAGTCGCTGCGCCCGCTGCAACGCCCCAATGACCTGCCAGCCGGAAGGCCACTGCTGGTGCGCAGAGGTGCCGCCACGCCTCTCGCCACCACAATCAGACGGCTGTCTCTGCCGCGGCTGCCTGGAGCACGATTTGAATGCTGAAAGGGAAGAATCCGCGAGGACGAGTGATAACGCAGTCAAACCGTTAGAGTAGCTGTTTCGTCATCCGCACCACCGGCAAACCCTCGCCATTTTTCAGCGGCACGGAAATATTTTCCAGCGCAACGTAACCTTTCGCGCCAAAAAGTTTCACTCCAGTGAGCGTCGCTCCCATTTCACACCGCGTGAATCCGGCTGCCGCGGCGGCGTCCTCGCATGCCTTCAGAATCAAGCTCCCCACTCCCCGCCGAGCCCAGCTCGGATGAACGAAGAACGCTCGAATCTTGGCCGCATCCACCCGCGGATCGAGCAATTCGTCCTCGCGCCCAGTCCAATGATCGCTGCCATACAGCGTCTTGCGCTTGCTCCACCCGCCGCACCCGACAAGCGTGGTGCCGTCATGCTGCTTCGCCTCGGCAACAAAATACGTGCCGTCGGCAATCAGCTGGCTATCGACGCCAAACACCGTTGCCAGCGCGCTCTCAATTTGTGTTGGGGTGTAATCCTCGGCCTGCAAGCCGCGCACGGAAGCATCAATCAATTGGCGCAGCGCAGGCACATCGGCAGGAATCGCTTTGCGGATCGAAACTTCCATCTACGCCACCGCCCGGGAAATCTCACGACTCGTGCCGATCAGTCGGGAATCGCCCACGCGGTAAGGCTCGAATCGCTGTCCACGGTGAACATCACCGGCTGGTGATTTGAAATCTCGCCGTAACCGATCAGATGCTTGCCTGCCACCGCGACATCACGCCGCTCGTTCGTCCCGAGATTCCACAATGTGACGGAAAAGTTCCGAATCGTCGCGGCGTCCACCTGAAGACTCAACACCCTGTCTCCGTCCGGCAGCACCACTGCGTTGAAAATCGGATCAGAAGACTTTGGAAGGCGCCGGATCAATTGCCCGTCTTCGGCAGACAAAATCGAAAGCGTCGAGTCTGCTCCGCCCACCACAATCTCCTTCCCGTTGGGCCGGAAGCTGATCGCAAACGGTTCGAGAAGAAGTCCTGTGTAGCTTGCCTTCAACTTTCCGTTCCGATCGTAAATTCTTATGGCCGTATCGGCATCAGCCGTGGCAACCAGCGAGCTGTCCGGCGCAAAATCCACGCTCGTGCTGCCGCTGAAATCCGTGTGTAACTCCGCAACGCGCAATCCTGTCCCCGGATTCCACAACTGTACCGGGTTCTCGTGCGTGCCCACCGCAAGGAGAGAGCCGTCCGGAGCGAATGCCACGTTATCCACCGCGGCATGGGCAACGGCGAACATCCTCACCAATTTTCCAGCGGGATCGGTGATCTTCACCGCACCGTCCTCGTCTCCGATTGCCAGCCACTTTCCATCAAACGAGCACGCCAGCGCACTTACCAGAGCGCCGCTCTTCCAGCTCGCCACCTGCTCACCCGACGGCAGTTTCCAAACGTGGATCGCCCCGTCGTGCGCGGCTCCCGCGACCAGGCCGGTCGTGCCGCAAACCGAAACAGTGCTGATTTTCTCCGGCGTCGAGATCGTCACCAGTTTGCGCAGATGTTCCGCCATCGCCCGGTGTGCAAACAAAGAAATCAACACAACCGCCGTAGTAATCCACCGCGCCGCGCCCGTCACATTGCCTCCAGCACGAGCTCAAACTTCACCGCTGCGTGAATGTCTTTCGGGTCGCCCACGAGCGTCACCGGGCGCACCAATTCGCGGCTGGTTATCAGAGGGTCGCGCACGAAATTTTTGTCCGGATCGCCTTCGAACACTGGATCCGTCGCAAAATAAAGCTGAGTGACGAGCGGACGATAGCCCGGAGCGGTAACGGCGTAGTGGATGTGCTGGCACACTCGGGCAGGATAGTGCCCCGGCATCACGGAGGAAAATTCGTACTTGCCGTCGGCGGGAGTCGTCAACTTGGTGCGATAGTGATACCCTTCGAGATCGTACAACCCTTCGTGATTCGTCTGCCAGATTTCCACGATTGCCGACGGAATCAGCCCGCCGCGCGAACTGAACACCTGGCCCATCACCACCAGCGGCATTCCGGGATCTCCCGGGGCACGCATGGCGCTGTTGCTCGGCGCGAGCCGCTTATAGAACGGACCCAGTTCTGCAGCAGGCGTCGGAGCCAGTCGCGATTTTTCGTTCTCCTGCCAAGCTGCCGCTAGCGCGGACGGTAACAGATTCGCAGTGCTGGTCAGAACTCCTAGCACCATACACTTAGACAAAAGTTCGCGACGCGCCAATCTCATCCTGCACCCCCATTTGGATGGGTGGAGTGTAGTGCCGAATGACTCGTGTCGCAACTATCGCCGTCCGGCGAATTGCGACGTGCGGGATCGATATGCAGGATCGATGTGCAGCTTGAATGCGATGACTCGCGCCGGATCTTTCAGCGATAACGATCCGGCGCGAATTGAAAGAGAAGCCGCTTTTAGGCGCCGCTCATTTTGCGGAAAAGCCAGAACAAAAATCCGGCCAGCATAATCGATGCCGGCAGCGTGAGCACCCACGCCATCAATAGGTTCCGCACCGTGCCCCATTGCAGCCCGGAATGATTCGCCATCATCGTTCCCGCCACACCTGACGACAGCACGTGCGTCGTACTCACCGGTAAACCGAACGCGTCGGCAGCTCCAATCGTGGCCATCGCCGTGATTTCCGCCGCTGCACCCTGCGCATAGGTCAGGTGGTCTTTCCCGATTTTCTCGCCGACCGTCACCACGATGCGCTTCCAGCCGATCATCGTTCCAAGCCCGAGCGCCAGCGCCACAGCTACTTTCACCCAAGTCGGAATGAACTTGGTCGCGTTGTCGATGTGCTTTTTGTAATTCGCGATGGTCGCCGAATCCGCCGTGCTGAATTTCGGCTCGCCCGTTTTCTTCATCAACCGCAGCGCTTCGCTCACCACGTACATGTCGTTGCGGAAGTTGCGCACCTGATCTTGCGGCACAGCCTTCAATTGTTTGTACTGCGCCATTTCCGTGCCGATTCCATTGATCAATTCGCGCAACGCCAGCATCGTGTTCGGTGTGAACTGCTTCGTCCGGATGTAGTCGGTCACTTCATCGCGCGAATCACCGATTACTGCGGAAGGCGAAACATAATGGCTGAGCGCGTCAGCGGTTTGCGTCGAAACAGCCACGAAGTCGGCAGTCTGCTGGGTCGTCACAGCGTGGTTCACCGCATACGCAGTCGGCACCGTGCCGATCAGGATCAGCATGATCAGCCCCATGCCCTTCTGGCCGTCATTCGATCCGTGGAAGAAGCTCACGCCCGTGCACGTCAGCACCAGGAGCGCTCGAATGTAGAACGGAGGTGGTTCATTTCCCTTGGGCGCCTCATACAGCGCCTTATTTGGAATCAGCGCCTTGCAAGCCATCAGCAGTAGCGCGGCGCAAATAAATCCAACGATCGGCGAGAGCAGCAGCGACTTACCGATGTTCGCAGCCTGCCCCCAATCCACGCCGCTCGTTCCCGTTTTCACCGACATCAGCTGATTCGCGATTCCCACACCGATGATGGATCCAATCAAAGTGTGCGAGCTCGAAGCCGGCAGCCCGAAATACCAGGTCCCGAGGTTCCAGATGATCGCAGCGAACAACAACGCGAACACCATCGAGAAGCCCGCCTTGCCTCCCACCTGCAGAATCAATTCCACCGGCAGCAGTGAAACGATTCCAAACGCCACCGCGCCGCTCGATAGCACCACTCCCGTGAAGTTCCATAAGCCCGACCACACCACCGCGACGTGCGGCTCGAGCGTAACGTGTAAATCACCGTCGCCACCGCGTTGGCCGTATCGTGGAACCCGTTCACGAATTCAAATCCCAGCGCTACAAGCAGCGCAAGCCCCAGCAGGAGATACGGCATAATCGATACCGCGTGCACTTCGGACAAGTCGCCGATCAGCTCGCGCCCGATGTAGATCATTCCTACCAGCAGCACGACACCGAAGATGCCCATTCCTATCTTCGCTGCCGGCCCTGCCGTCATGTTTGCGGCGTCGAGCGGCGACACTCGCGGCGCTTCGGTGGGTATGCGCGCCGGTGCTGTTCCCGTTGCTGCCATTTTTCACCCCTTAGTTCGAAAATGTAACGACCACTGGGTTGTCGGTGCGCCGTGAAACTACCGGCTCTTCGTTACGACAATGTGACGGCGGCGTGAACACTCAACCGTCGTAAGAGTCTGAGGGAAACGTTCTCGAAATGTCTCATCTGGAGCTATCGTGCTTCTGACGCAGAGTATGCCGGGGCATCGGAATTTAATCGAACTGAAACGGTTCCGTCACATCTTTGGGAAGCTGTCTGGTAGCATGGCGCTCGGCATTTTGCCGCTTCCGAGGTTTCACATAAGGACAGCCGACGCCATGACGAACCGTATGACCATCAAAACGATTCTTGCGCCGATTGATTTCAGTGATTTTTCAAACAATGCCCTCGACGTTGCTGCCGACCTCGCCTCGCGCCTAGGTGGCGAGCTGATTCTCGTCAATGTCGTCGAGGCAATTCCGGATCTGCCGGAAGGAGTCTCGATTTTCAAAGAAGGCGAATACGATCAGAGCCTCCACGATGCAGCGGCTAAACATCTTTCAGATCTCGCCGCCGGTCTTGCGAGCAAGAACATCAAGGTCCGCACGGAGATTGGAACCGCCAACGACGTCGGCATGGAAATCGTGCGAATCGCGGAGGACGAATTCGCCGATATGATCGTCATCGCCACCCACGGCATGACCGGCTGGCGCAGAATCCCGTTCGGCTCCGTCGCCAAGAAAGTGGTTGAGGAAGCGAAGTGCCCGGTTCTCGTCCTGCGCGCGCAGGAAGCTGGCCACACCGGCGAAACTCAAGCTCGGACAAGTTCTTCCAGCGCCGTCGCTTGATGGTATATTTCGCTCCGCGTAATTTTGGGACGAAATCGCTGGATGCTGACATTCTCGAAGATAATCTTTTTTGCCGGCCTGCTTCTCGCCGCTTCTGGTTTCATTTCTCCGCCCGTCGCTCTTCTGGGCGGTCTCCTCTACGGCTTCACTCTTTCTCATCCCTATGTTTCCGAAAGCCGCATGCTCTCGAAGTATCTTCTGCAAGCCTCTGTGGTAGCGCTGGGTTTCGGCATGAACCTCCATCAAATCGTTCGCGCCGGACGTTCCGGTGTCGTCTACACGGCCGTAGGAATTGCCGCCACGATGCTGCTGGGAATGTACTTGGGCCGCGCGCTCGCGGTTGGCAGGAAGGTTTCGTTCTTGACCACCGTGGGCACCGCAATTTGCGGCGGCAGTGCTATCGCGGCTGTCGCGCCGATCGCTCACGCCACGGATGAGGAAATTGCCGTCTCGCTCGGCACAGTCTTTGTATTGAATTCTATAGCGCTGCTGCTATTTCCGCCCATCGGCTACGCCCTGCACATGAGCCAGTCTCAATTCGGCCTGTGGGCCGCGCTCGCAATTCACGACACGAGTTCCGTCGTCGGCGCCGCTGCAAAATACGGCAATGAAGCCCTCGCGATCGGCACCACGGTAAAACTGGCGCGCGCCCTCTGGATTCTTCCGATCGCCCTCTTTACTGCCTACAAATTGAAAAGCAAAAGTAATGTGCAATGGCCGTGGTTCATCCTGCTTTTCTGCCTCGCCGCATTCGCGAATACGTATCTCCCGCAATTTGCATCGGCATACGCAATCCTCAGCCGCGCGGGCAGAATCGGCCTCACGGTCACGCTCTACTTGATTGGCACAGGTTTATCGAGAGCTACTCTGAAGCAGGTAGGAACGAAGCCGCTCATGCAGGGCGTCGTGCTGTGGGCGATAGTCGCAATCGCATCGCTGCTCGCAATCAAATCAGGCCTGATCGCGATCTAGTCTTCGACTGCGATGAATTTATCTGGCGACGCGGAACCGCAGGCCCGGGAGTTGCCCTCACCGGGTTACGTCAATCAGCTCGAACTAGCTTATTGCGCGCTACTGGGTCGTTACGCGCTTGCCGCCATTGACGAGGAGTCGAGCTCGATCTCGTCGATGTAGCACCAGCCCCAATTCTCGCCGGGCTCGAACGACTTCATGATGGGGTGCTTGGTACGATGGAAGTGTTTCGTGGCATGCTTATTTTTCGACGAATCGCAACAACCCACATGTCCGCACTCCAGGCACAACCGCAAATGCACCCAGGTGTCGCCCATCTTCAAGCATTCCTCGCATCCGTTCGGCGTGCCCGGCGTAACGTGCCGAATCTGATCCAGATGTATACAAGTCTTCATGCGAATCCTCCGTGCCCGTCCACCCTACTATTGTAATCTTACGCCGTGTGATCAGGTAGCCGCGACGATGCTTTTCTCGTCGTGGGGCTTATGCCAGTTTTGCCAGAACCGCAAAGGCGGACACGATAAAATGCCGGCTGAATTACCTGGAGGAGAACGATGGCGGTGTTGGCAATTTTTCGATATGAGGTGAAGCCGGGAAGAACTGGCGATTTTATTGAGAAGCTGCAGAAGGCGGCTGGGCCGGAGTTCAATAGTGAAGTGATGCCGAAGGGGGTGCGGATTTTTCGCAGCGCGGTGCCCGGGCCGGATACCGGCGGAGTGATTCTCGTGATTGAGTACGAGGATACGGCTGCGTACGGGGCGCGGACGGCGTTTGAGAATGCGAATGCGCAGTGGCGGAAGTTGTTTGAGGCGAAGTCCGATTCGCCGGAGAGGTTGGTTTCGGTGGAGTTGCTGACGGAGGTGACGCCCTAGGAGCAAGTCAAAGGCGCCGGCGGGGCGCCCTTCGAAGCTCAGGACAAGCCGGCGTTACGGAATGGCAGAGTTGCGTTTCGGGCTCTGCGGAGTCTAGATCGATTATGCAGGTCGCGCGGCTTGAAGCTGGGAGCGTGGGCTATTCGAGTTGGGCTAGGCGGTCGAGGAGTTTTTGGTGCTCGATGATGCGTAGCGCGAGAGTTGCTTTCAGTTCGTCGATGATTTTTTGCGGGGCTTTGCTTAAGAAGGTTTCGTCGGCGAGGCGGGCTTTTTTGGCCTCGATGTCTTTGGCGAGGCGTTCGATTTCCTTTTTGAGCCGTGTGATTTCGGCTTGCTTGTCGATTGATTCACCGTAGGCGATGCGGAGATCGAATTGGGCAGTGGAACGTAGGGCGGCGCCAGTGGAGTCGAGGCGGCCGGACGAGATTTGGAGCGCGGAAAGGCTTGCGAGCCGGAGGACGGGGTCAAGATTTTGTTCGACGAGCTTGCGGATCGCTGGATCGGTTGATGACAAATCGGCGGCGATTTTTTTCTTTTGGTCAACTTTCATTTCGGCGCGGATGTTGCGGGCGGCGATGATGATTTCTTGAAGCGTGGCCGTGTCGCGCTCGGCTGCTGCGTCCGTCCACTGGGCGCGCGGCTCGGGGAATTTGTCGAGAGCGATGGAGCGCGCGCCCGCTGGCTGCGGGAGGCGATGCCAGAGTTCTTCGGTTAGGAAGGGCATAATCGGATGTAGAAGACGCAGTGCGGCGTCGAATGCTGCGAAGATATTGCGCCAGGCGGCGATTGCGACTTCGCGGTTCGAGTCGGCTAGTTGCGGCTTGACCCACTCGATGTACCAGTCGCAGAAATCTCCCCAGAAAAATTGGTAGATGATGTGGCAGGCTTCGTGGAAGCGAAAGTCTTCGAGAGCTTTGTTTGCTTCCGCAGCGACCGCCGAAAGACGCGAGAACATCCAGCGATGGACGAGATCGCCTTCGCCTTTTGTGAGATAGGGAGCTTTGGCGCGGATTTCCGGTGCGGCCAAGTCTTCGAGAGTGACGCCCTGGGCTTCGATTTTCTCGAGGTTGAAGAAGAGGAAGCGGGCGGCGTTCCAGATTTTGTTAGCGAAGGCGCGTGCGCCGAGGATGCGGTCTTCGCTGAGGATGATGTCGGTGCCGGGGGCCGACATGCTGGCGAGCATGTAGCGCATGGCGTCGGTGCCGTATTGGTCGGTGAGTTGGAGGGGGTCGACGCCGGTGCCTTTTGTTTTGGACATTTTGGTGCCTTCGGCGGTGCGGACGAGGGAGTGGAGGTAGAGGCGGTGGAAGGGAATTACGGACGCGAGGTTTGCCTCAGGGGCTAAAGCCCCTGAATTGGACTGATCTTTCGGCACGGCTGAAGCCGTGCCCTGACGCGAACCATCTCCGAATCTCGTGCCGCTGAGGTGGAGGCCCATCATGATCATGCGGGCGTCCCAGAAGAATAGGATGTCGTAGCCGCTGATGAGCAGGCTTGTCGGGTAATAGGTGCGGAGGTCGGGCGTGTCGTCGGGCCAGCCGAGGGTGGAGAAGGGCCAGAGGCCGGAGCTGAACCAGGTGTCGAGGACGTCTCTGTCCTGCCTGAGCTTTGCGCCGCCGCATTTCGGGCATTTTGTGGGCGGGCTTGCGGCGCGGGCGTGGCCGTCGATGATTTCGACGCGCGAATCGAGCGCGGGGATCATTTCTTTGCAATCCGCGCAATGCCAGATGGGAATGCGATGGCCCCACCAGAGCTGGCGGGAGATGCACCAGTCGCGAATATTTTCGAGCCAATTGAGCAGGATGGTGCGCTGATTATCGGGGACCACTTCGATGAAGCCGTCGAGCACGACTTTCTTTGCAGGCTCGGCGAGCGGCTTCATTTTCATGAACCATTGCGTGGAGAGGCGCGGCTCGACGATGGCTTTGCAGCGGTCACAGGTGCCGACCGAGTGAGTGTGCTCGGTGATGCGGTCGATGAGGCCGAGCTCTTCGAGGTCCGCGACGATGCGGGCACGCGCGATGAAGCGTTCGAGGCCAGCATATTTTCCGGCGGCTTCGCTCATGTGGGCGTCGTCGGTCATCACGTCAATTTCCGCGAGATTGTGGCGCTTGCCGACTTCGAAGTCGTTGGGATCGTGGGCGGGCGTGATTTTGACGACGCCGGTGCCGAATTCGCGGTCGACGTAGGTGTCGGCGATGATGGCGATTTCGCGGTTCATCAGCGGCAGTATTGCCTTTTTGCCGATGAGGTGTTTGTAGCGGTCGTCGTCGGGATGGACGGCGAGAGCGGTGTCGCCGAGCATGGTTTCCGGGCGGGTGGTGGCGACGATGAGGTGTCCTTCCGCGCCGACGAGCGGGTAGCGGATGTACCAGAGCTGGCCGGTGCGCTCATTGTGGACCACTTCGAGGTCGCTGATGGCGGTCTGGCAGCGCGGGCACCAGTTGACCATGTAGCGGCCGCGGTAGATGAGACCTTCGCGGTAGAGGCGGAGGAAGGCTTCAAGAACGGCGCGATAGAGCGCGGGCTCGAGCGTGAATTTTTCGCGCGTCCAATCGCAGGAGGCGCCTAGACGGATCATCTGGCCCTTGATCACGCCGCCGCTTTCCGCTTTCCACTGCCAGACGCGACGCTCGAATTCCTCGCGACCGAGATCCTGGCGTTTTATTCCTTCCTTCGCGAGCATGCGTTCGACGACGAATTGAGTGGCGATGCCGGCATGGTCCATGCCGGGGAGCCAGAGGGTGCGTTCGCCGCGCATGCGATGCCAACGGACGAGCATGTCGATCTGGGTGTGCTCGAGCATGTGGCCCATGTGGATCGAGCCAGTGACGTTGGGGGGTGGGAGCGCGATCGAGAATTTGGGGCCTTCAGCGGTGCCTGAATTTTCGGCGTGGAAGAGATTTTCTTCGAACCAGGCTTTGGCCCAGCGGGCTTCGATTTCCTGCGGCTCGTAGGCTTTGGGTATTTCGCCGGGCATTGGTTCCTTGGTGCACGTTTGAATTTTGCGTGCAGAGGAAACAAATAATATAAGGGCGGCGAGTGGGGAGCGTCAAATCGGGAGACGCGCGTCGTGCAAAAGGCGGAGCGAAGTTGATGGGCAGGGCGTCAGCGTCCAGTCATAGCCAGCCAGAAAGGAAGCGCAAAGACGGTCAGAATCCCGCTAAGAAAGAGCGCTCCGAAGAGCACGCGCTTGCGACTCGTTGGAAACAATTGGACATGCCGATCCCAGGAATCGCGGATCGCTTGCGCTCGCCGGAATCGTCCCTTCGCTCGATCTAAGCGAAAGTGCTCTGAGAGAGAAAGTGCAGCCCGAGTCTCGTTGTCCTGATGAAGCAGCACATCGTGCAGGATGCTCACCATCGTTAGAACTGCGGCGAAGAGTAAGACGATGGTGATGAGGATAAACTTGCTCTCGATTTGAAAGCTCGGCGAGAGAGGCACGCTTGCCGGATCCGTTATCTGTTGTCTTTTTTCGCGAGTTCGGCTTGGAGCATGTTCTCGACGAGGGGCTTGAGCAGGTTCTTCGAGAGCAGCTCGTGAAGCTGAGGCTCGAGCCGCTCCAGAACCCTTTGGACCACTTCATCGAGGTTCGCCTGGGTTGCGGGAGTTTGCGGCGAATTCACCTGTTCGAGAACGGCAGGCGACGGGATCAAGAACGGGATGCCGACGAGAGCTTCGCGATTTGGCGGAGGCACGGTCGGGATGCGTTCGCTGAAAGCGGTGTGCACGGGTTCGTCAACGGCCGATGCTTCGGAAGCGGCGACAAAGATGGGGGCTTCTTCTTCGTGCGCCGTCGCAACGAGGTCGGCGGTTGGCTCGCCATTCATGGCCTCGGATTCGCCCGGAAATGAAAACGATTGAAGCGGCGCGGCGTACTCCTGATGATCTTCGTAGGATGAAGGAGCGGGTTCGTCGCGAACAAGCAAAGGTTCGGGCGTAACACGAGCTGCGGGCGGCATTTCAAGCGCGGGATCTTTGTGGGACGACGCGCTGGCAGCAGGGATATTGACGATTTCGGCGTCGGGTTTCCTTTCGAAACTCGGGCGTTCGCTGAAGGCCGACGATGATTCGGTAGTCTCCGCTACGCTGCTTTCCTGGACGTTGGATTCCTGGAGAAATTCTTCCGGGAGTTGCTCGCGAACAGGTGCTACGAGCGAAGTGCTGACGACTGGCTCGGGTGCCAATTCGGAAGCAGGTTCAGATGCAGCGTTGACGTGCGATGTGCTGATCGGCTGTTCAGGTTCGGCCGCAGTGGGTGGGTTGCCATGAACGACTTCGCGAACGGCTTCGATGGCATCGGCGAACCAGGATTTTTTGCGGGGCTTCGCCTCTTCCCGAGATTCGTCTTCGGCGTGATGCTCGGTTTCCG
This sequence comes from uncultured Acidobacteriota bacterium, assembly GCA_963736465.1. Classification (GTDB taxonomy): domain Bacteria; phylum Acidobacteriota; class Terriglobia; order Acidiferrales; family UBA7541; genus Palsa-295. Next base: position 850,438 of record CAVTOS010000002.1, on the reverse strand, counting down.
GCCGCGATTCCAGAGGCGAACGCCACGAAGGCTCTGAAGATGCGGGCGGCGCAATCGCAGGTTCCATGCGCCGCGCAGGAGCGGAGGCGACTGGTTCTGGCTCGCGCGCGGGCTCGGGCTTGACGCTCGCCTTGGGTTCAGAAACATGAGCTGCGGGAGCGGAGCCTGATTCCGTCATCCAGCTGCCTTCGGGATATTCCGAGGGCGGTGCGGTCAAATCCGTCCAAGGAGTGGATGAGTGGGAAGCCTTGGTTGCGACCGGTGCGGGCGTGGGTTGCTTGATCTCGATCACGGCCGGGATTTCTTCTTTCTTCGGCGTGGCTGCCTGCGCGTGGAGCTCTTCTTCAATCGCCGCGGGATTGTTCACCGCGGACTGAAACGCAGGGCTCTCATGCCAAGGCGCGGGAGCACCGTTCTCAGGCGGTGCTGGGTCAGCAGAAAGCCGCATGCCGTAGGGCGCGAACGACTGAGTTTCCTCTTCCTCGGCTGCGGGCGTTGTTTCGATCGGTTTCGGGGCGAGCTGCTGCCCGAGAGGAGCAAGAGGCGCGACAGGTTCGTTGTCGAGGTCATTGTCAAGTTCATCGTCGCGGACGTGAATACGTTTCGGCGGAACTTCTTTTTCCGACGGGAACGTGATCGGGGCCAGATCTTTGCCGTAGGAATATGCCGGATCGACAGCGGTATTCTCGGGAATCTCGAAATCCATTCCACCGGTGCGGCGCCAGTCGGTTGCGGTAGCCGCTCCGTCGAAATCGTCTTCGTCCTCGTCAGCATCTTTTGCTTTCACAACGGGAGCTTTCGGCGCTTTTCTTTCTTCTGTCGCGGTCTCGGCCTCGTCATCGAGCGAGCGGACACCTTTGCCGAAGCCGTAGATGGCGGCAGCTTCTTCCGGCGAAGGCTCGGGGAAGTCGGGAAGCGGTTTCGGTTCGGCCTTCGCGGCAATTTCCATCACAGGCGGTGGAGGCGGCTCCGGCGGAGTTTCGCGCGCTTTAGCGAGCTCTGCCGCGACTTTGGGATTTTTTTCGAGCGCGGACATCACCATGGCGATCAGGGGGTCAGGCGGAACGAAAGGCTTTTTCAAAACGCCATCGGCACCGACGCGGCGGGCTTCTTTTTCGTCGAGAGGATCAAAGGCGCCAACCAACAGGATCACGGGAACGTGAGCGAAGCGGGTGTCTTTCTTGACGAATTCGCAGACTTCGTAGCCATTGCGCACAGGCATGAAAACATCGGCAAGCACTAGATCGGGATTCGCATCGGGAATGCGGCGCACGGCCGCTTCACCATTGCCGACGGCAACTACTTCAACACCGCGCTCTTCAAACGCCAACACGACCATCTTCTGGATGTTGGTATTGTCGTCCGCGACCAGAATTCTGGGCACTTGAACCACCTCGCGGCGCACTCGCACAGCGACACGCCGACCCCTTTCGCTACCCTATTGCAGCACCCCGCAACGGGGGCGTCAACGGACACGAAGTACAGGCGTGCCTGAGATGTTAGCAGGCGGTTAACGGGGGCGTTACCAGGGAATCAGCTTCCGAGCGCCCTTTTTCTTCTTGCTGGTGGAGTCTTTGGAATCGTCGGATGAGCTGCTCGCGGCTGGCGCAGCGGCTTGGCTACTGCTGGAAGAACTCGAGGAGTCGGCGCCGGTTTGACCCGTCTGAGAAGCTGCCTGAGTGCCCGTTGGCTGGCCATTAGAACCAGCGGGAGAAGCTGCGGGCGTGCCGGACGGAGTTCCGGTGGTTGCCGCCGCCGGAGAGGCGGCTCCGCCAGAATCTGCCGCATTTGCAGTAGGTTGCACGGGTGCTGCCGCAGGAGCTGGCCGCTCGCTTCCAGCGGTTGGCGGATTCGTGGATGTATCTCCAGAGGAAGCACTTGCCTCACGGGGCGGAATGATAGGTACTCCGAGTACGGTTCCACCTCCAGGACCGGTCTCGACAGTCGCCTGAGGAGCGGGGGTGTCCGCTTGCTTTGTCACGCCTCCGGAACTGGCTGTGGCGGAGACATCAGCGGAACCGCCAGAAGATGCCGATCCAGACAAGCTGAAGCCGCCGCCCGAGTTTGGCTTCAGCACTTCGCTGGCGGCCACCGCATCATCAGGCGGGTTCAGATTCGGCTGGCCATTGTGAGCCGCGAGAGAGACGTCTGGAGCGCCGTGAATCATATTCTTGGGGCCCTTCATTAACGCACTCTCGTGATGCTGTCTTTCGTAATCGCGTTCCTTCTGCATCCGGATCACGGCATCTGGATTCGACGCCGGCACGGGGAGGCCCATTTGCTTGAGGCGCACCTTTGCGTCCTGAGCGCGCGGCGAGAGCGGATACTGCTCGACGATTTGCGCATACACCTTGCCCGACAAAGCGCTCCAGTAGTTGCGCTGGTCTTCGTTTTTCGACCCGACCTTAACGCGCGTGTAGATGTCACCGAGCATCCAAAGGGCTTCATCGCTCTGGCTGTATAACGGGTAGCGATTAACGACTTCTAGAATGCGAGCGGCCGACGCGCGGTAATCCTGCTTGGTGTAATAAAAATGGGCGATCTTGTATTCGCCGTCGGCGAGGACTTCCTGCACTTCACGGAGACGCTGCTCTGCCTGCGGCGCGAGCGGACTTTGCGGGTACTTCAGCAGCATCGCTTGAAACTCGTCCTCAGCCATTTGAGCCTGCGAGCTATCCCGGTCGGCCTTTTCCATCATTTTGTAATGCGCCATTCCGACCTGCATCTGCGCATACGCGGCTTCTTCGAGGAATGGGAAAAAGGTGATGAAGTCTTTGTACTCGGCCACCGCCTGCGTAAGATTCGACGTGCCATTTTCCTTGAAATACGAATCCGCAACGGCGAGTTTGGCTTTAGCGAGATACTCGCTATCGGGATAGGTGTTGATCAGCGTTTGGAGTGAGAGCCGGCCTTCGGTGTAGCGGGCGTGCTTGATGTCTTCCTGCGCGCGATCGAATAGAAGTTTGTCAGGCTGAGCGGAGGAGTTGGGGTCTGTTTCGGCCGCCGGCTTGGCGGGCTGTGCCTTCTTTCCTGGTTTCTTGATGAACTGCGCGTTGACGTTGGAATTGATGCCGCAAAAAATCGCCATCGCTAGAAACGCTTTGAGAAGTCGCCGCTTTTTCATTATCCCCCGCAGCTAAGTATTTTCTGAGCCAGGCTACCCGCTCAAGCCTTCTGGCTAAGAGCATTGTTCGCGAGCTGACGCAATTGGCGCACGGAAGCCGACGGATCGGATGTATGGAAGACAGAAGTCCCGGCAACGAACGTGTTGGCTCCGGCTTTTGCAAGCTCGGCTATATTTTCCAGATCGACTCCCCCGTCTACCTCAATCCGGAAGTTGGCATTATATCGCGCGCGCCATTCACTGAGATGACGAATTTTCTCGAACGCCCCTGGGATGAATTTCTGGCCGCCGAATCCCGGGTTTACAGACATCACCAGCACTGTGTCCACCTTATCCAGGACTTCCGAAAGCATAACCACGGGCGTAGCAGGATTAATCACCGCACCGGCCTCCGCGCCGTGCTCTCGAATCATCGCAAGAGCGCGGTCCAGGTGAACGGTGGCTTCCTCATGAACCAGAACTCGGTTGGCGCCGGCGCGCACGAACTCCTCGATGTACTCTTCCGGATTCTCAATCATCAGATGCACGTCGAGGGGCAGCCGGGTTGCTTTGCGTAAAGACGCGACGACGGGGATTCCGATGGAGATGTTCGGCACGAAGTGGCCGTCCATTACGTCCACGTGAAGCACGTCCGCGCCACCCTGCTCGACCGTGCGAATTTCTTCGCCAAGCTTCGCAAAATTAGAGGCGAGGATGGAAGGGGCAATTTCTATACGTGCATAGGTCATGATGCCAGCGGGCAGTTTAGCACAGGAGATTGCAGGCTATTGAGATAGCTGTAGATCGACGGAAGTGCCGGCCTCGACGCGGGAGCCGCGGGGGATGGGCTGTGTAATCACCACGCCATGTTGAGCACCTAAGGTGGGCACGAATGTGAGTTTGCCGAGTTTGAGCCCCGTTGCCGACATTCTCGCTTCCGCTTCAGCGAGCGTGAGGCCGGCAAGCTCCGGCATTATGTACGACTCGGGGCGAGGGCCTCGCGAAACGAGAAGATTTACGTGGGGACTGGTGATGTCCGTTTTCCCCGGTGCGGGATCCTGGCGGAGGACTGTTTCGTCGTTCGCCGTTCCGGGAAGAAAGAGCGACGAGATCTCGCCGATCTGCATTCCGGTCCTCATTAGCTCGATTCGTGCGGCGCGGAGGCTGCGCTCTTCGAGGAGTGGGATCGTGGCCTTCTGTGGGCCGAGACTGAGCACCACGTGCGCGTATTGGCCGACTTTCACTTTCGAGCCAGCGGGCGGGCTCTGGCGCACGACTTCGTCGACGGGGAGCGGATTGTAGATATGATCTTCGATTTTGATGTTTATCCCGCGGCCCTGCAGCATCTGCTGGGCTTCGACGGCTTTTTTCCCAACAACGTCAGGCACCGCGACTTCGCGTCCCTGGATCGTGAACCGAACGGCCAGCATCGCGCTCAAAAACGCGACGGAAGCCAGGATAAACAGCATCAGCGCCATGCGAAAAATCCATTCCAGGCGCTCGCGAAAAGTCATGCTTACACTCCAGACGACGAGCCTAGCGAGGAAACTGAAAACAGGGAAGGGAAAATCGCGAGAGAGGTTACGGTTTTATAGCGCCGGGCTTTTCCAAGACGGCGGCGAAAAAGCCGTCGGTCTGATGTGCGGTGGGTGATGTACGGAATTGGCCAACGGCATCGATCAGATTTTGCGGGTCGATCCCGGGTATGAGGTGAGGGTCAAGCACTTTGGCGATTTCATCTTGGGTCACTCGCTTTATCGAAGGCGCGCTGGACAACGCCTCGGATACGACCTCCTCGTTTTCATCTGGCTCCATCGAGCACGTTGAATAAACGAGGCGACCTCCTGGCGCGAGCTGTTTGATCGCTGAGGAGAGAATTCCAACTTGCAGCTGATGGAATTCAGAGATCTGTTCGGGGCGAAGGCGCCAGCGTATTTCCGGGTGGCGGCCTAACGTTCCCGTGCCGGAGCAGGGCGCGTCGACGAGGATGCGACTGAATTGCCGGCTGAACGGGAGCTCGCGAGTGGCATCGAGTTCTACGATCTGCACGCCTGCCAGGCCAAGCCGCTCGAACTGGTTGCGCATTGCGCGCAGTCGGTGTGAGTGACGGTCAGCAGCAACCACCAGCCCATTCCGGCCTGCGCAGCGGATTAGCGGCGGAGTCTTGCCGCCCGGAGCCGCGCACAGGTCGAGAATCGCGTCTCCGGCTTGAACGCCCAGGAGCAGTGGAATGGTTTGCGACGCTTCATCCTGAATCGAAATTGAGCCTCGACGGAACGCTTCGGTGCGCGCAGGACTGCCGCCGCTCGCAATAAATGCCGACTTGAGGAGTTCGCCCGGTTCGATGCGGAGGCCGCCCCGTCTTAGCGCCGCAAGAACCTCGTCACGCTGCGCGCGCTCGTGTAGCGTGCAGCTCAGGTTCGGGGCACGATTGTTCGCTTCGAGCAGCGCGACTGTGCCCGGCTCACCGAAGTTTTTGAGCCAGCGGGCGACGAGCCATGTGGGATGCGAATGCAGGATGCCAAGGCGATCGGCAATAGGCAAGTTTCCGGGGATTAGCTGATCGAATGATTCCCGCGTGCCGGTCACTGGCCGTTCACTTTGGTCCGCAGAGGCGCGACGCAGGACTGCATTCACCAGGGAAGCTGCCGAGGACTTGCGGGCTCGCTTCACCAACTCTACAGATTCGTTCACTGCTGCGCGAGGCGGAATGCGCTCCAGGAAGCAAAGCTGGTAAAGGCCCATGCGGAGCGCGAGCGCCACCGGCAAATCGAGTTGAGCGACCGGTTTCTTGAGCTGACGATCAAGCAAGAAATCGAGAAGGCGGCGCCAGCGTAGCACGCCGAAAGTGATTTCAGTGGCGAGCGCGGCGTTTTCGGGCGTTACGCGAGAGCCAAGCTCGGCATGAAGCACATCGCTTGCATACGCCCCTTCAGCTTCCACGCGGCGCAACACTTCATATGCGATCGTTCGCGCTGGGCTAATAGGCACGCAACCATCAAATCACATTCGTGACAGGGCGAAAAGAGACCAGAACAGGCATAGAGTTTAACCACCGAAGTGCTCGCCAGGAGCAATGCGCGCGCCATTCATGAATTCGCCATCGCTGATGCGGTTGCGGCCTTCGACTTGGATTTGTTCTACGCGCAGCACCGTCGAGCCACCGCAGATTACGAGCAGGCCATCTTCTTGCGTCGGCAAAATGATACCGGGCGCGCCGCCGGCCGCTACTGGCTTTAGTGGTTTGCCCCAGATACGGCACGTCGCGCCACGAAACGTGGTGAATGCGCCCGGCCAGGGTTGCAGGCCGCGGATGCGGTTGTAGATTTTCGGCGCCGGCAGAAACCAATCGATGCGGCCATCTTCCTTTTTCAGTGGCGGGGCGAGAGTGGCCTGCGAATTGTCCTGCGGCGTGGGTGCAATTTCGCCGCGGTCGAGCTTCTGCAAAGTTTCAACTATGAGCGGTGCGCCGGCCTCTGCGAGCTGTGCGTAGAGATCCAGCGCGGTTTCATCGGGACCGATGCCCGTTTGGTATTTCAGGAGCATTGGGCCGGTGTCGAGTCCTGCGTCGATTTGCATCGTCGTTAGGCCAGTCACTTTTTCGCCGTTAATAATCGCCCAATTGATCGGGGCGGCGCCACGGTATTTCGGCAGAAGGGAACCGTGGAGATTAATCCAACCAAGGCGGGGAATTGCGATCAGCGCCGCAGGAATGATTTGGCCGTAAGCGATGATCACGACGACATCAGGTGCGAGACGCTTGAAATAGTCGAGTGAAGATTCAGACTTGATTTTTTCAGGCTGATAGACCGCGACGCCGGCCTCGAGCGCTGTTTCCTTCACGGGCGAGCTCGCCATTTTCTTGCCTCGGCCACGCGGGCGATCCGGTTGCGTGACGGCGCCGGCGACCTGGAAATACGAATCCGAGAGCAGTGCGCGGAGGGATGGAACTGCGAAGGCGGGTGTGCCGCAGAACATCAGCTTCAGCGGCACGGCAGCGCTACCACTCGCCCGCTTTTTTCATCTTGCGAATTTTGCGCTTGATCATGTCGCGCTTGAGCATGCCGAGATGCATGATGAAAAGTGTCCCATTCAGATGATCGATCTCGTGGCAGAACGCGCGAGCGAGCAAGCCTTCGCCGCGCATTTCGAATTCAGTGCCGGAAGCATCCTGCGCGCGCACTGTGACGTATTGCGGCCGTGCCACGTGGCCCCGGAACCCCGGTATCGAGAGACAGCCTTCTTCTTCCCGTTGCTCGCCCTCAGCGTGAATGATGTCCGGATTCGCGCACACGAGCTTGGCTTCGGGATTTTTGCCATTCGAGACATCGATCACGGCGATCCGCAGTCCGATTCCGATTTGCGGCGCCGCGAGACCCACGCCCGATGCCGCGTACATGGATTCAAACATGTCTGCGATGAGCTTCTGAATCTCATCGTCGAATTTCTCGATTCGCTTGGTCGGTGTTTCCAGCACCGGGTCGCCGTATTTCACAATCGGATGAATCATCTCGAATGGTTCCTCAATTCCGCTCCGCGGTTAGAAATCGTCCAGTTGATGCTCATAGCCTTCGAAATTGCGCCGCGTTTCTTCGAGCGAGTCGCCGCCAAATTTCTCTAGAAAGACAGAGGCCAACTCAAGCGCGACCATCGCCTCACCAGCGACACCCGCGGCCGGCACCACGCATACATCGGAGCGCTCGTATGCCGCCTTCACCGCTTCTTTCGTGTTCAGATCGGCGGTGAGCAGCGGCCGTCGCAGCGTCGAAATAGGCTTCAAGTATCCGCGCACCACCACATTCTCGCCATTCGTAATGCCGCCTTCAATTCCACCGGCGCGATTCGACGAGCGATCGAATCGCTTCCGCGAAGCGTCGTGGCGAATTTCGTCCTGTACCTCGGAGCCGTAGCTGCCGGCGTTCGCTATGCCCGTACCAATTTCGACGGCCTTCACCGCTTGGATCGACATTACCGCGCGCGCGATCCGCGCATCGAGTTTCTCGTCCCACTGTGCATGGCTGCCGAGGCCGGGCGGGATTCCCCGCGCAACCACTTCGAAAACACCGCCCACCGAGTCGCCCGCGCGAAGCACATGGTCCACCTCCGCTTTCATCCGCACCTCTGCCTCAGCATCGACGCAGCGCAACGGCGACTCCAGATTGTCGCAGATCGCCTCGATTTCCTCCCACTCTACAGCGCGCTCAAGCCGCGCATGGCCCACCGCAATCGTGTGGCTCAGCACCGTCGCGCCAAATTGATGCAGAAACAGCTTTGCGAATGCGCCAGCCGCCACACGCGACGCGGTTTCCCGAGCCGAGGCGCGCTCGAGAATATAGCGTGCATCATGCAAATTAAACTTCAGCGCGCCCGCAAGATCGGCATGACCCGGCCGCGGCGCCGTGAGAGGACGCTGCGAGCCCTTCTCGCCTGCCGACGCTGAATCTGCGCCCTCTGTGTCCTCCACCGGTAGCGCTTTTTCCCAATTCGCCCAATCGCGATTCTCGATGCGAACAGCGATAGGTGCGCCAATCGTCTTGCCGTGGCGAACGCCGGCGAGAATATCCGCCTGATCCTTCTCGATCCGTTGCCGTCCGCCGCGTCCGTAGCCAAGCTGGCGCCGATGCAGTTCGCGCTGGATGAAATCGGTATCAACTGGCATGCCCAGCGGCAGCCCGCTGATCCACGCGATTAAAGCCTGCCCGTGCGATTCCCCCGCGCTGACGAATCGAAGCATGCTCCCCGCATCCTGCCCGTAACGCCGGGCAAACTCGCAATTCTACCGGACGCATTCACGCGCGTAAAGCAAAGCCGCATGCGTTTTCGTCGCTGACGATGATTGCTTGACGCAACTCCTTCGCGACGCTACGCTTCGATAGCCGCGGATGCGCCTGTTCGCGCGTCCAGACACGATGCTCGAAGCCAGTGAAACGCAGTCACTCTCCTCGATCATCGGGGACGCGATCAAGCGCCTAGTCTTCGCGGTGCAGGATTACTCGCTTCTTACCTTCCGGTCGATCACCAATATTTTTACTCCGCCGCAGTATTGGTTTGACGCGCTCGAGCAAATGGATGTGATCGGCGTCGGATCTTTGCCGATCGTCGTGCTTACGGGGTTTTTTATCGGCGGCGTGCTGGTGCTGCAAACCGCATCGCAATTCGAACGGTTCGGCGAAACTGCGCTCACGGGCGATGCCGTTTCGCTCGCTCTTGTCCGCGAACTTGGCCCGGCCATCACGGCTCTGCTTGTAGCGGGTCGCAATGCTTCCGGGATGGCGTCCGAACTCGGTTCGATGGTCGTCACCGAGCAAGTGGATGCGATGCGCGCGCTTGGCACCGATCCGATTCGCAAGCTCATGACGCCGCGAGTGATTGCAACGGTGACGATGTTGCCGCTGCTCACCGCAATTTCCGATTTTGTTGGCCTTATCGGAGGCTTCGTCGTCGCCTATTTCACGCTACGGCTCGGGCCGGTGCAGTTCTGGACACGCGCGATTGACGCCCTCGATTTCGGCGATTTGGTTCAGGGCTTTGCGAAACCGGTGATGTTCGGTCTGATTATTGCGACAGTCGGGTGCTACCAGGGTTTGCGTGTGCGCGGCGGGACGCAGGGCGTTGGCCGAGCGACGACATCGGCGGTCGTCATCTCATCGGTGCTCATCCTGGTGGGGGATTTCTTTTTGTCGCGATTGCTGTTGTTCATGTTTCATAAATAGCTTGCGCACGCATGTGACTGCCGGTCCCCCTGTAACGATTCTACGCATCCAAAATCGCATACTCCGAATCCACCTGATTTCCATCTATAATCTTCGAATGATCGTCGGGGTCCTTCCCGAGAACGTCTGCGCAGGTAGCATTTCCGCCGTCGGCGCCGCGTCGTCCCCATCCGTCTTCCAAGGGATGAATTGCAAGTTCGGATGGCTATCAGGCTGCCGGCGATGACAGACCTGCGCCCGAGTGAGCCGCTGATCGTTTTTAAGGATGTGCGCATTGGTTTCGATGAAGGGAACGTTCTCGACGGGATTTCGTTTCAAGTTTCGTCCGGCGAAACAAAGGTTCTGCTGGGCGAAAGTGGTTCCGGCAAGACGCTTATCATGAAGCTCGCCGCGGGCTTAATGAGCGCCGACTCGGGGCAGATTCTGGTTACCGGACAGGAAGTGACCGAAATGAGCGAGAAAGAGCTTCTCGACTTTCGGCGCCGCATCGGATTTGTATTCCAGGAAAGCGCTCTGTTCGATTCGCTCACGGTCGAGGAGAACGTTGCTTTCCGGCTGCGCGAAGATAACGTCGCCGAAGAGGAGATCGATAGGCGCGTCCGCGAAACGCTGCGGTTCGTGGAAATGGAAGAGGCAATCGAGAAATACCCCGCGGAGCTTTCCGGCGGCATGCGCCGGCGAGTTTCGATGGCGCGCGCTCTCGTGGACCGGCCGCCGATCGTGTTTTACGACTCTCCGACCGCCGGCCTCGACCCGGTTACATCGCAGACGATCATAAATCTGATCCTGCGCGATCGCGATACTCAAAACGTCACGTCGCTTCTCGCGACGCATCGTGTGCAGGACGCCTTCGGTCTCGCGAATTTCCGCTTCGACAAAGCGAACAATCGCGTTGAACGCCTTGGCGGAAATGGAACGCGCGCCCAATCGCACGCAACCAACGTGATCGTGCTGCGCGATGGAAAAGTATATTTCGAGGGTCCAGCCGACGAGATGTTGAACTCGTCGGACGAGTACCTGAAAAAATATCTGGCATCGGCGGAATAGTTCAGCCAGCAGGACGCAACAACGGAGGAAAAGCAATGGCGCAACGGAAGCAGCTCAGCTGGACAGAACTTCGCGTAGGGCTCTTTGTGCTCGCAGGATTATTCATCCTGGCGATCGCGATCTTTTATGTGACCGGCGCGGGAATTCTCGGACCGAAATATCGCGTGATCACTTATCTACCCGAAGTGGAAGGTCTGCAGGTGGGCGCACCCGTCCGCCTCGACGGCGTCGACATCGGCAGCGTGCAGTCCATTCAGTTGACGCCCCAGCCGCAGGACCACCAGCACAACATCACGCTCGTCCTGCGAATCGAGAAAAAATTTCAGAAGGACGTTCGCACGGATTCAGCCGCCAGCCTCATCACCGAAGGTCTGCTCGGGAATCGCTACGTTACCGTAAAACGCGGCCTGACCGGCACGCCGATCCAGAACAATGGCATCCTGCCCGGCGGACAGCAGCCGCAGATGAGCGACCTGGTGCAAAAATTTGGTGATCTCTCCACGCAAGTCAGCACGATCCTTGCCAAGGTGAATGACGGGCAGGGTACGCTCGGCAAACTCCTCAACGATCCCGGCGTCTACAATCATGCCAACGACACGATTGCGAAAGTAGATGACCTTATCGCAGGCATCCAGCGCGGCGAAGGAACTGCTGGGAAATTGCTGAAGTCAGACGAGCTTTACAACCGCGTGAATGCTTCCATCGGCGACGCGCAAAACGTAATCGCGGCCGTGCGCGGCGGACAGGGCACGCTTGGGAAACTCGTCTACGATCCGGCGATGTACGACGACACAAAAAAACTAATGGACAACGGGAATGCGCTTCTAGCCGACGTTCGCGCAGGTAAAGGAACGCTCGGCAAGCTCACCACCGACGATGCGCTGTATACGAATCTGAAGGACGCTTCCGCCAATTTCCGCGAAGCGACCGCCAAGATGAATACAAACGAAGGCACGATCGGCAAATTCTTCGGCGACCCCGCTTTCTACGACAATTTCACCGGTCTCGCCGGCGATATGCGTCTGATGGTCAGCGATTTCCGCCAGAATCCAAAGAAATTCCTGCACGTGAAACTTGCAATTTTCTAATGCGCTTTTGTCGCGCCGGCTCGTCCTGAGGTACGAAGGGTCTCAAGACCGGCAGGTTTTCCCGGATCAGGGCCACGACATTGCAAAACATCAATCGCGGCCCTGCCCGGTTCGTTTAGTGATAGGACGATTCAACGTTCGCCCTCCCCGTCGCGTTCGGCAGCTACCGCGTGGAAATCAGTTGCCGTTTCATCGAGAGGCAGGATACACACTGCTCTCTCGCTCGCGATTTCCACGCGGTTGCGTTCACGCTTCGGTCTGTAGTCGGTGCATTCATGCACCCGAAAGAGAACTTCTCTCGCCGGGAACATGTAACCGCACGCGATCATCTCTTCGCCCATGCCATATCCGTGCACGATGTGCGCATACTCGCAGTAGTTGCAGAGCGTATCCGGCTGCGTTTTCACTGGACGCGCCATCGGAATTCGAAGGGCAATCATTGCAGGCTCCGCCTTTCGCCGCGCAACCCAAGCACGAACGCGGGGCAGAGCGAACCGGATAACCCAGTAAATAGCGGCCGCAACGACGATGAACATTGGGCACCTCCTATCCCCTCACTCCGATTCGTGCAAGATCAGGTGTCGCAGGCGCACTTTGGCCGATGTAGTCGGCGCAGAACTTCTCCAGTGCACGACGAATCTCAAGGCGCATGAAAAATACTTACGGTGCTATTTGCTTGGAATGAATCAGGTTCGAAGCGATCTAACTACCGTGAGGGACTGGATGCCATTTGGATGCAGTTCCAGACAAGCGTTAGAAACGCCGATCCAAGCAACGAGTTGTGCATTCGTCTCTGCATACCGAAAGGTTCCTCCAGCTACCACAAGACTACCGCTCGATTGAAATCAACACAACGCGAAACAGCCGAGCGGTCGAATTTATACGCCGAACGGGCCCTAATACTAGCAAAGGGCCGTTTTCGAGGGTTTAGATCATGTCCGTCTCGAAGATAGTAGACGCATCTATCACTCGGCGGGGGACAAATCGGCCGCCATCTCGTGCACGCGGCGCAGATCCAGCTTGCCGCTTCCAAGATGTGGCAACTCCTCGACATGAAAGAATTGATTCGCGCGCGGCGTCCACAGATTGGGCAAGCCGGCTTCGGGCATGCGATCGATGAGAGCTTTCAATTCATCGGGCGATAGAGTGTGCAACACCACGAGCCGCTCGCCTTTCTTTCCATCAGGAACACCGGTGACGACGAACTTCTGGTCGGTCGCGCCTGCAAGTTCCTGAAGCTTTTCCTCGATCTTGATGTGCGGCACCATCTCGCCGCCAATTTTGCTGAAGCGGCTGAGCCGGTCGGTGATTGTGAGGAAGCCGTCTTCGTCTTCCGACGCAATGTCTCCTGTGACGTACCAGCCGTCCTGCAACACTTCAGCCGTTTTTTCCGGCTTGCCGAGATAGCCTTTCATCACGTTCGGCCCGCATACGAGTAAAAGGCCCGCCGTGCCAACGGGCAACCGCTCGCGCGTCTCGGGATCGACAATCCGCACGCTGATTCCCGGTAGAGGATGGCCGATGTGCCCGCGCTTCGCTCCCACCTGCCGAAAACCGGGCGCGCAAAAATCGCGCGTGTTCACTGCAATCACCGGCGAACACTCGGTCGCTCCGTAACCTTCAAGCGGCCGTGTGCCGAAGCGATCCTCGAACGCCAGCGCCAGCCGCTGCGGCAATTTCTCCGCGCCCACAACCACAAATTGCAAGCTGCCGAAATCCTCAGGCGAGCAGCGGCGAAGGTACGCTTGCAGAAATGTCGGAGTCGCAAGCAGGAAGGTTACCCGATAGTCGCGCACCAGTTCGCTTATAGCAGTCAGGTCGAGCGGACTCGGATGATACGCAACGCCGCAACCGAGCACTGCGGGCAGCCAGAGGGTCACAGTAAATCCGAAAGAATGGAAAAACGGGAGGACGCCCAGCAGAACGTCCTTGTGCTCCAATGCGAACGTCTGGCCCATCTGCTCGATGTTCGACGCGATGTTGTAGTGCGTCAGCATCACGCCCTTCGGTTCGCCCGTGCTCCCGCTCGAAAAGATAACGGTCGCGAGGTCGTCGAGCGTCTTCGGTTTCGCGTGGCTCAAAACCCGCTCGAGCCAATATCCAGGCAGGAACCACAGAAGAAGCGCGGCGATTTTCTCGCCGATGCGCGGAGCGGCCGCTGCCTCTTCGAGCAAAATAGTTTTCCCGGGCACCTGAAGCGGAATGCGCTCAAGCAACAGCTTCGTCGTAATCACCGTCTGGAGCTGGCACTGCTGCGCGCACGATTCGAGCGTCTCGTTCGACGATGTATAGTTCAAATTGACGGGGATTTTCCCCGAGAGCACCGCCGCAAAATTCACCAGCGCGCCCGGCACCGACGGCGGTAGCAAAATCCCCACCATTTCCTGTCCCGCCCACGTACTGCGCAACCGTCGCGCCAGCAAAATCGCGCCCAGCAGCGCCATTCCCCAGCTCATTCGCGCTCGCCGTTTGTCACCCATCGCAAAGCGAAATGGCGAAGTATGCGCGGTGCGAATCAACGCGCGCGGCAGCGTGTGCATCCGTTTCTTGTGATGTCGGTAGGCGTCTGTCTGCAGCTGTTGCACCGCCTCGCGCACTTCGAACGGCGTTGAACTCGCCGGCATCGGCTTTCCGAAACTCACCGTCACCGGATAGGGAATCGACCGCGGCATCTTCCACAAAAACCGCCCGCGCTCGAAGCTGAAAATGCTGCCCCACACGCCATCGAGATTTACGGGCACGATCGGCGCATCCACGCCCTTCATAATCCGTTCCATCCCGCGACGGAAGGGAAGTAACTGTCCGATGCGCGTAATCTGGCCCTCAGCAAAAATGCAAACCACTTCGCCGGCGCGAATCGCATTGCTCGCCTCCCGCAACGATTGCAGCATCTCGCGCGGTCGCAACTCCGACGAAATCGGAATCGCGCGAATCATCTTCGCTCCCGGCTTCACAAACGGCAGATCGTAAATCCCCTTGTACATCAAAAATCGAATCGGCCGGTCCGTCGACGCTAGCAGCAGCAACGCATCCACCAGCGACATATGATTCGCCACAAAAAGCGCCCCGCCCGTCTCCGGAATATTCTCGCGCCCCTCCACCCGGATCCGGTAAATCGAATGCGTCACCATCCACAGCACCAACCGCAAAAGCGAGTCCGGCAGAAGGTAGACGGCATAAATCGTCATCACCGCCGTAAGGATTGCACCATCCAGGAAAATTCCGCGCGCCGATTGGCGAAGCCCGCTCGCGAACAAGTAATACGCGCCGGCTGCCAAAAATACGCCGACGAATGAAAGCAAATTGGCCGCGGCAATTACACCGCCTTTCTCTTCCCGCCGCGGGCGATGCTGGATCAGCGCGTTCAAGGGCACAGCGAAAAATCCGCCAAAGAATCCAAGCAGTCCAAGATGCCACGCAGCGGAACGAAGCGAATGGCCCGGGTTGTAAAGCAGCGCTCCGAAAACCGTCATGCCAATCGCACCAATCGGAATCAGCCCGTACTCGATCTTTCCGCCTGAAAGATAGCCGGCTGCAAAACTTCCCACGCCGATTCCGATTCCAACGGCCGCCTGTAGCAGGCTAATGTGCCCTTCATCCACGTGCAGCACGTCGTGCCCATAAATCACGATCGTGAATTGCAAAAGCGCCGCAAGGAACCACAAGTATGTGTTGCCCACCACGGCCCAGCTAAGGACTCGATCGGCGCGGATAATCTTGAGGTTCGAAAACAGATCGCCAAAAGGATTCCAGCGAAAACGCTTCGACGGATCGGCGGCCGGCACGCGCGAAATCGCAAAGCTCGTCGCCAGTCCTATGAGCGTGCACCCCAGCAGAATCACACCCGACATTTCCTGCCGCCCGCGATAATGCGCTGCCAAGAATCCGGCGGCCATCACCGCCGAAATGCTGCCAAGAAACGTTCCGAGCTCGATGATCCCATTGCCCCAGGAAAGTTTTTGCTCCGGAAGCAATTCAGGCAAAAGTCCGTACTTCGAAGGGCCAAAGAGCGCAGACTGCGTGCTGATCAAAAACACAGCCGCGCATTCAATCGGAAGACTCCGCATCGCGAGTCCCGCAATCGCGACCGCCATCACGCCAATTTCCATCAGCTTCGTGCCAATCACGACGCTGCGTTTGCTGCAACGGTCAGCGAAATAGCCGCCCGTCATCGAAAAGAAAATAAACGGCAGCGCAAACAGCGCGCCGACCACCAGTACCAGGAAATCGCGCTGGCCCTCGGGAAAATTCATCGCCACGATGATGTAAATGACGAGAAATTTAATCGCGTTGTCGTTAAAAGCGTTCTGAAACTGCGTGACGATCAGCGCCCAGAATCCGCGCTGCCAATTCGGCGGAGGTACAGAAGCACCCGCAACGTGGCTCGATGACGAAACCGCCGGCTCCGGCGTCGCATTCACCAAAGCTTCAGTCACGGTAGGAGGCCACCTTTACCCCGAGCGGCGCCACCGGCGCGAGGGGCAGGCAGGCGAATAGTTGCTAAGAGGGAACGAACCATCGTAACGCGACGCCTCGATTCTTCGCGAAAACTCAATCTGAGGCGAGTCTAACGCAACCAGAAGAATTTTGTACCGTTGCGGGATGCTCTGTTGCTTCTGTAGCGCCGGTCTTCAGACCGGCAGGGGTAGATGTGGTTTTTTCTGCGAAGGCAATCACGCAATCACGCAATCACGCGAAGCGCAGGCGTCTTTCGCGCATCGCCCATCCCCGCCGCCACGGGCAGCGGCGTCTCACGCCTGCGGTACTTCGTCGAAACATAATCATCCACCAGCGCCTGAAACGCATTCGACAATTCGTCGTAAGTCCCCTCAAGCGTCGTGAAATGCTGCCCATCAATATAAACCGGACACCGCGGCGCTTCGCCCGTCCCCGGCAAACTAATCCCAATATTCGACGCCTTCGATTCGCCAGGCCCGTTCACAATGCAGCCCATCACTGCCAGCTTCAATTCCTCCACGCCCTCGCGCTCGCGCTTCCACTCCGGCATCTTGTCGCGAATGTAACCCTGAATACTTTCCGCCAGCTCCTGAAACGTCGTGCTCGTCGTCCGACCACACCCAGGACAAGCCGTCACGCTCGGCGCAAACGTCCGCAGCCCAAGTGATTGCAGCAATTCGCACGCCGCATACACTTCCTCGCGACGGTCGCCGCCCGGCCGAGGCGTCAGCGAAATGCGCACCGTGTCGCCAATCCCTTCGCCCAGCAAAATTCCCATCGACGCCGCCGACCACACCAGCCCCTTCGCCCCCATCCCCGCTTCGGTCAACCCAAGATGCAGCGGCTGTTCGGTCTTCCGCGCTAAGTCGCGATAAATTTCGATCAAATCGTGTGGCCGCGAAACCTTACACGAAATAATAATCTGATCCTTGCGCAACCCGCATTCGAGCGCGAGCTCGGTTGATTGCAGCGCCGAAAGCACCATGCACTCGTTGATGATCTCTTCGGACGTCTTGCCCAGATCGTCGTCCGTATTCTCCTGCATCTTCTGCATCACCAGTTCTTGATTCAGCGATCCGCCGTTCACGCCGATGCGCACCGGCTTATTGTGATCGCGCGCCACTTTGCAGATCGTCGCAAACTGCTCGTCGCGCCTCTGCCCGTGCCCCACGTTGCCGGGATTAATCCGGTATTTATCGAGCGCCGCCGCGCAATCGGGAAATTTTGTCAGCAGCACATGCCCGTTGTAATGAAAATCGCCGATGATCGGCACATTGCAACCGGCATCCATCAGCCGCTTCTTGATCTCGCTCACCGCCGCAGCCGCCTCCGGCACGTTCACGGTGATCCGCACCAGCTCCGACCCCGCCTGCGCCAGCTCGAAGCACTGCTGCGCCGTCGAAGCAATGTCAGCCGTATCGGTATTCGTCATCGACTGCACCACGATCGGCGCGCCTCCGCCCACCAGGACGCTGCCCACCTTCACGCCCACAGTCTTGTGTCGCTTCTGTGTCATATTCTTCTATTGTAGCCAATCGCCCCGCAAACGCGCCACCCGCATACGCTCTATTTGTGCGCGCCGCTAACGACGCCCTGGGCGAGCCACACCTGCCCCATTCCCCCTTCGCCCAGTTTTTCCAACAGATGATAGGGACCAATGAATTGGGGCGTCGTTGCGTCCAGCGCGACGGCAGGCCAAAGAGACTGCGACAACTCCGACGATTTTTCGTAGGCTGACAGCAGCGAACTCGATTTCCACACGCAGCGATTCGTTCGACCCGCACGCGTCCTTCAGGAACTCGCTTCTCTGCTCAGGGGCAACTTCCAGAGCGGCTCCGAAAAGATCCTTCACACTGTCCCAGTGCTTCGGTGGCTCCTGTTTCTCCACAAATCTCCCCTCAGCGTCCGGCGAATCACGTGCTGGCAATTCGATTCATGATCATTTCGTGTTTTGCGCTGTGGCCGCCCGCTCCCGAGCCTCCAAGACGATGGCCGCGAACCGCGGGTCGTTGTGAAGCGAATTGAAGAGGGGATCGTTTTCAAGGTCTAGATCGGCTTGCCGAGGTAACCCGTGGTCCACCGCCTGGCGTAATAGCTGAATTGCCTCTTGGCTCTGTCCGTCTCTTACGAGAACAGAGGCGAGGTCATATCGGGTGGAGGCCGTCTCTGGTTGATCCGGCCTGAAGATTCGTTCCTCGATCTCCAATGCTTGCCGAAATGTCTTCTTGGCTTCTTCGTCTTGCCTTAGATCCCTCTGGGAATCGCCCAAGTTGATCATGCAAATGATCGTTGCGTAATTCTCAGAGCCGTCGGTCCTAAGATGAATTGCCAATGCCTGTTGCTCCAACTTTTCTGCCTCCGCTGGCCGGCCATCTTCCCCCAGCATCATCGCCAGGTTGTCCATCGTAACGACCGTATAATGGGCCTCCGGCCCCAGGATGCGTTTTTGCTTCTCCAGCACCTCGCTATTTAACTTGGCGGCCTCCGCGCAGTGACCTTCTTCGCACAGCGTTTGGGCCAGGCTGCTTATGCTCGCCAGCGTGTCCGGATGGTCCGGGCCCAGGACGCGAGTCTGAGTTTCCACCAAATTCCGCTGCAGGCTCTCAGCCTCCGTGAAATGACCCTCTTGAAGCAGTGTCCAGTCTAGGTCATGCATCGCGTTCAATGTTTCTCGGCTTTCCTGCCGGCCCGCAGAGCTGCTCACCTGGATTCCGCGTTCGAATAGCGATTGCGCGCGGGAATAAGAACCTAGATACATATATGCCCTTCCCATCACATACATCATCCGCGCCTGAAGTTCGGGATCCCCTGATAAACCCGCGTCGACGTCCTTTGCTCCTTTGTCGAGAAGATCGGATGCCGACACCGCACCTCCCGCTCGTTCGTTCGGGTCCGACGCTTTGAATAAACCTGTCATGAACTCCGCGATGCGGTCCGCCCGATCGCGCTCCCGTGTGATGCGACGCAGC
Source organism: uncultured Acidobacteriota bacterium (assembly GCA_963736465.1). Lineage (GTDB taxonomy): Bacteria > Acidobacteriota > Terriglobia > Acidiferrales > UBA7541 > Palsa-295. The sequence goes on along the minus strand of CAVTOS010000002.1, from coordinate 831,060 downwards.
TGCACGGCTTGAACCACGCCAAATGAAACGAGCAGCAGAGCAATCACGCTCGCTGCCGCCACGGCAATCCGATGCCGCCGCACATATTTTTGCAGCCGATAGCTCGCGCTTGCAGGCCGCGCGAGAACGGGCTCGTTGTTGAGATAGTGGTGAAGATCGGCAGCGAGCTCAGAAGGCGTGCCGTAACGGCGCGAGCGGTCTCGCTCGATTGCCTTCATGGTGATCCAGTCCAAATCGCCGCGGAGCTGGCTAATGAGTTGCCTGGGTTCGCTCCCGCGAGCTTCCGCTGCGAGGCTCGAAGCTTCATGCTTCGAGGTGAGCCTCGTACTCGGCGTGAGTGGATCTTCTTTTCGCAATCGCCGCAATGCCTCGTGCAGCGGAAGTTTTCGCCACTCAGCTGAGTCGAATGGCTCAGCGCCTGTCAGCAGCACATACAAAAGCACTCCGAGCGAGTACACATCGGTGCGCGTATCAATGTCCTGTACTCCGGGATCGGCTTGTTCGGGGCTCATGTAGCCCGGAGTCCCTAGAAAAGCGCCGGCTTGGGTGAAGAGAGTTTCTCCAGACGCCTGCGAAGTAACTGCTTTGGCGATACCAAAGTCGATGATTCTGGGCTTTGCCTTGCCGTCCACTTCCGTCACTAAAATGTTCGCAGGCTTGATGTCGCGGTGAATGATGGCTTTCTGATGCGCGTGTTGCACTCCCTCGCACACCTGAATAAAAAGCTCGATCCGGTCGCGAATGCTCAACTTCTTCTGGTCGCAATATTCCGTGATCGGAAGGCCGCGCACGTACTCCATCACGAAGTAAGGCTGGCCCGCTTCCGTCGTGCCGGCGTCAAACACTTTCGCAATTGCCGGATGGTCCATGATCGCCAAAGACTGCCGCTCGGCCTGGAATCGCTGCAGCAATGCGTTGTCGTAGATCCCGGTGCGAATTAATTTCAGCGCCACGCGGCGGCGCACTGGCGCGCTCTGCTCCGCGAGCCACACCTGACCCATCCCGCCCTCACCGAGTTTTTCGAGCAGATGATAGGGACCAACGAACTGCGGCGCCGCCCCTTCGGCAGCCTCGACCAGCCATGGCGGTTGCGAAAGTTCGGAAGAGTTCTCGTAAGCAGAAAGAAGGGACTCGATCTCGGAGCGCAACTCTGCGTCGGAACCGCAAGCGCGCTGCAAAAATTCGCTTCGCCGCTCCGGCTCGCATTCAAGAACCGCGCTAAACAATTCCTTAAGGTTCTTCCACTGCTCGCTTTTTTCCTGATTCTCCACGGACGCCTTTCTGCATCTCTCGCGCCAGCCACGCCCTGGCCATGCTCCAGTCGCGTTTCACAGTTGCCGGAGAAATTTTCAGCACTTCCGCGGTTTCTTCGATCGTCAGCCCGCCGAAGTAACGCATCTCGACGATTTGCGCCTGTTGCTCATCGCGCTCCGAAAGATTGTTCAGCGCATCGTCGAGCGCGATGATGTCCGCACCCTGTTTCGGCGACATTGCGCCAGGTTCGTCCGCCAGCTCCGCGTCAACTCGCAGATTCGCGCCGCGTTTTTGCGCGCCGCGAGAACGCGCGTAGTCGATCAAAATCTGCCGCATCAGCCGCGCCGCCACCGCGACAAAATGCGCGCGATTCTGGGTTTCCGGCGCACCTTGATCCATCAGGCGCAGATATGCCTCGTGCACCAGCGCCGTGCTTTGTAGGGTGTGGCCTGAGCGCTCGCGCCGGAGTTGGCGATGCGCGATATCGCGAAGTTCCTTATAAACCAGGGGCAAGAGTGCGTGCAGCGCTTCCTGATCTCCGCCTCTCCACTTGACCAGCAGTTCCGTCACCGGCTGTGATGGAAGTTGGACCACGCCCAGGGCCTCAACACCGATCTGAACACGAATTTAAAATCAAACCATCGACATTAAATTTATCAGCAGGATAAGCCGTTCTTCGATTTAGAGTCAATGTAACTATCGGACATTTGCAAAATATCGACCCACGCCGCTGCGATTTTCTTGAGCCGATTCGGCGGCAATTTCCGCATCTTCCATTAGAAGCAGTGTGCGGGCTAATTCGGAATCAGGCCCGCGCCGAATCTCGTCACAAGGTGAACAAAACATGAACGCATTGAAGCTTTCCCGCATTTCGATCGTCATGTTCGGTCTCGGCCTCGCGTGCATTACGGTGCGACCCTGCCGGGCCCAGGCGGAAATTAATCCTGATCATTACGACGAAGCTCCGTCCTCCTCCTCGATAATCCGTCCTGCAACAATTACCCAACCCGTCGCTGCCAACCGAAACGGCGCCGCTGTGAATGCGAGCACCTGCGCAGAAACCCAGGCGGCAGCAGACTCCAAGCGAACCGGCTGCAACGCCGCGCAGGCTCACCAAATTCGCGGGCCTCGCGCAGTCGTTCCAGCACGCGCCGTCACTTCATCGGCGAAAGAAAAGGGCAAAACAGTACAACTGGCATCCGCTCGCAATTCCGGATGACGGCAAGCTCGCACCAAAAGCACCACACAGGCAGCGTGGTTCAGTCCCCCCTCACAAATGCGTGAGCCACTCTGCCTGCGCTTTCCGCATTAACAGGTAAGCGCAAGCTCTCGGTGATGGTTTCCAATCGGCGCTCGAAAATCGCCGCAATAGAGATGCCGCGCAGTCTAAGCGATGAGAGGTGCTACTTGATTCCCAGCCGCGTCTTGAAGGTTGCTGCAAAAATCGGCACGCGAAAGTGGATTGTGATTGCTGTATTTCTCTCCCTGGCCGGCGCTCTTTCCGCCACGGTGATCCCGAATCTCTTCCCGTTCTTCGATCCCACCGGCGTCGTCTCCACCTACAACACCGCCGGCCCGATCCGCGAAGACGGCCCCTTCTTCCAAAGCCTCGGCACCAACGGCCGCTCCTGCGGCACCTGCCACCAGGCCAGCGATGCCATGGGCCTCGGCGTTCAAAACATCCGCACCCGCTTCGCCCTCACCCACGGCAAGGATCCACTCTTCGCCGCCATCGACGGCGCGAACTGCCCCACCGGCGCCCCCAGCAATCCCGCCGACCACAGCCTCCTCCTCAAGAGCGGCGTGATTCGCATCTTCCTCCCAGTTCCGGCCAACGCGCAGTTCACCATCAAAGCCGTTCACGATCCATACGGCTGCGCGATCGTCACCGATGCCAGCACGGGCCAGCAAACCGTCTCTATCTATCGCCGCCCGCTGCCCACCACCAACCTCCGCTTCCTCAGCACCATCATGTTCGACGGTCGCGAATCCGGCGCCAACCCGCTGAATAGCGAGGCTACCTTCATGGCCAATCTCACCGCTGATCTAATGCAGCAATCGAGCGACGCCACCAACACTCACGCGCAAGCCGCCCAACCGCCCACGCTCGCGCAGCAGCAGGGAATCGTGAATTTCGAGCTCGGCCTCTTCAGCGCGCAGGCCGCCGATTTTCAAGCCGGCCTGCTCACCGCCGACGGCGCGCAAGCCGGAGCTTACAACCTCTCGCAGCAAGCCTACTACCCGGGCACCAACGATTCGCTCGGCAAAGATCCCAACGGTGGCGCGTTCAATCCCACCGCGCTCACCATGTTCCAGCCCTGGGCGAATCTGCAGCCGTCCTACAATCCCTTCGAGCAATTCCGCATTGCAGCCCGCAAAAAAATTGCCGCCGGTGAAACGCTCTTCAACACCCGCGCGCTCACCATCTCCAATGTCCGCGGCCTCAACGACAATTCCGCGCTCGGCGCCGTCCCCATCGCCCCGTTCCAGGGCACCTGCACCACCTGTCATGACGCGCCCAACGTCGGCGATCACTCTCTCCCGCTTCCCCTCGATATCGGCACCGGCCACGACGCCTCCAACGAACCCGATCCGCTCATCGGCAATGCTCTTTCGCAGCTCAATTTCCCCGACGTTCCCGTCTACGAAATCACAGGCTGCCCGAATCCCTTCGCCACCTCGCCCTCCGCCGCCCCTTACGTCATCTACACCACCGATCCCGGCAAAGGCCTCATCTCCGGCCAGTGCAGCGACATGAACCGCATCAAAGGCCCCATCCTGCGAGGCCTCGCCGCACGCGCCCCCTATTTTCACAACGGCGCCGCCCAGAACCTCACCGAGCTCGTGAATTTTTACAACCAGCGCTTCCAGATGAACCTGACGCAGGATGAAATGTCCGACCTGATCGCATTTCTGAATTCGCTGTAGGAATTTCAGGCCGGCAGATTTGTAGAAGTTCACCCCCGACGAAGTGTCGGGTGAGGCGCCGCGCTCCCTGGGGGACGCGCAGCGTCCTCGCCCGGCACGCCAAGTCTTGCTCCCTTGTAGCGCCGGTCTTCAGACCCGCAACCGGTGACTTGGCTTCCGCCTTCTCCGCTGTAGCGCCGGCATCCTGCCGGCTTTTTTGAATTTTGGCTCCGCATCTAGGCCCCGTTTACCGCCGATTAAAAATTTGTAAATTGCTGTTTTCAAATGATTTGCGTCGAGATTTAATCGCGGAACCGTAGATTAGAAATGCAGTGAGCCTTCGTCGGCCGTGATCCTCTTCTGGGCAGGTGAGTGGCGAGTGATGAGCGACTCGCGGCGAGTGGCTAGTCAGTGTGAAAGGGTTGTGTGGAGCGACCTGCACGCTTCGAATCTTTGGATAGACTCTCGGCGAACGCAAAACCCGCGAATATTTGCGATTAGAAATTCTTAGCGGGCTAAGTTTTCTATCGGTTAGTCCCATTTCTAATTCCTGATTTGCGATTAGGATTTCTGAGGCGCCTGAGGTGTGCGATGCGGCGGTATGTGATGGTTCTTTACTGTCGGCGTAGCAAGAGCGCACAGGCCTCCGGGTAAACCCTTCGCACCTCTGGGCAAGCAAGAGTGCCCGCCACGGCGGGCCGGTCTGTGCCACTGAACCCGCATCGAGGTGAGTTCCGAGGTTGATGGAGAAGGGGAATAATTCCCTCCCGTGGATGACATCCGCTTGTCCTTCGGTGCTGGCCGAAGTGGCCGCCGATAGTATCGCCTGCGCCATCATATAAAAACGGATAATGGTAGCACGGATCCGGGCAGTTGAAAACCGGTAGAATTACGCAAAGTCGGAGAGAAACGGGATGCAAGCGAGAGGGTGACAGGATCACAAATTCTATACTTCTGAGGTCCGAAGCATGGGTCTGCAGTGCGATCAGTAGCCGGGACTTGATTTCAGCTGCTGCTTCGCTTTTTCCCGCTCGGCCTGCTGGGCCGCGACCAGCTTGTACGCGATGTAGTATTTGTAGATATTCGCGACGTAGGTCACTGTCTCCATGCCGATCTTCGCCGCGGCAACCAACTCCACATTGTCGAACCACACATTCGGATCGAAACCCCTCTTAGCCGCTTCCTGTCGCAGGGAGTGAACACGACCCGGCCCGCAATTGTAAGCGGCGAACGCAAAAAGGATCTTGTTCGTCGCATCCATGGGCTCACTGGCGAAATACTTATCCACCATGAAACGGATGTACTTCACACCCGCATGAATATTGGCTTCCTCCTGATGGATGTCACCGACGTTCATCTGTTGGCCTGTGGGAGGCATGAGCTGCATCACGCCGATCGCACCGACGCTGCTTTTCGCGTTTTGATTGAGCGTGGATTCCTGAAAGCCCTGCGCCATCATAAGCAGGTAATCCACGTTGTATTGGGTTCCGTATTTCTGAAAAAAAGCAGCGGTCTCCTGAAATTTTTTCAACTCGGCAGGTGCGATCGCGTTCTTCAGCATCTTAGGGCTCTGCGCATATCGCGCGATCACGCCATTTCCGAACAGAGTGCCTTGTTTGTGCGTCTTCACGAATTCGTTTACAACAGCCATTAATTTGAGGCTGTCTTTGCGCATGGCCCAGGCGATTTGACCGGAATCGTTGACCACAACGTCGGGATTCGCCTTGATGTGGGTGTAAAACGGCGCCCAGATTTTTGGTAAATACGCGTTGGTGACGCGATCGGAACCAGACCGGCATTCAACATCTCCAGCAAGTCTTCGTCTTCCAGATCCTCGGGCGCGGCACGCAGCTTCACCGGCGCTTTACCGTTGCTTTGAAACTTTGCGTTGAGGGCTTCGAGGTGTTCCCAGTAGCTCGAGCTTTTGCGGGCGAATACTTCCTGGCCGGATAAATCATCCAAAGAGCGGAGTTCCGGAGAATTTGGGCCGGTGACCGCGATTTGCTTCACGCCCGTGGCAAGTGGGTCTGAAAAATCGACAGACTTCTGCCTATCGGGGGTGATGGTGAGCGCGCCTACGGCAAGGTCGCCTCTGCCGGCAGCGAGTCGCGGGAATAGCTGGTCGCGAGAAACCGGAACAAACACAATGTGAAAGTGGATGTTTTTCGCTTTCGGCGGATACTTGTGATTGATCCAGTCTTCGAAGCCCTTCAGAAATTCGTAGGAACTTCCGTGCTGAACTCCGTTGACGACGTAATACTGGCTCTTGGATGACGCGACGAGCGCGCGCAGATAGCCGCGCTTCAACATCCCGTCGAAATCACCGGACCAAGGAGGGGCCGACATAGCTGGTGCTACGGTCTGTGTGGTGGACTTCGATTGGTTTTGCGGTGCCTGCGCCCTCGCGGATGGCGAGAGGAATGCCGTGGCCGAGAGAAACAAGGATGTCCAAAAAAGATTGCAGCGGACGTGTGACATCGTTGTCATCCCCTTCGAAACATTCGCTTAAAGCTAACCGAGCTTCCCGTGCGATCCGGAGAAGCCCGGAGGATCGAAGCCTCTGAGTCGTCCGAAGTATTGAGGGCTATGGCGTTCGTGGCGTTGGCCATGGGCTGGGGAAAACGAGATTACTTTTAGATTGCGCACGTGGCGAAGTCAAGATTTAAAGAACGGGAAGAGCGGTGGCACACGCCGGCTTCGGACGCATAATGCTAATGAGTGCGCGAAGGTGTGCCTGAGTTTGCTACGGCGGGGTTACGGCCAAGAACAGTTGGATTAAAACGTAGTTGCTGTGGGGAGGCCGACGCGCTCGAGCAGATCCTGGAAACGGGGCTCGTTGCGCAAGTCGTCCATCACGGGATCTATATGGAGGTAGATGAGCCAGTGAGAGTGGTCCTCGTAGGATTTTTCGAGATAATCGAGGGCGAGGTCGTTTTCTCCGAGGCCGATATGGATTCCGGCGAAGAAGTGGGGCGCGACGTATTTGCACTTGGCGAGGCTGGTGAGGTCGCCGAGGATCTGCAGCGCTTCCTTCTTTCTTCCCGCTTTGCCGTAGGAATGCGCGAGAGCTGCGCGCATCAGAGGGCTGCCGCCTGAGAGGCGCACTCCCTTTTCGCCTTCGGCGATGGCCGACGCGTTGCGTCCCATCGTTCGGTGGACAAGGCCGAGAATCCAGTAGGTAACGGGGTAGTTGGGATCGAGTTCGATGGCTTGCTTGAGCTGCGCGACGGCTTCGTCATAGCGGCGTGCGGTGTAGTAGGCCCAGCCAATGGCGACGTTGATGATGAGAGAGAGCGGATCGAGCGCCTGGCTTTCTTTCATCTGGGCGATGGCTTCTTCGTGGCGGCCCATGGTCATCACGGACTCGGCGTGCCAGTGGTTCGCCGTGGGGTAGGTGGGATTGAGTTCGAGGCTGCGCTTGAATTCTTTCTCAGCTTCTGGCCAGTGCCAGTCATAAAGCCATAGCACTGCTGCGAGGGGCGTGTGAGCTTCGCCCAGATCCGGGTCGAATTGGAGGGCCGTTAAGGCGGCGGTTTTAGCTTTCGGGAAGGCCTCCTTCGGAGGAAGGTAGCTATTCCAACCGAGGAGGACATAGGAATCGGCGACGCCTGCGTGAGCGAGAGCGTAGGCTGGATCCTTCTCGATCGCCTGTTGAAAATATTCGATCGCTTTGTAAAAACCTTCTTCGGTCCAGCGGTTCCAGTGATGCCGCCCTTTTAGATAGATACGGTAGGCTTCGGGATCTTCGGTGTGGTGTCGGGTGAGCTTTTTTTTCTGCGCGTGGGTTAGCTGCAGCTTCAACTTTTCCGATATCTCGTTGGAAATATCGTCCTGGATTGCGAAGATGTCGCCAGACTTGCGGTCGTATTGCGCGCCCCACAATCGGGAGCCTGTAGGCACGTCCACCAGCTCGGCGCCGATACGCAATGAGCCGCCACTCTGCATCACTCGTCCGGTGAGGACGGCACGCACATTCAGATCGCGGCCGGTAGCTTGAGGGTCAACAGCATGACCCTTGAAACGAAATACTGTGCTCTGCGCCATCACGCGGAGTCTTGGGACGGTGGCGAGAATATTGATGAGGCTCGCGGTGATGCCGTCGCTGAGATATTCGTACTCGGGGTCGTTACTGGCGTTGTCGAAGGGCAAGACTGCCAGCGAGTCGATGGTTTTTGACGCACGGCGTGCGCGGAGTGAGCGCGTGTCGTCTGTCGATCTGCGCGACAGGTGCTCGCCGGACGAAGATAGGGGGTTTGTGCTTGATAGCGCGGCTGATTGCGAGATTTCGCCCGCGGCTCGGCTGCCCGAATCTAATTCACGTTTTAAGTGGCGCAAGTCCGCACTCAAGTCGGAGACGTGCTGGTAACGTTGGTCTCTATCTTTGTGCAGCGCTTTGTCGATGATTTCTTCGAGCCTGGGGGGAATCGCGGGATTGATGCTTCGCACTGGGGCCGGAGTGCGGGTGAGAACGGCTTCGATAATCATGCCGCCCGTGCCACCGCCGAATGCCTGGTGTCCTGTTGCCATTTCGTAGAGCACGAGGCCGAGCGAGAAAATATCGGTGCGCGAATCGAGGCCATCTCCTCGAACCTGCTCTGGCGACATGTAGGAAGGAGTGCCGCTTATGATTCCAACGATGGAATTGGAATCTGATTGATCGGCTTCGGAGTTTGCGCCGGTAGTGATTCCTTTGGGTATGAGTTTCGCGAGGCCGAAATCGAGGACTTTGGCGCGTCCGCGCTTGGTGACGAAAATATTCGCGGGCTTGATGTCGCGGTGAATGATTCCTTCCGCGTGAGCGGCATCGAGAGCTTCCGCGATCTCGACGCCCAGTTCGAGCAGCTCGTCGAGGGAAAGCGGTTTCCCGTGGATGTGAGCGCGCAGCGTTTCGCCGTCGATGAATTCCATGGCGATGAATGGGTGGCCGTCCTGCTCGCCGATGTCGTAGATGGTGCAAATGCCGGGATGGTTGAGAGCGGATGCGGCGCGAGCTTCGCGACGGAAACGGTCGAGCGCCTGAGGTGATTGTGCGAGTTTTTCCGGGAGGAATTTCAGAGCGACCGCGCGTTCCAGGCGGTTATCCTGCGCCTTGAACACGACGCCCATGCCGCCGGCGCCGAGCTGTTCGACGATGCGATAGTGCGAAATCGTCTGGCCAATCATTGTGTGGGAAATCGTTGTGTCTGACCGGTCATGGGCAGGCAAGGTCTAGGGACGAGCCGCAATTCGGACTACATCGTTTGATCGTCGGGCCCGGCTTCGGCGAACGATTTTTTTCTTTCGGTCTTGGGTGGTTTGGGCGATGCGATCAGGCTGAGAACGCTCGAGCCTTCCCCAAATGAATCCGCGGCCGTGAGAGGTTCCTGTTCCAACGTGATGTTCTTGTTGCACTGCGTGCAAACCAGAGCAGCGTAAGTGCCCCCATCCGCCTGTCTGAACATATTGCAGCGCATGGCGCGTCCGCAACATACGGGAACCCAGATTGTGGAAGCTTTGTCGGCAGCCATCAAGCGCCTCGCGGGGTGCGAATGCGGGGGGATTATACACTGGAATTCGGTCGCGCCCGAGTGGAAGGCGACACTTGTAACAGACTACAGCTTGGATAGCGCGTGCGGTGGAACACTGGCTAGCGAATGGGTGTGCGCCTATTTACGAGCAGGGCTGCGGCGATAAAGAGTTAGCGCGGCGGCGTTTCCGTTGGCGCTGAGGTTGGCGGAGACGACGGTGAGTGGGTGGAGCGATAGTGAGCGAGGAATAGCAGGAGCGCGAGTAGAGCGAGCGCAATGAGAGCTGGCTTGCGACCGGAGGCTAGTTGGGGAGACGGATGTGGTTTTGTGAGTCGGGAGGTGTTGGCCGAAGGTTCCGGAGGAAGCGTCATCGCCAACTATAGCTTGCGGAGTGCTGGCGGGAGTGCGCCGGCTAGCGAGTAGGCGCCTGCGCCTGTTATGAGCAGAGCTACGGCGACGAGCAGTTGCGTGAGGGCGTATTCGATGCCGCCCGCGCTGATGTTGAAGCCGTGCGGTAGATGGACGAGAAAGATTGCGCCGAGCATTACGATGCTGACGCAGACGGCGCCGACGCGAATCAGGATGCCTGTGAGGATGGCGATGCCGCCCGCGACTTGGGCGAGTCCGACGAGGTAGCCGACGATATCCGGCGCGTGCATGTAGGCGGCGAAGCCGTGGGGGCCGGGGCCACCGAATGCGCCAAAGAGGATGGCGCCGCCGTGGTAGAGGAAAGCGAGGGCGCTGGCGATGCGGATGAGGAGCAGAGCGATGTTCATTTGGGCGGCGGTTGGAGTGGTGGATGAGGGAAGTGCGGGCATGGCGTTGGCCTCCTGAGATTGTTGTGTAGCAGAGTTGGGGCGCGGCGCCAAATGATTTCGTACCGCGCGAGAACGGGGGAGAAAAGAGGAAGAGAGATTTCTCGGCTGCGCTCGGGATCGGCAACGGGAGAAGAGCAAACCCTGCTGGTCTGAAGACCAGCGCTACAAGGTTCAAAAGCGAATGCAAATTCAAAAGAGCCCGGCCCCGCGAAATTTGAGCGGGACGCAAACTGCGCGCAGGATGCCATTCGTATCTGAGGACGAGCCGACGCTACGAGGGAAAAATCAGGCGAGGGCGAGATTGGGCTCGGCGTTTAGGGTTGCGTCGGCGAAGTCGGCGTTGAGGTAACGGGGGTGGGCGGCGGCGGCGATCATGGCGGCGTTGTCGGTGGAGAGGGCGCGGCTGGGGAAGTAGACGTCGATGGAGCGGCGGCGGGCTTCGGATTCGAAGGTGGCGCGGAGTTCGCGATTGGCGGCGACGCCGCCGGAGACGAGGACGGTGCGGGCGTTGTGCTGCGCGGCGGCTAGCGTGCGCGTGGTGAGATCGTCGACAACGGCGCGCTGGAAGCTGGCGATGAGGTCGAGGGTGGCGCGGCTCGAAAGCTGGCGGAGGGCGTCGGCGGTGCGTTCGCCGCGAGCGAGCGCTTGCTGGCGGGTGTCGATTTCGGGCTGCAACTCGGGATGGCGGCGGAGATGGTAGAGCATGGCCGTCTTGATGCCGCTGAAGCTGAAATCGTGGGGATTGCTTTTCATTTTCGGTTCGCCGAAACGAACGGCTTTCGGATCGCCGTGCGCGGCGAGCTGGTCGAGAATCGGACCGCCCGGATAGCCGAGAGCGAGCATGCGGGCGACTTTGTCGTAGGCCTCGCCGGCGGCGTCGTCGCGAGTGCCGCCGATGCGGGCATAGGAAAATTTGGCGCGGCTTGCGTCGCCGTTCGATGAGGTTGACGTGACATGGTAGAGAACGGTATGGCCGCCGGAGACGATGAGGCAGACGGCGGGCATTTGCGGATGGCGCGCGGCGAGATGCGCTTCGAGAATTACGGCATGAACGTGGCCTTCAAGGTGATTTACTGCGATGAGCGGCTTGTTGAGCGCCAGCGCGAGAACTTTGCCGTAGGTCATGCCGACGAGAAGCGCGCCGGTCAGGCCAGGGCCCTGAGTGACGGCGACGGCGTCGAGATCAGTGAGCGCGATTTTGGCTTGGTCGAGCGCTTCGCGGACGACTGGGACGATTTTGCGGAGGTGCTCGCGCGAGGCCAGTTCGGGAACTACGCCGCCGTATTTGCGGTGGATATCGATTTGCGAAGAGACGACGCTCGAGAGGATGCGGCGACCGTCGGCGACGACCGCTGCAGCGGTTTCATCGCAGGAGGATTCGATGCCGAGGATCAGTTTTTCGGGCGAGGCCATTGTGATTCTTTCCCCAGAAGCTACCGATTCATTATCGTAACATACAGGATTCCACGGCTTTCGCGAGCGCGCGAGCTTCGGTAAGATGGAGCGTCGAAACTGAAGCGCGCATCCCTATTTCGCAGCCATCGGCGCGTTGGATTCTTCCCAAGCCAATCAAAAGGAACCGAACGATGACGGGAAAGCCGAAGCGAGTACGCAAGGCGGTGCTGCCGGTGGCGGGGCTGGGGACGCGGTTTCTGCCCGCGACGAAGGCGATGCCGAAAGAAATGCTGCCGGTGGTGGACAAGCCGTTGATTCAGTACGCGGTGGAGGAATGCATCGATTCGGGAATCGAAAATATTATTTTCGTGACGGGGCGGCGGAAGTACGCAATTGAAGATCACTTTGACTCGGTGCCGGAGCTGGAGCAGTTTTTGGAGGAGCGCGGGAAGTCGAAGCAGGCGAAGATGGTTCGCGAGATCAGCGGCGGCCTGCATTTCAGCTATACGCGGCAGCGCGAGGCTCTGGGATTGGGACACGCGGTGCTGACGGCACGCGAACTGGTGGGCGACGAGCCTTTTGCGGTGCTGCTGGGCGACGTGATTATGGATGGGAAGGTTCCGGCGACGCGCTCGCTTGTCGAGATTTATGAAGAGACGGGCGTAGGCGCAATCGCGGTGGAGGAAGTGCCGCGGGAGCGATTGCATTTCTACGGGATCGTGGACGCGGTGGCGGAGAAGGGAAAGCAAAATCGCTGGGGCGAGCGACTGCTGCGGATCAAGGATTTGGTCGAGAAGCCGGAGCCGGAAAAGGCGCCTTCAAACCTGGGAGTGACGGGGCGCTATGTGTTGCCACCTGAAATCTTTGAATATCTGGCGAAGACCGAGCCGGGCGCAGGGGGCGAGATTCAGCTGACGGATGGATTGCGCAAGTTGGCGGGGAAAAAGCAGCAAGGGCTATACGCGTGGGTCTACGACGGTAAGACGCATGACGCCGGCGACAAGCTGGGATTTTTGAAAGCGACCGTGGAGATCGCGTTGAAGAATGAGCAGTTCGGGGCGGAATTTCGGACGTACTTGCAGGGATTAAAGCTATAGCGACTCGTGACGCGAAGGCCGCTGCTACTTTCTGTCCTTCTTCGAAGAGGACTTTTCGCTCGAGGATTTCTCGGACGATTTGGTCTCACTCGATTTTGTCTCCGATTTGTCTGACTTACCGGATTTTTCCGATTTATCTGATTTCGATGAGGCGCCGTCACCTTCACTTGTGGGCGACGAGGAACCTTTGCCTGCGTAGTCCGTGACGTACCAGCCCGAGCCTTTGAATTGGATTCCAGCCGCCGAGATCTGGCGTGGCGCGTTGGCGCCGCATTTGGGGCATTTCTTGATTTCAGAGGCCGAATGCTTCTCGATTTTCTCGAAGCGATGGCCGCACTTCTCGCACTTGTACTCGTATAAAGGCAAAGCGGAGTTCCTCCCCTAAAATCGCTTGACACAAAATTTTAGCACGATTGTTCCCGTTGCTGCAGGAACGCAGCAGAAGTGCGCTGAGAAGTGCAAACGGCAAAACCTTGCGCGGTGATGTGGCGGACGGCTTGCAAGATGGTGCGCGTGGGCATAGTCTCGTGAGACAGACAAAATGGCAAAGACAGTAAAAATCGATGAGCCGGGAGTGGGTTGCCTGTATCTGGTGGCGACTCCTATCGGAAACCTTGAGGACATAACACTGCGCGCGCTTCGCATCCTGAAAGAAGTGGATCTGATTGCATGCGAGGACACGCGGGAAACGATGAAGCTGTTGACGCACTTCGATATTCAAAAGCGGCTGGTGAGTTATCACGAGCATAACGAGATTACGAGAGCGGCAGAGATCGTGATTGATCTGGAGCAGGGCGCGAAGGTCGCGTTGGTGAGCGACGCGGGAACGCCGGTGGTTTCCGATCCCGGACATCATCTGGTGAGCCTGTGCTTGCGGCACGGGATTCAGGTGGTGCCGGTGCCGGGGGCTTCGGCGTTTGTAGCGGCGCTTGCGGCGTCGGGGATGCCGATTGAGGAGTTTGCGTTTATCGGATTTTTGCCATCGAAGCAGACCGAGCGCCGAAAGTCATTGCGGGAATTGGCGAATGGACAGCGGACGCTCGTGCTGTATGAGGCGCCGCACCGGTTGCTCGACACTCTTGAAGATGCCCTGGAGATTCTGGGCAACCGGCAGGTGGTGGTGGCGCGCGAGGTGACGAAGCTGTACGAGGAGTTCATGCGCGGACGGATCGAAACGTTGCTGGAGGATTTCAGAAAGAAAGCGCCGCGCGGGGAAATCACGCTGCTGATTGCGCCTCCGGACGAGGAGGCGTCGCATGCAGAAAGTGGGGCAGGGAATTCGGCTTCGGCGGTACCGCTCGCAAGGCGTGTGGAGGAAATAGCGCTGGAGCGGGGCGTGGATACGAAGTCGGCTTTGAAGGTGGCGGCGCGGGAGCGCGGGTTGACGCGGCGCGAGGCTTATAAGCAGCTTTTGATTACGCGAGATGAAGCGTAAGTTGAATTTCAGGTTTTCATTGGGCGGATGGAAACCAAGATAAGAGATGCCGCAGATTTCTCCAGCGGAGTTTTACGCACTGCCGCTTCGCGTGCATATCTTCCTCGCGGACATTCCACTGCACGATGTTTGGGCGGTTGACCTACCTAAGCGACGCGACGGCGTTACCCTTTGTGAATTTCTCCGCGAGGCGAGTAGAAATAAGCCTGATGCGAACCATGCTGAGACATACAGACTTCCACCAGTAGCGCGCGCACTTTTCCGTTTTCGGTTGTTTCTCGGAAGCATTTTTCGGTTGGAAGACGAACCGAAGGATGTCTCCGCAGATTCCTTTGCAAATCGTTTGACGCCAGAGGATCGTGCTGGTTCACTTGTCGCGCCGGGAATATCGGAGGGGCTGTTCCGCATTGTGTATCGTTTCGAAAACGAACAGCTAGTTGAAGTGCAGAACCGGACCGTGCATGCTGCGGCGCTCAGTGCGCTTGCTGAAAAAGTTGATGGCTATCGATTCTACTTTGCGGTTTATGTGCGGCCGAGAACGTGGATCACGCCCTTCTATATGGGCTTAATCGATCCGTTTCGAAGATGGATTATTTATCCGGCGTTGTTGAAGAAAATTCGTGCAGACTGGGATCGGCATATTTTCACGAATTAGAAATTGGGGCTTAATCTGCCGAAGATGCAGTGAGATTTGCGAAGAAGGCGTCTACGCGATCCAGGATTTCGCTGGCGGACTGGGCGTGATGGACGGAGTGGCGAAGTTCGGAGCCGTTGCGAACGCCGTGAGTGAAGAGGCTGGCGAACTGTTTCATTTTGCCGACGGCGTCGGGCATTTCGGCTGCGATCAGGCTGCGGAAATATCCGGAAAGCAAATTGTAACGGTCGAGTTCCGTGGGTTCGTCGTAGCGCTGCGTCGCAACGTATTGCTCGATCTGGCGGAAAATCCACGGGTTTGACGATGCGGAGCGGCCGATCATTACGGCGTCGCATCCGGTTTCGGCGATCATGCGCACGGCATCTTGCGGCGTGCGGATGTCACCATTGCCGATGACAGGGATGCGCACAGCCTGTTTTACATCGCGGATTACGCTCCAATCCGCTGCGCCGCTATAGCCCTGCATGCGAGTGCGCGGATGAATGGCGATTGCTTCGATGCCGGCTTGTTCGGCCATTTGGGCGACATCAACTGCGACGATATTGTTCTCATCCCATCCGGAGCGAATTTTGATCGTGAGAGGGATTCGGACGGCGGCGCGAATGGCGCGGAAAAGAACTTCGAGATGCGGCAGATCGCGCAGCAGGCCCGAGCCGCCGCACTTGACGACTTTTTTCACAGGGCAGCCGAGGTTGATGTCCACGTGGTCGAAGCCGAGGTCCTCGGTGAGGATGGCGGCGGAAGCCATCACTTTGGGATCGGAACCGAAGATTTGCGCGGCGATGGGATGTTCGTCGTCGTCGAAATAAAGATAGTGCAGGGTGCGAGCGGAATTGCGCGTGAGGCCTTCGGCGCTGGTGAATTCGGTCATGATAAGGCCGCAGCCGCCGAGACCGCGAATCACGCGGCGGAAGACAGTGTCGGTAACGCCGGCCATGGGAGCGAGGATGGTGGCCGGGCGAATGGCGCGATCGCGAATCGTGAATTCTGATGGAAACATAGCTAGAGAAGAGTGTCGTCGATCGGTTCGCTATCGGGTGTACTGCCGACGCGAACCCGGCGTCCCGCGGGCCGGTGTGCCGGAGACGAAACGGCGGAACGCGGAGATGACGGGGCCACGATTGCATCCGGCGAGAAATTCCCACTGAGCGAAGCCGCGGCTGCTGCACGCGCGCGTGGAGCCGCAGGGTATGCCGGTTCGACGCGTGCAGCGGGCAAGACTCCATTGAGCTGAGCGATTAGCGCTTCCTTCGAGCCGCCAAAAAAATTCTCTACCACCTGCCCGAGTGCTTGGGCGCGAGCCTCGTCTGCCGAAACGTTGGCGCGATACGTGTAGGCGCGTCCAACCTTTCTGCGCTCGACCACACCTTTGCGAGCAAGCCTATCCATGATCGTCATGATCGTGGTGTAGGCGCGGGGGCGACGCTCGGCGAGGCGATCGCGAATTTCACGAACAGTTCCTTCGCCCATCGGCCATAGCGTATTCATGCAGTCGAGCTCGAGCGGCGCGAGATCGAGAACCGAACGGCGCGGAGAATGAGTTTTTGTAACGGCGTCAGTCACAGGCAATCGCTTTTGGTGATCAAGTTTTTGTCGCTGCGTCGTCAACGGTAGCAAAATTCGCGATTCTCTTGCCTAAATACTTTGCCCCGTGAAGCAAAGCGCGACGAAGCGACGGATTGCGTCCGGTCCACTCGTCGTCGCCTGACAAAGAATCGATCGTCGCTCCCATGGCCGCCATTTTGGAATCGAGATCGTCGATGAAATTGAGTGCGACAGCTTCCCGGGTTTGGGGCAGGGCGGGCGAACCGAATTCATGCGTGCCGTGGTGGCTGAGAATCAGATGCTCCACTAGAACGGCGAGAGCGGCAGGGAATCCGGGAATCGCTTTGATTCTGTCGCGGACCATCCCTGCGCCAATCATGATGTGGCCGAGCAGGCGGCCTTCGGTGGAATATTCGATGCCGCGCGCATAACGCAATTCTTCGATTTTACCGATGTCGTGAAGGACGACGCCCGTGAGAAGAAGATCGGCGTCGAGCTCAGGGTAATGATCGGAAACAGCTCGCGCGAGGCCCGTGAGGCTGACGACATGCTCGAGGAGGCCACCGATAAACGCATGATGCATGGTCATGGCGGCGGGAGCACGCTTCAATTTGGGAGCGATCGCGGGATCCTCGATGAACCTGTTGAGGAGCTGCTGCAAATAAGGATTTTTCACCTGCGCGACGGAGGCGCACAGCTTCGAATAAAGCATCTCCACGTCGTACTTCGTATGGGGAAGAAAATCTGCCAGCTCGTAGTCCTGTTCAGCGGACGGGATCACGGCTTCGAGGGTGAGTTCTTTTTGGCCGTTATAAAGTTTCACGCGGCCACGAATCTGCACCACGTCGTCGCGTTCAAATGTGCTTACGATCGGAGTGAAGTTTTCCCACATCTTCGCAGAGATGGTCCCCGTGCGGTCGCAAAGTTCGAGCTGGAGCCAGGATGAGCCGGTGCGGGGAGAAGTGCGAATCTCCTTTTCGCGCACGAGGAAAAGGGAAGTGACGGCCTGTCCATCCTGAAGGCTGGATACGTAGAGGCTCTTCATCAGCTGTTCAGCTTCGGCTTCAACTTCTTTTTGCCACTGGCTTTCTGCTGGGCGTCAGGAGTAGGCGCAACTTCCTGAATTACGCTTGCTCCAGGAACGGCCGCAGAGTCGGTGAACCCCGGCTTCACCGTGACATAACTCTCTTCACGCAGCTGGGCGAGATATTCACGCAACTGTGGCTGCATTTTTTGCAGGTAGATGCGATTCATAATTTCGTTTTCGACTTTGGAGACAGGCTGCAGGCCGGCTTGATAGTGATCAACCACTTTGAGAATTTCGAAGCCGGTTTTCGTCTGGATGACTTCGGTAATCTGACCTTTATCCATTTTAAAGACGATGTCTTCGAGCTGCTTGGACAGTTGCCCAGGCTCGAAAGTTCCAAGGGCGCCGCCCTTATCTTTTGTGCCGCCTTCCGAATAGCGTTTGGCGATTTCGCTGAACTCTTCGCCTTTCAAGACGCGGTTGCGGTAGTCGTTGGCCTTTTGCTCGATAGCGTCGATTTCCTGGGGGGACTTATCTTTTGTATCCAGGAAAATCTCAGCAAGCTCCACCTGTTCCGGTTTTACGAAATCTTTCTGATGCGCATCGTAGTATTGCTTCACTTCGTCATGACCGATGATGATGCGGTTTCCCATTTCGCGGTGAATTACTTCCTGAGTGAGCAGGCGATTGCGAAACTGCGCCTTGTAGTCATCCCAGGAAAGGCCTTCGCCTTCGACGGCCTTTTCCAGATCGTCCAACGATGCCAGATTATTTTGCTTGCGAACTTCGTCCAGTTGCTTGATTACGTCGGCCTCGACGCTGATGCCCTCATCTTTGCCGCGTTGAACCAGGAGTTGCTGATCGATCAAGTCGCGCAGTAAGTCCTTCTGTTTATCTCTGTACATTGTTTCGACGCGCTCGGGCGGGCAAGCCTGGCATTCGTCGGTGACATCGTGGCGGAGCGCTTGCTCCGCTTTTTCGTAATCGCTCAGGGTAATGATGTCGTTGTTGACGCGGGCTACGATTTCTTCCGCGACCACTCCGTGATGCACGGGAGATGCGGGTGCAGCGGCAACTGGGGCCGGAGTAGGGGGAGGCGGTGGTTTAATGACCGTAGAGGGCTGTTGCTGAGCGAAAACTGAAAATGGCAACGCGAGCGCGAGAATCGTAAGCGCCCAAAGTTGCAAAAACTGTGAAGTGCGAAGTCTCATTTTATTCCTTATAGGGAAAAGTGTAGACCTACGATTGTAGTTGTTGCAATACGTTTCTGGCTGCGGCCATCGGACCACCTGCATCGCTTTTCCAGTCGAACCAAAGTACACCCGTAGGATCGAGACGCATTCCCCGGCGTTTTCGCACCAATTTCACGAGGCGTTCTGGTCCCAGCGGCGTGTCATCGTAGAATTTGATCGCGATTTGGTCTTGTTTGCGGTCAATTGTGGCCGCCAACATTTTTTCGGCCAGAGCTTTCAGCACCGCGTATTCGAGCAGATTTTCGACAGCGGGCGGCGGAGGGCCGAAGCGGTCGGCAAGCTCGCGGCGGACTTCGACGCGCTCGGCGTCCGAGGTGACTCCAGCAATTCGCTTGTAGATGCGAAGGCGCAAGTTCTCGCTCTCGATGTACTCAGGTGGGATGCGGATTTCCTGTCCAAGGTTGAGTGTGGCGCGGCGTTCCGGGGGAAGCGCTTCACCTTTTCGCTCGGCGACGGCGCGCTCCATCATCTGGCAGTACATATCGAAGCCGACCGCTTCGATGTGGCCATGCTGCTCGCTGCCGAGAAGATTGCCTGCACCGCGTAGCTCGAGGTCAAGCGCGGCGATGCGGAAGCCGGCGCCGAGATCGCTGAATTCCTTGAGGGCGGCGAGACGCTGGCGCGCGATGGATGTAAGCGCGGTTTCCGTTGGGATTAGCAGGTACGCGTAGGCGCGCTGATTGGAGCGGCCCACGCGTCCTCGCAACTGGTAGAGCTCGGAGAGGCCGAAGCGGTCAGCGCGATTGATGATGATGGTGTTGGCGCGCGGGATGTCGAGGCCGTTCTCAATAATGGTAGTCGAGAGGAGGACGTCCGCCTCGCCGCGGATGAATTTCAGCATTACCTTTTCCAGCTCGTTTTCGCGCATCTGGCCGTGGCCAATCACCACGCGAGCTTTCGGGACCAGACGCGTGATCATGGCCGCGAGAGATTCAATTGACTCGACGCGGTTGTGGACAAAGAAGATTTGTCCATCGCGGGCGAGCTCTTCCTGAACCACACGCTGGACGAGCGTTTCGCTGAACGGAGCCACGGTGGTCTGGATAGCGAGGCGATCTTTTGGCGGCGTCTCGATAACGCTCATGTCGCGCAAGCCGACGAGCGACATGTGCAGCGTGCGGGGAATTGGGGTGGCGGACATCGTCAGGACGTCGACATTCTTGCGCATTTCTTTCAGGCGCTCTTTGTGAGCCACGCCGAAGCGTTGCTCTTCGTCAACGACAAGCAGGCCGAGATCCTGAAACTTCACATCCTTCGAGAGAAGGCGGTGAGTGCCGATGACGATGTCGACTTTGCCTTGCTCGACTTCCTCGAGCACCTTCTTTTGTTCCTTCTCGGAGCGAAATCGGCTGAGCATCTCGATTCGCACGGGAAAAGCGGCGAAGCGGCGGCGGAAAGTTTCGTAGTGCTGAAAAGCGAGCACGGTGGTGGGGGCGAGGATGGCTGTCTGCTTTGAGTCGGCGATCGCTTTGAAGGTGGCGCGCATGGCGACTTCCGTTTTTCCGTAACCCACGTCGCCGCACAGGAGGCGATCCATCGGAAGCGTGGATTCCATGTCGCGCTTCACGTCGTCGATCGCTTTCTGCTGATCGGTAGTTTCTTCGAATTCGAAGGCGTCTTCAAATTCACGCTGCCAGTTGGAATCGGGCGGAAAGGCGTGGCCGGCGGCCATCTTGCGTTCAGCGTAGAGCTCGAGAAGCTTTTCCGCCATGTCGCTAACGGACTTGCGGACGCGGGTCTTGCGCGCCTCCCAGATCGTGGTGCCCAGGCGGTCGAGGGCGGGCGTGGCGCCACCCAGCGCGTTGTATTTCTGGATGAGGTCGAGCCGCGCTAGCGGGACGTAGAGTTTGGCGTCGTCGGCGTAATGCAGCAGCATAAATTCGCCGTTGGCACCTTCGACGGCTACCTGGCGAAGGCCATCGAACTGGCCGATGCCGTGGTCCACATGGACGACAAAATCTCCCGGCTTGAGATCGGAGAAATCACTAAAGAAGCTGGCAGATTTTGGGCGGGAGCGAGCGCGTTGGGAGGGCGGAGGAAGCGTTTCGAAGAGATCGGTGTTGCCGTAGATGGTGAGATTCACTTCGGGAATCACTACGCCTTCGCTGATGGGCGCTTTGATCAGAATCATGCCCGGAACATTGCCGCCGTGCGACTCTTCGGCGAGGCGGCTAACGGTGACATTTTCTTCGAGTTCGCCAAGGCGATAGGGAACTTCGTACTCATGACAGATATCAGCGAGGCGTTCGAGTTCGCCAGTGGTAGCAGCCGAAACCATCACCTGTTCGCCGGTGGAAAGCTTTTCGCGGACTTCGGACATGAACGCGGCGACGTTGCCGTGGTAGCGCGCAGTCGGTTGAGTCTGTAGCGTTTGTTGCGGCCCGTCCTCGGTTGCGACGCCGAGATGTTCCACTCCCAGGCGCGGCGCGAGTTGCATTGCGAGCGACCATTCTTCCTCGTCGAAGATAAAGCGACTTGGCGGCTCGCTGACAGGGCTTTCAAACGCCTCAAAGGATCCCTGTAATTTGTCGCGATATTGTTCGATGGCAGTCTTCAAAAGGGAAGGCTCGTCCTCGATCACGAGCGGATCGTTGGCGAGATCGAAGAGAGTGGACTTCCGATCCTCGAGCAGGATTTCCTGAAATTCCCAGCCGGGATAAAAGCCTGCGGGAGCGTCGTCGTCTTCGCGGCCTGAGGCTGCGGGGACGCGAAGTCGCTGCAACACCTCGGCGCGGCGGGGAAATTCCGTGAGCGGCAGCAAGGTGGCGCGCTCCATCGGATTCGTTGAGCGCTGCGTATTCGGATCGAAAGCGCGAATGGATTCGATCGTGTCGCCGAGAAGCTCCACGCGAACGGGCTGCGGCGCTTCCGGTGAAAAGACGTCAATGATGCCGCCGCGGACGGAAAATTGGCCGGGCATTTCGCAGGTGGTTTGTTTTTCGTAACCGGCGCTTGAGAGAAAATCGAGAAGCTCGCGATGGGGAATTTCCTGGTCGCGCTCAATGGTGCGGGCGAGATGGCGGTAGAACTCGGCTTCGCGCATCCGCCAAAGCGCAGCTTGTACTGGCGTGATCATCAGGTCAGCATCGCCATTGGCAAATCGCCAGAGCGCGACGGCGCGATCTTCAGAAATTTCCGCGTGCGGCGAGCGGCCATCGTAAGGCAGGACTTCAAGCGCCGGCAAATGGACGACGCGATGCCCCTGCTTGCCTGTAACGGCGCGATAGAACCATCGGAGCGGTTCGACGAGCGCTTCGGCGCGTTGGTTCGACTCCACGATCAGAATCGCAGGGCGGCCAAGTTCGGTGGCGGCCGACGCGGCGATGAGAGTTTTGGCCGGATCGGTGAGTCCATCGAGGCGTACGAATCCGCCGCTGCGGCGCAGCTTGTCAACCGCTTCCTCGACGACGGGCCGGCGGCCCACCCGAGCGAGAAGCTCAGATACCAGGGACAGAATCATGCGTTGAGATTTTTGATGCGCTCAATCAAGCGCGCGGTCGAGTGGCCAGGCTCGAGAGGAATATGAATCACTTTGCCTGCCGAGGATGAAGATGATTCTCCCAGCTGAAAGGCTTTCTTATCGGAGGCGGGATTGCCGCCCTGGACGATAACGTCTGGCACAAGCCGTTTCGCAAACGGAGGCGAGGAATTCGGATCGAACTCGACGGCGAAATCCACGGCGGCTAACGCGGCAACAACTTCCGCACGCTCCGCAGACGGCGTTAGCGACAGGCCGCGTAGCCCAGGCTGAGAGTCACGACGATCGTGCGAGTCCGCTTTGCACTCGATTCCTACAACAAGGACGTCTCCGTGCGAGCGAGCCTGTTCGATCAGGCGAACGTGGCCGGGGTGCAACAGATCGAAAGCGCCGCTCGCGAATACCACTCGCTTACCGTTGCGTTTCCACTCGGCGCGTCGGAGAATCAATTCATCTTGAGAAATTACGCAACCCAAATCTCTGCTCTCCTCGTTCACTACGACGCTTGGATGCAAACGAACCATTCTAACATGCGCGTGAAAATGGCAGGCGCAAAGCGATGAAGCTCTGGGAACTTGGGCTCGCGATCGGCGGAGCGATTTGTCTGCTTCTGGGAACCGCATGGATCCGGCGGAGTGAGCTGCCGAGAAAAGACTTCGTGCTGGATGCGGGCAGCTGCCGGGTTCCGGCTACCGAATACGATCCGCCGGCGAGTGTGAGTCCCGCAGGATCTGCGATTGTGCTTCACGGACTCTCCGCAAATCGCAGGGTGATGACGTACTTGAGCGAAGATTTCGCGGGGCATGGTTTGCGAACCTACGCACTCGATTTACCTGGTCACGGCGACAGCCGCGAACCATTTACATTTCCGTGCTCGCAGCTATGCGCAACCGCTGCGGTGGAAACGCTGATTCGCAACGGCACGATTGACCCGCACACGACGGTGCTGGTAGGCCACTCGATGGGCGCAGCAATTGCGATTCGAATGGCGGATCGCGAACCGGTGCTTGCGACGATTGCGATTTCACCGGCGCCGATGAAACTGCCAATGCGGATGCCAGCGAATCTGCTCGTATTCACGGCGCAATTTGATATTCCGCCGCTTGCGAAGGAAACAAAGGATTTGGAGGCGGCTGCCGGAAGCGATAGGACCGCGCCGGAGGATTTTGCGCAATTGCGCGCTTTTGATCTGGAGCGTATTCCGTTTGCGTCACACACCAGCTTGTTGCTGGATCGTCGCGTCGCGCACCGGTCAGAGCTATGGGCGATGCGGGCCTTGTTTCCGAATGTGGCGACCGAGACTCTCGCGTTAAACGTTGATTTGGCGACCTACGAAACGTTCAATGTTGGCCGCCGGCGCCTGGCAGGTGCTGTCCTGGGGCTGATCGGGCTCGTCCTACTTTTTCCGCTTGCGGCCAGCGCTGTAGTCCAGCTATTCGCTCAAATATTTCGAACTGCCGGAGACCGGGCGGATTCCGAACGGGCGACCGATTTACACAACGACTTACAGATCGATGCATTTGATCGAGTGCCCGGTCGGGTCCTAGTCCTGGTCGAAGGAATTGCTTCTGCTCTGATCGGAGTGGTGATACTGATTCTCGTAGATCCCTTGAAATTCCTGCATCTTTACTCCAGTGACTATCTCGCGTCGCTGTTGTTAATCTACGGAGCACTACTGCTCATTCTGAATCGCTCGGAGGCCCGCGCTACATTTTCGCTCAATATAGCGACGAAAATCGCAGCCGTTGTACTGGGCATTGGTACCATCCTCGCAGTTGGGGCATGGCTGAACTGGCAGATGACGGACGGCTGGCTCAATGCGCCGCGGTGGCTGCGCTTTTGCGCGCTTGTGCCAGTGTTGTGGATTTTTGCCTACGCGGAGGAAGTAGTGCTTGGGCCAGTTGATTCAGGCTGGCGTCGGGCGATTCGATTTGTGTTTGCGATGGCGCTGCGGCTCGAGATCTGGCTCGTTTGCGTTTTTGCCTACTACGAACTCTTAAGCGGGCAAGTGCTGATTCTGCTTTTAGTGACCGCGCTCGCAATGTTTTCGATCTTTCAGCGTCTAGGTACTGATGCGCTACGCCGGCGCACCGGCTCCGCGCCGGCTGCCGCACTCTTTGGTGCTATACTCGGCGCTTGGTTGATCGCGTCGGTGTTCCCACTAACCTGACCCGCGGAATGAAAAAAATCGCAATTGTCGGAGGCGGCCCTGCCGGTGCGCTCTGTGGAGAGCGGCTGGCGACGGCAGGATTTGAAGTAACCATTTTCGATGAGCGATTGGCCTGGGAGAAGCCGTGCGGCGGCGGCTTAACGCACAAGGCCATCGAAACCTACCCTTTTCTACTCGATTCTCCGCATCCGAAAAAGATTATTCGCACGGCTGAACTGATTTCGAGCCGCGGCCATCGAGCCCGTTTCGAAATGAACAACCCGATCGTCATTTATGCGCGCAAGGTTCTAAATGGGCTTTTGTTGGATCGCGCTGTGGCAGCGGGATGCACTGCGATTTGTTCGCGGGTCACGGAAATCGACACAAACGGCGCGCGAGTGAAACTATCTGTGGGCGGAGAAGAGCCTGAAGCAGATTTTGCAGTGCTTGCCGCTGGAGCACGAAATCAATTGCTTCCCGAAACGACTGCACTCGGCGCCCGCGATTTGGAAATGACCTTGGGCTACTTCGTGCCCACCGAGGAAGACATCCTGAAAGTTAAGTTCCTGAAACAATTCGAAGGCTACCTCTGGTCGTTTCCAAGGGCGGACCACATTTCGGTTGGCATCTGCGCGAAGCTGGGTCAGAGCTCGAGCCAGGAATTGCGGCGGCACCTCGACGATTTTATTTCCAAAGAGAATATTCCCATGGAAGGTGCACAGCTCTACAGTCACGTTCTGCCCTCGCCACAGGCGCAGACGATTCGCGGCCGCAGGATTGCCGGAAGAAATTGGGCGCTCGCGGGCGATGCGGCTGCTTGTGTGGATCCGATTACCGGCGAGGGGCTCTATTACGCGCTGCGCTCGGGTGACTTGCTCGCGCAAGCAATTGCAGAGGGGCAACCGCAGGCATATCCAGAGCGATTGCGCGCGGCGTTTTCCGCCGACTTGGAGTTCGCGGCGAACATCGCACGCAAAGTGTTTCGCGGTACATTTCTCGGCGGCGCGATCACCACGCGCATGGTGCAGCTGATTAACTACTCTCCGACGTTTCGCGACCTGATGCGCGACATTTTCAGCGGTTCGCAGGAATATCGCGGCCTCAAGCGGCGTTTGTGGGGCCAGCTTGGAATCACGATGGCTGAATTCGCGCACAGTTTTCTCGATCCGCGCTCCGTTCGTGGCCCCGCAGAAGCCGCGACGCGCGAACCTTCCTGATGATGACGCAGAAAGAGCGCCCGCGCATAGGCCTGGAAGCTGCGATAGAGAAAATCGTTCCTCGCGAATGGACTCTCGCCCACTTCAATTCACAACTGCCGCCCGTACTTTCCACGCCCGCGATGATCGGGATGATGGAGATAGCGGCCGCGCAGGCGGTTCAGGCGGACCTGCCCGCTGGAGCGATTACCGTTGGAACGCGAATCGAAGTGGACCACTTGAAAGCGGTGCCAGAGGGAACATCCGTTCGAGCCACGGCGCGGCTAGTGGAACACAAGGGACGCTTCATGATTTTCGAGGTGGAAGCCAGCGCCGGCGAACACGTGATTGGTCGCGGGCGCGTCTATCGAGCGATCGTCGAACCGGCAAAATTTCACGCGAAAGCCCACACACGAAAACCCTGATCGGCCCTTCCTCGCTAAAAAACTCAGCCGTCCAGAAATTAAGGGTCGCCGTGCCTTAGTTGTTTTTGGGGCTCACCGCCTTGAGGATGAAGGCTGCCACATTGTCGTGCAGGGCTTTCAGCGAGGCCGAGCGTGCATAAACCATGTGCCCGGATTCGTAAACTGAAATTCGATGTTCTTCTGCAATTTCGCTGGAATCGGCAGGTGCTGCATTTCATAGACGCCTTCGTAAAACGGCGTGGCGAGATCGAAATAGCCGGCATTCAACAGTATTTTGAGGTCCGGGTTATATTTCATCGCCATCGCCAGATCGGGCATTACGTTCGTTGCCATCGGCAGCGGTAGGGAAGATCCGGGAGGTTGATGCAGAAAATTCCACGCCTTCCATATCTCGATTTCCGGCTTGAAAATCTTGTTCTCGCCAAACTTTAATTCTTTGCGCACGTAGTCATTGAAAGCGGAAACATATGCCGACCCGATCGCCGCCGATTGAGGATCGTATTCCGCCTCTTTGCTGAGCGGATCCAATGTGGGCCCGGAAAAGCGCGTGTCGAGGCGGCCAGTCGTCGTATCCGTGTCGTCCTGAAGTGTCTTTTCAAATTCTCCGCCGTTGATGCGCAAATCCGCTTTCTCGATGTATTCCACCGGGAGGCCTGTGTACTGATGCAGCTTTTGTGCGATTGCCTTGCGTTGCTCCGGCGCGAGCGTAGACCCAGCCGTGAGCGCTTGTGCGTAATCATTCATTGCAAATCGCTCGACCTCCGCCACTAGCGGTGCCAGTTCCTGGTGCGTATCCGGCAGTTTGTGGTGATACCAGGCCGATGCGGCGTAGGTTGGCAGCGCGAGTTGGTAGGGAAGATCTATTCCAGGATTAAACTGCGGGCCGTCTGCGCTTAAGTTAAAGTTCAATATTTGCGACAAAAGAATAACGCCATTGAAGTCGACAACGCGTTGTGTTTCAAGGACGTTGGCTAGCACGGCGGAGCGAGTGGTGCCGTAACTTTCGCCGAACATGAATTTAGGAGAGTTCCATCGCCCATATTTGCTTAGAAACTGCACGATGAAATCTGCGAAGGCCTGTGCGTCCTGATCAACGCCATAGAACGCCTTTTCGCGGTCCTTACCGCTGATGCGACTAAAACCAGTCCCAGGCGCATCCACAAAAACGAGGTCGCTCACATCGAGGAGGCTGTAATCGTTGTTCACGACAGGATAGGGCGCGGCCGGCGTATGGGAATCGTCCGCTGTAACGACGCGCTTGGGCCCGAATGCTCCCATGTGCAACCACACGGTCGAAGAACCTGGCCCACCGTTATAGAGGAATGTGACCGGACGCGGCGCACCTTTACTATCGGATTTGAAATATGCCACGTAGAACATGCTGGCTTCAGGGGTCTGGCTCTTGTCGTTTGGGTCCTTATTTTGAGGGACATCGTCCCAGTCCTTCGTGTGGACGACGAGGGTTCCAGCAAACGCGTCGTAGTTGATGACATTGCCGCCAACGGTGACTGAGCCTTTGCTTGCCTGCTGCTCCGGCTTAAATTGCTCCGGCTTGGCCGCGTCGGATTTGCTTGTGGGTGTTTCGTCCTTGGCCTGCGCGACAACTCGAATCGGTAACGCAACCGCTAAGGTCGTCAGGACGACCACCCACAAGGCAAACCTTCGCATCGAATGTATCTCCGTTTAATAAAGTGAGAATCCTACTTCTTGTCGGGAGCAAGCACACTCCCACTTTCCGCGTAAAGAATAGGGATCGCGCGGTCTATTTCAGTGCGTCAGCGCCCACTTGTGCGCATTGGGCATCTTGCGACGAAGTGCCGCCCGACAGGGCGATGGCGCCGACAATCTTGCCCTCGATCACGATAGGGATTCCGCCCTCCAGAGGAGTGGCCCCTTCGAGTCCCAAGTACCGCAAGCCATCGCCGCCTTTGGATACTTGATCCTGAAACCATTTCGTCGGGCGCTTGTAGAGCGCCGCCGAGCGCGCCTTGCTGATGGCGAACTGAGCGCTCCCGATCTGCGTATTGTCAATTTTCTCGTAGTAGACGAGCGTGCCATTGGGATCGACGATGGCGAGGGCCATAGTCCAATTATTCTTTCGCGCTTCCGCGATTGCAGCAGCGGCGGCTTTTTTCGCGTTTTCGAGCGAGATTGGCGGGCCGTAAGGATTCGGCATCTGCTGCGCTTTCGCACCTGCAGCACAAAGCAAAATGGTCAGGGTCGCCATGAATTTCAGAATGCATCGCGAGGGCACGTTTCTCCTCCTGATGTCCTTCGTGATTGTGCGGCTTGGACCTGTCCGCATCGCGCCGAAGGACCGGTGCCGGATTATATATCCATAATTCACAATTCTTGGCGAGGCAACGAAAATGGCTAGCCGGGTCGAAGCCGCTTTGATGAGCAAGGCCGGAGGGTGGCAGCGTTTGACACGCCGTTCATCGGCCATCAGAATACACATGGCGTGGCGGGTGATTCGCAGGTCCTGCCTGGGGCAAAATTCATAAGTGCAAACGGCGGCTCGGCTGAGGTGTGTGCACCTGTGGCCAAACTGAAAAGCGAGGAATCATGACAACGACTTCGATGATGCGAATATTCGCATCGGCCGTTTTGCTTGCCGCGAGCAGCGCAGTCGCCGGTGCCCAGACGACGAGTGGGCCGCAGAACGAAGGATCTAGCCCCTCTGCGGCGGTCCATACGCTACTTCCCGATTGCATCGGCGCTGGAGCAACTGGGCCAGCGAGCCCCGCTGCTGCTGACGATTCGAAAAAGGGCGGGTTCGACCTCGCAAACCTGGATCGCTCCGTTTCACCGTGCGCGGATTTCTACCAATTTGCCAATGGCGGTTGGATGAAAAGCAATCCGATACCCGCGGCTTATCCGAGGTGGGGTTCATTCACGATTCTTCAGGAACATAACCAGGACGTCCTGCACACGATTCTTGATGATGCGGCGAACGACAAGTCCGCACAGCCGGGATCGAATTGGCAAAAGATCGGCGATTTTTATACGAGCTGTATGGACGAAAGCGCGATCGAGGCTGCAGGCCTTAAACCGCTCGATTCCGAGTTCGAAAGAATCGCTCAGATCAAGGATGCCGCAAGCCTTCAGGTGGAAGTGGCGCGTTTGCAGAATGACGGTGTGGACGCAATCTTCAATTTTGGTCCCCAGACCGATTTCAAAGACAGCAACAGCATGCTCGCGGGCATCGGTCAAGGCGGACTGGGCTTGCCTGACCGCGACTACTACACGCGCGAGGACGAGAAATCCAAAAAGCTGCGGGACGAATATGTGCAGCATGTGGCGAATATGTTCAAGCTGTTGGGGGACAGCGACGACAAAGCCGTTGCGGCAGCAACAACGGTAATGGATATCGAAACGCGGTTGGCGAAAGTTTCGATGCCGCGTGTCGATTTGCGCGACCCCGATAAGCTTTACCACAAAATGCCGGTTTCGCAGTTTCAGGAACTCGCCCCGAATGTGGATTGGGAAGGGTATTTCAAGGAGATCGGCGCGCCTCCGGTGACGCAGATCAATGTTTTTCAACCGGACTTTATGAAGGAAGTGAGCGCGGCATGGACGTCCGTTCCGCTGGCGGATTGGAAAGTGTATCTGCGCTGGCAGTTCGTTCATGCGGAGGCCACGGCGCTGCCAAAGAAGTTCGTGGACGAGAATTTCGACTTCTACTCAAGGAAATTAACTGGCACGACAGAAATCTTGCCGCGCTGGCGCCGCTGTGTGCGGGCGACCGACCAGAAGCTCGGCGAAGACTTGGGACAGTTCTACGTGCAAAGAGCATTTCCGCCCGAGGCCAAGGCTAAGGCCCTCGAAATGGTTCACAATCTGATAGACGCTCTGCGCGCCGATCTTTCGACGCTCGACTGGATGAGCCCGGCAACGCGCGAACAGGCCACTACAAAGCTGAGCGCCATCAAGTTAAAAATCGGCTATCCCGATAAATGGCGCGATTACTCCGGCTACAAAGTAAATCGCGGGCCGTACGTTGAGAATTTTATCCGCGGTAACGAATTCGAGGCTGCCTACGAGTTGGGGAAAATCGGCAAGCCGGTGGACCGAGGGGTTTGGAGTATGACGCCGCCGACTGTGAATGCCTATTACAACTCGACGCGCAACGAAATCGTCTTTCCGGCCGGAATCCTGCAGCCACCCTTTTACGACCCGAACCGCGACGATGCAATGAACTATGGCGGGATGGGCTCCGTGATTGGGCACGAGTTGACGCACGGTTTTGACGATCAGGGCAGCAAGTTCGACGCGATGGGCAACTTGAAAAACTGGTGGACGCCCGAAGATTTGAAGAATTTTCAGGCGCGAGGTGAGTGCATCGTGAAGCAGTTTGACAGCTTCGAAGTAGAACCCGGCTTGCACGAAAACGGCAAGCTCGTGGAAGGGGAAAGCATTGCGGATCTTGGTGGGCTTACGATCGCATACGCTGCGCTGCAAAAGACGCTCGAAGGCAAGCCTGTGCCAGCGCCGATCGACGGGTTCACGGTCGACCAAAGATTTTTCCTGGGTTGGGCGCAGGTGTGGGCGGGAAACATGAGGCCGGAGTATGCGCGAATGATCGCTCAAACGAATCCGCATCCCCTGGATAGTTACCGGGTGGACGCGCCTGTATCGAATATGCCGGCGTTTGCGAAAGCATTTGAATGCGGGGCGGATCCGAAGATGGTGCGGCCGGCAGCGGAGCGGTGCAGAATCTGGTGATCTAAGCCGTTGGCGCGGCGAACGGCTGTTGAGAAATCGCCGGCGGTGGTTCGTAAGCCGGGGTGGCAACTGCGATGGCGCGTTGATGTTCCCTGTACCAGAGGCATTCGCTCGCGCGCTGCCATAACCGGCAACCCTGCCAAAAGATGATCAGGAATTGAGAAA
Organism: uncultured Acidobacteriota bacterium; assembly: GCA_963736465.1. Taxonomy (GTDB): domain Bacteria; phylum Acidobacteriota; class Terriglobia; order Acidiferrales; family UBA7541; genus Palsa-295. Next base: position 800,029 of record CAVTOS010000002.1, on the reverse strand, counting down.
GCAGGAACGGCGCGAGAATAGATTCGGGACGCAGATGCGTCATCCAGATGTGCAAACCGATAGCGAAAACGATCCAGGCGATCAGACTGACCCGCAGATATAGCCAGTAGAGAGAGAAAAAATTCCGCCGCAACAGAGCGGCAGCACGACGAAGGGCCTTGTGCATCCGGCGCTCGTCTTCGGCGACGGCAATCACTTGTGCCATATCGAACCACGCGCGGATACAGATCAACAACAACAAGACCACGACCCCCGCGGCCTCAAAGAAATGAACCGCAGGCATTGGTGAGATCGATTGCTTTTCAATGCGATCGTACACTCGATGGGCGATTCCGCCGAGAATGAGAATCGGAATCAGCACGATGAGAAGATAAATGGCCAAGCGGATGAACCGCCAGAAATGGTGGCCGCAGGCTTCGAAGAATGCGCCGGCGTGAAGCCGCTGGCCGGAATAGTAAGTGGCCAGGATTCCGCCCGTCGCAAAGATCATGAAGACCGTGAAGATCACAGCTGCCGAGAAGGAAGCTGATAACGATCCACCGAACGGGGATTCGGGATCCATTGCAAGCGAACTAAGGGCACCGAGATTGAATCCGTGTACAAGCTGACCGGCGGCCAGGCTATGGTCCAGAATCGCGGCGATGCGTTCATTCGTTCCGCGAGTCGCGAAGTAAGCGAGAACGAAATTCACGACGTAGATCAACCAGAGAACGCGTTGGCGACCCCATACGAGGGAGGCACCGGAGAAGAACGTTCTCGGTGTTGCATCTGCCATTCCGAACCCTCCGCTTTCGAATCCCGGCTACGCCATCCAGGCGAGCAGTTGCACCATCCACTCGCTGGCAAAACCCAATATGTTTGATAGCTTTTTTGTGGCCCGATTGTCGGATTCCGAGGTGTAGCTGTTGTTGAAGAGATCGCGATCGAGCCAGACCTGATGTTCCGGATCGATTTCCGCGGATACGATTTGAGATTCTCGATCGTAGACGTAGCGAACCCACCGATCGCGCCCATCCCAATGCTCAGTCACCGACTGGTTGTCATCGAAAGCGATCTTGACGTCGACGGGAAATACGAAATCGTCCTTACGCTGGACGGTCACATAGGTGCGATAGAGAACATCGCGATTCTTCGCTGCGGTGTCCTTAGGCTTGTACCAATTTACGGGGTCGGAATGCGCATCAAGGATTTTGTAGTCCAGCATTTGTGTGCCGGAGATGGCCTGATCGAAATACCAGCGCAGGTTCTTGCCGGACACTTCTTCGACGGTCTTGATGAAATCTTCGCCGGTGGGGTGGGTAAAGCGATAGCGCATGAAATAGGCATGCAACGCCTGCCGCAGGGTTTTTTCGCCGATGATTTTCTCGAGGGTCAACAGAACAGTCGTTGTCTTCCCATAGGTGATGGCGCCGTAGGCGCCGCTGTCGTAAAAGCGCCATGCGAAGCGAGTGATTGGATCAGTATCAGGCAGGTGAAGATATGAGACACGCTGCTCGTCATCTTCCCCCATTTGGGCGAATGGGAGATTGAATACCGAGGTGTACTTGCCGTAGAGCGCGTCCATGCCTTTCGTTTCCATGTAGCTGTTAATTCCTTCGTCGAGCCATGCCTCCTCGAATTCGTTCGTCGCCACCATTCCATACCAGTATTGATGGCCGAATTCGTGCTGCGTCACAAGCTCGGGTAGCAGCGCTCCTTTCGGCATAAACCAATTGGTGTCCGCGGTGATAAGCGTTGGGTATTCCATGCCGCCGGCCTCGAACCCGCCATGCGGAGGATCGATTACGGTGAGCCGATCGTAAGGATAAGGCCCGATCCATTGATCGTAGAGCGCGAGTGTGCCCTTCAAGACTTGAATATAGCGCGGAGCAGACGCCAGATTTCCCGGTGACATCAAGACATGGAGCTTCACGGTGCCCGCGCTGCCGGTCCAGGAATCTTCCACGTCGGTGAAGCTCGGGCTCGCGCTCCAGGAAAAATCGTGCACATCTTCGGAGTGGAAGGTAAGCGTTTTAGTGCCGTCGGGATTGATCGTCGATGAAACGAGATCACCGCCCGCACCAACGATTTCATTTTGAGGAAGCGTCACCTTCACATCGAACGTCCCGAAGTCCGCGAAGAATTCCGTGGTGTTGTGAAACTGGTGGCAATTCCAGGCGCCCTTCCACCAGACCCCAACTTTCGGAAACCACTGGCCGACCATGTAAAAGTCGCGGAGGTACCCGGTTCGCGCCAGTACTTCGGGCAATTGGTCTTTGAAAGCAATCTTGAATTCCACGTCGCCGCCTGGGGGAACGGCCGTTGGGAGTTCGATCTGCATCACGGTGTGATCGGCTCCATTGTGATCATCAGGTTGGATGAAGCGCATCTGACTGGTAAGGTCGCCCATGCCGGTGACCTCGAGATCCGAAATGTTGATAGCTCCGAAATGCTCTGGCTTCCACTCGTAGTCGGGATCGTCGCGTCGCTCTTCAGAAATGAAAGTGGATTGGGGCTGGAAGGCATTTAGATATAAATGAACCGGAAACGTTTTCTGTGCCTGGCCGGTAAGATTGCGGTAGCGTAGAGTTTCGGTCGCGATGATCGTGTGCTTCGCGGTGTCAAGGTGCGCATCGATTTGGTAGGCGACGACGCGAGTAGATAGAGTTTTCTGCTTCGCCGCCTCAGGCGAAGCGACGGGCGTGGGCGAAGCAGTATGTCGGGTGACGCTGGCTTGACGGGATCCTGGGAGCGTTACCGCCGCAAGAGCAAGCGTCAGAACGATTTGAAAACGCATCTGCCTCCGATGCCCAGTCAAGTCACCGAGCCAGTACCTAAAGCGTGCGGAGAGAATATGATACGCGAAGCTTCGTAGCAAGCCGGGTTCGCGAAATCTTCGCGCTACGAGATCTGCAGGTAAGTTCCAGGTGACGCAGGATGGCCCTAAAGTTGACGCGTCCTCCCTTCAACGACTAAACTCTAATTATCTGGGCGTACTTCTCGCCCCCTTTTCGTGCGAGCGATTCAGGAGCGGTCGTAATCTCATGGTTTCTCCCGTGTTACAGCATCGGCGCCATCAGCAGATTCTGTCAGACGTGGTGCGCGAGTATATCGAGACGGGCGAGCCGGTCTCGTCCCGCAGCGTCGCGCGCCGGCACGTCGACCCGCTCAGCCCCGCAACGGTGCGTAACGTCATGGCAGATCTTGAAGATGGCGGCTTTCTTTATCAACCGCACACTTCGGCGGGACGAGTGCCCACAGCGGCTGCGTATCGATTCTTTGTGGAGCAGGTGGCGGCGCAGGCGACCGCTAGTCCCGAAGACAGGCTGTGGATCCGGCGGGAACTCGAAGCAGCCAAAACCCCGGAAGCGGTCATGGAGCGCGCCAGTCACGTTCTGGCAGCCGTTTCCCGTGGACTGGGAATCTTCATCGCCCCGCCGCTGGCACGCAGCGTGGTGGAGCACCTTCGGTTTCTGCTGTTGCCGGATAATCGGGTGCTGGTGGTGCTGGTTGCTGCCGGTGGCCAGACACGAGACAAGTTGATCCGGCCGGAGCGGCAGTTCCGCCAGGAAGATTTGGATCAGATCGCGGCTTATTTAAACCACCACTACATCGGGTGGACAATCGAAGCGATGCGCGCAGATCTGCGCTCGCAGCTCGCGCGCGACCGCGAACGCTACAGCCAACTGGCGGGCGACGCTTTGATGCTGTGCGATCCGAGTGTCCTGGGGGACATCGACGAGCGCAAGATTTACGTGGAAGGAGCCGCGCAAATGGCGGCGTCACCGGAATTTGCGAATCAGGAGCAATTGCGCGAGTTGCTCGAGACAATCGAGGAGAAGGATCGGTTAATCGCGATTTTGAGCGGATGTATCGAGGCGCCCGAACCGGTGCACGTGGAATTGGGAGTGGACCAGATTTCGAGTGCGGGAAAGCATCTGGCGGTTGTGTCAGCATCTTATTCATCGGAAGGCGAAGTGCAAGGCACGCTGGGCATCGTCGCGCCAATGCGGATGCATTACGAGCGCGTGATCACGGCCGTGGCGTTTATGTCGCAATTCTTTTCCGAAGAAAAAGAGGGGAGCTAGAACTTGGCAGCGCAGAAGAGCCAGAAGGAAGACGAACGCTCGAGGCCAAGCGTCGCGCCGGTTGAATCAGGAGGTGACGACGTCGGTTCGGCGACCGCCCCCGGGCCGGAGTCGGCACCGGAAGGGCAGGTGCAAAAGCTCGCCGCAGAGAAGCAGGATCTGACGAACACGCTCGTGCGTTTGCAAGCGGACTTCGACAATTATCGCAAGCGGACTGAGAAAGAGCGCGACCAGGCGAGGCATCGCGGAGTCGAAAATCTTATTGAACAACTCCTTCCCGTGCTGGACGGTTTCGATCGCGCACTTGCTGCCCACGATGATCCCGCCTATGAGGATTATCGCAAGGGTTTTGAGCTGATTCGGAAACAGCTCTGGGACTTACTCGCCAAGCAGGGAGTGCATCGAATCGAGTCCATCGGCAAAGAATTCGATCCCAACGTACATCACGCCGTGGAACACGTGCCCACGACCGACTATCCCGATGGCGCGGTGATCGAAGAGTTCCAGCCGGGCTACATATTTCACAATCGCGTGCTGCGCCCAGCAATGGTGCGCGTGGCGAGCGGCCGCAAGAATTGATAAGGCTGAGGTTGTTTCGTCAGGAAGAAAAGCTAATCCAAGCTTAGAAATGCAGATTTAATTGATCGAAACTTACATTTAGTCGGGACAAGGACTGAAAAGAAGCAATGGCACCCAGCAAACAGCAGGATTTCTATGAAGTGTTGGAAGTGACTCGCGACGCGTCAGCGGAGCAGATCAAGTCCGCGTACCGCAAGGCGGCGATGAAGTGGCATCCGGATCGCAATCCTGAGAATAAGCACGAAGCGGAACTTAATTTTCGCGCTGCAGCCGAGGCCTACAGTGTGCTATCCGACCCGCAGAAGCGCTCGATTTACGATCGCTTTGGCCACGCTGGCCTAGGCAGCCGTGGATTTGAGGCTGGCGGATTCAATGCGTCCATCTTCGAGGACTTTCAAGATATTCTCGGCGACCTGTTCGGCTTTGAGGATATTCTCGGCGGCGGACGCCGTCGCGGAGGCCGGGGGCAGCGCGGCCAGCGCGGCGCTGATCTGCGCTACGACATGACCCTTACGTTTGAAGAAGCGGCGACGGGCGTCAGCACGAAGATTCACGTCTCGCGGCGCGAAGCGTGCGAAGCATGCCACGGAACAGGCGCGAAGTCCGGCACTGGGATGTCGACCTGCAAGACGTGCGGCGGTCGCGGTCAGGTTTCTTACAGCCAGGGTTTTTTCTCCATCACGCGCACATGCCCCGCGTGCCAGGGAGTTGGCCAGGTGATTCGCGATGCTTGCGCTGCATGCCGCGGTCAGGGACGCATCGAACGCGAACGAACGCTCGAAGTTGGCGTTCCCGCCGGAGTGGATTCAGGCACCCGCTTGCGGATGGCAGGGCATGGCGAGCCGGGCACGAACGGTGGTCATGCTGGCGATCTATATATCTTTCTCGAAGTGAAGGAGCACGTGTTCTTTGAGCGTCGCGGTGCCGATCTCTACTGCACGATTCCCATAAGCTTGTCACAGGCGACTCTGGGCACCAGCATCAAAGTCCCCACGCTTTCTGGCGAAGAGGACCTTGAGATACCGGAGGGAACCCAATCCGGCCAGATCTTCCGCAAGAAATCCAAGGGTCTACCCAACCCGCACGGCGGACGCGGCGATTTGTACGTGAGCGTTCGAGTGGAGATTCCTGCCAAGGTGACGCGCGAACAGCGGCGGTTGCTCGAACAACTCGGGCAGACAATGAAAGTAGAAAACAAGCCGATCGAGCGAGCGTCGACTTTCTTCGACAAAGTGAAGGATATTTTCGGCTAGAGTTCGGGACAGCGATGCCATCTCGCCCAGATATGGCCGCTCGGGCAAAATCAACAGTGTGCCCTGGTTTCGCCGCGTCCGCCGCTGAACAAAGAAGTTCCTATAGTTCGCGTCGGGTTTTATAGATTTGTAACGTAGCGCAGGCATCTCCCTGAATTTACCTCGCATTTACCTGTGCTACATTCTGGGGCTCCAGGATGGCCGCAATTCGCATTGATAGCGCTCGCGGAAGATACGTCGTGGTCTGTTCGCGCGGGAATGTTTCACGGGTGCCACAGCTTATCGGCAATCGCAATCGGCCTGGCGAGCTGTTCTTTCTATCTTCGCCCCGGGTCTGGAACTACTGGGGCAGGAAACTAACGGGGAAGACTCGCCGGACGCGAAGCGCCACGATTCTATTCGATGACAGCGAGCCGGCGAAGCGGCTCGCCACCGTAGAAAAAATCGCGCGCGCCCTGAGCAGCCTGGGTGCGGATCGCGACGCAACCTTGGTAGCTGTCGGCGGCGGAGTGGTAGGAGATGTCGCAGGGTTTCTTGCAGCCACCTATTTGCGAGGCGTTCGCCTCGTTCACGTTCCCACCACTCTTGTGGCGCAAGTGGATAGCGCAGTCGGTGGAAAAACGGGCGTAAACCTTCCGGAAGGGAAGAACCTCATCGGCGCGTTTTACCCGCCGGATCTGGTCATCGCCGATCCGGATGTTCTTGGCACGCTGCCACACCGCCAGTATCGCGCGGGCCTATACGAAGTAATCAAATACGGAGTGATCGCCGATCGTGCGTTGTTTCGCTATCTCGAGCGGCACATGCTCGCCCTGCTGCGCCGTGATCGCGCCGCGCTCGAATTCGTGATTCCAAGATGCATCGGAATCAAAGCGAAAATTGTTGCCAAAGATGAACGCGAAAGCGGCCTGCGGCAGATTCTGAATTTCGGCCACACGCTCGGCCACGCGCTGGAGACCGCTACGGGTTATAAAAAGTTTCTGCATGGAGAAGCGGTAGGTCACGGCATGATTTTCGCGACGCTCCTTGCACTTGCGATTGGAAAGCTCGACGTAAAGGATGCGGCGCGAATTGTCAGCCTGATTCTATCTGTCGGGCCGCTTCCGCGGATGCCGTCGCTTTCAGAAGCACATTTGCGATCGCTATTGCTGAGCGACAAGAAAGTCCATGCCGGCGAGGTCGGCTGGGTGCTGCCCTCCCTTATCGGAAGCGCGAAATGGGGGATTACAATACCACGACGGGTCGTTGACAGGAGTTTTCGCGCATTTTCGGCATTCGTTGACGATTGGCAGCGACGCGGAACAAGGTCCGGAGAGTGGCACACAGCATGAAAATCTTCGAACCATCGTCCTCGCAAGGTTTGGGGGCCCGTCCGAAAGGCGCACGCGACGAGCGCGATTCCGCTCGTCGCGTGCGCGATATGTTCAGCGCTATTGCGCCTCGGTATGACCTGCTCAACCACCTCCTGTCCTTTTCGATGGACAACCGATGGCGCCGGCTGACGGCTGAAAAATTCCGCCGCATTCTTCGGCGTACCGACGCTCGCGTCCTTGATTTGTGCTGCGGCACGGGCGATTTGGCCTTCGCGTTCGAGGTCGAGAGAGTAGACGTGATCCGCGACTCTACAGCGCATCGGGTGCCGATCTTGGGCTGCGATTTTGCGTACCCCATGGTGGAACGCGCCCGACAGAAAGCGCGAACTGATTCTCACACGGCCGAGTTTATCAACGGCGATGCGCTAAGCATGCCGTTTCCCGACGCGATTTTTGACCTCGTGGCTTCGGCCTTCGGATTTCGGAATCTCGCCAACTACGAGCGCGGCCTGCGCGAAATAGCCCGCGTGTTGAAGCCGGGCGGAAGAATCGCGATCCTCGAATTTTCTGAGCCAACCAATAGCGCAATGGCCGGGATGTATCGCTTCTATTTCAAGCGCATCCTGCCTGTCATCGGCGGCGTGATTTCGGGTCATAAGGCAGCCTACTCATACTTGCCCAGCTCTGTGTCGAACTTTCCGAGCCCGCAGGAGCTCGGGAAATTGCTATTCAAAGCCGGGTTTCTGGGAGTCCGCCATCAGGCATGGAATTTTGGAAGCGTTGTGCTCCACACGGGCCGTCTGCCTGAACCGGGCAAGGTCCTAATTGAACCCGAAGACAAACCCGCCGGCGGGTTTTGGAAAGAGCGCCGGAAGCATCCCCGAGGGGAATCCAAAGAAGCGAAAAACTAGTTATCGAGGCCGAGGTTCCGGATCTTGTGAAGCAGCGTCTTGTAGGACACGCCCAGTTTTTCTGCCGCGCGCGTCTTGTTCCATTTCGTTTCGCGCAGCGCATTCTGAATCTTGAACCGCTCCACATGCGCCACGGCGCGCTGAGAAACTTCCTCCAGCGGTCCTTCCCACAGAAATTCATCCTCCACCATGTGCTCGGGCAGCTGCTCGGCGGTCGGCCGCGCGGAAGGTAATTGCAAACCAGCTACGTCGATATCCGAACCATTCGCAAGGATTGCAGCCCGCTCGATCGCATTTTGTAGCTCGCGCACATTGCCCGGCCAGGGGTAGGTAAGCAGGCGCTCGCGCGCGTCTTCCGTGAGCGCGAGTGCCGGTTTGCGGAATTCGCGTTTAAAGCGCTCGAGGAAATGCTCGGCGATCAGTAGCACGTCGTCGCCACGCTCGCGCAAAGGCGGAATCGTAATCGGCACTGCGGAAATCCGGAAGTAAAGGTCCTCGCGAAACGTCTTGTCCGCCACCGCAGCATACAGGTCTTTGTTCGTCGCTGTGAGAATTCGAACGTTCACCTCGATTTCCTGTGTCCCGCCCACGCGCTCGAATCGCTTTTCTTCCAGCACGCGCAGAAGCTTGCTTTGCACCGCAAGAGGCAACTCGCCGATCTCGTCCAGAAAGAGCGTTCCGCGATGAGCTAACTCGAGTTTCCCGATCTTTCGTGCGCCGGCTCCCGTAAACGCCCCGCGCTCGTGGCCGAACAGCTCGTTTTCCACCAGCCCTTCGGGAATCGCTGCGCAGTTGAGCGCCACAAAAGAATGGTCCGCGCGCGGGCTCAAGTGATGAACCGCGCGAGCGAAAAGCTCTTTTCCCGTGCCGCTCTCGCCCAGAAGCAGCACCGTAGAATCCGTTGCAGCCACGCGCTGCGTCATCTGGCTCGCGCCTTTCATACTGGGATGTTCGGCGACGATCCGGGGGAATCCGTAGTGCGCGGCATATTCTTCCCGCAGCAGCAGATTTTCTCGTAGGAGTTCTTGCTGCTTCGTAGCCCGATCGAGCAGCAACTTCAAATGATCGAGATCCACAGGCTTCTGAATGAAATCAAACGCGCCCTCTTTCATCGCCGTCACAGCCTCTTCCACGGACCCATAGGCCGTCACGAGAATCACAGGCAAGGTTGGTTCCACACGCCGAGCCTCGCGGAGGACATCCAATCCCGAACTTCCCGGCAGCTTTAAATCCGTGAGGACCAGCAGGTAGCGCCGCGCGCGTATCTTGTCGATTGCGACGTTCCCATCGGGCGCTTCCTCCACCGAATAGTCCGCGCGCTCGAGCGCCTTGCGCAGCATCGCCCGAAGCTCGGGCTTATCTTCGACAAGGAGAATTGGCTCCATGGAAACTGGCTAACGAGCCCATCCGGGATCGCCGCCCGCCTGGCGAAGGTCGTCCTCTGCATCGGAGATGGCTTGCTTATCGGCTTCGATTTCTTTTTGCTTCGCCGCGATTTTCGCAGTTTTTTCGTTGATATCGCTGCGAGTGAGCTCCTGCTGCATGGCTTTCACGGGATCGTTGTAATACTGCAAATTGAGCACGCCGAGTTCGCGCTGCATCACGTCGAGGTCAGTCTGATCCTGTTCCAGCTTGTGGCGCAGTTTTTCGAAACGATCGCGCCATTTTTTCTCATCGCTTTTTGCGGCCTTGTCGGCCTCGGCGGGAGCATTCTCTGCGTTCTCAGCGGCCGGGGGTTCCTCGCCGACGGCTGATATCCCGCCCTCCTTGGGAATATTGTCGTTCGTGATCACTTTGGCCTGCTTGGGAGTGTCTTTCTTCTGCTCGCGGGCGCGTCGCGCTGCGTCGGCCAGAGATTCCTGCGGTGCGGAAGCCGCTTGCGGCGGTGCTTGCGCGGCAGTCTGCGATGCAGCAGAGTCCGGCGAAGCCTGTTTTGCTGCGTCCTGCTGTTGGCAATAGCCGCTCGGCGCGAACGCCGAAAACGCGGCAATTGCCGCCAAACACAGTGCTGTGCGCATAGCTACGCCTCCCGAGAGGCACCTATGGGATAGGCCCTGGATATAGTTTAGATGCGGGCGGCTTCGGAGGGGAATAGCGACGGCGAGGGCTCCTGCCGCAAAGGTAACCAGAGCAGGAACTCTGCGCCTCCGCCGGTGCGGTTGCGCGCCTCGATGCTGCCGCCGTGCTGCAGCGCCACCTTTTGGACCACGGCTAGTCCCAGGCCAGTGCCCTCGGATTTCGTGGTGTAGAACGGAAGAAAGATTTTAGGCAAGTCCGCCTGCGGAATGCCCGGTCCATTGTCTGCAATACAGATGCGTTGCCATTTCCTCCCGCCAAGCTCTTCAATCGTCCCCGACACCGTCAGGCGGGCGCTCCCACCGCCTTCGCGGGCGGCCTCCGCTCCGTTGCGCGTCAAGTTCACGAGTGCTTGCCGGATCAATGCTTCGTCGCCGGGGAGATCCTCGAAAGCTCCTTCGCATTCAACCGAGCAGCCGGGGTTCGATTCCCGCAACTCTTCCGTGACGCGCTCGACGAGCGTTTTCATTGGCACTGTCTCATAGCAAATCTCAAGCGGCTTGGCGAAACGCAGAAATTCTGTCACCACGTGCGTTAGCGCGCGCGTCTGGTCCAGAATGCGCTCGGCGGATTCCCGAATGTCTCCGGGGCCCGGACGTGCTTCGCTGCGAATCATCTGCGCATAGCCGGAGATGGTGGCCAGCGCGTTCTTGAATTCGTGCGCGATACCTGCGGACATTTCTCCGAGCGCCGCTAGATTCTCTTTCCAGCGAATCTGTTTCTGCAACGCGGTGAGTTCCGTCAGATCGCTCATCAAGCACAGTGCGCCGCTCACCTTCATTTCCGGGGGCACGCCCGGGAATTCAGTTCCAGGGCGTGGCGGATTGCGAACTGCGCGGAAAATCGGAGAAATCGTGACGCCGAGGTGCCGCATTTCACCTTCCGCTGTCACGTGTTCCACCTCGCCTCGATGAAACGTTCGCCCCTCGCGCAAACACGCCGTCAGCAGGCGTGTCAGCGCCGTATCGGCTCCGAGAATCTCCTTGTACGAGCGGTATCGCAAGGTACGAATGCCCAGTGCTTCTTCGGCCGCCGGATTTGTGCTGCTGATCGCACCCGTCGCATTCACCAGGAGCAAACCCGTAGGCATATTCCGGGTGACCTCTTCCGTGAGGCGCTCGGATTCCTGCGCGCGTTCTTGCGCCACAAGATGCAGGCGCGCAAGCTCCTTTTCTTGAGTCCGCAATTTCTCGATTACGCCCTGCATCGAAGCCGCCATAAACGCCGAAGCATTCTCCGAGTCCGGCACCGGAGCAGTAAACTGACCTTCCGGTGACGCATCGCCCCTGCGCAGGAATTTGCGCACCACAATGGCGAAAAGGATCAAAACAAGGAGCAAAACGAGAAGTCCCCCGGCCAGAAAGCCAAGGTCGAAGGGCTGAACGCCCGGAATCCGCGGTGGGATCTGGGAAGCCATCAGACGCCTCGTTCTGTTAGATGCCTTCTACCCATCATCGCACCGTCAGCAGTCCCTGATACCAATATACAATCGGCGTTCCGAAAAATACCACCAGCAGCGCAGCCATTCCCAGAAACGTGCCAAAAGGCAACTCGTAATCCGAATCCTTCCGCCGCGCCACGATTACGATGATGCCCAGGACGCTTCCCAGCACGGAACCGGTGAAAATCGTCAGCAACGTCCGCTTCAACCCGAGGAATGCCCCGGCCATCAGCATCATCTTCACATCGCCCATTCCCATCCCTTCGCGCCCGCGGAAACGGAAATACGCCTCGGACACTAGCCACAGGAGACCGCTACCGGCGGCCGCTCCCAGCAGTGCGTCTACAAATGACAGAACCGGCGCAGGCGGCGGAAACTCGAAGACCCGCTTTGCTATGGCCAGAGCCGTTCCGTCCACAGGTGCGGTGAAGAAACTCAATAGAAGCCCTAAGCCAAAACCTGTAAAGTTCACCACGTCAGGAAGAATTCGCTCGCGCAGGTCCGTAAAAACCAGAACCACCATAATCGCCGAAAATGCAGCCCATTTCAGCGATTCCGCTGTTAGGCCAAAAGCTTCGTAGCACCCAAGAAAAAGCAGTCCCGTCAAAAGCTCCACCACCGGGTACAGCGCTGAGATCGGATTCCCGCACTTCCGGCATTTGCCGCGCAGAAGGAGATAGCTGATAACGGGGATGTTGTCGTAGGGCCGGATCGGCGCCCCGCATTTGGTGCAGGCCGACGACGGAAGAACGATGGATTTTCCGCCGGGAATCCGCACGATGCAAACGTTCAAGAAGCTGCCTATGATCAGCCCGAAAAGAAACACGAACGCCGCAATGAGCATCCCGGAAGCCACAAATCGAATGTGCCACATACGTCCAACTCACTCAAGCCGCGTAGCAAAAACCGTGCCCGACTGCTAACACACGCAACACACGCCGCCTCGTTCAGTCGCCGTTTTTCCCGCTTCGGCGCGTAATCCCTGCCGCTCGCCCAGCTTTGGTTGGCGCCTCTGGTAAGCTGAATTGAATCAACCGCTGCCATGTCCCTATTGGAACGAAAAATTCGGCGCTACGAGCATATGCGCTGGGCCCAGGAGCCTAACCGCAAGTCGCTCCCCTTCGCCTGGGGCCTCGAACACATCGGCGGCTCCGCCAACGAGCCCGACCCCCGCGGCTACCTCGATCGTTTTGTCGAGCACACGCTAGCCCACAACGACGACTGGTACGCCACCGGTCCGGCAACGGACTATTCACTCGACAACGGCGTCCTCACCTTCACCAGCGCCATCGAATCACCTTGGCCCGAAAACAATCTCGTCCACGCACAATTTTTCCAGGCCCGCCACTCCGGTCCCGCCGTCGTCGTTCTCGCGCAGTGGAATTCCCGCTGGGAAGAACAGACCGACGTCTGCCGCTGGCTCAACAAACTCGGAATCACCGCCGTGAAAATGAGCCTTCCGTATCACGACCGCCGCGCCGTCCCAGGCCATCCTCGCGCCGATCATCTCGTCGGCCCCAATGTCGGCCTCACGCTTCAGGCAAATCGCCAGGCTGTCCTCGATGCCCGCCGCACCCTCCGCTGGCTCGAACAGCAAGGTTACGACCGCCTCGGCGTTCTCGGCACGAGCATCGGCTCATCCATCGCCTTCGTAACCATGTGCCACGAGTCAGCGATTCGCGCCGGCGCATTCCTGCACGTCGCTACGTACTGCGGCGATGTAGTGGCGAACGGACTGACCACCATGAGCGTTTGGGAGTCGCTGCAGTCAAAGCTCTCGCAGGAAGATATCCGTCGCTACTGGTCGCCCATCAGCCCGTTTCCTTACATCCCCAAGCTTCTCGGCACCGGAAAGAAAATTCTCGCCATCACCGGCCGCTACGATCCCACCTTCTGGCCTGAATTCACGAATGCCTTCTTCGACGAAGCTCCGCGTGGTGGCCTAGAGGTCGAGAGGTTATCCTTGCCCTGTGGTCACTATTCGATGGGAGTCGCGCCCTTCAAATGGCTGGTCGGATTCCGTTTCGGCACATTCCTGTTTCAGTCTCTTGCTTCGTAATTTCGCACGCCGCAGAAAAAATCTTCGAAAGACTAAAGTTTGCACCGCCCACGCCGATTACCATGTTGGAGGTATTTCCGTGGCAAAAACCCTGTCAGCTCAGTCTCTAGTGCTCTGCAGTCCGCTCAAGTTGCTCAGAAAGGCCAAGTTCGCGACGCAAACCCAAACTCAGCTCCCAAGCAGCCTGCCATACCTCAAGACACGGTCTCGATCAGCAAGTCGGGCGCAGCCGCGAGTCGAGCTCAGGCCGCATCAAAAAGTGCGCAAGGCTCGAGCGAATCAGAATCCGGCGAAGCTAAATAAAAACACACTGCTCTGAATCCAATCGCACCCACTAGGACAGGAGATTGCTAAAATCGCCCGTCGCAATTCGCGCGGCCACAGCTTCAATATCCCGCGAAAGCGACCGGTCGGCATCCACCTTTTTCGAGACGGCGCGCAACAATTCGTACGCCTTCTGCGTCTCAGGCCCGGTGCGAAGTGGCGCAAGCAAATCCAGCCCTTGGCAGGCAGCCAGCAATTCGATCGCTAAAATGTTTCGCAGATTCGCGAGCATCGGCTGAATTCGTCGCGCCGCGGCCATGCCCATCGAAACGTAATCCTCTTGATTCGCGGAAGTCGGAATCGAATCCACAGAATGCGGCGCGGCCTGCGCTTTCATCTCGCTGGCGAGCGCCGCCGCCGTCACCTGCAAGATCATAAATCCAGAATTCAATCCCGCCTCGCGCACTAAGAATGCCGGAAGCTGGCTCCCCTGTGGATTCGTCAATTGCTCCGTACGCCGCTCCGATATCCCTGCCAGCGTCGCCAGCGCCACCGCCAGTTGATCCGCCGCCATCGCCAGCGGCTGCCCATGAAAATTTCCTCCGCTGATTACCTCGCCCGTGCCACTGCCAACGTCGCCCGCAAACACCAACGGATTATCGGTCGCGCTGTTCAACTCGATCAAAATCGTCGCTCGAATCTGTGCCAGCACATCGCGCACCGCTCCATGCACCTGCGGCACGCAGCGAAGGCTGTAAGGATCCTGCACGCGCGGATCGCGCTCCGGCGCACGATGTGATTCGCGAATCTCACTCCCGCGCGTCAGCCTCTCCAAATTCCGAGCCGTAATTAAGTGTCCAGGATAAGGACGCGCCCGCGCGATCCGTTCGTCAAACGGCGCAGGGCTCCCCCGCAGCGCGTCGAGCGAAAGCGCCGTCGCCACATCGGCACTATCAACCGCAGTCTCCGCATCTCGCAGTCCCAGCGCCAGCAGCGCCAGCATCCCCTGCGTTCCATTCAATAGCGCCAAACCCTCTTTAGCTTCGAGCGCAAGGGGCGCGATCTTCGCGTCTCGCATCGCAGCCTCGCCGGAAACAGCTCGTCCTTGAAAAATAGCCTTGCCCTCTCCAATCGCCACCTGCGCCAGATGCGCCAGCGGCGCCAGATCGCCCGACGCTCCCACTGAACCCTGGCACGGAATCACAGGATGCACTTTCCCATTCAGCATCGCGCAAAGCGTCTCCGCCACAATCGGACGCACGCCCGAAAGCCCCTTGGCAATCGCATTCGCTCGCAGCACGAGCATCGCCCGCGTTTCATGCTCCGGAAGCGGCGCGCCCACTCCGCACGCGTGGCTCCGAACCAGATTCACTTGCAGTTGCCGTATCTGGTCGCGAGAAATTCGCACCGACGCCATCTTTCCGAATCCGGTGTTCACGCCATACACCGCCGCATTCGACTCGACGAGCCGTTCAATCACCGCGCGCGATGCATTCATCTTTTCGCGCGCGGCCGGCGCCACTTCCACCTCGGCAGCATCGAAAACAACGGCATAAAGCTCCACGAGCGTCAGATGTTCGCCGTCGACTTGAATCTTATTCATCCCCGTTCCTATCCTGGTTTCCTGTCCTGACGCTAATTTCGCTAGGCACACAAAGCGGCATAACCAGCAGATGAGCGACGGCGCTCACGCGCGATGGCTCTCCGTCGGTAGCGGCAGGTACTTGCGATATTTTTCCGGTAACGATTTCGTCTGCCCCGCACGATTGCAAATCACATGCGTCGTCTCGCCCGTCGCGATCGTCTCGCCGGTCTCTTGAAGCATGATTTCGTACGCGAATCGCACGGTGCGCCGCTGCGCAGCCGTCACCCGAGTCCGAATCGTGAGCAAATCATCAAACCGCGCCGGCCGTTTATACCGGCAGTTAGTTTCCGCTACCACCAGAAAACTATCGTCCTCGATTTCCATTTTCTTGTATTCGAATCCAATCTGCCGGCAGAGCTCCACGCGTCCAATTTCAAACCACGTGAAATAATTCCCGTAGTACACCACGCCCATCTGATCCGTCTCCGCGTACCGGACGCGGATGGTCGTATCGGCAAATTCCTTGAGCGTCAGATCTGCATCTCCATTTCCGTCGCCGGCCCGATTCTC
The DNA here is from genome assembly GCA_963736465.1 of uncultured Acidobacteriota bacterium. GTDB lineage: Bacteria > Acidobacteriota > Terriglobia > Acidiferrales > UBA7541 > Palsa-295. The sequence continues at coordinate 783,911 of CAVTOS010000002.1, read as the reverse complement.
GTTCGCGTTCTTGCTCACCGGCCGGTCCACTTCGGATCCCGCTTCTCGAGAAACGACGCGACTCCCTCGCGAAAATCGGCAGTAGCGCGAATCTCGGCATTCTCGCGCGTCGCAAGTTCAATCTCCGCTCGAATTTCAGCCTCATTGAAACGCCGCAGCAGCCGCTTCGTTCGCAGAATACTCGTCGGACTCGCAGCGATCAGCTGCGCCGCGATCTCGTGAGCCCGCTCCAGAAGCTCTTCCGCCGGCACCACCTCGGTAATCAACCCGATTCGCAGCGCCTCCGCCGCATCCACGATGCGTCCAGTCAACAGCAAATCCGTCGCTCGCTTTTCCCCAATTTGGCGCCTCAAAAAAACCGACACCAGCGCCGGAATGAACCCGATCCGCACCTCCGAATATCCCAGTTTCGCTTCCGGGGCCGCGAGCGTGAAATCCGCCAGCGTCGCGATCCCGCAACCGCCTGCGATTGCAGCGCCATTTACAATAGCAATTACCGGGATTGGAAATTCGTAGATGCGGTAAAACATCCGCGCCATGGCTCTCGAATCAGCCATGTTTTCATCGAGCGACTGGCTCGCAATCGTCCGCAAGCCATCGAGATCCATTCCCGCGCAGAACGATTTTCCCGAGCCGGTGATGATAACGACGCGCGCCGGGCCGTTTTCCGCCTCGTCGAGCGCCGCCATCAGTTCCTGAATCATTTGCGACGAGATCGCATTCCGTTTTTCAGGCCGCGTCAGGGTAATGGTGGCAATCTGATTCTGCTGTTCGAGCTTGAGTGTGCTGTATGTCATCGCAGGCTGTTCTCGATCCGCCGCACTAATTCGGTTTCGCCACCCCTTCCGTGTGCGTGTACTTCTCGCGCAGTTCGCCCGTCATCGCGCACGCAATCGCAAGAGATTTGGTGTCGATGCCGGTAGCAAGACCGCGCGCCGCGAGAGTAGTCAAAATCGCCTCCGTCGGAATATTGCCCACAAGCTCATCCGCCGCAAAAGGACAGCCGCCGAGTCCCGTCAGCGCCCCGTCAAATCGCCTGCACCCCGCTTCGTAAGCAGCAAGCACCTTCTCCGCCGCCCGATCAGGCCGGCTGTGCAGATGCACTCCGATCTCGACGCCCGCAACAGCCACTTTCGAAGCGCTATAAACCGCGGCCACATCATGCGGCGAAGCCGTGCCCACCGTGTCCGCCAGCGAAATCGTCCGCACGCCGATATCTTTCAGCCACACAACAGTTTCCTCTACAATCTCCGGTCCCCAAGGCTCGTCGTAAGGATTCCCGAACGCCATCGAAACATACACGACCAACTTTTTCTCAGCCGCTTTCGTATCCCGCTGAATCTTCTGCACCAAATCCCGCGATTCGGCTCGCGACATATTTGCATTGGCCCGCCGAAAATAAGCCGAAACCGAATACGGATATCCGACCGTCGTCACTCCCGGCGTCGAAAGCGCGCGCTCCAGCCCCTGCGCATTCACGATGATGCCAATAATCTCCGGCGCCTCGCCTGAAGGTGTTTTCACCCGGTCCAGCTCTTTCATCACCGCTTCGCTATCGGCCATCTGCGGCACATGCTTTGGCGACACAAAACTCACCGCATCAATATGCCGGAAACCCAGGGAAACCAAACTGCTCAAATATTTTATTTTCTCTTCCGTCGGAATAATTTGCCGCAGTCCCTGCCAGGCGTCGCGCGGGCATTCAATGATCGTAATCTGCTCTTCCGCCGGGTTGTTATTGGCCTGATTTCCCAATGGCACTCCTTACGTTTGCAGCACGCCCGTTTTAAATTCCGCAACATGTGGATTCAGCGACGCCGCCTCCAAAGCCTCAATCAAAGCCTCGCGCGTGTGCGCCGGGTCAATAATCGCATCCACCCACAGCCGTGCCGCCGCATAGCGTGGGTCAGTTTGGTGCTCGTAAGTGGCTCGCACTGATTCGTACAATTCTTTTTTGTCTTTGTCGGTCAGCTTCTTTCCTTCGCGCTCGAGCTGCTTGATCTTGATTTCGACGAGCGTCCCCGCCGCCGCATCCCCACCCATCACCGCATACCGAGCCGTAGGCCAAGCAAAAATAAACCGCGGATCGTAAGCCTTCCCGCACATCGCATAGTGCCCGGCTCCGAAACTCCCCCCGCAAATCACCGCAATCTTCGGAACTACGCTGTTCGCCACGGCATTCACCATCTTCGCTCCCGCGCGAATGATGCCGCTCCATTCCGCCTCTTTCCCCACCATAAATCCATTCACATCGTGCAGAAAAATCAACGGAATCAAATTCTGGTTGCAATCCAGGATGAATCGCGCAGCCTTGTCCGCCGCCTCGGTATAAATCACGCCGCCAAACTCGACCCGCTTTTCTCCCGTCCCCGGCGCCGCCACCGTCACATGCTTCTTCTGATTCGCCACGATCCCCACAGCCCAGCCGCCAATCCGCGCGAATCCACACAGCACCGTCTGTCCATACTCGGCGCGATACTCCTCAAACTCGCTGCCATCCACAATGCGCGCGATGATTTCGCGCATGTCGTATTGCTTCCCGGGGTTTGACGAAAAGATGCCGTAAATTTCTTCGCCGGGATGCGAAGGCGGCCGCGCAGTTTTGTGATCAAACGGAGCCTTGGGGCGATGGCCAATCTTGTCCGCCAGCGCGCGAATTCTCCTGATGCACGCTTCGTCGTCCGGCTCGCGAAAATCCACCGTGCCGCTGATCTGCGCGTGCATTTTTGCCCCGCCCAGTTCTTCCGCGGAAGTTTTCTGTCCGATAGCAGCCTGCACTAGCGCCGGCCCGGCGAGAAACAGCCCGCTCCCTTCCGTCATCAAAATGTGATCGCACATCACCGGCAGATAAGCTCCGCCCGCCACGCACATCCCCATAATCGCCGTGATCTGCGGAATTCCTTGCGCGCTCATCACCGCGTTGTTCCGAAACACGCGCCCGAAATCATCAGTATCGGGAAACACATCCTCTTGCAGCGGCAGAAAAACACCCGCGGAATCCACCAGGTAAATCGTTGGAATGCGATTTTCAATCGCGATATTCTGCGCGCGGATCACTTTTTTCGCCGTCATCGGGAAAAACGCGCCCGCTTTCACAGTCGCGTCATTCGCTATGATCATCACCTGCCGCCCCGACACACGCCCAAGTCCCACGATCGTCCCGGCCGCGGCCGCCCCGCCCCATTCCTCGTACATTTCATACGCGGCATAGAGGCCCAACTCGAAGAACTCAGTCTTCGGATCGATCAGTTTCGCGATCCGCTCCCGCGCCGTCAGCCGGCCCTTCTTGTGCTGCGACTCGATCGCTTTCGCCCCGCCGCCCTGCCGGATTCGCTCTTCCTCATTCTTGATTTCAGTCAGGCGGTCCACCATCTGCCGGCCGTTTTTCTCAAAGTCGGCAGACTTCGCATCCACCAGCGTCTCAATCACCGTCCCGCTCACCGTTCTCCTTCGCGCGCTCCGCTATTCTCTGCCGTCAAGCCGCTCGATACTCGCAAACACTCACGCCGAAACTACGCATTGTATCATTCACATATCGTTTTGACTTGCCCGCGCACTGCTATAGAATTGCATCCGCTCGCGCCGCCCATTCGCATAGTGCGGCCAGCGAGTCAATCCTGTTCCGGAGGCGCCTATGCTTTGCAGTCTTGTTGCGGGGAATAGGTCCGTCTCCGGTCGCTCGCGTTAGCCCGCATAAGACCGACTCGGCCTTCCTGAGCCCCGAATCTCCGTACTTAAAGTTGACGCATCTTTGCCCAAGCTTTTGAACCGCTTTCCTTCGTCCTTGAGAGGGCCGAGAATTATTGAGGAGATTCACAAATGAAATTTGTTGACATGGAATTGGCTCGCCGCCTGGAGCTGGCTGGCCATCCGGATTGCATTTCGGAAGGGAACGACGCGACGAGCCCGGTGGAATTGAAACGCCCCGGAGACGTCCGCATCGCTGTAGGCGGCGGCATCGCCGAATTTCGCGGCGTCAATTCACCGGTCACTCAAGCGGAAGGATTCGGCCTCAACGGCCCCGTAAGCGAAGAAGATATGGAGCGCACGGAAAAGTTCTATCGCTGCCGCGGCTCGGCAGTTTTCATCGAGGTCTGCCCGATGGCCGATCCCGGATTTATCGAAATGCTCGGAAAGCGAGGCTATCGCGTGCTCGAATTCTCCAACATGCTGATCCGCGAAATCGATCCGCAGGAGAAGTTCCCCGAATATTCTCCCGACATCACTATTCGCCTGGCGGAACCATCCGAGTCGCGTCTCTTCGCCGAAACCGTCTCTAGCGGTTTCGCCGATCACTTCGAGCCCACCGAAGATTTAATCAGCACAATTCAGGAATTCTTCTCCGGCCCAGGCCTCGTGCCGTACCTGGTCTGGATCGACGGCAAACCCATCGGCGGAGGAACCCTTGGAATTCGAAAAAGAATCGCTGGCCTTTTCGGAATGAGCACGCTCCCCGAATATCGCAAGCGGGGCGTTCAGGCGGCCCTAATTTCAAAGCGCCTCGAAGCAGGCCGCGCTGCCGGCTGCGACCTCGCGATGAGCGTCACCCAGCCATCAAGCGGCTCGCAACGCAATCTCGAGCGCCAAGGCTTTCGCGTCGTTTACACCCGAACCAAATTCACCCGCGAGTGGAGTTGAGCCGCGAATCAATCTTCCGGGCAATTGTTCGCGCCTGCTCAATCGCCTCGGTGACCACTGACTCATCGGCGATTTTCTGAACCAAGCCGCAGGCGAACGCTTCTTCGGCGTCGAGCCTGCGGCCAGTTACCAGCATCTCGAGCGCGCGGCTGCGCCCAATCAATCGCGGCAATCGCTGCGTCCCGCCCCACCCGGTAATGATGCCGAGGCTTCCCCCGGGGTGTGCGAACACCGCATCGCCCGACGCGATCCGCGCATGGCACGCGAGCGCCAGATCAAGTCCGCCGCCCATGCAATATCCGCGAATCGCCGCGACGACGGGCTTCGATGAATTTGCGACAACGCGCATCACGCTCTGGCCGTAGCGAGAGAACTCGAACGCCGCATCTGGCGCGAGACTCGCGAGCTCCGAAATCTCGGCGCCGACAGCAAACGCGCGCTCAGTTCCGGTGATAACCGCGCCGGCCAATTCGCGCTGCTCCGCAAGTAGCACGATTTGCTCTTCGATCTCCGCCAAAATCCTGCGCTCAAGCCGGGGGAAACCGTCATCGCCGTCGAAAGTGAGAAGCAAAATGCCGTCGTGTCGCGCGACCGAGAGACGGGTACCCACTGCAGGGATTAGGCGCCTTTCGGCGCCGTGGAGATTCTCTGGCGGATGAAATCTACGATGGCTTGCGTAGGTGTGCCGGGAAGAAAAACTTCAGCGATGCCGGCCTTCTTCAAGGCGGGAATGTCCGGTTCGGGAATGATTCCGCCAATCAGCACAGTGACGTCGTTCATGCCTTTTTCGCGGAGCAGCTCCATCAACCGCGGGCAGATCGTGTTGTGCGCGCCGGAGAGAATCGAGAGGCCAATCACGTCCACGTCTTCTTGCGCCGACGCGGAAGCGATCATCTCCGGCGTCTGCCGCAACCCGGTGTAAATCACTTCCATCCCGGCATCGCGCAACGCGCGCGCGATCACCTTCGCGCCGCGATCGTGCCCATCGAGCCCGGGCTTCGCGATCAACACTCGAATTTTCTTTTCAGCCATTCGGCTCCATTCACGTTGCGAGTCGCCGCGCTGACCAATCGGGGCGCTGAAAGAATACTTCAAAACGGCTCGACCGCACTAACTGCGGCTTCTCGTTTAGTTCCGCCCGCGCCAGCCATCGTGTTCACTACTTCAAGGTGGTGATGAACTCTTCGAGCAGAATGTTGAACTTCTCGGCGTCGTCAACAAAGAGCGCGTGCCCTGCATCATCGAATGTTTCAATTTTTGAACCGGGGATACGCTTCTGCATGTCCTGAAATGTGGGCATCAGTTCCTTGCTAGCCGCGGCGATCACCGTCGGCTTGTCGATTTTGGCTAGAGCCGCGCTGTTGTCCGTGGTGAAACCGGCAAATGCCATCGCCACCGCAGAGTCGGTGGGTTCCGCCATCGAAGCCTTCATCACGCGTTGCAGGTATTCTTCGGCCTGCGGTTTTTTGTACATGTTGCGCACGAAATCGTTGGTGAACTTCTCGCGATTCGATTGGGCGAACCTCATAAATCCGAAGTAACTCTTCAGAGTTTCCGGCGCCTGACCGAAATTCGTGACCCCATCAACAAGTACGATGCCTGCAATCCCATTCGTGCCGAACTGATCCACGTACGATGCAATTTCAGTCACCGCCATCGACCAACCCACGACGACCACCGGCGCCATATGCAATTGGTCGATCACAGCTTTGATGTCGCGCGCATGCGACGCGGGATAATTTCCGTCGCCGGGCTTCGCCGAGTCGCCCTGCGATCGCGGGTCCATCGCCACCACTCGATAGTCGGCAGAAAAATGCGAAATCTGGTTCTCCCAGATCCAGCCGGGCATCGTCCAGCCGGGAATAAACAAAATGGAAGGGAACTGGTGCGGGCCGGTGACCGAGATGTTGCCCTTGGTAATTGTGACGGAAGGCGGAAGTGGATTGCCGACTTCGGCGTTTCCCACCGGCGTCCTCGAGCGACCCGCCTCGATGTAATGAATCTTCGTGCCGTCCCATGAGGTGACGAAGCCAGCTTTCGAATGCGGGTTTTTGTCTTTGGCCGGAATCGGTGCGGCCGAGCCGGCGGTTGCGAACGTAGAAAACAGAATGCAGAGCGCGATCGCACTTCCACCTACACTCCCGTTCAAGTTCCTCCTGGTCCTGTTTCTCATTTGTGTTTGAGCCTCGATCCGTCCGTGTTGGAGTCCAGGCGGGATTCGCTAGGTGATCGCCACTTCCTCGTAGATTCCAAATGCTTCGCGCATCGTGTCGCAGACTTCGCCGAGGGTGGCGTAGGCTTTTACGGCCTCGAAGAGATAGGGCATCAGGTTCTCGGTTCCGGCGGCGGCTTTGCGCAGCGCGCTCAGGCGGCGTTCGACTTCGGCATTCGAGCGATCTGCGCGCAATTTCCGGAGGCGGTCGCCCTGGCGATGCGCCACAGTCTCGTCAATCTGCAAAATGTCGAGCGGCTTTTCTTTGGCGACGTAATCATTGACGCCGACGACGATTTTCTCTTTGCGGTCAACAGCCACCTGATAGCGATATGCCGCCTCTGCAATTTCGCGCTGCGGGAATCCGCGCTCGATTGCGGCGACCATGCCGCCCAAGGCGTCGATTTTCTCAATGTAATCCCAGGCGCCGCGCTCCACTTCGTCGGTGAGCGCTTCGACGAAGTAAGAGCCACCTAGCGGATCGGCTGTGTTCGTTACACCGCTTTCGTGAGCGATGATTTGCTGCGTGCGAAGCGCGAGTGTGGCGGCAAACTCGGTGGGTAACGCCCAGGCTTCGTCGAGTGAATTCGTATGCAACGATTGCGTGCCGCCCATCACGGCCGCGAGCGCCTGGAGCGCGGTGCGCACCACGTTGTTGTAAGGCTGCTGCGCGGTGAGCGAGCAGCCGGCCGTCTGCGTGTGAAAACGCAGCGCCCAGGAGCGTTCGTTCTTCGCGCCGAAGCGCTCGCGCATCGTCTTGTACCAGATACGGCGCGCGGCTCGGTATTTCGCAATTTCCTCGAAGAAATCGCTGTGCGCGTTGAAGAAGAAAGAAAGCCGCGGCGCAAAATCGTCCACGTTCATTCCGCGGCGCACGCCGTAATCCACGTATTCGATTCCGTCGCGCAGCGTGAACGCCAGCTCCTGAATCGCAGTCGAGCCGGCTTCGCGGATGTGATAGCCGCTGATCGAAATCGGATTGAATTTCGGAGTGTGCTTCGCGCCGAATTCGAGCGTATCAATCACAAGACGCATCGAAGGTTCCGGCGGATAGATGTATTCCTTTTGCGCGATGTATTCCTTGAGAATGTCGTTCTGCAAAGTGCCGGAAATTTTCTTCCAATCGGCGCCCTGTTTTTCGGCGACCGCTAGATACATCGCCCAGATCACGGCTGCGGGCGAGTTGATCGTCATCGAAGTGGTGACATCGGCAAGCGGAATCTTGTCGAAGAGCACTTCCATGTCGGCCAGCGAACTGATCGCCACGCCGCATTTTCCGACTTCGCCCTCGGACAGTGGGTGATCCGAGTCGTAACCCATCAGGGCCGGCAAGTCGAACGCGACGGAAAGCCCGGTCTGGCCTTGCGAAAGCAGATAGCGGAAGCGCGCATTCGTGTCTTCGGCTGTTCCGAAACCCGCAAACTGCCGCATCGTCCAGAGCTTGCCGCGGTACATCGTGGAGTGAATTCCGCGGGTGTAAGGCGGCTGGCCGGGAAAACCAAGATCGCGTTCCGCGTCCCAGCCCGCGAGGTCGGCTTGCGTGTAGAGCCGGCGAATCGGATAGCTCGAGACGGTGGTGAAATCGGCGTCGCGGTCGGGAGTTTTTCGAAGAGTGGGCGCGAGAGTTTTTTCTTCCCACTCGCGTTCGGCAGCCGACGGCTTGCGGACGGATTCGAAACTCTGGGTCGGCAGTGTCTTCACGGCTTTAGTCATCGGCGCGCCTCCGAAGCGACGCGGTTGCGGCCGCTCGCAAATTGCCAAATGCACATTCCAGCCATTCTAGGGCATTGAGGCGGAGGCAACAAGGAGGCCGCGGGCCAGGATCGCGAAATCCCCCAAAAGCCGATTTTGTGTCCATTAGAAAATGCGTAAGTGGTGATTCTACAGGCGTTAGGTGAAATTCTGAAAGTCGCATTGTTCCTATTAGAAATGTTTCGAGTAGCGACCGAGGATTGGCTCCGCGGGCTGGCGCCTCCTCGAGTTCGGCCCGCTGCCTAATGGCCTGTTTTACAGTGCATCATCATAACTCAAAAGTAACGGTAGCAAATTGCGGCGCCAGCCGCAAGAGTTTTTCGGGCGAGGATCGATTGTCCCTGGAAAGCTTCCCCAGCAACGGTAATTGGAACCGGTTATTTTCCGGGGACGCCGGCGCTTGGGTCAGACGCGCCCGGAATATTTGGCTGGCGGTAGATTTTGCCGCGGCGTGCATCGGCGACGATGATGTGGTTCACGTCGAGCGTGCGGCCTACGGCCTGGTCGAAGTTCACAGAGGCTTCGATCAAATTGATCTTGGCGCGCAGCTCGTTCCCCTGCGCTGTCGTCAAGTCGCGCGATCGCAATACCACCTGATAGCTGGTAGACGAACCGAGCTGATATTTTTTCTGCTCGGCATCAAGCGTCTGCTGCGCCAGGATGCGGGCTTTTTCCGCGGCAGACACCTGCGAGCGGTCCTGCTGCAAAGCGATTTGAGCGTTGCGCACATTGACGAAAATCGTGTTCTGAAGCTGGCGGTACTGCACCACTTGCTGGCGCTTATCGATTTGCGCGCGCGCGCTATCGGCTTGCGCCGAGCGGTTTCGAATCGGAAGCACAAGATTCAGCCCGGCGCTGTAAGTGGGGAAATCAGCTTCAATCATCGAGTTGAGCGCTGTTCCCAGGCCACTCCTCTGCACCGAGGTGGTTGTGTTGAATACGGGAATACCCACGAAAGCGGGAATGCCCGGCGCGCCGGGATTCCCAACGTTAAACGGGAGCCCGTTGGCGCCGACAACCGGCGAAGTGGTGTCCGCCTCAAATCCCGTCTGCGTCTGATTCAGCACGGTTGTGTTCCCGGCCAGGCCCGTGGCGCTGTACTGCCCGACAAGGTTTAGAACGGGAAGCAAACCATTCTGCGTGGCTTTCACTTCAATCTCGGCGTTCTTCAAGTTGAGATCTGCCTGAAGAACTTCCGGGCGCTTCTGCCACGCTTCCTGCACCGCGTCCATGAGCGGAAGGTTTTCGGTGATGTTCGGCGTGGCGATGGGAGTGGTGGGAACCACTTCGATATTTTGCAGCGATGGAGCAGTTGGATTGCGCGTAATCGCGTTGAGGAGGACGGTCTCCTGCTGCAACTTGTTGGTTTGCGCGACGATCAGGTTTTGGGTGTCGGTGGCGAGTTCCGATTCGGCAGTCAAGACGTCGAGCGGCGCCATCGTCCCGATCTGCAACTGCTTTTTATTGTCTTCGTAGAGCTTATTCGACACCGCAACAGCCGCTTCTTCCACTTTCACATTCTCGCGGGCAAACACCAGCTCCCAATAATCCGTCTGGACAGCTGAAACCGTTGCGATCACCTGTTGCGCGAATTGCGAGTCCGCCACTTTCAAGGTGTTTTTAGCTTCGAGAATGTAGCGGGTATTTGGCAGGATTCCGAAACCGTTCAGGAGCGGCTGTTGCACCGAGAAAATCAAGGTGGACTGTACGGCGGGATTGAAAATCGTGTCGGGCGAATTTGTGGAGCTTCGCACGTTGTCGAATGCGACTTGGATCGAGGTCCCAGTGTGGAATCCTTGGGTATACGTGACGTTGGCATAGGCGTTGTTGTTTATCAGGTCAAACGCGGTCGCCGCAATGCCGACGCCCGAAACCAGCGGATTGTTTACAGGAATCGAAGCGCGACCCCAATCGGTGTTGACGACCAACGTGGGATCAAAAGCCGTTTGCGGCGACGTGCCCAGGATGACGGCCTGCGATGCGCCGAGTCCGTGGGCAACAGCTCCCGCGTTGGCCCGAAGCAGTTCGGTTTGCGCGATAAACGGCGTGAAGCGCTGGAGGCTGATGTCCAAATTATTTTCGAGCGCAATCGAAATCGCGTCGTCGAGGCTGAGCATCAGCTTACCATTCTGGATGAGCTGATCGATGCTGGGAGTATTCGTCAGTAAGGGTTCCGGCATGGAGATCGGGGTGTAAGGTTTCCAGAACTGAGGGAACCAGGGCTGGCCTTTTGAATAGTCCAAGCCTTTCGTGGGCGCGAGGTTTCGTGGGGAGGAATAGTCAGCCGTCGCAGTCTGTTGCGCGACAGATTGGCTGGCGGGCGGCGCCTGTGCTTGGGCCTGATTCTGGTCTGCTGCCGGCGGTGGAGCCGCACTCTGGCCCTGCTGGCCTTGTTGAGTCTGCGCGGGGTCCTGAACCTGCGCGAAAATCGGCGCCACAACCAGCGATGCAATAATGAACGCCAAAACCACCGACTTCAGAAACGCTTCGACAGCAAGTCTTCCGATCATCGTGTTTTTTCCTCTCCGAGCCACTGGAGTCTGATTGCTGGTTTCGATCCTCAATTCACACAAGCCTCAAGCTTCTACAACGTGCGGCGCGCCAATATGTTTCAGAAACTGTATTTCGGTGCAAAGTAGCGGCCACGCGTAACTTCCAGAATATAGACGAGTAAAGGGGAAATTCGATTCGCCACCTGTTCGATTTCGGTCAGTGCTGTGCGTATCCGAACAAGCGCGGGCAGGAGTGTAGCATTGCAATCTGCGGCGTGACAATTCGCATGGCCGAGAATGCTCAACGAAGATGCTCAAAACTGCATCGCGTCGAGCAGCCGACGAGTGGGCCAAAGTTGACACGCTAGTTGGCAGCGTCTACCATTGCGCTGGCCAAAGCCCAACCCTCCATGCCACGGCATTTCTTATCCTTGAACTCTTTTCGCGCGGCAGTTTGCCTATGCCTTTTGCTTCTCGTCGGTTCGGTTGCTCACGCCGAAAAGACAGATCAGCTCAAGCCGCAGGGTTACGTAAGCGATTTCGCGGGAGTGTTGAGCTCATCGGCCAAGGCCCAGTTGACGGCGCTGTGCGGTGAAGTCCAGCAGAAGACGGGCGCGCAGATTGCCGTCGTCACGGTGAAATCGCTCGACGGGCAGGCGGTAGAAGATTATACCGTTGATCTCGCCACAAAGTGGGGAATCGGCCCGAAGCAGTCCGACCATGGGATTTTGATTCTGCTGGCGGTTGAGGACCGAAAATATTTCACAGCGGTAGGCTACGGACTCGAACCGATCCTGCCCGATGGAAAAGTTGGTGGCTTCGGTCGAGAGGCGGTTCCGCTTCTTCGCGCCGGAGACTACTCCGGCGCTGTGCTGTTAATCACGCGACGAGTTGCAGACGTGATTGCCGCCGACAAGGGCGTGACGCTCACTGGCAATTCCCCGGCGCCGGTGCGCAGTGCTCCCCGGGAGAATACCGGATGGTCGATTGGTCAAATCCTGCTTCTGCTTTTTATAATTTTTGTCGTCTATTCGATCATGAAAGGCAGCGGTGGGAGTGGCCGCAGCAACTACACACGCGGCGGTGGAAGCGGCTGGTGGATTGGGCCGATGATCGGCTCCGCGATGGGCGGTGGACGCGGTGGTTGGGGCGGAGGTGGATTCGGCGGCGGTGGTGGAGGCGGAGGCGGTTTCGGCGGTTTCGGTGGGGGCGGATTCGGTGGCGGCGGCGCGGGGGGTAGTTGGTAGGCGCTGTTCGCATGGCCGCAGGAGAGTCGAGGAAAAAGGGCGTGCGATGGAAGCGAAGCTCAAACAGATCGTAGAGAAGCTGCAATCGGCGGCGGGTGACAACCTGCAAGCGGCGGTGCTCTATGGGTCCGCGGTGACGGGCGAATTTCAAGCGCACCATTCCGATCTGAATATTGTGTGCCTGGTGAAGCGCGCGACGGCTGCCGACCTGGAAGCTCTGCACGGAGTGGCGGAGTGGTGGATGCGGGAAGGGCATCCGGCGCCGCTGGTTTTCACATACGAGGAATTGCAGCGCTCGGCCGACGTCTTTTCCATCGAGCTATACGACATCAAAGCGCGGCATCGCATGTTGTATGGCGAAGATTTTTTCTCGCAGCTTGAGGTGCCGCTGCATTTGCACCGGCTGCAGGTGGAAAGGGAACTGCGGATTGACTGGCTACGCTTGCGCCAGGCGGTGCTTGCAGCGCCGCAAACCAAAAAAGCGCACATCGGAATCATGATGGCGTCGGTGTCGGCGTTTTGTTCGCTGTTTCGCCATGCGCTCGCGGCGCTAGGACAACCGATGCCGGATACGAAGCGGCAGGCGGTGGACGCGATGGCGTCGCTGACGGGCGCGAATCCGAGCGCGTTTCACGCGGTGCTGGATTTGCGGGAAGGGAAGCGCAAGGAGCGGGAGATTGATATTGAGGCGTCGCTTCACGCATATCTGGAGTTTGTTGAAGTGGTGACGAGCGAAGTGGATCGCAGATTCGCTGCACAGTAGTGCGAAGCTGGGCGCACAGCCACGCCAGGCGTCGCGGTTGTTCACATTCCGCACCGGAGGCACGCACAGATGAAAGCGCTCTTGGGACTGGTGGCAGTGATTGTGATTCTGGTTTTGATTTTTGGGGGCATGTACGTCAGCACGAAGAACAAGATTGTAACGATGGACGAGCAGGTGAAATCGAATTGGGCGCAGGTGGATGTGGTGTTGCAACGGCGCGCGGATTTGATTCCGAACCTGGTTGAAACGGTGAAAGGGTTCGCGGCGCATGAACAAACTGTATTTGATGATATTGCGAAGGCTCGCACGCAATATATGAATGCTCAAACTCCGAGCGATAAGATAGCCGCGAGCAATCAACTCTATGGTGTGGAGCAGAAAATTCTCGCTCTTGCTGAAAGTTATCCCCAGCTCAAGTCCAACGAGAATTTTCTGCGCTTACAGGATGAACTCGCGGGCACCGAGAATCGAATTGCTGTTGAACGCAAGCGCTACAACGATTCTATTCAGGTCTACAACACCTTCATCCGCCAATTTCCAAACAGCTTGTTTGCTGGCTGGGCCGGCTTCAAGCCGAACGACGCGTATTTCCAGGCGCCTGAGGCCTCTCGCGAAACGCCTAAGGTGCAATTTCCGGCGGCCACTCGCTAGGATTTGCGTTTCGAATATTGTGTGCAGCGTTGCGCGTCGGGACGCGGTTATGTAGCGGTTATCTTGACCCGTGCATTCCGGCGCGCTACGCTAGTTTGACAGGACATCAACGGAGTTAGAGCCTCCAAAAACTTAATGAAACAAACTGTAAGAATTGCCGGAGGGATCAGCGAGCTGTTTGGCACCCTCGATGAAAACCTCAAGCTTTTCGAAGCTAACCTGCACGTCACCACTCATCTGAAGGATCACGATCTGGAAATTGAAGGCGAGCCCGCGCAGGTGGAACGGGCGGCGCTGATCCTCGATGAGTACAATCAGCGCGTGCGCGATGGGCGGATTCCGGATAGCCAGGAAGTGAAGTCGCTGCTGCGAATTGCGACGCAGGCTCCCGCGAAAGAATTGCGAGGGGCGTTTTCGCCGACGCGTACGCGCACGTTTGGCAAGAAGAGCCTGGCGCCGAAAAGCACGAATCAGCGGCGGTATATCGAGGCGCTCGAAACCTATGACATGGTGTTTGCCATCGGGCCGGGCGGAACGGGCAAAACTTATCTCGCGGTGGCGATGGCGGTGTCGGCACTGCTGTCAAAGCAGGTGAACCGAATCATTCTAGCGCGGCCGGCCGTGGAAGCGGGCGAAAGGCTGGGATTTCTTCCCGGCACGCTTCAGGAAAAGGTTGATCCTTACATGCGCCCGCTGTACGACGCGCTGCACGATCTGCTTGATGCAGAGAAGCTCGAAAGTTTTCTCGAAAAGGACATCATCGAAGTGGCGCCGCTTGCATTTATGCGCGGGCGCACGCTGAATGATTCCTTTGTGATTCTCGACGAGGCGCAGAATACGACGAGCGAGCAGATGAAAATGTTTTTGACTCGCCTGGGATTCAATTCGAAGGCCGTGATCACGGGGGACATCACGCAGATTGATTTGCCCAACGAGCGCCGTTCGGGATTGGTTGAGGCGATCGACGTGGTGGGGAATATCGAAGGCATTTCTTTTATCTATTTCGACGAGCGCGACGTGGTGCGCCACAATCTGGTGCAGCAGATCATCAAGGCGTACGACGAGCGCAAGCCCGGAACGCAGGGACCATCGGCGAAGGGCGCGCAAAACGTGGCGCCTGGGCGGACGCAAAATGTGGGCGCCAGTTCGTCTGGTATTGCAGGCGGCACCGCGCAGGGCCCGGCGCGGCGCGACTGATTGTCCCTCGTTCCATGATCGTCAACCGCCAATCGCGCATTTCCGTTCGGTTACGCGAACTTGACAAGTTCCTCGCTCGTGCGCGGCGCCGGTTGCGTCTGCCGAAGGATTCATTTGCGGTTTGTCTGGTAACCGACGCCGAGATCGCCCGCTGGAACCGCGCCTATCGTGGCAAAAGCGGCCCTACCGATGTATTGTCGTTTGCAACGAATGCTCGCAAGGCCAAGCGAAGGCGCGCACGAAATGGGAGCGGGCAAAAAGATGATTTTCTTGACGCCGCTACCGCAAACCACGCGGCGCAATATATCGGTGATATCGCCATCGCTCCGGCCGTGGCGAAACGAAACGCGAGCCGCTTCGGCCGCACCTTCGACGACGAGATGCGCATTCTTATTCTTCACGGTATCCTCCATCTGATGGGTTACGACCACGAAGCCGACGACGGCCAAATGGAACGCCGGGAAAATAAACTCCGCCGCGAGCTGAGGCTGGTTTAGGCGATGCCTCAAATCCTTTACACGAGTGGTGTACTTGCGCTCACCGCGGGCCTGGCATTGTTCGCCTACCTGGATCGCGTGTACCGCGAGCTCGGTCGAATCGTCACCGGCCGAATCTTCGCGCATCTGCAAACATTCGAAGCGGATATCGAGCCGCGATTTAAGATGGACCGGCAACGCGCCGCTTTAGCGTTTTCGCTTCTGGCGCGGCTTTGGTTGGTCCTCGTGGCAGCCGTCACCGCGCGCGGTGTGATTTTCTTTGTGCCGGGGTCGTGGGAAGCCGCGCTTGAGATGGTCTTTTTTCTTTCCGCCGAAGTGATTGTGCTAATGCAGTTTCTCCCGTCGCTTTTGCTCGCGGGGGTGCGCGGGAATTGGATCGCGCCTTTTGTGCCGGCCGTCCGCGTATTCGTGTGGATTATTTGGCCGGTGCAGGTGGTGCTCGAGATGCTCGTTTCGGTGCTGCATCTTTCGGAAGACGAGCCCACGGAGGAAGTGGAGGAGCAGCAATCGATCGAGGCTTTTGTGGATGCGGCGGCGGAGGAAGGGATTATCGAGCACGACGAAGCACGGCTGATCGAGCAGGTGATCGAGTTTGGCGATAAGCGCGTGCGTGACTTGATGACGCCGCGTCCCGATGTGATCGCCATCCGCGCCGGCGCCACGCTGGAGGAATTGAGCGATCTGATCGTCGAGACGAAATTCTCGCGCATCCCTGTGTATGAAAAATCGCTTGATGACATCGTCGGGGTGGTGATGGCGCGCGATATTCTGGAAGTCTCCGACCGCGACGCAGCTCTTCGCACCGTACGCGAGCTGATGCGCCCTGCGCTTTTTATCCCCGAGACGAAATCAGGCTCGGAATTACTGAAGGAAATGCGGCGCAAGAATCAGCAGATGGCGATTGTGATTGACGAGTATGGCTTGATGGCCGGCGTCGTGACCGTCGAAGATTTGATCGAGGAGATTGTCGGCGACTTGGGCGAAGAGGATCGCCGGCCGGCGCCCGATGTGGTGCGCGAATCCGGCGGCAGCATGGTGATGCGCGGCAGCGTACCGGTGGACAAACTCACGGAGCTCATGGGTGTGCAGCTCGATGATTCCTCCGAGCATTCCGGCGCCACGACGATTGCCGGCCTGCTCAATTCGGTAGCGGGCCATGTCCCGCGCATGGGCGAGGTGATCGATTCCGACGGCGTTCGCTTCGAAGTGCTCGAAGCCAATCAGCGCAAGGTGCTGCGCGTGCGCGCTCGCCGCGGTCCCGCTGGTGTAGCATCGTCCTCGTCGGCGTAAACCTGCGCAAGCGGCCGCTCATCGGCGTACAATTTAATTTCATGGCATTTAAATCTGGTTTCGTCGCAATCGTGGGCCGCCCTAACGCTGGAAAATCCACGCTCGTCAATACTCTCGTTGGACGTAAAGTCGCAATCGTTTCGCCCAAACCGCAAACTACCCGCAATCGCATTCAGGGAATCCTGAATCGTGACGACGCGCAGATCGTCCTGGTCGATACGCCCGGAATTCACAAGCCAGAAAATGTGCTCAGCCGCCAGATGATGGACGAGCTTCAACACGCCCTCGAAGGCATCGATATCCTCGCGTTGATTGCCGATGCTTCCGTGAACTTCGGCGCCGGCGACCGCTTTGCTATCGAATGGGCGCGCCGTTTTCACGGGCCCGTCTATTTGCTGCTGAATAAAATCGATCGAGTCGCCAAGCCACATCTGCTTCAGCTCATCGAGCGCTACAGCAAAGACTTCGAATTCGCCGAAGTGTTCCCGATCTCGGCCCTCACCGGCGAGGGCTGTCTCAATCTCGTAAATTCATGGCTCGAGCGCTTGCCGGAGCATCCACCCTATTTTCCGGAAGACCAGTTCACCGACCAGCCCGAGCGCTTCCTCGCCGCGGAAATAATTCGCGAGAAGGCGATTCTCACCACGCGGCACGAAGTGCCTTATGCAGTGGCCGTGATGATCGACGGCTTCGAGGAAGGGCCCAAACTGCTTCGCATCCGCGCCACGCTTTATGTGGAGCGCGAAGGCCAGAAAGCAATCCTGATCGGCAAACGAGGCGCAGCCATCAAGGCCATCGGCACGCAAGCGCGCAAAGAACTCGAATCCATTCTCGACATCCACATTTTCCTCGAGCTCTTCGTCAAAGTTCAACCGAACTGGCGCGACAATTCCTCGATGGTTCGCCAACTCGATTGGCACCGGCAGCTCGAACAATTAGGCGAGTATCAGAACAACGAAGCCGACGGAGAGGACGCCGCGGACGATGACGACGACGAAGCTCCCAAAGATTTAGAGCTTTGAATCATGGGCGGGCTGAATCACTTTCGCCTTTTGGGCCGCGCTTTTACAGTCAGTCGAGCGGGCACGGCATGCCGTGCCCCTACTGAAGACGAAAACAAGCCTCTTTGGAACGAAAGCCAAGCGCGAAGGAACGACGATCGAAGCTAAACTTTAGACGGCGCAATCCCTAGCGAGCGCATCTTCCGATACAAATGGCTCCGCTCCAGCCCCAGTGCCTCCGCCGCCTTCGTCATGTTCCAGCGGTTTTCCTCGAGCTTACGCAGCACAAACTCCCGCTCATACGCCGACCGCGCTTCCTGCAAGCTTTCATAAGGCTTCTGCGGACTCTTCGACGCACCGCGAAACAGTTCCGGCGGCAAATGATGCGGTTCAATTTTCTGCGCCGGGCTCATAATCACCAGCCGCTCCACAAGATTCTTCAGCTCACGCACATTCCCCGGCCAGGTATAGCTCAACAACACTTCCATCGCGGGCGCCGTAAACTCCTTCGGTTTTTTTCCGTACGCTTCGCAGAACTCCGCCAGAAAATGCGCGGCTAGAATCGGCATATCTGCGATCCGTTCGCGCAGCGCCGGCACGTAGAAGGGAATCACGTTCAACCGGTAAAATAAATCCTCGCGAAACGCGTTCCGGCCGATCTCGTCCTCAAGCTTTTTGTTCGTCGCGGCAATCACACGCACGTCTACCGTAATCGGCTCATTCGATCCAAGCCGCTCCACGCGCTGCTCTTCGAGCACACGCAGCACCTTCGACTGCGTTTTCAAACTCATATCGCCCACTTCGTCGAGAAACAAAGTCCCGCCATCCGCCTTTTGAAACTTGCCCACCTTGTCTTCGCTCGCGCCCGTGAAGCTTCCCTTGCGATGCCCAAAGAGCTCAGACTCGATCAGCTCCTCCGGAATCGCGGCGCAGTTCACTTCCACAAACTGCATCGTGTTCCGCAAACTACTGGCGTGCAGCGCCCGCGCCACAAGCTCCTTGCCCGTTCCGCTCTCGCCATAGATCAACACGCGCCCATTCGTGGGCGCAGTCAGAGCGATCTGTTGCCGCAGAGCTTTCATCGGCACGCTGTTCCCCAGTATTTCGTGGCGCTCTTCGAGTTCCGCGCGCAGGCGGCGATTCTCCGATTCCAGGCGCACGTACTCGAGCGCGTTGCGCACCACCAGCACGATCTTGTCGAGCGAGAGAGGTTTTTCAACGAAATCAAACGCGCCGAGCTTCGTCGCCCGCACAGCCGTCTCGATATTTCCGTGGCCCGAAATCATAATGACAACGGGCGCGGCCTCCCGAGCCTGAATCGCTTCGAGCGTGGCCAGCCCGTCCATCTTCGGCAACCACACATCGAGCAACACCAGATCGAAGCCTCGCCGCTCGATCTGCTGCAGGCAGTCTTCGCCCGTCGAGGTCGCCTCGACCTCGTAGCCGTCGTCGCGCAAGAGAGCGCCGAGCGACTCCCGAATCCCGCTCTCGTCGTCTACGATTAGAATTGATGCCGGCATCGTTTGAGCGTGAACCTGACCCAGGATTCCTCGGCTTCCAGATTCGATAGTGCTTTCTGTGGTGATCTTACAGTTCCCTGCGTCCTCTGTGTTCGAGCTCGAAATCTCGGGCGCTATGCCGCCGACGCACCACTCTGTGCCGCAGGCGCAGGCACCTCGAGCGCCGGGAACCGAATCACGAATCGCGAGCCAGTGGGAACATTGTCTTCCACGCGAATCGTGCCATTGTGCTCGGCGACAATCCGGCTCGCGATCGCGAGCCCCAGTCCGGTGCCGCGCTCCTTCGTCGAGAAATGCGGCAGAAACAACCGCTCTTTGTCCTCCGGCGAAATTCCGTGCCCGCTGTCGGAAATTTCAATCGCCACGGCGTCGCCATCACCCTCCGCACGCGTGGACACACGCAATTGCCGCATGGAAGCGCCCTCCATCGCTTCCGCTGCATTGTCAATCAGGTTCGCCACCACGCGCCTCAGCAGTTCCGAATCCGCCTTGATCAAGGGCAGGGAGGCCGCAAGTTCCGTGCGCAACGTGATGCCCTCAAGTCGTCCGTGGAAAAGATCCACAGCGCTGGCCACGATCGAGTTCACGTCCGCAGGAGCGAGACGAGCAGCAGGGAAGCGCGCAAATTGCGAAAATTCGTCCACAAGTGACTCGAGCGTGTAAACCTCGCGCTCGATAAGCCCGGCGCACTCGGCGACGAGCTTTTCAAATTCGCTTCGCGAACTCTCTGGCCTGGTTCCCGCCGAGCGTTCGATATGGCGCAGCAATCGCTGTGCGGAAAGCTGAATCGGCGTCAATGGATTCTTGATCTCATGTGCGATTCGCTGCGCCACTTCCTGCCAGGCCGAAGCTTTTTGCGCTCGCAGCAAATCCGTCAGGTCGTCAATCACAATGATGAATCCGGGGTTCGATCTCCGTGGCCCGAGCGAGCTGACAGTCACTGCAGCGCGCACGAGCTTTCCGGTCGTCGCGATTTCGATCTCACGCGAAGCCGCGCCCATTCGCAGCGACCTGCGCATCAGATGCAGCATCGCGCGCGCCCCCTCCTCGCCGAGCAGCTCTTGTAGCGAATGCGCCTCGCGTGCGTGGGCGCCCAGGATTGCCACCACGGCTGAATTTACTCTTGTCACTTCGCCGGAGGAATTCAACGACACCACGCCGGTCGGAATATTCTCGAGAATCGCCTCCATCAATTTCCGCCGCCGCTCCCGCTCCTCGATAGCCAGCTCCAGGCTTTGCGTGAATTCGTTGATCTGTTTGCGCCCTTCTCCCAGCTGTTCCGTCATCCGATTGAACGAGCGCACCAGCGTTCCGAGTTCGTCCTGCGCCTGCACGTCAATCTGGTGATCGAAGTTTCCTCGGGAAATTTCGCGCGTAGCTTCGGCAAGCGCTTGAATTGGCACGGTCACCTGTTTGGAGAGAAACAGCGCCACCCACGTGGTGGTAAAGAGCAGCAGCAACGTGATGAGAAGCAGTGCCAGGAGGATTTCGCGCTTGTACGCGCGCAGATGCTGCTTCTGCTGTTCGTATGTTTGCGTTTGCGCTTGAATTTCCGCGGCGCGGTCGAGGTAGTCGCTCGGGATTCTCCGCGCCACATACAACTTGCCATCTTTCAGCGGAGCGGTCGCAACCAGGTACAAATCGTTTCCGTTTTGCCAGAACTCCGTTCCATTGCGCAGCACTTGCGCCGGCCGGGGAGAGATCGGTTGGCTCGGCGGGATTTGTGCCGGGGGCACACCGCCCGCGCGATCTGTATAAGCGACGCCATGGATCACAGCCCCCTGAGCATCTACTATCCACGACGCGTCCACCGACCAACTCGTCTGCAAAAAGGCCTCGTCGGGGCTGCCCGACTTCGCTGCCCTCGCAGCGATGTCGCTTAGATGGGTGGCGCCCGTTTTCCGCATGTCCTGCAGCAGCAGCTGGCTTTGCTCGTTGGCCACTTCGAGCGGGCGCGGAAACCACGCATTCAGCGTTCGGTTTACCAGGGCGTAACTGAAAAAGAACATGAACACGACGGGCAGCAGCGAAACTCCCATCGCGCCAAGCACCATCTTCGCTTTAAAGCGCGAGCCCATTTGCCCCGCGCGGCGCTCCGCCCACATGCGCAGCAAAGTCCGCGTGAGAATCAGCGTGAAAACAAGCAGCGCGACACCGATGAAGGTGGAGAGCGCGAAAAGGATGATGAACGCGTTTCCTTGTTCAGGGTGAAATGGCGTGTTGAGCGAGCCCAGAGTGAAAACCGCGGCGGTGAGCAGCACCACCGCGATTCCGCCGGCGATCAGCCATACACGCTGCTTTCGTGTCGCCGCCGTCACCGGCCCTCCTCGAGGTATCGGCCGAGCGGGCACTCGTCGCACTTCGGGTCGGTCTTGCGGCACCAGTTTTTGCCGGCGGCGACTATTAGCGCGTGAAATTCATTGAATTTCGAAACATTGCCGGGAAACCGCCGCTCGAACTGCCAGCGAATCTCGTCATATTTCGCATCCGGATTGGCCCAGCCGTGACGGACGAGCATTCGCTTCGTGTAGGCGTCGACGACGAACACGCCGTGCTGCCCCGCATAGAGGAGAATCGAATCGGCCGTTTCCGGCCCGATGCCAAAGACTCCGATCAGCTTTTCGCGAAGCACCAGCGTTGAAGTTTCGAACATCCGTTTCAGCGAGCCTCGATATTCCAGGCGAAGAAATCTCACGAACGATTTCAGTGTCCGCGCCTTTTGCCGCCAATAGCCCGACGACTGAATCAGATTTTCCAGCCGGCGAAGGGAAATGTGCTCGATCGCGGCGGGCGTCAGGAGTTCGGCGCGGCGAAGATTGGCAAGCGCCCGCTCGACATTCGTCCAGGCGGTGCTTTGGGTCAAAATCGCGCCTACAATCACTTCAAATGGAGTCTTCGCCGGCCACCAGTGTTGAGGGCCAAGCGTGGTGAAGAGGCTGTTAAAGTATTCATCTAGTGGGGCTTGCGACTTATCGGAGACGGGGCCTGGCATTCTAAGAAGGGCGTGCGGCGCTAAAATCGGGAATTTCTGAAGTGCTGCTTTCATGGAGAACTCACAATAGCGGAGCGGGGATTCGCAAGTCAAGCCGTGGTGTTGCGCTTTGGCCACACTAGTGTGGCGGACATGCAAACACCCTTCAGGCGCGAACACTCTCGAAATGCTTCATGAAGCCGACTAGCGCCTCGACGGATTCGATTGTCACCGCATTGTAAAGCGAGACGCGCATCCCGCCCACCGACCGATGGCCGACGATTCCTACGATGCCTTCGGTTGCCGCTTCCTTTGCGAATCGAGATTCCAACTCCTCATCGCCATCGGCCAGCCGAAATACCACATTCATTCTCGATCGCGATTCCTGCTCCACAGGGCATTTGTACAGGTTGCTCGCACCGATCGCCTCATAAAGCAACGTGGCTTTTGCTTCGTTGCGCCGTTCGAGCACGCCCGGGCCGCCTTCACTCTCTAGCCACTCGAGCATCAGGCCCAAGACGTAAACTGCGAACGTGGGCGGTGTGTGGAAGAGCGAATGTTCTTTGATCTCCGTGCGGTATTGCAGCAGGGAAGGCAGCTTGGGATCGGCGCGCTCGGCAAGGTCTTTGCGCACAATTACAACGGTTGCGCCCGATTGTCCTAGATTCTTTTGCGCGCCCGCGAAAATCGCGCCGAATTGCCGCACGTTCATTTGGCGCGAAAGAATGTCGGACGACATATCCGCCACCAGCGGCACGTCGCCGGTTCTCGGCATCGTCCTCCACTGCGTGCCCTCGATCGTGTTATTCGAACACATGTAGACGTAAGAAGCGTCAGAGGCAAGATCAATCTCGTTCGCGCGCGGGATGCGAGTGAATTTCTCAGGTTCGCTTGTTGCTGCAATTCGATAAGGAGCGCTCTTCTTCAGCTCCGCGATCGCTTTGGCCGTCCACATTCCCGTGTGCAGCACATCCACCGGCTTGCCATCCACGTGCAAGTTCAAAGGCATCATCGTGAATTGCATGCTGCCGCCGCCCTGCACGAAAATCACGGCATATTCTTCCGGAATCGCCATCAGCCGCCGCAAAAGCTGTTCGGCGCGCGAATTGATCTCTTCGTATTCCGGCGACCGGTGGCTCATCTCCATTACGGACATGCCTGTTCCGCGATAATCCAGCAGCTCATCGCGCACTTTTTCGAGCACTGCGAGCGGCAGAGTCGCGGGGCCGCCGCTGAAGTTATAGGCTCGTTTCAGACCAGCTTTTAGAGGTGAAGAAGAGGAAATAGAAGCCACTTCGCGTATTTCCTTTCAGAGGGAACTTATCAGCCTTGCGATTTGAAGTAAACAGAGTAGCAGAACTGCTAGGTCTGTCGCACTCACCTTAAAAAAAGAAACCGGGAGGCGGGTGCGCCTCCCGGTTCCAATTTGCCACGCCTTCAAGGTTCAGGATCGAACTAGGGAGCGTGTTTGCTTCTAGCTGTTGTGTTTGTCGTGGTGAATTTCTTTGCTCGTCTTGTTCTGCTCCTTATTCACCTGTTTCTTTTCCGCGGGAGTCAGCTTGCCTCCGTTGGCTTTGCGATCGGCGGCCACCTGATGATTGATGTGCTGCTCGTTCTTCTCGGTCTTCGCCGTTTCGCTTGCGTTCATCTTGCCGCTGTCAATGCCATTCGCAATCCGCTGCTGCTGGTTGCGCTGGCGCTGACCCACTTCGCTGTTCGCACCCGGTTGCGTGGCGCCGTTGTGCTTGTCGTTGTAGATCGACTTGCTCACGTTGTTCTGCTGCTGGTTTACGTGTTCGCGCTCTTCCGGAGTCAACTTCCCGCCGTTAGCCGCGCGATCATTCTTCACTTCGTGATTGATGTTGGCTTCGCGCGATTCCAGGTGACCGGTCTCGCCGGCGGTCAATTGTCCGGAGCGAGCGCCGTTCGCGAGCCGGTCCTGCTGATTTTCCGCGCGAGCTCCCACGTGGCTCATCGCCGGATTCGCAGGCCGCCCATGATTTTCCGAGGCAAAGTTTGATCGGTCGGAAGCCGCCGTGTGTTCGTGCGTCATCTGTTCGGATGTCGCCTGCACGTGCGTCTCTCTCTCGTACGAGCGTTCCTGTTCCGTCGCTACCGCTCTCGTTCCGCCAGGCCCGCCGTTGAAGCTCGCATGGCTCATCTCGCCCTCATGGACGACCGTCCTGTCCACGTAGGTATTGTGGATCACCGTGGTGTTCACGTTCACCACTGCCGTGTTATACGCGAAATGCTCGCCGTGCCACGCTCCGCCAACGAATCCCACTCCGCCGTAGCCAAATCCATAGTTCACGCCGCCATAAAACCCAACGTGTGGTCCCCAGTAGCCGGCATGCAACGCATACACTCCTTCTCGCCAGCCCCAGTATCCCGGCGTCCAGAGCAGGCCCACTCGCGGAGGCGCCACCCATACGCCGGGCACCCAGTAATAACCGGCGTCGCCATACGCCCAGTATCCCGGCGTCCAGATGTAACCTTCCGTCGGGCATGGGGGCTGCACGTAAACCGGCAACGCGGGCGGCCCCACATGCACCGAAATCCCGACTGCGATTTGGGCGGAAGCAGGAGACGCCATCACAGAAGAAATCCCTAACGCGAGACATAAGGCAAGAAATAATGGCCAAGTAAGAGTCAGCTTACGCATTTCAAATCCTCCCTGATGGATTGAATAGATGATCGATTCCATGGAGCGCCCGGGTCGCGATTTGCAAGAAGACGCACCGGAATCGGAACGCACCCGATCCCTACGATATCTAACACCGGAACCGGCAGAATGTTTCTCAGCGTCTGCGACGATTCAGATACAAACGATGCTGATAAGCAATCGTACCGGCGCAGGAAGTGGATGGAAGGTCGAAGTAAAAAGGTACTCCCAGCTCTGATTAACAGGATTCAAGCTGCTTATAAAAGGTGACTTGCGAGGCTCGAGCGAATCCGCGGCGAAGCTGTCCAGTGGTCGAACGTACAGGAGCGACACTCGAGAACCGCTTGGATTTTCCGAAACTCGCAGCCACGCAAAAATCGCGTCTCGCGCACCGCCTTGACACTCTTCACGCCCAGCAATTAGACTGAAAGGCTTGAAGTTGCAGTTGGGAGCCAAAGGAATGCTTCTCTCGCGGGATTTCGTCGGCTACATGGCCAAGGAAGTGGTAAAGCGGCTGGCAGCGGCGAAAATGATTGAGACAAAGAACTTGGAGAACGTGACGCAATCCGTCCGCCAGGTGATGGCCGACGAAGTGACCGTGGAAGACCGCCTGAACGAAGAGGTACGCGAGATTCTTAGCAAGCACTCGGACGAAATGAAGCGGGTGGGCGCTTCGTATCAGGAAATGTTCAAGAAAGCCAAAGGCCAGCTGGCCCGCGAAAGGAAGCTGATTCTCCGCTAATGCGCCTGACGCGCGAAAAGACGGTTCGCATCTCTCACCGCATCATTGATCTTCTCGTTACGCTTCCCGACGTGGATTTCGTGGAGGATCGCGACACGATCCGCCAGGAGATCGTGACGATTCTCACCTCGCTGCTGAAAGTGGAAGAGCAGGTGGACACGGAAGTGCGCGCGAAGATTGCATCGCAGAAGAAAGAGATACTGGAAGGCAGCGAAGAGTGGGACATTCTATATCGCAAGTATTATCAGGAAGGATTAAAACGCCTCGGTGTTGCCGAGGTTCACGCGCACGGCTAGCTTTCGCAGAATAGAATCCCGCAGCGAAAAATCTCGCGAGTGAAAAAAGAAAAGACGCCCGGAAAATCGAGCGCCCTTTTTTTATTTCTCCATGTAAATTTCTAGGGTTGGTCCGGACGGCGTTTCAAGGTTGGACGATCGCTGTCGTCGTCACTGCCCCCCGATGTATCAGGAGGCGCTTGCCCGGTCTTCTGCGTCTGGTCTGTTTTCTTCCGCAACGACGGCTTGTTGCCGCCCTTGTCGTTGACCTTCTGATTGGATTCAATCATGCCGAGGCGGCGCTTTACCACGTCGAATTCCGAAGTGGAAACGATGTACTCCTCACGCGCTGGCAGGATCGTGGCAATTTCTTTTTGCGCCGCTTCGATGCGGTCGGGCGTCGGCGGATGAGTTGCGAAGATTTTCGGTACGGAGCCAGGCTGCTTCTTTTCGAGCGCCGTCACCTTTTCGAAGAACGACACGAAAGAGTTGGGGTCGTAGCCGGCCTTGTACATGTATTGCAGGCCGAGGTAATCCGCTTCGCGCTCGGCGTCGCGCGAAAACTTCAGGAACGAAATCGGGACGATTAACTGCGCGCCCTGGTAGATTGCATAACCAGCCCAGCCGCCCGGTCCCAGCATGACCAGCGGGATGGTGGCCAGCTGCATAATTTGACCCTTGGTGGCGTTCTTGGTGCCGTGGCGAGCGCAGACATGCGCAATTTCATGTGCCATCACGCCGGCCAGCTCTGACTCTTCATCGGCGTGCATGATCAAGCCGCTATTCACATAAAAGAACCCGCCGGGCAGGGCGAACGCATTGATCTGGTCGGAGTCGATCACTTTTATTGTGAAGGGAACCTGCGCGTCCGAGTTGCGCACAAGATTCTGGCCCACGCGATTCACGTATTCGGTGACGACCGGATCGGTGATGAATTTTGCGGAGCGGTCAACTTCCTGCGCGAGCTGCTTGCCCAGGGCGATTTCGTGTTCCAGCGAATAGAAATTCAATCCGTGGCCGACGTTGCGATTGCCTACCGCATCGACGTCCGCCTCGCTGCCTTTCTTTACATTGGGATCATTCGATTGCGCGACGGGCGCCGGGCCCTGTGCGCCAGCCGGTTGACTCGACGAGTCGCTCTGCTGATTCGTCGGCGCCGGTTGTTGAGCGGGTGGCTGCGGAGATTGCTGCGTGTTGTCGGGGGTCTGTTTCTGTGTCTGCTGCTGCGTTGTTTGCTGTCCGGTTTGCTGGCTTTGTGGAGGCGCCGCGACCGCTGTCGAACCTGCCAGCAAACCCGCGAAAGCAATCGCAGCCAATCGCATCGTCCAGGTCGTTTTCATGTGAACCTCCACCCGATTGGCAGGGATTATACACCCCGCCTGACCAACACCAAGAATACAAAGCATAGGATGGCAGAAGACGCTAAATAGTTACTTTCGCGACGCGGAAGACTTGCCTACGCGATTCCCGTGACAGATCGGCTGGCGTGGCAAGCCGAATTCAGTGTTTCAGCCCTCCAGTTTACCGCCTATTAGAAATTGTTACTCGCCTATGTTTGCTATGACTTACAGTTGTATTTAATCGCGTTACCGTAGATTAACTTTGCGCTCGACAGCATGACCATCGCTGGCTGCCCAGCGGTACACCTGCCGCACCCCAGTGCGGCCCTGCTGCCTTGCCGACTTTCCGCGACCGGTCACTTTGCCCGGTGGGTTGACCTCGGGCTTTGGGCTTATTTCTAGCGCTCGGCGAGCCTTGTACAAGCGAAGGGGAGTGAAGTGGGCGATACGGGAGAAATCGTTTGATTGGGAGTACAATGCGTCGGCTTTCAGGGTGACGGGACCAGCGGGTTAAATTCAGATCGAAGGAGTGCAACAATGCGGCCTTCAGAATTAAAAGATGAAAAAGGCAGGTTCGACCGCCGGGCCTTTTGCAAGACGGTGGGGATTGCGGCTGCTATCGGGATGGCAGGGGCGAGCGTGGGAAGCGCGCCGGTTTACGCGGACCTGACCAAAGAGCAACGCGACAAGATGACGCCGGACGAAGTGATTCAGCAGATGAAAGCCGGTAACGAGCGGTTCCGTTCGGGGAAACCGCAACATCGCGATCTGGTGCGCGAAGCGAAGGCGACTGCGAAGGGGCAGTATCCTGCGGCAATTGTTTTTGGCTGTGTAGATTCGCGAGTGCCCGCGGAAGTAGTTCTCGACTATGGTATCGGCGATATTTTCAGCGGCCGGGTGGCAGGCAACATTGCGGACGAGGACATCATGGGCAGCATGGAATTCGCATGCAAGGTGACGGGTTCGAAAGTGGTGCTGGTGATGGGACACACCGCCTGCGGCGCTATCAAAGGCGCGATTGACGATGTGAAGCTGGGCAATCTGACGGCATTGCTGGCGAAGATCCGTCCGGCCGTGGAAGCGACTCAATATAGCGGAGAGCGAACTTCTAAAAACTATAAGTTCGTAGACGCGGTGGCGCGAAAGAACGTGGAACTGACTATCGCGAAGATTCGGGAACAGAGCCCGGTGCTGCGGGAACTCGAAACCAGTGGCAGCATCAAGATAGCGGGCTCGATGTATAACCTCGAAACGGGAGTGGTGGATTTCCTGTAATAGAGGTGCTTGTCGCGATGTTCAAGTTTGAAGCAATGGCGAAACATTTGTGGCGGCGCGGTGTGTGGATGGCGGACGGGTGCTCGTGGGGTGTTCGGGCACGGCCCCGCGACACCATGCGGGATCTACGACATGCCGTGCCCCTACTGAAGAAACAGCTAAGGCGAAAGCATGTAATCGCGGAAAGCGGAACTAGTGGGCAAGATTCGTCATGCAGACGTAGTTCCGATCAGCGGAAGCCGCCGGAGATGACGAGGATTTCGCCGGTGATCCATGATGAATCCGGCGAGGCAAAGAACGCGACGGCCGGAGCGATGTCTTCCGGTTTACCGATGCGGCCTAGTGGCGTCTGCGCTTCCACCGCCTTGCGCCATTCACCCTCAGCGAGTCCGGCGGCACGATATCCTTCCGTGTCAACCATTCCAGGGCTCACCGCGTTGACACGAATTTTGCGCGGGCCAAGCTCTTTCGCGAGAACTTTCGTGGCGGCTTCGACGGCTGCTTTGGTTCCGCTGTAGACCGCCGAATTGGGCGGCGTAATGATGGTGGCGAGAGAACTGATGTTGACGATGCTTCCGCCGTCCGGTCCGAAAAGCTTCGCTGCTTCCTGTGAAGCGATGAGCAGGCCGAGGACGTTGAGATCGAACTGCTTGTGGAAGTTGTCGGCTGTAATTCCCTCGACTGGGGCGAACTCGTAGATGCCGGCATTGTTGACGAGAATATCGAGCCGGCCGAAAGCCTTCTTGGATTCGGCGAAGAGGCGTTCGACGTCGGCTTTCTTGGCAACGTCAGCTTGCACCGCGACGGCTTTGCCGCCCTCCTTCTTGATTTCCGCGACGACGCGGTCGGCGCCTTCCTTGCTGGAAGAATAATTCACTACGACGGATGCGCCGTCGGATGCGAGCTGCCTGGCGATTGCGGCGCCGATCCCTTTGGACGCGCCGGTTACCACGGCGACCTTATCTGCTAGTTTCTTCGACATCGAGTAGCTCCTAGTAAGAATTGGGTGAACGACTGCTGTTCTGCTCGGTATAGATGTGCGGATTGGTGAGAAGGTCGCAGGATTCTTTACCGATAGGTACAAAAAGGGTTATCATGGCGTGGTATGAAGCGCAAGGGACAAACCGCTGCGGTCGGGAGGCCGCGCGCGTTCGACGCTGACAGAGCGCTCGATCGGGCGCTCGAGGTATTCTGGCGCAAAGGTTACGAAGGAACGGCGGTATCGGATTTGAGTGCGGCGATGCGAATCAATCGTCCCAGCATCTATGCTGCGTTCGGCAACAAGGAAGAATTGTTCCGCAAGGTGCTGGATCGCTATGCCGAAGGGCCGGCGTCGGCTGTGCGCGAGGCGCTTGAAGCGCCGGCCGCGCGGCAGGCGGTGGAGCGAGTGCTCCTGGCAGCCGCGGATGTGCCAACCAGAGGCGAAGGGCCGCGAGGCTGCTTGTTGGTGCAGGGCGCGCTGGCGTGTGGCGATGCCTCTGAGTCGGTGCGGCGCGAACTGATTGCGCGGCGCGCGGACGGAGAAGCCGAACTGCGGAAGAGGTTGCAGCGCGCGAAGGCAGAGGGAGATTTGCCGCCGAGCGCCGATCCAGCGGCGCTGGCGCGCTACGTGGTGACAGTGGCGCACGGGATGGCGGTGGAAGCCGCGAGCGGGGCGAGCCACCGTGAATTGCTGCAAGTGGTGGAGACTGCTATGAAGGCGTGGCCAGGCTGATTCGAGAATGGGCAAATGGCTTCTAATAGACAGTACGCGGCGACGCTGATAGAGAATTTTGTGGCCAGCTTTGAAAAGCTGGACGAGATGCTCGTAGTCGACGAGCATCTCGACCCCATCGGCTGGCAGCTGGCGTTCTCTGAACCCGATGAACATGGTTTCAAGAGTTGGCGACCCATCAAGGTGGACACGCCAGCTCAAGCGTTGGAAGCCATTTACGCCAAATTGCCGGCTCGGTTTCCGGGCCTATATGAAAAACTCGTGCTCACTTATCGATGGGAGGAAGTAGACCTGCAATCATGCCGATTGCTCGCGAACCCTCCTAATCGCGATCTCACAGGGTTACTCGCGCAGATGTCGAAAGACCCGGCGTTTTGGAATACTTTGAGGGGTGCGGGCTATATTCAGTTCGGAAACGGCCCTGACATGGACTACGATCCCGTTTGTTTCGATCTGAGCGCCCGTAAAAAGAACGGAGACTGCCGAATCGTCAAGATTGACCACGAAGAAATCCTTTGTAATAACCGTCTGAAAGTTGTTTCGGAAATAGCGCCATCGTTCGAAGATTTGATGCTGCGCACGATCGAGGCTGCTAGTAAGAGCAACCGAAGCTAAAAGGATCTAGAACGAGACCAGCTTAGGTCTTCGGCGGGGGCGGCGGTGGGGGGACCCATCGCGAAGCGGGTGGATTCGCTGCCGTGGTGGGAGGAGCTTTCTTTTTTGGCTTTTTCTTCTCGCGGCGGTGTGCGTCTTTGTTTCCCATGCGGGGTAGCTTGCCATAGATTCGCGAGGAGAGCCATGCGTTTTCGGGCGGCTGTGGCGCTGGGGTCCTGAAGTTTGGCCTGGGAATCGGGGGCGCGTTGCAATGTTGACGGGTCTCAGGAATGGCTTTACATTCATAAGGTGCCCGCCCGGAAAATTCAAGTTGGCCAGGTTTGGAAGAAGGACGATACGGCCGAGTCGTATCTGATTACGAAGGTCTACAACGAAGCGCTGACTACTTACGTGGTGTTGCGGCGAACGGGCGCGGAATCGGAGCGGCCGGTGAAGGTGAAAGTGGACAACCGCGGGCCCATTCAAACTCTGCCCGGCTATAGCTACGCGCTCGAATCCGACGATTTCTGATTCAGCGCCCACGCACCAAAGCGCGCATTTCCAGTTTCGGCTTTCTACTCAAATAATATTTTGCTTCTCTAATTCCTGCACGATGATCTTCGAAAGTGCGTCGATAGCCTTGACGGGCGATTTAGGGTTCACTGTGTCGCTGGTTCCCGTCCAGACCAGCACTCCGTCCGGCGCTACCGCCGAATAGAAATTCGTCTCCACCTGCGCCGTCTTGTCGACGCGAAGATAGTCCGGCGAATAAACCACCGGGTAGATCGCGCCATAGTAACCGTAGAACGTGCCGTAAACCGGAAACATCGGATAGGCCTGGCCGGGGATATAGGTGACGGTTTTATCGACCTTCACGAGACGCGAGGCGACGATGGCGTCAATATTTTGGCCGCTTACAACATTTCTAAGATCGTTCATGTCGAGTGGTGTGCCGGTGGGTCGCGGGATCAGCGAGTAGCTAGGCGAACACTGGATGCCCGGCCTGGCGATGGCCGCGCAGAGCTGATCTTCGAACTCTGCTCGAATGGAAGCGCGGCCGTTGATGCCGAGAACCATTATGTTTTTGAAATGGTTGGAGTGTTGGTTGGGATTGAGCCACGTAAATACCAATTTCGTGGATTTGCCGCCCGTGAGGGCCAGGCCAGCCGTGATGGCTAGAATCACTAACGAGCGTCGTTTCAATTTGGCCTCCCCGCAAAGGGTGGAAGTTTGAGGACTGGATCTGTGGATGGCGGAATGTATCACGGGAGGCGGGGGCAGGGATGGAATGTTTTGGAATGGCTGTGTTGGACTCGTGGGTCGGGCGTGCTGCCACGTGGGGAAACGATTTCGCGGGTGGGAGAGGATTTTGGCGGAGATTGTGCTTACTTGTAGAGCAGGCTGAAGCCTACGTTAGTGAAATCCGCGCCGAATCGTACGATTACGTTTCCTGGTTTTCAGTAGGGGCACGGCATGCCGTGCCCGGCGGACGAACTTGGCGCGATCGTGCCATTGTCGCGTCGCGAAAATTGAGAGCAAGACATTTTGAAGCAGCCTGCGAGGGGGATGGCGCCGGTGTGCTTATGGCGCGTTCGGGCACGGCATGCCGTGCCCCTACTGTCGGAAAAAAGCAAAGACAAAGGAGCCGGCAGGATGGCGGGATGAAATTTTCATGGGGTCGTTCTCCTCTCTGAATCGAGATTTCTAAGCGACCCGGCCTAGATTGAGCGGACCGGGATTTTTATCACATCGTCGATGTGCATCACTTCTTTCATGACGAACCCTTCGGCATATGTCACGCCGATCATGCGTCCGTAGTGGCGTGCTTGATCGCTCATGCGGCCTTCGAGCTCGTCGAGCGGAAGATACACTTTTGATTTGGACGACTTGGGAGATTTTTGCGGGGGCGTAAATTGCGATTTATAGGCGAGGATTGCACGGCGGCGGCTTTCGTACTGCTTGGTGATGTCTACGGCGAACGTGGGTCTCGCAGTGGCATCGGAAGTGGCGTAGAGAATTTTAAACGGACGAAACGGCTGGCCTTTCATCGGATAGGCTTTCAGGCCGGCGATAAAGGCGGCTTCAAAACCGAGATTAGAAGCGTTGTAGTGATCGGGGTGGCGGCCTTCCCAGTAAGGCAGAATGATCGTGTGGGGCTGGAGTTCACGGATCGCTTCCGCGATAGCGATTTTGAATTCGTCGGTGAGTGCGAGGCGAGCATCGGGAAGGCCGAGATTGCGGCGTACTTTCACGCCGAGAATTGTCCCGGCGCGCGCGGCTTCTTTGAGGCGCGTTTCAGGAGTGCCGCGCGAGCCTGTCTCACCGCGCGTGAGATCGAGGATTCCAGTGCGATAGCCTGCCTGCGACATTTTGAGGACGGTGCCGCCGCAGGTGAGTTCGACGTCATCGGGATGCGCGGCGATGGCTAGCAGATCGAGTGGGGAGTGCCGTGGTGACTTTAGCGGCGAACCGAGCGACGAGCTGCGTGACATTGACCCTCCGGAAAGCAGGCGTAAACCCGAACGATTCTAGCAGGGGATTGCGTTACTTTCGTCGATCTACAATTGGTGATACTTTGCGGCGGTGGTGGTTTGTGAGTGTGACGGCGGGATGGTGATGGAGCGATTCGTGTTTTCGGACTTGCGCGAACTTTTTGCCAAGGCGAACGAGGAGAAGTCCGGCGATCAACTGGCCGGGATCGCGGCGCGGTCGGAGCGTGAGCGCGTGGCCGCAAAGCGGGAACTGGCGGATTTGCCACTTGCGGAAATTGTTGCGCGCCCGGTGATTGATCCGGATGAGGACGATGTGAGCCGGGTGATTGTGGATACGTATGACCGTGAAGCGTTTGGCGAGATTGCTGGCCTTACCGTGGGGGAATTTCGCGAGTTGTTGCTCGACGATGCCACAGGCGAGATGGAGCTGAAGCGCGCGGGTCGAACGATTATTCCGGAAATTGCCGCGGCAGTCGCGAAAATCATGAGCAACAAGGATTTAATCCTGGCTGCCGCGAAGATTCGAAACGTCACACGCTGCCGAAATACGATGGGTGAAAGCGGCGTGTTGGGAATTCGGGCGCAGCCGAATCATCCGGCGGATGATGTGGGCGGCATTTTGCTTTCGGCGTTTGAGGGGCTGCTGTTTGGCTGCGGCGATGCGGTGATCGGCGTCAACCCGGCATCAGATTCCGTCGATGCGGTGCTCGCGATACTGAATGGCCTGACGCGATTGGTTGACGCGTACAAAGTTCCCACGCAGACATGTTGTCTCGCGCACGTCACCACACAACTTGCCGCGATGGAGCGCGGAGCACAGGTCGATTTGCTGTTTCAGTCGATTGGCGGAACGGAGGCGACGAATCGAAGTTTCGGAATTACGCTGGCGATGCTGCGCGAGGGCCGCGATCGAGTGCTGCAACATCATCGTGAGCGCGATGTGGAGTGGAAGGGCGACAACGTGATGTATTTCGAGACGGGGCAGGGAAGCGCACTTTCGGCTGAAGCGCATCACGGAGTCGACCAATTGACGCTGGAAGCGCGGGCGTACGGAGTGGCGCGCGTGTTCGATCCGTTTCTGGTGAACAGCGTGGTGGGATTTATCGGGCCGGAATATTTGTCTGACGAGCGGCAAATTATTCGCGCGGGGCTCGAAGACCATTTCATGGGCAAGCTGCTGGGGCTGCCGATGGGTTGCGATGTCTGTTACACGAATCATGCCGAGGCGGACCAGAATTCGGCGGACAATCTGCTCGTGCTGCTCGCGGCGGCGGGATGCAACTATTTTATGGGCGTGCCGTGCTCGGACGACGTGATGCTGAATTATCAGTTGACGAGCTATCACGATGCGCTGGCGGTGAGAAGATTATTCAAGCTGCGGCCTGCGCCTGAATTTCTGCGTTGGCTCGAAGGCGAAGGGATTTACCGCGACGGCGAGCCGGCGTTACTTGACGCTTCAGCCCGCAGGCGGTTGATGCACCGGCTTGAAACGTCGCTCGAAGGGATCACCTGAGTGGCTGGCGTGCTGAAGCGGCGCGACGAATCTTTGGCGGGCGGGGAGTGCCCTGACCTCATTGAGAAGATTCGAGCACGTACACCGGCGCGCGTGTTGGTCGGGCGCGCAGGAGCGGCGTATCGAACGGGAACGCAGCTTGATTTGCGCGAAGCGCACGCGGCCGCGCGAGACGCGGTTCGTGACGAATTGGATCTCAACGCCGCTCTCGGCGTAGATTTTGTGCGACGTCGGGAGCTGCACGAGTTCCGGACGCGGGCGGGCAACAAGGACGAATACCTCTTGCGGCCCGACCTTGGACGACAATTTGACGACAAATCCCGCGAGCGGCTATCGAGAAACTACGCACGCAATTGCGATATTCAGATCGCAATCGGGGACGGGCTGTCGGTGGCGGCTGTCGCTGAACAGGTTCCGCACTTGCTCCCGCCGCTTTCCGCAGGCGTGGAAGTGCGCGGATGGACTGCGGGGCACACTTTCGTGATCCGCCATTGCCGGGTGGGAATCTTGAATGAAATTGGCGAGCTATTGAAACCTCAGGTGGCCGTGCTACTGATCGGAGAGCGTCCCGGGCTCGCAACTGCCATGAGCCTTTCGGCATACATGGCGTTTCGGCCGACGAAAATCCAAAGCGACGCGGACCGCAACCTGATTTCGAACATTCACGCGCGCGGCGTTGGACCGGAGGAAGCTGCGGAACGGATTTTGCAGTTGGCCGCACGCATGATGAAATCCAAAGCAAGCGGATGCCAATTACGCGAAGATTCGCGGAGGATCGAATGACGGCCGAGAAACCGCTTGCGAGGCAAGTGGCACTGGTCACGGGAGCGGCGAAAAGAATCGGGCGGAGTATAGCTTTGCGGGTGGCGAAAGAAGGCGCAGACGTAATTGTGAACTATGCAACGTCGGAAGCCGAGGCCGAGGAACTGGCGATCGAAATTCAATCCCTGGGACGTCGAGCCGTCGCGCTGCAGGCAGACGTATCGCAACGCGCCGATGTGCAACGTATGTTTGCCGCGATCGACAAGGAATTCGGCCGCCTCGATATTCTTGTAAATAATGCAGGAATGTTTTTCGCGGCGAAAGTCGAAGAGCTCACTGACGAACAGTGGGACCGAATCATGAACGCGAACTTGAAGTCGCAGTTTCTATGCGCGCAAGCCGCGGCGCCCCTGATGAAGCGGCATGGACGCGGCAGAATCATCAACTTGTCGTCGCTTGGTGGAATTCTGCCCTGGCCGGCCTATACGCATTATTGCGTTTCGAAAGCCGGAGCGATCATGCTGACGAAATGTCTTGCCCGCGCGCTGGCCCCGGAGATTCTGGTAAACAGCGTGGCGCCGGGAACGATTCAATTTCCAGACGAGCCGCCCGACCAGGATTACATCAAGCGCGTTCCGCTCCATCGCACGGGGACGGGCGAGGATATCGCCGACGCGGTGATGTATTTCGCGACCTCAGACTTCGTCACTGGCCAGGTGATTGCGGTCGACGGGGGACGCACGCTGGTGTGACCGTTCGCGCCTCAAAAAATCGCATTGACGTAGCGCCGCAGCTTCGGCAGGATGCGTCAGTCATCTACACGCGGCGAGTCGCTCGGAATTTTGGATGGCGGTCGAGCAGCTACTCGGGAGAGAGAAACCATGCCTCGAATGCCTTGGATTATAGCTCTGCTCGCAGCCGCAATCTTTTTGCTCGCGCCCGCAAAGACCCACGCGCAGCAATACACTGGCGCATCAACTAGCATACGATGCAGATCAACGGATGGCCGGTTTCGTCACTGCCCGGTGGGCGGCTGGGTGCGCGGCGCGCAGCTTACGCGGCAAATGGGGGGCGCCAGCTGCGCACAAGGACGTTCGTGGGGCTACGATAACATGGGCGTTTGGGTTGATCGTGGCTGCCAGGGCGAATTCCAAGTTTGGACTGGTGGGCGGCCCGGCGGCCGATCGACGGTGGTGCGGTGCTCGTCGCAGGACGGAGGAAGGAAGACGTGTCCCGCTGGTGGACGCATAGCAAACGCGCTAGTCGATCAGCAGTTCAGCGGATCACCTTGCATACAGGGGTCCACATGGGGGTTCGACTCGAGAAACCTGTGGGTCACTCGCGGCTGCCGTGCGGATTTTCGCGTCTGGCTCTCGCACTAATATTCCAACGCTCAGTACGCAGCTAGTTTCTCGATGCCTGCGACGATTTTTTCTGTGTTCACTTGCCAGGCTTTATCGAGATTGGGGCTGAAGGGAATCGCCGGCACATCGGGACCTGTCACACGCATAATCGGCCCATCGAGATCATCGAAGGCTTCTTCGCTCAGGATTGCGGCGAGTTCCGCGCCGTAGCCCATCGTTTTCTTGTCCTCATGAACGATGAGCGCCTTGTTCGTCTTGCGCACTGAGTCGAGAATCGTGGTTTTGTCGATGGGCGCGAGCGTGCGAATCTCCACCACTTCCGCTTCGACGCCTTTCTGTGCCATTTGCTCCGCGGCGTCGAGCGACTTTTGGGTCATGAATCCGTAGGTCAGGATCGTCAGGTCGCGTCCTTCGCGACGCACCGCCGCTGGCCCGATTGGTACCGTGTAATCGCCTTCGGGCACTTCGGACTTCGCTTGCCTGTACAAAGATTTGTGCTCGAAGAAAATCACCGGATCAGGATCGCGAATCGCCGCGAGGAGCATACCTTTCGCATCGTAGGCGGTTGACGGCATCACCACTTTCAGCCCAGGCTCGTGCACGAACCACGTCGCGTTTTCCTGCGAGTGGTACAAACCGCTGCCGCCTCCCGCGCCGCAGCAAACGCGGATGGTTACCGGACACGAATATCCGCCCGCGCTGCGATAGCGCAATTTCGAAGCTTGCTGCACGATCTGTTCCACGGCTGGCGTGATGAAATCCGCAAACTGAATTTCCGGCACCGGCCGCAGTCCCATCATTGACGAACCAATCGCCGCGGCGATGATGATGCCCTCGGCAAGCGGCGTGTCGAGAACGCGGTCTTCGCCGAATTTGTCGAGCAAGCCGTCGGTCACCTTGAAAACACCGCCAGAGAGACCGATATCCTCGCCGAGGATGAAGACGCGCTCGTCGCGCTCCATCTCTTGCGAGAGAGCTTCGTTAATTGCTTCCAGCATGTTGATCGTTCGGGCCATTTTTATTTCGATTCCTTTGGTCGCGTCTACTGCGCCCAGATGTGGTCCGCAAGCTCGGACGCATCGGGATAGGGGCTTTGCTCGGCGAACTCCACCGCTTCGTTGATTTCCTGAGTGATCTCGTCGGCGATCTGCTTTTTCTTCGCGTCGTTCAGAAGCTTCTTTTCCATCAGCTGCTTCTCGAACGTGGCGACGGGATCTTTTTTCTTCCACGCGTCCACTTCTTCCTTCACGCGGTATTTCGCCGGATCGATTTCCGAGTGGCCGTACCAGCGGTAGGTCTTGCACTCGAGCATCGTAGGCCCCTGTCCGCCGCGCGCGCGCCCGATTGCTTTCTGAGCGGCATCGTAAACTTCGAGAACATTGTTGCCGTCGAGCGAAATGCCGGGGAAGCCGTAAGCTTTCGCGCGGTCGGAAAGATTCGTGAGCGCCGTCTGCAAACGCAACGGCACCGATTCCGCCCAGAGATTGTTCTGGCAGACGTAAATAATCGGAAGCTTATGCACGCCGGCAAAATTCAGCGCCTCGTGGAAGCCGCCAAAGCTCGTAGCACCGTCGCCGAAGTAGGAAACCACCACATCGTTGCGGCGCAGCTTCTTGATTCCCAGCGCCACGCCCGTGCCGACGTTAAGTTGCCCCGCGATGCTGC
Source organism: uncultured Acidobacteriota bacterium (assembly GCA_963736465.1). Classification (GTDB taxonomy): domain Bacteria; phylum Acidobacteriota; class Terriglobia; order Acidiferrales; family UBA7541; genus Palsa-295. Next base: position 745,282 of record CAVTOS010000002.1, on the reverse strand, counting down.
TGGCGGGCGTGATTACGTGCAGCTCGGGATATCCCATGTGCGCCGGTGAGGACCGGCCGCGATCGGGGCTCGTGGTTTTCGCAAAAAGTTGCGCGAAACAGAACTTAAGCGGCACGCCTTTGATGACGTTCGACGTCCAGTCGCGATGCGACGGCGCAATCCAGTCATCCTTTTTCAGGCTGAACGCCGTGCCGACGCTCGTGGCTTCCTGGCCGACGCCGGAATAAAAGTTTCCCTTGTATTTACCCTGGCGGAAGAGAATGCGCGCCTTTTCGTCGCACATCCGGCACTTCACGAGCATTTTGTATAGGTTCAGGTGAAGTTCATTCGACGGAGTGCCATTTTTTTCCACCTCGGGCTCCATTACCGCCCGATGGGTTTTCGACGCCATGCGGACTCCTATGAGCTGGTGCTCTTTAGCTTTTCACAAAAACTATAACACGAAATTCAGGGGAGGGAGCACACGAGGCACACACAGTTCCGAACAGATTAAAATTTATTCATATTCCGACGCGCAGAGACGGCACTCAGGAATGAAGTCTAGTTGCAGAACTCCGCTATGTGCGGTCTCCGGATGGGAGCCCCCCGGAAGCCAACTTTTCGATTAGCTCTTTGTCGGCGGGCAAGAAATTGAGTTCCGGCAGTGATGACGGGTCGCGCCACAGAATCTCTTCGAAAACTAAATTCCGCACCTTCTGTGGATCGAGATAAGCATTGAAAAATATCAGCTCAATCGCGTCGCTAAGTTCCGCGTAGCGATGCTGTGCCCGACAGACCTCCGGACCGATGGTCGCCTTCGTGCCAAGCTCCTCTTCGAGCTCGCGCACGAGAGCTTGCTCCAGCGTCTCGCCGGGTTTTACTTTTCCGCCGGGAAACTCCCACATCATCGCAAAAGAGGCACCGCGCTTCCTCTGGCAGACCAAAAGTTTGCCTTTGGCCTGAATCAAAGCAGCGACCACCGTAATCATCGCAGCCCCGCCCGTGCCCCAGCGGTGCGGCCACGTAAGTCGGCCACCGGGTGTATCGCGCGAAAAAGCGCGCGCGCCCCCTCGACAAGAGGAGGCCCGGGCGTATTGAGAAGTTCGTCGCGAATCCCAACCACGCGCCCTGTTCTTACAGCCGGAACATCTCGCCACGCAGCATTGCGAAGCGCGCTAGATGGCTTCGAACGCGCCCCGGCGGCGGTCCATGCCAGAACGATCACATCAGGACGAGCGCGCGCGACGTCCTCATCGGTAACGCGCGTGCTGGCTGGCACCACAGCCTCGCCACCCGCCATCTCCACCAATTCAGAAACCCAAGGAGGCGAACTGATGCGCGGGTGCGGCCAGGCCTCGCAGTAAACGCGCGGACACGACCGGTGCCGAAATTGTTTGGCCTGCCGCGCAATCGATTCAAAATCCAATCGCATCGCTCGGATCAGTTTCTCTCCTGCGATCGCGCGATTCACCAGACGCGCCAGGGTGCGAATGTCCGCCTCAATATCAGCCAACGAGCGCGGATTAATCGCAAGAAAAGCCACCGCCTCCTTCAAGATGCTGGCCACCGTTTCCGGCGCAAACGGCACCGAGCCAATCAGAAGCGTTGGCTTCAGCCGCATCACCTCGCGCACATCCATCTTCCAGCAGTCGCCCATTTGCGGTCGCCGCCCCACCGGCGCCACTTCCTTGCACCATTTGCTCACGCCAACCAGCTCTCGCCTCGCCCCAAGCGCGAAGAGTATTGAAGTCACATTCGGCGCCAGCGAAACAATGCGCAACGTTGCTCCGGATTTTTTCCCCGCCATGCGCTTCGATGTCACTTTGGTTGGCTTTTCAATGGTTTGCGCACATAAGGGACATACACAGGATTCCAAATATTCGCTTCCAGCTCGCGGGACAAATTCGCTTCGGCGATTTGTGCCTGCCCTTCTTTGATAGCCTGCCTCCCAACGGCCTCACCAATCTCCCGCGCCAATTCGCGCGTCTTGGAAATCGGCGGAAGCAGGCTCGCGTTCTTGTCGGTTCGGGTGGGCAGATGGCGCACCAGTTCTTCGGCTGCAGCCTTCACCATCGCATCGGTCACCCTTCTCGCTTTCGATGCCACGATTCCCAGCGCCAGCCCGGGGAAAATGTACGAGTTATTGGTCTGCGCGATGTGAACCTCCTTTCCTCCCACGCGCACCGGTTCAAACGGGCTTCCGGTTCCGATCAGCGCGCGCCCTTCCGTCCAGTTCATCAAATCCTGCGGCGTCGCTTCGCAGCACGAAGTGGGATTAGAGAGCGGAAAGATGATGGGCCGATCAACATATTTCGCCATTTCGCGCACGGCTTGCTCGGTGAACGTGCCGCCCTGTCCGGAGACGCCAATCAACGCCGAAGGCTTCGCGTTACGCACCACATCCAAGAGCGTGATTTCGGCGTTCGGCTGCTGCCTCCAGGCCTTCACTTCTTCCTCGCTGCGCGCATAGAGCATCTGCTCCGGCCGCATTCCTTGCGTCTTATCCGTAATCAAGCCGTCGCGATCGATTGCGTAAAACCGCTTCCGCGCCTCGTCTGGTGGCACACCTTTATCCTGAATGAACTGCGCCAGCAAATTCGTGATGCCGAGTCCTGCGCTTCCGAAGCCGAGCACCGCGAATTTTTGCTGCTCGAGCGGCACACCAGTCACATTGATCGCAGAAATCACAGTCGACGTTGCCACCGCTGCCGTGCCTTGAATGTCGTCGTTGAAGGTGCACAACTCATTCCGATAGCGCGCCAGCAGGCGCGCCGCGTTGGAACCGGCAAAATCCTCCCACTGCAAGAGAACGTGCGGCCAGCGCCTCTTCACGTGCTGCACGAAAATATCCACGAATTCGTCGTACTCAGGGCCGCACACTCGTTGATGCGCCCATCCGACATAAATCGGACTCTTCAACCTTTCCTCGTTGTTTGTTCCCACGTCCAGCAGAATCGGAAGGCAATTTTCCGGGTGAATTCCGCCAAGGGCGGTGTAGAGCGCCATCTTTCCGATGGGGATCCCCATTCCGCCGGCGCCCTGGTCGCCGAGGCCCAAAATTCGCTCACCGTCGCTCACCACGATGCATTTCACACTGTCGTACCGGCGGTGGCTCAGGATTTGGTGGATACGCTCCTTGTTTGGATAACTCAGAAACAGTCCTCGTGGTTTTCGCCAGATTTCGCTGAAGCGCTGGCAGCCCTCGCCCACTGTGGGCGTGTAGACCAGTGGCAGCATCTGCTCGATGTTGCGGACCAGCAGCGCGTAGAAAAGTGTCTCGTTGATGTCCTGGAGGTCGCGAAGGAAGCTGTATTTGGTGAAAGGGGTGGGTTCGTCGTTGAGCGCGCGCAATCGGCGTTCTACTTGTTCATCGAGGGTGCCGACGTGCGGCGGCAATAGGCCGTGCAGACCAAAAAGGTCGCGCTCGTGGTCGGGGAAAGCCGTCCCTTTGTTCAGTCGCGGAGAATTGATCAGGCCGATGCCAGCGAGCGAAACCTCCAGCGCGTCGTGGCTCTCTGCGGTTTGCGATCGGTCTTTCATTGAGTGTCCCAGCAATTGTTCCGTGGAACTCGGTCTGCTTGGAACACGAATGATACCACTCGACAATTAGATCCGAAGCCACGGCCGTATTTCTGGCCCTCCAATTGTTATAGGATGCCGCGCGGAGGATTTGGAATGAATCCACGAAAATGGGCTTTGGTCCTGGCGGCATGCGGCCTGCTGATTGGCGCAGCAGCAACTCAGAAATCGAAGCAGAAAAATCTCCCGAAGGCGCCGGAGCTTCTGCCTTGGTCGCAACAAATCGCTGTGCGCGAACAGTGGCTCGTCAAGCGCCACGCCATGCTACTCGACATGATGCGCCGCAACCGCGTGGACATGTGGATCGTGGTCAACGAAGAATTTCACAACGATCCGCTCACGGAATACATCGCCCCGCCGCGCGTCTACACGGGAGGTCGCGATATTTTTGTATTCGTGGATGCGGGTGACGCAGGCCTCAAGAAAATCGCCGTCACCGGATACTCGGAAGAGAACGTACAGCGATTCTTCGAGAGCACCGACGATCCTTCGCAGCACCCTGTGGACAAGCAACTGAAAGCCCTGTGGGACACGTACCACCCGGCCCACATCGGCCTCGGCATTGACGGCCGCCGCGGCGTCACGCGCAGCCTTACAAAATCCACCTACGACTATCTCGCCGAGAAAATGGGCCCAGACGCTGCGAAGAATTTCGTGCCGGCGCAGGAATTGATCGGCGAATACCTCGCCACGCGCATCCCCGAAGAATTCGACACCTACAACCAGGAAGTGATTCTCACCGACCTCATCACCAAGCGCGCCCTCTCGAATGAAATAATCACGCCGGGGAAGACAACCGTCGGCGATGTGCGCCGCTGGCTCTACGACGAGATGTGGCGCAATCGAGTCGACACCTGGTTCCAGCCCGACCTGCGCGTGCAGCGCAAGGGCATGCCGTCCGAAACCTCGCGCGGTTTCCTGGCCGTCGCGAAAGAAGAAACCGTGATCGAGCCGGGAGATCTGGTGCATCTCGATTTCGGAATCTCCTACATGGGCATGAGCACAGACTGGCAGAAGATGGCCTACGTGCTTCTGCCCGGCGAGAAAACTGTTCCAGCCGGCCTGCAGAAAGCAATGGACAACACCAATGCGCTGCAGGACGCGCTCATGCTGCGCGCCGCTCGGCCGGGCCGCACCGGCGGCGAAGTATATGACCTCACCATGGCAGAGATGAAGCAGAAGGGAATCGAAGCCATGATTTACAGCCACCCCATCGGCAATCAAGGGCACGGGCTCGGCGCAAGCATCGATTTTCGCGCGTCGCAAACCGTGAACCCCACCCACGAAGCCGTGGGCCCGTCATCCCAGGAGCGACTGCGCGACGGCTCCTATCAATCCATCGAGCTCAACACAAAAACCGCCATCCCCGAATGGGCCGGCCAGAAAATCTACGTCATGGCGGAAGACGACGCCTATCTCACGCCCGACGGCTACAAATTCTTCCAGCCGCGCCAGACAGAGTTCTACTTGATCAACTCAAAATAAGCACCAACCTTAGCAAAAACAACGAAGCGCGGGTCACCCGGCACCCGTAAGAGCCAAGACCTAAACTTCGAAGTGACCTACCTCAGTGGGATCATCCTCACGGAAGTGCCGTCAATTGCGGAAACCACGCATACAAAGCAGAGAAGGGTGTGCGCCACCCGCCTTATTCATTGCTCTATGATAGGGGACCTCAAATGCTTTTTCACTTCGGCTTGAAATCGCAATGGATCAACATGAAATTGCGTATGAACGATCGATCGACCGTCCCGGCCAAAAACGGAAATCGTCTTCAACGCTTTCGCCACTACCACACTCTCAACATTGTCCCACTCGAGTTTCTCGGTATGAAGACCGAAGTATCTATGCAGGGAAAGGCCTGACTCATCCGTTACAATCGTGCCGGGATCGAAGTACACCGTCCCTAAAGCGAGTACGATGAGTATTATCGGAAAGAACCAATCTGTAGAGGAGTGGATTTGACGAAAAAGCTCATAGGCACCAAAGAGCTCTAAAGGTGCACCGACCCAAAAGATTGCGCGCAGACCCCGGCCAGCAGGAAACCGAACCCCTCCTTTGCGGATTGCGGCCTTTTCAAAGGTTGCTTCGCGTAAAACAAAATGAACCGCAATAATTGTGACCACAACGACGAACACAATCCGGTTTTCGCTTATCATGGCTGATAGAGCATAAATCAGTCGTGTTGGTCGCGTGGCTTTTGGTTCTTCTTGTCGATGGCCCGCTGACCCGCCTCCATCGCCGTGCCAACCGCACTCCCCGCGGCGGCCGCTTGCTGCGCCGTCTTGCCCTCTGCCTTCGCCAATCGACCAGCGACCTTAGCAGCGCGGTTTGCAGTGTGAGCTCGGGACAACTGGCCCTCCAGGTTTTTTGCAGCACCCCCGAGAAGCTTGCTCGCAATGCCCTCCGCAGCCCTAGACCCGAGTTCCGATGTTGCTCCGACCACCATGTCCTTTGCCATATCACCCGGATTATCCATTGCCTGTCCCAGACTTCCTGAATTTATCGACCGTTCCGCTACACCTCCAGGGCGGGTGGCCCACCCTTTCTCGATTTGCATTCGTGGTTCCCTACAATTCACGGCACTCCCGCGCGGGTGATACCGCTCGACACTCGTCCGAATCCTGCCCCAGTTTTTGCGGGTGTCCCATCCTTCGCCGCCTTTGCGAAGGGTGGGTGTTTTCGATGTTGGTTTCGGTTTTCGCTCCTAGTTAACGCGTTCCACTTCTAATCCTTCAACCCATCCGGCGTGCACAAACTCTCTTCCCCATTCTGATAAAACCGGTAACTGCTCCGCGCCCAGTTGTTCGCCTTCCGCCTCGAAAACAAGTCAACCCCATCCCACCCTTCGCAAACCCAGCGAAGGATGGGGCACCCGCAAGAACTAAGACTAAACTTCGGAGTTAACCACTGGAATGCCATCATCCTCACAGAAGCGCCGTCAATTGTGGAGACTACGCATACGCAGCAGAAAAGGTGGGCCACCCGCCTGTCGTTCATGCAGACTATCGAATTTTAGGACTATCCGAGCGCGTTGTAGCTAAGCGGCGACCCCGGCGACCGAGCCAGGAGAAAATGACGAACCACACCAGCGCGTAGAACAGGACACCCGTAGCCAGTAGCACATAGCCAAAATAAGGGACGCCGCGGCCCGTATGGGCACCTTCTGGATAAAAGATTCCGGCGATCAGGAGGGCAGGAAAGAGGGCCGCCTCTACGATGTTGCCGAGAATGTGGCTATATGTCAGTTTGGCCTCGCCCAGAGCGAGAACTCCCCAGGTCATGCCGCCGAGAACAAGGCTGACTAGGAGACGCCAAGAAAGTCGCATCTTAGAGGTCATACTCCCTCCGGTATTTCGACGGCGGGTCTCTTCATGGACATTTCTTGCCCTTATCATCCGTTGTACACGGCGGAGGTTGTGGCGGTCTCGTAGCTTGCTGCGCAGCTCCTTGACCATAGGTATCTTGGAAAGGCGGGTGGCCCACCTTTGACGGCCGATATCCGTGGTTTCCACAATTGGCAGCGCTCCGGGCAGGATGATACCGCTCGGATAGGTCACTCCGAAGTTCAGCCTTAGCCCTTGCGGGTGCCCCATCCTTCGCCGATTTTGCGAAGGGTGGGACGGGGTTGACTTGCTCCCATGTCGAGGAATGTTACCTCCCCGCTCCACACCCTGGGTCGGCCCAAGCTTCTACGTCGAGCCGACGAAAACAGCGATCAGTGGGCGTCAAACAGCTTTTTGCTGCAACCTAGTGGCAGCAGTTGCGACATACTTTTGTTCGCTTTGCCTTCGCCGCCGCTGCCTATGATGACTTCGGAGGCCGCGCAAAAACAAAAACGCGCCGGAGACGAAATCTCCGGCGCGTTTCTTGTTTTTCTAGAGGTCTTAGTTTACCGCTTCTACCTTCTTCAGAGCCGGCTTCGGGATTTGCCACATCACTCCGGAGTCGTCGGCATTATGCGGGTAGAACTGGGCCGACTTCTTTCCGGAAGGCAGAAGCACGATGTCTGCGCGGCGGTTGTATGCATACCAATCGCCCGTCACGTTGCGCAAGCGGGCCTTGGGCGGTTGGTTCGGGTTTGTGGATTCGAGGTTCTTCACGTCCGCCTTCGGCATCGGTCGCTCTTTGCCGTAGGCAGCGGTCTGAACCTTGTCCGCCGAGATTCCCTGATCGACGAGATATTGCTTGATGCGCTCGACGCGGCGTTCGCTCAAGTCCTGATTGTGGTTTTTCGATCCCCGAATATCCGCGAATGCTTCGATCGAAAGTTTCGCGTCCGGATCGTATTCCAGGTACTTCTTGAATCCGCCCGCCAGAGTGGACAATTCGAGCTGTTGGCTCTTCACCAGTCCGACTTGCGGATGCTTCTGATCCGGATAATCCGTGGGATAGAAGATGCTCTGCAGAACGACGGCCGGAATCGGCTCAACGGAGCCGACGACATGCAGGTTCGCCGTCTGAGTCGAGCTGCCGCCGCAAGTATTCGTGGCGTTCAGCGTGTAGGTCTTCGACTCATCCACCGTCCGAGCCGGCTGGCCTTCCGGCACCTGTGAATCATCGGCCGGCGCAGCTTGCACTTGCTGGCTGCCATTCACGTCAACTTTGTTGCCGTTGAGCGTCGCGTCCTGAGCGTTCGAGGTCTTCCACGTAACGGTGGAATTATCCTGAGTGATCACCTTGTCGCCGATCTTCCGATAGTGAACCTCGGCAGGATTCGCGCTAATACTGGCATCAACTTTGGTGTTTACGTTGACTGTGGCTGTGCTTGAGACCGTGCCACCCGGGCCGGTGGATTTGAAGTCGTACGTGGTGGTGGCTTTTGGCGAGACGCCCTGCGTGCCGCTGGGCGCGACCGCTCCGACGTTGCTGATGTTTGTGTCAATGGTTTCCGTGGTCTGCCAGGTGAGATTGGAAGTGTCGCCGCAATTGATTTGGCCTGCGGAGGCGGAGAAGCTGCCGGTGACGGGGGCGACGGCAATCGTGGCGCTCGCGGTACCGGGCTTGAAGCGCGGTAGATCTTTTAGTTTAGTGCCACGCGTCCACTCCGTGGTCTTCTGCGTGTTCTTTGCCATATCGACGGAGGTCTTCTTGTTGGCCTGCACGTCAACGTCGCCTTCCCAAACCGTTTTGCCTTCTTTGGTGACGGTCAGATGATGATGTCCAACTGGGAGAATCAACTCCTGCTTCCAAACCCAGAAATCGTTGTTCATCTCGTTGACGTGACCGACGAGATATTCGGGCTTGGTCCCATTGGAGAGGACGGCGGCATGCGGCCAACCTCCGCCCAGATACACGCGGCCCCACGGGCCGTTTACGGTGCCGCCGTATGCCTGCAGGACAACGTTCAAATCAGTCGTCTTGCCCGCGGTGATATCGACGTCTTGCGTCGAGATCTTGAAGCCATAGTTCATCACGGCTACGGTATGCTTTCCGGCGGGGAGGGGAATGGAGCGGCTTCTGCCCTCGTGGATGGCCTTACCGTCAACAAAGATATATGCCTCTTTTGGCCTGACCGTGATTTTCAGCTTGCCGTCCTGCGCGAAGCTGGCGCTTGCGGAGAGCACAACCGCGGTCACGAGGGTGAACAGGCATCCGAATCGTCGCATTTTAGTATTTCTCCTGAGTGATTCAGTAGGCGAGTTGTTTGGTCACCCTTCCGCGCCCAATCGGAAGAAGTGAAGGCTAGGACGACTTTAAACTATATCGTAAACCTCTCTGTGTCAAGGAATTGAAACAAAAAGCGAAAGCAAGAGCAAGGAATTTTATTTTCGTTCCGCGGGCGTTCTCCCCGGAAACTTGACGCTGAAAAATGAGAACACAGCAAGTTTTGTGAAGTGGTGCCGCGCAGGTTTCTCGGCAGGTTCTGCGCCTCGGGCTTATAATTCGAGACAGCTAGTCCTGTACGTACCTGGGCCCGTGACGAACGAAAAAATCCTCGAACATTTTCGTAATCCGCATAACGCTGGGAATCTTGCCGAGCCGACGGCGGTGGTAGAGGTCGCCAACCCCGTGTGCGGCGACACGATGAGGCTGTCCGTGCGAGTGCAAGACGGCCGGGTGGCGGAAGCGCGTTTCAAAACGCAAGGATGCGTGGCATCTATTGCGGCTGGCTCCGTGCTTACAGACCTGCTGGCGGGCGGGAGCCTGGCCGAAGCACGCGAGATTACGGCGTTGCGGATTTCGGAAGCGCTGGGCGAATTGCCTCCGGCTACGATGCACGCGGCCGAGCTTGCAATGGACGCGCTGACTGCGGTGCTCGAGAAAATTGCTAGCGGGGAGATTCGAACGCGAAGAAGCGCCCGAGTCAGGTGGAAGTAGGCAGCGTCGCCGCCTTTTTCAAAGTTTCCGGATCGTTTAGATTCAAAATTACGCCCTCTTCTTCGGTCGGAACTTCCTGAATTTCCCGCGGATGGGCCCAGACCACCTGCCTTGCGCCAACCTGTGGCGACGCGGCGAGAAGTTCTTCGTATAACGTGGCACGAAAAATAACGGGATGTCCGCGTTTGCCGCGGTAGAGAGGAAGCGCGATGGCTTTTCGAGTTGAATCGAATTGCGCGATCAGCTCGGAAATAAGGCGGCGGGAAACTAGCGGATGATCCACGGGACAGAGAATAATCCCGTCGGTGGTGCTAACTGGCAAGCTGCGGATTGCGGCATGAATAGACGACAGTTGGCCGGTGATCCAATCAGGATTGAAGACGATCATGGCCGGGTCAAATTTCAGTTTCGGGCCGATTTCTGCCGCGTGAGCACCGAGGACGATTCTAGTGAGGCCAATGCGGGGCAAGCGTGTCGCCGTGAAAAGATGCTCGACGAAAGTGAGGCCCTGAACTGAAACCAGGGCTTTCGGTTCGCCCATGCGGCTCGATTCGCCGGCAGCGAGAATGGCGGCTGCGAGCATGGTGACCTAGTCGTGCTGCAGTGATGCGGCGTCGGAGAGCCTAACGGCCTTGTGCGGAAGATTTGGCGCGTTGCGGCGAACGGCAATTAATTCGGCGGCGATGCTGACAGCGATTTCTTCCGGGGCGAGGGCGCCGATATCGAGCCCGACGGGAGCGTGGACACGCTCGAATTTTTCGAGATCGTGGCCTTCTTTCTCAAGCGCTTTATAGACGGAAAGCACTTTGCGCTTGCTGCCGATCATGCCGATGTAGCGAGCGTTGGTGTCAATGGCCCAGGCAAGCACGCGCATATCATCCTTGTGCCCGCGCGTGACGATCAAGAGGTAGCTCGAGGAGTTCGGGTGAATTTTCGCGAAGGCGTCCTCGTACGTGGAATAAATCTCGGCGGCCATCGGGAAGCGGTCGGGGTTCGCAAAGGCCTCACGGTCGTCAACAATTCCGATGGCGAAACCCGCTTGATGAGCGACACGGGCCGCGGCGGTGGAGACATGGCCGCCGCCAAAAAGATAGAGCATCGGCTGAGGAAGAATCGGCTCGACAAAAATTTCCAGGGTGCCTCCACAGATGAGACCAGCGTCGTAGGCGGCTTCGTGGTTCAGGTTGAATGTCATCTTGCGGGGCTGCTCTTTTTGGATGACGTCCTTTGCGGCGGCCCACACTTCGGCCTCGACGCAGCCTCCGCCAACCGTGCCGGCGATCGTGCCATCGTCGCGGACGAGCATGCGAGAGCTCTCATAACTCGGAATTGAGCCATTGGTGTGGACGATCGTAGCGAGGGCTCCGCGCTGACCGGCGCGTCGCATGCGCACGATTTCTTCGAATAAGTCCATAGTTGACTTCGAATCGAGGTTACGGCGCGTTTACGCCGGTGTCAATCTGGTTGGGGAACCGATGATCCGTGGCATCAGGCGTATATACCTCGTTTTGAGGTGGTTGGTGCGAAGCGGATTGGGCAACATCTATCCGCATGAAACGCGCGACCCAGCAAAATCAAAGTCCGAGCGGCGCGATTCATTGGTCAACATTCAATGTCAATGAAAGGGGGCGGTTCACTCCGTTGGAGGTGCCATTGACCGTAACCGTGCCCGAGGGTGTCCCGTTGTTTCCGCCGCCCCCGTTACCTCCGCTGCTCCCGCAGGCGCTTAGCCACGCGAGACTGAACACAAGCGGTGCGAGGGCGACCACAAAGCGCCGCTTCGACTGCTTGGTAGCGACCGTTGAAGTGGCCAGAAGTAAAGCGATCAACACTGCGAGCAGCGGGAACACGATACGGACTAACGGTCGCATGTTCGGCTGTTTCGTCTGAGGTCCAATGATCGAGCCGGCGCTGGTGCTCACATTCACAGTGAACGCTGAAGCTGCCACACCGCTCACGGTGACGGAGCTTAGAGAAAGTGAACACGTGGATTTGGCGAGTGCATCGTCGCAACTCAGCCCGACGGTTCCGTTGAACCCGTTGACGGGGGAGATTTGTAGATTGTAGGTCGCAGTCTGCCCTGCGTTCACCGTCGTGGACGTAGAACAGTTTCCCTCCGCCGGGCAGTTATTGCCAGTGGCGGTAGAAAGTGAAAAGTCTGTTCCGGTGCCAGCTGCTCCGAATTTCGCCACGAAGGCGTCGCCGTCTCCGCCACCGAAGGCTGGCTGCAAGGGATTCATCCTGGGGAAATTGATTGAGCTGGTTGCCCCTGTAACGTAAGCATTGCCCACGCTGTCCACGGCAATGCCGGTGCCTCCGTCTCCAGCGTTCCCGCTCCCGCCAAAATAGGTGGAGTAAGACAGGGATGAACCCATAGGGTTGAGCTTGGTGACGAATGCGTTCTGACCGGATCCGCCAATGGCCGATTGCAGGGGATTTACCGTGGGGAAGTTGGTTGAGTTGGTCGATCCCGTCACATAAGCGTTGCCCGCGCTGTTGACGGCGATGCCTTGTGACTCGTCTGACCCGCTTCCGCCAAGAAAGGTGGAATAAATCAGTGCTGAACCCGTTGGGTTGATCTTGGTTATGAAGGCGTCGTCCTCGCCGCCGAAGGCTGGCTGCACCGGATTCGTTGTGGGAAAGTTGTTTGAACTCGTTGCACCTGTCACGTAAGCATTGCCCGAGCTGTCCACGGCGACGCCTTGCGACTCGTCTGACCCGCTTCCGCCAAGAAAGGTGGAATAAACCAGTGCTGAACCCGTTGGGTTGATCTTGGTGACGAAAGCGTCATCGTCTCCGCCACCGTAGGCCGGCTGCACGGGATTTGCTGTAGGAAAGCCGGTTGAGCTGGTTCCCCCGGTAATGTAAGCATTGCCCGAGCTGTCCGCGGCGACCCCTTGGGCGACGTCTGACCCGCTGCCACCAAGATAAGTGGAGTAAACCAACGCTGAACCCGTTGCGTTGATTTTGGTCACGAAGGCGTCGTCGTCTCCGCCGCCGTAGGCTGGCTGCAACGGATTCATAGTGGGAAAGTTGGTTGAGCTGGTTGCCCCTGTAACGTAAGCGTTGCCTGCGCTGTCCACTGCGATGGCGTAGCCAAGGTCATTCTCGTCGCCGCCAAGATACGTGGAGTAGACCAGGGCTGAACCCGCCGGGTTGATCTTGGCTACGAAAGCGTCTTGGTCCCCGCCACCATAGGTTGGTTGCACAGGATTCATCGTGGGAAAGTCGGTTGATTGGGTTATTCCCGTGACGTAGGCGTTGCCCTCGCTGTCCACGGCGATGCCTTGGGCGACGTCAAGCCCGCTTCCGCCAAAATAGGTGGAGTAAACCAGGCCTGAACCCATCGGGTTGATCTTGACCACGAAGGCGTCGTAGCCCACACCCTCGAAGGCCGGCTGCAAGGGATTCATCGTGGGAAAGTTGCTTGAGCTGGTTGCCCCTGTCACGTAAGCGTTGCCGGCGCTGTCCACGGCGATGCCCGTACCCCTGTCTTCCCCGTTACCGCCTAGATATGTTGAGTAAATCAGGGGGTCGATGTACAGCGGCCTGTGTACGTCATAACCCGCCATCTCGAATGCCACACGGTTTTTATCCTTGACGGCGTAATGTGCTGCAACCAATTGCCTCGTCCCATTTTTCTCCTGATACGCAATCGGCTTGTGCCAGCGAATTTCATCCTCGCCCATCTCCATCTTCAGAACTAAGTCGCCGTTCTCATCCCGACGAATCCGCTTGGTCCCGCGAAGGTCGAATCGTATGCGACGCGGGTCAGCGCCAGGTGCGACGACAAAATCAAACTCAAGCTGTTGCTGATTGCCGTAGTAGACCAAGTCGATTCCGGAATAAATTCCTTCATACTTCACCTTGGCGTAGGTCGGAACATTGCTGCGCCACTTCTTCGGATCGTTGCCAATGAAGAAGTTGCTCTTGCCAGGCAGTTCACCCACCCCGCTCACCGTAGCACGCCGGTTAGAACCCACAAGCTTCATAACGAAGTGTGGGGTCCTTGCTTGCTGCTCCGATTCGCTGCCAGGCAACCGACGATCGACAACCGGCGGCTCTTGAACGTCGTTCCCTCGGTTTGTCCTCGGCCGTTTGTCATTTGGCTTGCTTTCGGTCACAGAAAGGACTGCTTCATCCGCGGTGAGAAAAAGTGTGTAGCCAGCACTTCGTGACAGGAATTTTACTTGTGGATCGACTTGACCTCGGTTTTCCTCGAATGTAAGCGGAAGGTTGCCATAACTTTTGAGAATCCTAAGCCGAGTTGAGGGATCCTGCTTCGCAAGCTCAGCGGTAGCGCTAAGGTTTGTCCTCTTGGGAGACACGTGAGCTTCTGCAGCCGGGGTTGACGCGTCGCCTCGCGAGTGCTTGGCGATTTGCCCTGCGCCTATCAACAGGGCTGCGCAGATAGCGAATGCAAATTCGATCTTCATGGACGCTGCTCCCAAGTCGGAAAGCGGGTTTTGTGCCGTGCCAATTGTGACAGCACCGAACGCCCCGCACCTGATTTTTCGAGCTTGTGTGCCAGCATGGTGAAGCCCAGACGAAGATTAGCGGCAGCGCCTTACAGAAAATTGGTGGAATTTAAAGGGCGGTGTCGCATTTTGAGAGATAGATGGTGCGAAGCGGATTTCTCGACAGCCATCCGAACCGTTGTATCCGCAGCCACAACTGTATTTGAAAGTTACTGTGGCAATCCCATTCTGTTTAGCAGGTCTGCCCAACGTGGATCGGAGTGGAGAGTATCGAAACAGGGGAAGCGGATGACGGCGAGCAGTTCGTCGTCGTCGTCGGAATAAGCCCGCTCGAGATACTCGAATGCCTTGTCGCGATCTCCCGCCGCTGCGTAGGCGACGGCGACGTTGGCGGGAACCGGGCCGTGCGTGGTGCTCAGCATCTCCTTTATGAACCCTTGCGCATCCGGACTATAGGACCCGGGATCCGTTCCGATTTTCTTGATTTCAGTCACCGCGTCCGCGAAGCGGCCTTGCGTCGCATAGACTTGTGCCAGGTAAAAATGTGCTGGGACGAAGGAAGGGTCTCGCTCGGTTACCTTGTTCATTTGAGCGATTGCTTCGGGAAAGCGTCGCGCCATCATCAATGTCAATCCGTAATTTATGTTCACGATTGGAGAAAGCGGGTCGAGCGAAAGGGCGATGTGAAATTCGTCGAGAGCCTGGTCAATCCGATTTTGCGGCACGAGGAAGAGAAAGGCATAAAAGTAATGAGCGGTGGCGTCGTTCGGGTTCAACTCGATCGCCCGGCGAAACTCCTGCTCGGCCTCGTTCCATGTCGCCTTTCGCGTAAGTGCCACGGCGCGAGCCGTGTGTGCTTCGGGAAGCGAACTATCCAGCTCCAAGGCTTTTTGTGACGCCTGGTCCGCAAGCACAAGAGCTTGCTTCGGCGGGATCAATCGGCCATAGCCACTCGCCACGCTGTAGCTATTCGCAAGGCCGGTATAGGCGAGCGCATAATTCGGGTCAGCGGCGATCGCCCGTTGAAACAGGGTGATACTTTTCAGCAAGCCCGCCGGCGTTCTTCCGTACCACAGCTGCCGCCCTTCCAAATACAACCGGTAGGCTTCCGGATTGGTCGTGCCCGCGCTTCCGATCTTTTGCTGCGCTGCTCCGCTCAAATGAACTTGCAACTTGTTCGAAACGTCGCGGGTGATGTCGCTCTGCACCTGCGTAATGTCCGAGAGTTTACGAGCGTAGTGTGATCCCCATAGTTCGCTTCCGTCCGCAGTATTCACCAGATCCGCTTGCACGCCCAATTCGTCGCCATGTTGCGTAATGCGCCCCATCAAAACCGCGCCCACATCCAGCGATTTGCCGATTGTCTGCGGGTCTTGCTGATCTGCTTTGAAGCGGAATACCGTGCTGCGCGCCATCACCTTTACATTGGGAAGTTGCGAAAGCGTGCCGATCAGGCTTTCGGTCAATCCGTCGCTTAGGTACTCGTTGTTCGGGTCGGAGGTGGCGTTGACAAAGGGCAGAACCGCAATGGACGTAATCTTGCCAGCCGTTCCCCTTCCGCGCAGCAGATAGAATCCGGCGGCTGCGGCGGCAAGCAGCAGCACGGCCAGAGCACCGACAATCCAATACTTGCGAGCACCGTAAAGACTTGGGGTGGCGGCTGAGATGGATGAAGAACTCGCCGAAGCTGCGGCAACACTCGCGGAAATTTCGGCGTGCGTCGAGCGACCCGATTGCTGTTCGCGTTTCAGCCGCGCCAGGTCCGTACGCAAATCAGTGGCGCTCTGGTAGCGCAACGTGCGGTCTTTTTCGAGGGTCTTTTCGAGGATTCGCTCCATCTCTGGCGGCAGTTCGGGGTTCAAACGTATCGCCGGCGTGGGAGCAGCATCGAGAATAGATTTGAAAATCACTCCGGAGGTCTCGCCTCGAAACGGAAGCGCACCGGTGGCCATTTCATATAGAACGGCGCCGAAGGAGAACAAATCGGTGCGCGCGTCGAGCTCTTTGCCGCGAACCTGCTCGGGGGACATGTAAGCGACGGTTCCCAACGTGCTGCCCGGGCTGGTCAAATGTTCGGCGCTGGCTCCTGCCGTCATATCTCTTGCGACAGTGGCTCCTGAGGAGCCGGCACCCGTAAAAGTGATCTTCGCGAGACCAAAATCGAGAATCTTGGCGTGGCCGCGTTTGGTTACGAAAATGTTGGCCGGTTTGATGTCGCGATGGATGATTCCTTCCGCATGGGCGGCTTCGAGGGCGTCGGCGATTTCAATCGAGAGCGCGAGAAGATCATCGGTATCAATCGGTTTGCCGCTGATGCGATGCTTCAGCGTCATACCATCGAGATATTCCATCACGATAAATGGTTGACCGTCCTGCTGGCCGATTTCATGGATCGTGCAGATGTTCGGATGGTTCAAAGCAGAAGCGGCGCGAGCTTCGCGACGAAAGCGTTCGAGGGCTTGCGGATCGCGCACGACGTCGTCAGGAAGGAATTTCAGCGCGACGAAGCGGCCCAGTTCAGTGTCCTCCGCTTTGTAGACAACGCCCATGCCTCCGCCGCCCAATTTTTCGAGGATGCGATAGTGAGAGATTGTGCGGCCGATCGGCGACTGAGGTTCCGGCATGAGTGGAGGTGTTCATCTTAGGATGCGTGTGGGGACAAGTCAACGAAGGCGGGCTACGTATGCGCAAGTGTAGCTGTCATATTTTAGATTGCGAGGAGTAAACTTCTTGATCCTTGAGTGATACCCCCAACATCGGCGTCGCGATTGACGAAGCACCCGTCGGGCGGAACTTGCCAATCAATGCGCCTGCGCAGGTACTGTTTGCGAGTCTTGTTGGGACCACGATCGAGTTTTTTGATTTCTACATCTACGCGACGGCTGCCGTGCTCGTGTTCCCGCGGTTATTTTTCCCAGCATCGGATCCAGCATCGGCTACGCTGGCTTCGCTTGCGACGTTTGCAATTGCATTTTTCGCGCGACCGTTTGGTTCGGCGCTCTTTGGCCATTTTGGCGATCGCGTCGGCCGCAAGGCGACTTTGGTCGCGGCACTGTTGACGATGGGCGTATCGACCGTATCGATCGGGGTTCTTCCGACTTACAAGACGATAGGCGTGGCCGCGCCGTTACTGCTTGCGCTGTGTCGGATGGGCCAGGGACTCGGGCTTGGAGGAGAGTGGGGCGGCGCGGTATTGCTCGCGGTGGAGAATGCGCCGGCAGGCAGGCGTGCGTGGTGCGGCATGTTTCCGCAATTAGGCGCGCCGATCGGGTTTCTTTTTTCCGGCGGTGTGTTTCTCGCGCTTTCGAGATGGCTCACGAACGATCAGTTTTTCTCTTACGGCTGGCGCATTCCGTTTCTTGCGAGCGCGATCCTAGTGATTATTGGCCTTTACGTCCGGCTGACAATTTCGGAGACTCCTGCGTTTCGCGCAGCTATCAGCCGACGCGAGCGGGTGGCAGTACCAATCCTGGAGGTATTTCGCAAATATCCCAGGTCCCTCGTTGTCGGAATCCTAGGGGCGCTCGCGGCTTTCGTCCTCTTCTATTTGATGACTGTCTTCGCGCTGTCGTGGGGCACAACTGCGCTGCACTACACTCGCGACAAGTTTCTGGTGATGCAGTTATTCGGAATGATCTTCTTTGCGATTACGATTCCGGTCGGGGCGATTCTCGCCGAGCGAGGCCGCCGCCGCACCTTGCTTTGGGTGACTGCGGCGATCGGGTTATTCGGCTTCGTTATGGCCCCTATGTTTCTGGCGGGGACAATCGGGACAATCATGGCGTTAATTGTAGGCCTATCGTTAACGGGCCTATTCTACGGTCCGTTGGGCACAGTCCTGTCGGAGCTTTTTCCCACTTCGGTGCGTTACACGGGGAGTTCGCTGACGTTTAATCTGGCAGGGATCTTCGGCGCGTCGCTTGCGCCTTACATCGCCATCTGGCTTGCGAAGACATATGGATTGCAGTACGTCGGCTATTATTTGTCGCTGGCATCTGTGTTGACGTTCATTGGATTGCTGGCGGCGCGAGAAACGAAAGACGAGACGCTGTGGTGACACTCAGATCTGGTTCGGTCTTCAGAAACGCGAAGGAACGATGAAAGCGGTCACCTTTTCTCAACACGGCGGGCCTGAGGTATTAAGTTATGCCGAGGTGCGCGAGCCGGAGATTGGCGCGGATGAAGTGCTGGTTCGCGTGCGGTCGTGTGCGCTGAATCATCTTGATTTGTGGGTGCGGCGGGGGATGCCTGGGATCACGATTCCGATGCCGCATATTCTCGGCTCCGACATCGCTGGAGAGGTGGCACGCGTGGGAGAGCAAGTGTCGGACGTGCCTCCGGGCGAACGGGTGTTGTTGTCGCCGGGAATTTCGTGCGGGCATTGCGTCTACTGCTTGCGAGGAGACGACAATTTCTGCCGGCAGTACAAGCTCTTTGGATACAAGGTGGATGGTGGGTATGCGGAATATGTGGCGGCGCCGGCGGTCAACGTGATTCCTATGCCGGCGAATCTTGGCTTCGAGGAAGCGGCGGCGATTCCGCTGGTGTTTCTGACGGCGTGGCACATGTTGATCACGAGGGCGCAGCTCAAACCGGATGAGATGGTGCTTGTGTTGGGCGCAGGAAGCGGAGTGGGCAGTGCTGCGATTCAGATTGCGAAAGTGGCGGGAGCGCGCGTGATCGCGACGGCCGGGTCGGAGGCAAAGCTGCAGAAGGCGAGGGAATTGGGCGCCGACGAGACATTTCTGCACTCGATCGAGCATTGGTCGCGGGAGGTGAGGCGACTGACGGATAGGCGCGGAGTGGATGTGGTGGTGGAGCACGTGGGCGACGCGACGTGGCAGGAAAGTGTGGCAAGTCTGGCGGTGGGTGGGCGCCTGGTGACCTGCGGCGCGACGACTGGTTACGAGGGAAAGATAGACTTGCGCTTTCTATTCAGCAAGCACATTTCGATTCTCGGATCTTACATGGGAAGCAAGGCGGAGCTTTATTCTGTGCTCGACCTCGTGGGGCGTGGCCGAGTGCGGCCGGTGATTGACACCGTGATGCCTCTTGCCAAGGCGCGGGAAGCTCACGAACGTCTGGAGAAACGCGAGCAATTTGGGAAAATCGTGCTTCGGGTTGAATGACGTTATGTGTCGGGGAACTGCATCGGCTCTCTCGTCCTTCTTGATTGTTTTTTCTGTCACATCTAGCTCCCAGCCTAGCCCGTTTCGGGAATAAGTCGCAGGTCTTGGGTAATATTTGGGAAAGTATTTCTCACCTGGCAGGGAAATCGCTTGCCTCGAAAACTGCGTAAATGTAGAGTTCGGGGACCAGAAGACAGGGTCATTTTCCGTTAAGCCATTCAGCATCTGCACTATACGGGACTGCGTCCCAATGGTACTAGTCGTGCTTTTCTCTACGGCGTCGGCAGTAGGAGGCTCCCCTTCCATGGTTTTTGCCGTTGCTGCACTACTGTTTCAGCTTAGCCCCGTTCCCAAAGTGGTTGACCCAGTGTTCAGGGCAAACGTGACAATGCTTACTGCGACCGACACTGCCACAGATGGCACGCGGCCGAAACCCGCTGGTGCGATGGTACTTCCCAGCGAGACAGACACGGTGGCGACGGCGTCCGGCAGGGGATATATAGATCCGGCCAAGGTGAGTTTGGGCGGCGACGCAGGCGAGAAGCCGGCGGCGGGCGTGACGGTTGTCTCGTTGACGAACCACGACACCACGCAGCCCCTTTCGTCGGTGCGCGTTCCTGAGCCCATGCCGGTTAAGCCAATTAAGGTTTATTTCCCTGAGAAGCCCCATACGAGCCGCAGTTGGCTGGCGTTGGCGATGATGCAGCATGGCGCGGCGACGTTTGATGCCTATACGACGCGGCAGGCGATTGGTCACGGAGCTGTGGAAGATGATCCGATGATGCGGCCTTTCGCGCATTCAGGTGCGATTTATGCGGCGATTCAGGTGGGTCCTCTGCTTCTCGATTATGTGGCGCGGCGCATGCAGCACAGCGAGTATGGGATGGTGCGGCGGATGTGGTTTGTGCCGCAGTCGGCGAGCACGGCGGGCTTTTTGATTTCGGGCGTGCATAACCTGAGCGTGGCGAGCCGCTAAAGCGACCGCCCCGACGATAAGCGCAGATTGATGCGCGCGACTTTCTGTCTCACTCCCTGGCAGGAATTGAGAGAGCTCGAAAACACCCGGGTTGGATTACCGGGTGTTTTTTTTTAGCTACGGGATTTTAGACCCGCAGGCCGACCCCGGCCGTAGACGCGGAAGCACCCGCAAGACGCTTCTCGACCCAGTCCGCTGCCTTGCGCCCTGAATCGACGGCCGCGGAAATTTCCGACTCCGGGCCGATGGAATCAGCGTTCGCGAAAAAAACGCGATCAAGCGGCTGGCTCGCTGCGGGAATGATTTTGGTAAACAGGCCGGGCGTTGGCAGGAACATCGGATGGCCGCGACGATAGAAGTGAATCTCTGAGGGATTCGCGTTGGCGAATTCGGGTAGGAGCTTCTGGAAGTCGCCCAGAACGTTTGCGGCAATCAGACGGCAGTCGTCGATTTTCAGGAGCTTTTTGCGCTCGATTTCCGCGAGCGGCGTGTAGAACGTAAGAATGTTGTTTTTTTGCTTGTATCCGGGCTGCTTCTGTACGACCCAGTCGGCCACGATGACATCGGTGAAAGAATTTCCCGGGCACCAGGTATCGTAAGCGCGATTATAGACAGGCTTGTCGAAGATCATATTGATCACGGGATAGGGACAATAGTGATAAGAAGACATGGCGTCCTGTTGGGCGTCTGAGATACCGGCGACGATGCGGGAAGTGATGAATTTCGGCGTCGCCATGACGACGAACTTCGCTCCCACCGAGTGCGGTACGCCTCCCTGAATATAGGTGACGCGGACTTCGGTCTTCTGCGGTTCGACCGAGATGATTGTGGCATCGCTTAGCAATCGCTCGGCGAACTTAGGCTGAAGTGTTTCGACGAGTTTGCGTGTGAGTGCGCCGTTGCCGCCGGGCAACGTAACCCTCGTATCCTTTTCCGCAGCGACGACTTCCTGGAAATCGATGAGCGCGACATACGTGGATGTGTCTGCGGATTTAGCGCCCCAGTTCGAGGGGCCGTAGGCGTCCCACCAGAATTTGACTTCGGGAGCGTAGGCGCTGAGGTATTTGGTAAGCGGCGCGTTGTCGAGCTGTTCGACGTTCTTTGTGATGTTGATCGCGAGCATATCGGCGCGGAATTTTTTGAAGCTATCGCGGACTGATGTGGGATAGGGAAGTTCATCGAGACCGGCGTGCCAGGTGTCTTTGATCCACTTACCATTGAGAATCGTCGGATCAAAGGAATCGATTGGGAGCATCGTGAGGCCGATTTCGCGGCCGAGCTGCTCGCTCGACGTGCCTTTTTCGTCGTAAGCGGAGCCGGTGGCGAAGGCTTGTCCTTGGTATTCCTCGAGGTAGGCATTGCCGCCGAAGTGCGGTTCCTTTTCGAGAAGAAGGAAATCGTGCTGGCGAAGGAAGTAAGCGGCGCTGAGTCCGCTTGCTCCGCCGCCGACGATGACAACTTCGTAGTGCTTCGAAATTGGCGGTCGAGGGAAGGAGTGGCCGTCGCGAACCTGGTGACAGATTTCGAAAGTGTCGCCATCGACTTGAGTTTTGGAATCGTCGGGTGTTGCGAGCAACGAGAGATCAATCGGGCAGCCCGCGGCCACTGAGCCTGCTACCACAAACTTAAGAAAATCCCGCCGAGTTCCGCTCATGAATGCTCTCCTTCCAGAGTGGATGCCAATAGCTGTGCGCCCGCCTCTTCGGCACGCGTGGTGCGCGTGCGAAGCCGATACCAGATGAGAATTGTGGCGATGGAGAAAGCGAGGATCAGCGTCGAGATGGCGTTGATTTCCGGCGTAATCCCGCGGCGCAAGCGCGACCAGATTTCCAGGGGCAGGGTATTGTCGCGGCCGATGAGGAAGAAGCTGACGGCGATTTCATCAAGCGAGAGTGTGAAAATCAGCAGCGCAGCGGCGATCAGAGAGACACGGAGATTCGGGAGCGTGATGCGCCAGAAGGTCCTCCAGTGGTTCGCGCCGAGATCGAGCGACGCTTCTTCCTGAGCTCGGTCAAGCTTTTGCAAGCCGGCAAAGATTTCCGTGGTGGCAACGGATATGAGTGCGGTGCCGTGGCCGAGGGTGATGGTTACAAGGCTGAGCTTCATCCCTACGGCGACGAAGAGCATGAGGAGAGACAAGCCGGTGATAATGCCGGGAAGGATCAGTGGCAGAAGGACGATGCGGCGAAATAGCGCCTTGCCGGGAAATTGAGCTCGGTCGAGAGCGAGCGCTGCGGGGAGGCCGAGTGTGAGCGAGATTCCTACGGCGATCAGCGCGACGATAACGCTGTTGAGGACTGAATCCCAAAGCGGGCCGTCTTGAAAAAGCTGGCGATACCAATTGAGCGTCCAGCCCGATGGAGGAAAGCCGCCTACGCCAGAGCCGTTGAAGGAATAAAGAACGAGGACGACGATCGGGAAATAGAGGAACGCATACACGAGCGCCGCGTAGATTGTGAGAAAGGGAGCACGGACGGAACTGGGTGAGCTGCTCATGAAAGAGTGAGCTTCCTCTCGAGGCGTTCTGTGGCGAAGAGAAGGGTCATGACAAGGAGAAGCATGCAGAGCGAGATCGCTGCGCCGAGGGGCCAGTTATATGCGGCGCCGAAAAGGCTAACGACGATATTGGAAATCATGATGCCGCTTGCGCCGCCGACGAGAAGAGGGGCGAGGAAATCGCCGAGGGTGAGCACGAATGCAAAGGTGGCACCAGCGAGAACGCCCGGCAGGGAAAGCGGAAGAATGACGCGCCGGAATGTGGACCAGGGAGAGGCGCCAAGGTCGTGCGAAGCTTCGACAAGATTTCGCGGAACGTGTTCGAGGGACGCGTAAATCGGAAGGAACGTGAATGGCGTGTAGATGTGAGTGAGGGTGAGGACTACCGCGAACGGGCTATAGAGGAAAAATTCGACGGGGTGGCGAGTGATGTGGAGATATTGCAGCAGGCCGTTGAGGACGCCATCGCTTCCAAGGATCGTCTTCCAGGCATAACCGCGGACGAGATAGCTGGCCCACAGCGGGATTATCACGAGCTGGTAGAGAAGATCTTTTCGTTTGGGTGCGTGAAAAGAGAGGAAGTAAGCGAGCGGGTATCCCAGGAGCAACGCGAGCAGGGTAACAGCGGCGGCGATGCGGATCGAGCGAAAAAGGACTGAGATGTAAAGCGGATTGTGAATCAGCTGAATGTAATTTTGAAGATTCCAACTGTGGATGATCGTCTGCTGCGGCGAAACGGCCCAGAAGCTGTAGCAGAAGAGAAGCGCGTAGGGAATAAGGAGGAACGCGGTGACCCACAGTAGCGGCGGGATCGTGACGGCCGATTTATAGGAACGGTTGTACATGGCTAGACGGAATCTTCCTCGCGCACAGGGATTGCGTCAGTCGCGCGAAATTCGAATTCGTGCTGGCCGCTGAGAGTGCCGGGGCTTGCAATGCGGGCACGAAGGGTCTGCGAAGTGCCGCAGTCGAGTTCGAGCGTGTCCATTGCGCCTCCGAAAGTCTGAGTCAGGACGCGAGCGCGAAACCGCGCTATCGAATCGTCGGTTGGCTGCGTGGGTGTACCGGTTGGGACAAGCCGAATGCATTCAGGGCGCAGGGAAAAGGTGACCTGGCTCGATGTTTCCGCGGTGCGCCATTTGAGCGGGCCAGTTTGGGCGAGACCATTACGCACCTCGGCTCGAAGCAAATTGGTTTGGCCAATGAATTGAGCTACGTATGCGGATGCGGGTTGGCCGTAGATCTCGCGCGGTTCAGCTATTTGCTCGAGAAAGCCTGAACGGAGTAGCGCGATGCGATCGGAGAGAGCCATGGCTTCTTCCTGGTCGTGAGTGACGAAGATGAATGTGATTCCCACTTCGCGCTGCAATGCTTTCAATTCGGTCTGCATCTGGCGACGCAGATTCGCGTCGAGAGCGGAGAGCGGCTCATCGAGCAGAAGGACGCGTGGGCGATTCACGAGGGCGCGAGCTAATGCTACCCGCTGCTGCTGACCGCCGCTCAGCCGAGCCGGTGGCGATGTCGCGAATTCGCTCATCTTTACCATGGCAAGCGCCTGAGCGACGCGGCCGGGAATCTCGGCCTTCGCGATGTTTTTTGCGCGCAGACCGTATGCGATGTTGTCGGACACGTTGAGGTGTGGGAACAAGGCGTAGCTTTGAAACACGGTGTTAACCGGGCGGCGATGTGGAGGGCTTTGATCGAGCCGCTCGCCGCCGACCCAGATTTCACCGCCATCTAACTGCTCAAATCCTGCTATGAGTCGCAGAAGCGTCGTCTTCCCAGAACCGCTTTCGCCGAGGATGGTTAAGAATTCGCCCGAGGCAACTTCGAGCGAAATGTTGCGAAGTACAGGGCGGGAGCCGAAACGCTTCACCACTTCGCGGATCGATAGGAGCGAATCGGTGCGGCCAGGCGCAGTGGCGGATTGCGCCATCGGACCTTTCATTTGTAGATCCCGCGGTAGCTTCGGGGTCCGGATTCGCAGTGCGTTTCGCGAATGGCGCAGACGAACTTCATCACTGCGCGGCCTTCACTTCATTCCAGATTTCATTGTATTTATCGCGGCGCGGAACTTGCTGCCAGAAATAAATGCGCGTGATATAAAGATCGACGTTGTCGAGGTGCAGCGATTTTCTTTGATCTTCCGTCATGAATTGGGCGGCTTCCGGATTGGCGGGATCGTATCCGGTGACGTCGGCCACCGCTTTCTGCGTCTTGGCCTCGATCATGTATTCGAGAAATTCGGCGGCGAGATCCTTATGTTCGCTCGCTGAGGTAATCATCAGGTGGTCTATCCACCCGGTTGTGTTTTCCTTCGGGATCGTTTCGCCGATGGGGAAGTTCGCTTTACGGAGCTGATTGGTCATGAGTGGCCAGCCCATCGATGCAACCACTTCGTGATTCTCGAATAGATTTGTCAACTCGCCGCCGGTGCTCCACATTTTTCGGATATTGGGCTTCAGCTCGATGAGTTTCTTCTTCACGTTATTCAGCTCTTCGTCGGTCAGGTTGTAAAGATGCCCGGGATCGGGCTTGTCGTAGCCGAGCACCTGCGCGGCCATGTAGATCGTGGAGAGTTCGTCCCACACGGAGATTTTATTTTTGAGATCTGGGCTCCAGAGCGCCGCCCAGCTATCGGGTATCTGCGGAAAAGCCCTGGTGTCGTACAAGAGCGGATTGGATCCCCATGTGAACGGGACGCCATATACCTTCCCATTCACTCGCACGAGCGGCATTTCGCGGAGGCGTTCGGAGAGCTGTAAATAGGATCGAAACCTCGAAGGTTCGAGAGGCGCAGCCAAGCCTGCCGAGGCGATCATTGTAGCGACATCACTCGAAGGCGAGATGACATCGTAGTTGCTCGCGCTGCCGCCGCGAAGCTTGGCGACCAGTTCGTCGCTCGAGCCCATATAGGCAGCGCTGATTTTGCATTTGTGAGACTGCTCAAAAGGGCGGATGAAGGAAGGATCGGCGTAGCCTTCCCAGACGAGCAGGCTCAGAGTGGGCTGTTTTTTGCATCCGTTCAGGGCTAGACAGGAAATCGCCAAGAGTGTGAATGCTGCGAGTTTAGTCTTCATGATTTTCGGTGGCGCTCCGTTGGTGTCGTGGCGCATTGTAACGCCGCTAAAAAGTGGGCGGCGTGTTCACCCACAAAACCCAGGCTTCTTTCTTGCCGGGATTCACCCAGCGGTGCGGAGTGCTGCTTTCGAAATAGAAACTGTCGCCTTGTTCGAGGCGATTCGCTTCGCCGCCGTCGAGCGCGATCTCGAGGCAGCCCTTCAAAATGTAGAGAAACTCTTCGCCCTCGTGAGTATAAGACTCGCCGCTTCCGGCAGAAGGGGCGAGTCGGAAAATGTGCGGCTCCATCACGGTGTTGCCCCAGGAGAGAAGTTCCATTCGAATGCCGTTGCCGGCTTCGAGAACTTTCCTTTCGGACGGGCGGACACGGCCCGGATTTGCCTCGGAAGGATCAAAAAGCGAAAGAATATTAAGACGATAGAAGCGAGCCAAGCGCCGGAGCGTGGCGATCGACGCGCTCATTTGCCCGCGTTCGAGCGCGGATAAGAATCCCACCGAGACATCCACGGACTGCGCGACTTTCGCTAGTGAAAAGCCGCGCTGCAAACGCAAACGGCGCAGGCGCGGGCCGACCGGGCTTGCCTTCGGCTGGTGGCCGCCAGGTTTTGAGAGGAGCCCTTGCGTTTTGAGCATATGGACGATGGCTGGGGCATTCATTCCGCGAGCGCGACGAAGAAATTGGGCGCGCTTGAGCAAGCGCACGTCCGCTTGCGTATAGAGGCGGTATTGACTGCGAGTGCGAGCGGGCGAAATCAGGCCAAGAATTTCCCAGGAGCGAAGAATTGAAGGTGAGACGCCGACGAGGCGCGCGACATCGCTGATGCGCAGATAGCCCGAAGCGTGCTGAGCCTTCCCGGGCAACTTACGAGCGTGAGCCAAACCAGTTTCCTCTTGACAATGCCACAGGGCTTCCTCTAACGTTCGCGAATTATAGTAAGGTTTTTCGAGAAGCTGCAATCGAAAAATCGGGGGCGTCTGGGGTGGACGCGGGATTTTCAAAAGGAGCGCCAATGAGAGCGACTGCGTGGGGACGGGTGTGCCTGCTGGCGTGCGCAAGTCTGGCATTCTGCGCGGCGGCGATGGGGCAAACGAATGGAGCCATCCGCGGGATCGTGAATGATCCGTCCGGTGCGGTTGTCCCGGGCGCGACCGTTACCGCGACCTCGACGGGTCAGGCCACGCCGCGCACCGTAACGTCCGATAAAGACGGCGCCTTCGATATACCTGAGCTTCCCGTTGGCACCTATGACGTCTCGGCTGAGGCGACGGGCTTCAAGAAGTTTCTTGCGAAAGATGTGGTGGTCACGATCGGCCACGTGAATTTCATCACCGTTACTCTCACGGTGGGCGGGAAGAGCGACACGGTGACGGTGGAAGCAAATGCGGCGCAGGTGGAGACGACGAGCACCCAGCTGGGTGCGGTTATGACAGACACGTCGATACGCGCTCTGCCGTTGAGCCAACGAAATACCTACCAATTGCTTCAGCTTCAGCCCGGGGTGCAATCCCAGGTAGGCGCGGACCTCTTCTATGGCAGCGATCAGCCCGGGGTGGTATCGGTGAACGGAGGTCGGGGGCGTTCGAACAACTATATGGTGAACGGAGGCGATGGCAACGACATCTTCGTCAATTCGCCAGCAATTCAGCCATCACCGGATGCGGTGGAAGAATTCCGTGTGCTGACCAATACTTTTGACGCCGAGTACGGGAGAAACTCTGGGTCGGTCGTGAATGTCGTCACGAAGTCCGGCACAAATGCGGTGCACGGCGATTTCTATGAATTCCTGAGGAACGACGCTCTGAATACCAAAGGCTACTTCGATCCGTCCATTGCGCCGTATAAACAGAACCAGTTCGGAGCCACGCTCGGCGGACCCATCAAGAAAGATAAGATGTTCATTTTTGGATCCTACGAAGGTAACCGGCTGAGACAGGGAATTTCGTCGGGGCAAGTATTTCTTCCTACTACGGGCGCTAACGGCCAACCTGGCGGTGAGGCGGGCGGTGATTTCTCCGCCGGACCGACTTTCGGCGGAACGCTCAACGACCAGAACTTTGCGCAGATCCTGCAGGGCCGGACCGGCTGCGCGACTGCGCTTACACCCGGAGGGCAAACCGCCCTGGCAAACGCGGCAGCGGGGAATACTCCACAGCCTTTTTCGACGATTTTTGCCGGCAATAAGATCCCGACGACATGTTTCGATCCCACGGCCCTCGATCTCTACAACCAATTCATCAAACCGATTCAGCCGGCTGACGGAAGCGGCCTATTTACCGCAGTGCCGGTGAAACCTGAACGTGGCGATCAGTTCACCATTCGATACGACTACCACATCAATCCGAACCAACTGTTCAGCGCTTACTACTATTTTGACGACGACGACCGTACGGAGCCGTTTTCAAGTTTTCAGGCGGCTGGCGCAAACGTTCCGGGGTTCGGCGCAATCTTTAAGACGCGTATTCAGCAATGGAACCTGAGCCATACCTGGACCATTGGTTCTAGTTCTGTGAATGAGTTCCGCTTTAACTACTTTCGCGAAGGCCAAAAGAACCTCGATCACCCCGTGAACACGCTGCCGAGTGTTCAAAATTCCTGTGTAACTGTTCCCGCGGATATGTGCTTTACGGATCCGACCAATCCGCAAGCTGGAATTACAACGAATATCCCGGGTCGTGTGGGCGTCCCATACATCAACGTCAGCGGAGGGTTTACGATCGGCAACAACTTTGAGGGCGAGTTGCCGCAGGTGGGCAATACATTTCAATGGACGGACAATTTCACGAAGACCGTTGGGAAGCACACGATCAAGTTTGGCGGCGATGTTCGCCGACAGCGCTTCGATCAGTTTCTTTATTTCAATGTCAGCGGGGACTATACGTTTCTTAGTGGCAGCCAGAACGACGTGGGATTCAGCGACCTCTACCCGGAATATTTCCTCGGATTACCCGCTTCCTACACCCAGGGGGCGGCCCAAGGTGAAAACCTTCGAAATTCGTCGCTCTATCTCTTTGCCCAAGACAGCTGGAAGCTAAAGCCGAACTTGACGCTCAACTACGGTTTGCGGTGGGAACTGAACACAGTGTATTACGATCTGGGGAATCGCCTTCAAACATTTCGCCCCGGTGAGATTAACACGCAGTATCCGTGCGTTCTTAATCCCAATAGCGTGACGAGCGCCAACTTGATCAGTATTTACGGCAGTACCGACTGTAGTCCGGGCGGGCCGGCTGGCGCTGTTTTTCCGACCGGACTTGTTTTTCCGAACGATCCTGGCGTGCCGCGCGGTTTGACGTCGACGTATTACAAAGCATTCGCTCCACGGATCGGCTTGGCATGGAGTCCCGGGACAACTGAGGGCTGGCTCGCTAAGTTGACCGGAGGCCCAGGCAAGTCGAGTATCAGGATGGGTTACGGCCTGTTTTACAATCCAATCGAGCAACTCGTCTTGGAGCAATTTAGCGCAGAACCGCCATTTGGTGGGAGTAGCTTTCTTTCGAATACTCTCTTTAATTTGCCCTTCGAATTCCAGTCGGGCGGAAATGCTCCGAATCCGTTCGGACCTGTGATCACCCAGACCCCGCAAACACCCTGTTTCGCGCCGGGCGGACCTCCGGGATGTGTGGACTTTGCGAATTTCCGTCCAATGTTATTGTTTGGCGAATTTCAACCACATCTGCGTACTCAATATGCCGATCAATACAACCTGACGGTCGAGCGCCAGATGGGCAAAGCCATGGTCTTGCGCGTCGCGTACGTAGGCACCCAAGCACACCGCTTGCTCGCGTCTCGCGATTTGGACGCCGGAAACATTCAGACGTGTCTCGGTTTGAGCAATCTGGCAAACTTGAATGCTAACAATGTGCTTTCGGCGCCTGCTTCGGCCGGAGGGATTCCAAGCTCGTGTGGACCTTTTGGAGAAGACTCGCCATACTTTATTCCTCCGGGAACGGTTATCCCTGCTGATCCGACCCTCTCGGCACTTCCGCCACAGCCGTTTAGAGTACCTTCGATCAATTGCGCTGGGCTTGTGTTGCCCTATAGCGGGGCTCCTGGTGGCAACCCGACGTGCTTCAGCGGCACGGTAGGGCCCAGTGGTTTAACGCTGGTCGGCACTCGCCCCTATTCGTCGCCCAACTGCATACCCTCATCCGGGGTGGGATGCCCAGCTGATGGCATACCGGTATTCAGCAATATCTTTGCACAGGACACGATCGCCAATTCCAATTACAACGGACTGCAGATTTCCTTTGATCGTAGCTTTTCGAAGGGCTTGCTTTTTCAGGCGTCGTACACGTTCAGCAAGGCGATCGACCAGGGCGCTTCGTTCGAGAATATTTTGAATTCCCTGAATGCCAATGCTACCCGCGGCCTTTCACTCCTGGACGCGAAACATCGCTTCGTTTTCAGTCCGTATTGGCAACTTCCGATTCCCAAGCATGATGGATTTACCGGGAAACTGGTGAACGGATGGGGAGTTTCCGGGATTGTTACCTATCAGAGCGGATTCCCGATTCGCGTCCAAACGCAGGATGACACTGAGTTGCAAAGCAGCTTCGACTTTGAAGTGGTGAATACCCCGCAAGCGAGTGGTCCTATTCGACGCCTCAATCCCAAGACGAACGCTGGTGTGTGGTTCGACTCTACGAACATTTCCGATCCGCCCCCAGGCGCGTTTGGCAACATGCCTCACGCATTTTGTTGCGGCCCGGCGATTAGCAATACAGATCTCGCCATCGAGAAGAGAACACCTATAAACGAGCGGTTTAACACGGAATTCCGCGCTGAATTCTACAACGCTTGGAATCACACGCAGTTTGCCAATCCGGACGGCAACTTCAGCGACGGACTGCCGCAGATCGTTGACGGACAAAATGTGGGTGGCACGTTCGGCGTGGTTCAGAAGACGCGCGAGGGGCCGCGCGTGATTCAATTTGGTCTCAAGGTTCTGTTCTAAGAAATTCGACCGGAAATACTTGAAGCGAGGGTACCAGTGGGTGCGGCGCCCTCGCTTTGGCGTCTGCGGGTAACTTTGATGGCGGCGGGAGCGAGATGAAGATTTTTGTTTTGGGTGCAGGGATGATGGGGCGGGCGGTGGTGCACGACCTGGCGGGGGCGCCGGAGGTGCGGCAGATCGTCGTTGGAGATTTTGACCGAGGCCGCGCTGCGGAAGTCGCTAAGAAATTCGGACGCGGGCGGGCGCGGTCTGTTTTTGCGGATGTGCGGGAAACCGGGGAGCTGGCGAGGCTGCTGCGAGGCTGCGATGTGGTAGTGAACTGCACGCAGTATAATTGGAACCTGGATGTGATGCGCGCCGCGCTTGCCGCTCGAGTGAATTACATGGATCTTGGCGGGTTGTATCACATGACGAAGAAGCAGTTCTCGCTCGATCGTGATTTCCGCAGAATCGGGCGCTTGGCGATTGCT
Source organism: uncultured Acidobacteriota bacterium (assembly GCA_963736465.1). GTDB lineage: Bacteria > Acidobacteriota > Terriglobia > Acidiferrales > UBA7541 > Palsa-295. The sequence goes on along the minus strand of CAVTOS010000002.1, from coordinate 713,818 downwards.
GGAATGGGTGGTGCGCCGGGGATTACGAATGTGATGGCTCGCGCGCTGGCCGATCGCTTGGATCGTGTGCATGCGATTCGGGTGTACAACGCGGGCGCAGATGAGCGGAAGTATGACAGTCCGATCGCGTACACGTTTTCGATCGCCACGATTCTTGACGAGCTGACGACGCCTCCGATTGCATTTGAAAATGGACGTTACGTCGAGAAGGCGATGCTCTCTGATCCTGAGCCTGGAAAATTCCCTCGGCCGATCGGCAGTATCGTGTTGAGGCACTCGATCCACTCCGAACTTGGCACGTTGGCTGAAAGCTTTCGGAAGAAAGGCGTCCGGGAAGTATTTTTTAAGATCAACTACGAGCCGCAACTCGTGAGCCTAGTTCAGAATCTCACGCATACGGGATTTACAAGTCGCGAGCCGATTGCGGTGAACGGGACGCGCGTAGCGCCGCGAGCCGTACTTTTGGCCTTGTTACAAAAGCATGCGACGTCGAAGACGCCGAAAGATGTGGAAGCGCTGAGGGTCGTTGTAACGGGCCGGCGCGGGAACCGGCGAACCGCGGCAGCGATGGAAATGTGGGCCGGGCATTCGGCGCGGCCGCAGCTTTCTGCCGTGGCGCGAGACACGGGCTTTCCGGCTGCGATTGCAGCGGTGATGCTTGGCAGAGAAGACATTCGAGGCAGTGGAGTGCAGGCGCCCGAAAATGTGGTGCCACCGGAGCCGTTTTTCGCTGAGCTCAAGAAGCGAGGCTTTCGCTTTCGAAGCTGGCAGATGAAGAATCTCGAAGCAGTCAGTAAGAAGAGGTAAATCGCAGGGCCGTTAGCGGCCACCAGCAGCGGGGATGGAGGAAGTTATGCACGAGGCTCTTCGCAAGGAAATCGAAACGTACGAAAAGCACACGCCGCGCTCGCGTGAGGCGCACAAGAAAGCTGTTGAACGTTTGCCCCTGGGGGTAGCCAGCAACTATCGAGCCTACGATCCCTATCCGATATTCGTACGCGATGGAAAGGGCGGCCACATCCATGACGTCGACGGAAATGAATACATTGATTTCAATCTTTGTTTCGGCGCGCTCATGGCAGGGCACTGTCATCCGGCGGTGGTGAGCGCGGTGCAGAAGAGGCTGAGCACGGGGACGATGTTTGGCATGCCCCACGATATGGAGTGGGAGCTCGCGGAAGAAATATGCAAACGGTTTCCGGTGGAGATGGTTCGGTTCAGCAACAGCGGGACTGAATGCACGATGCATGCTGTCCGATTGGCGCGAGCGGCAACGGGGCGAGATCGCATCATCAAGATGGAGGGTGGCTATCACGGGCTGCACGACTCAGCTCTGGTTTCGGTGAAACCGAAGGAAAACGAAGTGGGCGATCCGAATACGCCGAATTCGGTTCCGGGCGGTGAAGGCATCACCAAGGCGACGCTACAAAATACGCTCGTCGCTCAATTCAACGATCCGGCGTCGGTGGGACATCTGTTCGCGAAGTATCCGAACGAAATCGCAGCGGTGATCGTCGAGCCGATCATGATGAATGTAGGCATCCTGATGCCCGACCCCGGATATCACCAGGCTTTGCGCGAGATTACCAAGAAAAATGGAGCGCTCCTGATTTTCGATGAAGTGAAAACCGGGGCGAAGCTGGCGCGCGGAGGCGCTTGCGAATATTTCAAGGTGAATCCCGACATTGTGTGCCTCGCGAAATCGATAGGCGGCGGGTTTTCGCTGGCGGCGTTTGCTTCAACGCGTCAGGTGATGGGCTTGATCTCAGATCATCGCGTTTTTCATGGGGGGACTTACAACACGAATCCCGTCGCTATGGCAGCCGGTTTGGCGACTTTCCGTGAAGTACTGACGCCGGCCGCCTACGAGCACGTGAATCGCCTTAACAAGAAACTTGTGGATGGCTATGAGAAGGAAGTGAAGAAGTCGGGACTCGATGCCTATCTCGCGAGTGCGGGCTCGAATGGCGCGCTGATGTTTTTCCCGCAGCCGATTCGCAATTATCGCGACTGGCTCAAGATCGACAGCGAAATCTGGCGTCACTACTGGTTTGCGATGGTGAACCGCGGAGTGATGGCACAACCTTATTGGTGGGATGAGCAGTGGACCGTATCCGTGGCGCACACGGACGCAGATATCGACCGTCATCTGGAAGTGTTTGCGGAGATCGCACCGGCTCTTGCTGCTGCACAGAGGGAGCCACACGTGGTTACAGCCGCGCACTAGGGAGTGGTTTCTGCCAGACGAGAGTAGCGCCAAGAACGAGACCGCGCATCTGAAGCGAGCGCTAGGGCGTTGGGACCTCGTTGCGCTGTTCGTCGTAGCGGTATTTAACCTAAACGTTGTACCGAGCATTGCCGCTAACGGCGGCGTAACGGTTTGGCTTTGGATTCTCTGCCTGGTTCTGTTTTTCTGGCCGCAGGGAATTGCGGTGATCGAGTTGGCTCATCGGTACCCGGGCGAGGGCGGAGTTTATCTTTGGGCTAAGGAAGTGTTCGGAGATTTTCACGGGTTTTTGTCGGGCTGGTGCTACTGGACCAATAACATGATGTACGTGCCCACCGTGATGCTGTATTTCGTCGGCGTCGCCGTTTTTTCGCTGGGGCCGAGCCATGCCGCGCTGGCAGATAACAAGGCGTTCACGGTAACCGCATCGCTCTCTCTTTTGGCTCTGCTTGTAGTCCTTAATATTGTTGGGCTGGGTGTCGGGAAGTGGATTAACAACGTCGGAAGCATCGGAACTGTTGTGGCGGGTGGGCTGCTGATAGCGCTGGGTTTGATTGTGTGGCTTCGATTTGGCACGACCGTCACTGCTGCTGATTTCAAAATTCCTGCTGATCCACGATTCCTGCTGAATTCATTTGGAGTGATTTGCTTCGGGCTTGTGGGGCTAGAGCTCGCATCCGTGATGGGAGATGAAATTCGTGATCCGCAGAAGACGCTCCCGGGCGCGGTCGCATGGGGCGGAGTAATTTCAGGCGCATTGTACATCGCGGCGACGCTGACACTGCTGATTGCGATGAGCAAAAATGATATCAATGTGCTGCAAGGAATCGTCCAGGCGGTAAGTCACATGGCGTCGCGCGTAGGCGTTGCGTGGATCGTCGCGCCTTTTGCGCTGATGTTGAGCATTTCCATTGCAGGGATTGGATCTGCGTGGCTTGCCGGGTCTGCGCGCATTCCGTTTGTGGCGGGATTGGATTCTTATCTCCCGAGTTGGCTGGGTCGAGTGCACCCGCAATACGGAACGCCTTATGCAGCGCTGATCGTTCATGCCGTCGTGTCTGCGATTCTCGTGCTGATTAGCTTGTTTGGCTCGGGGGTGCAGGAGACGTTTCAGCGTTTATTGTCGCTCGCCGTAGTGCTGCAGTTGGTGCCTTTCCTTTATATGTTTGGGGCTTTGCTGAAGCTGGCATTCGATCCCGCGGCCGCCGAGAACGGGCACTACAGCAAGGGAGTGCTTATTTTTGCGGGCACAAGCGGTTTGCTGATGACGATTCTTGGCACCGTGTTCGCTTTCTCGCCCGCGCAGCAAATCACATCGGTAGCGTCGTACGAAGCTTGGATGCTAGGCGGCACTGCGCTTTTCATTGGGTTGGCAGCGTTTTTTTATTTTGTGTACGGGCGGCGCAAGGCGCCACGGGCGGCGGCTAGCCGCGTCTGAATTCGTGGGGTTGTCGGGAGGATTTAAATGGCCAGCGAGGCCAAAACTGCTGTTCGCAGGTATCAGATGTACATTAGCGGTGAATTCGTCGAGAGCCAGCGCGGAAAGTATTTCCCAGTGGTTGATCCTTCGACGGAGGAGATTCTCGCCGAGGTTCCGGATGCGGATGAGAAAGACGTCAATCGTGCGGTGGCCGCTGCCAAGGCTGCGTTCGATTCCGGTGCGTGGCCGCAGACGACGGCGCAAGAGCGAGGCCGCATTCTTTTCCGGCTCGCTGAGCGAGTGCGGAAGGAAGCGGCGGGGTTGGCGGAGCTCGAAGCGCGCAATTCCGGCAAACCGATCGTCGAAGCTGAATATGACATCAATGACGTTGCGACCTGCCTGGAATATTACGGCGGGCTCGCAACGAAAGTGCTGGGGAGCGTAAATCCGGTGCCGGACAACGCTTTGAACTTCACAATGCGCGAGCCGATTGGGGTCGCGGCACAGATTATTCCCTGGAATTATCCGCTTTTGATGGCGGCATGGAAGCTCGCGCCTGCGATTGCTGCCGGTTGCACATGTATTTTGAAGCCAGCCGAACAAACGCCGCTGACTGCTCTCGAATTTGCTAGTTATCTCACCGACGCTGGATTGCCGCCCGGCGTTGTGAATATCATTACCGGTTTTGGGGAGACGGCAGGTGCGCCATTGGTGAAGCATCCGGATGTGAATAAGGTTGCGTTTACGGGAAGCGCAGCGGTGGGGAAAGCGATCGTCAAGATGGCGGCTGACACGCTGAAGCGCGTGACTCTCGAACTGGGCGGAAAGTCTCCCAACATATTTTTTGCCGATGCGGATTTCGAATCAGCTATTGATGGGGCGTTGTTCGGCGTGTTTATCAACCAAGGCGAGGTCTGTTCGGCTGGCAGTCGGATTCTGGTCGAGAAGTCCATCTACTCGAAGTTTGTGGATGCGATGTCGGCAAAAGCCAAGACGATTCGCCTGGGCCCTCCGCTTGAACGCGAAACGAAGATGGGGCCACTGGTCAGCAAGGAGCAGTTCGATCGCGTTCGCTCCTATCAGGAGCTTGGCAAGAAGGAAGCGAAGATCGCATCGGGCGGAGACCGCTCTTCAGTGAGCACACGGGGCTATTACGTCGAGCCGACGATTTTCTACGATGTAGACAATTCGTCACGCATCGCGCAAGAAGAGATTTTTGGGCCGGTTGCTGCGGTGATTCCTTTTAGCAACGAAGCGGACGCGATTCGCATCGCCAACGACACCCCTTATGGTCTCGCAGCGGCGGTTTGGTCGCGCGACATCTTTAAGGCTTTCCGCGTCGTGAAGGCGTTGCGAGCGGGAATTGTCTGGGTGAATCACATGCAGCCCACGTATGTCGAGGCTCCGTGGGGCGGCTACAAACAGTCCGGCTTCGGCCGCGAGCTCGGGCCCTGGGGCATCGAGGAATATCTCGAGACGAAGCAGGTGCACATCAATCTGAATGAACAGCCGATCGGATGGTACTGAGATGCCCACGATTAATCTGCGCACACCGATTCCCGGACCAAAATCGCAAGAACTCATGCGCCGCCGCAATGCAGCCGTGGCGCGCGGCGTGGCGCATGCAACTCCCATCTTCGCTGCGCGAGCAGAAGGCGCGATGCTCGAAGATGTGGACGGAAATCGCTACATCGATTTTGCCGGAGGAATCGGTTGTCTGAATGTAGGGCATCGGGCGCCCGGCGTGCTGGCTGCCGTTCGGGAACAACTAGACGCGTTCATGCACACATGCTTCAGCGTGGCGCCGTATGGGAAATATATCGAGCTTGCTGAAAAGTTGAACTCGCTCACGCCGGGAAAGTTTCCTAAGAAAACGATTCTGCTAAATAGCGGGGCGGAAGCGATTGAAAACTCTGTAAAGATCGCTCGCAGCTACACCCACCGCCCTGCCATCATATGTTTTGAGGATGCATTTCACGGACGCACGATGCTGACGATGTCGCTCACCAGCAAGACGCATCCGTACAAAGCGGGATTCGAGCCTTTTGCCAGCGATATCTACCGGATTCCCTACGCCTACTGCTATCGCTGCTCTTACTCGTTGCAATATCCCGACTGCGGCGTGTTTTGCGCCAAGCATCTTGAAGACACTTTTAAACGCGTCGTGGCCGCTGAGACAGTCGCCGCAGTTGTTGTCGAGCCGGTGCTGGGCGAAGGAGGGTTTGTTGCTCCGCCGCGGGAGTTCTTCTCGATCGTTCAGGACATTTGCAGGCGCCACGAGATTTTGCTTATAGCCGACGAAGTACAAACAGGTTTCTGCCGAACGGGAGCGATGTTCGCTTGCGAGCGATATGGCGTAGTCCCAGACCTGCTCGTGTCGGCAAAATCGATAGCCGGAGGGATGCCGCTCGCCGCGGTGACAGGCCGCGCTGACATTATGGATACGCCTGGCACAGGCGGGCTCGGCGGAACATTCGGTGGCAATCCCGTATCATGCGCAGCAGCGCTTGCATCTATCGAAATCATGGAGCGCGGGAATCTTTCTGCTAGGGCCGAGAAGCTTGGTGACCTATTTGACTCGCGGGCGCGATCGTGGAAACAGCGTTGGTCGTTGATCGGCGATGTTCGTGGGTTGGGTGCTATGCGTGCAATGGAGCTAGTGCGCAGTCCGGAAACTCGGGAGCCCGCAAAGGCGGAGACGGAGCAAGTGCTGCGATATTGCTACGAGCATGGCTTGATTCTGATATCGGCTGGCACTTACGGTAACGTGGTGAGGCTACTAGTCCCTCTGGTTGTGACGGATGAGCAGTTCGACGAAGGGCTGAACGTGCTGGAAGGCGCCCTCGCGAGCGTTGCTGAATCGCGGATGGAGACGGCGCCTCAGCGCGCGTAGCGAAGATAGTCAGGTTTGCAACACGTTGAAAGCTCGAGCCGTCAAGCAGGCTTGGGTCGAGCAGGGTTGCGCTACGCGATTGAGGAAATAACCGAACCGGGCCTTCTCGTGCTGCAGCATTCGATGAACGCTTCCAAAACTCTTCTAGATGTTTTTACCCGAGGGCGAAGACCTATCCGTGAGATCTTTCGCCGACTTTAGGCGAGGCTGTCAACGACGCGACAATCGTAATCAACAGAATCCCCGCAATAACTCCCAGCGCCATTAGATTCGGAAAGTCGATCCAATCGCTCGCAATCATCTTGAAGCCAACAAACAAGAGTATTGTAGCCAGACCCTGGTGCAAGAATCGAAAGCGGGGAAGAATGTCAGCGAGCGCGAAGTAGAGGGCGCGTAATCCCAGAATGGCGAATGCATTCGAAGAATACACAATGAACGTGTCGCGCGTAATTGCAAGAACCGCCGGGACAGAGTCGACCGCGAACACTATATCCATGGCCTCGACCGCTACGAGGGCCATGAACAACGGTGTGGCGTTCCATTTTCTTTCACGCTTGACCCAGAAGTCTTCGCCACCGTAGTCGGTCAGCAGAGGAATAAATTGGCGGGTGATCCTCACGAGCCAGTTGCGTTCTGGCTCAATCGCTCGCCGGCCTGGGCGCAACATCTGAATTGCCGTAACCACCAGAATTCCGCCAAAAATATAAAGGATGAAATGAAAATCCTGGAGCAACTCAACCCCGGCGAGAACGAACAGCGCGCGCATCACAAGAGCGCCGATCACGCCGTAGAACAAAACCTTATGCTGTGATCGCTCGGGAACCTGGAACGCCCGGAAGATCAATACGAAGACGAAAATGTTGTCGACGCTGAGCGATTTCTCGACCAAGTAGCCTGTGAGGAATGCGACTCCCGCCTGCGTCCCACGGGAGAAGTGAACGTAGACGGCGAATAAAAGGGAAAGGATGATCCATGCCGCGCTCTCAATCAGGGCAACGCGAAGGGAAACCTTTTTCGATTTGCGATGGAAGACTCCGAGGTCGAGAACCAATGCTGCGGCGATGACAACTGCGAAGACGACCCAAACATGAAGTGGGGTACCGAGCATTACGGAACAGTGTAGCGGAAGTCTGCCCGGCTCCGCTTGTTCCGTGGTTGCTCACAATTGGCTCGGGTGGAATAGGTTTAATTGAGGTTGCGGCCGTTCCTCGGATTGCGGATAATCGTGCATCGTGACAAGCAGGATTGAGCCGTCCTGGCGGCTTCCGCGATGAATTGTCCTCACTGCAGCACGGTTAACCCCGAATTCGCCGAGTCCTGTTCCCGCTGCGGCACCCCTATGCCGATAGGTGATTCCGAAACAATGGTGATGGTCGACGCAACCGCTCTCGCGCCTGGGAGTGATTTTGGAGCGCGATACCGCATTGAAGCGCTGCTCGGTCAGGGCGGGATGGGACGCGTTTATAAAGCATATGACAAGGATCTCGATCGAGTCGTGGCGCTCAAGGTGGTTCGCCAAGGGGCGATGGGCGAATCAGACGCACTGAAGCGATTCAAACAAGAGCTCGTTCTCGCCAGCAAGATCTCCCACAAGAACATCCTTCGCATCCACGACATGGGAGAAGTCGGCGGCACGAAATTTATCACCATGGCCTATGTAGAAGGCCAGGACCTCTACGGAATTTTAAAAGAAAATCCGAAGCTTCCGATGGAGCGTGTACTGAAATATGCAAGGGCCCTGGCCGAAGCGTTGGCCGCTGCGCATGCCGAGGGAGTGATCCACCGGGATCTCAAACCACAAAATATTCTAGTCAATAAAGACGATCAGATTTTCGTCTCCGACTTTGGCCTGGCGAAGTCATTTGAGGAAGGCGCGCAAGGCATGACGAAAACGGGCGCGTTCCTTGGCACGCCCCGCTACATGTCACCTGAACAGGTGGAAGGGAAGCCCGCCGATCAACGGAGCGATCTGTACTCGTACGGATTGATGCTGTATGAGATGGCGGTCGGCGACGTTCCGTTTACGGGCGAATCCACGCTGAAGGTGATGTATCAGCGGATCCAGGAAAAACCGAAGAACCCCAGGCTGATCAATCCATCCCTTCCGACTTGGTTTGTACGGGTTATCATGCGCTGTCTCGAGCGCGATCCCGTGGCCCGCTACCAGAGCGCCTATGAGATTCTCGCAGACCTGCAAGGGTCAAAGGGCTCGGCGAGCGGGTCGCACACCGTTCAGATTCAGATTCCAGAATTTGTTGCGGAACGGCGGTGGACCTGGGTTGTTGGGGCTGTCTTGGCACTCCTGGTGCTCGCCCTTGCGATTCCGCCCGTGCGCCATCTGTTTATCCCTGGCGGCAAGGCGGGTTCGGCGGGCTCGGTTTCCGGCATCCCGCCGCTTTCCCAGGGAAAGTTCGTGGCGATCCTGCCCTTTAGAATTCCAGGTGACGACCAGTCGCTCGGATACGTGGCTGAGGGCCTCAACGAAGCATTGTCCTCCAAACTTTTTCAATTGAAGGATCTCCGTCTGGCTTCCGACACTGCAGTTGCGAAGGTATCTAAGACGGATCCAATCGAAAAGACGGCTCGCGCCCTTGGTGTGAACCTAGTCGTGCAAGGAATCATCCAGGGAAGTGCTGACAAGATGGCGATTATTGTGAATCTTATCGATGTGGCAGACGGCGGAAAAAAACTCTGGAGCCAGCAGTTTAGCGGCGTGCCGAAGGACCTTTTGACCCTAGAGGACCAGATTTCAGGTCAGCTCGTGACCGCTCTTGACTTGAAGCCGACTAACGAGGAATTGGCACGCACCGCCGAGCGGCCCACTGAGAACGTGGACGCGTACGATTTGTTCTTGCGCGGCCGCCAGGCTCTACGAGGGCCGCAGCCGCCGGAGAAAGCAGCTCAAACGGCAATTGATTTCTTTCAAAAGAGTATCGACAAGGATCCGAGATTCGCCTTGGCCTATACTGGCCTTTCTGACGCATGCTTGATGATGTATCGCCAGAACAAGGATTCTTTCTGGGCGGAAAAAGCACTGGGCGCGGCCCAGCGCGCAGAGCAACTCAAAGACGATTTACCCGAGGTCCACTTCTCGCTCGGCAGCATTTACTTGCGGACGGGAAAGTCAGCGCAAGCGATCGCAGAGCTTAAGCGCGGCCTGCAGCTTTCGCCAAATTCCGATGAAGGCTACTTCCGCCTCGGAAACGCATACCTGGACAGCGGCCAGAAAGATGAAGCTATCGCAACCTACAAGAAGGCGATTGAGGTAAATCCATACTATTGGAGCAATCACATCGCGCTCGGCAATGCGTATTACTCCATAGGCGACACGGAGAAAGCGCTACAAGAATACAAGCGAGTTACTGAACTGGAGCCTGAAAACGTTCCGGGCTGGGACAATCTTGGTAACGCGTATCTCCGTCTGGGAAGATATGAGGAAAGTATTCCAGCATACAAGAAATCAATCGAGCTTTCTCCTACCTGGAGCGCCTATAACAACCTCGGATATGTGTACTTGGTCTTGAAGCGTTACAGTGAGGCAGTCCAGATGTCGGAGAAGGCTGTCGAACTGGGGCCCAACCAGGAGCTGGCAGTAGGCAATCTGGCAGATGCCTATCGCGGTTCGGGACAAAAGGACAAAGCGGCCGCGACATATGATAAGGCTATCGCGTTAGCGTTCCAGGAACTGCGAGTGAACCCGCAAAGCTCCGCGACGCTCGAGGATCTGGCTCTTTACTATGCAAAAAAGGGCGAGCCTGATCGTGGAATGGAATTCATCAAGCGGGCGCGTGACATCGATAAGAAGGATGTGGAGCTGATATATGCGGAGGCCACCGTCGAGATGCTCGCCAAGAAACCCGCCGACGCGCTCCGGAGCCTCCGGGAAGCCGTCAGCCAGGGCTATCCGATAAAGCAGGTGTTGGAAGACCCGGAGTTTAACGAATTAAAGCAGACGCCGGAATTTCAATCTCTGGTGAAGGAAAACAGCAAGGGGACTCACTAACCACACTCGTAGTGTCTCACCATACGCGGGTTTTTCAGACTCAGGTTCTGCCCGCGGACGATGCGCAGCCACAAAGGGTGGTTCCACCGGCAGCGGAAAAAGATCAAAGTAATACAGCATAAAAGCAAGCGCCGCTGGTACCGAGTACCCAGCGGCGCTTCGTATTACTTCCCAGCCTAGCTGGGATCCGATCTTACGAAAAGCTCAGAGCTTAAATTTCAGCCCGTAGGTTGATGGAACGTCGGCGACGCACAAACAATGCAGCCAACCCCGTTGCGAGCAATGCAAGGGAAGCCGGTTCTGGAAACGGTAGAATCGGCGCACCATTTACAGACAGATCACCCGCGGCGCCCGGCACAAATGGAAGCGACGTCGTCAATTTCACGTCGCAGCCCTTCGGGATGCCGAACGCGAAGTCGTCAAGGTCACAATCACCGTCGTTTCCACCGTTACCAGAAAACGAGGTCGAGAATGAGAAGAATTCGTCCGTGGACTTGGAGGGTGCGGTAAAAGTGCAAATGTCTACGCCCCCCGTCGTGCTTGAGCTCTCTTTCCATCCAATCGCTGTCAGTTGCGAAAGGCAAGAAAGGCCGCCATTTGTCTGTGAATCGAGAGCGGCGAAACTGATGGACGGCGTGTTTACCGTGGTTGTGCAGTCCACATTGAAATCGCCATTTGCATCCGCGAAGAACTGCATGCTACCGCAAGGGGGACTGCCAGGACCGCCGCCGTTGACATTGACTCGAGCGTCGATGCCATCAGCGCTTACCACGCTGGAAGCCAAAATAAAGACCGCAGCCGCAGCCATTAGTCTAAAAGCTCTCAAGTGCGCACCTCCGTGCGATTTCTGGCGCTTTGTATACAGCATTCATAGTACCAAAGCCTTAAGCCTAACCCTTGCACCGTAAGCCTTTTGTTTGCAATACAAGGCTTGTGTCCTCGCGATCGTTGAGAACAGCCGTGTGCAATGTTTTTGACCAGTTGGGTAACGGATGTTACTCCCAAGTTATACCGGCTTCGCCTTAGAGAAATGCCTTAGGCCTCTGGACTCTACTTTACTCGGCGGGGGTTCCGACCGAGTGCCTCGCTGATGTTGATGTGGAATTGCGAGGACGTGCCACAGGTTCTAGATTCCGTGGCGGGGACGACGGGACTCGAACCCGCGACCTCTGCCGTGACAGAGCGGCAACAACAAGTACTTTCAACAACTTATAAGGCTACTGGGGACTGCCAAGTACCTGATAATACGCGGTAGCCGGGTGAGTCTCGGGTTGGAAGTCGGGTTGGAACGATGCGCACGTGGTGTCCGCGTGGAATCTCGCCTGCTCCGACAGGGTATTTCGAATTTTTCGCTGAGAAGCTTGAATGCAATGGCAGTCTCGCTCACCAAAATCGTCAACGGCAAGTCCGCAATCAGCGACACGCTTCCGAACCGGCAAACGGTGAAGTGTCCCCGCTGTGAGCAGACCTACCGATTCGCATATACGGATAGTGAGTGGAACAAGGTCAGCGCATGGCTTGGGAAAGCTGAACGGGCGATGCGGGAAAGCCACGAGAAACGGCACGATGCTGACGAGCTGCAACTACGCTGGTAGCGCTTTCCAGCGCGCCGCATTGGGATTCCGGTGCGACAGCCGTTGTCCGATAGTTTCCTGCGTCCTACCTTCTACTTCGTCGCGTTGGATGTGCGACCCGACGAGTCCCGCCGTGCTCATGCGTTTCTAGATAAGGTGGGAGCTTGGGGTCTTCGGGAACGACTACGTGGACGCGGGCACCGCATTTGCATTTCCAAAACTTTTCGGTAGGAGGGATGCCTGGTTGCGAACAGTTAGGTCTACCGCCGATGCAGGCGTGAATACAACGCACGAAAGGCATCCGTAATGACCCTGCCCAGATAAGGGAACATCCAGTAAGTCCAAGTTCCGGGCGGGCTCATGGCGAGTTTGCGACGGCGGTACCAACCGGATTCTAGAGCTGCATTCATGGAAGTAATTTTACTCCCTTTTCCCAGTCAGAGCCAAGGTCAGTGTCTCAGGGGTGCCGCGAACAAGTTGCGAAGCTGTGGAATTGCGATGGTAGCGCTTCCCAGCGCGACGCACCGGAATTTTGATATCAGCGCTCGTGTCCACATCTCAGAACCGAAACAGAGCCTTTTGTACCAACCGCGCGGGCACATCTGCGAGCGCCCCTGCGCCGAACGAGATGATTTTAGGCAGCCCCCGGCTGAAAGCTGCGCGGGCCGTCAAGTTGTCAGGCAGGTGCTATTGGACACCCGGCGGAGGTGGGAGCTTATATACATCGCTAGGAATTGGTTCAGTCGCAACGAACGTCTGAGCCAAAATTTTCCACTTTCCAGATTGCTTTTGCCATGTATCTACAGCTACAAACTTCGCGTTCGGAACGTCATAACGCGCATCTTTGTGGCCGGTCGCGTTGTATGTACCTGAATATGTCACGATAGCAGTGTCGCCAGAAATTCTTACCTTGATGTCCTGAATCTCGACGCTGGTCTTAATGTCAGGGTCAGCCTTTCTCATCCCTACGCTCATTTTTTCGACATCTGCCGGAGTCTGGTCGCTAACATGACCCAGCGGGTCTACTGTTACCACGTGCTCCGAACTAACCTTCTTTCCGAACGCGATATCTGCGTCGCTCATCCCGGCGTGCTTTGCGCCTTCAATCTCTAGTTTTTTGAGAGTTTCCTCGTCGGAGGATTGGGGCGAAGTTTGGGTCGGACAAATCATCACCAGCAACAACGGTAGGCACAACAAAGAGAGTAGTCGGTTCATCGGGGACTCCTTTGCGCTGGAGCCTAACATACAGTCCCGCCCAACGCGATTAATCATTGCCCCTACCTTGGGCTGACGCGCTGCGCAGATTTTCTGGCACAGGCATACCTGCGCCCTGCGCCGGGTGAGGTGCATAATACGGGAAGAACAGCGCACTTGATGCCGCTGCTCCTCGGCATACGGCGGCCAATTCGAGCCACGCGTTAGCGTTGTCTCTCAACGAAACACCTCAAGCACCCTCTTGGCTATCTCCTCTCCACATTCCTGCACGAAGTGCCCTCCTTCGGGCAACTCCATCGGCGGCGGGCAATCGCGAATCTGCTCGCGCAAGTATTTCATCGCCGGGGCCCCCAACACAGGGTCCTTCATGCCCACGGCCATAAACGTCTGTCCATCCCACTCCGTATTCCACCAGCGCCGCGCGCGCCGCGACAGTTCTGCTCCTTCCGCATCGGGGTTGTCCGGCACCATCTTAGGGAAGCGTCGCACTCCGGCTTTGTACCGGATATCTGGAAACGGTGCCGCATAAGCCGCGCATTCCTCCGGCGACAAGGTCTCACACGCCCGAGCCATCAACTTGGCGACATCCATGTCTGGATTCGTCGCCGCAAACGTCCGCCACGCAAGGAATCCGGCTCCCAGCGGAATGTCCCCGGTAGCCAGCGCCGTGTTCATCACCAGCAGCCGCGCGAAGCGTCCCGGCATGTCCATCGGCAGCGTCATACCTAACAACCCGCCCCAGTCCTGACAAACCAGCGTGATATTCCGCAAGTCCAGCCGCTCAACGAACCGGCGCAGCATCCAGCGGTGAAACGTAAACGTGTAAACCGCTTCGTCTACCGGCTTATCCGACCGTCCAAAGCCGATAAAATCCGGTGCCACGGCGCGATGTCCCGCCGCCGTAAATACCGGAATCATTTTCCGATAGAGATAGCTCCACGTTGGTTCGCCGTGCAGGCAAAGAAACACCTCCCTAGCATCCTCCGGCCCTTCATCCAAATAATGAATGCGGATTCCTTCGTATCCAGACAAATTCTCAACGTAGTGTGGAGCGAAGGCAAACCCTGACAAATTTGCAAACCGCTCTTCCGGCGTCCTCAAGACTTCCATTTCTATCCCCCCGCAATCGGAATTTTTCCTTTGAGTGGTCACGAGGTAATTGTGCAGGTTTCGTTTGCTGCGGCGAAGCGCTTTTCGTCTGTCCGCGTTTCTCAAATGCAGCCCTGCTGACGAAAACTTCGCTACTATTGATTGCTGACGCCCGTGCAAGATGCGTTGCCGGGCTGAAAGCTGGGCTTCGTCGTTAACACCTCCCTTCAACTTCGCCTCACATCTTTTGTTAACAAGCCAGTGCCCGAACTTGCGTCCATCGACGGTTCGACAGAGAATCGCCTCGGTATGCCGAGCTTCTTTCTCACTTTCAGATGCCGCCAATGTCAGCAAGGTAGGTGCGTCTCAGCTATATGGTGGGACATTCGCGCAATTAATGAACTCAAAGACAAAGATTTCTCGGCGCGATGTCCTGACTGTGGGCATCAAGACGTATTTTTTGGCGTCGAAGCTATCGAGATGTATCACGGGGAACTTTCAGCTATCGAGCGAATGGAGTTGGACGAAGAGGGTGAAAGCGAAGAATAAAAGTCGAATTTCGAAACGGGGCGATATTGGTGCCCTCAGTACTCCTTCTTCGCGCCGTCCGGCTGAACCTCGAACTTGCGGAAGTGCGTCGGACTCATTGGGTCCCACTCCAATTGATACTTGAAGCCTGACCTGACGCGCAACATCACCTGAGCCTCAATCGCTTTGAAAGCCTCGTCGAGCGAGACGCCGTGTATCGAGCCTTCTGGTTTGAGCGTGGTCGCCCTGTTCACGAACGACTTTGTCGCCTCATTCCAATACCCATGTTCCTCGGTCACCACCCAACATTTGATGGGGTCAGTCGCATTCGGGAGAACTTCAGCGATTATCTTGTACAGTTCCGACGGCTCCGTGAAGGGGTCTGGCGTGTTGTACAGAACCTGCGGAATGGTAGCTCTGTGGTGAGACATGATTTGCGGAGTGTAGTTGAATCAAAATCCAATTGGAAGCAGCAGGCCATCAGCGCGGCCCGCACGCTTACATCTACGAGCGCCCTACGCCGACTGAAATGCATTCTGTCAGCTAACTTGCGGGATTTCCGACCGAGAAGGGTGAACCCGAATTGGCCGCACAGGTGCCGAGTTTGAGTATTTCGGGAGGATTGTGCTCAAAGGCGATTGGTTATATGTTCTTGGTCGGCCCGGGAACCATATGGAAATGCCCGTTCCTTACCCAAATGCCCGCTGATATCAAACTCTGACCCTTGCACGCAACAGTCAGACATCTCTCGGAGGTGTACAGTGCCAGTTACAGTGAAAAGGATTTTACTTTGGAGAAAAGAGGCCGAAAATCGAACGGGAGTTCTTGCCGAAGCGCTTGAGCCATTTGCAAAAGCCAAAGCGGACTTGCAAGTCGTGATGGGATACCGTTACCCCGACGCCGAGAATAAGTGCGCCATTGAAATCTCTCCAGTGAAAGGCAACAAATTGACTGCCTCTGCTCAAGTGGCGGGCTTGATTCCTTCATCTATTCCAACCCTGCTCGTTGAAGGCGACAACAAGGCGGGCCTTGGTTATGCCATCACGAAGGCAATCGCAGACGCCGGAGTGAATCTGAGTTTTCTTGTTGCACAGGTTATTGGCCGGAGATACTCGGCTGTAATTGGTTTTGAGAATGAGGCAGATGCAGAGAAAGCGGGCACGTTAATTAAGAGAGCGACCTTAGGCAAGCAGAAAAGGTGATTGCAGAGAGTGCGTAATCCTAGCCGGTTTGAGCTTTCACGAGTGGACAATCACTGCGGCGGGCTGGTGCCATTCGGATAGTCACCCCACCGATGCTAAGGCAAAGGATTGGGTGAGCGTAATTGGTCCTGCTGCTGGTCGAAACTCAATTGCGCTGGTAGGCGCTACAGTTTTCCCCCAATACTTCTCGCTTGCAATCGGCGTTGCATGAGAGTAAACGGAAGTTGAAGTGGCTAGTGCAAGGAGGAAATTACCGGACAATGACTCCGCCCTGCCTAGACTCTTAACAGCCGTTTACACACCGCTCTTGCGGTGCGCTACCGCTAGCGATGCCCGTAACCTCGCTGGCGGGCTACGGACTACGCAAACGGGGAGCTGCTCTCAGTTCCCCGTTTTGCATTTCTGGGAATAGCTAGTGACGGTTCCATCCAAGAACTGCCCACTGGATACGAGCACGGACAGAACGTTTACGTAGTTTCAAACAGGCGAAAAAATGAAGCCAAACGGCGTGGTGCGTCGCCTCGCTGCGAGCCCGCCGGGATTAGAGCGTTGGGAAGCACAGTGTTTGTTGTGCTCATGGCGCTCGGGTGGACGGCGACTGTACGCCTCCAAAGGTGCGGCAGAACTGGGGATTGGGATGCACTTGAGCATGATTCATAAGTTGAACCTGACGAAGCGTCGGGTCGAGGAGCGCGCACCGCGAGCCATTAACGCTTCTCAGTTTCGTTCTGGCACAAGATTCACTCCAGAGAAATCCTCTGAGTAACTTCGGGTTTTATTGACGCTTGGAACCTTTCTTTCTTCGCTCCGCCCATCGTTTTTTCATCATGTCCGACAACCGCTTTCTTCCCGCCGGGGTGAGACGGTCACCGTTCTTTATGCTGTGAGTGGCTCGATTGGGAACAGCACTTGTCCTTGCAGCGGATTGTGGTGAATGGCCGTCAAGTGCTGCTATGGCTCGACTGAGTCGGTCTCTTTCTCTCTTCAGTTCCGCTACGATTCTTCCTGTATCCAAGATGCTCTCCTTTGGCCGCTGCTCGTACAAGATTTTGAATCCGCTTCCGTTGATAGCTCAAACGAAAGGCTCGACATCATCTCACGAGCGCTTTGGTTTAGCGATTGCTGCTTCTGTTCGGGGAATGTGCATCGTCAGTCCGGCCTCAAACTGACGGACTGCACAAAGCAAGGCAGTTTGGAGAGATGCTTGGTGAGATGCCGCGCGCCTTTGAGATACTTCGCTCATGAAGAAACGTCGGTTCGCACCATGGGCCGCTCGGTGGACGCTTGTGCGCGTGGCGCTCGCAGTACTGTTCGTGATTTGGTGTGTCTTGCACTTGAGGGCGTTGGACCATTACTTTGATTTCAAGCTGCCATACGTTGGGCGGATTCCGGGAATGATGATGATTGTGTTGGGAGGTGGGCTGGTTCTGTGGTGCGCTGTGATTTTGAGCGGAGCCGGAATACTGGAGAACCGTGGAGACCGAAAGTTTCCGCGAGAGCTTAGGGCTACTGGGCCTTTTCGTTATGTGCGAAATCCTATGTCACTAGGTGCGACGATTTTGTTTGCAGGCATCGGGCTGTGGCTGCGCTCGATTTCGGTTTTACTGTTTTCTGTGATTTTGTTTCTGGTTTTTCATTTCGTGGCGGTCCGCGTTGAGGAGCCGGGGCTAAAGAAGCGTTTTGGCGCGAGCTATTTGAACTACAAGCGGGTGGTGGGGAGGTGGATGCCGAGAGTTGGGAAATCGAAGTTCAAAGAGTGAAGCGAAACGCGGAAAGCGGCGAGCGATTCTTCGCGGGTGCGCGCTTGCAGCGCGAGGAGGAGCCTAGCATCCAACCATCCCGTAGACTGAAGTTTAATGTAACGGAGGGGGAATGCGCGCTACCTTCGATATTTTCATCACTGCGGGCGGGCACGCTCAGCATGTGGAAACGGTCAAAACTCTCGCAGCCGCGAGGAAGCGTTTGCGGCAGCTGGCGTGCAAAGCTTCGGGAGACTGCTTTCTGTACTCAATCGACGGCGGCATCGTGGAACTCATTGTCCGCCCAGAGCCGCCGAAGCGCTTGCAAAAAGCTCGCACACCTTACATCGTTCGGGGGCGGCTCGCGAGTTAGCGCAACAGGAAAGACATGTAATGAATCGCGATGAATTCCAAGCTTCCCTTGTACACGAGGAGCCGCCGCACGGGTTGTCAGCTCCGCTACAGGCGCTGTGGTGGGATGCAAAAGGAAATTGGACTCAGGCACACGCATTGGTGGATGAGCTGGAGACTACGCATGGTATGGCTGTCCATGCTTACCTGCACCGCAAGGGCGGACAGGCTTCGAACGCAGACTATTGGTACGAACGTGCCGGGCGGAGATTTTATCAGCCCACACTCGAAGAAGAGTGGCAGGCGCTGGTGGACGGCCTGCTTTCCGGCACTGACGAAGGATAGGCAGCCGTCTTGACGTGATTCACAACTGCCAGCCGCAACCCTCGCACTTGAATCGCTGTTCAGGTTTAGCCTTGGTTGCTGTGTTTCCGCAATGGGGACACTTCATCGTGCAAATCTGAGTCATAACATTAATCTCTTCTGACATCTAGCTAGCTTCCACGATTGCACATCGGTTCGATGGGTCCCAATCGGGAGCGTTGCTGTGACCTGCTGTCGTTAGCTTGGTATGCATTTCTCCTTCCACCGCACTGGTAGAAATCTTGCCAAGCAGAATCAATCAGTTGAAATTTCTGGTCAGGTGAGTCGAGTAGTCCCCCGCGTGAAAACGTCGGGTAATTTCTTTCAGTGATATTCCCGCCTGCCGTACCAGAACCCAGAAGGCCGGTCTGGCGCAAGTATGCATAACTTTGCGCATATCGGGAATTTAAATGGCTCCGACCGCCGAAATTCTGTTTGCTAACTACAATTGAATCTTTGCGAGATGATTGGACGCCCAATTGCGCCCGATAGGCAACACCCCATGAACCTGTAGGGCCTGGGTTTGCCCACGGAACGAACAAATGCGCCGACCAACCTCGTGCACCAATGAAAGCGAACACCCAGCACGGTTCCGTGTGTGGATGAAAAACGGCGTCCCCGAATCCGTTGCCTCCACCTTCAATTGTTTCGTGCCGATGATTGACTGGGACAGGCGTTGGCAGAAATTCGAAAACGGTGTCGAGCCGATTTGTGTTTGCGAGGATGCCGCCAGAGAAATGGGTATTGTGAGGTAGTTTGGTTAGAGCCGAGTTCGCGACCCAGCATCTTGCCAGTACCCGTATACGCATCGCGTTTCACCGCGTGAACAATCATGCGTATCGTGAATAACGCCGTCCGCCACAGCGGTTAGATGCTTGGATACGCTGACAACCAATCTTCCCGAAGGAAGCTCGTTCGCTTTCAAGTGAACCCGACACCCCGACCCAATATGCATTGTTGGCGTCCACTGCCACCCAAGCGATTCCATCAGCCACTTGATTGCGGATTTGTGAACTCCGGTTCGTGCATTGCTTGTACCCCGCTTGCGTTTGCCCGTACGCTCTCGGGCCGACAGCTTGTTCACAAGGTCGTAGATTTCCTGATACGGCAGCCCGGTCGCAATCGCTACGGAGCGAACCACACAGTCTCCAGCGCTTCCCTTATAGCCAGCAGCGACTCTCCCGCCATCATTGAACTGAAACTTCATTTTTCATCCCCAATATCGGATTCCCACGCCCGGCGTGCCTTTGGGCGCAAATCCGGTCACTAATGGCCGAGGCTCATCGGCCAAGGTCGCGGGATGGCGACAGTCATCAGCACAAAGCCGAGCAGTGCCATGTTCTTCATGAAATTGACCATCTCCGTCATCTTGGCTTGCGGCTCCTGAACCGCCCAGAAATTGTGAATGGGGAAGGAAACGCCCAAAAGAAAAAGTACCAGCAGAATTGCACCGACTGTCGGGTGATAGCCGAGGAGCAGGCTCGCGCCGCCCAGAACGAGCAGCACGCCACTTCCGCCCACTGCGAGTCCGGGCAGTGGCGTGCCTTTGCTCTTGGCGTACCCGGACATCATGCCAAGCTTGGCGAAGTGATTGAAGCCGTTCATGAGGAAAAAGCCGCCCGCAATGATGCGACCGATGAGGAACACGATGTCGAAGATATGGCCTGCGTTATTCATCTTGCCCTCCTTGGATTCGCGCAGTCTGGAATTCGATTTTGGCTGCTCGTCGCCAATATACACCCGGACGCATCGCCCGGAACGGGTCACGGCTCTGGCCCCGTCGTGCCATCCCCTGCGCCATGCTGAGCAGCAGCTTTCGGTCTTGCTCATCCATTCGTGCCAGCGCCTTCGCCAGCCTCTGAAATGCTTCACGGTCCTTGCCATGGGTACCCCACGATGAGCGTCGAAAGAATCCCTTCGACCCTCTAGAAGTGGTGAAATTCATCGGCATTGCGCTTGCGATAAGGTTTACGTACTCAGCGGCTGATGGTGCCGGTAGGAAGTTCGGAGAAGGCATGGGAGATGAAATGATGAAGTATTCACAGCAATGGCTCAAAAAGAAGTTCGGAAACGTCGGCAAACGGAAATGATGCTTCGCTCGACGCACACTCGCGAACCTGATTCAACCTTGCTGCCCCGTTTTCTCTTCTTCCGGGGCTTCCGCAGGCGGGTCAACTAGTGCGCCGCTCCAAATCTTGGGAAATGCATCCCAACGCGTACTCAATTCTGTGTCTAATCCAAGATTAAAATACCCATCCATCAGCTTGAACAATCGCAAGACTAGACCGTGCGCACGCATCAGTGAATCGTGTGCTTCTGCTTCAGGTGCGTCTTTGTAAACCAAACCCGCTTCAGTGTTTCCGAGCCGCGCTTCCAGTCCAAATGGCGTTGGGTGCATCAGAGCGGTGGGCATCAAATAGCAAGGGGCATAAAGCTTCACTAGGCTGGTGCCGCTGGCTGCGTCTACCTGTTCGGCCATAGTATCTACATTGACTCGCGTCCAAGCTTCCTGAGTTATCGGTCGTTTGCATGTTTTGCAGATTTCTGACTTCAGTTGGGCTCTCGCCTGCTTTTGCCGTTCATCAAGCTTTGCAATGGTCTCGGCGGGCACCGCATCCTTGACTTGCGGAATGACAGTCAACGTCCTGCTCCATACTTTCCATTTCTCAATGACTGCGTGGTCATCAAATATTTTTGCTTCCTCCGGTTTCAGGGCGATGAATGAAGCAGTTACTAAGTGTTCGTACATCGGACGGAGCATCATCTTTGCGGCAAAACCCCTACAGTTGCCTGCGAGGACGAATACGTCATCGAAAACATCGTAAGTGGTGCGCGCAAGATAGAAGACGATTATTTGCGCTAATCTCAACGCAGTGTGTTTCTCCAATTCCTGACCGTCGGGCTCCGTCTCTGGCGGCTGATTGTACTTTTCGAGTGCCATGTCACACATCTTGTCAGCTAGTTTTTGTATTTCGGTGAACTCCCGAAGGAAGGGAACGTGAGAATCCAAGAAAGTTTTATGAATCTTAGAATCTCCGATAACAGCTACATCGGACACTTTGATTTTCCTTTGCGTGAACACGCGACCAATCTTCCAAAGAGCAACCGCCACAATGGTACCTGCAACCACAATGTATCCTGCGTCTGCTTTTCCTCGCAGCACGGTCATGGTTTCTTGGCTTGCACTTCGTGAGTGTTTCTACACTCACTAGGAACGCGTTCTAGCGGCTTGTACTCCGTCTCGGGACCGACTCTCTGGAAATATTGAAAGAACTCCTGTGAAGTAGGCGGAGCAACCACCGCGACTATCGTCACGTTTGGACCGCTCATCCCTGGATTAATCCTTCCGGTCCACGATTTGTCACCCGCGTCATACTGCACTCTCTCGAATCCTTGCGGCCAAACACGCTGCGATGACTCTTCCTTTATCAGCAACCAGATTTCGTGATTTTTCGGGAGATGTTTAAGCGTGCCCCTCACTTCGTACGAGAATCCGTTTCCTAGTGGCTTTGGGTTGCTAAGCCCTTGTTGAGGGCGCGGGATTGTAATGCGAATCTCACGGCCAAGTATTCTGCGAACGGATGCGAGGAATACGTACCAGAGAGCGTTACTGGCAACTCCCTCCGCTAGTCCAGATACCATGACTGTCCGCCCGACATCATTTTCCTACTCCGTGGCTGCGTCTTCTATGCGCTGTTTGGAGATGAGCGGGTTTAGCAGCATCGGCGCAACATACCGCGTGTATGTGTGCGGAAGCAAGCGCGACCTCGCCGCGCTCGAAAAGACGCAATGCGAAGCCGTCAAGACCGCCGCTTACCGTGCAGTTGAGATAGACTTTCCGAATGATGCGGCGTCCTGCGCTCCGGGCAATCGCAGTCTCAGCAGCGGTCGTGCTGAGTGCTCTGTCCATTGTTTGGCCGAAGGCCGCAACCGTCGCAACCATTCTGCTGCTGTACGTCACGTTCGAGTACCTTCTAGTGACGCGGGACAATCTCGCTGTTACGCAGGAACACCTCGACCTTTTTCAGCGACAACAACAGAGGCAGGAGCGCGTCGAGTTGCACTTCGACCTCGTTTGCACCGACATGACGGTCATCTTGCGCGTCTCCAACCTTGGATTTTCCAATTTCTTGTTACAAAGAGTGCAAGTGCGGCGACCCGACGCAAGTAATTTCGAATACGACGTACACCGAATCGTGGAGTCGGGAAAGACGGATGAAGTTCTCTTGCCCACCGAACTATTCAAAGACATGACGTTCGGCGGAGACTTAGAGATTACTCTCGCGTATCTTGGACTCGACGGTTCAGGTAAGACGCTTCCGAAATGCTTCAACGTCTTTTTGGGAATGCAGAGTGCCCCCGTCGAGGTAACAGAAGGACTCGACGATGCAACGGACTGGGCTGTGAACTGCTCGAAGTGCAAAGGCCCGGCCCTAACGAATGTTCACGGCCTAAAAACATTTGACGCCGCCGTCGCAAGGAAATCCCAGTTGGCGGCAGACCTCGCTGCATCCTGTCCCGAACACAAGTCTGAGTTTCTTCTCACCCAAGACGAAGTCAAGGAACAACAGCGCGAGCATAGCAATAGACTCAAGATTTAATTGATAGCACAAACCACGATGGTCAGATTCAATCGAATCGCAGACCCCAGAGCACCCTACCACGAGGCCGGACACGCGCTCGTTGCGAAGAAACTAGGTATCCCGCTACTAGGAGTTGGCTTCGTTGAAGGGCAGCCCGGCAAACTAGGAACCGGAGTCGTCAATCCCTCTGACATGGGCAACGCGATTTTCGCCGCTGCCGGGATGGCTGCCGAAGAAATCCTGTACGGCAACTACGACCCGACAGGCAGCGTGACTGATAGAGAATTAATCGTTCGGGCAGGGGCGTCTGTGTCTGAGAGTGTGAAGGCTGCACGTGAACTCTTACAGCGCGACGAAATCCTAACCATCGGAAAGCTTATAGAGAATTTCGCGATTGAACACAATTCGGGGTCTATTCCCGAAGCGAATTTATTTGCTGGCCCGCCATGACCGTGAGGGAAGTCTTGGTCGGTGATTGCTACGAAAATGAAGAGTTCGCTACTAAGCCTTGGCTGCGTCTTACGCGACATTTTACCTCGCCACACCGGGCAGTGTCGAAGCCCTTGCTCGTCTATCTCCCTGAGCGTCGCAACATTAACTTGTCGATTTCTTTCGCAGATTCGAGTCCTTGATTCGCAAGAAACGGTCTGACGAGCATCAGGATGCACGACGTAATCACGCGCAACAATTCGACCTGTTCCACGTCTGTGTAGGACGGCGCGAGTTTCTTGCCATCGAACCGCCGACCAACTTGGAGCATCCCGGTGTGGGCGTAACTGTTCAACACGTTCCAAGTCTGCTTCTTTAATTCGGCGAAGTAGTCCAACCCGCAGGCTGCATCAATTCCGGCAGACAATTGCGCGACGGTAAGGTCAATCCTGTCGTTCTTCAAAAACTGCTTCACCTGTTCGTCGGTCGCACAAACGGTGAACCACACTCCACGGTAAAGTATCTCAGTCACAGACCGGGCGAGTGCGAATGCCGAACCAACGAAGCCGGAACGCAACAACAGCAGAATTGCGCCATGATGTTCAAGGGCTTGGTCAATGAACGCTACGACGGTGGTGTTCCGTTCAACATCCAAGGTCTTGTCTTTATTCAGAACTTGCTTAACTTCTTGCACAATTTCTTCCGACGCTTTCAGTTCGGCGTCCAATCCAGAAGTCGGTTTGTTCATTGGCGGACAGTTCTTAGATGGGCAAATGTTTTGTTGGCAGCTCTGTCGCCGAAAGTTTATCCACGTCCACTCCCGATATCAGCAATACAGCCTTATATGCGTCGAGCAGCGTGTTGTGAACCGCTTCAAGGTCATCGAGCATCCGCTGCCTTCCTTCATCCGAGTTTCGACGAAAGTTGTGCTGACGATAAAACGAATGGAAAAGCCTGTTGCGCTCGTCAAGAGCTTTTGCCAACAAGTCTTCTAGATTGGCGATTGACTGATTCTTAGCCTTTAGCTTGGCGACGAGTTGACCGAGAGTGTGCTTGTTTATCTGGCGGAACAACTCGGTAGCACGGTGCGGGTCGCGCTGATTGACCAAGTTCTCTTCGACGATTCCATGTTCTATGAGCCTGTTGCCAAGCTCGGTTTCAAGGAGTTGAGCGGCTTCTGCGGCGTCACCGAATTTGCGATAGACATTATCGAGCTTGGGCATGACTAAGGATTATATGCTGACCTTCGGCGGAACCTTTGCGACTTTCCAGCGGGTGCGCAGTTGCTCTTTAGTCTCTTCCGGTGCGGCTGACCACAGATACGGCCACAGATTCAACTCTTGTACGCGCCGCCGCAACTGCTCGTCTTCCACTATTGTCTTCAAGTGCTCTATCCCCGACTCCGGGAGACTGTCCCACAGGTCGCGCCAATCTTCCGCACTTGCCTCTTCCAAGTTGCCCGTCGTGGCGGCTTTGCGACGTGGCACGACACGTTCCAAAAACACGCGAAGAACCTCGCCCGCGCCTTTCAGGAAACTCACGAGCACCTTGGCGACGATGATGCCAAGCGCGATGTCGAGAATGAGCGAACCATCTGTAATCAACGCATCCTCACGTTGTCGGAATGCTAGAACGCGGGGTCGCCTTTATCCCGGCGAGCCGCCCAAAATTGCGCCAGAGTGGTCGCCTTATAATCCAGAGCGTACAGAAAGTTCAACACGTCTTCGATAACGTCGAGTGCCGTCCCTAGTTCGTACTCTGGCGGGGCTTCCAATTCGTGAACGGCCTCGTTGCCGCTGAATCGAAACGTGTGCAGATTCTTGACGATGTTCTCAGGCAACAGGGCTTTCATGTTGTCAATTGCAGTTTCAAGGTTATTGCCGCCGATTCCTTTGTCGGAGCACACGCCCTCCAACAGAGAGCGCAAGCCCGTCGCACAGAGGATGCCAAGACCCTCGTTCTTCGCGCAAATCACTTCGTGATAGATGGCTCTCAACTTCTCGGGCAACTTCACGAAGTGCTTTTCGACTCGATTGGAGCCGGACGGTTTAGGATAGAAGATATTCTCATACGGCTCGCCGTCTTCCTCGTCGAAATCCCCGCCGAGGGTCATGTAGTCCGCACTATAGCGGTCTTCCATTGTGCAAGCGTCACAGCCTCCGCAACTCCACAACCTATACTCACCCCAAACCTCCGGTTCTTCGTCAGGGTCTCCGTAGCTATAACCTTTCGTTGCAACTAGGTTGTGTCGCGTAGTTACGCGGCAGCGATTGCAGTAGATGCGGACAGTCTCGACAGGTTCGTCTGCCATGCGGCGAATTCTAGCACACAGGTATCGAGTCGAGTACGTCGCATAAGCGCATAAACGCAAAAAAGCCCGGACAGTCTGTGAAGACCATCCGGGCTTGATTGGATTCTTGCCTACAACCTCGCTCCGTTTAGGAGTGCTGTTGCAGAAGGTTAATCGGATGCGTCCCGGCGTCAACCAAGTTGCCGTCAATACGCATGAACGCGATAAAGCCGACCTGTCCGAAATCAGCGTACCGCTCGTTCAAGCGGAGCACGGACATGTTTTCACCTTGCGGATAATGTACTTCTGCAAGTCTCCGAACAGCATCGTGGTCGGATTCGTGGAAGCCCACCAGCGACGCCATCGCTTGATTGATGACGTAGGGTATCCAAGAATGGTGTCAGGCGCATTGACCGCCAAGCCGGGAACCCAAATCGGGCGACCGTACTTGTCGAGCAACTGCTTGATGACCTTCAACGACGTGTCGTTGAGCATGTAACTTCGCGCCGCGCCTGTACGACGGCGGTTCACAAGCTGTACTTTACTGGCTACGCCGACATGGCAATCGGCGATTCAATAGAATCAACAGATTGCGAGCTTTAAGGAATTGCCCCTTCCGAACCAGCTGCACTGCTCTTTCTTCGCTGACTCAAAGCGCGGTTTCGAGCGCCTCACGGACTGAGTGAGTATCGGCATAGCCGAAACGCCTGTCCTTGCGACCAGTAGCATTCCAGCATTACCGGGCTCTAATCTATTTCCCGGACACAAGAAACACCTCTCATCAGCCAAGCGAAACATGCCAAGAAGTCCGGGAAGTCCGCTTGGCGAAAAGGAAACTCCTGTGACGGTCAAGAAACGCCCGATGACTGCCGATGGCACAGATGTAGAGCGCCGGAAAACGCGCCGCTTCCCTGTGGTCGTTCCGATTGAGGTGAGCTGGCGCGGAACGGACGGCATCGCGGTCAAGGAGGATGCTGTCGCCCGACAAGTCAACGCCAATGGTGGCTTTCTGAAGATGTCCGATTATCCCGTGTTGGGTAGCAGGGTTACCCTCGCCAACTTTCTTTCTGCGCAGACAGCAGAGGCGAGGGTGCTTGCCGCACCCGATTCGCGCCAAGGTGTCGCGAACGGCATCATCGTTGAGCTAATCGTTCCCAACGAAAGCTTCTGGGGCGTGGATTTGCAGGTCAACAAAGCTATCGTCGAACTGCAAAATCTCGAAAAAGCGCTGCAATGCGAGGATATTGACCTCCATCTGGTGCGGGAATATCGCAACGCAGTGGATTACATCCGCACGACTACAGAAACGGTTCAGCGACTGCGAAAGCGCCACTCGCGAGGGTCGGATGACGGCGAACTGCTCTCCGTTCTGGCTACTGACCGGATTCGGCGCGCAATCAATCTCTGCTTAGAAGTGGTCTCTGACCTCGATGCTCGCCGCGTGCGACAGGAATCCCAAAGCCTCGATGAACTCCAGCAAGCGGTCCAACATCTACAGCAACGTCTGAGACAAGGCGGCAAGCCTCAGCCAAGCGTTCGGCTGACTTGAGAGCCGGAGAGCCATTCAATTTCCGCGTAGGTTTACTTCGGAATGGAGTTTCTATGGGGCAAATCACGCGGCGGTTTCCAGTTGCGTAGAAGCCTGCGGAACCTGAGTAATCATTCGCGTTGGGGTGGCACCAGCTTCCCGCATCAGCCTACACACGCTTGCGCGGGAAATGTGATGCCTCTGCGCAACTTTCGTTAGCGACATTCCAGAGCGGCGGTCTTTCACGACCTGCTCCCTGTCAATGTTCAGCGGAGCCCTTCCAATCTGTCGCCCTTCCAGTTTTGCGCGGCGCATCCCACTCTTTACGCGCTCAACAATCAGCGACCGTTCAAGCTCAGCAATCGCGCCAATAATGGTTAACATTGCTCGGCCCAGTGGACCACCCGTATCAATATTTTCCCGAAGGCTGATGAACTGGATGCCGATATGGTTTAGCTCATCTAAAACGTCAAGGAAATGGCGCACGTTTCGTGCGATGCGGTCAAAAGCCGCGACCAGTACAACATCAAACCGATGGCGGCGTGCGTCGGACATAAGTTGGTCCAGACCCGGTCGCTTCGCCTTTGCGCCGGAAATCACGTCGCCGTACTCGCGCACAATTTCGAGCCCGCGTTGTTTAGCCAGTTCGCGCAGGTCAAGCAGCTGAGTTTCAAGGTGCTGGTCTCCGGTTGAAATTCTGGAATAAAGTGCTGCTCGCTTCATCTGATTCGTCTCGCTCTCCGCTTACTCCGTCCGTTCTTAATTCCCGGCAGTTCCTTTCGCACACGCTTGATGTCCCGCTCTGTCCACAGGCGGACGCGCACGCTACCGAGTGCCCGCAGCTTCGGCGGGGTTATCTTCTTAGCTGCGATGTACCGCTGGAGGCTTATAAGGCTGATACCCAGCTTTCTTGCGGCCTCACGAGTTGAAACAGCGTTCATCTGACATACCTTATATCAGATGGACCTAGTTTGTCAACGAGGCGAGCGCAAGTTGACTTGCCTTTAGACGCGGCCTAACATCCGTCGCCAGTGACCGATTCCCTGCCAATACTCGGCTGTACGATTTCTCACTATCGCATTTTGGAGAAGCTTGGCGGCGGTGGTATGGGTGTTGTGTACAAGGCTCAGGACCTTATACTCAATCGCTTAGTCGCATTGAAGTTCCTTCCCGATGGTTTCGCGACGGACTCACAGGCTCTGAGCCGCTTCAACCGTGAGGCACAGGCCGCTTCCGCCCTGAACCATCCCAATATTTCCACCATCTATGAAATCAGCGAGCACAACGGTCAGCCTTTCATTGCGATGGAATGCATGGAAGGCATGACGTTGAAGCATCAAATTTCCGGCAAACCGCTGCCGCTTGGGCAAGTGCTGGAGTTCGGAATTGAAATTGCGGACGCGCTTGACGCCGCCCACGCCAAAGGGATTGTCCACCGCGACATAAAGCCCGCGAACCTATTCGTCACCGAGCGCGGTCACGCCAAGATTTTGGACTTCGGTCTTGCAAAGCTTGCACCCGCAGCCGGTGCTGTGAATCTTTCGGCGATGCCCACCGCCAGTGAGCCAGAAACGCTCACTCAACCGGGCACATCTATTGGAACTCTGACGTACATGTCCCCTGAACAAGTACGGGGCGAAGAGATGGATGCGCGAACGGATTTATTTTCCTTCGGAGTCGTCCTCTACGAGATGGTGACAGGAGTTCAGCCGTTCCGGGGCGAGACTTCTGGCGTGATTGCTAACGCTATTCTCGAACGAGCGCCGGTGTCGCCAGTGCGACTGAATCCCAGCCTACCCCCAAAGCTCGAAGAAATCATCAACAAGGCGTTGGAGAAGGACAAAAAGCTCCGCTACCAATCCGCCGCGGAGATGCGAACGGATTTGCAGCGGCTGAAACGTGATTCAGATTCCGGTCGTGCAGCCGTCGCTGAAGCCGGGGCTGGATTGAAGCCTGCCCGCAAATCCACTCGATGGGCTGCGCTCATGGTCGTGACAACATTGGTCATCGCACTGGCTGTGGGCGGTTGGTTGTTCTTCTCCCGCAAAGCCCGCGCGCTGACGGACAAAGACACCATCGTTCTTGCTGACTTCACAAACACGACCGGCGATTCGGTGTTCGACGGCACGCTGCGTCAGGGGCTGTCGGTACAATTGGAGCAGTCACCCTTCTTGAGCATTATCCCTGACCAGCAAGTCCAGCAGACCTTACAGATGATGGGCCAGAAGCCCGATGCGAAGCTCACGCCAGAGATTGCGCGGGAACTTTGCCAGCGGGCAGGAAGCGCCGCTGTTTTGAACGGTTCGATAGCACAAATCGGTGAGCAGTATTTAATCACGCTCAAGGCGGTTAATTGCGCAAGCGGACAATCGCTGGCGAGTGCAGAAGCGGAGGCGAGCAACAAAAACCATGTGCTCGAAGCACTGGGAAAAACAGCTTCAGCAATTAGGAACAAGCTGGGCGAATCGGTGAGCACAGTGCAGCAGTTTGATACTCCGCTAGAACAAGCCAGTACACCCTCGCTCGAAGCCCTTAAGGCAGCCAGCTCGGGCAACAGGGTGTTATACGCAACTGGTGAGCCCGCAGCGATTCCTTTTTTCAAGCATGCCATCGAACTAGACCCGAATTTTGCTCTAGCTTACGCTTGGCTGGCTCGCATGTATGCAGATATCGGAGAAGCCGGTACGGCTGCCGAGTACTCCCGAAAGGCATACGAACTGCGCAACCGAACGAGCGAGGCGGAGAAGTTTTTCATTTCTGCTCATTTCAGCATCGCGGTCACCGGGAACATGGAAAATGCCGCACAAACGTGTGACCTATGGACACAGGCTTATCCACGCGCATGGGTACCACATGACTTCTTATCAGGGATAATTCTGCCGGTGTTTGGACAATACGACAAAGCGGTTGAAGAAGCTACTAAGGCAATCCAGTTGGCTCCGGACAAACCCATCTCTTACCGCCTCCTCATGGTGAACGATATCGCTCTGAATCGCCTTGATGCGGCAAAGACCACCTATGGGCAAGTACTCGAACGCAATCTGAATCACCCTTTCTTTCATACTGACCTATATGGGATTGGATTCTTGCAGAACGACCCATCGGCGATGAGGCAGCAGATAGCGTGGTCGGAGGGCAAACCGGCAATCGAGGACCAACTGCTGAGCCTGGAGGCCGATACGGCAGCCTATTCCGGGCGGCTTAGGCAGGCACGGGAGCTTTCCCGCCGGGCGATGGATTCCGCCGAGCGAGCAGAGGAAAAGGAAACCGCCGCAACTTATTTCGCCCTGTCTGGTCTGCGAGAAGCCTTGTTCGGCAATGTAGACGAAGCAAAAAGGCGCGCCACTTTGGCATTGGGGCGTTCTGCAGGTCGCGATGTGCAGTATAGTGCTGCTCTCGCGATGGCATACGGGGGAAATGATAGGCAAGCGCAGAAGCTGGCCGACGATTTGGCTAAGAGGTATCCGGAAGACACAATCGTACAATACAACTACCTGCCGACCCTTCGGGCAAGACTTGCGGTAAGCGGGGGAAGTGCTTCACAGGCTGTTGAGAGTCTCCAAGCCGCCACGCCGTATGAGTTGGGACAGACCACATCCAGTACTTACGGTTGGAATGCCTTGTATCCAGTCTTTGTGCGTGGCGAAGCCTATCTCGCAACGCATCAGGGCAGCGAGGCCGCCGCAGAGTTCCAAAAAATCCTCGACCATCGCGGCATCGTGCTCAACGAACCCATTGGAGCGCTCGCGCATCTCCAAATCGGCAGAGCCTATGCCTTGCAGGGCGACACCGCGAAAGCCCGCGCCGCATATCAGGATTTCTTGACGCTCTGGAAAGATGCGGACGCCGATATCCCCGTGCTCATCGCAGCGAAAGCTGAATATGCAAAGCTGAAATAAATAATCTGTCTTAAACTGCGGGTCCAATCATTCGGTGGCGCAACCGACCTAAGATGCGATTCAAAAGATGGCCGCGTCCAAGGCTTGTCAGTATAGGGGGGCGGCGTCCGTCGATTTTTTCCAGTGCTCTGCGTATGCGTATGTCGCGGCCTGCCGAAATAAATCCCCTTCGAAGCGTTGACATCGCTTCGCCATCACGTCCTGCTTGGTGGTATACCTCGGCTAGGTTCAGATAGAGTTGGGGGTGGTTCCACTTTATTTCCAGAGCTTCGCGGCACAACTTCTCGCCAGCGAGATAACGCTTCTCGGCGACAGCGGAGAGCATGCCTACATAGGAAAGATAGAATGGATTTTGTGGCTCAGCCTTAAGGGCGCGGCGAATGTGAGCAAGAGCTATCCCCTTGTGCTCGTCATAAAGATGTCTCAGGCACTCTGCGAATTCTGCGAGCCCTACACCAGTCGGCGCGTGCGGTCCCATCTCGTCTAACATGACGCGTCCCCCTAAGACGAGTATTCGAACTAAGCTCGGAGACTAACGCCATCTGTAGAGAGAGGCACGCGTCCGGCGCGGTCAATTTGCCCAAAACTCTACTGTCCTTGGGACAGGCGAAGTGTTAGCGAAGGAAGTATGCGTCGAGATGAGAACGCTGCAAAGCGCTGGGTTTCTCGCAGTCTTTCACGGAAGTTTCTTGATTGG
Source organism: uncultured Acidobacteriota bacterium (assembly GCA_963736465.1). Lineage (GTDB taxonomy): Bacteria > Acidobacteriota > Terriglobia > Acidiferrales > UBA7541 > Palsa-295. Next base: position 681,788 of record CAVTOS010000002.1, on the reverse strand, counting down.
GGCACCCTTCAGCGACCAGTTGCCCTGATAATGGCCGCTGCGCCAAGAGCCGGTGACTTCCTTCGTTGCCGTGCTTTTCAGCATCTCTGCCAAGGATTCCGCATTTAAGCTCGCGGCATCGGCGGTCCAAGTCCCAGAGAGCAACTGTCCTTTCATGGGGCGAGCTGTCCACGTGCCCTGCCAGCACTGGCCCGTTTTCTGCGCCGTCCACGTCCCTTCCAGCAACACGTCACCAGCCTCGTTGAGAAGTGTCCATGACCCGAGTGCGCGATTAGGATTGTGAAGCGAAAGCTGCGCGGACCACGTGCCACGGAAAATCTGGTTGGGACTCGCTGTGGCCGTCCATGAACCAAGCAGGACGGGTGAAACTTGTTGAGCGACAGCGCAGGAACATAGAATTAGGCCAACAATTAAACTCCATACCTTCATTGCGACACCAGGTCTACCAATAGAATTGATGTTTTTAACCTTTTCTTCATTATATGACCGTTAACACTCTGCCGGGGAAACGGCGATTGGACAAGGGCGCGGAAATCCCCGCCTCAATGGGATGATGCATTACGCCGCTGAGAGAACGCCTTTTTGACTGTGCCAGAGCATTGCGTTCTGAGACGGTCAGATGTATGTTGCACGTCGGTACGGAAATCAAAACTCAAATCCCAGTTAAGGAGCTTTAAATATGAAGCGAATCTTCGCGATTACTCTGTTGTGTGTCGCCGTTGCGTTGGTTGTCAGCACACAAGCCAAGGACCCACCCAGTGACGTTCAAAAGGCTCTCATCTCGCTCGACAAACAGTGGGGCGAAGCTGGGGGGGATACAGCCAAACTCGACAAAATAATCGGCGACAACACGCTGTCCATCGGTTCCAAGGGCGAAGCGCAGGACAAACAGCAGCTGATTGCCGATAACAAAGCTACCAGCGCCAATGTGCAGAACGCCTCATACAATGCGGACGAATATAAGTTCGAGATGCTAACCCCAGACGTTGTAGTGATGACGCACCGTGGAACCATCAAGGGCACGGAGAATGGCAAAGAGGTTACTGAATCGCACCGCAGCCTACACGTCTTCCAGAAGGTCAATGGTCAGTGGCGGGTAGTGGCTAACGCGCAACTCCCGATAGCAAAGTAAAGCGCGAATGCGAGAAAAATAAGCCAGGTTCTGGCTGGTTGAAACATTCGAGTTGCGATTTCGCAGGCTGCGGGGGTTAGAGCTTAGGTTCGGGTGGGTATGAAAACACTACCGCCAAGCGATTCTATCAGAAGGCGGTTTAGCTCGTTTATTTCGCATCTCCAATCCGCCACTTTCCGGGGATAGGCTTGTCCTTTGGCACGGTGATGGAGTGCTCAGGGCTGATTGTTTTATTCAACGAGTTGATGACTGGTACCGAGTCTCTCTTAATGTTCTAACGATGAGAGACGGCGAACCACTGTCGGGGAAAATGGACCTACAAAACGAGGTCCATCCTGCCGCCCTGTTGTGCTTCGGCATCTACTGGCAGTTTTTTAGACCGCTCTGACTGCTGGACAACCCCTTGAAAGGTCAGGCGCGGATTCTACCCGATGCTGCAATCTTCCTAGCGGTCGGTTCAAAGGGCCGCAGCGTTCATGGCTGGACAGGTTTCCCCGCGAACGAGCTAGAAACGTGGTTACTGGCGACGATTCGCCCGAAAATGTTCGAATCTAAACACCCTTGGCTTTTGACTTTTCTGGCGTCTGGGGTTTCCCTGCCTCATCCAATTGCGCTGCAATTTCTTCTTTTGTCTCGTTGACCATTTCTTTGCCACGTTCGAGCAGGTCATCAGCCCGCTCACTCAGTTCACGCGCCGCCTTCCGAGCTTGCTTCTTACCCTGATTTAATTTCTTCGATAGATATTTGCGGGTTGCCTCACCGGACTTCGGCGCGAAGAAGATACTAATTGCCGCTCCGATTACCAGCCCCGTCAAAAAATAGCCCGCACTTGAATCAATCTTTTCGGTCATGGCTCACCTCCGATTTCAGCAGTCTTGCCGTTGAGAAATTCCTATGGATAAAGCTCACAAGAGTTCGCTTTCGGCGGCACAGCGATGGGTTTTATCCCTCTTAGTGGCGGTCATCGCGCTTTGGTTGCGGTCGGCTTCGTTGCCACTCGTTAATTTCGTTTCGCAACTCACTCTTTCTCGTTTCGTTCGTTTCTGTTGCCAGTTGTCGCTCAAGTTCCGCTATTCGCCCAGTAGCAAAATCTGGTCGGCCTGATTTCTTCGGTTTTTCAAATCGCATCGCCGTGACTCCTCTTTCAACAGTGTCTCACGATGATGGCTTTTTACCCGATGTGACATTCGACCATCATGCATCGCGAAGACTTGAAGTCAAATGCTAACGCTTGACTATCCCAGCCCAGAAGCACATCTTTGAGTTCTCCACGAACCTCTTTGTGTGAGGTGCTTCATGAATTCGAATTATGAGATTTTCAAACTCCGGTCTGACGGGTCTTTCGTGCGGATTGAATCTGTCAAAAACATTGACCAAGCACAAACGGATTTGAAGAAATTAGTTTCAGGCGAACCGGGCGACTATCGTCTCTGGGATTCGTCTGCCCACAAGTTCGTTGACCCCCGCAATCGTTGAGGCAGCCGATGAGAAAGGGGAGCAAAACGAAGCAAGCCTGCAAATCGAGTTTCTGTCAGAGGCATGCAGATGGGAGAGAACGAACCAGCAAGCGCGGACCTGAAGCATTTCTGTCAGGCCGTATCGCGTAACGATGAGCCATGCCCTCATCCCTCCACGATTCGCTGTTCGAGATGCGGTCGGTGGTTCTGCGATGCCCACGCCAACGATGAAGAGTGGCATTCCTGTGCGTTGCCGCCGGGAGAGGAGGGCGGCGAAGCGTAGAACATACGGTAAAACCGCGTAGTGTGTGAGCTAAAAACCTGATAGCGTGCGCGAGTTTCGCGCTCCACGATTCCGCATGCCCATCGTTCCAGCGCTCGCTTTACTCGCGCTAGTAATCCTGCTGGGACTCCTCGCAGCGTGTCATTTCTTCCAAGGACGCCGTCACAAAGACCACGCGAGTCGCCGGGGACCACAAGAATAGCACCAGCAACTGTCGGAAATCCAGCTGCTACTCTTGAAAGTATCGGCTTAACAAAAAGCACTAGTACGTAATACCGGAGCATCCCCCGCCAAAACTACTCGGTAACAGCTCGTGAATGCTTACAGCGAGTCCGCTAAGCGCCATCATTTCGATTATCTTGAATGCGGGTGGCAAGCGGAATGCACACTGTGAGTTTGAAATGATTCTTCACGACTCAAACTCGTTTCGCAAAGGGCACGAAGCCGAGCCCAGCTACGATATTTTCAAACGACGTGATGGTGATTACCCATTCTGGATTACCTCAGCCGCGACTCTCGAAGGGGCTAAAAAACGCATAGCTGGCTATGCTCTCATTGTGCCCGGTGAGTACTTCATCTACGCACAGCGAGACGGGATTATCCTTGAGTGCATCGCCCCGGAGAAGGGACACCCACGAAGCAACCGACCCATTTGGTTGTGGCCGCAATCTTGGTATCACGCACAGCACTGGAAAGTTGCGTAGCGAGAGCAAATGGCTTGGACGCAGATTTTCAGTCAGCGTTCCACGCCCCGAGTACGATACGACCGGAACTTTATTTTGCGGGTTGCCGCAAGAATTGTTTTGAGTGTCGTACTCGGATGTGCTGCTACCGAATGTCTTTATATCGCTGACAAATTGAATCCGTACAGCGCGCTTCGTGACCGGGTTACCGACGTGCTGACGTTCCCCGGATTTATAGTCTCGCATTTGTTTCAACTCGTTAGCATTCACACCACGGGTGTAAGTGACGAGTCGTGGTGGCTCTTCTTCGCCGGTAATTCTTTTTTCTATGCGGTGGTCTGCTATTTTGTTCTGGATGTGTTGCATCTTCCTCCAGAGTTCCGCGAATTGTGAGGGTTACAAGCCACATCGAGCAGGCGAACCCCTCCCCTTGAAGCCGCAATCCCCAAGCCAATGCCCCATGAAGCGGATAGCAAGGTTCAAGCCTCTGGAAAAACACAGCTCACCATTGCTGATATTATGCTCACCAGCATCAGGAGCGCTCGGATAATTCCGAGCCGGCAACCGGGCAGGAGACGCTACGGTGCCTTGAGCGAGAAATCGCTCGATGCGCGGAACGAAAATTGTTCCGAAGCGAAGGTCTCCGGGAAGTTAGCCGCCTGATGCTTGGGCGGCTTTTGTTTTTTCTGGCTCCTGATGCATTTCAATTAGGAGGTGCACCTGTGAGCAAGAGAAAGAAACTAGACGAAGAATTCCTTCCAGAAGTGATTGAAGAGGGCGGCGGCGAAGATTTCGTAGCATTCATTCCGCGTCAGATTGAAGCAGACGACAACTACGAGCCACAGCTCGTCGGATTTCCCTTTAACATCCTCTTCGGGGGATTTGTGGACGACACTCAGACTGGGCGGCAATCGCCCATCGATGTGTGCTACTGGCCTGCCCCGGAAACGTTCCGGGAAGATTCGCAGCGGAAAGAGATGCGCTACTTCACGAAACCGATTAACGATTACTTCGTTCGGGTCATCTTCGAGAAAGATTCAGGCCGTTGGCAAACCGAAAAGTTTCGGGGCAAGAAACTCATCCGTACCGCGTTCGGTTCGACGCTCGATAACGCCATGATTCACACGACTATGGGTGGCCCGGAACCAGACGAGCTCTGACTCTTAGGTTTTCGGGCGAACGGAAGCTCAAGACGGAAATTCCCAACTAATAATTCCACTTCTGCAAGACCAGTATCGTTCGAAAAACAAGCTGAACAACCAGCATCAGCAGCGTGTCGCGCTCTGCGTGGAGGTGGCTGTGCATATCCGCGTGGACGGGCTACGTGGCTGGTCTGGGCATCCCCAGAGGTTATCCGTCCGTGGGCGGGAGGGACGGTTTCGGTTGCCGGTCGTAGCCCGCAACTCTGTGCCGCGCAATTGAGAAGCCAAATCTCGCGCCTCATGCAATCGCTTGCCATTACGCTGGATACGGCGCGAGCAAGCACTACCTCACGAACGAAGAATTTCGGAGCGGTGGCAAAGGTGTTTCCTATATTGTGCAATCTGGTGCACAAACATTAACTTCATCTGCGGCTCATGCCATCCCAAGGACTGCCGCAGGGTGGTTTGCTTGTTCCAATCGCTATCAAGAAAAATTGTTCTGAAAATAGGGTTTTTACTGGATACGAATCCCGTAACGTTAGGAGATTATGCGCGCCATGGTTAAAGCATGAGAACTGAAGAAGCTTCAGGCTCACGCTTACCACCGCATCGGTATCCCACCATCCGGCTTTGGCTGCACGATTCAGAACGGTACGGAATATTCCTCGCTGGCCTTCTGTGGACTCTACGCGAGCTTCGCACAAAGTGGCGAGCACGAAACTGGATGAGAGCGAAGACGAACCGGAAGCCTCTGTAGGGCCCGCAAAAGCATTTTCCCTTCGGCGCATTTTCTGGCATTGGCCCACCGCTTTGCAAAAGCCAGACTGCGATGCATTGCGGCCTTGACAGAGCGGGCGGCATCTCATTAATCTCCAGCGTCTCCGCATATCTCACGACGGTTGAGGTGTCTATGAGTCCCAAGTATGACATCTTCAAGAAAACAGCTAACTCTGTCGTGTGGGTTGAAGCTGTGGAAGATATCTTTGCAGCAAAGAAGCGCCTGATTAGCTTAAGCACGACCGCGCCCGGTGAGTACAAGCTTTGGGATTCTTCACGACAAGAATTTATTAACCCCATGGATGAATGCGCTTAGGAAGATGGAAGATGAAGAACTATCAAGCGCGAACCTGAAGCATTTCCGTCAGGCCATATCGCCTAACGACGAGCCATGCCCTCATCCCTCCACGATTCGCTGTTCGAGATGCGGTCGGTGGTTCTGCGATACGCACGCCAACGATGAAGAGTGGCATTCATGCGTATTGTCGCCCGGAGAAGAGGGCGGTGAGGCGTAGGAAGAAAGGCGTACCGCAAATCCGTTTTGTGCATCAGCTAAACACCCGATTGTCGGGCGCGACCCTCGGGCTCCACAATTTGCTATGCCCATTGCTCGAGCGCTCGTTCCACTTGCCCTTGTAATCCTTGTGGGAATTCTTGCCGCGTGTCACTTCTTCCAAGAACGACGCCACAAAGACCACGCGAGTCGCAGGGGGGCCGGCGATTAGCGCCCAGCAGCCGAGTAAAACCAACCGCCATCCGCTCCGTTGCCAATGCAAGCACCACATTTTGATTTTCCATTCAAATTAATTCGGTGAGATTGCAAGCGATGATGGGGCTGGGGAGGACTCCTTCCTTAATGCAGAGTTTTATGAGGCTTAGCTGTGAGAGGGGTCTCTTTACACGGTGCTAAGCCTTGGGCGTTGGGCTCTGCGATAAAGAGGAGTCCCCAACTGCTTAGATGCCTCATCCGATGTAAGTGGTTTTCGAGCGCTAATCTTCGTCCGTCTTGCGCGTGCACGCAGAGTGAGGATAACCTAGCTCAAAACCAGATGTTGTTCTAAGCTCGAGTCGTCGCGCGACTTTAGGCTTTTTTTGCCTTCCGCGTATTCTCACGCTCTATGGGCTTGGGTTCGGTGCGCACAAGGTGGCTGGGGTTGCTGGAATTCGCTTCCGGGCAGACACACCCGAATCCAATTGGCTCAACCTTCATAGCCATGGATTCGGTGTATCTCGCCGAAGCGTAAAAAGCAAAATGTTCTGCGCAAATGTAGTATCCCATGAATCGGGGCCTACTACAGTCTCTCACAAAGCAATTGGACGCCAGAGGCAGCGGAGTATCAAGAATTACTGTGTGTGTTGGCATTATTGTCGTCACACCGCGCGCTTCGCTGTAACGAGATGCACCAGAACCAGCCAGAAGTTGAATAGTGCCGCCATGACGAAGCTCCCTCGAGGGCGGGCTCTATTGTCATTATGGGTAGTTCGCCCGCGACGGAAAATATGCAGGAAGTCGCATTCGTCCGACGACAACCATGTAGGGATAACACTTGAGAACAAAACGAAATTCCTGTGGCTCTCGGGCTTTACAATTCGCTTGCGAAGCTTCGTCGTACCGGGAGAGAGCGCTGACGGATGGGTTGCTAGTGTGAGTGATGGGGCACGATTGGAAGCGCACCGCCTACTTGGTGCACATGATGAATCTTCCCCACGCACCAGCGGCCACCCATGTAAAGAAGTCGCGCAATACCCACTCCGAAGATGGCAGAAACCAGAATCGCCAGAAACGACCCGACTAAAATTACGACCCCAACCACGCAAATCAAAAGCTGTAACTCCACGGTGGTGAACGATGGCAGTGCCATTGCGTTTCTCCGAGAACCCAAGACAACGCGGCAGCCTTCAGTGCGGTTCCTTGACAATGTAATTGCATCTTGAACACCACTGTGAGCGCGGAGCATCGGCAATTGAATCAAACGGTTACGGAGTTGACGGGCATTGCCTACAGAACTTAGCTGAGTATTTCTTGTCAGTTAGAAGGAAAATCCGTAGATACCACTGCCGGGTTACCGCTCGCTTTGGTCACCGTGGCTTGCAACAACCCTATCTGGCTGCTTCGCCTACCGCTCCGTCGCCAACGCAAAAACCGCAAGCGACGCTGACGCCAGATTTTTTGTGTATTAATCAAAGCCGGGCGTACAGCAAGACCAGTATTGCGCATCAGTTGAACACCCGGTTGCTGGGCGCAAGTTTCGGGCTCAACGATTTGCGATGCCCATCTTCCCAGTGGTCGCCCTGCTCGGACGTGGTCGGCACAGAAGTCTCCGCTTCACTCTTGGTTCCGCAGTTGGGCTGGATAATCCAGGTTCTGACTGGATTATCCCCGCGAAGCAGCCAGAAACGTGGTTCGCAATTAGATACAATTCGCAGAAGGAATTTGTTCCATCCGTGCTGGAGGTGATGATATTGAGCAATGATGTTTTTCCCCGATTGGCCGGCGCGATTTTTCTCGCCGTTGCAGTTGTTCACGCCTTGCGGCTGGTCTTCAAGTGGCAAGTGATTGTCGCCGGTTGGCAGGTTCCGTTGTGGCTAAGCGTGGTCGCATTTGTTATGGCGGCCTATCTTGCGTATGAAGGTCTTAGGATAAGGAAGAGGAATTAGGTCTGCGGAGTATTCACGCGATAACCTCCGCCCAATGAAGTCAATCAGCAGACATCGCGATGGAGCCAGTCAGGGACCAGAGCGAACCCCGGAACATTGAATCGGCCTTTTTTGTACGAGGTCCTCTCCGCTCGTATTACTTCATCGCAGGCACGATAACGATGGGAATTGACCTTGCTATGGTTGGATTCTTATTGGTCGTTTTTGGAATCAAATGCCGCCGATGGCTATCCTCGAAATCGGGTTTGCTGTGGGTGCCATGTTGGTATTGTGGAATCATGCTTACATCAGTTGTCGAAGGCTTCATGAAGTGTATTCTCAAGCCAAATCGAGCCCTTCATTTGCTCGTTCACCGCTTGACACAGCGTTGCGGAATGCTGCGGCCATCACAGGCGCCTGTCTATCCTTTTCATTCTTTATCGCAGCGTGGCTTCTTCTTGCCTTCGGCTCAGCATTGCGGGGCCGCTGAGAGCTCGTAGCCGGCACCGTGCGAAGAGAAAGACATAGTGAAGCCGACGGGAATCAATCAGCTGTACCAAGCAAGCTTCACTGAACTGCGCATCACCAGTCATCCGATGCATTTCGTGTTGGCGGTCATGGATTGCTTTTCACGCTACCTGCTCGTGTTGCGAGTTTCCTCCTCGAATACAACCCAAGACCTCACTACCGGATTAGACGCAGCGTTAAGAGAAGCAAGGCAGGTGTCAGAGCTGGGTAACGATGATGTGATTACTCTGGTGACAGACGGTGGCCCGAGAGTGACCGCATCGGAGTTCTCAGACTACATTTCAAGCACGCCCTTCAACCATATTTCTTGCACGACTCGCCCTTTCCGGTCTCTGGGGATGGTCAAGCGGCTAATCTGGGCGCTGAAAGACGAGGAAACAAACTTGTGGAAGTATCGTGACCCGGTCGAAGCTCAACTTTCACTGGAGCGATTCCGCCGTACTTACAACTTCGTGCGACCCCACCAAGCGTTACGGTATCAGGTTCCAGCTGATTTGTTTTGCCAGAAGTCCGACTAATCAGCCTGAGCTAAGCTTTCAAATTCACCGTCAAGACCGCCTCGTACGCCGCCTGTTCTCGGTATTGGCACGCAGTCTGCGGTAATTTCACACTCGAATCGGCGGAATATGCAGGTCGGGGGTGGCTGTCTAGCTGGGAGGCGTCTGCCTTCGTATTTTCTCGATTAGCGCTTTACGGTTTTCCTCGCACCGGCGGTACTCAGCGGCCAGAAATTCTAAGTGGTGTCTCTCTTCACCATCAGCCGTGCATCGAGCGATATCATCGAAAGATTGTGCCGCATTAGCCAGCCAGCCAGCGAATATCCTCCTCGATTAAGGAAACTATCTCCTCGAACGATAAGATGGGTTGCTCCAATGAGAAATTCCAGTGCTGGGTAACAAAAAAGTAGAGTTCCCGTCGCGAAAAATCAAAAATGAAGTGACCTTACGTCGCTGAAAAAAGTTGCTAGTGCGAGTGATGGGGCACGATTGGAAGTGCGCCGCCTACTTGGTGCACATGATGAATTTTCCCCACGCACCAGCGGCCTCCGACGTAAAGAAGTCGCGCAAGACCCACTCCGAAGATGCCAGCAACCAGAATCGCCAGAAACGACCCGACGAAAATCACAACACCAATCACGCAAATCAAGAGTTGTAGCTCGATGCTATTGAATGATGGCAGCGCCATCTGCGTTTCTCCAAGAACCTAAGACAACGCGGCAGCCTTCAGTGCGGTTCCTTGATTTTGTAATTGCATCTCGAATACCACGCGGGGCGCGGAACATCCGCAATTGAATCATTCGGTTACGGAGTTGACGTGCATTGCCTACAGAGTTTAGCTGAGTAGTTCTTATCCAATCAAAGGGAAATCCGTGGATACCGCAGGCGCTGACTCAAATCCAATCTCGGTGTACACTGCTCGCGCCCAGCAGAAGATTTCTCGTATGTCAGCGAAGCCCCCTCTCGCGCGAGACTGATGTCATGCACTTGGGCAAGCTCATCCTTCCCCGTTGGAGCGCGCTCGGACGCGAAGCACGCGATACCGCCCGGCCTTCCGCCGCCGAAAAACGCTGCGCTCACCGCGTTGCCGCATCTATGCCCGTGCTCGTGTACGGCCATTCAGCGAATGCGCCCTTTGCGGAACCTGCTACCACCGCGAATGTCAGCAGGACGGGCGGATTGGTCGGCATGTCAACTCACGTCATCCGATTCCAGAAGGTTGTTGTTACCAATCTCCAGACAAACGAAGACGCAATTTGCCGCGTTGCTCGATTCATCCGTAACGACGACGGCCACAATTTTGTTGCGCTTGAATTTCTCCATCCCGCGCCGCACTTCTGGGCGATAGATTTTGCGGGCGACGCCACTCATCCTCGTGCCAATTTGAATTCGTAATCTTCGCTGTAATTGGCATCGCAGCCGGGTATCAACAGATTTGCACGGTATCGGGTGTCATCAGCACCGCCGGGCTCCGAATTTCGCTCCCACCGCCCCATTGCGAGCGCAAGCACGGCGAGCGAGCGCTGGTGGTAAGATGTCGCTACATGAAAATCCATTGTGACTGCGACTGCTTATGCCATCGGGGAGGCACGGTGGCGCATTGTGTGCCTTGCTGCTCTTCGCCCGGTTCAGGGATGCTTCTGAGAACGAGAGTTAAGTCGCTTCTGACTCACAGGAAGAAGCTCAAGAAGTCAGCGTAATCCCGAACATGCCGCATAACTTCGCGCACCACCACACTCACCTTCCGTAATTTGGTGCCCAGCGCTTGGCTGGATTGGTGATAACCGTTGCGGCGCTTCTGTCGGTAGGTGTAGTTTCTGTTGCATGAAGCTGGACGTTGGCACATTCGTACAAGATTCGGGCTTCAGCTCTCTGAGTTCCCACCAGAAGATACTGGTCGTGCTCGGCGGCGGGCTCGTGCTATTGAGCTATTCAGCGCTTTTGGGGTGTGCATTTCTGTCTGTCCAATCGTTGATAACAGAAAGAATTTCCCGTTACTGGAAGCTTTGCTTCATTCTCTGTGCGGTCGCAATGGCGGGATGGATGTCCTATTACGCTGTGATGTTCATCCGTGGCGGCGGCATGATGATATATCGTTCGAATCTTGTAATGTTTTGGCTGCTAGCGCTGGCAACGCTGTCATCTGCTTTTGTCGGGTTCAAGTACCCTCATAGATACATCGCCGTCTCAACGGTCGCGCTAATCGTTGCAGGGTACAGTTACGCCTTTCCGATATGGGTCTACGGCGTCTGGTTTTCGGTGAGGAAATAATCAGCGACAGGAAGTTAAGTAGACCGACCGAGAGCTGGCAGTAACGTCTCCTATAAAGCGCATGTTGCGTTCCGAATTGCTAAGCTGGGAAATTCCAATCTGGCGAGCGCGCCGCATAACTCCGCGCAATACCAAATTCACCTCCGTAATCTGGCGCGCAGCGCTTATCTGACACCCTAAAAGACCACTTCGCAGTTTCCTGCGCATTTAGCCGAGTTGCCCACACGAAGCACCGATTGAAGCTTACTTGTCCGATTAGGCGACAAATCCATGAGTTGAACGACTGCTCCCTGAGCTTGCCATGCAGCTCGCAGAAATGTTAGTTAATTGGTCTTTATCAGTGTGGTGCAGCAGGTTTATCGGAGGCCCCGTGAAAAGATTTCTGCTTGTCGGATGTTTCGTGCTTATTGCAGTTCTGGTAGGTTGCTCGTCGTCTACAAAAGCGCCGTCTGTCGAAGTGGCAGTTAACGACGTCGTTGATGCTTACCTCTATGGCTTCCCACTCGTGCTCATGGACATGACTCGTAAGCAGACCACAAACGCCGCTTCTGCAGGGCCAGAGCGAGCGCCCATGGGACAATTCGTTCGCATGCGGACCTTTCCCACGGCAGCATACCGAGACGTGCCCGGCGCTAACACGGATACCCTTTACACCATGGTGTGGCTTGATGTCTCCAAAGAACCGTGGGTCCTGAGCATTCCCAACATGGGTGACCGCTACTACATAATGCAAATGCTCGATGGCTGGACGAATGTGTTCCAGTCGCCCGGTACCCGCACCACGGGAGAAAAAGCGCAGAAGTATGCAATTACCGGCCCGAGATGGACGGGAACTCTGCCCGCAGGAATGACCGAATATAGGTCCCCCACGGGGTTGGTCTGGATTCTGGGCCGCATTTATTGCACCGGTACACAGCAAGATTACGCAAAGGTTCACGCATTGCAGGACAAGTTCTCTGTGGTACCTCTCAGCTCTTACGGCAAGCCGTACACTCCACCGCCTGCCACGGTGGATGCCAACGTGGACATGAAAACACCGACGGTTGCGCAGGTACAAGCGCTGAGCGTCAATGATTATTTCAGCTATCTTGCGAAGCTCTGGAAGACAAATCCTCCCGCAGCGCAGGATGCCCCCATGGTCGCGCGAATGGCCCAAATTGGATTGGTTCCGGGACAGGATTTCGACCCCAGTAAGTTGAACGCTTTCGACAACGAAGCAGTGAAGGCGGTTCCAAAGAACGGGTTAATGAAAATGCTCGGACGTGTGAAAGAACAGCAGCCCATCAATGGATGGCTCGTTTTCGGCTCCAACGTCGGCAACTGGGGTACCGATTATCTGCTGCGCGCCACCACAGCATGGCTTGGGCCGGGATGGAATCTTCCAGCGGACGCGGTCTATCCGCTCTCGCAGAAAGATGCGAACGGCAACGACTACAACGGCGCTGACCACAAATACGCACTTCGCTTTGACAAAGGGCAGTTCCCGCCGGTGAATGGCTTCTGGTCGCTGACAATGTATGATGAAAACAATTTCTTGGCGGCTAATCCGCTGAACCGCTACACGCTAAGTCAGCGCGATAGATTTGCTACCAACCCGGACGGCTCGGTGGACTTGTATCTTCAGGCTGACTCACCGGGCAAAGCGAAGGAATCCAACTGGCTTCCAGCGCCAAGGGCTAAATTCGGCGTCATGCTTCGGCTCTACTGGCCGACCGACACGCCACCTTCCATCATTGACGGCACGTGGAAGCCACCCGCAATCAAAGTTGTCCAATAAAATTTACGACGCACATCAACTCCCGCTAAACGCGCTTACCGGACAGGTGAGTGGGAAAGATTTGAGGTATCGTTCGCAAAATGCCAGCTCAATCGCATAGAATCAGCGGGCACGACCGCTCTTGAGAAATATGCATCTCTGAATAACGCCTTGCCAACTTTTAGCGAACTGGTACGCTAGCTACTGGCCGCTCAACGCACGCCGCCCCACCGAAAAGAACGCCGAACGAAATTCAATCCAGCAACATGAAGGTTCCCTATGAGTGCAACTTCTCCGCTGGCGCATCCATCCGCATCGGCACCAGATGTCAGCAATGCTAACAATCCGATTGTTCGCCCCGCAAAGTTAACAAAACGACCGGCATCAGCCCGAGCCGCCATCCAGCGTAAGCCAGCGAAAAAGACGCGGAACAGAATACCGCCCGTGCAGCGAGTCCGTGTTATGCAAAAGTACGCGCTGGGGCGAAATCAAACCGCAATAGCGAGGGAGGAGGGGCTCAATAGAGAATCCATCGGGCGGATAGTGAAGAGCGCAGAGATGGAGCAGTTCACCGAGGAAGTTCGGGAGCGTTGGCGTGGACTTTGCAATGAGGCGATTCAATCGGTGCGCCGTCTGATAGCAAAAGATGACAAGCAAACAGTTTTTCGCGTGCTTGAATCGAACGGAATTCTTGGGCCGGAAGGTGCCGCGCTCAATCACAATATTCCGACCGCAGCGAACCCGAACCAAGATGAGCGCGCTAACAAACTGCGGGCTGGCTTTGCCGACGTGATGATGGAGCGGGCTCGTGTTTTCAAGACACCGATGCCGGAACTTCAGGAGGTGGCAGACAAAATCGGCGTGAAGCTTGGGTTCAGCCTCAACGGGCCTTGCGACGGTATGGCGGAAGAGGAAGACAACGACATCTGAGTCTTGGTGTGTCGTGCGCTTCTTCTAAATCACGATTCGACGGAGCCACTTTGACCGGAGCTGCGGCGCGAATCCGGTCCTAACGCCTCCTGTTTGAGCTGCTCTAATTTTGCCGGGGGGAGGCTAAGTTCTAAGTGACCACAATCCAGACAAACCGCCACATCTTGGCTGAAGTAAACCGGCGCTTGATTCACGTTTTCAAGCTCGCGAAAAGCGATGGTCATTTCCGATTTGAAGCTCCGCTGGTTGCTGGACGCGCATTTCTTGCAAGACATAGCACCTTTTCCGGTTGGGGCTGTATTCTACCACTCGTCATTGCTTATCCAGCACCTCGCCATTTTGGCTGCCTGACGCTCGTCACGGGCTACCCGTCAAAAATGACAATACCAACGCCCTTGCGTCGAAGGATATTCTTTCGCCAGTAGGGTCGCTTTCCATCCCGCTCCTTGGACACGGCTCTTCGAGCAAAAGGGTTCGGGCAGGGTTGCCGCATATCTCTATCAACCTGCAGAACATATGAGCAGAGTACGCATACTTCTGGCAGATGACCACGCTGGCTTTCGGGAACTCGTGGAAGACATGCTCGAACCAACCTTTGAGGTTATTGGGACAGTCGGTGACGGCAAGGCTCTCGTGGAGACAGCCCGGAGATTGCAGCCCGACATAATTGTCGCGGATATCTCCATGCCGATTCTCAACGGCATCGAAGCCGCTAAGCAATTGAAGGAATCCGGGTCGCGGGCCAAGGTAATCTTCTTGACCGTTCATTCGGACCCCGATTTCGTGCGCGCCTGCCTGAACGCGGGAGGTTGTGGATACGTCGTGAAACTCCGCATGGACTGTGACCTGCTACGTGCAGTCGGCGAAGCTCTGGCAGGCCGCATCTTTGTGTCACCAACCAACGACCACGAGAACTAAACGGTGTAAAAGGTCTCACGCAGCGAAGTCGTGGTTAACAAGAAACCGCAGGCGAAGAGGAAAAATGAGCGGGACACTGAGGGCTGGAGTTGAACCGCATCAAGGGGTGGCGCTCAAACGCCTTCTACCAGTTTTGGTGCGTACCGGGTCTCGCAGCTTGTGGCAGTCACAGGCGCATTTCAGTTTAGCGCAAGCGTAGTGCCTGTGATTTTTGCACGACCAGCTGATGCCTGACCCGTAGCTTTTTCCGCTCATTGTCAACCGCTGGTACGTCACTCGCGCGGCGGTCGAAACGCCAACTCCACCAATGCAAACGCAAAGACGGAGAGAACCAAGAGCAGGAGAAACGCTTTCAACATCTTGCCCAGCCTGAATCAACGGTAGGTCTCCCTATCAGGGCGCACAATACTGTAAAACCTGCACAAACTAAGACTCACGCATGCAGCTTATTTTTTCGCCTGATGTATTTAAAACTTGGCGACTGGGTTGCGGAAGCCCTTTGCTTGACATCTGCTCGGTGGCGGTATAGACCATAGCCTCAACGTCCCCCTTTCCTTGGTTTCGGGTGTCACAATGAACGAAAATGTGAACGATATTCGTCTCGAAGCGCTTGCTTTGCTCGAAGGTGATGCCAGTGGTTGGAGCCATGCCGCAAGCATCTGTATAAAGTTGTCTGACAATCTAAACGGCAGAGCAGCGGTAGAGTACATGCTGCTGGGAACCGTCTATCTCGAAAGAGCCGACAACCTTCGCAAGCGTTTAGCTATTCTCAAACCTGACAATTCTTCAGGGGGCGCGATAGGGTGATTTCAATGCCCGTACCAAAACGTTCCGACTTCGCTTGCGGGCATGAAAAATGGGGGTACGGATTGGTGCGCTACCGTGCCGACACCACGTTTGACTGCCACTACCATGCCGGTGTGCCGCGTCTTTGCCTGCCTTCTTGGAGCCCGTGAACGACAAACTTCTCACTCCTCTTCTCGACACCGTACGTGACCTGCTCGAATGACGCGGCACCCCACTCCGAAGAAAGCGTAAGGATTTCAATGCTAGTTCCACGTCAACACGCTCGCACGTGAATCTGTGCTGGCACTGACCTGCCCCCCGAAATTTAGTCCAGCCAAAAGTTAGCTTCTCCGGGTATAAGACCACGAGAGGAGAAGCGCCATGAAAGGAAGCCGCTTTAGTGAAGAGCAGATCGTTGGGGTGTTGAAGGAGGCAGAGGCTGGAGTTCCCATGAAGGACCTCTGTCGCCGCGTTGGCATCAGTACAGCTACGTTCTACCACTGGAAAGCGAAGTACGGTGGTCTGGAAGTGAGCGAGACCCGACGGCTGCGTCAGGTGGAGGAAGAGAACGGACGGCTGAAGAAGATCGTGGCGCAGCAAGCCCTGGACCTGGACGCGCTAAAGGTGGTGCTGGCAAAAAAGTGGTAGGCCCGCGGGCGAAGCGAGAAGCGGTGTGTGTCGTGCGGGAAGAAGCAAGACTCAGCGAGCGACGCGCCTGTGGGCTGATCGGGATGCACCGCGGGAGCTGGCGGTACCGGCGGAAGGAACGGAACGAAGCGGCGTTGCGGGCTCGGCTACGCGAGTTGGCAGGCGAGCGTCCGCGATTCGGCTATCGGCGGCTGTACATTTTCCTGCGCCGGGAGAAGACCGCGGATGGAACGCTGCGGTGGCGTGTCAACCACAAGCGAGTGTATCGGCTGTACCGGGAGGAAGGGCTGGCGATGCAGCGTAGGAAGCGCAGGAAATTTCGGTCTGAAGCGCGGCTACCGCGGGCACTTCCGACGCGTGCAAATGAGATGTGGACGATGGACTACACGCATGACGAAATGGCCGGCGGGCGGAAATTCCGAACACTGAACCTGATGGATGGCTTCACGCGAGAGGCCCTGTGGATCGAACCGGACACGTCGCTGCCCGGTCTGCGTGTGGTGCGAGTCCTGGAGGGGCTGCGAGAACGACGTGGAACACCGGCGGCAATCCAAGTAGACAATGGAACGGAGTTCACCAGCCGCGTTGTGGATCAATGGGCCTATCAGAATCAGGTGGCGCTGCACTTCATCGAGCGCGGCAAGCCCACGCAGAACGCGTTCATCGAAAGCTTCAACGGGAAGTTCCGAGATGAATGCTTGAATCAGAACTGGTTCGTGGATCTCCGACACGCACGGAAAGTGATCGAGGACTGGCGGGTGGATTACAACACGGTACGCCCACACAGCTCACTAAGATATCTGACACCGGAAGAGTTCGCGGAAAGTGTGGCCGCGCGACCGGCGTCTCCCCCCACGCCGGTCGTCTCTATCGACCCAGCATGGGTAGGTTCGGATGTGCAGGAACCCGAGAGTGCTAACTTATGACTGGACCAAAAACGGGGGGCAGGTCAGCACCAAGCTAAGGTGCCGCCAAGTAACCTTGGAGGATGGCCTCGTTCGGTGTGTTAGACACAAACACAATCGGAACGTCGCTGAACTGTAAACCACTGGTGAAGTTAGATTCCGAAACCGCAGCGCCGTCAGGAGTCGCGACCACCCCAGAAAAGGCAACATCATGTGGAGGCGAAGTAAGTTGGTGATGCAGGGTTGCAAATGCGACCTGACCGGGAGTTACCGATGCTGCCTTCCACACGAAGTCCGTCACAACAAGGACGAGACCGGGTGGTGGGGCTGTGAACGGTGTCAATGTACCGTCAGCGGCCACCCGTTCAAGGTCCGTACAAAGATTGGAGGTAAATGCTGCGCAAACGAGGGTGACTAATTGCTTGGTCAAAGTGACAGGCTGGGCGGTCCCATTGAAGCTGACGTTTTGTGAACTGGGGAAGTTGGAGACGCTAACGCTTCCGCTGAGGCCGACAGTCGTACCCGAGGCCAGCGCCACGGTGGGTGTATTGGTTACGGTTGCGTTCACGCTCGGTGTGTTCGTTACGTTGACGTTTGGTGTGTTTGTAACATCCACAAGTATGGACGGTGGACCCGGTGGTGCTGCCGTAACTGAATGGCTTGGAAAAGACGACATGGCGACGGCCAAAAGACCAAATCCCAATGCAAGTAGCCCTATCTTGCTGAATTGCTTCATGTTCGTTCTCCTTTTGGGGGTGCTGCGAGAGAGGGATACGGAATCTGGCCCGGAGGCTACTCGTCTCTGGTGAGGGGTGTCAAGGTTCAGTACCGCGTAAGATGATGGCCTCGGGTTCAGCTTTCTTGCCCACCGCCCACGCTGGCATTTCTAACCAGCGGGCTCGTCAAAAAGCGACAGCGAAGTTTCCCTTTGAATCCGTCGTGGTTCGGGTAGCGCGGGCAGTCCCTTCGCAGCCCACAGCTCGCGGAACTGCCGAACCGTTGCGGGAGCGTGCCCGCCGTAATGATTGTTAGCGTAGACAAAAATTGTGACGCCGCGTCGCTGAACCTGCTGGCAGTAATCGACCCAGCTGGATAGCTTATGTGTGCGGTCAACGACAGTTCTATCCCACGTCTTCGTAATTTGCTCGATAGCTTTTCTGTCACCAAGCCAGCGGATGTACGTCCAGTCCGTCGTGATTGGGTCAAAGGTTTCTGCGAGTTCGTTCGGCATCGGCGTCCACTTCCTGTCTGCCAGCACGAGAGCAACGTTGTGCTCTCGCAACAAGTCAGCCAAACGGTCGTTCAGCCACTGTTTGTTTCGAATTTCAACTGCGAGTTTGTATCCGCTAGGCAGCTTCTTAAGAAGCGCTTTTAGCCGTGACAAGAATTGTACCGGAGCAAGGCCGGTGTTGAAGTACGGAAACTGGAGCATCATCGCTCCCAGCTTGCCTTCCAAAATGCTCATTGTCTTCACGAACTGTTCAAATTCTCCGTCGCAATCAACCAGAACCTTTTCGTGTGTGATTGTCTGCGGCACCTTTACGGAGAAAATAAAATCATCAGGAGTCTTCTGCGCCCATCCCCTCACGGTGCTGGGAGACGGGCAAGCGTAAAAGGTGGAATCAATTTCAACGGTGTTGAAGTGCTCGGAGTAGTAAGCGAGATACTCAGCGGATTTCAATCCTTTCGGGTAAAAAGACCCGGACCATCCTGTCGCTGTGAACGATGAGGTCCCGACATGTATACGCGGCGATTCCACGTCGGACAGTATACCCAAGCAGGTCTGCGAGCTGAATGCGGTCGCATCCGACAATCCAAGCTATCGCCCGGTTACTGCACTGTGGTTTTTGTCTTCGCCGAGCCCGGAGCTTCGTGCCGAAGCTCTCCGTTGGTTAGAGCTAATTAGCTTGCGCCACAGGACATGCAAATGAGCAGTCGTTCCCGTGAAGTAAAACGCCGAAGCGATTGCAGGGAAATGCTCTCTCCGGTTACAAGCGCCGTGCTCGCGTTTCCAGCCATCACACATCGGCGCAGCTGGTTCACAGGCTGCCAGAGCCTTCTGTACCACCGCAGCGAGCGCGCTAGGAAGCGGTCACCTTGCACTGGCGGTAGGCTCCGTACAGATGAACACTACGCCGAAGGAATCGCGGGGAGTCGGGCGTGTCGCATTTGCGAGGGTTACTGCTTGCCTTCCTCTGAGTTCGCGTAGCCCTCCGCCTCGAATTGTTCGCCTTGCAGGTAATCGATTAAATCCATTCCAAGATAATTCCTTAGCAGTTCAGGAGTTTGGATATCTCGCGCAAATTCATATAACCTGCGCGTCATAGGGAACTCCACCATCCTTATTCCCCTGTGCACATCAATGATGCCTTCATACGCTAGTTCGCCGCTAAACAAATCACTGTTGCGGAAAAGCGACTGATTCAAGTCTTCTGTATTAACCGCAAAAACCACGACGCTATCGTAGTGTTTGCCCTTTACGAAATCCTTTGCCTCGTAGCGCCCGAGCCAGTGGCTCCACTTCAACCCTACCGCGCGCACCACACCGAACATTATGGCCTCAATGGACTTCGGGACAAGGTACACATATCGCGGGTCGGGGGGATGCGGAGCTTTCCGCAAGAGATACCGCTCCGCGAGCTCGGGCGATGACCCGGGCGGACATATACCTCCGCTGCTCAGGATTTGTTCTGCAGCACTGCCCGACGTTCCGTGATAAAGCTCGCCTTGTGGTGTTTCGTGATTTGAGCGCATAACGTCTCCTTAGTTGATTACTTTCATCCTCCTCTGGTCATCCTGCAGTTACCGACCGATAAAACTTTTGGTTTCGGTCTTCTTGCCCTAATCATCGGACTAGCCCCTCTTTCCGGGACAAGAGATTTGCTACAAGCTCCCAGCGACCATCGCGACGGAAATGGGGGCGGGGTGATGCTTAACCAAACCTTCCTATCGCCTCCATGCTTTGGATAGCTGGAGATTCCATTTCTTCTTCCCCGGACTCACCATGCTATTACTTCCTGACCCAGACTTCGGTTAACAGTCCCTATCCCGATTTCTTCCCCATTTCCTACACCCCTCCGCCTTTTCCGTATTCCCCATAAGCGACATCTCATTTCCAGCCACGTTGAGTGATTAAAATCCCTAACACGAGAACTTAAAACAACAATTAGATTCCCCCTCGGATTTATTTATTTATGTTTTACAGTCTTATAAGAACGTCAAAACGGAAATTCCTGTACCCCTATTGGGGTCGATTCTAGGGAAGAAAACTGAGTTTGAACGTGAAAACGGAAATTCCATGTGCTGGGCTAGAAATTTGGTCATTTGGGGAATACGGGAAAGTTGAGCATTCCAAGTTGGGACCAGTAGGGGTGAAATGATAGAAATCGAGAAAGAACAGACAGGTAGGAAGAAGGAGTTAAGCATGGTGGAGCTACCGTGTTGTTCTCGGTAGAGCGGAATACACGTATGGATTCCTGCCCCTTCCCCCCTGTTCTTTGGAAACAATCTGGCGCTTGATTTTCTTATCCGCGACCATTTGGCGAAGGGTGTCGCGCAAGAGCTTCGTGCTGCCTTCCACCGCGTCATCAATCATTTTCTCCGTCTTCGGCTCGTCGGATTGTTCAAGGAACCTCAGAATATTTGCTGCCACGCGACTCGCATCCGCTTCATCCTTGGAAACACCAAGCCACACGTAATCGCGGGCTGGGTCGTACCTCAGTTCGGTCTCGGTCAGGTTGCCATGAGTATTGATGTGCCGTTGTTTGGTTTGGACGGTGCGGAAGTGCGGGCGCTCGCGCAGGAATAAACCCGTATCCACCATGCCGAATATCGCGGTGCTACCGAGCACTTGGTCGGATACCTCCGCCCTGTCCGCCTTTCCGAAGTGCCCGGCAAACACGATATGGAACTTGTGTTTCGTGGCGAGTGAAACATACGGGGCGAACGCCTTCATGGTCTTCGCGTAATCATTAACATCGTCAATCCCAAGGAAACGCATGTACGGGTCAAGCCCAATCAGCTTCGGCTGGTAGCGTCTAATATACTGTTCCAGTTTGGAGTAGAAATCCTTGGGTGTCATGCTAGCGGAAATGATTCGGATTGGGTCGGCTGCGGTAAGCCCAAGTAGGCGGAAGTGACGCACGGTGGCTACTTTCTCTTCTATCCCGCAGAAATAAAGGACGGCCCCGCGCTTCGTTCTCCGACCCAAAAACTGCTCACCACGAGCGACAGCTGCCGCCAAGCAGCGTGCCATCGTGGTTTTCCCAACTTTTGCTTTGGCGGAAAGCAGTGATGACCCTCCAGAAGGAAGCAGCCCGTCACACAGCCACTCGACCGTTTGCTCAGGTTCTTCCATTAAATCGCCGATTGATTTGTCTTCAAGTTCATCTGGCGAAGACACTTCAATCTGCTGCCAGCTTTCAACCTGCTCAGCGGTCACGATGGGAGCGGCTCTTGTAAGCTCCTTGAATTGCTCCCGAGTTCCGCCGCGGTCAACCCACTCGGTGAGGTCTTTTCCATCAGGCAGGTTGACAATTTTAATTTCCTTGGCAACTGGAAAAAGTGAACACGAAACGGATTGCATGTGTTTCTTGCCAGCATCATCTTTATCAGGACAGAGCACGACCGTCTTGCCAACGAAATAAGTTGAGAATTCTTCCAGCCATTTCCCCGCTCCAAATGGATTCGTCGTTGAGGGCAAGCGGAGGTCGCGGCAACCAGTGTCGGCATCTTTTTCACCTTCGGTAATCAGCACGCGTTGGTTCCCCAAAATCATCGGTAGTCGGTAGGGAACAAGCTTGACGCCTGCCTTGGAATAAACCCAGCCGCCATCGCCATCGGGTTGCCGTGCACTGAAACTTTTGGGCGAGTAACGTACCATCTGGTACAGAAGCTCGCCGTTTTCATCAGTGTAGTCGTATGTTGCAACGAGCTTACGTTCTTCAGCTTCATCTGGAAACAGGTCGCGCATCTTCAATCCCATCGCTGCCACAATTTCCGCCGTCGCGCATCCCGCGTGACAACGCATCAAGGTCTTGCCGCTAACCTCAGCGATTGAAAGGCTCGCTCTCGCATCATCGTGCGATGGACAGCGCGCCTGCCAACCGCTTGAGGTTTCGATGACGCCTTCGAGCTTCTTCAGAATCTTTTCTGTGTTCATCGGCAGCCTCCGCGCTTTGCGTTGGCTGTCTTTTCTGATTTTGCTCGTTGCGTTACGTACGTCGATTTCGTTCCGCTCTTCGCCAACCGCAACAACTCGGAGTGCGGGATGAGAGTCCTTTTGCCGATTTTCACGGCTCGAAGCGAACCGTCCTTTAACAGACCATCCAGTTTTCTAAGTGAAATGCCCAGCAAATGCGCGGAATCCGGCCTTGGATGCAGTATTCGTTCCATATTCACACCCTACGAAATGAATTGAACGACAAACCTACATGCAGGCTAGAGAGAGGTAGTAAATTGAAGCAGCGACCGCCTTACTCAGCTTAAACCAAGTATAACACAGGCGACGGGAAAAATAAAGTCGGTGCAGCACACTGCGCTGCAGTGTGGGCAAAATGTTCAGCTCCGATGCGTCTCAGTAAGCGCATCGGTCGTAGCTTTCGCTCACGCCGTTTCATTCCGCTTGATGCAACGCGCTCCGGTCATCACTGCTTCGAGTACCGGATTGAACTCAGCGCTGAATCGCTAGCCCCGGCAAACAAAACCGAACGTCTCCCCCCAACGCAGCGCTTCGTGGGGCGCGCTGCTCCGAGGTGTCGCATTGGTCATTCGGTGTTGCAGTCGCTGGACTGGATGGACGCTTCCACTCGCGACGTGACCGCCGTTTCATGCCCTGAAGCGGGTGCGCTCCGGTCGTCATCGTCTTCGCCGGGCGAAAGCATCGGCTCATCGCAGCGTGGAACAGTTGAGCGTTCCCCGGCAACGGGATGGAACCCAGTCGCAATCGCGTTTGGCATAGCGCTGCGCGACCGACCGCTCACTTGAGACCCGAAGGGGCAGCCAGTTAGTAGAGTCCCCAGACTATACTATACCAAAGCGTTACCGGCTAACCGAGTTGACAACAATAAAAAGTGGGGCTTACAATCCGGGGCAGGAACAGGAGAGTCCTTCTGGCCGTTCGGGAAGGGCTGCTCACTACACGCGGCGGAACCATTGCAGTAGGGAGCACGGAAATGAAAGTCGAAAATAAAACCAAGGCGCTCACAAAAATCGCTCGCCGCCCCATACCAAGCACGAAGGCCAGAAAAGCTGAGGTCGGTTGGAGCCACGCAGACTTCGGACGTGAATTGGAAAAAGCAAAGAGGATTGGGCCGAAGCAGATGTCCAATCGGGACTTGCTCAATTTCTGTCACGGAGTGAGCGGCTACTATCGAGCGCACTTTTGGGTCGATGCACGTCCCTTCCTTCAAGAACTGTGGCGGCGAATCAATGCGGGCACTCTCCACATGAACAAATCCGAGGCATGTCAGCGGATTGGCTGCACGAGACAGTGGGCGAACGCGATTGTTTCGGGTCGTGCCGATGAACGCCGCATGGTCCGCGCAGAAGCGAAGAAGGCGAAGGGCGGAAACTTGGTTTCCACTGTGAACGCGAGTACAGCGCTTCCAACCGATGAAGAATATGTCCATGAAATCCTGAAGGAGACGTTCGACAAACTAACGCCGTTGCTTGCGAACTATTGGGAACGCTATCGCACGATTTGCGCGGAACTAGCCAAACAGTTCGCCGAGGCTTCAAAGACCCGGCTCATCGCGAAAGCTCGCGGCGCGTGAACTGCGGAGGCGAACTATCGGGGGATAAAGAAATGATTTCGTAGAGTGAAGTGTTACGGCTCCGCAGCCAACTGCTCAGTGGCAACGACCGGCGGCAATCGCCGCTGTTCGGGCGAAGCGCAAGACCAGCAAGCGCAGTGGCGTGGAATGAAATGTTGAATCGCGAAGAGGGAGGGCGGAATAAGCTATCAGCTAGCAGAGAGTAGAACAATATGCAAGATGCATCGACACAACCTGAGCGTTTTGTTGACGCGTGCACGGCGGCTGAATTCTTATCCATACGGCCGCGTCAACTCTTGCAGCTAGCTCGCGCAAACATTCTACCGGGACATCCGATAGGTCGTGGGAAGAGGCGTGCATGGCGCTTCCGGTTGTCTGAACTGGCGGCCTCTGTCACTGGTGAGGTAGACTCCGGGTCGGCAGTCCCCGGTGGCCGGAAAGCGTGGAGAAAACGCTGATGGCTAAAGTTCAGAGGGGATGGTTAAGAAAGAAGAAGTATACGGCGGGTATGACTTGGATTTTCTGCTTTCAGGTGACGCGACCATCGGACGGGAAACGAGTAGAGAACTCCAAACCTGTCGGCTTGGTTGCCGACTTTCCAGACGAGAAGGCAGCGTGGGTGGAAGTAGGGAAGCTTGGTCTTGAAAAGTACTTGGACAACCCGCTTGGCTCCGAGCCGAAGTTGCGGGATATTGCGGAGCACTGGCGGCTTTGGGAACTAAGAAAGGAGGGCATCATCGGCAAAAAGGCACATGAAACCGCCGACCGTGATGAGCATAACCTTGATGGCTACGTTCTTCCGCGTTGGGGTGATTGTCTCGCGAAAAGCATCAAGCCGACTGAAGTTGAACCTTGGTTTGAAAGATTAGCGACGACCGCGCAGGGGAAAAAAAACAAGCCACTCAAGTGGCCGACTATCGAAAAAATCAATTCAGTGATGAGCCAGATATATGCGCACGGTCAGCGACACGGCTTGATTCCTGCCGAAATGAAGTGCAACCCATTCCGTTCACCAAAATTCGGCGGAGTGCGCTGCAAGACGCAGTCGGATTATGAGGCCAAGGTTGTCAGTCCTGAACGGATGGTCGCTATTCTGCACGAGCTAGACAGGCCTGAGTGCATGTTGGAGTGGACGCTTGCGCTCGTTCACGCTGCGACTGCTCTTCGGCCGGAAGAGTGTTTCGCATTGAAGTGGTGGGACATCAACCCCGTCGGTAATCGGATTCTCGTGCAAAGAGCTTGGAGCAAGGGCAGGCTGACTGAGGGCAAAACGTTCGGTTCTATGAAGCCTGTCGTAATGCATTCAGTTCTAGCCGATTATTTGAACGATTGGCGCGGTGAGAGTCTCTATAGCAAAGACTCCGATTGGGTGTTTGCTTCCGTCCGTGAGAATGGGCTGATTCCAAGGTCGGCGTCAATCTGTGGGAGGGATTATCTTCGCCCAGCTGCGGTCGCAGCAGGGGTCATCGCAGCGGATGATAAATGTAGGTTCGGCTGGCATAACCTTCGGCACAGCTTGGCGACTTTCTTTGGCTCGAACGATATTCACCCCTCGGTCATCCAAACAATGCTCAGGCATGCGAAACAGCAGACGACTGCTCGCTACATTCATTCTGTTAGCAGTAAGCAGCTTGAGGCTCAAGAATTGTACTTGGACGCGATTAGGGTCAAAGCCAAGCGCACGGAAACCTTAGCTGGCGACGAACCCAGCAGGTTGAATCTCGGGTTGGTCGAAGGCTAAGAAAAACCGTAACTCACTGAAAACAATGGCGGGGACGACGGGACTCGAACCCGCGACCTCTGCCGTGACAGGCGGGTATTCAACTGTCGGCATAAGCAGAATCAGTCGGTTAGGCGTGCGGTAGTCGGCAACCGTTGGCTTCGGCGGGCAGGGTAGGCTCACTTTTGTTCAACCGTTTGTTCAACCACTTGCAATTAGTTTGGTATAGTTTTAGTATAGGAATGTAAGAGCGGGACGCGCCGGTGCTTGCAACACCGACACGCCCCTAAACACCAAAGGAGGAGCGATCTCCCATGGTATCTGCACGTAAATCTATTCCGTCCGCAGTTCCCGCGCAAGCCGTTGTCCAATCGCACGCCGAATCTAACCGAGAGCTCGCCGAGGCTTTCGAACGGTACCTGATCTCTCGCGGTTTCTCACCGCCTACGCTCCGCGCCTACATGGGTTCGGTTAACCGCTACGTTGAGATGTTGCGCTCAACGAGCGTGATCGATGCCGAACGCAGGGAGATTCGGGAGTTTCTGACCAGTCTGCTCAAGAGAGGGCTACATCCAAACTCCGTTCGGCTTCACACGATCGCGCTTCGCGGCTTTCACAAGTTCATCAGGCTATCGGGGCTCACAAAGCACGATCCCACGCTGCTTCTCTCAAACCGGAAGCTCCCCGGGAGAATCCCGCGCTTTCTGACTGTGAAGGAAGTAGACAAGCTGATCGCGGCCTGCGAAACGCGATTCGAAAGGGCGGTTGTCGAGGTCATGTATTCGACGGGCGTTCGAATCAGTGAGCTAGTCAGTATTCGCGTCGAGGACATCACGTTCTCTATGCCTGGCGTCATTCGGATCATTCGCGGCAAGGGCAACAAGGATCGAATCGTCCTCTTTGGCAGCAAGGCGGATGCAGCAATCAAGGCTTATCTCGGAGACCGAAGGACCGGATTCCTTTTCGAGGTGCCGGCAAGGATCGGAGAGCTCATAAAATCGCGATGGCGCAAGTGCTCTTGGTATGGGCGCTACTACGCCAATGGCGTGCAACGGGAAATGCGGCTTGGGAAGGTGCGCGATATGTCCGAGGCAGAAGCCCGACAGAGGCTCGATCGAATCCTCGGCCGGGACACCGGGATTCACTGCGCACCCGGTAAGGCCGTATGACAAGCGCTCGATTCGTCTTGCCCTCAGCGCGCATTGCTCACCGCGCGAAGGTTGCAGGCGTTCATCCGCATTCGCTTCGACGAGCATGCGCAACGCATCTTCTCGAAGGCGGCGCCGATCTGCGTGTGGTTCAGGAGTTACTCGGCCACGTCAACCTCACGACGACGATGCTTTACACGCGGTTCTCGAATGATGACCTCAAGAAGATTCACACCCGTTGTCACCCACACGGAGACGAACATGCCGAAGAAGAGTAAATCGCTCACAGTGCGAGGCGAGATAGAGATTCTGCATCCGGTTGAGCCGGTTCCTAACCTGAAGGCAGCGCTTGAAAGGATGGTTGAGCAGAAGATCGCCGAGATGATGGGCGACAATCAGGACGGGATCTTCGAGCCGTTTTTTCAGGCCCCGGCGATCGCGGCCGCCATTAGAAAGCTCGAGACGGTGCCTCAGCAACGCAAGTGGCAGCGCTACTTTGAAGAGTGGGGCTGCATGATCTGCGCAAAGCAAAGACGATGGGTCATTTCAACGCTCGGCATGTGTGCAGCGTGCTTCCACCGGACGCGCATGAGGCTTCAGCGCATCCTAAGAGCGGGCGGAAGCAGACAGGCCAGAGCAGATGCCAGCTCGCGACCTGCAGAATGTGGCGCGGGAAGCACTCAGGCCGGCTCAGAAGGCGCTGCCAGTGAAGAGGAGGAAATGACATGTTCTGGCTAGCATGGCAGTTAGTCGGCGTCGCTATCGTAGCCGGAGTGGTTTGGCTTGGATGGAAGGCTGCGCAACGAATCACAGTGCGCGGGCTTGTAACCGCAGGCTATGTGCTCCGCTTGATCGTAGGCATCCTGGGCGCGATTGTCGTCTTTTGGCTGCTTAGGTGGAAGTGAATCCAACGGGCTTGCCGAGGATCATGCTGCACGCCTTACTAGCCGCTTGCGTTGGGTGGCGAGCTTCCGTGCGTGCGGTTTTTGCCCTTCTCGTGCGTCGCGAAGTTCAACGTAGAGGCGATTCACGGTCCTGAAAGCCTGCCGGTAGCTCTCGCAGAACGGTCCACGGTTTAATATCCCTGCCACAAAGCAGTAGTGCCGCACCGAGATCAGCTTGCCAGTCGCTTCCATGTGATTTCGCTCCGTTCTGTTCAACCCACGTGCAACAGAGCCTTTTAGCCCTTTATATTCATATAGCTACGCCTGACCGCTTGTTGCCCTAACCCGCGTTCAGTTCCTAATCGTGCATTTACCGACCTCGGCAACCCTCTTGATTTTTAGTTGCTCAGCCGCTCTGGCGAGTGCGACTCTTCATCCGTTGTTTTCGCCCATCCACTGACAGACAGCTACCCACGAGAAGCGCAGATATTTCCCTAAGCGGATGCACGGCAAAGGAGTCTTTTTGCGAATCTTGGCCCGTTGACGCGTCTGTTCGAAGACCCAAGACGTTGGGACTTTCAGCCGCCCGGCCAGTTCGTCAGGCGTGAGCAGATCTTCTGGTTTGAGGTTGTCGCTCATCCTTCCTTCAAATCCAGGTTTACACTCCCCTCGCGCGGAGAGACCCACTGACTGTGTAAACCTGCGCCTGTCTGCCCTAAGATAACCTGTATATATATATGTAAAGATGGGTAGTTATCACCCAAGCGCCCAGGTTTACGCCCAGGTTTACATATAGGGGTCTTTACGTAAGGCAAGCTGGTCAAGCTGGCTCCTTGGCGACCAGGAACCAGGAGTAGAACTTGTCACCTGGCAGGCGTTTCGAATCAGCGCCGGCCGCGCGATGCAACCTGGTTTGATTGACCGCAGAAAAACCGGCATCCGCGAGTTGTTTTTGTGCTTCTGTTGAGTGGACCGGGCCAGCGCGGAGAATTTCGCGGAGAGCGACGGCAGCCCGCGCGATTATAGATTTTTCTTCTGTGCCAGCAGGGTCAACAATCTGCTCAGCGGTTGCAAGTGAACGCCCTCGCCAGCGGAGCCCGAGAACATCGGATGTTTCATTGTTCCAAGTGAGCGGAGTTGTGAAGGTTTGGTAGCGTAGCGCGGGGGCGCCAACTCCTCGGCGTTGTACGAGGACGTGAGCGAATTGGTCTTCATCTTCGGGGTCAGGCCCGGCGATGTAGACGAAGCGCGCGACTCCGTGAAAGGCGGCAGCACCCATGATTCTATGAAGTGCTTCTGTACCTTTTTCGCGCCGGTTCAAATGTCCCACGGTTGTGATTGTGATATTCAATTGCGAAGCGGCTAAGCCCAGCGGCATGAGGATCGGGCGCACTTCATCTTCGCTGTTGAAACTCACGCCTTCGCCCATGTAGTTAGTTATCGGGTCAATGGCGATGAATGCGAGATCGGGAATCTTACGGGCGAGCTCGGTAAGTTTGTGTAGGTCGCGGCCAAGCGCGAGCATTTTCTCGTGCGCGGTTTGGTCCTTCTGCACGGTTGCAATGGCTCGAAAGATTTTTTTAAGATCGGCGCCGGCTACTTCGAGGCGGGGGCGCATGGTATCGGCAGGGTCATCTTCCGCAGACAACAGGATTACGGAGCGGGGGCCGAGCTTGTTCGGTGTTCCATCTGGCCAAGCCGCGCCCACCGAGATTCGCGCAGCGAGATCTGTGAGGATTGGAGTTTTTCCTTCCGTTGAATGTCCAGCAATGTGGACAAGTTTTCCGAGAGGAAGATAGCTGGACCACAGGTAGCGAAGGTGTTCTTTCGGAGTCATGTCGTAGGATTCAAGGCGTAGGTCAACATCGAGCATTTCCTTCATCGGTGACCGGTTCCCGGGTTCCCACTTAGACCAATACTTCGCATTCTTCTCGAACCAGGAATCTTCGACTGGCGGCTTGCATAACGATTGATTTGATAAAATCAACTGCGCGAGAATCGCTTCCGGCGAGAATCCTCGTCGCCGCAGGCTGCCGGCCAGTTCGAGCAGCATCCGATGACGCCCCTGGCCTTCGTGAATCGCGTGCGGCTGCCCATTGTTGGCTGGCAATGGAGGAGTGGGAACAGCGGTTAGGTTCAAGAGTTTTTCGAGCAACCATCCTGAAAGCTCAACGGGTGGAATACGATTGTTCCACTTATAGGGCTGGCCGGTGACATCATGAACACTAGGCGGACTCACGATGTAACCGCCATCTGCGCGGACATCGAGTCCCGGTGCGAGCCTTCCTTCGGAATTGCGCAGCTTCACCCCTGGGGGCGCGCGGTAAATCCAATGTTCGCCGCCTCCGCCAGTGGCAGATACGAGCGTGTCAGTGAGTGGTCCTTGCGTGGCTACAAGTGCTGCCAAGGACTTGTCACCATCGTGCCTAGGGTCCACGTCCAGCGTGGGGAAGCCTTCCGTCGAGATGCCTACGTTTGCGTTTGGATATTCAGAAGCCCATGTCTCAATTTGCCTCGGATCGCATGAAGCTTCGAGTACTCCGTGTAAGGTAAGCGGTGTCTTCCCGCGTTCTTTTAAGGGAAAGATTTTGAATCCTCGCGAGATGAGTGTCAGCGCACCTTTTCCTAAAGTTGCACTGATAGGTGAGTTTTCCGGGGAACCTCTTCGAAAAATCGTCAACACTTACCACGGCGCCTCCATATCCTGGAGAATCCAATCCGCCGCGAAGTCCATGACTTGAGGCTTGCCGCCGCAATGTTCACAAAGCGCGTAGAAGATTCTCGATCCTTCGGGGATGCTGCCGCGTTTGGCCTCTTCCACAGTGGGGGAAAAAACGGCAATACCGGATCGCGGGCGCCCACAGAGCAAACAAAAATCCAGTTTTGTGTCCTCGGGCATCGTCATTGCGGGTTTGGGTCACCATAAGGGGCAAGTCGAAGGAGGTCGTCCCTCGTTACGGTGCGGTTGTGGATTATGCGCTGAAGGAAAAGTGTCAGTTGAGCACGGAGGAGGAGTCGTCGGTCTTCCCCCGCGAGGCCTTGACTTTCCGCGACTGCGGGTGTTACGTTCTGTCCGTCCACTGTATTTTCCTTTCGAGTTTTATTCACCCGAGCGTTTTCCGGCGCCCGGGTGTGCCTGCTTTGAACTACTTGCTGGAATCCGCACCTCGAAGCAATCCGCATCCGCAAGCCTTCGCGGTGAAAACGCAGTGCCCCAGGGATGGTTCCCCCCGATTTTTCTTGACAGTTCTCGGCTTTGCGGCGATACTCATGTTAGGTTACTGCTACGGTTCATTATAGCAGTACAAGCCCACGAGTCAAGGGCAAAAGGGAAAAAGATGAGCGGCGAGAAAAAGACTCACGCAAGACCAGCAAAACTCGAAAGGTTAAGTCGGAACCCGCGAGCGTCCCGCCAGAGACAGACCCTCAGCGGTAAACCAATTTTCAATCCCCCTTACGATTTCCAAGAAATTAGGGAGTCACTTCGAATAAGCCAAGCACAACTGGCACAGGCCGCAGGGATTCCTGCTGCTGCGATTGCCAATGTCGAGGCTGGGAGATACGTGCTAGCGGCTCGCAAAGGCGTCCAAATTTTTGCGGCTCTCGCTCGAATGGCTCCAGCAGGTTCGGAATTGCAACGACAAGCAGAGCAGTCCGCCCGCAAATTGGCGGATGATCAAAACGAACTCAACCGTAAACATCGGATTGCCGTCGAGCGCCAGGTTGAATCGGGAAAAAAGAAAATCAAAGAGCTTGACGATATAGATGCGGAGATCGAGCTGGCAATCTCTGGGCTAAGCAAAGGGTGAGCGCAGCAACACAGATCGCGGGGCGGATCACGCGCCGGGAGATTTGCGGATGTGGTGTTGAATTCGGTCAAACCTACATTGCAGGAACGCAGGAGCGGGAAAGCGTTTGGTTTCCGCCGTGTTGCCGCGAATGCGGGGAGCGGATCGGGCGCGAACAGCAAGCGGCTAAAGAAGCGGATGCTCTTGAGGAAGAGCTTATAGCCGAGACGGACCGAAGGGTTTCGCATGACGCTCAATTCGAGGAACGAATCGGAGCGTTGGCAGATGAGGAGCTCGAGAAAGAGGTACCGACCGTGCTCGCGAATTTCTATGCGGAGCGGCGCCCGAGTTGGGTTGCTTATTACGAAGATGCGGAGTGGCATCGATTATTCGCAGAAGTACGCGCCGAAAAAATAGCAGCACTCGTTTCGCGGTTGCGGGAACGGGAGGGATAACCAGCAATGGCGGGCGCAAATGCGTGGCGCGTCCGATGGAGGTACGCCGACGTGAGCGGCAACCTGCTGAAGCAGTACCCGGAGCAGGAGGCAGATTTTATCGTGACGCCGTTAACGGGCGGCGACGGAGCAGTGAGGCCCGATCCGGCTGACGCTATGGATCGCATCGCTAACAGCTTCGCCACCCCGCCCGGCGCGAGCATCGTGTTGCTGGGAATCAGCTCTTCGCAAACTTCGGTGATCTATCTGTAGTAAAGGAGCGATCGTGTCAGTTGACATCACATTGCAAGCCGCACAAGAGGAGATAGGCGACAGCATCCTCGAGGGCAATAACATTGTCGCCGTGCTCCCGCATCAAGGAAACTTACATCCGCAAGATGTTGGGAGTGACGCAGAGCACGGCGAGAGTCAGTTCGATAATCCAGAAGACTATTTCGCGGAAGCATTTTACGAACAGGAGCATGACGCGCAAAAGCTAGGCGACGAAGGTCTCAGGCAAAAGCTAGCGAAGGAGGGGCAACAAGCAGAGGAGCAGCCCGTAGCGGAGCGGCTGACTCTTTCCCTGGAGGAACGGATTGCACGGCAGGAAGAGGCCGAGTCCCAGGCGCGGTCCCAAGAGAGACCGCCGACGGCGGAAGTCAGCCCGCAAGAACTCGCCCCAGAACAGTATCGGGCAGTCTCTCGAGCAAAGTGATGCGCTTATCAAGGAGGTTGGCTTAAACGAGGACCCTGTAAAAATTGCTACGGATTTGGCTCCATTCCTAGGCAACGGGGTTTATCAACACGCTCCCTTGCTGGCGAGCCTAGATTCGCGGTCAACCCTCGGAGCGCGAGATGCTTTGTTGATCGCTTACCAGTCGGGCCAGATAGACCCGATGGGAGACTTTGACTTTAGCAAACTCCCGCAAGTTGGGCCGCAAGCGGCAATAGACGCCAGCCGCATGTTCACGAAAATCTGCGGCAGGGACCCGCAGTTACATCCAGCGAAAAATGAAATGCTAGTTGGGCTTGCGCTTCACAATGGCAAGGCGAACCTGCTGCACACCGCCAACAAGACGAACTCGACAGACCCGAGGGAAATAAACAACCCGGGGATGTGTGTGCGGTTCTGCGAGGCGCTGGAGGAAGGGCAGAACGGTTTCGTGCAACCGAGAACCGCAGAGCAGGACGCGGTATATCGAGAAAGGGCCGTGCGGTTTGTGAACGCCCTTACTCCGTATGCACTGGAAGGTTCACAGAAAATCACTGCGTTCTTACAAGCCCGGCAAGCGGAGGCGTCGCGACCTAGCAGCGGACGCGGGCGCGGCCAGCGCATACCGCCGCAGTTTCGCGCGGGCATCAAAGGGAGCGCGCGCCGAAGTTTTCCAGCAACCAAGACATTTTCACCGATTCCGTCGTCGCCGCTGCTACGACACAAAGATTATGACCCAGCCACAAGCACGCGCATTCTTCGGCGAGAGTCCGGTCATTGACCCGGTTGTTTCGGACGTTCTTGCAACCCTGAGCAGACACAATATTCCTCTCTGGTACGTTCGGGCCACGTTGAAATGCGTTTTGGAGTTTTACAAAGTAGGACCAGAACTAGAAAAGAAATTTCCCCGCGGGCGGTTTATGGAAATGAATGAGGGAGGGAACTAGATGCCTGGCTCCCCGTTCTTTTTCGGTGACACGGATTCGATGGCGGATTCTGCCACGCCGTTAAATTTCCTCAAGCAAAGAATACCGGAACTCTTCGGACCATCCCCGCAAGTTCCGCCAGGGCCAGCGCCGGCGAACAGCAATGGAAACGCAATCCCGCTTTTCGATTCTGGCGCGCCAGCTCCGAACACAGCCACTCCGACAGACCCCGGCCCCGCGCCTGATGTTGCTCAGCCTGTCCGCAATGTCTTCACTTCCATTCTTGCGGCAATTCCAGCCGCAGCGACCGCCACTGACAAACGCGATGGGACAAATGGAGCCCGGCCTTAATAAGGCTGAGAAACTTCAGGTGCTTCTCAAGGCAGGGCTGCAAGGCGCGATTGCGGGCTACGGTGCCTCCGCGAACGCGGTGGTGCAATCGGGCGGACGCAGGAGTGGAGGATTCGGACTTGGCGCGGAGGCGGGCTACGGCGCCGCCGCACAGCAGACGGCGATCCAGCAGGGCTTACAGAGAGGCGGCCTCGAGAATCAATTACTCGGAACGCAGGTTGCCTACGCTCCGCAGATTCAGGCGCTCAACTTCGGCAAGACGATGGCGGACATTCAAAAGAACCTCGCGGATGCTGGAAAGGCAACAGCTGAAGCCGGCGCAATCCCGATGAAATCGGCGCTCGAGTCGGCGCAAGCTCTCGCGTCGCGCTACAAGGAAGATCCCGGCTCCGGGCAGCTGGTGGATTTGCAGACCGGCCAGCCGTTCGGCAACTCAGCGGGACTTGCTCCATTGAGTGCGCAAGAAGCCGCAGTACTCGGCAAGCAGGAAGGCGACCGCGTACCGCTGAAGCTCAAGAACACAGCGAGCGAGATCGTAGACCGCGGGATTAAGTCTGTCTCGGCGGGCGGACGGCAACTTCTGGTAGATGCTCAAGGCCGCACGATCAAAGACTTGGGACAAGCTACGCCTATGGCAGTCATCAACGCGCAGCAAGCGCCACAGCAGGTTAGCCCCGACATGCAAAAGGCCGTTGATATGGTGGGCAAGAATCAAATGGACTTGCCCACGGCGATGATGCCTTTTCGCAGGTTCCCCGGCATGGCAACGACTTTTCTAGGTGCGCTCCATGACCAGTACCCGGATTATTTCCAAGGGAATTTCGGCGCATCGAAAGATGTGCTGCAGTACTTCACGTCCGGCGAGGGCGCCAAGAACGTCAACGCATTTAACACGGCAACGGAACATTTGGGCCAACTACAGCAGCTTGCAAACAATTTGGGCAACACAAGGTCGCAAGCGTACAACGCGGCCAAGAATCAGGTAGAGACATGGTTTGGCAGCGCTGCTCCGACAAATTTCAATCTTGTGCGGAGCGCCGTAGCGGGCGAGATCGGCAAGACTTTCAAGGGAAACGTAACGGACGAAGAAATTAAATCACTCACATCGAACGTGAACAGCTCGCAATCGCCCGGCCAGTTAAGCGGAGTGATTAACAACGCCTTGTCGCTCATGCGTTCGAAGATGGAAGCGAACGTCAAGCAATACCAGCAAGGAAGACAGGCGCAACCCGCTTTTCCGTCAGGGATGACGCCAAGCGGCGGGGGCAATGCGGCTTCGCAAGGCAGGCCGGTCTATCGAGGCAATCAGATTATCGGCTACACGACGGACGGTAAAACCATGACGCCTGTAGGGAGTCAGTAAGATGCCGCAGAACGCCGTCGCCATTCCGCAGGATGCAACGATTGGACCGGCGCCAGCGGGAGCGGTCCCCATTCCACAAGATGCGACCGTGGACCAGCCGCAGCAAGATACCTCTTGGTGGGGAAAGGTGAAGAATTTTTTTAGCAATGACTCGCTCTACCAACAGGGCCGCAAAGCCTACGATGCAGTGGGCGGGAAAGTGGACGTACCCGGATCATTTGAAGGACACCCGGAAAACGTGGGCGAATATGTTCCGGCTACGGCCGGCCCAATCGCGCAAGGCAGCAAGAATATCGCGCAAGGCAACGTGGCAAAGGGAGCGCACCAAATTATCGGAGGTTTGAGCAACGCGGCACTTCCGGCAGCGCCATTTTTTCTTGCGGGCGCTCCCGTTGCTACGACTATCCGGGCGCTTGCGGGCGGAGCGGCGGGAACTTACATCGGAAAGGAAGGCGGGAAAGCACTCGGACTGTCTGAGGACCAGGCAAATCTCGCGGGAGATGTCGGCGGAATGGCGGGCGGCATCGGAGCAGTCAAAGCGGGAGAGCCGGTAGCGGATGCCCTCGAACAATCAGCGGCTCGGAATTATCAGACGATTCTTAATCCCACAAAGACCACAACGAAATTCCAGACACAGAAAATCATGCCGCAACTCTTAGAGGAGCGCCCCGTCGCTATGACTCGAGCGGGAATGGCTGAAAAGGCAGCCGGGCAAGCGGAGGCAGCCGGGCAGCAAGTCGAGCAGGCGGTGTCTGGGCTACAGGGCAGCATGAGAACGCAGCCCGTGATAGACGGCCTCGAGAATCTTAGGCAGAGCTATCAGGTCAATGGCGTGAGTCTCAGGCCGGAAGTCGATAACGCAATCGACACGGCGCAAGACCAACTGCGGGCAATCTCTCGACCAGCGTACTTCAACACGGCGCCAGTGCCAGGCGCGGGGGCGACCGACCCAACGATTCCTTATCAGGACGTCGTGAAAGCTCGGCGGATTCTCGATCAGGCGGTAGCAGAAGTGGGCGGCTACCAGGGCAGACCGCTATCCGATACAAGCTTGGCGAACATCCGGAAGGCGACGGCAAATTCCCTGAGAGAAGAACTCGGCAATGCTTCTCCCGATCTTGCGGCGGTCAATGCGAAGTTTCATTTCTGGAACACGCTCAACGATGTTCTGGAGCAGACGATTCAGCGCAAGACTGGTCAAGCTTCCACTGGATTGCTCCCGACAATAGAGACAGCGGCGGCGGCAGGAGCAGGACTGGCAAAGGGCGGACTCTCGACGGGCGGCA
Source organism: uncultured Acidobacteriota bacterium (assembly GCA_963736465.1). Lineage (GTDB taxonomy): Bacteria > Acidobacteriota > Terriglobia > Acidiferrales > UBA7541 > Palsa-295. Next base: position 645,053 of record CAVTOS010000002.1, on the reverse strand, counting down.
GTTATGGCGCTGCGATGTATGTGCTTGGGAAAACGATTCGATCGACGGGATGGCAGAGCATGTCGGCGGCGGCAAAGATGCACGTTGCCGATGCACTTGCTAACCGGGACTTCGACAGCATCCCCGCGATGATTGCGGTAGGCAGCGCCGCACCTGGAGCGAAAGCGGCGGCAGACACAACAGCTCCAGATGAAACGCCAGAAAAGAATCCCGGGCCAAGTTCGTCGCTCCTAAACGTACGACCCGGTACAGGCGAGGCAGGCTTTCAAAAATCCCATTGTGCAAGACGCGCTCAACACGCTCAACCCCGGCGTTGCCGATTCCCTGATAAGGAAGTACGGAGTTGCCGACACGCGGAAATATTTCAAGGGCCGCAATGCGTAAGGGACGAAATTATTTCTATGGAGACGATGGAAACAACGTGGATGTTTCGCAAACCCACGCGGGCAGCATGGCCGGCCAACACGGTGCCGAACAGGTTGCTGATGCAGCTCTCGAAATAGTCCGCGCTATCCGGCCAAGAGTAGGCCGGCTGGACGCCGCTTCGGATGAAAGACTCGTCGAACGCGAGTTCTTGGCAGGAGTTGATACAACTCCCCTGGAAGATGCCAGACTCAAGCAAGGCCCGGAGCAAGGCAACGATGAGCACGAAACGACTATCACAAACAACAGACCCTCACGGTTGGAATGTGGGGAACAAGCGAGTCCCTGCTTATCAGCACATTTGGGGCGACCCGGAGTCCAAAAGCGGCTGCGAGCAACTCTCGCAGGTGACGGTGGGACCGCAATAAACAGCCGCAAGAGCCGGGGGAAGAGGGTTTTAGTTCTGAAAAGTTTTGGAGCGACAAGGACTAGAAAGCAGCGCGTAGCAAAGCGCGTGCGTCCGCCAAGGCTCTGAAAAAGGAGAAACACGAAATGAACAAATCAACGAATGCAGGAAGGCACGCAACGGGCGGCAAGCTCGCCCGGCCTGGGACGATCCGCGGCGGGCAATCCGTAAGCGCCAGGCCGATCACGGACAGTAGGCCCGAAATGAAACCGCGTCCGCCCGTCTTGACCGATGCCAACACATCACGCGCGGCTCAAGGGCTAGTGTCACGTCCGCCGCAGCCGTTCGATAATCCGTACTCTGCCAAGAATGTTCCGGCGCCGGTGAATCAAACGAACCAGAGGACACAGGTGGCGGGGCTGCCGGCGAAGGGAATCTACGGAAGTGGACACGGCGGGTATAACGTGACGAATGTTGGCTGCGGTGCCACGGCAACGACGAAAGAGGCGCTTGCGGCAACCGGCTACGACAGCAAGCCGAAGGGAAATCTGTCAGCGACTGCTGCTTGAAAAGAAGGCAAACCAGGCGGCAAGCTGGCAGGCCGGGGAACTCAAGCCAAGGCACATCTGCAAAAGAAGATCGACGCCTTCGCCAGACGGGGTCCTGACATGCAGGACACGGACAGCAAGGACATCGACTGGTCGAGCGACGAGGGCAAACAGGCGACGGCGCGCCTAAATCACCTCCTCAAGCACATCGATAAAAGCGCCGCGCAAGATGGCCTCGTGCGAACGGCTGTGCCTCTCGGGACGGATGAGAATGGCGAGCCGTTTGGATTATTTGTCTGGAGTAAGCCGTGAGAACACGTAACTACAGAACCACTCTCATTGATTGCCTGCTCGCAGACGAAGAGGGGAGAGATTCTATACGCCAAATGTCTTTCTCCGACAGCGACGTTCCAGGAAGCCTCACAAAAATCGCGTGGATGAGCCGCAAACGGATAAAAGAATCCTGATCTCTGATTCATTGCCGGCAGATTCATCTTCTCGAGCACCAGATTTGTCAAAGCCTGATTCTCTACCCAGATCAGCGCTTCTACGGTCAGCAATGTCACTTCTTCGCGCTAAGGCCGCCGGGATGACTCGGATTTAAGAAGATGAGCGTTACAGTTTTGCCCTCAAATTCCTTCAGATTCGGCATAGCGGCGCGGATTATACGCCAGCAGAAAGGAGCGAACTAGCGCGATGATCGGCGGAAAGAAGGACAAAAACCGGGAGGCGCGACCGGCAAAGGCTTTCAGCCGGGAGTCTCGGGAAACCCGAAAGGCAGAGCCCGGAGCAGAGAGCTCACGATGCAAGTGAAGGAAGCCCTCGCGGAAGAAAATCCGATGCTGAAGAAAACTCTCAAGAGCGACTCATCGAGCAATGCAGTCGCAGGGCGCTCCAGGGAAGCGTGAAGCATCTTGAATTGCTGTGGGCTTACGGATTCGGCCGGCCGAAACAGTCTCTGGACCTGACGGCGCAAGTTTCCTGACTCCTGAGCAGTACGTGAACACATCGAGGAAGCACTGGCAGTGTTGCCAGTCCGAGGACGATGAGCAGCCTAGCGCTCTCAGAGTTAACTAAGCGCGTCCGCAAAATAGGACGCGACGGGCTGAAAACTTGACCCCGACAAGCTGATTGACCAGTCACTGTTCACCCGATGCGAAGGATGATGCGATCGACGCGCTATGCAGGCAGGAAAAAGCTTCTTTCGATTGTGGGCCACTTCTTTGGCTTACCCGCTATACGAATACAGAAAATCCGCAGTATGAAGAGCAGGGCTTACCATTCCTCGCAGGGTTTCCCCGCAAAGGCTATTTTGTCCCGCTGTTCGAGGCGTTCCTGGCGCGTTACCCGCAACTCTATGTCCCAAAATCAAGAACCATGATGACTTCGTGGGCCGCGGCCGGCTTCGCAACGTGGGCGGCTCAGTGGAAGCGGGAAGAAACCGTTATCCAGACCATGAACGAGGACAAGGCGCTCCATCTGATCGATTACGCCAGCCAACTGCTCAGATACCAAGACCCGGGACTTTCGCGCCTGCACCCGATTGAGAAGCAAAACGCTTTCTCGATCGTCTGGAAGAACGGGGGAGCCGTCGATGCGGTTCCAGGCGGCGCAAATGCGATTCGCAGCTTTCACCGTCGCTTTTCATTCAAGACGAGGCTGCGCACATTCCAGAAGGCGAAGAAAGTCTGAACGCCGTAATACCGTCCCAGGCGCGCATCATTTCGATTTCGACGGCTGCGCCCGGCTGGTTTGGAGATGCTTGCGGGCTTTGACATCCCTGACTTATTTTGGTATAAATAATACCTAGAAGCGAGGACGCAATGGGAAAGCGATCAGGCAGGCCAAAAATAGCTCGAAGCCAGAGAAGGGAAGTGATCTTCCGGTTTGTGGCAACTAAGGCCGAAGCCGCGAAAATTCGCAGCAAGGCCAAGGCCGAGGATTTGACTCTTTCCGATTATTTGCGGCGCGTTGCGATTCCAGAGTAGGAGGAATCTATGGCACAAAAGGGTTTTATCTTCAAAAAGTCCGGCAGTCTGGTTTCTGCGCTACCGCGATACCGTGATCGAGAACGGCCTGCTGGTGAGAAAGCAGCAGTGTCGAAGGCTCGCCGCGGTTTGCGACACGTACCGCACTAAGTCGGATAAAGCGCTCTTGGATTTGCGCGACGAAGTGCTGCGGCCGATCAATAGCGGCAAAGCGAAGCCCGAGAGCACGCTGACGGTCGCTGAGTTTGCCGAGAAGCACTGGCTGCCCTGGGCGCGCGAGAATTGCAAGCCGTCAACGGTCGCCGGATACGAGACGCTCTGGAAAACCTACCTCGCTCCGCATCTTCAGAAAATCAGCTTGCGGGATTTCCGCACCGTGGACGCCGCGAACCTGTTCGCTGAAATCCATCGCCAGAAGGGAATTGGACGCACGACACTGAGCCATTGCAAGAGCCGTTTGAGCGGGATCTTCACGCTGGCCCGCAACCAAGGCGCGCTCGACTCGCCGAATCCGATCGAAGGCGCGATGTTACCGAAGAAAGCTGCGGCGCCAGCCAAGACGCACGCTGCGACGCCGGATGAAGTCATGGCGATTCTTGCCGCGCTGGAAAAAGCAAATGAACTGAGGGCGATGGCTGCCGTTGGCCTGATGTTTTTTGCGGGATTGCGGCCTGGCGAAGCGCGCGGAGCTTGCTGGCAAGACTACGACGGCAAGCGACTGTTCGTGCGTCAATCCGTTTGGCACACGCATACGACCGCGCCTAAGACTGAGCAAGCGGCGAGCCCGGTCCCGGTGATCGAAACCCTCGCGGTAGATTCTCGGGAAATTCGAGGGAGCGAGACGGTAATCCGTCGAGCGGGCCGATCTTGAGGGGGCCGAGCGGAAAGGCCGCGAACCTGGACAACCTCAGTAAGCGCGTTTTGATTCCAGTTCTGAGGGCCGCTGGTTTGGAATGGCACGGCTGGTACAGCTTGCGCCGCGGAGTCGCTACGACGCTTGCCGGTCTCACTCGGGACGGGATGGCTTCGAAGGGTCTACTGCGGCATACGAATCTGGCAACGACAACGCGCCACTACGTCAAAGACGTGCCGGAAAACACGCTGGCCGCCATGAATCTGCTCGAAACGTTGTTCAACCAATGTTCAACTGTCGGCGCCGGAAGGCCCAACTAAGTCGTTGAAAACAATGGCGGGGACGACGGGACTCGAACCCGCGACCTCTGCCGTGACAGGGCAGCGTTCTAACCAACTGAACTACGTCCCCCGCGTTACAGCTCGGATTGCTGAATGGTGGGCGGTCACGGATTTGAACCGCGGACCTTCCCGGTGTAAGCGGGACGCTCTAACCGCTGAGCTAACCGCCCGATAACTCTTTCCCGCAAACAACCTGCAACCGAAACATCTTACTGTGCTTTGGCCTCAACCGCAACTGAGTCCAAAGTCAGCGAGTGAGTCCAACTGGGAGATAAACTCTCCACTATTTCTCGCTGCTGAGCCTCAGAGAAGTGCGTGTAGTCGCTCGTTGTACGCAGACTCGAATGGCCGACCTGCCGTTTGATGAACTCAGCGGGAACGCCAGTCTGCGTGCTGTGACTCACACGCCCGTGCCTGAACGCGTGCATCCCGCCAGCGGGGATACCCAGCTTCTTGCACAGTGGTTTTAGATTTTGCCGGACAACGTTGTGGTCTGCAGGCGCCTTTCCGGTCCACGTTTGAAATACAAGACCCGAAGTTCTCTGACCGATGTGATGGCTCAACGCCATGACCGTGCTTGAATCGAGCCGCACTTGCCGGGGTTTGCCATTCTTCGGTGTGACTTCGATGCCGTGCCAAATCGAACGCCGAACGAGAAGCAAATTCCGCCTCAAGTCTAAGTCTTCAACGTGGAGCCCGAACAGTTCACCAGCACGCAAACCAGAAAAGGCGGCAAGCAGGAAGAGAACCTTGTATTGTCCCTTCGCTGCCTGAACGATTTGACGCACTTCCTCCTGTGAGAACCAGCGTTGCTCTGCCATGTTTTCCTTGGGCAGCGTTGGATACCACTTGCGAGCCTGTGCGTCATTCTGTTGCGCGTGCCAGTTCATCATGCCTCGAAACATCTTCCACATGTTGTGAACCGTCTTCGGTTGAAGACCCTTCCGATTAAGCCCTGCAATCCAATCGTTCACTGTGCCAGTCCTGATTTCTTCGATTGGCATCGTGCCGAAGAACGGACGCAGATGCTTCTTAATCAGTTTGGGTGCGGAATGCTGTGTGCTGAGTTTGAGCGTTGGAAGATGTTTATCGATCCATGAGTCAGCAATCTTGTTGAACGTCACGGCGGGAGCTAGAGAACGTTCGAGGTGAGCGGCGGTATTGACGCCTTCACCGTGAATGACTTCCAGTAGCTTCCGTCGTGCGTCCTGCTTCGTCATCTTCCCTCGGAGTCCTAGCACCACCGCTTTGCGTTTACGACCCTCCAAAACGTCCGTGCGATACCTGCCGATGAACCGGCCATTCCGCACGAACACTTGCCCCACTTGAAACCGCTTCGACATGTGTTTCCTCCGATGTCGAATCGGCGTAGCGAGCGCAACTGTATCACTGGGCGGCAGGGAAGTCATAGAGCCTGCCGTTTCGGTGGTTTCGGGAGTCATACACACGCCTCTGTGTATGGCAAACAAAGTTTAAAACTTCGGAGTGGGAACCGTTCGCCGGGAAGAAATAACAACTAATCGCGCCCTAGGTAGGGGCATGCAGATGCCCACTAAAGGAGACCAACAATGGCGGCATTGATCCGAAGTAATTTCTTTATCAGCCGAGCAGAAAAGAAAGGGCTTGAAAAACGCGCCAGCAAGCAGGGCATTTCATCCGCCGAGCTACTTCGCCGGGTCCTCGACTCTTTTCTTGGGATTGAAGCGGCACCAGTCGAGCCCATCAAATTCAGCCACGAGGTTTCAGGCAGTAAGAAGCGGTAAGACACTGGGGCGGGATCAGCTTCATCACTTCTGGGCAACGCAGCCATGTACTGCGGGAAGGCGAAGTCGCCGCCGTCATCACGTTTTGCGACTGCAGACGGACACGGAGAATCTTATGGCGGAACAACACAAAGCGATTATCACTTCCGAACCTGTTCGGGGAGTTTGCTTCGGCGAAGACCTGAACGATCACATTTCAGTTTTCGTCCCACTAAATCAAGTTGTGGACTCACGTTATCTCCACATCGACGACCTCATTACTTTTGACCTTGTAGAAAATCCGAAACGACCGGGGAAGTTCATGGCGGTGAACGTCCGGTACGCCGGTCACTGCATTGCTCGACAACGGGCAGCTCGTAACACGGGAGGGCGGTCATGAACCCCGAATCCCTGAAATGCTCCCAAGCCGTCAGAGCAATCCCCTTGGAGAAGTTTCATCTACCGGGCGACGGTCAGAAATGGAAACAGGCCGCTCGCAGTCGGCAAAATCTCTTGGCACGGCTCTCCACTTACGCTAACGGCGACGGCTTGTTCGAGCGTGACGGTCGAAACTACTCACCCAGCGAGAAGACGATCACCAAGCACGTCGCCGTCAACACGTACTATCGCCTTTCCCGTGACCTGCAGACCCTTGGATGGCTGTCATGGACTCGGGAGCAAAAGCATTACGGACGGCGGCTCTTCGTCATCCACCTCGATAATCACCTACCAGATTCGCCAAAATCACCTACCAGATTCGCTTCCGAATACCTGCCAGATTCGCAAAAACACCTTCCATCAGCGAAGGTGATAACACCTTCCACCATGGGTAACTATCCGTCTTCTCCTAACACGTCGCTCGAAAGCAGCTCCTGCGACCACGACACGACAGGCGATCACGGACGCACTGTTGACGCTCAATCGGCGCGAACAGATCATCGTGCCTCGCCCGCGAGCGACTCAGTACAGCAGGCATCAACATCTTTTTCTCACGTCGGTGAAGATGATCCTTCCGTCCAACCCAACCGCAGGGAGGGAAGGTCGGATTCCCCTTCCGTGAAAGAAAACGATGAGATGGCGGACTCGGCAATCGACTTTGCCGTTGACGATGAGTATCCCGAATTATCGGAGCCGCTGACCGCTCAAGCGAAACGACGGATTAGACAGGACTATGCTATCGGCAAAAGCCAGAATTGGCGGAAGGTGCCCAGAGAAATTCGTGACCGTGTGAAGGTTCTGGTGAAGAAGTTGGAACATGAATGGGAATACTGGGCGACTCACGATGATGACGGCGATGTACTCGACGATGCCGAACGCAAAGCAAGTTCTTTTCCGTGTCCGTTGGATACACAGATGCTGATGCTAGCCGGTCTGCTGAAGAGGTACACCGATCTGCAATTGCTTCGAGCGTGGAACAAGTTTTTGTTGCGCCCCGCAAGTTTCGAGGGTTTGCACTCCCCTCGCACTGCAGTGTGGTTGCTGTTCGAGAGGGAGTTTGAAATCTACGTGGAGAGCGAGGAAGAGAGCGATGTAAGAGTTCAACATCACCAGCCGCCGCTCGAAGCGTTCGTAGCAGGTCTTCGTGCTGAACCTGATTACGATGGCTGGATTGCGAAGCGCCCGTGCGCTCATAACCATGAGCACGGTGACGAGAACCTCTCGCTCGTCATTAGCCGTGGTGAAAAAGTTCCAGTCATCGTTCACTGTCGTGCAGGCTGCGATAAAAACGAAGTATGGAAGCAGGCTCTCGAAAAAGCCAGAGAAGTGATTGATAGCGGTGAATCGCTCCCTGAGCTTCCAGAAGCGAAAGCCAGATCGAAAAAGGAATTCGATGTGGCCTCGGACATTGCCGTCATCCTCCACGCAAGACTCAACCAAGTTCCCAAGGTTCAATCGTGGCTGAAAGAGTGGGGAATCACTTCGGAGGTCGCCGACAAGTTGCAACTCGGGGCTTCGCTCGCTGTGGAATTCACCAGAGATGACCGCACGAAATTTGAAAGCCCTGCCGTCGTCACTCCGCATTTCGATCACGCAGGAAATATCATCGGTCTGAAAGCTAGAGCCATGTCGGAGAAGTGTTTCAAGCAACAGGAAGGCTCTACCATCGGCGGATTGTTTGCGACAGCACACCTCAATCAAAACGACGAAGTTCTTGTTCTCGAAGGTGACAAGGACGTAGCCATCGCAATGTCGCACGGATTCAACGCCACGGGCATTCTTTCGGCGAGTTCCAGCGTATCGGATGCGGACATCGCTTTGCTCGCAAAATACAAAAGGGTCTATCTCATCGGCGATCAAGACAAGGCGGGCATCGCAGCGATGGACAGACTCGCAAAACGCTTGCCCGGCGAGAAGGTGATTCGCGTTCGGTTGCCCGTGAAGGATATCGGAGAACTTTATCAGCAGCATCCATCAGATTTCGAGAATCGATTGACGACTCTTTTGAATGGAGAGAAAAACAATGGCGACAATTTCGGAGATTTTTGCAGACCAAGTTGGGAGCGGACAATCCGTGGTCGTCGGTGAGAACGAGGTGAACACATAACAACCGATGAAATGGCAACACGAATTGGCACTCTTCGAGCCCTTTGAGTGTGCGCGAGAACACCAAGGTTCGCATTGTCGACTCTTTGCGCTTAGCGCTCTTGGATTTTTTGGGGCGTTGCGCGGCCGAGACAGCGTAAGTCTTTCGCCCCATCAGTATGGTGTTGACGTCCTTCCAGTAGTCCGCCATTACCTGCTGCACGTCCTTGAGCCATCCACACCCGCCAGAAACCCGTCCAAACTCACGGCTCCGCCATAGGTTACAGTGCGCATCGTCTCGCTCCTCTCCAGACTGATCTCCGCAAGTAAATATCTCAAAACCGTGGTTTTCTTCAATTATTTCGGTTGTGCTTGGTAAACGCGCAACACAGTTTACTCGGCTCGTTGTGAGGCCGACTTCGTTATGTCATCACCTAGCCGGAAACGAACCAGTTTCCGATTCAACAACCAGGGAAGGACATCTGGCTCATGGGCGGCGGCGAATTGGCGCAGTCACTTTTAGCTGCAGGACTGGTTGATAAAATCGGCCTGAACATCCATCCGATTCTTCTCGGCTCAGGCATACCCACGTTCCGCGATTTCGGACATCGAATAAGACTGACACTGACAGAATGCCGTATGCTCGAAGGTGGCAGCATCCTCGCAAACTATAACGTCTTGCGAGCACACTAACTCCCGGTAAGTCATGCCGGCTCAACCGTCCATTTGAAGTAACGCTTCACTTCTCCGGTAAGGCTGGCTCCCGAGTAGCGCATTCAGAAATGGCGGGGCATTCCCCCCATTGGGAGAACGGGGCACGGGTCAACTAGGCGTTGGGGCTCTGTTATAGTCAATCCAGATGCTGGCTCGAAACCGCTCCACTCAGTTCACGCCATCTGCGTATGCAGTTTTCGTTTTGATCATCGCAATATGCTTTGCCTCCGTATGTGCGGGTTACTCCGTTCTGACGCATGAAGCCATTATCGACGCTGCGTGGAAAGACAGCATCGAACCCACGCTGCTGAAGCGCTTCCCGAATGCGACTCCCGACGAGCTGCTCCAGGCTCACGCGTATGTCTACGGTGGGGCAATTATTCAGGACATGGGCTACTATCCTTTCGGCAACAAATTCTTCAGCGACTTGACGCACTACGTCCGCAGCGGTGATTTTGTCCTCGCCTTAATCCGAGAATCCAAAGATCTGAACGAATACGCTTTCGCCCTCGGGGCATTGGCGCACTATGCTGCGGACACCTCGGGTCACCCGCTTGCAACCAACCGTGCGGTTGCAATCATGTATCCCCATCTGGAGAAGGAATATGGACCCGTCGTTACATACGAGGACAAGCCTTCGGCTCACATGAAAGTGGAGTTTGGCTTTGACGTGGACCAGGTAGCCAAGGGACACTACGCGCCCAAGGTCTATCATGACTTTATCGGCTTCGAGGTCTCCAAACCGGTCTTGGAGAGAGCGTTCGCAAAAAATTATTCCCTAGATATGTCCAGCGTCTTTTTTAGTGTGGATCTGGCAATCGGCAGTTACCGTCACGCTGTTTCAACCGTTATTCCGCGCACGACCAAGGTCGCATGGCATCTGAAGAGAAATGAGATCCAGCACGGCGATCCCAGCGAAACCAAGACGAAATTCATTTACAATATTTCAAATTCTGGTTACCGCAAGGAATGGGGCGACGTGTACGAGAAGCCCGGCTTCTTCGCCCGCCTCAAGGCGTTCTTCATCCGCCTGGTGCCTAAAATCGGTCCATTCAAAGCGCTTGCGTTCAAGCCGCCCCCGCCGGATGTAGAACAAATGTATATGCATAGTTTCAACGAAACCCTGGACCATTACCGAGCGTTGCTGCTCGCCCAGCAGGAAGGCAAACTCCAATTGCCGAATGACAACCTCGACACCGGCGCAATCACGGGACCAGCAGACTATAGACTCACAGATGAAACCTACGCGAAGCTGCTGGACAAAACGAACGGCAAGCCTGTTTCGGAAGCTCTACGTCTGAACATTCTCGCCTATTACGCTGACCCAGATAAGGAATTCGCAACCAAGAAAAACCCGCAAGCTTGGCAGAAAGTTCTCGATCAGTTGAGTCGTTTGAAAGCCAGGCCCGCCGCCGCTGACGAGCCCACCCGCTGATTGGTCCGAGCGTTTCGGGAAATTTAATCAAGATTTCCTCTGCTGCCTCTGTGTCGGGCTTCTTACGAGGCAAAAACAAGAAGAAATGCGCGCATTCTGTCAGTTTCGCCCCATAGTGCCCGATAAGTCGTGCCAGCTCAACCGGTCGATGCAACACCATCTAATCAGTTGATCCGCCAACACTTCCCTTGAAGAAACGATCTGTTTGGCTGACTCGGCCAAAACCTAGCCAGGGTAACGTTTTGGTTGATCAAACCTAGCCAGCGCTTTTAGCTTTTGTTTTCAACAAAATGTGGGTCCGAGCTGAGTGTTGCGTTGACCCATTGAGACCACCCGCGTAATCGGAAACTACGTTCGGCGGACGGGTCGGCCCGTTCTCGGTCCGGATAGATGTTGCGAAATCCGCTTATCACGCAATATAAAAGGCGCCCACTTTGCGGTAGGTTTTGATCGTTTGCATCACCACCTACCGAAAGGAGCGCCGTTGTGAACCAAGCAAAGTATATTGACATGGACGTTCATCAGGCAACGATCTCAGTTGCGGTCCTGGATTCCACCGGCAAGCTGATCTTGGAGTCCATCCTCGAAACGAAGGCGGCCACGATTCTGCAATTCATCGGCGGGCTGCACGGCAGTTTGCTGGTGACTTTCGAAGAAGGAACTTCCGCCGCCTGGTTGTATGACCTGCTCAAGCCTCACGTCGCGAATGTCCTGGTCTGCGATCCTCGGAAAACTGCTCTATTAAAGGATGGCAGCAAGAGTGACCGGATCGATGCTCGGAAGCTGGCCGAGCTCTTGCGTGGCAACTATCTCTCACCGATCTACCATGGAGAGAACGGGGTACGCACTTTGAAAGAGCTGGCCCGCAGCTATCTGACGATCACCAAAGATCTGACGCGGGTGATGAGTCGGATCAAGGCGGTGTACCGAAGCTGGGCCATTCCTTGTGCTGGGCCAGCGGTGTATCGACCGCGCCATCGTGCGGAATGGTTGGCCAAGATCGTAGAACCCGGAGTTCGCTTGCGAGCCGAGCGACTCTACCAGCAACTGGATGCGTTGGAGCCTTTGCGGCAGGGAGCACGACGCGATCTGCTGGCGGAGAGCCGGAAACATCCGGCGGTGAAATTGCTGCGTCAGATTCCTTATCTGGGTCCGATTCGCTCGGCCTTGCTGGTGGCGCTGGTCGAGACACCGCATCGTTTTCGCACCAAGCGACAGCTATGGGCCTACAGCGGGTTCGGACTCGAGACTCACGACAGCGGCGAATACCGCTATGTGAAAGGGCAACTGCGGCGAAACCGAGAGCGAGTCACCGTGCTGGGCCTGAACGAAAACCACAATCACGATCTGAAAAATATCTTCAAGAGTGCGGCGATATCCGCCAGCACTCGGCCGGGACCGTTCCAGGAGTTTTACGCTGCACTTCTGGCCAAAGGAAAGAGGCCAGCGATGGCGCGTCTCACCCTGGCACGGAAGATTGCCGCGATCACTTTGACGATTTGGAAGAAAGGAGTGTGCTTCGACGCCAAAGAATTACATCGGCAAGCAGCTTGAGTGTCTCTGACGTTCCATCCTCCTGAGTGGTGGTCGGTTCGGTTCTTGAGACGCTCGGTTTCGAGGGGAGTATCAGATAGGTGGTCCGACCCTGTGTGCTTCGGCACCGAGTCACCGTTCTCACGCTATGCCCCCTCGGAGAACCAGAAATAGCGATAGGCCAAGAGCCTCGGATAGAACCATGGTTGCCACGGAATTGAATCGCTTGCCAAGTTTCAAGAATCGGCGGACGTTGTCACCACTCGAAAAATGAACCGAGGGAACGGAAGAGCAATCCAGAGAAGAACCTCTCGAGCGATCGAGAGCCATCTGCAAACAGTGGGCTGGATATCGAGACAGAAAATTTCTCGGCTACCGGCTGAGGGAGAAGCTTTTTTGTTGACATCCCTTTTTATAGAACTACCTATCTCAAGTTGAGACATTTCTTCGAAAGTGGCTCAGTTCGTGGAGATGTCGAACAGCGTGGGTTCAATCACTGCCGGTACCTTCACATTTAGCGGCGTCTCGATTCCGCGCGCCGTGCACAGTCGCCGGAAGCGCTCAACGGACGCCACTGCAAATCCCTCGTAGTGATTATTGAAATAGACGTACTGCGGTATCCCGCGCCTCTGAACCATCTGGCAAACCTCAACCCACGAAGTCATGCTCGCTGTTCGGTCCTCGATAACGGAATTCCAGACGGCAGTCTTAGCCTCGATCGCTTTACGATCGCCAAGCAAACGGATGTAGACAAAATCAGCCGTGATCGGATCAATCGTCGAGAATACCCGCTCCATTGATGGCATCGACGAATGATCTTGTAGCACAAGCGCAACGTTATTTTCTCTCAGCAGATCACCAAACCGCGCCGACAACCACCACTTGTTTCGGACTTCGACGGCGAATTTATAGCAGCCGATTCGTGGCAATTTCTTCATGAATACTTTGAGCCGTGAGAAAAATTGAATGGGATTGCTGAAGCTATCTTTGTTGAAATTCGGAAAGTGAAAAACGATCGGTCCTAATTTCTCGCCGAGCACGTGGGCCGCGCCAATGAACTCCTCAAACTCTTTGTCACACTCGAAGAGGACTTTCTCGTGTGTGATAGTGCGTGGAACCTTGAGCGAAAAGATGAAGCCGGGCGGCGTCTGCAACGCCCAATTGTTCACGGTCTCCATCGTGGGGCAGCGGTAAAAGGTGCTGTCAACCTCAACCGTGTCGAAGCGCGTCGAGTAGAAGGACAGATAATCTGCCGACTTCATGCCGCGCGGATAGAAAGCGCCCGACCAGCCGGCCGTGGTAAAGGCAGAAGTTCCGAGGCGAATTTGCGCAGCCATTGATGAATATTATCTTACCGGACACGGACAATGAGACGAAGGCGAGAATTTTACAATCAGCAAAGAGCGAGTTGATCCGTCATACGTGGGATACCTTCGTGGATAACCCGCCGTCTATCGCGGAAGGCGGTAACGGTGTTGTGATCCCCGGCTGCCCAGCATGCCGCGAGCGCATCAATACGAACGATCAATATCCTCCGATCTATCTGATGACGTACTGTCGATTATTTTGCGGAAGGCTTTCGAGATTGCCGGCGTTTCGGCTTCGAAATAGTGACGACAATCAGCACAGACAGTGTATCCATCGAGTATGTATTTTTGCTGACAGCAACGCACGCAGACCGCTAGGAACGTCCTTCCTTCGGCGGCGATTATCTTGTGATCGGGATCGCCCGCATCGATCATGGTCATGAGGCCAATCACCCTGGCATGCATAAGGGTGAGAGGAACCACCGATTCCTGGCAGAGCACCAGAACATCGAGAGGATGGTGATCTTCGGCGAGCGCTTGAGAGATGAAACCGTAGTTCGCGGGATCAAAGACGGCGGAATAAAGAACGCGGTCCATGCGGATTATTCCACTGGATTTGTCGAGCTCATACCTAACGTTCGAGTGGCAGCGGGATTTCGATAATAGCGTCGAATTCGTAGGGAACTTTGTTGCCGGGACTCAGGTCGTGCCAAGGATGAGTCATGGGGAGCCTCTCAGGCGGACAATTGTATTACGCCAGGCTGCGCTCAGGAGACGGAGCCCGGTGGTTGCATTTGAAGCGGCGGGGATGGGTTGATTCGTAAATACAACCTTGCCGCCGCTGCGAGCGAAAATATGTGCTGTTTTTGGGTCAATTCCTTTCAGGGCGTCTTCAACGAATGAGTCTTCCGTGAACAGATAGACGCGGTTGGGTCCATTCCAAAGCTGTACGAAGGAATTCTGGTCTTCAAAAACGGGCGGAACATCCGGAAAGAGCGAACCGAACCACAGATCGTCGCGGCGTCCGTCAATCATATGGACTCGTTGGCCCGTGTAGAATGTAATTGAGGCGCCTCTTTCGTAGTCGCGGTAGAAGATGATGGTTTGGCCGGGCTGAAGATCTTTGCGAATCGCTAGAGCCAGGCTCTTCGATGAGATTTCGGGCGAGAAGATAACGAAGCCCTGGTACACACAAAGAAGAATGGCGACCATCATCACGGCGAGGGCAAGATTGGCTTTGAGTGCGAAGCCGCGCCTGCGGAAAAACCAATTGAGCCCGGTTCCGAGCAGCATCGCGGCTCCAAACTCCCAGAGCTGAGCTCGAAACATGCCGAGCGATTCGATGCTGAGGTCCTGCATGTGGCCTAGCGAGAGTTTGTAGTGTCCCGGATGGGCGGTGAGGACGTCGCCAATATCGGTGCCCGGCGGGAAGGGATGAGATTGAGCAAAGATGCTCATACAGGCGACAAACACGAGGCAGCCTATAGCGAGAAGCACTCCAGACCCGACTCGGCCAGCGTCACGTTCGCGGCTGTCCGCTGGCGAATTATTCTCACGTTGAAGCCAGCCGGCAGTGAGTAATGCGATGGCCGGAACCGCGGGAAGCGAATAGTATTCCTGACGGCTCGAGAAGCTGAAGAAGCCGACGATCACGGCGATCCATATAGCCAGAAGCAGATTGGCGCGGCCACGTCCGTCCAAACCGTCCCGCCAGGCGCGGAAACTCAGAGGAATTTCCTTCAGGGCTGGGAAAAAGAATGCGCACCAGGGAAGGACCCAGAGGAGAAGCAAGCCGTAAAAGAGCAGTAGCGGGACTTTGCCGTAGTCGTGGGGGACGCGCTTGTTGAGGAAGCGCATGAATTGTTCGTTGATAAAATAGGACCATAGAAAGCCCTTTTCCGGGCCTGGAAGTTGCGCGGGATTCCGGATTGCGGCGAGAGCGTGCCACGGGACAGCGACGGCGAGGAACACGAGAGTGCTCGATATAGGATGAAGCTTCCAGATTTTCTTGAGGTCGCCTGTGAGAAACAGGTAAGCCAGCATAATACCTAGGGGGAATGCCAAGCCAATCAGACTTTTGGTGAGAATGTTGAGCGCAACGGTTACGGCAATTCCCCAGCAGAACCATGGAGACGGGTCTGGTTGTTCACATGCCATGAGAAAAAAATACAATCCGAGCGTGAGGAAGATTGCGACCATCACTTCCGGGATGAGAAAACGGGTGAACACGTAAAAGCCGGGAGAGGTAACAGTGATAAGCGCAGCGTAAAATCCGGCCTCTTTGCTAAGAAATCGCCGCCCGAATATATAGACGCACCAGGCCAAGATGAGGACGCTAAGAGCTAACGGAAGACGCGTTTGCCATTCTGAAATTCCGAAAAGCTTATAGCTGATCGCTACCACCCAGTACATCAGCGGGGCTTTAGCGAGATAACGGATACCGTCTACGTACAGAGTGACCCAATCGTGGTTGAGGAGGATTTCGCGCGAAGCTTCGGCGTGGACGGAGTCCGCGTCGTCGAGGAGAGCTGGATGAAACAGGCCGGGGATGTAAATAATAAGCCACGCACTTACGATGATGCAGAGCATTGACGCACTGGAGAGCAGGACATTGGACGAAGAGGGATGCTGGCCTTGGGCCGCGTTGAGTTTGCTCATACCGTAATTTGGAGAATAATTTTACCTGAGGCGGGACGCTTAGCAAGCACCTCAAGTAAGCTCGCCGTGCGACATTCCTCCGACATTTCCGGCTGGCGCAAGCGAGAATGGACAAAAGAAAAGCTACGTAGTCCCGAAAGAACGATGCTTTTCTCAGGAGTCGCAGCCAAGATCTCGTACCCCCAAATCGAATGTCCTCTTCAGTTCGGGGCCACCTGCGACCAATACTCGAATAGCGCCGATGTGCCGCTCGCCGGAGCTGCCTCCGTACGCACGCATCCTGCGTCTGAGCATAGGGTGCGCGATGGGCCGCAATTACCAACTGATGTGACGCTCATCTCATTTGGCTACGGCGTTCAAATGTGTCAACCAGGGCTGCAGAACTTCAGCTGCAACCTCACTGCCCTGGGGGGACCAATGGCCATTGCAAGTAAAAAATAG
Source organism: uncultured Acidobacteriota bacterium (assembly GCA_963736465.1). Taxonomy (GTDB): domain Bacteria; phylum Acidobacteriota; class Terriglobia; order Acidiferrales; family UBA7541; genus Palsa-295. The sequence goes on along the minus strand of CAVTOS010000002.1, from coordinate 628,201 downwards.
CGAGTGGTAGTTTCCGCCGGATAGCGCGTCCATATCCGGCAGGAGATCTTTGACTGGGACTCTGTTGTCTTGTCCCCAGTGGACGATTTCTGGACCTAGTCGGTTCGCGTTAGAACCATGCAGCCGTTGGAAATCGTTGGTGACAGGGATCAAGATGACAGCCATGCGTGAGTGGTGCGCGTCAGCTGTGCTCTTGATGTCCTCGAGGGCCCTTTTGAGACGAGCTAAATCGACTTCGGTGAAGTCGTTGTATCCCGAGTACGGACCAGCCATGCGCCAATACCATTTAGAATAGAGGAATTGGCCGACATGATAGGAAGCGAGATAGGCGCGCAGCACGGCTTCGACATGGTCCCAGAATCCTTCACCGGCATTCGGATGTACGTGGCCCGTGTAGAAGATGGAAAAGTCGTCCGCGTAATAGGGGCGATAGCGGTCCGCGTAGTAAGCCTTTCCCCATTCCGGAGACATGTCGAGGAAATCGTTATGTGGTAGCACGGCCACTAGGACGGTGTCATGGTCAAATTGAGAGGCCAAACTCTTGTACAGCAGGGCGTATTGCAGTGGGCCGAAATCTTGGACACCAAAATTGAGATACTCGCGACCGGTGCGTTTTTCGAGGAGGTTGGTCAGGCGATCCTGATCGGCCAGGCCAAGGCCCTCGATCATCGAGTCGCCAAGGACGATGGTGCGTGGTTCGGACGAGTGGAGGCTACGTTCGACGTCGCGGGCACCGTAACTATTGGTAGTGTACTCGACACTGAAGCAGCCGCCCTGGTGGTAGAAATGGCTGTTGGGACGGTGCCAAACGCCAAAGGCTGGGTTGATGTCGGCGATGAAGGAGTTGTAGTTCACGTGGTAGGTGGGCTTGCTGGAAGGCCAGTTGGTGACGTTGATGTAGATGAGGCAGAGGAACTCGATGAGAGCGGCGAAGATAAGGAGGTTGACGGCGATGATTTTGAACGACGAGGAGATCGCTTTTAGAACAGAACGCCTCTTCGCCTGCTCCGGAGTTGAAAGATGGTTTCGCGTCACGAAATAGTACAAGAACAAAATTATATCTTTTTGTCTACGCTGGCCAGCTAATTCTTTAGTCGTATAAAATGCAATCGATGCGACATGTAGCTAGGTCGGCGCACTCGCTAAGGCATTCACAAAACAACGCGATCTCAAGGAAATCGAAACTGTTCTCCACGACAAACTCGGCCCGACTACGAAGTGGATTACATCGCCCGCTGTGGCAGAAGTGAACGATACGTCGAACGCCTAGCCCCGCATCATTTCGGCACAATCCCTGGTTCCGTTTTCGCAGCAGCAGTCTCTTCGAGTTCTTATCTTCTGCTAAAAAATACGCAGGTTACTCCAATACAAATGAGAAAGACGCCCGCCCATCGCTGGCCCGTCACGCGCTCCCCGAGAAAGAATTTTCCACCCAGTGCGCCCACCACGTAGTTCAGAGCTGCAACCGGTACTACGAAACTCACGTTTTCCAGCGACAGCATCCCTAACAGCGAAAAGAATGCAACCGCCATCAAGGCGACGCCGAGCCACATCCAGCCCACGCCTAACACTCGGATGATCGTTCGCACCAAGGCCACTGGTCGAAAGTCCTTCACTTCGCCGATTTTCTTCATCGCGCGCGTCACGCACAACTCGCCGCCCGTTCCGGCGAACACGATCAGAAACAGAAGCACCAACTCTTTCAGCATTAGTGGTGCTCCGTGGTGCGTGGCGGAGTATGACCGACGACAAACACTCCTAAGAAGATCAAAAAGACTCCAATCCATCGCAACGGGCTCACCGTTTCATGTAGAACGAAATGCCCGAGTAACGTCACGATTACAATGCCCATTGCGGTGGGCGGCTGCGCATAGCTGAAGTCGGCCCAGGATAGGACCAGCATGTAAGAAATGAAATACGCAAACAATGACCCGATTCCCAGCCAGATTGCACCCGACGTAAACACGCGAGGAAAGACATCGAGAAATTCGGCGACCGTGTGGAAAGTCATCGGCCCTACTTCTTTCATTCCGGCGCCCAGTAGCACATTGCCGAGCGGGCTGAATATCACTACCAGCACGATCAGGAAGTACGTTTTAAAGTGACGCCCGGAATGAGACCCACCGTGATGCGGGCCCTCGATCTCCAACATGTCTTCGCGGTTCTCTATCGTAAGTTTGCTTGAACTCATTGATCCTCAGTTCTGGGTGTAATCAGCCGATACGAGCGCTTGAACTCTCGAATAGTTATTTTAACGCGCCGGAGCGATCGTGCGAAGTGAACCAGTGCCAGGTGTTTCTCAATCCTTTGTTGAGCTGAGTTTTTGGATCGAACCCCAAAATGGGCCGCCCCTTTTCAATGCTCGCATAATTTGCGCACAATTTCTCCCGGTCGAGCGGGTGCAAATCGAACATCAAACTTGAGAGTAAGCAGCATTGCCTTCGTCGCATCCAGAAGGCTTCGAATCGACGTTTCTTTTCCAGACGCGAGATTTCTGTACGTCGCGGACCTTGCGGAAGCTATTCTATTGGCTGATAGAATCCCGGCGTTTCCTGCTCCCCAACAATCGCTCCCCCCGTAGACGCAAAAATCATTTTCGGAATCCCCGTGGCCCGGCATGCCCGCAACACGTTGAGTGTCACAGCTGCATTGATCTCGAAATTTAATTCCGGGTCGGAAAGCGATTGCACCAAGCGGGTATGAGCGGCGATCACCGTCATCCAGCGCACACGCTTGTAAAGAAACTCACCGAGCGTTTGGAAATCTGTGATTCGGCACGGCAATCATCCAATCGGTGCCGAGAACTATTCTTGACATTTTGGATCTCAGTTGCTGCGTTAGATGTAGGTCTCGATCAAGCGCTCCGCCAAACGATGGGCGAGCGCCATGATCGTAAGCGTGGGGTGCTTCTCGCTGAGAACCGGTATCACGCTGCCGTCACAGACATAAAGATTCTTACTCTTGAAATATTTCAGGTCCTTGTCGACCACGCCGCTTTTCGGGTCAGCGGCCATTCGGCAGGTGCCCACGTAATGAATGCTTGATCCCGGAGGAGACCCGGCATTGTTATCCGCGATGTAACCGCTGGCCTTCCTTAGCATTCGTCGGCCCAGCGCGTCGAGCCGCCGGCGGTGGTCGTCCTCGATCTCTGACGTTTGGTAATCAATACTCACCTGACGTTGTCCGAAACGATCCACCCCATCGGCCAAAACGACCTTGTTCTTTCGCTGCGGAACGGCCGGACTGAACAACACCAACGTCGCCATGCTCTTAAAGACTTGCCGGGAAATGGTTTCCAACAAGAATCTGGGCAGCCAGGGAATTTTGGCCAGATGAAAGGGAACCTTCATGAACTCCGAGCAGAATTGGGCCACGAATGGAAAGCGTTTCCCTCGGGAATCCTTGATCTGACCGCCCAGCAATAGGTGATCGCCATAACCGCGGTCTTCGTTCGCCGGCCTGAACCACAATCGAAAGAGACTGGTGCCGACGACCGCACGCGGGTTATCTTGCAAAAACTCGCCGACCTGCTCGGCTTTGCTCCGGTCGTCGGCAAACGAGTTCAGCAGTAGCCGCGGCGATTCGATTGCGCCTGCACATACGATGACCACGTCCGCTTCAATCTCGACGATCCGCTCGGTGCGTTCGTCGATCGCCACGACACGGGAGATCGAGAACCCCTCCCCATTGCCACAGTCGATGGCGGTAAGTTTGATGGCTCTAGTATGTTCGAGCAGCCGAAAGTTCGGCAGCGCTCTTATCTCCGGCAGGAGATGTGTGGAGAATTTATAGACGCTGCCGGCACGGCACCCTTGCCCGCAATTTCCGCAGCCCACGCACTTTCGCGTGGAATCCGGGCGCAAGTCGATGGCTTTCCTGGTCTCAAAAAGGAAAAGATCCGGGCCGAGCGAGCCGGCGTTGCTGTCGATGAAAATTCGGTCAACTTGTCGGGCGCTGCGGGGCGCGAGAAAGGATCCGTCCGGGAATTGACGCAAACCGTTGCGTTCACCGACCACCAATGCGAGCCGTTCGACCTCACAATAGTGATCGGCAAGATCGCCCAGAGAAATCGGCCACTGGCAGTCCTCACTATAGGGGTTGCGGTTGGCAAAATCGTCCTCTGAATACCTCAGGCAGATCCCATTCCAGAGGTTCTGCAAGCCGTTGACGTGGTGAATTTGATAGTGAAAGAATCCGCCTTCCATGGAGCTCCGGCTTCCGGCGTCCGCGAGCAGCGGATGAACGAAAGTCATTTCCGGCCTGACCGGAAAAGTGGTATGAGGGCCTATCTGAAAATGGCCCTTTTGTTCAGGGCTGAGCTCGTTTTGAAATTGGGATTGCGCTGGAATACCCCCTGAGTTGATGACCAGCACATCGGCGCCCGCCTTCGCCAGACGGTAGGAGAGGATGCCCCCGCCGGCGCCGGTGCCGATCACGCAGAACTTGGCGCGAAGCGTCAGCGGCCTGTCCTGGCCGAGCGCGCAAAGGCATCGCTGGCGAAATACAGGTACTCGACAAAATCGCAAAGCAGCTTGATTTCGCTCCGAGTGAAATATTGCCGCGGCGTCAGATCAGGCGTCGCATTTTGTCGCCACGCCGTCCATAAAGGGCGGAGTTGGTCGTTTCGCTCCATGATCTCCGGAATCAAGCCGATGAGCGGCTCGATGCGGCCGGCGTATGACGAGACCTGGCAGAGTCGCTTGGCCAGCGAGTCATGGCCGCAGATTATCGCACCATCATCCTTAAGGCCCATCCGAAGGGCATGGAGTCGCGTAAACAACCCGCCACGATTTTGAAAGGTTTTCGCCGTAATTGCTTTAAGTGCCACCCTATGCTCCCTTAGTCCTCCAGGACTGGTGTCCACGATTGATCCGGGTTGAACAACTCCATCTTGATAAATTCATTCAGGGTGGCAAGCCCAAAATCCTCTTGGAAACAACGCCATCATTGTTAACCATGAAAGTCTTGATGCGGGTAACACCGTACTCGGCTGGCGCGGCCCGTGACAGCGCTGGCGAGCCTTTCGCCACGGCCTTGGCGCGCCCGCGCCGAAGTAAAACGCATCGACCTCACGTTCAATTCCTATTCGTAGCGCAGCGCTTCCACTGGATTCAATTTCGCCGCCTTCGTTGCGGGCCACACGCCGAAAATCAGTCCAATACCGACGGATAACGTAAATCCGACAATCACCGCCCACAGCGGCACGATCGCTTTCAAAGAGCTCACCACCGGAACCAGCATAACGATCGCACTACCCACAATAATGCCGATCAACCCTCCGGTTCCCGTCAACGTCATCGCTTCAAATAAGAACTGCCACGTAATATCGCGGCTTCGCGCTCCGATCGCTTTTCGCACGCCAATCTCGCGCGTCCGCTCCGTCACCGATACAAGCATGATATTCATCACGCCCATCCCGCCGATCAGCAGCCCGATCGAACTCAGCACCACGATCACCAGCACCACCCCGCCGATAATATCGTTAAACTGCTTCACCATTTCGACGTTCGTCTGTATGGCAAAGCTATCGGGTTTGTCGTAAGGAACATTCCGTCTCCGCCGCAGCACCTCGCGAACCTGGTCTACCGCCATATCGAGCTTACCAGGATACGCGAGCATCCGCATCGCCAACTCGAAGCTCGCAGGGTAAATCTTGAAAAACGTGTAATACGGAATCACCACGCGCCGGTCTTCATCCGCCGTGCCAAAGAGTCCCACGGGCTTTTCCAGCACTCCGATCACGCGGAAATTCACGCCGTCCACGAGCACCTGCTTATCGAGCGCCGAGTCAACTTTTCCGAAGAGCGCGGTGGCGATATTTTTACCGAGCACCACCACATTTTCGCGATGCTCGTTCTCGGTTTCGGTAAAAAAACGCCCCGCCTTGATATTCGCGTTCGAGAAAACCTCGAGGTACGCAGGAAATGTGCCGCGCAAATTGCCTCCCGTAACTTGGCCGCTCTGGTAGCGCACCGTGTGCGGCTGGGTCCATTCAAAAACGGAAACTGCCGTCTGCTTCACCGCCGGGCATTGGGTCATAACCGCCTGCGCATCTTCAAACGTCAGCGGCTTGCGCTCGCGTTCCTCTTTTGGGCGGCGCCCGTTCAGCCCCAGGGCTTGGTTGAACCGCGCCACAAACGCCGTATCCAACCCTGAGGACGCAATTTCCTCCGAGATCGAAGTCCGGAACCCCTGCATCAGGCCGACCACAACAATGATCAGCGCCACGCCAATCAACACGCCCAACATCGCGAGAAAGCTGCGCAGCTTGTGCGTTCGAATCGTATCGAACGCAAGCCCGAGATTTTCTCCAAAATCCTGCCGCACTGGGATCATTTCAGTTTTCCGCCCGCAATGCCTCGATCGGATCCAGCTTCGAAGCCCGCACCGCCGGATAAATTCCAAAAAATAAACCAACACCCGTCGAGAGCGCCAACGCAATTGAAACTGCATAGAGCGGCGTCGAAATCGGCACCGGACTCGCCGCCCGCACAATCGCAGCGATCGCCAGTGCAAAAATCACACCGATTACGGCGCCCAGCGTCGCCAACATCGATGACTCTACCAGAAATTGCATCACGATCTGTCCGCGCCGCGCGCCCAGCGATTTCCGCAATCCTATTTCCCGTGTCCGCTCCGTTACGCTCGCGAGCATGATGTTCATGATCACAATTCCACCCACCACCAGGAACACCGACGTCACCCAGATCGCGATTCCGAACGCATTCCCTGTGATCCGGTTCCAAATTCCGGTGATGGAGTCCGGCATGATGATCGCAAAGTTGTCGTCATCCTGGTAGCGCAGGTGCCGGCGCGTTCGAATTATGATTCGTGCTTCATCTTCGGCCGCGGACATCCACTCCGGCTCGCGCGCCTGCACGAACATCGTCACCGAATCGCCGTGCTGCAGCCACACAGACCGGTACGTTCGCAGCGGAATCATCACGAAGTTATCTTGCGGCTGCCCGAGCACCGTCCCCTTCGGCTTAGCCACTCCGACGATTTGGTATTGACCTTGTCCGGCGCGAATTTCTTTCCCAAGCACGTCCACGCCCGGCATCAGCCTGTTCACCACGTCCATTCCAATCACGCACACGTTCGCAGCTTGGTCCTCGTCTGCTTGTGTGAGGAGCCGCCCACTTTGCACTTCAATCTGCCGGATGTCGGCAAATGCCGGGGTCGTCCCGAGGATCGCCACATCTTCGCTCAATCCGTTTCCGTAGCGGACGTCCGCCACATTGTTCTGCTGCGCCGCCACGGCCGACGCCAGCTTCATTCCGTCTCGCAACGCTTCGTAGTCACCCATCTCGAGCGCCGGGCGTTTTCGCGCCTTCGTCCACTTATCGAAATCCGTGACCACGCCGACCTTGTCCACCACGAGCGCGTTGGCGCCCAGGTTTGCCACTTTGTCGGATACGTATACGTTGAGGCCGTTGAGCACGGATATCACGGCCACGAGCGTGGTGACCGCGAGGATTACGCCAAACAACGTCAGAAAAGTCCGCAGCTTGTGCGACCGCAACGTATCGTGTGCGATGCGAAAAGTCTCCTGCAGAACCACGGCGGCCCGCTGGACTTGCCGGAATCGGGAAGGTTCGTTCACGCTATCCATTATAGACGGCTGACGAGCGCACAAAGTTCAGCGCCGGAAAACGACGAAGGCCCACTCCGCGTACCGGTATTGCGGTACTTGAATGCCGCGAATGGAATTTCTCTTGGGTCAATGAAGAGACCGGTGAAAACTTGACTGACAGTGTTTGCTTAGGAACACTGGACCACCTTCAATACCATCTAACGGCTGGCGAAGGTTGGGCGGAAGCCACATATGAATGGAATCCCGCGATCTCGGTTGAGGAGCCAAGTGCGGCCCATTCACAACCAAAAGGCTTCATAAGCGCGTTGCCAGAGAAATAAAATGCGCAGAACGTGCTGCGACGTGCCTGCCTCGGATAGATGATGGCATAACGAAGTCGGCCTCACGACGAGCCGAGTAAACTGTGTGGTGTCCGGACCTAACAGAGCTCGGATCGAAGGAGGCCGAGATGAAAATTATAGGATGCGATCTACACGCTCGACAACAGACGATCGCGATGTTGGATACTGATACAGGCGAGATGGAAGAAAAGACCCTCGAACATGAAGGCGACACCGTCCGGGAGTTTTATTCCGCACTGTCTGGTCCGATTCTGGTGGGGATCGAAGCGACCGGCTCAATGCAGTGGTTTCTGGAGTTGATGGAAGAGCTGGGGATCGAATGCCGCGTCGGTCATCCAGCGAAAATCCGCAAAGCAGAAACACGCAAACAAAAGCATGATCGGCGGGATGCGCGATTGTTACTGACCTTGCTCGCCGAGAATCGCTTTCCGACGATCTGGATGCCCTCGACCGAGCAACGCGATCTGCGCACGTTGTTACGTCACCGTCATCAGTGGGTGCGCATGCGATCCCGAGTCCAGCACACGCTGCAATCGATGGCACTCAACCACGGTCTCAGGAGAGGCCACGCGCTATGGAGCCAAGCAAACCAGCACGCACTTCGAGCGTTGCCTCTGGCTCCCCATGCCAGCGAGCGACGAGCGGCACTGCTGACTTTGTATCCTCGCCTGCAGGGATCGATCGAAGAACTCGACAAAGAAGTCTGCGAAGAGATCCAGCAGCATCCCCAGGCAAGACGATTGCTAACACATCCGGGAGTGGGGCCGATCACCGCGTTAGCCACCGAAGTGTTCCTGGGGGATCCACTGCGGTTCAGCGATGGAAAAGCACTGGCCAGTTACATCGGCATGATTCCGAGCGAATACACCAGCGGGCGCCGGCAGCGGCTGGGTGCGATGAGCAAACAAGGGAACACGTTGCTGCGTTATCTGTGGTGTGAAGCAGCGATGCACGCGGTCGAGCGGGATCCGGAGTTGAAACGCTTCTATCGGCGGAAACTGGTGCAGAAAGGACTGGGGAAAGCGAGAGTCGCGGCAGCCAGGAAGTTGGGAATCCGACTCTGGATCATGATGCGTGACCAGATCGATTACGAAGAGTTCTGCCGTCGCGGAAAAGCGCGGCAGGAAAGCGGTCGTGTCCGTGCGGGGATGCCAGCTATCAACAGTGGTCCTGCGCAGCAGTGACCGGATAAGTGAATAGGCTACCCGCCTCCCTGGAATGTCAGGGAGTTCGAAGAAATCATCATGGTCGGACGTGATCGGAGAGATGTTTGGGTGCGCCGGGATAAACCGGCGAGGAGTCGTGGATGTAAGAGCCACACAGGAAAGGTCTAGCGAGCCATCCTGTCCCCGAGTCATGCGTAGTCAGTCGCGAGGCTGGGTGCGAAGCGTTGACAGGGGCACATGCAGGCTGGATATCGAGCTGCGAAATAATCGCCTTCAGAGTGCCGACGCCGTCCAGACAGGCGGAAGGCAACACCGGCGGATGCGAAAACGCGAGCATTCACAGGACTCTGCGCAGTCAGAGAACCCAGGCATGCATGGAAACTCCACGCGCGAGAACCGGGAGACCCCGTCAACGCCCGAGAAGTGGAAGTAAGCGGGCCGGCTGGAGAAGGCCATGAACCAGAAGTCCGGCATGCACGTTGGCGGGGAGTCGGACGGTCGTACAGTACCAACGAAGTGCCCGAACAAAGGCGGGAAACCGCTGGCGGAGGGCATGGAGGGAAGGCGACCGACCAAGGAGAACATCGAGCAGACGACCGCGTCACAGACACAGAGCTGGATCAACGCGTCGAGCGGTTTGCTCGGTGTGCGGGAAGTAGCACGAAAGGAGAAGCGGTTACGTTTCACCGCGCTACTCCACCACGTCACCGTTCCTCTACTACAGGGCAGCTTCTACTCTCTGAAGCGAGAAGCAGCACCGGGGATAGATGGAATGACCTGGAAGGAGTACGAGACGGACCTGGACAGGCGGCTGGTGGATTTACACGGCCGGGTGCACCAAGGAACGTATCGAGCGCAACCCTCCAAGAGAGCCTACATCCCCAAAGCAGATGGACGACAACGACCCTTGGGCATTGCAGCCCTGGAGGACAAAATCGTTCAGTCCGCCGTGGTGACGGTCCTCAATCAGATTTATGAAGAGGATTTCCTTGGGTTCTCCTATGGGTTCCGACCCGGGCGAAGCCAGCATGATGCGCTGGATGCGCTGTGGGTCGGGCTCATGCGGAAGAAAGTGAAATGGGTGCTCGACGCTGATGTTCGTGACTTTTTCGGGACTGTTGTACACGAACAACTGGTTAAGTTCATCGAGCATCGGATCGCCGACCGAAGGATACTTCGCCTGATCCGGAAATGGCTGAGGGCAGGAGTTACGGAGGAAGGCAACTGGTCGAAGACGGAAGTAGGTACTCCGCAAGGGGCGGTGGCATCGCCATTGCTCGCGAACCTATACCTGCATTACGTGTTCGATCTGTGGGCACAGCACTGGCGGAAGCATCGCGCAACGGGAGACATGATCGTTGTCCGATACGCTGACGATATCGTGCTGGGATTTCAGCGGCGAACTGATGCCGAGCGATTCCTCCAGGAATGGAAAGAACGCTTGCGCAAGTTCGGGTTGGCATTACACCCGGACAAGACGCGCCTGATTGAGTTCGGGCGTTTCGCAGCCGCAAACCGAGAGCAGCGTGGCGAGGGCAAGCCGGAGACGTTCAACTTTCTGGGCTTCACGCATATATGCGGGATGACCCGAATAACCGGCAAGTTCACGGTCATGCGTAAGACCATCCGGAAGCGCCTCTCTGCAAAGCTGAAAGAGCTGAAGGAGGAGCTTCGACGGCGCTGGCACGAGCCAGTGGCCGAGGTCGGGCAATGGTTGAGGTCCGTTGTTCAGGGCTACTTCAACTATCATGCGATACCCGGCAACACGGATAGTCTAAACACCTTTCGGTTTCAGGTGATCTGGCACTGGCACCGCGCACTGGGGCGGCGCAGCCACAAGAGCCGGGTGACCTGGGCGCGGTTCTGGTCATTAGTTATCCGCTGGCTCCCGCGAGTCCAGATCCTACATCCCTATCCCGACATGCGCTTCAACGCTAAGTATCCGAGGTAGGAGCCGTATGCAGCAATGCTGCCCGTACGGATCTGCGCGGGGGGCGTCGGGACAACCGGCGTCCCTACCGCGACTGGGCAAGACCGAGACGATGAAGTGACACGGACCGAGCTCGTAGGTCGGACAGGGACAATGAATTCGAGAATGGCAGCGCATCACTCGCCAAGAAACAAGCGAGACTGTGCGGTGGCAGGTGTGTGTGCGAAAGAAATAAAACCAGAGCTAAACACCCTTGACGAGGCCGACTTCGTTAGAGATGTTGATAAATCCTCTCTCTAACAATGTCGGCTGAGTCAAGGTTCTTTGGACGTGGTTCTGCCTGCACTCCCAGAGCGCCGCTGTTTTATTCCGTGTGATCACTCGCCATACCAATCCGAGGCTCGCTTTGTAATCGTCTCGAGCCCAATTCAGGTTGACCCAACCATCTCTTCGATCAAAACTTCGATCATGATTACTTCTTCGAACTCCCCTTCTTTGAGGGGAGCGGGATGCCCAATCATTGTCCCGGTGATCTACTGCACACCCAGAGGATTTCCGAGCTCTCCCGCGTGCGAACCGAACTTCTTCACTTGCTCGTAGTCCCACCCGTTCCGCCACATCCAGTAGAGACGGACCGCCAGCCTGCGTGCCATCGCCACCTTCGCGATGCCACGTTCTCGACGCATCGCTAAGTGCATAAACTTTCGCCGCCAATCCGGGTCGCTCCGCACCGTGGCTTGCGCCGCTTCCACCAGCAAGAACCGTAGCAAAGAATTCCCCTGCTTGCTGATGTGACCCAGCCGTTGACGACCGCCGCTGGATTCTTCCGTCGGCACCAATCCCACATAACTCGCGATCTGCTTGCCACAAGCAAATCGTTGCGGGGTCCCGATGATCAACACGAAAGCCAGCGCTGTCAGCGAACCCACACCCGGATGCGTCATGAGCCGCCGCACTTCCGGCCGCCTGGTCGCTTCCTGTTCCACAGCCGCATTCAACTCGCGAATGCTCGGGTTCAGTCGGTCTAATAGCTCCAGCAGTTCTTGTCGCCGCCGGCTCGCCCACGGAGCCAATACGAACGACTCCAACTGGGCTCGTCCCGTCTGGCCCCACAGCCGCTTCTTTTGCCGTACTCCTTCGTTTAAGGCGATGGCTTGCAACTGATTCATGATTCGTGTGCGCATCTGCACCAAACGATGCCGATGCCACAGAAGTTGTCGCAGATCTCGATTTTCCCAGCTCGCTACCCAGATTCGGGGAAAGCGATCTTCCAGCAGGAGCTTCAGCAGGAGTTGCGCATCGTGGCGATCGGTCTTTTGCTTCCGCACCCGCGTGGCCCGAATCTCCAACGGATCCCCGATCCATAACTCGAAGTGCAGTTCCTCCAGCAACCGCTCAAACCAGCGTGCATGTCCCGTTGCTTCCATCCCCACTCGCACGCTAATTCCTGCTTGCTGCAGATCGCGGTAGAACTTCTCTGCTTCTCCCTCGCCGTGCTCGAGTCGCCGCTCACCGAACTCCCCCGTCTCCGTGTCCATAAACGCGATTTGCTGAACGCCCGGGTGGTAATCACAACCTATAATCAGCATATCGGCTCCTTTCTCCCGAGCCTTGGTTTGGTTGGCACCACCAAGTCTACTCAGGTCCAGGGAGCCGACATTGTTATGAAATCATTCGCACCATCTATCTCAAACTGAGATAGCTAGTTCTATAAAAGCAGTTGACCGCGCCACGGCACAGTCACTGGTGCCAGAAACTTGTCTCGAGTTTCCATTAACCGGAAAATCTAATCGTGGATTCGGTTCGGCAAGCTAAGGCCGACTTCCTACTGGTGCTTCGTGCCCGGATAAAAGCATGGCTCCGGTACAGGCGATCGCTGGCATGGTGGCAAGGACCGTCGATGCTGATGGTCCTCTGACCCCGTTGGAGAGATTCCTCAACCTATCGTCACCGGGCCGAACCGGATCCCAATCATTATTGAGTATTGCGTTGGATGCCTCTTACACCCACATGTATGCGCCCGGGACGCGTCGCCATATCAAAGCCGCCCTGAAGCTGGGCGCGACGATGGAAGAGATCATGGAAGTGCTGAAGCTCTGCGTGGTCCAAGGAGTTCAGGCAGTCAATCTGGGGATACCGATTCTGGCCGAGGAACTGGAACGAAACACGACAAGCCAAAAAGCGAGTGGCTGACCTATGGCTGAAAACGTTGAGGCGAGCGCTGGAGCAGACCCGGGACAAGGTAGAACCGTGAGAATCCTCGGCAAAGAACTGCGACGAAAAGATTCGGTAGCCATTCCACGCAGGGCTGAATTTCACGCCTGAGAAGCGCGAACGTGGAGACTATCTGGGAATATCTCAGACGAATCTGGGAAATGCACGTCGGCCGCGCATACGGTCCGCTCTCTTTTCGATTTATCATTCAACCGATGGTCGCTGCTGGCCTTGCCATCCGCGCGGGTTTGGAAGATGCGCGTTCCGGCCACCCCGCCTACGGGTGGGCCGTCTTTACAGATCCAGTTCGTCGCCACGAATTGCTTCGGGAAGGTGCCAAACATTTAGCCAAACTATTCGCTGCCGCTGTCATTATGGACACGATTTATCAAATCATCGTGTTTCGCTGGATTTATCCTGGCCAGGCTTTGATCGTTGCAACGATGGTTGCTGTGCCCTCGTATTTTCTGCTGCGGGGACCGACGAACAGGCTCGTGCGGCGCTGGTATCAGAGCAGGCACAGGTCGCAGCAAAGTCCAGAACCAGGAAAAGAGCTTTCTTGAATGACAACACAGACTGAACCAATCGCGAAAAAACTCGACTCCTCGACTGAACTTGCCGTCAATCGCACACGCTTGGCCTACGAACGAACGTTGATGGCGTGGATCAGGACCTCTACATCGCTGATCACTTTTGGCTTCACGATCTACAAATTCTTTCAGATTGAACTATCGAGAGGAGGCTCACCGAGAGGCGACCGGCTAATAGGGCCAACCGAATTTGCTCTGTTCATGATCGTGATCGGACTGGTGTCGTTGCTGCTGGCCACGTTGGAGCATCGCCGGGATTTGAATGCGCTCAACGCGGAGTATCCTGGCGGGCGTCGCTCCCTCGCAAGAGTTCTGGCTGCATTAATTTCACTTCTCGGACTCCTGGCGCTGTTCTTGGTTTTATTTAGACAATAACGAGCGCCGGATCGTAGTATCACTCGTGTGCGATTTTTCCATAGCGCGATGTTTTGAAATTAAGATAAGTGCCGAGAACAGGTATCACTAGCTATCTCAGGTTGAGATAGCTGGTGACAGGCAGATAGCGACTTAATCAGTGCTTGCGCTTGAAGACCCCGGTGATCTCTGGTGCAAATTCTCCGATAAAGTTAATCCCCATGCCAACGGGAACCTGGGTGATCACCGCTTGGACACCTTTTTCCTGCCACCGAATGCTGCCCGGTTCCCATGCCGTTCCCGTTACACTTCCGGCGAATGCACCTACGTAAGGAAACAGCTGAGGCCGCAAGGATTTTTCGGTACGGTCGTACGTGACGAAGTTTCTAACAACGGCATGACGGGTACGCGGCCAGAACCCGTTACAACGGCAACGATCATAGCGCGGCTCCCACCCAAGTAGTCCATCACCCAGAGAAATAACAGAGTTTTGGATTATGAACTCGGCCTGGCGTGTGCCAAACCGTTTAGCGAATGCATCGAAACCGTCTCCCCATTCAGGGTAAGTTCCATGAACCTGATCATGGATCGTAAACAGCGTGGTTTTGATGTAGATTCCAAAACCCGTGTAGGTCTGTCGTATGTAGAGTTTGAACCTACGGTTTGAGTTGAGAGATTCTAGCGGAACTTCCTTGGGTACATAGGAACCGTAGAGCCAGTTCACATTGATCTGGTTGTCTTTTTTCGGCTCAGGACCGTTTGGCATCTGATTCTGCGCGGAACACAATACGGCGCAGAACATCATGAGCAAACTCCCGGCGAGCGCACGAAATCCAACATTCAGATTGCCGTTCAGAATCTGGGGCTAATCTACCTCTCGAAAGATATGACTCTCAATTTCAACAAGTCCCAATTCCCTTGTCCGGTCTGCATGGAGCCACGTGAGGTTCGGGTCACAAAGAAGAAAAAGCCCTACATTGTTTGCGATCCATGCGGCATTCAAATGTTTGTTCGCGGGTCGGCTGGAATCGAAGGTTTCACCAAGCTGGTTGAGCGAGCAGGCAGGGATAATCTCTGGACTCGACTGTCAAAGATGGAACAGACGTACCACCTGAAATGCCCGAAATGCGGTGGGCGCTTCTGGGCGGCACCAGAACAGATCGAGACCAGCCTCTTCGATGGGAGCTTTAAGGGTTTTGCATGTCCCAAGTGCGGAACAACTGTGGAATGGGAGCGGCGGGCATGAAAATAACTGTAATCGGCGCAGTGCTCACAGTCGCAGCGATCATCGCTGGCTTGATGTTGTTGAACATGATTCTCAACCAAGACCGCAACGGATCAGGCTCGGAAGGTGTTGATCCGCAATGATCGCTCGCCCCGTTGATCTTCGACTTTGGATATGACATCGATGCCGCGTAGCGAAAGCAATCTGATTTCTGGGAATACCGAACGGCAGATCGGGCAGCGACAGAGCTCGACCCCATCCGGCTCCTCCCCATTCATCGAGCGGAGGCTCCCGAGCACTTTCGTGTTTCTCTTCCATCTCCCGCAGAAAAAAAATAAATCGGTAAAATGAGCGCACAAGAGGGCTTAGGAGCCGCAGGCAAGCACGATCCGTATCGCGGGCGGGTAGAAGACTGGAACGCAGCTGGCGTCGTTCCTGTCGCACAGGAATCGCAGGACGGCCAACTGTGGCGAGTCGGGCGGGGGTAATAGGTCGGTATTACCCAACAGATGGGTTTTGGTGCGGCAAAAACGAACCATTATGCCGCAGTCGAGCCAAAGAAATACCCCTGCCAACCTAAGGGACTTAGCAGGGGTTCTGGAAGGACGTTTATGCCGCAGTCAGACGGCGGACAGACCGGTCTGAGATGCCCAGCTGGCGAGCGATGGCTCTCAAAGAGTGCCCTTTGGCCGTCAGGCGGCCAATCTCGGCTCTGTGGTGGCTGTTCAGCGTAATGGGACGCCCCAGCCGCCTGCCAGCCGCACGGACACGAGCAAGACCCGCTCGGGTGCGCTCCGCCCGCTTGATCCGCTCCTGTTTCGCCAGCGTGGCCATGATTGCGATAACAGCGTCTTTGAACACGCCACAGGAGTCGAAATACGGCTCTGTAAACGAGCGGAAACCGATGCCATAGGATTCAAGCCGATTCAGGTGTTGCAAAGTCTGGTAGACCCCTTCACGGCTCAGGCGGTCCAAAGCCCAGAACAGCACAAGGTCAAACTTACGGCGGCTGGCATCCTTGAACATGCGTTGAAATGCGGGACGGTCGCTCTTTGAACCCGTCTCATAATCCACGTATTCTTCAACGATTTGCCAACCCTGCTTTGGGGCGAAGTCACGGAGTTGCGCGGCTTGATTCTCCGTGTCCTGCCTATCAGTGGAAACACGAGCATAGATGGCGATTTTCATCGGTTTTTGCTCCCTTTGGGACGCCCGCCCTTGCGTCCGTTGATTCGGGCAGCCTTAGCCTTGGCTGAAGATGTTTGGCTTCCCAGATAACGCATGACTTCCGACAGCGTCTTCCTATTCATGCGGCGACTATAAAGCCATCCGTTGGGTTGTGCAATAGTACTGCGGGTTCATTCAGCCTTGGTACATCACGATGACCGCACCGCAACAGCCCGAGCGATTTGTCAGCCCGCCCCACCGAAGGATTGTGCTCTCGGGAAAAGATTTGAATGCGCTGGTCGGTCGCGAGTCGCTTTCACCGCAAGTCCACTGTCAGAAAAAATAAAGAAGTCTCATTTCGAATCGTACTTTGGGATTCAAAACCCCCAAGTCGCCCCCCGTGGCAGGGCTTGTGGCTACCACCCTATTTTTCGTCCATCCTCCCCCAAAAAAATAATCGCTACCGTTGAATCGCCATCTGAGAATTCCGCCAAGAGACTCCTTTTTTTGTTCCCTACGGCTCGAATCCCCCATATTGATTTGTCGCCCCAACTTCCCTCCCTGTGGCGTTCCTGCCTCTGAATCTCAAACTTCGTTTCCAATGGGTCCGATCTGATCCGAACTCCTGCTAATTTCTGAAACCCCAGTTTCTGACTCTTTCCACCGTAGTGTAGGCAGATTTGAAACTAAATAACCATTAGTAGGGATCACAAATGCCGAAGTCGAGCACGTTGAAATTAAGAACATACGTGATCAAGCCCGATCACATGCGGAAGTTCGCTCGCATCGCCGATACCAAAGGATTGAGTGCGTCTGCGTTGCTGAGATTGGTGATCAGCGGATTTGTGAAACGCAACGAGCGGATGGCATAAGGAGCAGTCACGTCTAAACGAAACAGTGGAGAAGTGGCGTTTGCGGAAGCGGAAACGGCAGAGCAATTGGCCTTGGCTCTGCAAAAGCGTTTGGCATCGGGCGAATTAACGACAGCCGAAATGCGTGCCGTCGAAATGATTGCTCAGTTGCGGGGCTGGACTGTGGGCAAAACTCCGAAATCCTCGGCTCCCGCAACGGAATGGCCCGCCACAGCGAAGTCGGTGCCGTTCGAAGAGCCACACTGGTGATTGAAATTCGCGGCAGCAATATGACGCCGACAAGGAGAACAATATGGCAAACGAAAAGCAGTTGAATCCGCCGAATCTCGACACGCTGGCGAAAGCGGGCAGTAACGCCCGGACCGCCGCGAAGCCCGCCACAGTTGATCTTAGCGACCTTTACGGCGAGCACGGCGGTAAAGTGCTGGACGCCCCGACACAAGCGAAAGGTGGAGAGTCTGTGGACCTATCGAGCCTCTACGGCGAGCGCGGAGGTCTTGTGTGGGCACCACCGACAACGAAAGAGGAATAGGGTTATCGCTCACTTGGAAAGGGTGGCTTCACACGCCGCTGGAAACATCGAGGTTGAGGGTGGTGGGCGCGTTGTTTGGATCAATAGGCTCAACCTGTACCACACCATTTCCGAAGTGCTTGTATAACATCTGCTATCGGCGCTAATGAGCCGCAGTGGTTTTCATCAGATGGAACAATCACCAGCAATTATAGCGGGTAGCATCATTATTGTTATTTCTCTATTGTGTATATTAACCGACGCGGTTCTGATCTGGCGACGCAAGGTGACGATTGGGGCGAGGATTATGCAACCAAAGAAAGTAGGTGACATTCGCGTCTTTGGCTTTCAAGACGAATGGCGCAACTTCGAGGAAAGGAACTCAGCCTTCCTTGAGCGATTCCCACGACTTGAAGAAACTCTGAAGCTTGCTTTTGGCGAACGACAGCTTGCAGAGCCGATTGACAAAGTCATTTTTATGCTCGGACGCGTCTGCATAGAAGACTTTTTTGAAATTCTATTGTGCTGTGCAAACGGTAACGGTCAAGCGGCGCAGAAATTGCTACGAGGGCTCTACGAACGAGTCGTGACGCTAGAGTATCTACACGACCACCCCGAAGAGGTAGAAGACTTTCTGGATTTCCATCTTGTGAATCAGAGAAAGCTGAAGCTCGCCTGTGAGGCCACCATGGGGAAGGATACATTTTCATCTGAAATGGCAGCGGACATCGAGCAAAGGTATCAAGAGGTAAAAGACAAATTCATGGTTACGGATTGCGAAAAATGCGGGACGAAGAGACCAAACCACACATGGAATAAACTGGACTTTGTCGCGATGGCAAATAAGACTTCGCTAGGAAAGCTCATCGTACTCGGGTACTACTTGCCCCTGCGTCAGGCGCACGCCACTGTAGCGTCTATGTTTTCAAGGATGGTGGCGACCGACAACGAAGGCATTGCATTTGAGCAGACGGCTCAACGTAAGCCCGCGGATGATGCTTTGAGAGTTTCACACAACATTGTTCTGAACGTGCTAAGAGTTGAAAACGAACACTTCAAAACGCAGGGCTTGAGAGAAAAATACGACGTTTGTTTGCAGGATTTCATCGACATTTGGCAGCGGCGAGCCGGTTCCAGTTCGCAGGGCCAGTGAGGAGGTTTACGCCACCGTTCACCCCGGCCTGCACATAATCCTGAAAGATTCCTCAGGCGGTGATCTCAAAACGAGGTCCACTTAGCAACAAATCTCAGGATAAATCTGGCGCGTTCGCTACCAGTTCGTCCAGCTTCAATGACATGACTTGCGTCTCTAGGTAGCCATTAAGCATCTCGATTACGACGTTGTTCTCGTCAGGATAGTTCAGGAACTCCGTAAGGAACGCACCGGCCAAGAAGATTATTGGCATCGTCTCCTGCACGAGCTGCCGAACGTCTTCGTCGGAGTAGTTCGGCGCAATGTCGGAAGCGTCGTTCGGAAGCTTCGTGAGCTGCCTCACGAGCTGCTCGAAGCCGCTGTGAGTGAATCCATGCAGCGCCTTGACTTGACTCCTTAGTTTTGGACCAAAGAGGGGTTCGTTGCCGAGCTTCGCATCAATCCGCGCTCCAACGTCGCCAAAATCCGTGGTGTAGGTCCCTTCCCAAATTGCTTGGACTTGATTGTCGGTGCCAAACATGACGAGGAACAGTTTCAAGAACGCTTCCTCGAATACGCGGAGCATGGCGAATGCCGAAGTAGGATTGCCGTTCCGAACAAGCGTTAGAATGCCATGATGGTATTCGAACAGAATCGTCCAGTAGGCTAACGCGAGGGTGTCGCGATGCGTCTTGGTGACGTGCTGGCGACCATTGCTGACAAGCAACTGGACTCTTTCACTCAGTTTGCTCGCATGCGCGACCATCAGCTCGGTCGAGTAAGGATTAGTTATCTTCACAGCTTACAATCTCAGATTTTGGTATAACTAGCATTTAGTTTAGCAGTGCGAGCCTCATTTTTACGAGGTTGTCGCGTCTAACCCAAGACCATGGTATGTTCGGGTCACTCCTCGTGAACAGCCTAGGTCGAACTATGACCAGCGGAGGAGCCGCTGACGCAGTTCACTTGTTCCGTTAGCATCAAGCTCACGGAGCGAAATGCGCCGTTCCGGACGGTCAGGCCAACCATAAAAGAGTTTGTTCCGCTTAACGTCCGCGACCAGAAGGAAAGCTGGGATATTTGAACGGCTCAGAGACTCCTGCAAATCCCTGTCAACAACGAGCGACTTCGGGACTTCCGATTCCGTGCCCCTCACCTGAACTCCGAACGCGTTTAAACCACCCTTCTTATTCTTGAACGTCACGAGCAAATCGTATCCGAAGTCATCTGTCGGCCGAGCAACCGCCACGGGACTGAGCTGTTGCAGGAATAGTTCCGCCATCAGTTCACTTCTTCGTTGTATAAAGACCGTTCGATATGTAGGTTTCATGCGAATACCGAATTGCTGGGTTTGTCGTCATCGCCTTGCCAAAATTGGAGCACTTCAGTGTGTAACGCTCGCAGGTTTTCTGGTGTCAATTCGTGAGTTATCGGAATCCTTGTTATCGCCTTGCGCGAAGTGCCTCGGTGGACAGAACGGATAAACACGCGCTGAGAGGGTTCATGCACTCCAAAGATATATGTTGGTCCCGGTATTCGCAATAGGCGCTGTATGTCCCGCTTTTTTGCCGAAATACGCAGCGACGACTTCAAGAGCTGAGTTTGGGTGGATTTGGCCTGCCCGAAAAAGTAGGGCGTCTTGTTGTGCACGGTTAGCAGCTCGACGTAGAAATCAATGGCAGGCCACTTGTCGCCGAGAAATCCTGGACGGAACAATGGCGTTGCGAAGGCCTCGTAGTTCGTCAAACAGAGTTCTACGATGTTCTCTCCGCGAGTTCCGACCACATCAAGAACGACACGTTTCATTTAGATGGAATCCCGCAAATAAGCCGCCAGCTCTGTTTAGCTTCACGCGGAGCGATAGTATATCCTTTTTGCAATTTACTGGCTTGACCTCGATTAAGTGAGCGTGTAGACGCGAGATCGAGCACCCGCGGAGCCGGAAACTATATATTGCAGAAGTATGGGGGCGAGTTCTTCTGGCTCTAGAGCCAAAAGGTCTTCCGGGTTCGGAATCAGTTGGTGGATTGGGGGCAATTGAACTCCGTCTCGATATGTGAGTCCAAACAGTGAGTCCAACTACGGCAGGGTATCGAGGGTTAAGCTACGCCGAATCAACAAATGTTGAGGGCTAACCGCCCTTGACCGCACCCATCCTACCAGAAGCTGCGCTTCAGACGCTAGCGCTTCCGTCATCTTTGCGAGCTGTAATTGATTTTGGGGGCTGCGCTGCGTGATGCAGCTCAGGCAGCATCGGGTAATCCGTGATGCGCGAACCCGGCAGCCAGAATTCCAAGCCATCGGCTCGTGCGCGAAGCGAGGTCAGTGCGCGGTGCAATGGGCACCTGTACCTTCGTACAGGAGCAAAAATTTACCTGTTCGAGCGTACAGGTTTCGCAGCGTCGTATCGGATGTTAGCTGATTCACCACGACGGGACCATGCGAGACCAAATCTGCAACCAGCGCGTGTTACGCTGCCAATTCCGGCGGGTTCTAGTACCGCGGGCGCACAACTATGTCTTCACGACTCGGCGAAATTCTCGTCAAAGACAGCCTGATCTCCGCGGATCAGCTCAAGCAGGCCCTCGACTATCAAAAAAAGAACGGGGGCAGGCTGGGCACGTGCCTCGTCAAAATGGGGATTGTAAGCGATGAAGACATCACTGCAGTGCTTTCGCGCCAGTACGGCGTCCCTTCGATCAATCTGAAGTTCTACGAAGTGGATCCATCTGTGATCAAGCTTGTCCCGCAGGAAACCGCAATCCGTTACCAGATTGTGCCGCTTTCTCGCGTGGGATCGACCCTCACGATCGCGATGACCGATCCGACCAACGTCTTCGCGATGGACGATATCAAGTTTATGACCGGCTTCAATGTGGAGCCGGTGGTGGCGTCGGAGACCGCCATCAGCGAAGCAATCCACAAGTTCTACGGCGCCGTCGAGAGCGTGGAAGAACTCGACAAAGTCATGAAGGACTTGGCCGGCGAAGAAGCTGCTTTGGAGCTGGCGTCCGATGAAGCCGAGATGGACCTGGCGACCCTGGAGAAGGCCGCCGAGGAAGCGCCCATCATCAAGCTCGTCAATTTGATCCTTACGGACGCCGTGAAACGAGGCGCGAGCGACATTCACGTGGAGCCTTATGAAAAGGAATACCGCGTTCGCTTCCGCATCGACGGAATTCTCCAGAACGTCATGGCTCCGCCCATGAAATTGAAGGATGCGATCACGAGCCGCATCAAGATCATGTCGAAACTCGACATCAGCGAAAAGCGGCTCCCGCAAGACGGCCGCATCATGATCAAGTACCTCAAAGACGGAAAGAAAAAAGAGCTCGACTTCCGCGTTTCCACGGTCCCCACCCTGTTTGGCGAAAAGATCGTTCTCCGCTTGCTCGACAAAGAAAATCTGCGACTGGACATGACCAAGCTCGGCTTTGAAGCGGAATCGTTGGCGAAATTTGAGCGGCAAATTTTGAAGCCTTACGGAATGGTACTCGTCACCGGCCCGACGGGTTCCGGCAAAACCAACACCCTCTATTCTTCGGTTGCGCGGCTGAATACTACCGACACCAACATCATGACCGCCGAAGACCCGGTCGAATTCCAGCTTCCCGGTATCAATCAGGTACAGATGAAGGAACAGATCGGGCTCAACTTTGCGTCCGCCTTGCGTGCCTTCCTGCGGCAAGACCCCAACATCATCCTCGTCGGCGAAATCCGAGACTTTGAGACCGCCGAAATTGCGGTGAAAGCCGCCCTTACCGGCCACTTAGTGCTTTCTACGCTGCACACGAATGATGCGCCATCCACAATCAGCCGATTGATGAATATGGGAATTGAACCTTTCCTGGTGGCTACGTCGGTAAACCTGATTTGCGCCCAGCGTCTTGTGCGCCGTATTTGCGTGCAGTGTAAGGAACCGTTGCAGATTCAGCCCCAGGCCTTGATTGACGCGGGTTATTCGCACGACGAAGCGGTCAAGACCGAAGTGCAGCACGGCCGCGGTTGCGCCACCTGCAACAACACAGGTTACAAGGGCCGCGTTGGCTTGTACGAAGTAATGGAAATCAATGACGATCTTCGCGAGTTGATACTCGTCGGTGCTTCAGCCGTCGAGCTCAAGAAGAAAGCTCTCGAAACCGGAATGATCACGCTGCGGCGAAGCGGTTTGATTAAAGCCGCGCTGGGTCTCACGACCATGGAAGAAGTCTTACGGGAAACCGTTCTCTAGGCGGAGGAGATTATGGCTGGAATCACTCTAAGTGAACTGCTGAAGAAGATGATTGAAATGGGCGGCAGCGACTTGCACCTCTCAACCAACAGCCCACCGCGCATCCGCGTGCACGGTAAGTTGCGCCCTCTCGACATGCCTCCCCTAACGGCTGCTGATACCAAGGCGCTCGCTTACAGCGTCCTCACCGATGTCCAAAAGCACCGGCTGGAGGAAAATCTCGAGCTCGACTTCTCATTCGGCTTGAAGAGCCTGGCCCGCTTCCGCGGCAACATTTTTCACCAGCGCGGCGCCGTCGCAGCCGTCTTCCGAACGATTCCCTGGGAAATCAAGTCGTTCGACGCCCTGGGACTTCCTGCAGTGGTTCGAGGGCTGTGCGACAAGCCGCGCGGCTTGGTGCTCGTCACCGGCCCGACAGGTTCGGGCAAGTCAACCACGCTCGCCGCGATGCTCGACAAGATCAACAACGAGCGCGATGAGCATATGATCACGATCGAAGACCCAATCGAGTTTCTTCACAACCACAAGAAGTGTTTGGTCAACCAGCGCGAGGTCCATTCGGACACGCACTCCTTCGCCAATTCACTCCGCGCTGCGCTTCGCGAAGACCCCGACGTCGTGCTCATCGGCGAAATGCGCGACCTTGAGACGATCGAATCGGCTTTGCGAATTGCGGAAACCGGCCACCTGACCTTTGCCACCCTTCACACGAACTCGGCGGTTTCGACGATCAACCGCATCATCGACGTTTTCCCGGCGCACCAGCAGCCGCAGGTCCGCGCCCAGCTCTCCATGGTGCTCGAAGGCATCCTTTGCCAATCGTTGCTCCAAAAAATCGATGGCCGCGGCCGCGCAATGGTAATGGAAATCCTGATTCCCACTCCGGCCATTCGCAACCTGATCCGGGAAGACAAAATTCACCAGATCTATTCGGCCATGCAGACCGGCACAGGCCAGTCCGGCATGCAGACATTCAACCAAAGCCTTTCCAACGCATATTTCCAGAAATTAATCACTTTGGAAACGGCTATGGCGCGGTCTTCGAATCCAGACGAATTACAGGACTTAATTAACCGAGGGGTGACTTCTCCGCCGACTGGTGGAAAAGTCCCCGTCCGGCGATAAACAGAAGAGGAGGTAACAAAGATGCCGGTTTATACCTATCGCGGAGTTAACCGGGCGGGTGCGACGGTCGTGGGAGAACGTTCGGCAACCAGCAAGACGGAAGCCGCAACGATTCTCAAGCGCGAGCAGATCAATGTGAGCAAGCTCTCCGAAAAAGGGAAGGAATTCAATATCCCGACTTTCGGAACGGGCGTGGACTCCAAGGAGCTGGCGATTTTCACACGGCAATTTTCGGTGATGATCGATGCCGGCTTGCCGCTCGTGCAGTGTCTCGAGATTCTTGCGGGACAGCAGGAGAACAAAATCTTCCAGAAGATTTTGAACGGCGTACGCGCTTCCGTGGAAGGCGGCGCCACTCTCTCCGCGTCGATGAAGCAATACGAAAAGGTCTTCGATCCGCTTTACTACAACATGGTGGAAGCGGGCGAGACCGGCGGTATTCTCGACACAATTCTTCAGCGCCTGTCCAGCTACATCGAAAAGAACGTCAAGCTGAAGCGGGCCGTGAAATCGGCGATGATTTACCCGGTCGCCGTTATCGGCATCGCCGTAATGGTCATCACGCTCCTGCTTTGGAAGGTCGTTCCGATTTTCACCACATTGTTCAATGGCCTCGGCGTCGACTTGCCGCTTCCCACCCGCATCGTCATCGGGATGAGTAAGTTCATCGGTAGCATCTATGGCTTTCTGATTTTCGTGTTCGTCGTTGGCGTCGGCGTCGCGCTGAAACTCTGGTACGGAACTCCCCAGGGACGTTACGCTCTCGATCACGTTCTGCTGAAACTCCCGCTCGTTGGTATCCTGCTGCGAAAAATCGCAGTAGCGCGATTCACTCGGACGCTCGGTACTCTGATCTCAAGCGGCGTTCCAATCCTTGAAGGCCTCGACATCACTGCGCGGACTTCCGGCAATGCGGTAGTCGAAAAAGCGATTTCGCAAACACGAAAGGCGGTCGAGGCCGGTCGCTCACTCGTCGATCCGCTAAAGGAAACCGACGTCTTCCCGGGCATGGTGACCCAGATGATCGGCGTCGGCGAACAGACCGGCGCGATGGACGCAATGCTTCAGAAAATCGCCGACTTCTACGAGGACGAAGTTGACGCGGCCGTGAAGGACCTGCTTACCGCTCTCGAACCCATGATGATCTTGTTCTTGGGCATCGTGGTGGGCGGCATCGTCGTATCGATGTATCTGCCACTGTTCTCACTCATCGGCAAACTGGCCGGAAAGTAGAACTGTTGGCTGGCCGCGAGCATCTGGATTCGTCAGACGCTCGCTGGCTGCTTTGAAAGATGTTCTGGTCTTCCTTGGATACTGGTGTAGAGGTGCGGGGGCGGCGACGGATTCGAGATGGAGTCTAAACCTAGTGTCAGCGAATGGCTGCCCTGGCTTGGGCGCGTACGCTTCCTCGTCATTACATTTCTCGTTGGAGTAGTAGTTGCCGTCCATCAGCTCACGCCGGTCGTAATTCCTGTCCGCGCATTCATTTCACTCATCGTTTTTTGGTACACCCTTGCAGTTGTCTACGTGATTTTGCGCCGCTGGATCCCGCAAGCCCGCTGGCACGCACCACTCCAGGTCGTTTGCGACCTCGTAATCGTAACGGGCGTCGTGTACGCAACGGGCGGCCAGGACAGCTATTTCCTATCACTCTATCTACTCGTGATTTTGATGAGCAGCGTGCTGTTTTCCCGGCGCGGCGCCTTCCTTGTCGCGGGCATGAGTTTTGTCCTTCTCGGGTGCGTAATCGAATTGATGTACTACGGCGTGATCGCCCGCACGTCGAACTCAATGCCTGCCGCTCGCTCTTTGGGATTCTGGTTAGCGAGCAATCTGTTCGCATTCTGCGCGGTCGCTTATCTGGGTAGCCTCCTTTCTCAAACGCTTCGCACCAAGGGAGTGGAGCTGGCAGAGAAAAGCGAAGAGCTTAAAGACCTGCAGGCATTCAATCAGGACATCATCGAGTCCATGCGTGGCGGCCTGCTCACCACCGATCTGAATGGCAAAATCCTGCTGATGAACAGAGCAGGCGCCGAGATAGCCGGTTTGGGATTTGGGTTGCTCCGAGGCGAACAGGTTGAGAACGTGCTTCCCGGATTCTGGCCGGTGGAACTCGACGAGCAGGGAAGCCCGGTTGCCTTGCGGAAAGAAATAGAATTCCACACCCCTGATGGCGCCACTCGTTACGTCGGCCTTTCTGTTTCCCCGCTGCGGCTCACCCAGAACCAGACGAGCGGCTATGTCTACAACTTTCAGGACCTCACGGAGTTGAAGCGCCTGGAGCGGGAAGTCGTAACAAAGGAACGAATGGCTGCACTGGGGCGCCTCTCCGCGGCCATTGCGCACGAAATCCGCCAGCCCCTAACGGCCATGACCGGCGCCCTCAAAGAATTGGCCCGCCTCGCGCCTCTCGAAGATGACGACAAGAAGCTCGTTCACATCGTTAGCCGCGAATCCCAGCGCCTGAACCAGATCATTACCGATTTCTTGAATTACTCTCGTGAAAAGACCTATTCCTTTGTGGAAGTCGATCTCGCGGCCATTATCGAAGAGACTCTCACCTTAATCGAGAGAGACGCGAGTGCCCTCGGCAAATTCCGCATCGAGCGCCAATTTGCAGCTCGCAACATTCGTGCCCGCGCCGACCGTGACGCTTTGAAGCAGGTCTTCTGGAATCTCTGCAACAACGCATTACGCGCCATGCCCAACGGAGGAGTTCTCACCGTCTCGCTTGACGCAGATCGTGCCTGGACGCGCATTTCCATTCGCGACACTGGCATTGGCCTCGATACCACTAAAGCGAGCACCTTGTTTGAGCCTTTCCAATCCGGCTTCACCGGTGGCACGGGTCTAGGCCTTGCAATCGTCTATCAGATTCTTCAGGCACATCAGGGACGCATTCGCGTGGAGGCAGAAAAGGGAAGCGGCGCCGAATTTATAGTCGAACTGCCGCGAGCCATCCGTTCCCGAGTGCCCTCGCGAAGCGAGCGTCTGGAGCCTCGAGCTGAATCATTGTCTTCGGCAGGGAGGGGATAAAGCCCGTGGCCCACCTGCTCGTTGTTGACGATGAACGCTCCATTTCCGAGCTCCTCGAGATCAGTTTCCGTAAAGACGGGCATAAAGTTGAGCTTGCGTCGAGCGGTGAAGACGCTAAAAGACGTCTTGCCAGCCGCGTGTTCGACATCGTGGTTTCAGATATCTGCATGCCCGATATGGACGGCCTGGAGCTTCTGCGCTACTGCAAAGAGGTGTCGCCTTCGGCAGCGTTCATTCTCATCACCGGTGTGCCAACCATCAACACCGCCATCGACGCCGTGAACTTCGGCGCCGACCGCTACGTCATCAAAGGCGACCGGCTGCTCGACGAGCTTCGTCCTGCGGTGAAAGAGTACGCCGAAACGCAAGCTCTCAAAAAAGAGGCCGGCGACCTGCGCCGGCGTCTCCGCAAATTTACCGGCTTCGACCACATTATCGGCACGAGCCCGAAGATGCGCGAACTCTTCGACCTGATCGAAACGATCGCCCCCCAATCCAGCCGCGTGATGATCACCGGAGAAAGCGGCACGGGAAAGGAACTCGTCGCCCGCGCGATTCACGAGAATAGCGCCCGCGCCAAAGCCCCATTCATCACCATCAACTGCGGAGCGTTCCCCGAAACCCTTCTCGAATCCGAACTGTTCGGCTACATGCGCGGCGCCTTTACCGGAGCGAACGAAAACCGGCGCGGCCTGTTTCAGGCAGCCGATGGCGGCACGCTCTTCATGGACGAAATCGGCAATATGAGCCTCACGATGCAAGTGAAGCTCTACCGTGTCCTGCAGGAAGGAAAGGTTCGCCCTCTCGGCAGCACCGAAGAATCCGATATCGACGTCCGCGTAATCGCAGCCACCAACAAAAACCTCGAAACGGAAATCGCCGAAGGTCGGTTCCGCGATGATCTATATTACCGGCTCAGCGTGATTCCCATTCATCTGCCGCCGCTGCGTGAGCGCCGCGAGGATATACCGCTTCTCGCGCGCACCTTCCTCGACCGCTACTCGAAATCCATGAACAAGCCGATCGAGGGCATCGATTCCGAAGCGGTGCGCAGGCTCGAAGTGTACGACTGGCCCGGCAATGTTCGCGAACTCGAAAACACCCTGGAACGCGCTGTCGCCCTTGAGACCAAAAAGCAGATCTCGCTCGAAAGTATCCCCGAACGGATCACTAATTTTTATCAGGAATTCCGCTCCAACGGAGAATTGGAACCAAAGCTGTCGCTGATTCCAGAGGACGGCGTCGACCTTGAAAATCACATCAGCGCAACAGAGAGAGCGTACTTGCTCGCTGCACTCGAGCGCGCGGGCGGTGTTCGCGTTCGAGCCGCTGAGTTATTAAAGATGACCTACCGCTCATTCCGCCACTACGCCAAGAAACACGGCGTGTGAATCGGTGTGAGGAATCTGCAGTTCGGCTCGCCTTTTGTTGGCTCTGATCGGACGCTCGGCCCTTGCCGAGAGGCACATTAGCTCAGGGCAAAGTTGCCGGTCACAATGCCGGTTGACCCAGAGCTTCGAGGGCGTCTCGTCGGCTCGTTCGTCTTTTGTGATCGCCGCGACTCGGCGGAATTGCCTCGCGTCAGGTCGAGCACGCGAATACCAAACCGCCAGAGAAAGTATGAATTAGGGGATGGCAGTTCTCCATCCCTCGTTCACCTCGGCTTGAGGTATTTTCGGTGGATGCTGCCATGGCAATCAGCACAGAGCGTGATCAGATTTTCGTCTGTGTCGTCACCCAGCAGGCTTCGCGAGCAAATGTGGTGAACCTGAAGCCGATCGGAACTCCCGCAGTATTGGCATCGCCAGCCATCACGCTCTAACACTTCGGTGCGGAGTTGGCGGTAAGAATCTGGATTCAGCCGAAGCCTCGGTCGTCGCGGTTGAAAATCACTCATTGAACTTTCCCTATTTGTTGCACGAATTCCGTTTTCTGTGAGTCTGGAAGCGACGAATAAAGTCGACCGAGTGCGAAGAGCAGTGAGTCGGAATTACCACCATCGAGGTGAGCTCCAGCAAGGAAATCGGCACAAATCATCTCTAAGCAATAGCCTCGCGATTTCGTCGCGCCGAGCATCAGTGCTGCCGTCTCCAGCGCTCGCTCAATCACTGGCAGCTGGCTCTTAAAGAGTTTGAAGTAAATGATTTCCCACGGCTCCGTCTCCTGGCCAGTCAAATGCCTTTCAACTTCTCGTTTGAATCCTTCTTTTGGAAGCTCGATCGCTTTGTGCAACCAGGTTGCACAGTCAAACCGTTCGCCGTCTCGACGCGCTACTTTCGCAAGTTCGGCTGCTTTGGCCCATCCCACTTGCTGCAAGTCGGGGTGAATGCGGCGAGGAAGCTGCTCGTGGATCGCCATCAGGTAATACGCTTTGCGCCTCGATTCTGGAAAGCGTTTCGTCAAAAAATCATCGAAGGAGCCGAGGCTTTCGAGCCTCCAGTACTGGCCCGCCCGCACTTCGCACAGGTATCGGCCCAGTTCGACGAACCGCGTGTCCTTCTCTTGCTCGGCGCTGCGCTCCCAGGACAAGATCTCATCGACCTTGTCGAGAACGAACAGAGCGCGACGGCGATTCAATTTGGGTTCCACGAACACACGCCCGTTAGTCGTCAAATTGGTCAAGCCAATCAAGATCCGCTGCTCCCGCTCGACGAATGAGTTTCGAATCCATCAGCTGCTGATCCCCAAGGCAAAGGCCCAGATGGGAACAGCCGACACATCCGTTTTGTGGAAAGCGGATCCCGCTGTGCGGGAGAAAGTGGCCGGCTTCAATCTGCTCGACGGCTGTTTCCACCAGTTGGCCAAATTCCCGACGCTGTTCTGCATCGATGGATGTCTTCAGATACTGAACTTCGGGCGCGCTTTTGCGAATGAATACCACAAGGGAGACATCCGCGATTCCGGTCATCCAGGAGTAGCAGACGAGCTGCGGATCGAGCGACAAGAGACCCTCGGGCTGTTCCGGATAGCGTGATCCAGTCGTTTTCCAATCGAGGATGCACTTCACCCCGTCCAGCTCGCCAATCGCATCCACGTAAGATACGAATTCGCTTCCGCGCGGAAGTCGACGCGTGCACTTGACCTGGAGATTCTTTTTTGGGCATCGGATCCGCACACGATCATCATGGGCGAATCGTTCGAGCAGGCGAAGGCCCTGGTGATACAGCCGGTCCCAGGAGTCGTTCTTCGCATACTGAAGCGCAGCATCCTGATGTTCTTGCCAGGCTTTAAAGAACGCGGCGGTCGAATCCTCTTCGCGGAAATAGGCTGCCAAGGCGTTCTCGAAGCAGCGACCGAAAATCATCGAGGCCCGATCATCCTTTTCGCGCCATCCGTCGAGGTACCGATAGCGATACTTCCGTGGGCAGCGAAGATACTGACTAATCTGCGTGAAGCTGTAGGTCATTCGACCCTCCTGCCACGACGCCTTCGCGAGCATCCTTCGAGACGAAGTCCCATTCGCCGGAGGGCGCAAATCCTTCGAGGTTGACGAAACTGCGACCCCAAAGGTTTTTCTCGTAGTGCGCAGCACGCCAGTGAGACCGAGCAAAGCTTTTTCATCCACCTCATCGCGGCCGAGCAAGTCCGAGTCATAGCCGAAGTCCCGAAGAAACCAGTTCAGTTTCCAGAGTGACTTCTGGGTGCAGTAGAGTCGTCCCGAAACTTTGCGTGACGCGAGATCGCTGGGCTCGAGGATCGCAAAGCTAAGAATGAAGAAAGGTTTTTGCGGGTGCCAGCGATAGTAAGCTCGATCCACCCGAACAAGGAAGACACCTTCCAGAACGCCGTCGCCGCGCGATGCTTCAGCATGCAGACCAGGAAAATGCCGTTTCATGACTTTACCTCCGCGAGTTGGCTGTAGCTGTTCAACTTGCAAATCAGGGCGGCACGATCGTTGGCGGCTTCTTCAGCCAGCGTTGAAATGAAGGCTTCGACCAGGTCTCGGCTGGCATCGCGGAGCGCTTCGGTCCCGCAGAAATCAGCCGCATAACGTTTCACGAGGGTGGGATCGAGTTCGTATTTGCGAATCAGTAGGCAGAGTTGGTCGCGGAGCCTGGGCTGGCCGGCGGCACGGCCATTTCCGTTTGGCGGATAGCCCCTCCTCTCCTGCGGAGGGTCAAAAGAGAATGGCTGTACCCCCAACTCCTCCACCGAGCAGATACCAATGCCATATGCCTTACGCAAAGCGCGATTGACAGCACGCGTTTCAGCCACGCGCATCTCGGCCCCGCGAACTATTGAGGAAACGTTTGAGGGATCAGCATCGCCGAATCCAGCGAAGCCCTTTAACCCTGATTTCTTAAATACGATCGCGCGAAACACCCAACGGTTCGAGACAGGGTCACAAAAGCTGCGAATCGGCTCGACTAGGATCCCCGAGCATCCCTTCCGCTCGGCAAGGCTGAGAAGTCCTGAATGGGTGACATACCATCGGTTTTCTAGAAGGTGCAGATCACCAGATCCTAAAGATATTTCATAGCTCAGCGTTAAGTTTTCCAGGGCCTTCAGGTGTGACTTGCAAATTTGACCAGGCCACAATTTCTTGGCGAGTGCTAGGTTCGCTCGAATCAGACGACGCGAGTTCTTCACCGGTCTTCGTTTCATATAGACCCTTCTGACGGTAGTAGAAACACTTACATTCTCATACATAGGATGAGGATTGTCAATCGAATTGTTGGCAGAGCGATGCCTTTCTCATACAATCGCCCCGATGAAAAAGGACGCGCCACTAGCTTTTCGCATTCCGGCTGATCTCAAAAAAAAGCTGCAGCGACTTTCGAACCAAGAGGCGAGAAGTCTCTCTCAGATTTGTGAACTACTTCTGAGGATTGGCGTTGAGGAATACGACCGGGAGGGGCATCGTTACTTGCAGAAAGTCCTCGCGCGCTCTCGAGAAGACAATGACGCCTAACCAATATCCTTCTTACCGTGGCAAAAAATGCTGGCGCTTCTCAGTTTTGTGCTCGTGGAATTTGGCGAGTGGTTTTGTTGCTCCGCACCGTTGCCTGACAATTTTCGTCAACCGTGCACCAGTATATAAGACCGAGGGCCGCAGCCTTCCTCCAGCGTCTCATTACGAGATCGTGACGGAAACAAGGGATTAGCATCGTCATAATATTCATCGTGCGAAAGCGAAAGAGAAGTAAGCCGTCTTACTTTGCAGGTTGGGATATATTCAGTGTCCGATGATTTGGCATCCGACATTCGCCGCTCTCGTGACACCCGATCCATACCATAGTATTGAAGTAGTAAGGAAAAACGGGCTCGTGATCATTTTGTTTTTCGCCGGCTTCCTGCTTCTGATCAGCGTGTTATCCGTTCTGAAGCCGAATCTGTTTGTGAGGAGGCGCTCCGGCTTGGGCTACTCAATTAACCTTCGAAATCCCTGGTCGTGGGCCGTGCACCTCCACTTGCTAATCGGACTGCCGCTTTTATTCATCTATCTCGCCCTCTCCTGTTCCCCGTGACAAAACCTACAAGCGCGTTCGGAATTCGATTCAATCCCGGCGGCAACTGATGTGAATGGGTGCAAGCGGCCAGCGGAGTTATGTGACGCTGAACTGAGTGGAAAGCCGTGGGCCGACGAATTCGTCAGCTAAGAGGATTTGATAGGACCCAGGAAGAGTTTGCGCGGCGGATAGGCGTCAGCCAGGGACATTTTTCTTACATAAAGCGCGGTGAGAAAGAAATAGGAGCGGATTTTGCCAAGAATTAGTCAGGAATTTGAAAAGCCGATCGAGTGGTTGCTGACCGGAAAGGAGTAATCTATCGAGCCATTTAGGAATGTAACCGTGGGGATGCTTGTTGCGTAATTTTGCAAAGTTATTTTTTGGACCCGTCATCTGAACGCGAGAGTCTTATCCGGACATTACAGCTGCTGATATGAAATGTAAGAGCCGGAATTTAGCGCTGGGGAGCGCTAAATTCCGGCCGGTGTACTGGAAAGGATCAAAACAAAATGCAACTGCTACTGGACAGGCTTTTTCGGCTGCTTCAATCTCCCGAATCTGTCGGATTCCGCATCCGTTCCAGCATTGGCCCCCCGCCCTGTTTTCTCGCAATGTAAAATTCTATAAAGTTCTGTGTTCGAAGGAACCACGCCAACGTCCTTCAGAATTTGAAGTCCAAGCCGGGCGTCTTTCCCTTCTTTTAGCTGGTGGTGAACGGCATCAACGGCATCAGATCCCAATTCGAAATATTGTAATCGCAGTAGCGCAACGAATTCCTGTACGTCGCGGGCTTGCACAATACGTTTAACTGTCTCGCGATCTCGGCCCTCTTCACGGGCGATTTTCCGAATGCTCTGACCGGCGATGAATCGCTTAGTTATCCGTGCCGATTGGGGCGGTGGAACATTTGTTCGGGGTTTTTTGGCGGGTTCTGGCTGGGTTTGGCTGGTTCTTAGGGCCTTCTCTTTGTGAGCCATCTAGACGCTCTCCATCGAAAAAATCTAAACTCCATGTCAGCATCCTTTTTGGTCTCGTGCCCCGGCGAACTTTCAGCCGGCGTCCAAGCACAGTATCTCTCCTCGCTGGCTCGCTTGTCAAATCCAGAGCTGCTTTTCGAAGGTTCATCGTATCTCCCTTGCAGGCCCGACGGTTAGATTACCCGTCAGCTTGAGCCACGGAATGATGATTCGAGCGGCGAAGAAGACGGACAGGTGGCGGTAGCGTTGGCTGCCAGCGAGCTCACGCAGCGACCATTCCGTCCGCCTCCTTTCCTAGTGTCCACGGGCGAGCCATACTTTCGTCGGAACCCGTTGACTTGCGATTGGCAAGCGGTTTGCAGAAATTTTCGACGATATACGAACGTTGGTGTTGCCAAGGTTTTGTCGATGAAAGGCTTACCGGATAAAGTGCGCAAAAAGCCGTGGACAAAGTTGACACTTTCTGATGTCAACGAGTGCATCTCGACGAAGTTGCGCCGCGCTTGCAGGAGTTCAGTTCCCGGGCTCATGGGAGAGCGGACGTGCAATATAGAAACGAGAATACAAAACGAAGTCAGCGAACTTATTCTGCAAAAGGAATTTGGCAATTTTCGTGCTTTCTAAAGTCGAGTTAGGGCAAATCGATATGAAGAGCCTACATATCAGATGCGACAAGGCCAACGAACATCCAAGATCGTCTGCATCCGTGCCGCGGCTACAATAAGGTTCGTCAAATGTTTTGTAAAGGAATTCGCAGTGCAATATGTCTAGCGTGGATCTGCAGGAATTAATCGCGGAACCTGTTGTTGTCTCCCTGCCAGTCTCCAGGACCCGCTTCCGCTATGGCTTCACGATTTTTTGTGGAGCATTCCTTCTTTTTCAAGTACAGCTGATATTAGGCAAATACATCCTGCCGTGGTTTGGCGGCACGCCGGCGGTCTGGACCACCTGCATGCTTTTCTTTCAGCTGCTGTTGCTGGGCGGCTATTCGTACGCCCACCTCCTATCCAGCAAACTCAGCGCTCGGGCACAAGCGATCGTACATATCGCCGTACTCTCTGTCTCCGCTTCACTTATCGTATTGGGGGCCGTGTTCTGGAAAACGCCGCTTCTACCTGGCCCGTCCTGGCGCCCGACGTCCTCTGACTTTCCTGTATCACAGATATTGCGATTGCTCCTGGTGGCCGTGGGGCTGCCTTTCCTGTGTCTCAGCGCGAGTACCCCCTTGTTGCAGAGCTGGTTTGCCCGCGCCTATCCCGGCAAATCGCCTTACCGGCTCTACGCTCTCTCGAATATCGGCTCGCTCCTGGGTCTCGTCACGTATCCATTCGCGGTCGAGCCGGGTTTCCGTCTGCACGTCCAAGCTTGGTTATGGAGCGGGGCTTACATGCTCTTTTTTGCCGGCCTGATCGCCTGCGCAATAGACATAAAGCGATCGGCCTTGGCTGCTTCGCCTGCCGTGGAATTAGAAGAAGCCGTTCAGCCGTCAAGTTCTGTTCAGGTTCTGTGGTTTTTGCTACCAGCTTTTGCCTCTTTGATGCTGCTTGCCACCACCAATCTCATGTGCCAGGAAGTTGCAGTGGTCCCTTTTCTGTGGGTTCTGCCGCTGAGCCTGTACTTGATTAGTTTCATCGTCTGCTTCGATAATCCGAACTGGTACAGGCGCGAAATTTTTCAAGTCTTGCTGGCTGCATCTCTCCCCCTGGCGCTCTTGGTGTTGTTATCCTCGATTAATGCTCCGGTCGTAAGACAGGTATCGCTGCTCAGCCTGGTTCTCTTCGCCTGCTGCATGGTCTGCCACGGGGAACTGGCGCGGCTAAAACCGCATCCGCGCCACCTGACGCGCTTTTATTTGTTGATTTCAGCTGGAGGGGCTGCGGGAGGCATGTTCGTCGCGCTTGCTGCTCCCCGTATTTTCAGGGGCTTTTGGGAGTTTCATGTCGGGTTGGTTGGGTGCGCGCTCCTGGGAATCTTGGCCATCGCACACGACCGGGAGTCTTGGTGGTACCGCAATAAGCCGTATCTCGGCGGAGCCATTCTTCTTGGCTTGTTCATCGCTCCGGAGCTCCTGTGGCGCTATGCCGGTTTGGCGGACATTCAAATGACAATGTATCGCTGGCACTATTACCCGCTGCTATTGGCGATGGCGACCGTGGTAGGCGTGGTCACGCTTAGGACATGGAACAGAGAATCAAGGTTCAAGCGCTTGAATGTTGCCCAGTTGGCGGCCGTCTCGATCGTGGTCGCTCTGGCAGCTTCGCTTTACGGACAAGTGCAGTTTGACGAACTTCGCGAAGTGCGCCGCGACCGCAACTTCTATGCCGCCCTCCTGATTCGCAGAAGCGGCATACACACGCTTGAACTAAGACACGGGCAAACCTCGCACGGCTCGCAGTCCTCCGATCATCCCAACGAACCCACGTCCTATTACGCCCGTCATCGCGGCATCGGACTGTTCATGGAGGCGGAAGCGGCGTGCGCTTCGCCATGCCCACTTCGCTTTGGGATCATTGGCATGGGTGTTGGCACCCTGGCGGCCTATGGTCGTCCGGGCGATACGTTTCGTTTCTACGAACTGAATCCCCAAGTCATCGGCTATTCCACAGGCCCCCAACCGTACTTCACGTACCTCCGCGATTCGCTTGCAAAAATCGACATTGTGCCGGGCGATGCGCGTCTTTCGCTCGAACGCGAATTCATTGAATCTGGCTCGCAGAAATTTGATGTCCTGATCCTCGATGCTTTTAGCAGCGATTCCATCCCTCTCCATTTGCTCACGCAAGAGGCAATCGAGCTCTACTTGGAGCACCTCCGCGGTCCAGATTCAGTGCTCGTATTTCATATTTCTAATCGAATGCTCGATCTAAGCCCGGTCGTGGCCGCCCTTGCGGCACACAATCATTTGGCCGCGGTTCGTCTTCACAAACCACATGGCGCCGACATGGCAGATAAGAGTGACTGGATTCTTTTGGCTCATGATCCCAACGCCCTAGCCATCGATTCGTTCCAGGGTCATCTGGATTCGATGCCGCTTCCCGACTCAAGCATGCTTTGGACAGATGACTACAGCAATTTATTCAAGGTTTTGCGGCCTCGCTGACCCGGGGCTTTGCTGTTGAGCTTCTTCCTCGTGTGTCCTAATCCTGCTGCCTTCGAGGGAGCGCGGTACGCCTCTATTAGTCAACCGGGACCGCCAAGATTTGTCACTTTCGGTGCTCCGAACCGCAACTGTTCTTTAAGCAGGGGTTGTGAGGTCTCAGAGTGAGTGTGTATGTTGCTGAAAGGGAGGGGTATAATCCCGTGTGTCGCGAGAGTAAACCTCGTGTCCCCCGTTGGCATCTTCCTTGCCATATACATCGGCGTACCCCGCCAGGGAGTACGAGAAAAACATTCGACTTTGGATCCAAGGAGAAACAATGAAGAAGAACCAGAAGGGCTTTTCGCTTATCGAATTGCTGATCGTCGTGGCGATCATTTTGATCATCGCGGCTATCGCGATTCCCAACCTGCTTCGCGCGAAGATTGCTGCGAACCAGTCAGCTGCGGTCGGCACGCTCCGTACGATTTCTTCGGCCGAGGAAACCTACTCGTCCACGTACAGCGACGGTTTCACGCCGACGCTCGCGGCGCTTGGCGGCGCGCCAGGTGCATTGGCAGTCTGCAACACGAACGCCGAACTGATCGACGAAGTGCTGGGTCAAGACCCGGCGACGAAGGGCGGCTACCAGTACAATTACCTGAACAATGGTGTCGCAGCCCTCGTCACGGGTATTCCAGCTGCTTGCGGTGGCGCTTCCGGTTTTACAGGCTTTTCGGTTAGTGCGGGACCGCTTTCGTTGTCGACCGGAACGTCAGCCTATTGCATCGATGAGACGGGTGTCGTTCGCGTTGATTCGGGAGCAACGGCGCTTGAGAACTTGAACCCATGCTCAGCTTCGGGCAAGTCTCCGTTGCAGTAATGTTTTGATCAGAAAATGGAAGGGGAGGAAGTCACAAGCTTCCTCCCTTTTTTTTAAGGTGACCGGCGGTTACTAAAATGTTGAGACTAAAACACAACTCGAACGTAGCAAATGATCGGCAGCACGGCTTCTCCTTGATCGAGCTCCTGATCGTCGTGGCTATCATTCTCATCATCGCTGCGATTGCGATCCCCAATTTGCTTCGAGCGAGGATGGCCGCGAATCAAGCTTCTGCTGTCTCGAATATCAGGACTATCACTAGCGCTGCCATCGTTTATTCGTCCACCTACGATAACGCTCTTCCCCCAAGCATCACAGTGCTCGGAGGGGTCGCTCCAGCTAATTGCGACGGCGCTATCCTGCTAGACGAGGTTCTGACCACTCCGCCGAGCCACAAGAGCGGATATATATACGATTACCAGCCGCAAGGGGCTCCAATCACGAACCAACCACCATCTTGCTCCTCGCCTGGCTTTAACGAATATCTCGCCACGGCTGTGCCAATTGTCATCGGGACAACCGGGGAATCGAGCTATTGCAGCGACGAGCCGGGGGTGATACGCATCGATCCCTCGGGCGCCAAAGCGGGCAGTTTAGCGGCGTGCCAGGCGCTGACTCCGCTTCAGTAAACGGTAAACGACCGCTTTTTCTCCGCGATTCTCTTTTTCTTGTTAAGCTCACTCTCATGTTATTTTTTGCTTTTCTCGTTGCTGCGGTAGCCCTGCCACCGGGACCTGTAGCTGATGCAAAGTCTGCCGTCCACGCACTAGAATCGCGCTACCAGCACGCCAGCACACTAAAAGCCACTTTTTTTGAGCGCTATTCCGATGGTAAGGGCGCGGTTCAGTCCGAATCGGGCACTGTCTATTTTTCGCGACCAGGGCGCATGCGTTGGGACTACGAATCGCCAGAGGAGAAGCTCTTCCTAGTCGACGGCACGAATGTTTGGTTCTACGTTCCCGCCGATCGCATTGTGAGCCGCGCGAAAATGAAGGACAGTTCCGATTGGCGGACCCCCATTGCCTTGCTGGTCGGGAAGGCCGATCTCTCGCGCTTATGCCGCAGCATTGCCATCATCACTGCGGCTTCAATCGCTGCCGGGAAGATAGAGGATCGCCCCGTGCAGGACCGCGATACTGTTTTGCGCTGCACGCCGCGAAACAGCTCTGCCGAATCACCTGACGCAACCGAGGCCCTGCGCGAGGTCCTTCTGGAAATTGACTCGCAGGCTCGCCTCGTCCGCGTTGTGCTGTACGAGGCGGGAAATATCGAAACAGAATTCCGCTTTGGCAATTGGGAAGAGAACCTTCCCATCCCCGAAGCACAATTTCACTTTCAACCGCCGCCCGGCGTTACCGTGGTCGACGAAGCCACTCTCGCGGGAGCAATTCACTAGCCGCCAATTGGGGCCAACCCTCCCAACCATTCCCGAATCCCATATCTTGGCCCTCACCCCAGCCGATGCTCCCGTGCCGGCCCATTGTCACATGGTGTTAACAGCTCGTTTTCGCGCCTTCACCGGAGGCCCAAAAGCGGTATGCTAAACTGAAGGCGAAACACCCGCTTAGTGTGGGTGTTTAGCCAAAAAACATGGCTGAATTCGTCTGCAAAGTCGGGGATATCTCCGGCCGGATTTTCGATCAAGTCGAAACGGCCCAGTCGGAAGCCGAAGCGAGACAAAAGCTCGCTGACAGGGGCTTCTACGTCTACGGCATTCGTAGCCATCTCGACGTTATCTCGCATCTCACCAGGCCCAAGACGGATCGGTCCATCCGCACCCAGGATTTCCTGATTTTCAACCAGCAGTTCAACACCCTTCTCAAGGCCGGTTTGCCGATTCTCAAAGCGCTCGACTTGCTCGGCGAACGAGCTGCCGCCGAACGCCTGAGACCGATCATCAGCGACGTTCGCCAACGCGTCCGGGATGGTGCCTTGCTCTCTGATGCGCTCGCAGCACAGGGGTCGTTCCCCCCGGTGTACGTCACCGCTGTTTCGGCCGGAGAACGCAGCGGAAACCTGAGCGGCGTCCTCGATCAATACATTTCCTATCTCCGGGTGAGCACCGGCTTCAAGCGTCAACTCATCACCGCTCTGATCTACCCGTCAATCCTCGTAGCAGCGGTTGTGCTGGTGATGTCGTATATGGTGACGTACGCGATGCCCAAATTCGCCGGCCTGTACAAGGACCTCAACGTTCCTCTCCCACGCGTCACCGAGATCGTCCTCGGCCTGGCAGCTCCGCTGCGGGACTATTTCCTGGTTTTCGCTGTCGTCGCCGCTGTTGGCTTCGTGATGATCAGACTCTGGACGCGCACGGACCGCGGCGCCCTCGCAGTCGATAGCGTCAAGCCCCGTATCTGGTTTTTCGGCGACATCTGGCTGAAAGCTCAAATCGCGCAGTTCGTACGAACTCTCTCAACGCTTCTCGCCGGCGGCACTCCGCTAGTCGCGGCCCTCGCCACCGCGTCGCGTGCCATCGATAGCCGCCTCGTCGCTACCTCTGTCGAAAAGGCGGCCGAGCGCGTCCGCGAAGGTGAAACCCTCCACGCCAGCCTCGCGCAAACAAACCTGATTCCCTCTCTGGCCATCGAAATGATCGAAGTGGGCGAAGCCTCCGGCGCGCTGCCAGCCATGCTCACCAGCGTCGCCGATTTCTACGAAGAAGAGGTAAATACCAGATTGCAGCGCACGCTCATCTGGGTCTCGCCCGTAATTTTGGTCATCATGGCCGTTGTGATAGGCTCATTATTGATCGCGTTATATCTGCCGATGTTCTCCCTCCAGATAGGAGCTTCAGGTTAATGACCACAGTGAACCCCATTCCTACCGGTATTCCGGACGACGCCGCCGAGCGAGACCAAGCCCGCCGCCTCGCCGAACGCTATCGCTGCCCATTCGTCGATCTTCGCGAACAGCGCATCGACCCCGAACTCTTCCGCAGCATCCCCGCGGAAATGATGTTTCGCTACAAGTTCGTTCCGCTCGAAAGTCACAACGGTACCCTCGTCGTGGCCATCGCCGATCCCAGTCAATTGCAGCAGACCGACGAACTCGCGCTTCTCCTGAACAAGCGCCTGCAAATCAAAGTCGCCACCACCTCCCAGATTGACGACCTCCTGAAGCGCACCGAGCAATCGCAGCGCGTTCTCGACCAGGCCACAGAAGGATTCACGCTGCAAGTCGTCGGCGAAGAAGACGACAGCGACGAAAACATCACCATGGACAAACTGACGCGCGACACCGGCGTCAGCCCCGTCGTCCGTCTCGTCGACACCGTAATTTTCACCGCCCTCGAGCGCCGCGCCAGTGACATCCACATCGAAACCCGCAACACCGAAGTCGTCGTCAAATACCGCATTGACGGCGTGCTGCAATACGCCATGCAAGCCCTCGCCAAGGAATGGCATGCCACAATCCTTTCCAGAATTAAAGTGATGTCCGAACTCGACATCGCCGAGCGCCGCGTCCCCCAGGACGGCCGCTTCCGCGTCCGTTACAAAGGCCGCTTCGTCGACTTCCGCGTCTCCATCATGCCCTCGGTTCACGGTGAAGACGCCGTCCTCCGCGTCCTCGACAAGGAAACGCTCAGCGAGAAATTCCGCAATCTGAATCTCGATGTAGTCGGTTTCGATCCGCAGGACATCACGCGTTTCCGCCGCTACATCCACGAGCCGTATGGCATGGTCCTCGTCACCGGCCCCACGGGCTCCGGTAAGACGACCACTCTCTACGCTGCCATCAACGAAATCAAAAACGACGAAGACAAAATCATCACCATCGAAGATCCCGTCGAATATCAGGTGCGCGGCATCACCCAGATTCCGGTAAATGAAAAGAAAGGCCTCACCTTCGCGCGCGGGCTGCGTTCCATCCTTCGTCACGACCCCGACAAGATCATGGTCGGCGAAATTCGCGACCAGGAAACCGCCCAGATCGCGATCAACTCCGCCCTCACCGGCCACCTCGTCTTCACCACTGTCCACGCTAACAACGTCACCGACGTCATCGGCCGCTTCATCAACATGGGCGTCGAGCCTTATAATTTCGTCTCCGCCCTCAATTGCATCATGGCTCAGCGCCTCGTGCGCGTGATTTGCGACCATTGCAAAAAGCGCGTCCAGTACGCCCCGGAAGTTTTAAAGGAATCAGGACTCGATCCTGCGGACTGGAGCAGCGTGCCTTTTTATGAAGGAACCGGCTGCCTGGAATGTTCCGGCAGCGGCTACCGCGGCCGGAGCGCCATCACCGAATTGCTCGACCTATCCGACAATATTCGCGAGATGATTATCAATCGCCGTCCGACCTCGGAAATCAAGCGCGCCGCAAAAGCGGAAGGCATGACGTTCCTGCGCGATTCCGGTCTCGAGAAAATTCGCAAGGGCGTAACCACTTTGCGCGAAATCAATAAGGTGACTTTCCTTGACTAGCACCGCGCCAAATCTCGAGGCCAAGCTCTATCAACTCGGCCCCATGCGGCGTCTGGATCGCTGGCTCAACGCCATGCCACATCCGTCGCTGGTTGCCGAAATATCGCCCGACCGCGTCGCTCTGGCCCGCTGGGGCAACACGCGAGGCACGCTCGAGTCCTACGCCATCGAGCCCGTTCCCTTCGGAGCAATCGTTCCTTCCCCCGTCGAGGTCAACGTCGCGCAGCCAGACGCTGTCCGTGGCGCCTTGCGCCGTCTGTTCAGCCGCGTCACCGGCCACGGAACAGATCTGGCGCTCTTGATTCCTGATCCCGTCGTTCGTGTCTTCATTCTTCCCTTTGAAACCTTTCCACGCCGCGCCGACGAAGCGTTGCCGCTGCTTCGATGGCGCCTGAAGAAAAGCGTTCCGTTTGACGTGGAAGAGACGGTCGTTTCCTGGATGCGCCAGCACGGCCGCGATGGCAATCTTGAAATCGTCGCGGCTGTCGCTCGCGAAAGCATCGTCCGGCAATATGAGGAGCTGGTTTCCTCTCTCAACGCGAACCCTGTCGTCGTCTTAGGCTCCACGCTCGCCACGTTGCCCCTGCTCGAAGATCGCGGCGCCACCCTCCTCGTTCGTATCAACGG
Source organism: uncultured Acidobacteriota bacterium (assembly GCA_963736465.1). GTDB lineage: Bacteria > Acidobacteriota > Terriglobia > Acidiferrales > UBA7541 > Palsa-295. The sequence continues at coordinate 585,273 of CAVTOS010000002.1, read as the reverse complement.
GCGAACTCTCACCACCGTGATCGTCCAGGGCGGAAATCTCGCTGTCTATCGCTCGGGCGAGATGCCGGCGGAAGTGAGTTCCCTCGAGCCCCAGTTGATTCTCGACGAAATATTTCCTGCCATCGCCTATTACCAAGACACTTGGGAAGCGATGGTAGATCGCGTCCGGCTCTCTGGATTCGGTTCGCGGGAGGAAATCTTCAGGCAGGCACTCACAGCGGAATTGAAGGTATCGGTTGGACCGCTCGCAGCGTCGGACCAGGCTTTGTGGCTTCCTTCCACGGCCAGGGATTTGATGAGCGAGGATCTCGACTCAGTTGTTGGCTGGATGATGAACGGAGGTTCCTGAGCGCGTTAGCGCGAAATTTCATATGCAGCTGCGACTCAATCTTTCCACCGCTCCGCGTGAAAACAAAAGGCCGTTCCTTGCTGGCGCAGGCTTGCTGGGAACCATTGGCTTGATTCTGCTTTTAATTCTTTCACAGCAGGCCTATCAATCGTGGCGCGCCAATCGCGACATCCGCCGCAATATCGCTGATCTCGAACGCCAAATTCAGCTTAGCGAACAGAAGCAGGCCGCCCTCGAATCGTATTTCAGGACGCCGCAAGCCGTGCAAGTCCTCGATCGCGCCGGCTTCTTGAATTCGCTCATTGATGAACGCAGTTTTCCATGGACGAAAGTTTTCGCCGATCTGGGCGAGACGCTCCCCGCCGGTGTGCGCGTGGTAAGCATCTCGCCTCGCCTCGAGCATGGGCGCGCTCTGGTAAAGCTCACCGTCAGCGCCCTGAGCGACGATTCCAAGGTGAAGTTCTTGCAAACGCTGGAACGCTCGAAAGATTTCGCGGAGATTCAGGTGCAAAACGAACACCGCGAACAGAGCTCGAATGACATTCTCGTGGATCTCACCGCGTGGTATGTGACGATATGACACCCAATCGACCTTCGAGTTCGTGGAAGAAATACGTCACCGCTGTCCTATCCCTGCTCTTTGCAGCCGACATCGCACTCGCCGTCTTTATTTGGCAGGGAGGCCGCGAAGGTCCCGAAACGAAGCGGCGGCAACGTGACCGCCTGGAATTGCAGGCCAAGCTTCTCAAGGCGGACGTCGAACGTGGCGAGAAAATCAAAGCGTCTCTGCCGCAGGTCGGAAAAGATTGCGACGGCTTCTATAAAGCGAACTTTCTCCCGGCTTCCACCGGCTATTCGGCTGTCGTCGCCGAACTCACGGAGATCACTCACAAGGCGGGACTGAAGACCGGCGGCGTCAGCTTTCAGCAGAAGGAATTGAAAGGCCACGGCGTCACTGAGATCGCCATGAAAACCACAGTCGAAGGCGATTATCCGGCATTGATTGAATTTATTCATGCACTCGAACGATCGAAAAATTTCTACTTGCTGGACAATCTCACGCTCGCTTCGGCAGGTTCGAGTCCCGGTATCAAACTAAATCTGGATTTGCGAACGTTTTTCAGGACTTGATGTGACGAAACAGAGGATGGAAATCTCGGTGCTCGTGGGGCTGCTCGTCGTCGGCGGCTTGGTGTATTTCTTCAACCGGAGCCAGATAGGTGGCGGGATGCCGCGAGTGTCGGCTGACGCGAAGTTTGTTCCTCTCAGCGTTCAGGAACCTCAGTTGCGCCTCGATCTCCTCGCCAAACTCCAGAAAGAGGAAAGCCTCAGCGCGCACCGCAATATTTTCAACGCTACTCCGCCTCCGCGGGAGCTAACTCAGGAGCAGAAGAGGGAGCAGGAGCGTCGTTACCCTACTGTGCCGCTACCACCCCCGATCCCTCCCGTTCAGGTTCCCGGTGAGTTTTTCGGATATGCGGTTCGCCCGGCTCCGTCGGGCACGCGGTTCGGGTTTTTCAAGAATGGTGACGACGTCCTCGTCGTGGCAGAGGGTGACAAATTCCTCAGCAACTATCGCTTGATTCATATCGGCAATGATTCTGCCGATGTCGAAGAAATCTCCAGTGGCCGGCACGCGCGCGTCGCGATGGTTCAACCTCCGGCTGGCAGCAGCGCAAGCCTCGCCCCCAGCGACCAGGCAACGCCATGACGAATTCCGCTCCACGGTCCCGAACCGATTCTCGCCGCTCCGGTGAGCGCGGCTATGCCATGCTGATGGCCATCTGTCTGACGATGATGATTCTTATCGCCTCCACGGCGATGATTGCCAATCTCCGGATTGAGGGCAAGCGCCAGCGCGAAGACGAAGCCATTTGGCGCGGCAATCAATATGCACGGGCCATTCGCCTCTATTTCCACAAGACCGGCCATTACCCTCAAACTCTCGAAGATCTTCAGAAAGGCATGCCGCAGCTTCATTTCCTTCGCCAGGCCTATAAGGATCCGCTGAACACTTCCGACGGCTCCTGGCGATTCATCTACGTGAATGCCGCGGGGCAAATTATCGGCAGCACCAAATACACGTCGCTTCAGCAGATGGCGCTCTACGATAGCGGCGGTTTGCAAAACGGCCCGCCGGGACAGATTCCGGGCTTGGTCGGCACGCCAGTTTCGAGCCTGACGAATTCGAGCGGTTTTGGGGACGTGAACGGCACGGCGTCATCGGGCTCTTCGAACTCTGCGCAGAATCCGAGCCTTGCGCCAACTGATCCCAACGCTCCCCCGCAGGCTCCCGGTCAGCCTCCCAGTCAGAGCCCGGATCAATCGGGACAGAATCCTCCGAGCGGCCAAGCTCCCACTCCACCTCCCGGTCAGGCCGGCGCCCCAGGGCAACCGGGCGCGATCGGAGGCGGTCTTTCAGCTCCCGGTCAAAGTCCATTCGGGTCGCTGAACGGGCAGCCGGGAAATCCAGCGGACTTGCAGAAGCCGACGGGCCCGGTCGACGGCCCAGTCCTCGGTGCATTCCTCACCGGCGTTGCCAGCAAAGTAAATTCGCCTTCGCAGAAGGTCTATCACCACGGCAAGAAGTACATTCAGTGGGAGTTCGTTTGGAATCCGCTCGAAGAAGCCGCCGCGAATATGCAGCAATCGCTCAATCCTCAGGGCCAGCAACCGGGAATCGGCCAGCCAATCGGACCGGGCGGAATAGGTTCGCCAGGAAGTAACCCGTTCGGCCAACCCAGCGCGCCGCAACCGCAGCCACAGCAACCTCAACAGCAGTAACAGCCACAGCAGTAATTCGCCCAATTTTACGAGCTGCCATTCTGAGCGAAGCGCGTTTTGTGCGTCCCGCATTCTTCAGCGGGGCGAAGAATCTCAGCCGCCTAACCTTGGCTCCCGTCACTTCGACGCGCACTTATTCCCGTCCGCCGACTCCTTGCACTTCAGCGGCTTCGCAACTTTTCGGACGTAATTCTGCGTCTCAGGAAAGGGCGGAATTCCGCCATACCGCTGAACCATCTGCGGCCCCGCATTGTAAGCAGCCAGCGCGAGCGACAAATCGCCGTGATAACGCGCGAGAAGATCCTTCATGTAGTGCGTTCCGCCGTCAATATTCTGCGCAGGATCAAACACGTTCTTCACCGAGTATTGCGCAGCCGTCTGGGGCAACAGCTGCATTAAACCCAGCGCGCTCTTGCGCGAAATCGCTTTGGGGTTGAAGTTCGATTCCATCAGAATCATCTGGTGGATCAGGTTTTCGTCCACGCCATGCTTCTCGGCAGAAGCGCGGATTAATTTCGCGTAAGGCCCATCCGGAAGAGGGGCCACCGTAGGCCGCGAAGGAAACACATCCTCAGGTTCGATCGACACGATCTCACTAGCAGCCACGTCCACCGAGCCGCCTTCCACTGTAAGACGGACCCGGTCGCCCACTGCCTCATATCCCGTGATGTGCAGTCGCACACCCGAACGCAGCACCGCGTAGTCCGCCCGCGCCATTGGCGCAGCGCCGGCCAACAACACGCACAAAATGATTCCTCGGTTCATTCTTCGCAATGCAATCGCTTAGAGAGCATGCTTTCGAATCGCTTCCGCCACGCCGCTTTCGTCATTTGTCAGCGTAACGGCCCAGCCCAGCGTTTTCAACTCCGCCACCGCATTGCCCATCACGATCGGTAAACCGGCGAACTCGAGCATCTCGCGATCGTTCCAGTTGTCGCCAATCGCCATCAGCTCGTCGCGGGCAATCCCTCGCCGCTTGGTCCACTCCGCGAGCGCCGAACCCTTCGAAACACCGCGCTTCAGAACATCCAGAATCGAAAGGTCGCGGCTCTCATATTCGGTCAATGCCAGCGTGTATTCATTCGCAATCGGCAGTTCCCGAAGAAGCTTCATTGCAGCGCGCAGATTCCTGCAATTATCTGCATATCCTATCTGGATGGGATCGGTTCCGTTCAAGCAGTCTGTTAGCGGAGAGACCAAGCCGATGTATTCGCGGTTGCGGCGCAGGTAACGTCCGCGCACAGGATGATCCCAATCAGGGCGTTCCATCATCACCTGATTTTCGCGTGGCCGGTCGAAGACTACCGCCGCGCCCGAGCGGAATTCCTCCGTCGCCTCAAGCACTTTTCGCGCTGTGGCTGCCGGTAGCAGGTGCCGCAGGTCAGTCACGCCGCTCTTGGATTTAGTCACGGCGCCGTTGTTGACGATGAAGTGGAGATCGCAGGGAAGGGAATCGGCAATCGGGCGCGCGAAATCGTAGCGGCGGCCCGTAACTAGCACGATCTCGATTCCGCGGCTCTGCGCTTCCGCAATCGTCCGCGCGTTTTCTTCGGAGACCTTCGCGTTGCTGTCCAGCAGCGTCCCGTCGAGATCCATCGCGATCATTCGGATCGGCATCGCTCCTATTCTACATGGAGCGGCGCCCGCCGCGATGGCAACGCAAAGTTAACGTTCGATGGAAAAACGCAAATGTGTCTTACTGAGAAAAAGGCCGCGGCTACTGTTCTGCCGTTTCGGCTGTGCGCTTATCGGTGTGCGCTCATCTTTGCCCGGCGCCGGCCTGTCGCGCATCTTCTTCGTTTTGGTCGAGCGCTTCTCGAATCTCGCTCGCGCGATTGTCGAGGCGCTCGATCAAGTCGGTGGTCATGTTTCCGCCAAAGCCCGGTGTCGGAGGCTGCAGATTCGCGCGCTGTGCAGCCGCTTGCTCGGACATCCCGGCTAGCTCGTTTTGTGTGGCGTTGAGTTCATCGGCAAGCTGAGCCTGCCGCTCAGCGAGCAGCACTCGTTCCTGAGCAGGGCTCAACGGCTTCTGCGCCGCGGCAAAAATCTCGGGGGCATCGCGAATCACGGCGGGAGGCATATCGTTTTGCTGCGCCGTGTTTTCAAGCGCTGCGATCTGTTGTTCGATCTCCGCGCGGCGAAGGGCCAATTGCTGGATTTCGTTGTCGGTCGTGAATCCGTCGCATGGCGCATTCAACTGCAAACCGAGTCGCGTTCCGGGCAGAGTGTCAGTCGATCCGCTGGCACGAAATTCGCGCAGACGTTCTTCCGCGGCTGCGATGCTGCCAAGCTCGTCCTCGAGAGCAGCCACTTGCGACGCGTACCAAAGAGGATTCCTCTCAGGACTCAGCGGCTCAGCCGCAACGACTGCCGCACGAGAAATCGTCACTGGCTGGCTTTGCGCGCGCGCCGCCGACACGATAGACAATTTCGACTTCGGCCACATCCGATCGATATCGTCGTTTGTGTAGATCTTCTTCTCGCGATCGGGCGTCGGCGCGGCATTCTTGGCTGTCGCAGAAGTAGGTGCTGGCGATTTGTCGTCGCCAGACGCGAATGCAGGATCCGAGATTCCAGAGAGGAGAATTACGCCAAGGCTTGCAGAAGCCAGGGAAATTGCACGCATGTGAATGCGCATGAATACCTCCGTTTCCCCCAGCGCCGAGAGTATCGCACGCATATGTGCCATTTGTATACGATGTTGAGTGGAGAAACAGAAGCGAAGCACAGCACAGCACAGCTGGGCTTCGCCACGATCGTCGCAATCCAACTCGACTCAGCAATGCTCGAGAGTGCGCCTTGCAGCATGCTCAGCCCTTTGTCGAACTGCTCATAGGTTACATGCTCATCTACATGCTCATCGCCATTGACAATCGCGCCCCCGCCTCATTTGCAATGCGGCACGCGAACGGGCAAAATGCTCATATGGCCGTCGAACTTGCCAAAGGCGTAACGCTCGAGCTTCCGGGGGAGAACGAAAACTTCCTCAAGGATGAAGGCATCCTGTTTGCCTCGCTCGACAAGGTAGTGAACTGGGCGCGGCGCAGCTCCATCTGGCCGATGTCGTTCGGGCTCGCCTGCTGCGCGATCGAGATGATGTCGATGGCCGCTTCGCGTTACGATATCGCTCGATTCGGCGCCGAAGTCTTCCGCGGGTCGCCGCGTCAATCGGACTTGATGATTATCGCCGGGCGCGTCTCGCAGAAAATGGCGCCGGTGATCAAACAGCTCTACATGCAGATGCCCGAGCCGAAGTGGGCGATCTCGATGGGCGCATGCGCCACTTCAGGCGGCGTCTTCAATAATTACGCGGTGGTGCAAGGCGTGAATCAGGTGATTCCGATTGACGTTTACGTTCCGGGTTGCCCGCCGCGACCGGAAGCGTTGCTCTACGCGATCTTCCAGCTGCAGAAGAAGATCGACTCCACGCGCGGCAGCTTTTCCGGCTCGCTCAACTTCGCTAAGAGCTCGACTTCGACCTCGACTTCGACTTCGCCAAAAAGCGAAGCCTAAGCTTCAGCAAGATCGGTCTTCAGCGGTTCATTTCCAGCATCCTTCCAAGTCACAAAGCACCAGTTCGTTGCGTCTTAACCCTCGCTCTTACCGCCGATTAGACTTGTTCTCCGTCCATTGTTTTCAATGTGTTAGGGCGAGTTTTAATCGCGGAACCGTGGATTAAAATCATGTGGACAAATTCGCGTGAAACCAAATAGATGTATGTGCATCTATATGCGTATGGACACGCCACCGAAGAGCCTGCCGAATCTGCCTAACTTGCCGTGCCTGTGCGCCACTTTCCGCCGGACGGCGCGGGCGCTCTCGCAGCTCTATGACGACGCGGTTCGTCCGCTTGGGCTACGTACTACGCAATTCACGATCCTGCAGGCGCTCTCGCTGACGGGTGAGGTCTCGCAGGGGCGGCTGGGCGAGATTCTGGCGTTGGACTCGACGACGTTGACGCGCACCCTCGCGATCATGAAGCGGCGCAAGTGGGTGGCAACGCGCCAGGGACGCGATGGGCGCGAGCGCTTGATATCCCTGTCGACGGCGGGGCGGGAACAATTCGACCTGGCCTCTCCGGCCTGGCAAGGCGTGCAGGACCGTTTGCGCTCGCAACTCGGTGAAGAGCGCTGGAACGCACTGTTTCAACAAAATCGTGAAATGACCGCTGTGGCTACGGCGAAGTGCCTTCTGTGACGAAGGGAAAATAATTACTGCGGCAGGAACGAGAGGTGTGGCGAAGGCCGAAATGAGTTCTGGGGCGCAAAAATAACATCATTAGCGAACGGAAGAGCGCTGGAACGCGCTGTTTCAACAAAATCGTGAAATGACCGCTGCGGCTACGGCGAAATGACTTGTGTGACGAGCTGAAAAGATTGCTGTAGCGAAGGGAAAATGGCTGCTGTGGCAAGAACGAGATGTCGGTGGGCGAAAACTGAATGAGTTCTGGGGCGTAAGAATGACTTCGGTAGCGAAAGGAGAATAGTTATGAGCGGAAAAGACTACGGAAAAGTGGCGATTGGTATCATCGCGGCTTGGTTCGCTTTTTCACTTTCTGCGGGAGCGGCGCATGTTTTCAGGCAGAGCGCTGCAGCACCGCCGATCGCGCTGGGGCTTTCGGTGGCGATACCGATTCTGGTGTTCTGGATCTGGTTCAGAGCGTCAGCGGGATTCCGCGAATTTGCGCTGTCGCTCGATCCGCGCGTGCTGACCATCGTGCAATCGTGGCGAATTGCCGGGTTTGTGTTTGTGGTGCTGTATTTCTACGGGATTTTGCCCGGCATATTCGCGAATCCTGCCGGGTGGGGCGACATCGCGATTGGTCTCACCGCGCCGTGGGCGGCGCTGAAGCTGGCTGAGCCCGGCCATCGAAAAGGGTTCATCTTTTGGAACGCGCTCGGCATGCTGGATCTGGTTACGGCGGTGACGACGGGAACGACCTCCAGGCTGGTGCATCCGCACGGACTTGCCGCCGATGCGATGACCGTGTTGCCGCTGAGCATCGTGCCGACGTTCTTGGTGCCGCTGTTTTTCATTCTGCATATCATCGTGATCGCGCAGGCGCGGCGCTGGCCCGAGGTCGAAGAGGTGCGCAACCGCCAGCGGGTAGCGACGTCGGCGGCGTGAGGAAGCCGTCTAACGGAGTCGTCTGAGGAAACAACGGCCCTCCCTTTTGCGTATATGCTAGTGTGCGCTGAGGGGCTGTGATGTTGACGTTCTTGCTGTGGTGCCTGCTGTTGGTGGTTTGCTGGCCGCTGGCGCTATTGGCGCTGATTCTTTATCCGATTGTGTGGCTGATCCTTCTGCCGTTCCGGATCGTCGGAATCGCGGTTGGCGGAGTTTTCGAATTGTTGCGCGCGATCATGTTTCTGCCTGCGCGGGTGCTGCGCGGGCCGCGGACGGCATAGGCTAAAGAAAAGTCTGTCCTCTTGCGAACATAGGGTGCGAGGCGGTGGGGAAGCCAAGATCGAAGGATTGCGGCGTAAGGATGGCGCACAGGCAGGAGTGCCTGTGCCACTGAAAAGCCAGCGACTAGCAACGCGCACCTCATGCCTACCAACTGAATCTCGGCAGGACCATTAGAAAAAACATCCTTACGGAAACTTCAAATAGTGAGCTGTTTAGGCGTGTCACTGCGCCGCATGCTTCGTTTGGCCGGCGTCGAAGTAGGTGCCATGGTCGAGGTCGGGGATGAGGCCTACCTGGGTCGGGCGCCAGGCGAGTTGTTGCTGGGTTTTCGCGCAGGAAGCGGGGCAATCGATGGCAACGAAGTGCGCTAGCCAGTCGAAATGAGCGCGGGCTTCTTCCGGTGACTTGCTGACAACCGGCAGGTTCAGCCGGCGGCCGATCGCGGCAGCGATGTCGCGGAAGGGGATGCCTTGGTCGCCGACTGCATGATAGTTGGCGCCCGCAGAGCCTTTCTCCAGCGCGAGCCTATAGGCATGAGCGGCATCGAGGCGATGGACTGCTGGCCAGCGATTCGCGCCGTCACCGACGTAGGCAGAAATGCCCTTTTCGCGCGCGATGCCAATGAGACGCGGAACGAAGCCGTGATCGCCGTCGCCGTGTACCGAGGGCGGGAGGCGCAAGACGGACACGTTCACGCCGCGAGCTGCGAGTGAATTGGCTGCATCTTCCGATTTGCGCGGAAAAGTGGACGTGGCTGGCTCTTCTTCCATTGCCAGGTCGCCCTGGCGTGTGACGAGAAGAGTGCCGGAAGTGACGATGAAGGGACGGCGAGAGCCGGCGAGCGCAGCGCCGAGAGTTTCGATGGCGCGTGCGTCTTTCTCAGCAGCGGGCCCGTAATTCGAGAAATCGTGGATGAAAGCGGTGTGGATTACGCCGTCGGAAGCGGCTGCGCCACTGCGCAGGCTCTCGATATCCTCAAGCGAACCGCGATGCACATCGGCTCCCGCCGCAGCGAGCGATTTGGCGCCTGCATCTGAGCGAGCAAGGCCGAGCACTTTGTGGCCTGCCCCGAGCAACTCCGGGACGATGGCAGAACCGATGAATCCAGTCGCACCTGTGACAAAGACTTTCATAAATGCTCCTTTTTATGCCGCTATCGAAAAGGCAAATTAATGTGCAGGCTGAGCTGCCGCCATTGTTTTGGTGCTGATTGAGTTGAGCTGGGCGACTACATCCGAAGCGAGTTCCAATGAAGCGGCACTGAGATTCTCCCGAAGATGGCCGCTGGAAGAGGTGCCGGGAATCAGCAGAATGTTGGGAGAGCGTTGCAGAAGCCAGGCGAGAGCAACCTGCATAGGGGTGACTTGCAGCGAAGCTGCCACCTGATCGAGGACCGATGATTGCAACGGCGTGAACCCTCCCAGCGGAAAGAAGGGAACATAAGCGATGCCTTGCTGAGCTAGAGCATCGATGAAGGCATCGTCATTGCGGTTAGCCACATTGTAGAAATTTTGGACGCAGACGATCTCCGCAATTTTCTGGGCTTCTTGAAGTTGATTCGGTGTGATGTTGCTGAGACCGATGTGACGAATCAAGCCTTCGTGCTTCAGTTCGAGGAGCACACTCAGTGGTTCTGCTATCGATCCTTCCGATGGCTGCAGCATCCCGCCGACGCGAAGGTTGACGACGTCAAGATGCTCGAGACCGAGATTCCGAAGGTTGTCGTGAGCTCCGTCGATCAGCTCTTTGCGCGAGAGCGCAGGAATCCATGATTTGTCCGCCCCACGGCGAGCACCCAGTTTGGTCACGATGACCAAACCGGTGGGGTAGGGATGAAGAGCACGCTTGATAATCTGATTGGTTACATGCGGTCCGTAATAGTCGCTGGTGTCGATGTGATTCACGCCAGAGGCGATCGCCTCCCGCAACACAGCGATCGCAGCATCAACGTCCCGTGGAGGTCCAAAAATTTCAGGTCCGGAAAGTTGCATGGCGCCGTAGCCCATGCGGTAGACGCCTGATGAAGCACTGGGAAATGCGAATGTGCCACCGAGCCTTCTTTGATTCATCATCGTGTTTTCTCCATCTGTGAATTCGTTTTCATGAGTTTTATGATCTTGGCGCGGCGATCGTTAGAACGATTCTCCCACCATTTCTTCACTCTTCTTCCAAAGCGCCTCGGCGTTGGTTGGATCCAGCGCATAGCCTCGGACTCCTTCGCTGGCAACTGTGATGGTGGCATCGTCTGGAACGACGTTGCCAACGTGGCAGTTTTCGCAGTAACGACCGCCAACCTCATCCGCCGGAGCAACTACACCGGCCCACACGGAAGTGGCGGCGCCCTGAGGAACCGTTTTCAATTGGAACGGTGCCTTGCCCTCCGCGGCAAGCTGCTTGTTGATCTGGGCGACCATCGCTTCAAGGCGGCTGGTATCGGTGTACCGCCCCAGTTCGGTTCGTATCCCGCCCGGATGCACGGCCGCGGCGCGCACACCACGTCCACGGTGCCGGTTATCGAAGGCAACGGCGAAGAGAATGTTTGCCGTCTTCGAGCGGCCATACGCGACGAAGGGTTCATACTCCGTGCGCTCAAAGTTTGGATCTTGCAGGTCTACGTTGGAATAACGATGGCCTGCGGAGGAGAGGTTGATCAGCCGTCCTCCCGCACGGATGAGCGAAGCAATCCGGTTGACAAGGACGAAGTGGCCCAGATGATTGGTGCCGAACTGCATCTCGAAGCCGTCCTTCGTGTAGGTAAACGGTGTGGCCATTACACCGGCGTTGGCGATGACTACGTCGAAGGGTTCGCCCTTCTCGAGTAATTTTGTGGAACAGTCGCGGACGCTCTTAAGATCGCCAAGATCGAGCGCGATCAGGTCGAAGCTCCCACTGTTCGCCGCAGCGTCCTTTCTTACCTGTGCCGTCGCAGCTTCCGCCTTATCCAAATCTCGTGCCGCACCCACCACCTGGGCGCCGTGCGCGGCCAGTGACCGTGCCGTCTCCACTCCAAGACCCGCCGAAACGCCGGTAACAAGAATCCGCTTGCCGCGCAGACTCACGCCGGACAGAACATCTTCTGTTGTTGAGGTCGCTCCAAATGCTGTTGTTGATGTCGCTCTAGATACGCTCACCATGTCTCCTCCATCGTATGCCGCCCCGTTCGTACGGTACAGGGGGAGCAGACGTGCATTGACGAGCGGCCCGCTCCTTTACCAAAAAAGATTCTGGTAAAGCGGAGGCCGTCTCCGCTATACTTAGATTATCGGAGGATGTCTCCGGTTGCAAGATTTTTGGCTTTTTAGCGATGGCTCAGAAACGTACACGTACCGCGCGGCGGAAACAGCCCCCAGGATCTCGGCGAAAGCCGCGCGCCGATGCGCAGCGAAACCGCGAGCGCATTCTGGAAATGGCCAAAGAGGGGTTCACGCGGTCGGGTGCGGACGCCAGCCTCGACGACATTGCCACCCAAGCAGGCGTCGGAGCGGGCACCTTATACCGTCACTTTCCGACGCGCGAGGCGCTGCTGGCAGCGGTGTACCGAACGGAGGTAGAGAAGCTGGCCGCGGCCGAGAAACGGCTTGCTGGAGAGTTGGCGCCGCTGGAAGCATTGCGAGCTTGGATGCTGTTGTTCGTGGATTACATCGCCACGAAGAAAATCATCGCCCCTGCGCTGAATGCCGCAGTGGGCGGTACGTCGAAGGTGATCGAAGCTTCGCACGAACCGATCCAAGGAGCGATGCGCGCATTGGTGGAGCGAGCCGTCAACAACGGCGAGATGCGCAAGGATGTAAACGCTGTTGACCTGCTGAAGGCCTTGATCGGGGTCGGGTACATGTCGGCCACGCCTGACTGGCAGCAGAGTGCGAGGAGGCTGGTGGATATTTTGATCAGCGGGTCCAGACCCGTTCGATAGTTCGTCCCGCCGTAACTGCCGAGCAGTACGCGTCCTTGACAGCGCCGAGGGTTCGGTATCAAATGGCGCCGCATTCGGGCCTGTCTTACACAAGAACAACTAAAAGAGGAGATTGCATGAAGCGAATTACTTCGTTGTGTGCTTTGTTGTTGTTGGCGACGGCGACGTGGTCACTGGCGCAGACAGGGGCGGGGGAAAAAGCGGTCACCGATCTCGAGAAGCAATGGCTCAAAGGGCAGCAGACCAACAATGTGGCGCTGATTGAGCCACTGCTCGCCGACGGTTTTGTGAACACGGACTCTGGAGGCAAGTTTGAGGACCGTGCAGAAATGATCGCACAGGCAAAAGCCACCAAGTATACGAGCGTTGATTACGGTGACTTGAAGGTGAAGATCTTCGGCAGCACCGGGGTCGCGACGGGAACGTTCCGGGGTACAGGCACCGATTCATCCGGCAAGCCTTTGGACGCCAAAGAGCGCTTCACCGACACCTGGACGAAGATGGCGAACGGGAAATGGCAGTGCGTGGCGAGTCACCAATCGCCCATCAAGTAGCAACATTCAGAAAAAAAGGCCGCACGAATAAGCAACTTCGCCTCTAGCGGTCGATGACGGTGGCGGTGCCGCCGTCGACTTCGAGGATGCTGCCGGGGGAGTTGTGTTCGCGCCTCACGTAGCCCATGCCGATGGCAGTGCCGGCTGACGGCGAGAACGCGGCGCTCGTTACGTAACCTACCTCTCCGCCGTCTGCGCGCAGCTTTGCTCCTCTCGCCGGCGCCTCCTGCGTTGAGAATTTGAGTTGGGTGCGGCGGCGATTGACATGGCCGCGCGAGCGGACGCGCTCCACAATCTCCTGCCCGGTGTAACAGCCCTTGCTAAAGCTGATGTGCGTGCGTTCGACGGCGGCTTCGTGCGGGATCACCGTGTCATTGAAATCGAGCGGGAACCAGGGAATGCCTGCTTCTAGGCGCAGGGCATTCAGCGTCTGCATTCCGATTGGCGCACCGTGTTGTGCATGAACGGCTGTGTGAAGATTCTGCCAAATGATTTCGAGTTTTTCGCGAGACGCGATGATTTCGGCGCCCGGAAGGCCGAAATGCGAGTGGCGGATTAGATGGCAGGGAACTGCGTCGATTGCGACATCGGCGAATGCCATTTCGGAAAAGCCTTCGATGGCGAGGCCGGTGGCTTGGGAAAAGATCGCGCCGGCTTTGGGGCCTTCGATGGCGAGCGAGCCGAGTTTGTCGGTGACGTCTTCGAGCGTGACGTCGTCCATGATGATGAATTTGTCGAGGGTTTCGATGGCGCGCTCGCGGACGGAGGCGTGGGTGAGGACGAGCAGCTTATCTTTCAGCGCATACACTTCGAGCTCGGCGAGTATGTGCCCTTGCGGGTTGAGAAGCAGGGCGAGCGTGCCGGAGCCTTCGCCGAGGGCTTTGATGTCGTTCGTTACGATCGCGTTGAGGTAACGCACGCGGTCGGGGCCGGAGAGGGTGATGGCGGCGTGCCAGTTGGTGTCAAACAGAGCGACGGATTCGCGGGCGGCGCGGTATTCGGCGTCGAAATCGGAGAAAACTGTGGGGAGGGCGCAGCCGGTGAAGTCGGCGACCTTGGCGCCTTCGGCGAGTTCGAGTTTTGCGAGCGGCGTTTCCATACGGAACAAGTTTAGCAGACGGTGGAAACGAAAATCGAAAAGGGAAAAGTGAAAATGGGGGCCGGGTTCTAAGGGAGTGTGAACTGGTATACTGCGGAAATTATGAGCGATAAATTGATTCATGAAGTGATTCCGGTGGGGATGCTGCAGTGTAACTGCTCGATTCTGGGCGATCCGGTTACGCACGAGGCGATTGTGGTGGACCCGGGCGACGACGTTGCGCGGATTCTGGAGATTTTGAAGAGGCACGGGCTCAAGTTGAGGGCCATCGTTAGCACGCATACGCATATTGATCATGTGGGCGGGCTGGCGGAGCTGCATTGCGCGACTGGCGCGCCGGTGATGATTCATGAGGCGGACATGGAGTTGTATGAACATTTGGATATACAGGCGCAATGGCTGGGAGTGCCGACGCCAGCCGTGACGCGCATTGAGGATTTCGTGAGGGAGGGCGATGCGGTGCGCTGGGGTGGGTTTGCGGCGCGAGTGTTGCATACGCCGGGGCACACGCCTGGAAGTATTAGTTTGGTGATCGAGCCTGGAGCGACTGGCACTGCTTTGATGGAAGGCGCCCGGAGTGGCAATCGCGCGCACGAGCGTCCGGCCGAAACGCAGAGAGTCGCGGAGCCGGGGATTGTGCTTGCGGGCGATACGTTGTTCCAGCGAAGCATCGGGCGCACGGATTTGTGGGGCGGGTCCACGCCGCAGATTTTGAAATCCATTCGCGAGAAGCTCTTGGTGCTGCCCGAAGAGACGATTGTGTTTCCCGGGCACGGCGATACGACGACAATCGGCGATGAGCGCGAGCAAAATCCGTTTTTGCGTTCCTGAGCGGCGCTCACGAGTGGTCGAGCAAAGAGGTACCGCGCTGCACGAGAATCACAGCGCCAATCACCATTGCGGCCGCGATTCCCAAGTTGAGTGAGAGCTTTTCACCCGCCACCAGCCAGCCGATTAAGATGGCGATGATTGGATTGATGTAGGTATGCGTGGCAACAAATGTGGGCGAGTAGTGTTCGAGCAGCCAGACATACGAAGTGAAAGTGATCAACGAGCCGAACACCACCATATACGCCAACGCAGCCCACGAGCGAAACGCAACGGAGGACAGGGAGAAGCCGTGAGCTTCGCCTAGAATTGTTCCGATGGTGAGCAGCATGAACGCACCTGCCAGCAGCGAAAGCGCTGTAAGTAAGAGCGGATGGCCTGAGAGCTTGGAGCGCCGGGAATAGGTGACTCCTCCGGACCAGGAAAGAGCGCTGAGCAGGACGACGATCACGCCGGTCTTGATTCGAGGGTCCGAAAATTCACCTTTGCCGAGGAGGAGCGCGACACCTCCAAGGCCCAACGCAACTCCGGCTGCAAGCCACGGATTCATTCGCCACTTTCTATCGGCCATGTCGGCAAGCAGAAAAACCCAAATAGGTTCCGTGGCAATGAGAAGCGCTGCAACGCCTGACGGCACCCACTGTTCGGCCCAGTGAATCAAACCGTGGCCGCCGACGAAAAAGAAAAAGCCGACAATGATGCTGGCGCGCAGTTGCGCTCTCGTGGGCCGCAGTTTTTTGACGCAGCACCAGAAAAGCATGAGCGACCCGGCAATCAAGTGGCGGGTGCCGGCGGCGTAAAGAGGCGGAATCGTCTCGACCGCGTAGCGGATCGCAAGAAACGTGGAGCCCCAAATGAACCACGTGGCTCCGAAGGCTAGGATGACGGAAATGCGATTTGGCGCGGGCTTAGCAGGAACACGAACAGGGAGACGCGGCTCGAGCGTTCCCGATGCCGTATCCTCGATTTCGATTGGAGCGCGTTCGTTTTCGACAGGCATTCACTTACCTACGCGAATAGATAATCACGAGCGAAGCGGCGATTCAACGAATCGAAAGATCGAGCGACAAATCACTGGCTGCCATTTTGGACATGCCGGAGCCATATTGGCGGGCCGCTTCGTTGAAAATCACGGGCCGCGAACGTATGCTAGGGTGCTGTGAAGATAGCATTAGCCCAGTTCAATCCCACCGTAGGCGATTTCGCAGGTAATTCCGCCCGTATTATTGAATTGGCTTGTGAGGCGAAGAAACGCGGCGCCGATCTGGCCGTGTTTTCAGAGCTTTGCCTGTGCGGGTACCCGCCGCAGGATCTGGTGGAACGCCCGGTATTTGCTGAACGCAACGCCACGGAGTTGGTCCGGCTGGCGAAGGCGATCCCGATGCCATCGGTGGTGGGATACGTAGGCCGCGCACAGGACGATACCGGCAAGCCGGTGGCGAATTCGGCGGCGCTGATCGCCGACGGGAAAATAGTTTTCGAGCAGCGCAAGATGCTGCTGCCGACGTACGACGTGTTCGACGAGTCGCGCTATTTTCAGCCGGCGCATTCGCAGCACACCTTTTCCCTGCGCGCCGAAAAACTCGGCATCACCATTTGCGAGGATTGCTGGAACGACAAGAATTTCTGGGCGCAGCGGCTCTACGAGCGTGATCCTGTAGCAGAACTGGTAGCGCAGGGAAGCAACCTCATCCTGAATATTTCGGCTTCGCCCTACACGATTGACAAACGATCGCTGCGGCACGACATGCTGCGAGCGATCGCGATGGAGCGGCGCGTGCCGGTGGTTTACGTGAATCAGGTGGGCGGCAACGACTCCCTCATTTTCGATGGCTCGAGTATGGCATTCATGCCGGATGGACGAGTGGCGGCATTGGCGAAATCCTTCGAAGAAGATCTGGTGCTGTTCGACACGGTGACTGGGGCAGGCGAGATTCGCCCTCAGCCGCTCGATGAACTGGCTGCGGCGTATCACGCGTTAGTGCTCGGGACGCGCGACTACGTGCGCAAATGCGGATTCAGCAAGGTGGTGGTGGGGCTGAGCGGTGGCGTGGATTCGGCGCTGGTGGCGACAATCGCTGCTGATGCGCTGGGCCCGGACAACGTTCTGGGAGTGAGCATGCGGAGCCCGTATTCGTCGGAGGGAAGCATTCGCGATGCGGAACAGCTGGCGAAGAATCTGGGGATTCATTACCGGTCGATTCCGATCAAGGAACTTTTCGAGAGTTATCTGACCGCGTTGTCGCCGGTGTTCAAAAACCTGCCCGTGGATTCGACGGAAGAAAATATTCAGGCACGGATTCGCGGGAATCTGCTGATGGCGTTGTCGAATAAGTCAGGTTCGATGGTGCTGAGCACAGGGAATAAGTCCGAAATGGCAGTGGGATATTGCACCTTGTATGGCGACATGGCCGGGGGGCTCGCGGTAATTTCGGACGTGCCCAAGTCGATGGTCTGGGAGCTGGCAAAATTCATCAATCGGCAGCAGGAACGCATCCCCGTAGCTACCATTACGAAGGCGCCATCGGCGGAATTGCGGCCGAATCAAACCGATCAGGACACGCTCCCGCCTTACGATGTGCTCGACAGGATCTTGAAGGCGTATGTGGAAGACTTGCGCAGCCCGGAAGAGATCGCCGACCACTACGGATTCGATTTGCAGCTGGTGCGATCGGTGGCGCGGCGGGTGGATCAGAACGAGTACAAGCGGAAACAGGCACCACCGGGGTTGAAAGTGACGTCGAAGGCGTTCAGCGTGGGTAGGCGCTTTCCGCTGGCCCAGAAATTTGTGGACTGAACGGCTGAGTGGATTTGAACGGAGATTGTTTTCTTGGGATTTCTGCGATTCAATCGGTAATCTTGCGTTTATGAATGGCGAATTGCGTTTTCATTCAACGGAGAATTCATGCGAGCTTTGATAATGACCGCACTTTGTCGCCGTTGGTTAGTGGTAACGGCACTGAGCATCATGGTAGGTACGCCGTGTTTTGCGCAATCGTCTTCGCAGGCAGGCACACCGCCTAACGGCGGGGCTGTAACCGGTAGCGCATCCGCCGGTTCCAGTAGCGCCGCTGGCAGCGCGGCGAACGAGGCTGCGATTCTGCAATCGTCTGAGGTGTTCGTTCGCAAACTTTTTGCCTGGGGACCGGATTTTGCGGTGAAACTTGGACCGCTGTCGCAGTCCGCAACTCCGGAGTTTTATCGTGTTCCGCTCCAGGTGACGTACAAGGGGCAAACGGAGGCGGGCGAAGTATTTGTCAGCAAGGATGGCAAGACGCTGTTTCGCGGCGACATGTTCGAGATTGGAACGGATCCGTTCGCCGCAGCGCGAGCGAAGTTGCGGGTGGAGGGCGATCCGACCAAAGGTCCCGCGGATGCGCGCGTGACGATTGTAGAATTCAGTGATTATCAATGCCCACACTGCCGCCAGCTCTACAGCGTGATGCAGGTGATCGAGCAGAAATATCCGCAAGTGCGCATCGTGTACAAGGATTTTCCGCTGGCTGGAATTCATCCGTGGGCGACAACGGCCGCGGTCGGAGGGCGGTGTGCGTTTGCGCAGAGTCCAGAGGGATTCTGGAACGTGCACGATATGATCTTCGAGAATCAGGACCTGATTTCCAGCGAGAACGTATATCAGAAAGTGATCGACTTTGCGGTGCGGGCCGGACTGGATAAGGAAGCGTTTAAGGTGTGTCTGGCATTACCGGACGCGAAAGCTGCGATTCAAGCGGACGTGGACGAAGGGAAGGCCGTGCAGATTAGCAGCACGCCAACCGTTTTTGTGAATGGCAGGCCTGTGATTGGCGGGGACGAGACGACGCTTGAGCAGTATATTCAGTTTGAGCTGGGGCCGGAGGAGACGAAGAAGTCGGCGGCGTCTGCGGCCCCAGGCGGATCAGCGACGCCGAAACCGAAGAAGTAGCGGGCCTGATTGTAGACGGGCGCAGGAAAATCCCACGACGATCAAGGCGTCGTCGCGGCTACCAACTACAAACATTTAGAAAACTTTAATTGCCAGATCGCGCGGTTGTGATCCGACCGGGATTAGCGTGATCAGGTTGGCAGTTTTTGGGCGAATTACGGCGAGGTCGTTCGACGCAGTGTCCACTACGAGCAGTATGTCGCCGCCGGGTGTAAGCCGGCTCGTGCGCGGCGCTGAACCTACCGTGATAGGACGCAGTACCTGGCGTGTCGCCATAGCTACCGGAACGACGTGGCCCGCCGCGGAATCGGAAACGTAGAGAGTTTCGGTGTCAGCCTTCAGCGTCCCTGATGATGGGGACGATCCTAGCATCAAAAAATCGCCGATTTCGTTCGTCTGCGTGTTGAGCACGAGCAGGCCATGGGTGTCGCTGGCGGTGATGTAGAGCTCGCCGCCGTCGGGCTTGAGAATCAAATCGCTGGGAGTTCCGCCGATGGCGACGTTGGCGAGCAGCGTTTTCTGGCGGAGGTCGACAACGGAAATGTCGTTCGAAGCGCCGGAGGTGACGAAGGCTTTTGAATTGTCGGGCAGGACCGCAATCTGCTCGGGCTGGCTGGCAACGGAAATTGTTCCGAGCGAGACGAGCGAGTTGGCGTCGAGGAGTGAAATCGTGGAGTCGTCGCGATTGGAGACGATGAGGACTTTGCCGTCGGGCGTGACGCGCGCGATCCATGGGCGGCGCCCGGCGCGGCCGCGCGCTACGATGGCTCGTGAAGCGCAATCGATCGCGACAACCGTATTTGCGCCGGATGCGGCGACGAAGGCGCGTTTGCCGTCCGGCGAAAAATCGAGAGCATAAGGCTCGGCGCCAACCGGGATGCGAGCGACGATTTGATTCGATTTCACATCGAGCACCCACGCGTAGCCGCCCGCCGAACTAAGCCCCCAAATTTCCTTGAGTGTGGGATGTTCGCGCACGCCGCTCGGGCCTGGGCCAACCGAAATTGTTGCGTAGGGCGCGAGTTTAACGAGATCGATGACAGTCAGCGTGCCGTCCGCGGAGTTGCCGACGTAGGCGAAAAGATGCAGGTCCGGCCGCAGAAACGACGGGCGAAGTTCGAGCGCCACCTCCCGAGTGGCAAATCCGGCGAGAATCACGAGAACAAAAACGAGGCGCCAGTTGAGGCGAAGTTTCATCGTGCGCGTTATCGTGCGGAGGCGCTCAATTCAGCGTGCGATGCAACACGGCGGCAATTTGCCGGCACTCTTCCGTGAGCGCCGCGAATTCTTCGGGCAGGATGGACTGCATCCCGTCGGAAAGCGCGCGGTCCGGATCGTGGTGAACTTCAACAAGCAGTCCATCGGCGCCCACGGCGACAGCCGCGCGCGAAAGCGGCAGAACCTTATTGCGCCGGCCGGTGCCGTGGCTCGGGTCTACAACAATCGGCAGGTGGCTGCGACGCTGCACCGCGGGAATCATGCTCAAATCGAGCGTGTTGCGCGTATGGTCAGAAAATGTGCGCACGCCGCGCTCGCAGAGGATCACGTTGTAATTGCCTTCGGACATGATGTATTCGGCGGCCATCAGAAATTCGTCGAGCGTCGCAGACATGCCGCGCTTCAAAAGCACCGGCTTGCGTGAGCGCCCCGCAACTTTCAGCAGCGAAAAATTCTGCATGTTACGCGCGCCAATCTGAATCACGTCGGCATACTTCTCGACGAGCTCGAGCGATTCGTTGTCAATCGCTTCGGTAACGAGGCCCAGACCGAATTTGTCGCGAACTTCCGCGAGAATTTTCAACCCCGGCTCGCCCATACCCTGAAAACTATACGGTGACGTGCGCGGCTTGTAGGCGCCGCCGCGGAAGAGCCGGGCTCCCGCTGCTTTCACCCGCTCTGCCACTGTGAAAGCTTGCTCACGCGACTCGATTGCGCACGGCCCCGCAACCATCGCAACTGCCGGACCGCCGAAGGTTACCTCACCCAACGGCGTGGGTATCCGCACGACCGTGTTTTCTTCCTTGATGTCGCGGCTGACCAGCTTGTACGGCTTGCTGACCGGAATACATTCGCCGACGCCCGCCATCGACTCGAGCGAGCCAATGTCCACGGCGCCCCTGTTGCCAGTGATTCCGATCGCCGTGCGCACAGCACCCGGAATCGGGTGAGCCTTGAATCCCAGCGCCTCGATCCGGTCGCAAACGGCGCGGATCTGCTCTTCAGTCGCATGGGATTGCATCACTACAAGCATTCAAGATCCCCCGAGAATTCGCCCGCAGGAAGGCGGTCGCTACAATGGCTCTTCCGCCGGCCACCAGCGAGCCGATGAGTCTACTGCATCGGGCGGCAAGGTCGCAACGCGGCGAATTTCATTTCACGGTGAGCCCGAGCAATCGCGAAAATTCGATGGCCTGTGCCGGAGTGACAATCGCGCCAGCGACATCCTCGGCGCGAACGACGATACCTTCGATGTCAGCGCCGCGAAAATCGGCTTTGCGGAGCTTGGCGCCAGTAAAGTCGGCGCGATTCAGCATCGCCCGCGTAAAGACCGCGCCTTTCAAGTCAGCCGCGCGGAAGTCTGCGTCTTGCAGTTGCGTTGATTGAAACTCGCAAGCCCGTAGCGCGCCGGAATTGAACTGCGCGTAGCGAGCGTCGCAGTGCTCCACAAGCACGTCCTGCCATTTGCACTCAAAGGCTTTCATGCCGGTCAGGCGGCACTCCAGAAATTCCACGCGTCGCGCTTCAAAACCCAGCAGCACGGAATTCGATAGGTCGCATTTCACAAGACGGACATCCCGCAGCTGTAACGAACGGATTTCGCATTGCGCGAACGAGATGCGCTCAAGCACCGAACTTCGCAGCTTGAGCCCCTCCAGCTTGCGGCCGGAAAGGTCGATCGCTTCGGCGCGCGAATCCTCGAGAACCGCACCGCCGAGGAGCAGATCGATAGACACATTACTTAGCGGCTCGGATTTGTCCGGAAGATCGGGCAAGCTCCGCGTGGGAATGATTTCGCTGCGCTTCATGACACAGAAAGCATAGCGCAGATTGGCACTCGGCGCAGGAGGCACAGGCGCGAGAGCACTGAAAAAAGCAGCAACAAAATGAGAGCGCTTGAGTCTAACGGTCGGTTGACGAATCGCCTGCGCGCGTATACTTTCGCGGGCACGAAACAATGAAACCGCGAAATCCGGCAACAACAGGAGACGAGATGAAAAAGTTCCTCGTTGGCTCAGCGCTGATGTGGGCAACGGCGCTGGCCGCGTTCGGGCAGGCGAAGGCCCCAAAGCAACCGCAGAAGCACATCCAGGTGCAGCCGGTGGCGGCCCGGCCGGAAGACGTAGCCAGCATCGAGGCGATCGTCAAAGCAAGTTACGAGACGATCTCAGGCGGAGTAGGTGTCCCGCGCCAGTGGGGACGCGACGAATCACTTTTCGATCCCAACGTCCGCTTCGTCGCCGTGGAACGCGATCCGAAATCCGGCGCAATTGTTGCGATGATTACGACGCACCAGGAATTTGTGGACGTGGCCGACGAATCGACGGTCAAGGACGGTTTCACCGAACGCGAACTCAGGCACAAGATTGAGCGTTACGGAAATGTGGCCACGGTGCTCAGCAGCTACGAGGGCAAGAACGCATCCACCGGAAAAGTGATCACGCGCGGCGTGAATATTTTCCAGCTGTACTTTGACGGCAAGCGCTGGTGGATCCTCTCGATGGTCTGGGACCAGGAAACCCCGGCGAATCCGATCCCGCCAGAGCTGCTGCCGAAAAGCTAGGCACACGCCTGAAGTCGCGTTGCAACGTCAGGAACGATCGCTTCTTTGTGCATTCTTCAGAGCGCGCCCTAAAAGTCGTCTGAAGAAATGTATCTGAACAAATGCGATGGCAGCGCCAATAAAGAGCAGGATACGGTCGAAATAATCAGTATCTAGATGCCAGAGAGACCATGTGTGGGGGCGCAACCATAATGCACCTGTCACGCCAGCAAAGAGAACTACAAGAGATGCTGCGCTGGATGCACGCGAGCAGGGGCAGCTTTTGCCTAACCGCCTTATCACCCAGGCTGAACCCCTTCGTCCCTTTCGCTTTTTTCGAGAATGTCTTTCCCGGCCCGGCATCGCAAAATACGAAAAAGAACACGCAACCTGTGTACCCAATGATGGAAGCAATTTGAGTGGCAAATGGGTTGCCTCTGAGAGCAATACAAACAAGCCGTACCGCCATAACCGAAATGGGGATAACGATGAACACTCCCCATTCTTTGAAAACTACGAAGCCGGAGACTCGCGTACGCTCGAAATCGCCGTGTGTGACAGGGAGACGTTCGACCAGGGGCACATCGCAATCGGAGCAGCGGTGAACGTGGGGCAGATACTCGGCTTGGCATTGGGGGCAGAACATGGAAGGCCGCGACTGTAACATAGCCTTCTGAGAAACGCGCCAACACGAACCTACCCCACTACGGATTTTTCTGCCCGTTTGCGGAAGTTCCGCGAATCAGTTAAAATGCTCGATTAAGCAATCGCATAAATTGCGGCTGAGGCGGCGCGGCACCGGCTTTTTGTCACCTCGCAACCAGAGAAGTCAGCCCGCACAGCGATTGCCGACGTAAAGGCTTGCGCCACAATAAGTTGGCGCAACCCGGACACCCTGAGGGAATGGCGGAAGAACACCGAGTTATCTTAGCTTTCGACGACGCCGACGAATACCGCCCGGAACCGCCTCCCGCACCTGAAATTCCCGCCTGGAAAGACGGCAGCATTCGCATCGGCATCCACACCTCTATCGCAGGCGACATCTCCGGCTCCCTCGAAATTGCGCACGGTCTCGGTGCCAACGCCCTGCAGATTTTCTCCGCCAGCCCGCGCATGTGGGGCAAGGGCAACACGTCGCGAATCGCTGAAGCGGACGCGGCGCGGTTCCGCGATCGGCGTAAGGAACTCTCGCTCGGCCCACTCGTCATCCACGGAAATTACCTGATCAATCTGGCCTCGCCCAATCCCGTCCTGCGCACGCGCTCCGTGCAGGCGTTTCATCAGGAGGTGGTGCGAGCGCTCGCTCTTGGCGCGGACTACCTCGTGATTCATCCGGGAAGCGGCCGCGAAGGCGACCGGAACTCAGCCGTGAGCGCAATCATCCAGAGTCTGCGGCAGGCCTTGCGCGGCATGAAGCTCGGCGATCTGAAAATTCTGCTCGAAAATACCGCGGGGCAGGGCACTTCGCTCTGCTGGCAGTTCGAAGAGATGAAAGCGATCCTCGAAGGCTGCCGCGATCTGGCTATCGGCGTTTGCGTCGATACCGCGCACGTGTTTGCCGCCGGCCACGATATTCGCAGCGCTGAAGGCCTCGAAACGGCCTTGCGGCTGATCGACAGCACGGTAGGGCTCGAACGCGTGTTCGTGCTGCACGTAAACGATTCGAAGACTGCGCTGGGCTCGCGCGTGGATCGCCACGAGCATATCGGCAAAGGCAAAATCGGCGCGGAAGCATTTGGCAGAATTTTGAATCACCCCCTGCTCGCGGGCCGTGCCTTCATCCTCGAGACGCCTATTGATAAGCCGGGCGACGACCGTCGAAATGTGGACGCGCTGTGGAAGTTCGTTGGGCGCGCGGTAAAAGCGACAGGCACGGCCGATGGCATGAAACCGCGAAGAAAGAAACTGATGCAAGCGCGACCAAAGGGAAGCAAAGGACGCAAAGTCAGTGGAGTAAAGGCCGCGGCAAAGAGGCGTCGAAGTGCGAGAAGAAAGTAATCTGGTTTTCGAAGCTGAGCACACGAGGAAAGTCACCTTGGCAGAATACGATCCCCAGCAGATCGAATCCAAATGGCAGAAGATTTGGGACGAGCAGGGCGCATTTAACGCGATGGACGGCGACGCCTCGCGGAAGAAGTACTACATGCTTGAAATGCTGCCCTATCCCTCAGGAACTCTGCACATGGGCCACATGCGCAACTACACGATTGGCGACGCAGTGGCGCGCTACAAGCGGCTATGCGGATTCAACGTGCTGCATCCGATGGGCTGGGACGCGTTCGGTTTGCCCGCTGAAAATGCCGCGATCAAGCACGGCATTCATCCGCGCGATTGGACCAACGCAAATATCGAAGAGTTTCGACGCGTGCTGCGTCGCTTCGGGTTCAGTTATGACTGGCGGCGCGAAATTTCAAGCTGCGAACCGGAATACTACCGCTGGAACCAATGGTTCTTCCTGCGCATGCTGGAGAAGGGAATCGCATTCCGCAAGAAGAGCAAAGTGAACTGGTGCCCGGAGTGCGCCACCGTCCTCGCCAACGAGCAGGTGTTGGTCGACGGTTGTTGCTGGCGCCATGAAACCACGCTGGTCGAAATCCGCGAGCTGGAGCAGTGGTTCCTGCGCATCACCCAATATTCTGACCAGCTTCTCGACGACATGAAGGAACTCGAAGAGGGCTGGCCCGAGCGCGTTCTTTCGATGCAGCGCAACTGGATCGGAAAGTCGCGCGGCGCTCGCGTGCGTTTCAACGTCGCGCAGATTGATGACCTCGCAATCGAAGTGTTTACCACCCGCATCGATACGATCTATGGCGCCACGGCTCTAGTGCTGTCGGCGGGACATCCTGCGGCGCTGCGTCTCGTGGACGGCGTGCGCGGCCAAAGCGGAATGGAAGCGCAGATCAAAGCGATGCGGCAGAGGAGCACGCGCGCCGAGGACGTCGCCACCGCCGAGAAGGAAGGATTCTTCACAGGGCGATTCGCCGTGAATCCGTTTTCGGGCGAGAGCCTGCCCATCTGGATCGCGAACTTTGTCCTCGCGGAATACGGCACCGGCGCCTTGATGTGCGTTCCGGCTCACGATGAGCGCGATTACGAGTTCGCGGGAAAATACAATCTACCGGTGAAAATTGTGGTGCAGCCGAAAGACAGCCCTCCGCTGCGCCTCGATCGTATGAATGAACCGTTCACGGAGTACGGGAAATTAGTGGAGTCCGGGCCGTATACCGGTCTCACATCGGAGCAGGCGCAGGAAAAAATGGCGGCAGATGCGAAAGCCGGAGGCTTTGGCGAAGCGCAAACGACGTATCGCCTGAAGGACTGGGGAATTTCGCGCCAGCGTTACTGGGGCACGCCGATTCCGGTGGTCTATTGCGAGAAAGACGGAATCGTTGCCGTGCCCGACGATCAGTTGCCGGTAAAACTGCCGCTCGACATCAAACTCACAGGACAAGGCCAGTCGCCCCTCGCGCTTTCACCTGAGTTCGTGAACACCACCTGTCCGAAATGCGGCGGTCCGGCCCGGCGCGAAACCGACACGATGGACACCTTCATGGACTCGTCGTGGTATTTCTATCGCTACACTGATCCGCACAACGACAAGGCCCCGTTCGACAAAGATAAAGTTCGCTACTGGTTTCAGATCGACCAGTACGTGGGCGGAATCACCCACGCGATTCTGCATCTGCTCTATTCGCGGTTTTTCTGCAAAGTGATGCGCGACCTGGGCCTCGTGAATCACGATGAGCCAATCAAGCGCCTCTTCACGCAGGGCATGGTGCAGAAGGGCGGCGTAGCCATGTCTAAATCGCGCGGCAACGTAGTCGGCGCGATCGAGATGGCCGATAAGTACGGCTGTGACACCGGCCGGATGTATACGCTTTTTGCCGCTCCTCCAGAAAAAGATCTCGAATGGGACGAACAGGGCATCGAGGGCTCCGCGCGCTTCCTCAAGAAACTTTACCGGCTAGTGGACCAGCATGCGGCGCGACTGAAGTCCGTGGAAGTGGACCTGGTCTCGAAAACCGACCTCACCAACGCGACCGCGAAAGAAAAAACGCTAGTGCGCAAGACTCACCAGACGCTCAAGAGCGTTACGAACGATTTCGAGCATCGCTGGCATTTCAATAAATCCATCGCTCTCCTGATGGAACTGGTGAACGAGCTGCACGCGGCCGAACCGCTCGACGTCGACCTGAATCCGGTAATCCTGAAGCGTATCCTCGACGTGATGGCCCTGATGCTAGCCCCCATGGCGCCGCACATCGCCGAAGAGCTGTGGGAAATGCTCGGCAATCAGGGCGGCATTTCCAAAGCAAAATGGCCACGCTACCGCGAGGATTTGACGCGCGAGGAGCAGATCGAAATCATCATCCAGATCAACGGGCGCCTGCGCGGCAAAATGGTGGTCGCAGAGAATCTAGGTGAGGAAGAAACGCGCGAGCGCGCGATGACCGATCCACGCATCGCTCCCTTGCTCGTAGGCAAGCAAATCGTAAAAGTTGTGGTGGTGCCGAAGAAGCTGGTGAATATCGTGCTGCGATGATTTTATAGAGGCCGGCCCAAAGCCGAGCGATCCGGTAAGGGAGCCGCGACGAGGTGAAGCCAATGACGCCCGAAACAGGTGCAGCGCCGAAAACGACCAGTGGCGCGCAGGAATCGCCGGACGCAAAGGGGATTGCTAGCACCCGCCACGGAATCGTCGTGCTCGATTTCGGCGGCCAATACACACAGCTGATCGCGCGTCGGGTCCGCGAGCAGCAGGTTTTCTCCGCGATTCTTCCGTGCATCGCTTCGCTCGAAGAAATCCGCGCCCTCGAACCCGTCGGCCTCGTGCTCTCCGGCGGCCCAAGCTCCGTCTATGACGCGGACGCCCCGGTCTGCGACGCAAAGGTTTTGCAACTCGGCGTCCCCGTTCTCGGAATCTGCTATGGAATGCAATGGCTGGCTCACACGCTGGGCGGTAAGGTGGTTCGCGCAGCCGCGCGCGAATATGGTCCCGCTCACCTGGATATCGACGAGAAACACTCCTCGACCCTGTTCGGCGGCCTGCCAGGAAGACTGAAAATCTGGAACAGCCACGGCGATCATGTTGTCGGCCTGCCCGAAGGCTTCCACGTGACCGGCCGCACCGACAACGCCGTCGCAGCGATCGAGCACCCGTCGCGCCGCTGCTATGGCGTCGAATTTCATCCCGAAGTAAATCACACAGAACGCGGCCGCGACATTCTCGAGAATTTCGTCTTCCAGATCTGCGGCGCCAAAAAGAACTGGAACCGCGCCGGTTTCATCGCCGCCACCGTCGATGCGATTAGCAAACAAGCGGAAGGCGCGCGCGCAATCTGCGCCCTAAGCGGCGGCGTCGACTCAGCTGTAGCAGCCGCGCTAGTTCATCGCGCCATCGGCGACCGCCTCACCAACGTCTTCGTGAACAATGGCGTCCTGCGCCAGAACGAATACGAAGAAACGCTCGAACTCCTGCGCGACCGCCTCGGCCTCAACGTGATCGGCGTAGACGCAACCGATCGTTTCCTCGCGCAACTGAAAGGCATCACCGACCCCGAGCAAAAACGCAAACGAATCGGCGCCGAATTCATCGCCATTTTCGCCGACGAAGCCCGCAAACTCGCCGCCGCTTCAAAAGACGCTCCGCCCGTAAAATTCCTCGTCCAGGGCACACTCTACCCGGACGTGATCGAATCCGTCTCAGTAAAAGGCCCGTCGCAAACCATCAAAACCCATCACAACGTAGGCGGCCTCCCAGCCAACATGCCTTTCTCCCTGATAGAGCCTCTGCGCGACCTCTTTAAAGACGAAGTCCGCCAAATCGGCAGGGAACTAGGCCTACCCGAAGAAATTCTAGTGAAGCACCCATTCCCCGGCCCAGGACTAGCAGTACGTGTACTAGGCGAGGTAACCCGCGAGAAACTCCAAACGCTTCGCCCCGCCGACGCAATCGTAATCGACGAAATCCGCCGCGCAGGTCTCTACGAAAAAGTCTGGCAAGCCTTCGCGGTGCTATTACCGGTTCAAAGCGTCGGAGTAATGGGTGACGGACGAACGTACGGAGGCACAATCGCCGTGCGCGTGGTGGAATCTCAGGATGCCATGACAGCCGACTGGGCGCGCCTGCCCCGCGAAGTGCTCGAACGCATTTCGGCGCGAATCGTAAACGAAGTAGCAGGCGTAAACCGCGTTGTTTACGATATCAGCTCCAAGCCACCGAGCACGATCGAGTGGGAGTAGCCAAACCGAAGCCAGTCCAGGAGCCCACTCTTACGCAGCGGCAATCCCCGGCAGACTTAGCGGTTCGCCATCTTCTGAGCCATGTACACCAGCAACCGGCGGTCGCCTTCATCGCAACGACCCATCAACTGGCGCAAGCGGCCCAGCAAACGCGCATCTTTTCCCTTACTGCCCCAGGCAATCTCGTCAGCGGATCTACGCTTCGGAAGATTGGGCAGCTCAGGCGGTTCTTCGCCGTCATAGAACAACTGGTAGAGCGGAATCTCCATCGCTCGCGCCAGTTTCTCGAGCGTCTCGATGGCCGGTACCGTGTGGCCATTTTCCACGCGCGAAATGTAACAGCGGAGAAGTCCCGTGCGCTTCTCGATGTCACCCTGGGATAGTTTTTTTGTTTCTCGAAGCAGGCGAATACGATCTCCAATTATCATGGCGGGTATTGTTGCATGAAGTATTTTATTGTGGCAAGACGAAAGTTAGCCTGTCCGCATAACCTGACCAGTAGTCAGCCAAAAAATTTCGTTGTAACCTGAATTAGATGCCTGACGTCCCAAAGAACGTGGCAGCCAGCGCCTCCACCGTTGCGATTCCTCTCGTCCGCCGCAGCAAGGGCGAAGAGGAGCGAGACCTCGTACGACTGGCCCAAAATGGAACAGAGGCCGCCTTCGAGGAGCTCATCCGACGCCACCAGCAGCGCGTTCTCGCTCTGGTAGGCTCGATTCTGCGCCGGCGGGAGGACGTTGAAGATGTCGCCCAGCAGGTGTTCCTCAAGGTCTTTATCTCGCTCAAGCGCTTTGACCTGCGTTCGGCCTTCTCCACCTGGCTCTACAAGATCACGGTAAATGAGTGCTGGGACTACCTCCGCAAAAAGAAAGTCCGGCCGCTCGTTTACGAGGCGGATCTTTCCGAGGAGCAAGTCTCGCGTCTCGACGGCATCGTCTCGGCAGACCGGCCCGTCACAGGTGCCAGCGAGCAAGCCGAAGTGAAGGAAACGCTCGAGTGGATGCTCGAGAAGCTGCCGGAACAGGATCAGCAACTACTAGTACTGAAAGAAATGGAAGGTTTTTCGGTGCAGGAATTAGCGGAAATCCTCGACCTCAACGTGAATACGGTAAAAGTTCGACTGTTCCGTGCGCGCTCTCGCTTAATGGATGTGTATCGCCGTCGGACAAATCCCGGTTCAAAACCGGGCGAGCACTCAGCAAGGGCTGAAAGGAAGAGTTGAAACCATGAATTATGAATATAAAAGCTCGGCGTGTCCGGAGTACGAACCGCTCCTCGAGGATTCCATCTCCGGCGAAATTGGCGGCGCCGATGCCATCCGGTTATCCGAGCATTTGAAATCTTGCTCAGGCTGCCGCGAGGCTCGCGAGCACATAGCACTCACTCCGCGCCTGTTGCATCTCGCCGAAGCCACCGCTGATCCCGGCCCCGGCTTTTCCCGCGACGTGATGGCTCGCATTCGCACCGACAGAGACGTGCGCTCCGAGCGCGGATTCTGGCAGCCGCTCGTTTCCATGAGCTGGCGCTTCGCCGCCACCGCCACATTGGCTCTGGCTTTCCTGGTGGCCTACGATACCACGTCTCACGTTCAGCAGCCGGCCCAGCAGACGCCCGCGCTCGAAGCATCATCCCGCATCCCGGATATGTTTTCTCCCGACCCGGCGCGCGTTCCCAGCAGTCGCGACGAAGTTTTGATGATGATGGTGGCGGAAGATGAACATGGAAAACACTAAAACCCGCCGCGAGGCTGCCTTCCTGGTGATCGTCGTATTCGCCCTCGGCGTTTTGCTGGGCGGAATAGGAACTCATCTGTGGGGCGAACGCGTCTGGGGCCATCAGATGGCGCCCAAATCGCGCGACGCAATCGTCGCCCGCCTCACCCACGAAGTAGACCTCACTCCCGATCAGCAGAAGCAGGTAACCGCCATCGTGGACGACACGCGCGCCCAATGGAAAGTGCTCTACGCCCCGGTTGACGCCCAAAAGGAACAGATCCGCCAGCAAAGCCGCGAAAAGCTCCGCGCCCTAATGACCCCCGAGCAAAAAGTGAAACTCGAAGCCTTCTTCCACGAGCTAGACGAACAGCGCAAAAAAGACGAAGCAGCCGCAGGCCACTAGCACTCTCGCCCCATCCGCCTCACGCCGGTAGCCACGACGACGCCCTTATCGTCGTGGGCTTTTCGGTGGGAGCCCCCGCATTGATGCGGGGGAGGAGCGCTCTGAGCGCTCCGAAAAAGACTCGCACTTCGATCGTGCGCTTTAGCGCCGGACGTGTAACACTCGCCCAATTCCACAACGGCTTATCATTCTAGACTCGGGCTAGACTTGGGGACTCGGTAATGGAGCTAATCTCAAGGGCTCTGCTTCTTATTCTCGTCGTTCTTGCGGCGGTATTGCTTTTCACCCCGTACGAAGCCTGGCTCGAAGGCGCTATGGCGCTCGCTATCCTTGGGACCGTCGTAGTAGGTTTCTCGATGCCTCCACGCAAGGAGATATTCTACGTAAGGACCTCCATACAAGTAGCCGACCGGAATAGAAACCCAGCCTTAGAACACGACCTTCTGGCTGTGAAAGTTGAGCTTGCGAGGCTGTGGCTTTTGTTCTTGCTCACGTTTCTGGCTGTAGCGTTTCTTGTGTTTTTCGCAGCCGGTGGTCCTGCGAAATTCAGTTACACGAATTGGATTTTCTCATCACAATATGCATTCTTCGCGATGCAATTCTGGCAGTTTCCGCCCATGCTTGCTCTTGTCTTCCTCCTGGCCTGGGTCGGCGAGAGGAGAGTAATGTGAGATGCCGAAGCGTGCAGCGCAAGGTCGTATCGTATCTCTCACGCTCGATCTGGCCGGTTTGGGCGAGTTTCCTACCTGTTTATGGGAGAACGCGGAGAATACTATGGTGGAGACTGTATGTGGTTTGGGCTGATTCAGACCGATGAGTTGGCGACGATCGTTTTTCACAATGTTCGAAAACCCGAATTAAACAAAATTGCGATGGGTTTCTTATTCCATCGATTGATCGTCCTGGGGCGTGGCGTAGCAGACTTGGATGCGCAAACAGTAGCTGCGCATAGAACTCTGGCTTAAACGATATCCTAGTTGCAGTCGCAGTTCCCAAGCCTGTTTCCTGGCGCATTCTTGTCGGGGAGCGCTCCGAAAAAAACTCGCACTTCAATCACGCGCTTTAGCGCTAACCCTCTAAAACTCGCCCAACCCTAAAACGGAATATCCTCATCCGAAATCTCCGGCCCCGGACCAGCCACCTCATCCGGCAACCCGCCGCCGCCCTCAGCATCCGGATCAAACGCCCGTCCACCCGGAGCCGCAGAAGCTGCGCTCGCACCTGCCGCAGCGCCCTCCGCCCGGCTCGTCAGCATGCGCATCACATTCGCCACGATTTCCGTCGTCGTGCGCTTCTGCCCATCGCGCTTGTCTTCCCACTGCCGCGTCTGAATCCGCCCCTCGATATAAACCAGCATCCCCTTCTTCAAATACTGCTGCGTAATCTCCGCCAGCTTTCCCCACAGCACAATGCGGTGCCACTCCGTTCGCTTCTGACGCTCGCCAGATCGGTCCTTGAACGTCTCATCGGTCGCCAGCGTGAAATTCGCCACCGCCTGCCCGCCCGACGTAAACCGCGTCTCAGGATCGCGCCCCAGACGCCCCACAAGAATCGCCTTGTTAACTGACATGCGTTTTTAACCACCTGTCTTCAGAAGTGAAGTAGCCGCGAGTATAGCCGAACTGCATCAGCTCGGTCAGAAAAACTACATATCGGTCGCGTCAGAGCATCTCATGTAGCTCACCTCTTTAGAGGTGAGGCTTTCGGCCCGCGTTGCGCTCTCATTTGGCGATTCTTCCACAACCTGCCACAGCCTCGAACCTCGTCCGCGCTTAAAGATTGCACACTGTATGCCTGTTTAGGCATAATTGGGATGTGACGGCGTTGCCCGCGATAAAGCCGCTCGTCTGGATTGGAAGATCAAGAGGGGATCTGTCGGCGTTCCCGAGGAAGTGAAAGACTCGATCGGTTTTGCACTCTATGTGGCTCAGCAGGGCGGAAAACACGTCAACGCCAAGCCGCTGCGAGGATTTGGCGGCGCAGGTGTCCTGGAGATTGTGGATGATTTTGCAGGTGAAGCATATCGGCTCGTGTACACAGTTCAGTTCAATGGGCGTATCTATGCCTTGCATGCGTTTCAGAAGAAATCGAAGCCCGGAATCAAGACGCCGAAATCGGAGATCGATTTGATTCAGGTTCGCCTCAGGCAGGCCACGCTGGAACACGCTCGATGGCTCGAACATCACAGAGGAAAATAACCAATGCATAGAAACATTCACGTAGAGGAAAGCAGCGGCAATGTATTCGCCGATATCGGCTTGCCGAAGCCAGAAGAACGCTTAGCCAAAGCCGATCTCGCCATTCGCATCGCCGAAACGATTCGCGCCCGCCGCCTTACCCAAACACGCGCCGCCCGCATTCTAAAGATCGATCAACCGAAAATATCCCGCCTGCTGCAAGGCCGGCTCTCCGGATTTTCCACAGAGCGGCTTATGCACTTCCTCACTCTGCTGGGCCGAGATGTAGAGATTGTCGTTAAGCGCGCTCCTCGCTCTCGCCGGCAGGGCCGCGTCCGTGTGATTGCTCATACCTAAGCGCCGCCTTTTCAACCACTAATCGCGGCCAATTTCTGTCTGCGTAGTGTCCGCAATGCCTTCCAGAGATTATTCTAATTCGTCTGAAGCAGAACTTACTTTGTATGGCGGCGAAGCATCTAAACAAAGAAGGACTCTTTCTAAATAAAGGAGCTGCACAGAAAGAAAAAGGAACGAACATGAAGATCGACAAAATCACGGGACGCCGCAAACTGCGCCGACCAAGGGCAGACCTCCAACGCCACGCCCGTAAGTGCCATATCTGCCATCACCCGCAACGCGCCGAGATCGAAGACGATTTCCTCAACTGGCACGGCCCCAACGAAATCGTCAAGGACTACCAGCTGCCGCATTGGTCGGTTATCTACCGCCATGCCAACGCCCTCGGCCTCCGCGCCCGCCGCAACGAGAACATCCGCACCGTCCTCGACATTTTCCTCGAGCAGGCTGAGTCCGCCCCGATAACCGCCAACGCCATCCTCCGCGCCATCCGCGCCTATTCCTGCCTCAAAGACGATGGCACCTGGGTCGAACTCCCCAACCGAGTGATCTACCAGACCGACCGCAAAGCAGCCTCAGTAAGCCGCCGCATTTCTAATCGCAAATCTGGAATTAGAAATCACCGCAACCTGCTGAAAACAAACGCCAGCGGCCAAGTCTAATCGCAAATAATTCGCGATTTTTCATCGCGATTTTAGGCCTGAATTTGATGTAGCTCACCTCTTCAGAGGTGAGGCTTCAGGAGGGCTTTTGACGTGAGAGCCGGCGAAGCTACGAAGCTTCCGGGCGGATGCGGGTTTCTTGTTGGGATTTTGAAGGAGCCTGTCATCCCGACCGAAGCGGAGGGATCTCTCTTCGCCGTTGTCGCGAAGTGTGCGCATCGCGCACGATGCGCTGCCGCCTTCATGATATCTTTCTCCTCGCATTCAGGCGTGAATGGGAGGCAATCGTAATCATGAAGAAATCGCTGGTGCTGCTCGCGCTCGGATTCAGCGTCACTGTGGCCGCTTTCGCTCAACAGGCGGCGAAAAACGACTTCGACGGCAAGACGTGGTGGGACTACGTGAAAGTCCTCGCCGACGACAACATGGAAGGCCGCGAAACCGGCAGCGCCGGACTGAAGCGCGCTGAAGCCTACGTCGTCGAGCAGCTCAAAGCCGATGGCGTCGAGCCCGCCGGCACCGACGGCTACTATCAGCCCATGACGTTCGAAGTCCGGCAGATTGTCGAGAAAGATTCGAGCGTCGCCCTCATTCACGACGGGAAGAGTGAGCCCCTCACCCTGGGCGAAGACGCATTCTTCAATACGCGCGTCGATCTGGCGCCCAAAGTTGAAGCGCCGCTGGTGTTTGTCGGCTACGGGCTAACGATTCCCGAGAAAAACTACGACGATCTCGCAGGTTTGGATCTGAAAGGCAAAGTCGTGGTGATATTCAGCGGCTCGCCCGCGGAAATGCCCGGAGCGCTTGCGTCGCACTATCAATCCGCCGGCGAGCGCTGGAAGGCGTTGCGAAAAGCAGGCGTGGTGGGTGTCGTCACATTGCCAAATCCCGCCTCGATGGACATTCCCTGGTCGCGCATGTCTCTCAATCGCGCGCATCCCAGCATGGGGTTGGCAGATGCGAGCATGAACGAAACCGAGGGCGAAAAGCTCTCCATGCTCGTGAATCCGGTGGCTGCGGAGAAATTCTTCGCGGGCTCCGGCCACACCTTCGCCGAAATCGTCGAGCTCGGCAAGGACCGCAAACCGCTGCCGCGCTTTCCCTTGGCTGTCTCGATCAAGGCCGTCACGAAAGTGGAGAAGACCGAGGTTGAGTCCGCCAACGTAATCGGCAAGTTGCCCGGAAGCGATCCTGCCCTGAAAAACGAATACGTGGTTCTATCCGCGCACATCGATCACCTTGGAATCGGCGAACCGATCAACGGCGATAAGATTTACAACGGCGCTATGGACAATGGTTCCGGTTCCGCGCTCCTGCTCGACGTGGCGCGGTCGTTGAAAGCGGATCCCGCATCGCACAAGCGCTCGATTCTCTTCGTCTTTGTGTGCGGCGAAGAAAAAGGCCTGTTGGGCTCGAAGTATTTCGCCGCGCATTCCACGGTTCCGGCGAAATCGATGGTTGCCGATATCAACACAGACATGTTTCTTCCGCTCACTCCGCTCAAACTCCTCACTGTCTACGGCCTGCAGGAATCCGATCTCGGCGACATCGTCCGCGAAGTCGCCGAGGCGCAGGGAGTGAAAGTGCAGGGCGATCCCGAGCCACTGCGCAATGCCTTCATTCGCAGCGATCAGTACAGTTTTATTCGCCACGGCATTCCGGCCGTCGCGATGAAAGTGGGCTACGAGCAAGGCTCGGAGGACGCGAAGCTCTACAAGAACTGGCTCACCACGCGCTACCACGCGCCGTCAGATGACACAAACCAACCAGTCGATTTGCAGTCAGCCGCGGCATTTGAAGAAATCGTGCGCGGTGTAACGATTGCAGTCGCGAATCGCACCGAGCGCCCGCAATGGAAATCCGACAGCTTCTTCCGGCGCTACGCGCAAGCCGACTAACTTAAATTCGATTTAAATTTGTCGCGGTTATTTCTTCGGCGCTTCGTCCGGCGCCGACCAGAATGGATACGCGCCTTTCCCGACGTAACGAAAAGCGCCATCCACATAAACGTAGCTAACGACCAGCGAAAATCGGCCGTTTTTCATTTTTGGCACCGGATCGAATTCAGTAACGAATTGTTCGACCTCGATCGCGGCGCTCGGCAGAATTGCATCCGGCCGCGGCGAGATGCGCATCGTGGGATCGGGATGCGGCAGCTTGCAGCGGACTCGAAATCTCGTCCCGGGCGGCACCACGGCCATCGATCTCAACAGCGCCTGCTCAAACGCATTCAACTCCGATTCATTCTGCCGGAAGAGTTGTTCCACCTGATCCCTCGCGAAGTACTTCGCAAACCAGCCAGCGGGATCCGGCAATGCGAAGACGGCAAGCGCCGCGTGGAACTCCGCAGGCTTTACTGCAGCGAACGCATCCAGAAATGGTTGGTACTGATTTTCCAGCCCTTTGGCGTCATGGCTCAAAACGGTGGGAGCGTCTGTAATTTCGGGGAGGGAACTTAAGCGAGGAAGGGAACCGAAGTCATGAAGGGAACTGGAATGCGCCGAATAATTGGGCGCTAAAGATAAGATTGCAAACACAACGAGCGCCAGCGCAGAGCCTCCGGCGCGCATCGCTCGCGTGCCGAAATGTTTCATCTTCTTACCTGGTTGTCGATGCGACGCCCAGTTCCCGCAGCCGAGCTTGCGCCTGGCGCGCTTCATCGGAGCCGGGATACTTGCGCACCACTTCGTGCAAGTCGCGAATGCCCGCCTGCTTGTTGCCCAGCTTGATCTCCGCCTGTGCCTTCTTCAGTTGCGAAGCGGCTACCTTGAAGCTGCGCGGATACTGAGCGATCACTTTCGTGTACGCGCCGATCGCCGCTTTGTAATTGCCCTGCGCGTAATCGATTTCGCCGAGATAGAACTGTGCGTTCGACGCCAGATCGTTCGTCGGGAAATTCGTCATGTAATCTGAAAATTCCTGGCGTGAGAGGTCGTATCTTCCGCCAGTGAAATCGCGCAGCGCATTCTGGTAAAGCGTGTCCGCCGAAATTGGCGCTACAGCGCCGGGGCTGCCGCCGCCTGCGCCATTGTCGCCCGCTGCGCCTTCCGCTCCGGGCGCCGCAGCCGCCGAAGGAGGAGGCGCGCCGCCTGAAATCTTGGCGTCGATACTTTGCAACAGGCCTTGCACGTCGTTCATCTGCTGCGCCAACTTGCCCACGCGCGCCTGAATATCCTGCACGTTGTCGGAAAGGCCTTGCGTCTGCGTGGTCATCGTGTCGATGCGCGCGCCGGTATTGGCCTGCACTTCCTGGACGGTTTTCTCGACGAGCGCCATCTTTCCATTCAGCTGGTTCACAGAGTCTGTGGCCTGCTGGATCAGCGTCCGCAGCGTGGCATTATTGGCGTCCACAGCGCTGCGCAAGCTCTGCTGCGCCTGCGTGAGCTGGTCCACCGACTGCTGGAGCTGAATCATTTCTTTGGAGACCGCGCCGACAGGCGTGGGCGCCAGCGCCGACCCGCACAACGCCCCCAGAAACAGCAAGCCAAGCCCAAGCAAAATCCATCGCGTGCGCATCAGGAATCTCCTTCGAGGTTGCGGGAAGCGGCCGCCTTCGCTTTTACCGCTTCCCACACAACAGCGTTGATCTTTGATATCGAAAATTCGATATCGCTACCGGCACATTCTACTTCACCGGCGCATTTACTTCGCCATGACGAAGTGTCCGCGACGATTCTGCTGCCAGCACTCCTCGGTGCTTTCCGTGCAGAAAGGCCGCTCTTTGCCCCAGCTGACGGTGTCGATTCGATCGGCAGAAATGCCCAGCGAGACGAGATAGTTCTTGGCAGCCTGCGCGCGGCGCTGGCCGAGGCCGAGGTTGTACTCTGTCGAGCCGCGCTCGTCGCAGTGGCCCTCGATCGTCACATGCACGGAGGAATAGGAGCGCAGAAACTCCGCGTCTTTGGTGAGGGCGTCGCGAGCGTCGGGGCGAATATCCGCCTTATTAAAATCGAAGAAGGCGTCGCGCACGTTCTGCTCGAAAAGTTCGCTGATTCCCGCGGGCGTGCCAGACGTGGGCGCTATGACAGCAGCGCCACCGGTCACGGTCACGCGGGCCGTTGCCGTCGCGGTGCCGCCCGGCCCGTTCGCCGTGATCATGTACGTGGTCGATTCGGTCGGGGTGACGGGAGTTGAGCCTTGGACCGCCACTTTGCCCACGCTCGGGTCGATGCTCAAGTCCGTGGCGTTGGTGGACGACCACGTCAGGTTTACGCTCGCTCCCGGGTTCACGGTGGTGGGCGATGCGGTCAGCGTTACGGTGGGCTGCGCGGTCGGCACCGGGGCCGCTTGGGCGGGCGGGACCGAAGCTACATGCTTTTTGCAGCCGCCAACGATTGCTACAACTCCGGCCAAAGACAACCATAAAAGTATCGCTGCATTCCGAAAATTACCGCTCTGCATAACAAAGCCTCCTTAAGAGAAGGTGCATGGGCCTATTTCAATTGCAACATGAGAGCCAGCTTACAAATCCGTTGCCATCGGTTGATCGTTCGGTTCCTCGGGCATTTCATCGAGACGACCAGCTCGGCGATTCATTCAGTCCTTCATATGTTAACTGCCTTGGCCGGCTGCCGTCTGCCAGCATCGTCCAAATCTCCCGCTTGCCGGTGCGCGTCGATTCGAAAACGAGATGCCGCCCATCCGGCGCCCAGCTGGGACGCTCGTTGCGCCCTTCATCGCGGGTGAGTTCCACGAGCTGGCGGCTCACGATGTCCATCACATAAATATCGAAATTGCCGCTCGGTCGTCGCCAACTAAATGCGAGCAATTGTCCATTTGGTGACCATGAGGGATCGACGACATAGCCCATGTCCGGCATGTCGAGGCGCTGCACGTTCGTGCCGTCGGAGTTGGCGAGGTAGAGAACGGGGTCGCCGCCGCGGTCGCTCACGAAGACGATCTGTTTGCCTGTCTTGGGATTCCAGACCGGCGACGTGCTCACGCCGGCCGCAAACGTGAGGCGTTGTAAGTGGCTGCCATCTGCGTCGCAAATATAGATTTCCGGATCGCCGTTCTGGCTGGACATGAAGGCGAGCTGCGTTCCTTCAGGCGACCAGGCGGGCGAGCTGTTGGTGCCGCGAAAACGCGGAAAAGCGATCATCCGGTCAGAGACGGTAGAGAAAACGCAAATCTGCGGCGAGGTGATGCCACGGTAGGGGACAAAACAAGTGAAGGCGATGCGGGTCGCGTCGGGCGACCAGCGAGGAGTGAGCGCGACCGATTTCAGGTGGGTTAGTTGGTGCTGATTCGCGCCGTCATAATCCATCGCCCAAACTTCTTTGCTGCCGCTTTTGTTGCTCACGTAGGCGATCTGGGTTTGCGCGATGCCTGCGAGGCCGCCGCTCAGCCGGCCGATGATGTCGTCGGCGAACTGATGGGCGAGCTTGCGCGCATCGGCGTCGGTGGCTGCGCCGCGATAAATTTTCTGCAGAGCGATCGGCGCGGTTGGATTGTGGACGTCTGAGAGGAATCCGGCCGCCGCGAGATTCGATCCCTCGATAGATAGATTGCCGTAGGCGAGCATGTTGGCGTTGGCCGGAGCGTTTGCCCATTCAGCGGCGTTGAGCTCGCTCGGCTGGCTCGGAATTTTTGATGGGTAGAAGCTCGCGCTGACCAGCTCGAGAACGCCCGCATATTCCAAATCGTTCCAGAGCACGTCGTGAAAGGTTTTCTCGAGCGCCGGAGGAGTGGCGCCGCGAATGCCGAAATCGGGAGCGGCCACGCGGACTTTGGAGACTCCCAGGCCTGTCCCGGTCTTGAACCAGTCTTGCGCTGCGGCCGGTTTCGCGCCGAATAGAGCGAAGACCGCGGCAAGCGCTGTGAGGATTGCAAATTTTCGCATCATCTCCCTGCTGTTCACTTTTCTAGAATTCATTTGTTCCTTCATCTTAGTTTTGCGTCTCTCTCAACTGCCCTTAAGAAAATCGGCGCGGCGACAGCCCGCTACCGGTGAAAATCAAACCAGAATTCGACGCTTACCTTCGATCCGCTGTATGCGGGTGGTAGCCGATCGAGCGGGCTGGATTCACGTATGGCGCGCACTTCCGACATATCCACCGACTGGTTGCCGCTCGATTTCGTGACCTGAATATTCGTGATCGTTCCATCGCGCAAAATGTCGAACGTAGCGATTACCCGCGGCGCTGACGCAATTCTTGGATCGATTGTGGACTGCAACCAGTTCCCACTGACGCGCCGCTGCACTGCTTGCACGTACCACGAGAAGCGATTCCCGAAATTTCCGCCACCCGCATCGCCTACGGCCATGCCGCCTTGCGTGGAGTTGCCGGCTCCCATGGCGAACGACGTGTAGGGAACTGTTGGCGTGCCGCCGGCTCCGTAGGGAACTGCGTTTTCGGGAGGCGGCGTGGGATTCTCGAGCAATTTCGATTTGCGCGAATTGTATTTTGGCTGGGGCTTTTCAAGTTTGAATTTTGGCAGCGCGACCGTATCGGGAGGAGGCGGCTCCTTCACTTCCGGCGCAGGCTCGGCTTTATAAAGTCCCTTCGATTCGTCCACTACCCGGTTGGGCGTTTCCATCTCCGGCCGCGGCATCGGAATTCCTGGCACATTGCCGACCAGGCCTACGGTGATCGCTCCGCCTGCGCCGCCCCACAAATCGCCGGTATGGGAATGAATTCCGGAGTAGATCAGAAAGCCCGCGAGCGCTGCGTGCATCAGCACCGAGAGCGACAGCGGTATTTTCAGATTATCGGCTGGGTTATCGAGTGCGATGTCTGAAGCGAGAGCTGACATTTCAATGTGCTTGGTTGAGCGGCTGCGTCACCACGCTTACGTTTTGGATTCCGGCCTGGCGCAGCGCATCGACCACGGTGGCCCAGCTGCCAAAGGGCACCGTTTCGTCGCAGCGAACGTAAACCGCCTGATGCGCGGGATCCTTCGTGTGCGATTGGTCGATTACGGCCTGGCCGAGATCATGGATGTTTACGGGTTTGTCGTTCAGGTAGACACGTTGCGCGCGGTCGATCGTCACCACCTGGCGCACTTCGGTGAGTTCTTTGACGGTTTTGGTTTTTGGGACGTCCACTTCGATCCCTGACTGCAGGATCGGCGCTGTGATCATGAAAATAATCAGCAGAACCAGGACGACGTCGATGAACGGCACCATGTTGATGTCCGCTAGTGTGGTATCCGTTCCACGTTGTATCTGTGGCATGGCTTGTCTCGAGGCTTTGCTTTTTAAGTCGTCGTTCTAATTCGGGCTGTAAATCGTTTCGATTTTGCTCACAAATTCCGACGCGAAATTATCCATCCGCGTGGCTACGCCGCGAATGCTGGAAAGGTAGTGGTTGTAAGCGATCACGGCTGGAATTGCGGCGAACAGGCCCGCTGCCGTCGTAATCAGCGCTTCGGCAATTCCGGGTGCTACTGCTCGCAGGCTCGCGGTGCCAGCATCGCCGAGGCCGGCAAAGGCGTCCATCACGCCCCACACTGTGCCGAATAATCCGATGAACGGCGAGACGGACCCGGTGGTGGCGAGCCACGACATTCCTTTTTCCAGGCGCCGGACTTCTTCGGCGGCCGCGAGATGCATCTCGACGCCAACGGCGCTCGGATTCTTGAGTTTGCCGGGATTTCCGCCGCCGGGATTTGGATTCCCTGGGCGCGGATTCCCGCTATTCATTTGGGCTTCGAGCTCGCGATAGCCGGCTTGATAGACGCTGGCGAGAGGAGTTCCGCCGGCGCTTGCTCGCAGCGTGCTAGGCGAGGGCAAGCCGCCTCCGGCGCGGAAAATCTGCAGGAAGCGTGAAGTTTGCGAATCGATCCGCGAAAACTGCCCGGATTTTTTGAAAATAATTGCCCAGGAGTAGACGGAAAGAATCAGCAGGATACAGAGAACGATGCGAGCCACCCAGCCCGTTTGTTCAATCAGGGTATCGAGGCGGCTGGCAAAAAGGAGCGACGCCAGGCAGGAAATCGTATTCCCCCAGAAAAAGTATTTCCTCCAGCTACCAAACAACCGTAGCACACGCATCCCGGAGTTTCAAACAAATCAGCCAGATGCAAGGAATTTATGTGCTGTATCTCACGACACAAGTAGGTTCCGGTACCTGTACTCATAATCAGGCTGCGGCGATCGGAAGTTGGCCAGCTTTTTCAGGTGAAGAAGCGAGCTATGCTAAACTGCAAATTCGGCCATGTCGAAGCCATTTGACATCGAGATTGCGTCGCTAACGGACGCGCTGGATCCGCGGTGCGAGCCAGCGCTACGCCCGAGCACAGACGTTCGGGATGACCCTCGCGCGAGATCATTTTACATTGAGACGTTCGGGTGCCAGATGAACGTTCACGATTCGGAGAAAGTGGCGGGAGTGCTGCTCGAACGTGGCTACCGGCCGGTTGCTGCTGCGGCGGACGCGGATTTTCTGCTCTACAACACATGCAGCATCCGCGAGAAAGCCGCGCAGAAAGTGTTTCAGCGGCTCAACGACTTCAAATTCGCGGCGAAAGCAAACCGGAAAGTGATTGGCGTGCTCGGCTGTGTGGCGCAGCAAGAAGGCGAAGAAATTTTCGAGCGCGCGCCGTGGGTGAGTCTGGTCTGCGGCTCGGCGAGCTACCGCAATTTGCCGAATCTGATCGAGCAGGTGGAATCGGGCGGCCGCCGCGTGACGGGGCTCGACCTCGACACCGAAGAAACATTCGAAACTGAAATCACGCGCCGCGATAATCCCTTTCGCGCGTATCTCACGATCATTGAAGGCTGCGACTATTCCTGTTCGTATTGTGTGGTGCCTCACACGCGCGGGCCGGAGCGCAGCCGCGCCAGCGATTCGATTCTCGCCGAAGTGCGACGCCTGGCGGATAGCGGTTACACGGAAATTCAACTGCTCGGCCAGACGGTGAATTCCTACCGCGATCCTTCGCAGCGCAGATTCAATTTCGTGGCGCTTCTGCTTGCCGTCGCCGAGATCGAAGGAATTCGCCGCGTGCGCTTCACTACCTCGCATCCGAACGACTTCACGCGCGAGATCGTTGAAGCCATCGATGCCACACCTGCTCTTTGCGACCACATTCATCTCCCGGTGCAGTCCGGCTCGACGCGCATCCTGCGCGAAATGCGCCGCACCTACACGCGCGAGCAGTATCTCGAGAAGATCAGCTGGATTCACGGTGCGCGCCGCCAGTTCAGCCTGACTACGGACACGATCGTGGGCTTTCCGGGCGAGACTGATGCTGATTTCGAGGAGACGCTGACGCTGCTTGACGCGATACAAAGCGACGGCGTCTTCGCGTTCAAGTATTCGCCGCGCCCGAATACGCCCTCGCTCGCGATGCCCGATGCGATTCCGGAGGAAGAAAAGAGCCGCCGCCTGGCCATTCTGAATGAACGCCAGCGCCAGATTCAAATCGCGCGCAACGAAAAACTTGTCGGTGCGGCGTATGAAGTTCTCGTGGACACGCATCACGCCGCGCGCAATCAGTGGGCCGGCAGAACCACCAGCAACCGCATCGTAAATTTTTCTACATCGCGCGAGAATCTTCTGGGACAATACGTTCAGGTGCACATCACGCGCAGCGCACCGAATAGTTTGATTGGCGAGGAAGTGCAGGGCGGGGCAGCGCTGAACGAGGAAGCGCAGTGAGTTAGAAACCCGATACCGGGAGGCCAGGCATGGAACTCGAATGCAAAATCCGCGGATTGATGATGGACCCGGTCACAAACATGCCTGTCGTGGTACTGAAAGAAACCGCCGGCAGCGGGGTGCTTCCGATCTGGGTGGGCGTGTATGAAGCGAACGCCATCGCGCTCGAGATCGAAAAGGTGCAGACGCCGCGCCCGATGACCCACGACCTTCTCAAGAACGTGCTCACCGGCCTGAATGTCCATGTGCA
The DNA here is from genome assembly GCA_963736465.1 of uncultured Acidobacteriota bacterium. Taxonomy (GTDB): domain Bacteria; phylum Acidobacteriota; class Terriglobia; order Acidiferrales; family UBA7541; genus Palsa-295. The sequence goes on along the minus strand of CAVTOS010000002.1, from coordinate 541,240 downwards.
GAAAGTGGTGGTTTCTGATTTGAAGGACGATACTTTCTACGCGCTCATCTGGATGGAGCGCGACGGTCAGTTGATGTCGATGGACTCGCGGCCGAGCGATGCGCTCGCTCTTGCGCTGAGGCTCGACTGCCCGATTTTCGTCGAGGATGAAGTGCTGAAAAATTCGCGCACTGCCAGCGCCATCTCCGAGAAAAGCTCGAACGAAGAACTGCGCAAGTGGCTTGAGAATCTGAACGACGAGGATCTCGGCCGCTACAAAATGTAATCTGCTGAATTTCGTTCGCCCCGTATCAGTTTGACGATCTAGGTATTTTCCGCTGCGCGAGCCGTTCCGAGGGGTTTCGACATCTTTATGAAATGGCACGGCTGGCTGGGCTTGGCATCCGCCGCGAATTGCTCGGTGCCCGTTTCTACATATCCCAGGCGCCGATAAAATGGCGGCAGTTCGGTGCGCAAATTAACGATCCGCAAATCCATGAATGCGCAGCCCGCGGCTCGGGCGTAGTCCTCCGCTTCCCCCACCATTTTTCGTCCGAGGCCCTGGCTCTGCCGCGAAGGGTCCACGCCGAGCAGGCCGAAATAGGCACGCTGCCCTCGGAGTTCGACATAAACGCACGCGATCAATGCGCCATTCTCTTCAGCCAGCAAATATTTGCCGGTGCGCAGCATTTCGCGAACCTTCCCAGGGTCGATTCGGTCGCGGTCAATGAAGAAACGCTCCACTTTGAATGCGGCGTTCACCAGGGCGGAGATCGCTTCTGTGTCGGCGTCGGTCGCGAGACGTGTCTTGAGTCCGATCATATTCAGGTTCGCAGCTCAGTTCTTAGACGCGAGCATTCTACCAGCGGTCAGCCCTGCCTCCGATGTGCTCATAAACAGCGGGAATCGCATTTTTCGCTTGCAGTGAGGCGGTTAGAATCGGTAGAGTTACCCAACTTGTGGTGTAGCCCGGGTGACGTGCCATATATGGCCCCTGGGTTGCTACAGGTGGAGCGAGGGGCACGGCTTGACCTGCGTCCTTTCAGTCGCAAACCAAAAAGGCGGCGTCGGAAAGACTACAACTTCCATCAATCTAGCTGCCGCTATCGCTCTGAAGAAAAAGAAGACCCTTCTCATCGATCTCGACCCGCAATCCAACGCCACCATCGCGTTTTTCGACCCGGCCGACATTCAGACCACGATGTACGACATTTTCGCCGAGCATTCTGCGGAGATGTCGAAGATTATTCGCCCCACGAAGGACCCGTACCTGTTCGTCGCGCCGGCTCGCCTGGCCCTTGCGCGCCTAGAACAGCAGCTTACGGGCGCATTCGATGCGCCATTCAAGCTGAAGGACGCCCTCTCGCCCATCCTGAAAGATTTCGACTTCATCGTGATGGATACGCCTCCGGCGCTCGGCATCCTCACGGTGAATGCGCTCGTCGCGTCCACGCACCTTCTCGTACCGATTCAAGCCGCCTATTTCGCGATCGAAGGCACGGACGACTTGCTTGAGACGTACGCCCGCATCCGAGCGCGTCCCAACCCGGATTTGAAAGTTCTCGGCGTGGTGATCACGCTCTTCGACAAGCGCACGAATATCTCGCGCGACACGCACGAGCAGATTCGCGCCACGTTTGGCAATGCGCTGTTCAAGACGCGCATCAGCAAGAACGTGCGCTTGGAAGAAAGCCCCGCCTACAAAGAAACTGTTTTTACCTACGCGCCGAAATCTTCCGGCGCCGATGACTACAAGAAACTGGCCCAGGAGGTATTACAACGTGTCCAAGAGGATCGGGTTACCCGTCACTCTCAAGATGCGGCATGACGCCCACTACGTAGAAACTCTGACGAGTTTCAGTGGCGCGTCCATCGGCCGCATGATCCCGATCGATAAGATTCGCCCGAATCCCGATCAGCCCCGCAAATTTATCGGCGATATTCGCGAACTTTCCGATTCGATCCGCCAGAAGGGCGTGCTGGAGCCGCTGCTGGTGCGCTACATCCCGCGCGAAGATACCTACTACATTATTTCCGGTGAGCGTCGCTATCATGCTTCGAAAGCTGCGGGCCTGCATGAGCTTCCGTGTATCGAGAAGATTGCCGACGATGCGGAAACGCTCGAGCTTGCGCTGATCGAGAATCTCCAGCGCAAGGACCTCACGCCCTTTGAAGAAGCCGATGGCTTGCAGCGGCTGGCCGATCACTTCGACTACACACATGACGACATCGCCAAGAAAATCGGTCGCGCCCGCTCGTCCGTCACTGAAAGCATGTCGCTGCGCGTGATTCCGGAATCGGTTCGCCGCGAGTGCGTCGAGAACGGCATCGTCTCGAAATCGCTGCTTCTTCAGGTCTCGCGGCAGCCCAACGAGAAAAAGATGACCGAGATGGTTCATCGTATCTCGCAGGGCGGTCTGACGCGCGATGAAGCCCGCAAATCGCGCAAGGATGAAACCGGCACCGCTCCGCGTCCGCAGCCTTTCGTCTACAACTATGAAGCTGAGGACGGCTCGTTCACGGTGCGCCTGCAATTTCGCAAGAGCCATGTAAGCCAGGACGAGCTCGCCGCCGCAGTTCGCGCGGTGCTCCGGCGCCTGGAGTCGGGCTCAGCGCGTTCCTCAACCGCTGTAGCGTGATTCACGGCCGTGAGAATCGTGTGCGGCTGAATTGGTGTCTCCCGCTCGGCGGAGCATGATCGTTAATACGACCGAGATCGCAAACCGCGCCCGCCGCCGCGTTGCGCTCCGCCTGCTGCCCTACCTCGCAATCCTCTACATCATCGCCTTCCTCGACCGCACCAATATCTCCACCGCCGCGCTCCAGATGCCACGCGAACTCGGTTTCGACGATCGCGTCCTCGGCTTCGGCTCAGGAGTTTTCTTCGCCGGTTACTTCCTGCTCGAAATTCCTGGCGCTGTCATCGTCGAAAAATGGGGCGCGCGGCGCTGGCTCTCGCGCATCATGGTCACGTGGGGAATCGTCAGCATCGGCATGGCGTTTGTCCACACCGCGCCTCAATTTTATTCTCTGCGATTTCTGCTGGGCCTCGCTGAAGCCGGATTTTTCCCCGGAGTCCTCGTCTACCTCACGCACTGGTTTGTTCACTCCGACCGATCAAAATCCGTCGCGGCGTTTATGGGCGCGATTCCGCTTTCGTTCATTATCGGCTCGCCGATCTCGGGCTGGCTGCTCGGGGTGCATTGGCACGGAGTGAGCGGTTGGCGCTGGCTTTTCATTCTGGAAGGACTGCCGGCAGTCGTGTTCGGCATTGTCACGTGGTTTTATCTGACGGACTGGCCCCGCAAAGCAGAGTGGCTTCCAGACGACGAGCGCGATTGGTTATCCGTCCGGCTAGCAGACGAAAACGCAGCCAGAAAATCCGTTCGCTCCTACACAGTGTGGCAGGCTCTTCGCGACCCGCGCGTTCTGTTGCTTACCTTCGCGTATTTTCTCCACGCGGCGATCGCCTACAGCTTCGTCTTTTGGCTTCCAACGATCTTGAAACGGCTGACCAATCTTCCGGACTTGCGCGTCACGCTCGTCGTCTCGCTGATTTACGTGGCGAGTCTAATCGCCATGCAAGCGAATGGCTGGCATTCCGACCATGTCCGCGAGCACCGCTGGCACACCGCGATTCCGTCTCTGCTCTGTGGTGTGTGCCTGCTTTTAATCGTCGCATTCCAGCCCAGCACTTGGCCTACCGTGCTGCTGCTCGGCATAGCGAACGGCTGTCTGCTCGCATTCGTCACCAGCTTTTGGGCCATTCCATCCGCATTCCTCGGAGCATCAGCCGGAGCAGCCAGCACAGGCTTGATTAATTGCATCGCCCTCACAGGAGGCTTCGCCGGTCCGTACCTCACAGGCCACCTTACCGCTCGCACGCATTCGTTTCACGCGTCTTTTATCTGGATGATGCTTGCTGCGCTCGTGGCGGGCGCTGCAGTCCTCGTCGTACGCATCCGCCCGCTCGCATCCGCTCTGTGAAGGCTGCCGTCCTAGGGCTGATCTGAGCCAAATCGTTGGTTTCGCAGCCGACGTCTCCTATACTGACGTCCGGCGCTCACATGAAATCCGAAACTCAGCTCCTCCTCATTAGCAGTTCATTCATCCCGGGCGGTGCGGGCTATCTCGACTACTGCTCCGCCGACGTGCTGAATTTCTATCGCACCGTCACGCGGATCCTCTTCATCCCGTACGCACTGAAAGACCGCGATGCCTATACCGCGAAAATTGCGGCTCACTTCGATGGCTCAGGGCTTCTCGTCGAGTCGCTTCACACGGCGCCGGATCCGCGTGCCGCAATCGAAAACGCCGAAGCCTTTTTCGTAGGCGGCGGCAACACCTTCCGCCTTCTCGATGGGCTCTACGAGCTCGGCGTCCTTCACGCTCTCCGCAATCGCGTCCATGCCGGCGCGCCATATCTCGGCGTAAGCGCCGGAACAAATCTGGCCTGTCCGACAATCAAAACAACAAACGATATGCCCATCGTTTTTCCGGCAAGTCTCGATGCGCTCAGCTTGGTCCCATTTCAAATCAATCCACATTTCGTTGACGCCGATCCCAACTCGCCTCCGGCACATGAAACCCGAGAAGAGCGCATCCGCGAATTCCACGAAGAAAATTCTTCGCCCGTTCTCGGCCTGCGTGAGGGGGCCTGGCTTGAAATCGCGGGCAGTTCCGCCACACTGCGCGGCGCTACTGGCGCAAGGTTCTTTCAGCGGAATTTAGCTCCAATCGAGTGCGCTCCCAACGAATCTCTCGATTCTCTACTCGGGTAGCTGTCGGTCCAGCTCGGACCGCCCTGTCCGCTCTTGCCACCCATTCACCGATACTAGCGCTTCGGGGCGGTGAGCGGCACCGTCAATAGTGACGGTGGCATTCGATTGTGGTTTTTGTAACCATGCGCCGAATATGGTGACTCGAAGCTCATGAGTCGCAAATGGAGGAGCAAGATGGGAAAAATCAGGATCGCGCTTCCGAGAGTCAGAAAGATCATGGTCGGCGCTTTGTTGGGGGTTGGCGTTATCGTTCTTATTGCAGCTTCTCCCCAGGAGCGCTCCAAGCCGGAGATCATCCAGGGTGTCATCACGGGCACTGGCCTTCAGGCCGGACAGCTCACAAACTTTACGCTTGCTATCTATGAGTTCTCGACGCCCGACGATAAGCAGGTCCTCGTAGATGCATTCCAAAAGTCCCAAAATGTAGGGTTGTTCAACGCCCTGAGCAAGATGCGCGCGGTCGGTCGTGTTGCAATTACCGGGACGCTCGGCTATGACGTCAAATACATTCGTTGGTTTCCGACGCCCGCCGGGCGCTCGATTCGTTTCATCACCGACCGAAAAATCTCGATGGCCGAAGCATGGTCAGACTCGCGAAGCGAGGCGTACGACCTGAGCGGAGGCATAATCGAGATGAACGACAAGGAGATGAAAAAAAGCAGCGGAGTCGTATATGGCGCAGCCAAGCTCGTCATGAAAGACGGCGAACCGACGATCGACGTTGCGAATGACCCGTGGAAGGTAGCTTCCATCAGAGATAACAAGGGTACGCCCGGCGAGAATTAGCAATCCGCGCGTTGCTTTGATGTATGGGTCGCAACCCTACTTCTTCGTAGTCGGCAGCGTCGAGCTATGCCTCGATGAGATTTGTTTTTCAGCGGGCTCCTAGAGCCCGCCTGCTATCCTGTCTTCAGATGGACATCACCCCCAAGCAGGCCGCACTCCTCCAGCGCATGCTCTCTGGCGGCTTCGAGTTGATCGCCTTCCCCGTCTACCCTAACCACATCGGCATTCGAAGAGGGAATTGCGCCGCGCTTCTCGCGCCGGTCGTCCCTGACACCTTCAAAGTGTTCGCCGAGCCCGCGTACCTGGTTGACGGAAACCTCAGCGCTCGAATCACTCTCGACGGCCACGACTACTTTATCTGGAAAAAGCAACGGGTCGAAGCCACCGCCGCCCGCCGCGCCGAACTCGCCTCGTTCGCCGACGATCTGACGGAAGCTTTATTGCCAATCGAATAGGCTTACCCGCCCCAAAAGCTAGCGCCGAAGTATCAAAACAAAAAAAATGTACCGGGGCCACGTCCAATGGGTCGCTATGAGTAAAATGACCGAGGGACACAAATCGCCAATAGAAATAATACGATCAGTGGTTCCAGTACTTTACCGTAGTAAATTTACTACCCAGACCATAAGGGAATCCCCTACAACCAAATCAGCGAACGCCCGATTGTACCGATGTGATTCCTGTTGTATCCATCTGGCGCACTCCGGGACCCATCGTTAATTTTCAAAAGATTCGCATTCTTTCTCCATGTTCGTCGCTCGGAGAGTGCGTGTCTTCGCTCAGGCCATGTAAATCCAGCTCGGCGGAGGCTTTGATGAACTGGCTCCCATTGATCGTTAGTTTGGTGAGTGGCGGTGTGGGTGGAAATATTGCCGGCGCGCTAATGCAGAAATTCAACTTGGGCCCGATCGGAAACACTATAGCGGGCATCGTAGGCGGTGGCGTCGGCGGCCAGCTGCTTAGTATGATCACGTCAGGCGGAGCTGCGGCGGCTGCTGCCCCTGCGAGCGGAATGGACCTCAGCTCCATTCTTTCCAGCGTCGGCGGCGGTGGCGTCGGCGGGGCCATCGTGATGGCGGTCATCGGTCTCATCAAAGCTCAAATGTCGAAGGCCTAGTTCGAAACGGTCCGGCGGCGAATTTCTTCTCCCGGGAACTCGCCACACAACGCAGCACAAATCAACCGGAGACAGGATGAGAATCAAGCTGTTGGTTTTCGTTATGCTCGTGTTGGGTTGGGCCGCTTTCTCGCACCAAGCCTCCGCCCAGACCATCAGCTGTGCCTCGCAAGATGGCAGTCGCCAATTCTGCCCAGCCGATACGCGCGGCGGCGTTACGATGGCCAGGCAGAACAGCAACTCGCCCTGCGTTCAGGGGCAAACCTGGGGCTGGGACGGCCGCGGCATTTGGGTCGATCGCGGCTGCCGCGCTGATTTCCAAGTCGGCAATTCTTATCCGGGTGGTCCAGGCCCCGGTCCAGGCCCGGGCCCCGGAGGCAACACGATCACCTGTGAATCTTCGCATAATCGAAGAAACTACTGCGCGATCGGCAACGTGAATTCGAACGTCGAAATGATCCAACAGCTCAGCCAGGCCCCATGCAATCGCGGCTCCACTTGGGGCAATGACGGGCAGGGAATCTGGGTGGACCGCGGCTGCCGCGCCACGTTCCGCGTCAGCGCCTATGGCTACAACGGCCCTGGCTGGTGGAACTCCGGCCCCGGCCGCCCTCCCACCAACCAGCCGCGCAACGGCGCATGCTTTTTCCGGCAGACAAACTACGCGTCGGACTACTTCTGCATGGATCGCGGCGCCAGTTTCGGCTTTCTTCCCAACGGATTCAACGACCAGATCAGCTCCGTAAAACTCCATGGAGGCGCAACCGTCATCGCCTTCAGCGACGGAAATTTCAGCGGCGGGTCCGTCGTCTTCCGCCACAACGTCCCAGACCTGCGCAACTATCGCGTGCAGGGCAACGACAACAAGAACTGGAATAACCGGATCAGTTCGATCCGTGTTAATTGAAAAAATAATATCGCCCAGCCGGGCTTAAAGGTGTATGAAGGTTTAATAGGAGGCTCCAATGGCAGACCGTTTCGAGCAACTGAAGTTGAAGTATCAGTCCGTATTGAATTTCATCCAATCCAACGGCATCCAACTCCAAAACGTAAACATGGAAGGCGACAAGCTCTTCATCCGCGCCACCGCTCCATCCGCCGACCTGAAAAACCGCGTCTGGGACCAGATCAAGCTCGTCGATCCCAATTTCTCCGATCTCACCGCGGACATTCAAGCCGCGGCAGCGGCCGCAGCCGCAGCAGCAGGCGGCGCCTCTTCCACCAGTGCAGCGCGCACCTACACCGTTCAAGCCGGCGACAGCCTTTCCAAAATCAGCAAGCAGTTCTACGGCGACGGCAACAAGTACATGAAAATCTTCGAAGCCAATAAAGACAAGCTCGCCGACCCGGACAAAATCAAAGCCGGCCAGGAGCTTGTAATCCCCCAGTAACGCGAGTCGCGCCCGGCATTCAAACGAGCGTGCTATATAACCGGCATCAAAAGCTTCGGTAATCGGCAAAAGGAGAACCAGCTATGACTTGGACAGATCAAATCGGCAACCTCTTGAAGCAATATACCTCCGGCGGCGCAGCAGCAGCACCGGCTCCGGACGTGCACGCCCATTTCGACCAGGTGGCAGAAGCGGCCCCCTCCAGCGCGCTTGCAGAAGGCCTCTCCGCCGCTTTCAAATCCGACCAGACCCCCGCCTTCGGCCAGATGCTCTCCACAATGTTCAACAGTTCCAGCGGCGAGCAAAAAGCCGGCATCATCAACCAAATCATGTCCTCCGTTCCTCCCGGCACGCTCACGTCGCTCCTCTCAGGTGCGGGACTCGCCGGTATTCTCGGCGGAAGCACGGGCACGCCCCAGATCACGCCCGAACAGGCTCAGAAAATTTCGCCCGAAGCTGTTCAGCAGCTCGCGACGCAAGCGCACAACGCGGATCCTTCAATCGTGGATAGCGTCAGCACGTTCTACGCCCAGCACACCACGCTGATTAAGACTCTGGGCGGCACCGCTCTCACGATCGCTCTCGCGAAGGTCGCGGAAAAACAGCGGCAGGCATAAAGTTTGCACCAAGCGCCGGAAGTGTGCCGGTCCGAAGGCTGGCGGACCGGCGCACCTCTGGTGTGTTGTCTTTGCATTTTGCTTCTGGAGAACCGCGCGTGAAGCGGACCCGCACAAATTTCGTCACGCTTGCTTGTCTCTTTCTCTGTGCCTCGCTCTTTCTGGCCGGCTGCTCGAAGCAGACCCAGGAAAAGGCCCAGCAAACAATCGACGCCGCCAAAGCCACCGCGTCCAGCGCCGCTCAGGACGCCAAGCAACAAGCCTCAGACGCGGTCGATAGAGCTAAGCAACAAGCTTCCGACGCAGCTCAAAAAGCCGGTGAGAAGGCCCAGCAATCCGCAAGCGATGCCGCATCCCAGGCCATGGAAGCCGCCAAGGAAAAAGCGAAAAAAGCTGCCGCCGACGCAAAGGCAGCCACCGATCGGGCAATGGATGCCGCGAAGAAGAAAGCGCAAAAGGCTGCGGCAGACGCCAAGCAAGCTGCCGACGACGCTGCCGCGAAAATGCAGAACAAACCAGCTTCACAGTAGATTCGCACGAGCGTTGCCAGAGCAGCGGCGCAATCCTCGCGACGCGCACTCAATTTCGACGCGAAGGTTTCAGCGCAGAGGCCCCATCGGCGATTTATTTCGGAATTCACAAAACGGCGAGTTCAAATGCACCAGTCAAATCCAGGAGGACGCCAATGTTCGCCTTACTCTGGGAACTCATCATCGGCCTCGTAGTTGGCGCAGTAGCAAAATTCCTCATGCCCGGCAAAGAGCCCGGCGGCATCTGGATCACCATGATCATCGGCATCGCCGGCTCCATCCTCGCCACCTACATCGGCCAAGCCATCGGCTGGTACCGCGCAGGCCAGGGCGCCGGCTTCATAATGTCAGTAGTAGGCGCCGTCGTCCTGCTTCTCATCTACCGCGTCATCAAAGGCGCAGCAGCCAAAGCTTGAAATTGTTTTGTGATTGCTTCGTACCTGGCGGCCTCATTGGTACAGGCACTCTCTGCCACTGGCAACGGTTTGGTGGCACAGGCACTCCTGCCTGTGCGCTGTTCTTAACGGCAAACCCTTTCAATCAGGCACTCGCCCGAAATAACACGCAAATCAACTACGCTAGTGCACCGAATGCGGCATCGACCTCGCTGCTCCGATATCCATCCGCCCATCCGTATGTAACGTGAAATATCGCAGCCTCCCGTCCTTCGATTCCTCCCACAACCCCCAATCATTGTGCACTCCAGAAAAGTAAGTCGGAGGAAATACGCCCGGTCGCATCACGCGGTGGCTCTCGCGTTTGCCCTTGCGCACGAACGTCAAATCGCATCCCCTATATCCCGACGAGACGCGCTTCGGATCGCAATTGCCAATTTTGCCGTCCGTTCCCCGCGTCTCGCTGTTCACGGTCGAAAATTGCCGGTCCGAAGGAGTCTCCCGCTCCACATACTTCTGCTCATGCCGAATTTCAGCTTCCACCTTCGCGGCAGCATCGCTCTCCGCCGCCGCATCGCCCTTCGCCGCCCCTGTCTGCGCCTCCGCCCGCGCGGCGCCAAGGCACATCACAGCGCAGCAAAGCACAAACCCTGCGAACGAACGCTCAAAGTTTTTGCGGATGTTATTGCACACCTGAATGTCTAACATTGCCGCAGATTCTACAACAAGCGACTCCCCCGGCGATCGTTGCCTTCCAGTAGCACAGGCATTCCTGCCTGTGCCCCAAGTAACGCCCAGCGCGATTCGCAATGCTTGACTCGCTCGCGTTATCGTTCTTTTCGCCGTCGGTTTGCTTTTTCCGCAGTAGGGGCACGGCACGCCGTGCCCGGCACAAGAACTTGGCGCGATCAGACCATTGTCACCGCATGAAGGGTGCCTGCGTTGTTCTTGGTAGCGCCGACTTGTCTTGAAGCACGACAATTAGCTCACCCTTACTCATACCCGTCGTCTGAATGAAAGGAGGCTCGCTCACTCCAATGCCGATTCGCCCACCTTACCGAATCCGAACAGTAGCCGCCTGCCTCTTCCTGCTCGCATCCACAGCATCACCATCCAACCCACAACAACAGCACGACCCCACCGCCATGAACACCCGCGGCGCCCACGTAATGGGCTTCGACCAAACCAAAACCACCCATCACTTCACCCTCACAAAAACCGGCGGCATCATCCAAGTCCAAGCCAACGACCCCTCCGACACAGCCAGCCGCGACCACATCCGCATGCACCTCGAACACATCTCCAAATCCTTCGCCCAAGGCGACTTCACCGATCCCCACGAAGTCCATGCCGAAACCCCGCCAGGCGTCCCCACAATGAAAGCCCGCAAATCCAAAATCACCTACCAATACGAATCCACCCCAACCGGCGCAAAAGTCGTAATCACCACAGAAGACCCTCAAGCCCTAAAAGCCATCCACGAGTACCTCCGCTACCAAATCCGCGAACACAAAACCGCCGATCCCCTCGACATTCAATAACGCGACCTCGGGTCCTTGCATAACGCGGCCTTTCAGTAGCACAGGCAATCCTGCCTGTGCCCCAAGTAACTACCTGCGTTGGTTGCGATGCTTGGCTACCTCACGCGCACGTTCCTTGTACCGCCGACATACTGCAATCGGCAGTCAAGTGGGGCGATCACTCAATCGGGGAACTTACAGGAGCGGCTGCTGCGATAGCCTTGTCTCTGCCAGGCCGGCTTCGCCAGAACGGAAAAAGCAGGAACATCCGGTTAATCCAAGCAGCAGCGAGAACGTACCATCCGGTTCCCTCCGCTAAATGTTCTGCGGCCGCACCCGGCGGTGAGACCAGCCAATCGAGCAAGGAGAAACGCAGGCCGAAGAGAACCGCAATTCCAATAGCGAGGAAAGTGTTGATAAAAAAGTCTCGTACGAAAAATCGGCCTCGTGCAAGATCTCTCGCTGCCATGCTCGTCACGGCACCAAATCCCGGCGGGCTGAATTCCGCCTCAAAACCAGCATCCGTTGGCACCGTGCGAGTCGTTGCGTCGCTCGCAGCCGGCAATCTGCTCCGCCAATTTTCCAGGTCACGCGCCAGCAGCCGAGTGATTCGAGACATCTCGCTCAGCGAACTCGCACTGCAAGCCCGCAGATTCAGCGTTCGTGGCTGGCCACTCTGATCGGTCCACGAAACATAAGCCGCCGCGGTCTTGATCCAACTGAACGGCCCAGACCCAGCCCAGATGCGAATCACATCATCGCGTTCGATCGCGAACCGTGCCTCTTCCCCCCAGTAATACAACCGCTCCGGCGAAAGAAGAAGAAAGCCAACATCCCAGGCCCAATTGCCCTCATAGATCCGTGGCTCACCGTCTGGCGCCAGGCTCACGAACATGCCCTTTAGAATTTCTCCCGGCGCACCTTGCTTCTCGAATTTGCCTCGTACGAGCCTTTCCAGCTTCCCGAGCCCGAGCATCGGCAAAAAGTTCGACAACACGAGGCTCACGATCACAGTGAGAATCAATCCGGCCCCATAAGCGAGCCACAGCCGCGAGTCTTCTAGCCGGGCTCGTTGGGCGATCCATGCAACGACCGTCGGAGTGATCACGCCGGCAAGCAAAATCGACCACGCGAGGCGGAAGGCGAGCGAGGTCCGGAAGCGCGTCGAAAATACCTTGCCCTGGGGCAGGGTAGCCGGAATCGTATAGACATCCAGTGGTGCGATCGCCGATTGGCGAAGCAGTTCTGGAATCCGCTCCTCTCCGATTCCAGCCAACCTTGCCAGCCGTGTGATGCGCTTCAACATCGAAGGATGTGTGAGCGTTTTTTCTTCGATTTGGCCCCATTGCATCGGCATCGTGTTCAGACGCGAAAGCTTAGCAAGTCCGGTAATCATCGCCTCCGGATCTCCCGTTAGCTTCGCAGCGCCGGCGTCAGCGGCAAATTCGTTACGTCGGGAAACGAGAAAGATTGTCAGCAGCATGAGGGCATAAAACACCGGCCCGGAAGGGAAGCGCTCCGGAACGCGGGATCCCAGCCAAATGCCCGCACCTAACATCGCACCAATACAAACGAACAGGACAATTAGCCGCGTCCGGATATGCTTTTTTTGCAGGTGAGCCACTTCATGGCCGATTACCGCGTCCACTTCGCGCTTGCTGAGGTTCTTCAGTAGATAGTCAGTCAGAAAAATATTGTTACCAACATGTGCGAAAGCATTCGCCATCCGGATGTGATCGGTCGGCAGAACATACAACTGCTGGAGCTTTGCTTTGGCTCGTTCGGCTAGCGCGAAGGCTCGGTCACGCAGCTCCCCGGAACTGACTGCTTGAAACTCGAGGCCGTATGCCTGCAACAGTTTCTTCCCTGCAAGTCTTGCCGCAACAAACGTAGCAGCAAACAAAACCACGGCGGTCCGGGGAGACTCGAACATTTCACCAATAGCGGTGATCACTAGTACGAACGGGATGAAAAACCGCCCAACTCCCCAGAATGCTTGGCGGATTGCTTCGCCCTTCGTCCGCTTTACCCCCCGAAGCTCATGGATTCGCACGGAAAGAACCTGGCACCCCCCGTACACGATCGCCGCCGGTAGCCACAGAACAATCCAGGGTGCCGTCGAACTGGTCACCGAATCGCAGCACCTCCAGGATGGAAGCAGGAACGTGACGAGGCTGTCGGCACCAAGAAGATCGATTGCGGCCCACCAGATCAATGCTCCAGCAAGCACTGTCCACCGGAGGAATCGGAAGTACGCGAACCAGATGGTGGTTCGCTCTTCTTCGGGTGCCGTCATCGCGCGCTGTCGAAGCCACAAGACGGACACGATGGGAACGAGAAGCAAAAGACCCAAGATTCCGATCGTCCGTACGGCTTCTGTCACGGTATATCCGAATGAAACTTTGATTTTGCCTGAGGCCGTTTCTCCCTTTTCAAAGGAGTATCGGCATTCCAACACGTCGTTCACATTTTCATGATCGCTGGTGTCCGGGTTGCAATGGGCGTCCCCGTAGGCCGGTTGACCTACTTCCACCTCAATGGCTGGGTCACCTAAGCCTTGAAGCAGCGCTTGAATCGCTGATACATCTAGCTCTCCAGAAAAGTGCAGGCCACGCCGTAGAAGGTGTGTTTCGCAAGTCGCCTCAAGGCCGGTGAGTCCGTCAGATTGAAAAGTCGATAGGTACAAATTCCCGGCGGGACAATGCAGCGCGGACCCGATTCCTTGCTCTATCTGATTTTCGCGTGCCGGTTCGAAACACGCCTTGAAATAAGTAACTGCGAATCCTTCCTTGTCGGTGTGGAAGAATAGGCTGGCACTATCCATGTACTTGCAGTTGGGCGAGTCCTCGTCCTCAGAACCATCCGACTGTGCCTGGCTCACAGTTTGTGAGCGCGCCTGCGAGCTAAGATACGGAGCCAGAATCAGCGCCAGCCCAAGGAACCAGACTTTCATTGGCCTCACCATCAGCTTTTTGGGGTTTGCTGCCTAAGAAGTGAAGCATAAGCCAAAGCACCCAGACCCGCGCGAACGGGTTCCAAGGTCGCAACAGGTTCAAAGCTTCATAAAATTTTCTCCGCCAACCACTCCTTGCAAACCAACTTTTCCGCATGCTACCGTCATCTAACATCATGGGAGCTGAACGCAAACTCGAACGTGGCTCCCGATGGGTAAAGAAAGGAGCGTCTCAGTGGAACCAGAGCAGTCAGCACTCTGGCTGGCTGGCTGGCGACGACACCTGCCGAGCATCGCTGCCTCAACAATGCTCTCCAATTTCTAATCGCAAATCTGGAATTAGAATTCGAGCTAAGTCCTAAAAGAATCAGCAATCTAAAAATTTCTAATCGCAAATTTATGACGATTTTTCAGTCCGAAAATTGGCCCGCTTCGGAGTTCCGGCGCCTTCCGCCGACGAACTCATCGGAGAAGACCGTCCGCTCACCCAGCCGAGAATTTCCCCGGCCGCCGCGGCGGCTAATAGGAACTGACGATCCGGCCAGGATCGGCATCCTGCCTGTCCTGAGGCACGAAGGAAGCGACCACCGGGAGTCGAAGGAACTCAACTGTGATCCTGCGAAAACTCTGAGAACGGAAGAAACGCCCAATTTTCTAATGGGAACAATCGACATTTCAGAACTTGAGTCAACTAGCGGAAAACAAAAGACTAAGCAAATTTCTAATGGACACAAAACGCGGTTTTTGCGTCCGCCGTGGCGGAACAACGTTTCGGCGTTTTCCTCACTCGGCGTCGCCGTTCAGATCCAAGGTCGATTCGATGCCTGACACTTACGACGTCATCTGCATCGGCGCCGGGCCCACCGGTCTCGCCTGCGCCATCGAAGCCAAGCGCGCCGGCATGCGCCCGCTCGTCATCGACAAGGGCTGCCTGTGCAATTCGCTCTACCACTATCCCGTCAACATGACTTTCTTCACCACGCCCGAGCGCATGGAAATCGGCGATCTGCCCATGACGATCGCGGCAGGGAAGCCCACCCGCGCCGAGGCTCTCAACTACTATCGCCGGGCAGTGGAACACTACGGAATTGAAACGCGGCTCTACGAAACCGTCGATAAGATCAGCGGTCACGATGGAGCGTTCGTCGTCCACACCCACGACGAATCCGGCGCGAAGCGCGAATTCCACGCCAAGAAAATCATCATCGCCACGGGTTACTACGACCGGCCCAATCCGCTCGATATTCCCGGTGAAGCGCTACCACACGTCTCGCACTATTTCACGGACGCACATCCCTACTGGAAGCAGAATGTCGTCGTGATCGGCGGGAAAAATTCTGCGGCCGAAGCGGCGCTCGATTTATTCCGCGGCGGCGCGCACGTCACGCTGGTTCATCGCGATGCGGAGTTGGGCAAGAGCCTGAAATACTGGGTGAAACCCGACATCGAAAATCGCATCCGCGCCGGCGAAATCGCGGCGCTGTTCAATGCCAAAGTTTCGCGCATCGAACCCGGCAAAGTCTGGGTGCAAACGAATTCCCACGAGCAGGCGCTGCCCGCGGCGCAGGTGTTTGCGATGACCGGCTACCACCCCGACTTCGATTTTCTCGAGCAGCAGGGAATCCGCCTCGACCCGGTCACGAAAAAGCCGCAAACAAATCCCGAAAGCCTCGAAAGCAACGTGCCCGGCATCTATGTCGCGGGCGTTGTAGTCGGCGGAATGCACACCGGCGAAATCTTCATCGAAAACGGCCGCTTCCACGGCCGCCAAATCATAGCCGCCATGACGGGCAAAGGCGCCCTCCGCGAAAATCCCCCGGTCGCCCCTCCAGGTGAATGAAACATGTCACGAGCCGCTTCAAATCGTCGCGACGCGAAGCAGTGCGATCAGATTCGTTTTGCCCGCCTCCGAATCGGCATTTGGTATAATCTGCCATTAGCGAATATGGCTGCCACACCCGCACATCGCGTTTCAACCGGAGAACGAATCAACGTCCACGAAGCGCCCGGACGCTTGCAGCGCGAACTTGGCTCGCGCGGAATCCGGCTCACGCGCCAGCGCCGCGTTCTGCTGCAAGTGATGGAGACGGCGCGCCGCCATCTCGACGCCGGCGAAATTCTTGAGCGCGCACAAAAAATCGATTCCAACATCACGCGCGTGACCGTCTATCGCACGATCGACCTGCTGAAACGCCACGGCCTGATTGACGAGCTCGACCTGCTGCATCTTCGCGGCGACCGTCATTTCTACGAAAGCCACGGGCCGCGCGATCACATTCACGTAGCGTGCCTGCGCTGCGGAAAAGTGCGCGAAGTGGAAAGCGAGTTGTACGAAGAGCTGAAGCAGCAGATCGCGCGCGACTGCAGCATCGATATCACCGTGAGCCGCACCGAAATCGGCGGCGTTTGCACAGAATGCCGCAAGCAGGAAAAGCAGCGCGCCAGTTCGTGATCGCACGTCATTGAGGTGGAATGATGAAAGACCACAAGTTGCTGAAGAAGAAAAAAGCGACTCGAAAGATTTCGCTTCGCGGAGTGCGCTTGCAGGAAATCAAATTTACAACCAGCAGCAAAACGAACGATTACCCATCGATTCCGATTGCTCCGAACGAATAAATCGTTGCAGCAGAGGCGTGGCCTGCCTCACTTCGGCTGTGCGAGCGATGCAAAGTACGCTTGCGCTTCGCTGATATCGCGCAGCACTTGATCGCGCAGCGCTTCCGGTCCCGAGAATTTCTTTTCGTCCCGCAACCGCTTCCAGAAGCGCACTTCCATCGCGCCGCTCGTCAAGTTTTCAGAAAAATCGAAGAGATGCGATTCAATCGCCAGGCGCTGGCCATCGAACGTCGGGCGCACGCCGATGTTCGTCGCCGAACGATATTTCTTGCCTTCGACCACGGTTTCCGTCGCGTACACGCCGTTTTTCGGCAGGCATTCCTGTTCGGTCGCGAGGTTCAGCGTGGGCACGACGAGTTTGCGTCCCTGTCCGGTTCCGGTTTTGATTTCTCCCGCGAGTGCAAACGGGCGGCCCAGCAAACGCGCGGCGTCCTCCACGCGTCCGTCGCGGACAGCGGTGCGTACGGCGGTGCTCGAGACGACGATGCCGTCTTGAATGACGGGTGGCACCACTTGTACTTCAAAATCCCAGCGCCGGCCGAGATCTTCGAGCAGCTTCACGTCGCCGGCTTGCTTGTGGCCGAAGCGAAAGTTTGCGCCTACGAAAACAGCACGAGCGCGCAAAGTGTCCACGAGATACGTTCGCGCGAAATCCTCGGCGCTGACTTTCGCCAACTGTTCGTCGAACTTGAGCACGAGAGCCGCATGCATCCCCACATTCTCAAAGGCAGCTAATCGTTGCGGAAGAGTGCAAAGAAGCAGCGGGGCTTCAGCAGGCCGAAGGACCTTAGCGGGGTGCGGATAAAATGTGAGGACGGTGGGAGTCAACTGCTCCTGCTTCTTATGAAGGTTTCCTTTCAAATCGACCCAATCGTTGACCGCTTGAAAGATTCTTTGGTGCCCCAGATGAACACCATCGAAATTTCCAATCGTGACGGCAGTGCGAACGTTTAGATCTCCGAATTTGGCGGCCCACTGCTCCGCCGAATAAGCGACCGTGAGTAGCGAAGCCGCTTCGTCACGCATCAGGCTTGCACCTCGAAGCGGAGGCCGTCGTAGGCGAGGCGGACATTTTCCGGGAGCTTGGCGTTGGTGTGTTCGTGGCCGAGGTCGTGGCAGATGTGGGTGAACCAGGCGTGTTTTGGTTTGAGCTCTTCGACGAGTGCGAGTGACTGTGGCACGTTGGAGTGCATTGGATGCGGAACGTAGCGCAGGGCGTCGAGGATGAAATGGTCGAGGTTTTTGAGCAGCGCCTTGGAGCTTTCCGGGATGGCGCTGAAGTCGGTGAGGTACGCAGCGTTGCCAAAACGGAATCCGAGCACCTGGCCTGGGCCGTGCATGGCTGGGACAGGGATTATTTCCAGGCCGAAGAGAGTGAAGGGACCCTCGATCGTGTGCAATTCCACGCCGGGCAATGAGCTGTCAGTTGGCGCGCTGTCAAAGATGTAGGCAAACGATCTCTTCAATGTTTGCAACGTTGCTTCCGCTGCGTAGATGGGAATAGCGGTTTTTTGTTTCAAATTGTAGGGGCGAATATCGTCGAGGCCGAAAACATGATCCGCGTGCGCATGAGTGTAGAGAATTGCGTCGAGGCGATCGAGGTGCGCGGCCATGGCCTGGGAACGAAAGTCGGGCGTGGTGTCGATGACCACGTTGCGTCCGCCATAGGAGAGCAGGACGGAGGGGCGCGTGCGCTTGTCGTGCGAATCCTTTGATTCGCAAACGGCGCAATGGCACCCGAGCGTGGGGACGCCCATCGAGGTGCCGGAACCGAGAACTGTAAGCTCAAGCGGTTGCATAGGAGAACGGAGGCGAGACCATTAACGCTTTGTCATTTCGTCCGGATTTTCGGCTCGCGAAGGCGCACGGCGCAAGACGGAGAGCGACGCCCAAGATTATTTCTTCTGCGCGGCCTTTTTTGCCATCGCGTCGGCCGCCACTTTGGACATCTCCATAAAAGTCAGCTTGAGCTGTCCGAGGACTTCGATTAAAAGGTCATCGTCGGCTTTGGAGAGGTTTCCGCGCGTTTTTTCGCGGAGCGCGTCGAGCATGTCGATCACTTCGCGGGCGCCTTCGAGATCGAGATAGGCTTGTCCGGTGCGCGGGTCGGCCATTCCGCCGAGCATGGCGGCGGCGTTGCGAACGAGAAAATCGACCAGCATCTGGAAGCTGCGCGAGCCTTGCGGCTGCTCGGCGTCGAACGGCTGATTTTCGCCAGGGGCAAGGCTGGCGGATGCGTCGGCACTCGGACTAGCGGCCGGGCTTTTTGCGGCCTTGTTCGCGTCGGTTTGCGCCGGTGCGTTTGCGGCTGCGCGATTCGCTGCTCGTGCGGCAGCTTCTTCTTCGCGCCGCTCTTCTTCCTCTACGACATCTTTGCGCAAAGCGCCGTCTTCGCTGAACAGGCGCCGGTCAATAACCTTAAACGTTTCTTCTTGTTTCGGATCAGCCACAGAATATCCCTTTCGTCAGCTTTCCAACTTTGAGTATCTTCAAAGTTTAACACCCGCTCCAAGTCCTCACAAGTTAGCGCGGTCCGCTTGGGCTGGGCTCAGTCTAGCTGCGCAGCGTCGTCTACTGGCATGCCGTAGGCCCGCTGGCGAAGACTTAACGGTCGGCGCGATGGACGCGGGCGGCTCTGAGAGCCGCCCCTACTGACGGATTGCTGTTCGGAAGTTCACTTTCGTTTGGCGGTTCGAGTACACTCCCAGTTTCTATGAGGAGGAATTCGTGCAGAAAATCGAGCGTAAGCTGCGGCCATTACTGCTGACCAGCGCGTTGATCGCGGCAGTGTTTTTCCTGGTTTCTTCATTTTCACAAGCGGCTCCGCAATCTGCCGGTTCGAAGTCGACGAAGCCCCTCACAGTCGAAGCGATTTATGGCGAGCCCGGGCTGAGTGGCAGGTTGGCAGCTGGCCTCGCCTGGACTCCCGACAGCAAAGAGATTGCGTTCTTCGAATCGACTGGCACAGGAAAGGATGCGCGACGGGAAGTCTGGACCATGGATGCGGCGACCGGAACCCGGCATCTGCTGATCGCGGCGGATAAGCTCGCGACAATTCTTCCTCCACAACCCTATCCTGTGCGGCAGCGAACCGGAGCGGCACGGCGTCCGCCTGCGCCGTTTGAATTCTCGCCTGATGCCACTGCCATATTATTTCGTGGGCAGACCTCGGTGGTCTGGTTCGATCTGAAATCTCAGGCTGCGCGCACGCTTGTCTCGGGTAAAGAAATGCTGACCGACGAGAAGATATCGCCCGACGGCCGGTGGGTGAGTTTCGTGCGCGATTACAACGTGTGGATTGTGAACACGAGCGGTGGAGACGCGCGGGCGGTGACAACGGGCGGAAGCGAAGCATTGCGAAAGGGGCAGCTGGATTGGGTGTATCCGGAAGAGCTGGAAATTCGCTCCGGATACTGGTGGGCACCGGACTCGTCGGCGATCGCGTATCTCGAGCTTGATGAGCACGCGGTGACGAAATACGCGATTCAAAACAATATCGAGGATTTAACCGAAGACGAAACGTACCGGTATCCGCGGGCCGGTGAGCCGAATCCTGTGGCGCGCGTGTTCGTACAGCCGATCGCAGGAGGAGAGGCTCGCGCGATGGACATTGGCAGCGACAAAGAGATTCTGATTCCGCGTGTCGAATGGCTGCCGGACAGCAAGCGGCTGGCGATCCAGCGGCTTGCTCGGGTAGCAAATGTTCTGGAATTGACGATTGTGGATGCGAGTAGTGGCGAGGCGCATGTGGTTCTCACCGAGAAGTCAAAAACGTGGATGGATGTGACCGATATTTTGTGGTTCTCGAAAGACAGTAATCGGTTCATTTGGGGAAGCGAGCGAAGCGGATATCGCCACCTCTATTTGTACAAGACCGACGGCAGCGATCCGGTGCAGATTACGCACGGCGAGTGGGAAGTGGAATCCGTCGATGGCGTCGACGAGAAACGCGGTGTGGTTTATTTCACGGCGACAGAACGGGGACCCCTCGAACGCCAAATATATCGGGTTGCGCTGGATGGTTCCGGGTTTGAGCGCGTTTCGCGGGAGGCTGGCTGGCACGCGGCGAACTTTTCTCCCGATGCGGCCGCGTTCATCGATGCGCACTCGAATGTGATGACGCCTCCGAGGCAGGATCTGATTGGCGGCGATGGAAAGCAAATCGCTGTGCTTCATGGGAACAGCACGGATGTGGCGAGTTATGGCCTCTCGGCCGTCGACTTCCTGCAGGTGAAGACCAAAGACGGCACTTTGCTTAACGCGTCGATGATCGAGCCTTCGGGCTTCGATCCCGCGAAGAAATATCCGGTGATCGTATTTACGTACGGAGGGCCTTCGCAGGTGGTGCGCAATATGTGGACGGGAGGAACTTTTCTGTTCAATGAGTTCCTGGCGCAAAAGGGGTTCATCATTTTCTCAGTCGATAACAGGGGATCGATGGGCCGCGGGCACGCTTTTCAAGAAAAGCTATACCACAACGTCGCTGTGCAGGAGCTTGCGGATCAGCGCGACGGAGTGGCGTATCTGCGAACGTTGCCTTACGTGGACGGCGAGCGGATTGGCATCTGGGGCTGGAGCTATGGCGGGCACATGACACTGCACGCGCTTTTCGAAGCGCCGCAGGATTTCAAGGTGGGATTTGCGGGCGCGCCCGTTTCGGATTGGCTTCAGTACGACTCGATTGCCACCGAGCGATTTCTGGGCTTGCCGAAGGATGATCCGGAGGGATATCGGAAAGCGTCGCCGCTGAATTTTGTGAACAGCCTTGAAGGGAAGCTGATGATTGGACAGGGGACGGGGGATGACAACGTTCACCTGATAAATACGATGCTGGTTCTGGATGAAGCGATCAAGCATGGCAAAAATATTGAGGTGGTCTTGCTTCCCGGTCGGGGGCATCCTGCAAGCGATCCCACCGGGCGAATTTATCTGATGAAGAGGGTCGCGGCGTTTTTCGAGAAAAATCTTCAGGGGAATTAACGGTTCAATGCCGGCGCGCCGGAGAATCGGTGGTTTGATTCGGTGGAAATAAGGTCAACTATTTAGACCGCCGCGTGAAAATCCCCACCGCACAGCCCCCAGCAACGCCCAAGAGGGTAACACCGAATTCAAAGCAAACAATCTGCACAAGATGCTTCCAGGTTCTGACATCAGCATGCATTCGTTGCGTGTAGACCATAAGAAAGCCGCCAGCAATGACCGTGGCGAGGTACGCCAGGACGAACGTATGACGGTCAAAGGTTTTCGGCTTGCCCCTCCACACAGCATATCCGACTGCTGCAGCTATAGTAGGGGTGCCTACAAAGAGACTGAGCAGAAGGAATCCGTCGATGATCCGAAGGCCGGTTTGTGATCCCATTGCGAATGAGAGCATGAGGTACAGCGAATTGGGCAGCGAGGAAACAGCGAAGCAGGCCCGATTGGCTCTTGTGGGACGGAGCGGGGGACTGTAAATTGTCGGGTCGCGCAGGAGCGGTCGAGATCGCTGTGTCTCCACATCGAAAAACTCGAAGGAAGACCAAGGTAAAGGGCCGAGCGAAATTCCGTAGGCGGACGGGTGCGAGTGGGCTTGTGCGCAAGCAGAGCGCAACAGGCAGAGCGCGAGGAAATGGGTCGGCAGGGGAGTGGTTCGAGAAGCTTGTTGCGTTGCAGGCTCAGTTGCGCGCGCCGGGTGGATGTCCTTGGGATCGCGAGCAGACGCATGAATCGCTGCGGAGGTATCTGGTGGAGGAGACGTATGAGGTGCTGGACGTTATGGAGGCGGGGAATGCGCGGGAGTTTGCGTCGGAGCTGGGGGATTTATTGCTGCGGGTGGTATTTCATTCCGCGCTGGCGGAGGAGGCTGGGCGATTCACGATAGCCGACGTGATTGAATCGATTCATACGAAGATGGTCCGGCGGCATCCGCACGTTTTTGGGGACGTGAAGGCAGCGACTTCGGCAGAGGTGCTCAAGAATTGGGAGCAGCTTAAGGCGGAGGAACGCGCGGCGGAGGGGAAGCCGGGGCGCGGGAAAGATGAGTCGGTATTGGCGGGAGTGTCGCGGTCGCTTCCGGCGGCGCAGGAAGCATATGAATTGACGCGGCGGGCGGCGAAGATTGGGTTTGATTGGGACAATGTGGAAGGGATCTTCGAGAAGATTGAGGAAGAAAGGCGGGAGATTCTTTCGGCGATTGGAGCGCGGAAGGATGGTGGGCGTGCGCGGATCGAAGAAGAGGCCGGGGATTTACTTTTCGCTGCGGTGAACGTGGCGCGATTCCTGGATGTGAACCCTGAAATTGCGTTGAAGAAGGCGAATCGCAAATTCAAGGATCGAATCAGGTGGATGGAGGGCGCGGCGCGCGGCGAGGGGAAGCGCCTGGCGGATTTGCCGAGGGGGCGGATGGAGGAGTTATGGGAGGAGTCGAAGAAAGCGCGGCGTGGCTAGGGCTTCAGGGGCTAAAGCCCCGTTTTTGGGTTGGTGTTATGTCGCCCCTGAGGGGGCGACCTACAAGGCGTCCGAGAAAAAAACGCGATCGCGTGAAGTGCCAAGCATTCAGCGTGTGAGCGTGTTTCGGCTTGGGGCACAGGCAGGAATGCCTGTGCTACTTAAACGACCGATAAAGTATTTGCCTCAGTAGCAGCCAGCAGCTGGACATGAAATGAAGTAGCTAGCCTCAGCGGCTGAAGCCGCCTATCTTGTCTGCGGTATCGGCACGGCTGAAGCCGTGCCCTGACGCAGGCTAATGCACCAACTTTTTGAGGACTTTTTTCTAAGGCGGCTCGCGTGAACGACGGAATTCAGATACGGCAGTGCCACTCGCTGGACGAGTTCGAAGAGGGTGTTCGGCTCGAGCAGGCGATATGGGGCGAGGAGATTACTGTGCCGGCGCCGATTTTCGTGGTGGCGGATCATACGGGCGGGCAGGTGATCGGGGCTTTTGACGGCGAGAAGCTTGTGGGGATGACGCTGGCGCTGGCTGGATTTCGTGGGACGCTGAGATTTTTGCATTCGCATATGACGGCGGTGCTACTGGAATATCAGAACCGAGGTGTGGGGCGGCGGCTGAAGTTGTTTCAGCGGCAGGATGCGTTGAAGCGCGGGATTCCGCTGGTTGAGTGGACGTTTGATCCGCTGGAGTTGAAGAACGCGCATTTCAATCTGGTGCGGCTGGGGGCGGTGGCGAGGCGTTATATCCCCGATTGCTATGGCGTGACGGAGAGTCCGTTACATGCTGGCTTGCCGACCGACCGACTGGTGGCGGAATGGTGGCTCGATTCGGTGCGGGTGAAGGAGATTCTGGCTGGGAATTTGCCACCGGCGAATCCGGGAGTGCAGAGGATTTCCATTGCTGCCAACATTTCGGAGCTGAAGAAGAGAGATCGAGCGTCGGGCGAACGCGTGCAGGCTTTGACGCGGCAGCATTTTTTGAAAATGTTCGGCAAGGAGTTTGTGGCGACCGGAGTGGAGAATCGCGGAGATACCACGGACTATTTGCTCGAGCCGCGCGATTCGGTGGCAGGGGTACATTTGCCGGAACTGACTCCGGAGTGACCGGAGTGACAGGGGAAATCTCCAGGCCATTTGACATTTGAAATTCGAAATGAAAATAACTGCAGATCTCTCGACTACGAAGCGCGCATCGCCTCGCGATGGAAGCAAAGGCGCGCGCTTCTCCGCTCGAGATGACAGGTAGTCTCAAGCATGCGACTTCGTAAAATCACGCTTCGCGAAATTCATCTGCCGTTGATCGCTCCCTTTGAGACGAGCTTTGGCGTGAGCGAACTGCGCCGGATTCTGCTGATCGAGACGGATGTGGATGGCGTGATCGGGTGGGGTGAAGCGACGGCTGGTGAGGATCCCTATTATTCCTATGAGACGGTGGAGACTGCGTGGCTCGTCATTCGCGATTATTTGTGGCCCTTGCTGCGCGGCAAGGAATTCGCGTCGGCGGCGGATGCGTGGGAGATGCTAGGGCTGGTTCGCGGGCACAACATGGCGAAGGGCGGGCTGGAGGCGGCGATCTGGGACGCGGAGGCGAAACAGAAAAATGTGCCGTTGGCGAAACTTTTGGGCGGCACCTTGGATGAAATTATTTGCGGAGTGTCGATTGGGATACAGCCTTCGATGGATGCGCTGCTGGCGAAAGTGGAGAAGGAACTGGCTGCCGGTTATCAGCGGATCAAAATCAAGATCAAGCCGGGGAAGGATATCGAGCCGACGCGGGCGTTGCGCGAGCGATTTCCGCGCATTCGCTTGATGGTTGACGCCAATTCAGCGTACACGCTGAAGGATGCGGCGCGACTCAAGGAGCTAGATGCGTTTTACCTGATCATGATCGAGCAGCCGCTGGGGTGGGATGACATCTATTCGCACGCGGAATTGCAGCGGCAACTCGATACGCCGATCTGTCTTGACGAATGCATTCACGATTTCGAGCATGCGCGAGCGGCGATCTTGATTGGTGCATGCCGCATTATCAACATCAAGCTGGGGCGCGTTGGGGGGCACACAGCGGCGCGGCGGATTCACGATTTGTGCCAATCCAAGGGGATTCCGGTGTGGTGCGGCGGGATGCTGGAATCGGGAATCGGGCGGGCGCACAACATCGCGATGTCGACGCTGCCGAACTTCACGCTGCCGGGGGATGTTTCTGCAAGCCGGCGCTATTGGGCGGAGGACATTATCGAGCCGGAAGTGGAAGTCACGCGGCAGGGCACGATTCGCGTGCCGACGGCGCCGGGGATTGGTTACGTGCCGAGAATCGATCGGATTGAATCGCTGACGCGGCGGCGCGAGGTGATTGAGTAGATGTCGGCGAGCGGAACTTGAGTTTGCGCGCGACTGAGATTACGAATGCTTCGCCGCATCGTCCAAGCTCACTTCTGCTGGCTATATCGCTGGCGGCGATGCTGGCGATGTGGTCGTTCAATTACGTGGCGGGCAAGACGGCGTTGCGATACTTCGACGGGCTGACGCTGGCGGTGTTCCGGATTGAAATTGCCGCTCTAATTTTCCTTCCAATTTATTTCCTTCGTGGGAAGCGTAGCAAGTTGACCCGTCAGGACGTTTGGACGCTGTCATATCTTGGGTGGCTTCTTTGCGCGAACCAGCTTTTTTTCACGGTGGGTTTGGCGTACACGACGTCGGGTCATTCCTCGATGATTCTGGCCATCGGGCCAATCCTGGTGCTGCTGCTGGCGCGAGCGATGAAGATTGAAGCCCTGACTGCGGCGAAGATTGCGGGGATGGCGCTTGCGTTCACGGGCGCTGTGATTTTGGCGGCTGAGAACGGTTTCGATTTGCGCCGTTCGCCCACACTTGCAGGGGATTTGTTGACGCTGGTGGGAACGACGAGCTTCACGTTTTACGCAGTGCTCAGCAAGAGAGTGGCGAGCAAGTACGACAGCATTGAAATGAACGCTGTGAATGTCTTCGCTAGCGCTGCCGTGCTATTGCCACTCGCGATTTTTCGCGCAGCGCCGTTCGATTGGAGAAGCGTGCCATGGCAAGGCTGGATGGGGCTGCTGTATATGGCGGCGATCAGCTCGGTGGCTGCGTACACGCTGTTTTATTGGGCATTGCGTTATATGGAGGCGTCGCGCGTGGCGGCGGTGAATTACTTTCAGCCAGTGGGGGTGATCCTTGTGGCGGCGATTTTCCTTCGCGAGGTGCCCACGCGGTATTTGTTGCTTGGTGGCGTTCTGATTTTGCTTGGGGTTTATTTGGCCGAGCGGGGCAAGGTGCCGGCTAGGAAAGTGGGTGCGTTGGAGAACGGAGCGGCGATTGCGCTTTTTAGAAAGCGCGGGTTTCTGAGGCGAAGGCGAGATTGGCGTTGAGGCGCTCGTCCAGAATGGCCGCGGCGTAACGGGCGCAGGCGGTCAATTCAGTGTCCGCCCATTCGGAGAGGGCTGGAAGATGTTTTTCGCAGAGGCGATTTAGCGCTTCGACAATATGGAAATAGAGGCGCACCTCGCGGAGCCAGACGTTCTGCTTCTGGGTGGCAGGGCACATCTGTTCGGACGTGCGAGCCAGCAGTTCGAAATGGCTGGATTGAATTTGGCCGGGAGCGAGTCCGACGGCGGCCTGTAGGCATTCGGACAGAGGCTGAGCGGCGACGGAAATCCACATTGACCGCCACTGGCAAACTGCGAACTGTACCAGGGCTGTCACCGAGACGGCGAGAATGAGTAGTGCGATCATGGTGTCGCTCGAGGGACAGTTTCGAGCAAGAGCACGCAGGCGACAATAGACCGGACGTACCATCTCTCCAAACTACACAAGCTACTTGTTTTGTGTACCTTGGAGGCTTGTCGGCAAGTTGGGTTGCTTTCGGACGATCATCGATATTCCTGTTCGAATTCACATATTTGAATCGTAGCAATTAGGAACATATGGTCTGCGCTTAAATTGACCGGCGATTCGGATAGAGATATGGTTCTTCATGGCGGCGAAAGCCTTTCGAGCCGCCGGGCATGAATAACCGAGCCAATTACGACGAAGGACCGGAAGTTCCTCCTCAGCAGGGCTATTCTGCGCGTCTGCGCGAACTGCAAAGGCGCGAGTGGTGGACTTGGGGTGTGTCTGTGACCGTGATGTTGCTGCTCACGACCGGGGTAGCCTCGCTCGCGGTTCCGACAATCCTGGAAGGCGGAAAATCGCCGTGGACGTCGAGCGTGTTTCAGTCGGTGGCGGGATTGGTATTTCTGATCTTTGTTTTTGGCGCTTACCTGACGTACGAAAAATTCCTGATCAACCGGTTACGAATCGAAATCGCCGAGCGGCAATTGCATTCGGCGCAGTGGCGAAATCTGGCGCTAGTGGACCCCCTGACGGGACTTTATAACCGGCGATTCATGGAGCGCACGTTGAAGGCGGAAATTGGCCGGGCGTTGCGGAAGCACTACGATTTGACGGTAGTGGTCTTCGATCTGAATAAATTCAAGGCAATCAATGATCGCTTGGGACATCCGGCGGGAGATTTGGTGCTGAAAGCGTTTGCTCAACATTTGTGCACGGTAATTCGCGAGGCGGACACGGCGGCGCGGCTGGGCGGCGATGAGTTTATGTTGATACTGCCGGAATGCAACGCGTCGCAGGTGCCGTCGATGTTGCGACGCCTGGAGCCGATTTCAGTGGATTTGAACGGCGAAAAAGTGCCGATTCGTTTTGCGGTTGGCTGGGCTGAATACCGTCGCGGTCGGGAACCGGAAGAATTGATTGCCGAAGCTGATCGAGCGCTCTACGAAGACAAGGAAAATCGGCGAAATCCGCTGCCTACAGCGGTCACCGCCTAGCCACTTTCGCCTCAGAAATCCTTTCCAGAAATCTCCGCGCTCATTTCCATCGCATTGGATTATGGATTATTCTGGATGGCGATATGGCGAAGAAATTTCAGCGGGCGGCATCCAAGCGATCATTCCTTGAGGTGCTCGTCTATGCGTTGCGCTATCGCTGCCCGAATTGCCATCAGGGGCCGATTTTCAAGGGACGGTTCAATCAGGTGTTGATCCGATGCCCGGATTGCGGGCTTGGCTATTTTCGGGAGTCCGGCTATTTCGTGGGGGGAATGATCCTCACTTACGGGCTGACGATCGCGGTGCTTATTCCCGTGTACTTGCTTACGCCGCTTGTGCCTGAATTGGCATGGCTTTCCGAAACGATGAAATACGTGTTGTGGATCAGCTTTACTTTGTTGTTGGCGGTGCTGTTCGTGCGTCCGGCATACGCGCTGTGGTTATCGCTTGACTACTGGCTAGAGCCCTGGCCGGCGGCAAAAGCGAAATAAGTCCGCGCGCGATCAAGCGTGGGCGCTTGATTGCGCCTGGTCGGCTACGCGGAGCACGATTTTGCCGCGAACATGGCCTGCCAGGCCCTTCTCGAAAGCCTTCACAGCTTGTTCCAGAGGGAATACTTCGGCGATTGCCGTTTTTATTTTTCCTGCGTCGATCAGGCGCCCGAGTTCAATGAGTTCGGCGCGGTTTGGTTCGACGATGAAGAAGAGTTCGCGTGGACGGTCAGTGGGCTGCTCAGGAGGAACCATTTCGACAACAGAGATAAGCATTCCGGTGGGGCTCAGCACCAGCCGCGAGCGCTCGAAGACGTCGCCGCCTACCGTGTCGATTACGAGATCCACATCTTTTACAACTTCCTCGAATTTTTGCCCTTCGTAATTGATCACTTCATCGGCGCCGAGTTCACGCAGAAATTCGGTATGGGCCGAGGATGCGGTGGCGATGATGTAGGCGTCTTTCCAACGGGCGAGTTGAACGAGGAATGTGCCGACGCCTCCGGCGGCACCATGAATGAGGACACGCTGCTTGGCTTGAAGTTTGCCGTGATCGAAGAGGGCTTGCCAGGCAGTTAGTCCGGCGAGCGGCACCGTGGCGGCCTGCTCGAAGTTCAGAGTTTTTGGCTTGGGGGCTACATCGGTTGCGGCGACAGCGACATATTCGGCGGCGCTGCCGTTGCGCCAGAAAGAAGCGAGGCCATAGACCTCATCTCCGGCTTTGACGTCGGAGACGTCTGCCTCAACTGCGTTGACGATGCCTGCGAATTCATGGCCCGGAATCGTGGGGAGGCGGGGCTGTCCGTCTTTGGTCTTGTAGGTGGGCGGCCAGGAGAGCTCGTCCTTGGTGATAGAAGTGGCGATCACGCGTATGAGGGCATCTCCCGGATCGAGCAACGGCTTTTCAACCTCTTCGTAAACCAACTGCCGGGGACCACCCAACGAATGCATGCGCACTGCCTTCATTTTTCCCTCCGAGAGGCGTGAATCGCAAGCGTGCCAGACCGCGAGCGCCCGTCTTTGACTCGGCGGGCATGCGACTTCCTTCCCTTGGTTGAGGGATGCTAACACCGGTGGGTTACTTCGTTCAACGAAGGGAATGAAGGCGGCTTAAGAGCAGGGAAGCGAAGAAAACGGGAGGAGAGCTACTGCAAACAGCTCAAAATGAAAAGCGCCGGAAACACGCCGCTCAGTGTCGCCGGCGCTAGATAGCTAGGCTACGTTCTGTCGCGACGACACCGGCGCCAGCTTGGGCGTCGGCGAGAAGACATGCCAGAAGTCGCCTTGTTCTTTGGTGAATTCTACGGCTACTTTCTTTTTCTTGTTGCGGTGTGTCGCGTCCACGTAGACAACGCGGCATTCCCGTTCTTCCTGGGTAAAGCTATTCACGAGGAGAATTGTCTGGCCTCGTTTGACCCTAGGTGCCAAGGGCAGGAGCGCGCCGTTCATATTCACGGATTTAGCCACCGTGACGTAGCGGAATGGCAGGCCGCGCTCGGTGCGGCCGTACACGTGAACCGGAATCGAGAATGGGAGGCGCTTGCAGCGTCGTTTGTCTTCCATCGTTTACCCCCGAGATTTGTCCGGACTGGTTGAGTTGCCAGCCAAATAAGTTAGCTGGGCCGAAGGGGCGGCGCAATAGTACTTTCAGTTGATTTTTCGCGCGAAGAGGCAGCGAAAGCCGCACATTACGCGGAGGTTACAACGGAACCCGGTACTGATAAGTGGACCGCGAGGAGGCCCGATTGGTCCCCTCGTGGCCCAGCCAATTTTTGCCGCAGCCTACTTCGCTGGCTGTTTCGCGATAATCTTGCTCGCGATTTTGTTGTAGGTCGCTTGGGGAATGATCTTCTTCTTCACGAGATCCGTTTTTGCGTGATAGGGCCGGCCGTCGATGATCTTCTGCGAATAAGCAGCGCCTATACCCGGCAGGGCATCGAGTTGCTCTTTCGTTGCCGAATTGATGTCCACGAGGTCGCTGGACGCCGGGGCAGCCTTGGATTGTGCCGCGGCGGTTGCGAAGGCATTGTGCGCGATCGCAGTTCCTGACCATCCGCCGATTACAAAGAGCGAACATAGAGCCGCACAGCAAATTGCGATCATCACTCTTTTCGTCATTTCGCCTCTCCTGTTGTTTCTAGTAGCTATTTAAGATTGAAGGGCCCTATTGGTCGTTCTTCGCTGCATGGTAGCCGGCCTTTTGCGCGTCGGCCTCGGACATGTATTTGCCGGTCTTGGTCTTGCCGTAATAGCGGGTTCCTTCCTTGTGATAGACGCCGGAATCGGTATTGACCCAGACCTGCCCGCTTCCTGCGGGAGGCGCGGGCTGGCTTGCGCTGGTCTTCGCGGCCGACGTGCTGCTGGATTTAGCAGGCTTCGTGGAAGCCGCTGAGTTCGAAGACGCAGGCGGGTTCGAGCTTGCCGGTGCGGGGGCCGCGGCACCTGAGTTCGCACTTGAAGGCGTTGACGCTGCCGCGGACGTATTCGTATCGGCAGTCTTGGCGGATTTTGATTTCTTTGTGCTGGCCGATTTTGTGCCGGCATCCGCGTCCTTCGAGGCGGTCGCGTCGGTCGAGGCAGCTTTTGACTTCTTCGCACTGGTTGACTTGGTGCCGGCCGCATCAGTTGAGGCTGTTGAGTCGGCCTTGGCGTCCGTTGAAGAGGCCTTCGCTGATTTAGATTTCTTTGAGCTGGTTGATTTCGCGTCCGATGCCGAGTCCGCTGATGCTGTAGCGTCGCCGGAGGACGACTTGGCGGATTTGGACTTCTTCGAAGTGGTTGACGCGGTCTTGTCGGAAGAGTCGCTGTCAGAGTCAGATTTCGCCTTCTTCGATTTCGACGTGGACGTGGAGGATTTCTTCGAAGAGGCGTCGGTGGAATCCGTTGAACTTGCATCGGTGGACTTCTTCTTGGATTTGGTCGTTTTCTTTGCCGGCGTAGCGCTCGAATCGGTTGAATCGGTGGCCTGCGCCTTCACAGGGGCGGCGCTTGCGAGCGCCAATCCCAGTCCTGCGGAAATCAGGAACGCCAGTGCATAGCTTTTGAATCGCTTCATGTTGTTTCCTCCCCAGTTTGCGCGTTTTCGTAGAACGCCAGAAGGCGTGCCGCGACGCGCTCATACGCGTGCATTTTGCGCTTAGCCCTGCGGGAGCGAGACTTCTGCGTTACGAGTTCGACGAACTTACTCAGCTCGTGCCTCCCAAGATCTCCGCGCTTTCGCCCAGATTCGTTCTAGCGGCGTGTCGAGTGATGCCGCCTTGGTTGAAACCTCAACGATTAATTGAACGACCGCCCAGGCTGGAGTGGTCGCAAGGAAATGGCTCGATAAAGCGTGCTGAACGAACGGTTCCGGGTGAGACCACGCTCTTGACCCGGTCGGTTCGGCTTGGAGCGGATTCTAATGCTTGCGGGGCGACAATTCAATGTGAGAACTGAAAAACGGCGAAAGCCAGGCGGGGAGAGGAACGGTTATTAGCGGAGCTGACGGGTCTGTGGCGGGCCTGGCGGCGCTTTTTGGGCTTGCATTGCGGGCGCTTGTATATGAATATGAACTCAGGTTCATATTATGAGTGGGATTCTGGATCGCGGGTTGATTCGAAGCGGCTTCATTATTTGGCTAGGCGCTACGCTCGCGTTGCGCTTCTGGGGGCAGCATTTTTTGCGTCCGGGCAGCTGGAAGGGGACGGTGATTCTATTCGCGGTGACGTTTCCGCTGATCGCGTGGCTTGTGCGGCGTTTGTGTGCTGGGGCGGGGCTGGCTGAATCAGAATGGCTTCGTGGAGCGACGGCGCTGCTGCTGCCGACGCTTTTGCTGGATCCTTTTTCCAGCGCGTTTTTCCCCGTTGTGTTTCCGAATATGTCTCCACAGGTCGCGGGCGTCTTCGGGGGCTGGATGCTTTGGTGCTGCGCCGGGGGATTGCTTGGCGTGAGCCTGAAGTTGCCGAGGCGCGGATGAAGTTAGTCACGATGAGGATGGAGTTGATGAGGATCGAGTTGCTGTGAAGAAGCGGCCCGATCTACTTGCCGGGGAGGATTTGCCGTCCGATCCGCGGCAGAAGCGTTCGCTCGATAAGCGCGAGCGGCTCAAGGAAGCCGGGCTGGGGCTCTTCGGCGAAAAAGGGTATGAAAGCACCTCAATCGAAGCGATCGCGCAGCGCGCCAATCTTGCCGTGGGGAGCTTCTATCAGCACTACCGCTCAAAACGGCAGCTCCTTCTGGCGCTGATGGATGAACTGCTCGAGAAATTAAGCCAGCTTGAGTTTCGCCCGGAAGCTGCGGCAGATACGCGAGCTGTGATCCGCGGACTGCTGTCCGGTTCCTTCGCGCATGACCTTCGCTATCTCGGCGCCTATCGCGCGTGGCAGGAGGCAGCGCTCACGGACGCAGGTTTAGACAGGAAGCAAAAACAGATTCATGCCTGGACGACGGGGCGCGTGGCGGCAGTGTTCGAAAGGCTTGCCCAGCTGCCCGGTGCGAGGAAAGGCCTCGACCTCCCGGGACTGGCGCGAGGGATGGATGCATTGTTCTGGAGCTTACTAGGACAGGCGGTGCGGATGCCCAAGCCGGAGCTCGATCGGTGGGTGGAATCGTGCGCACACCTGATCTACCACGCGCTTTTCAGGGATCCATCATCCGCTGATGCGTGATTTAGGAACATCCCTTCCTAATAACCGATCTTCCAGGGTATAGTCATCGCATTTACGCGAGAAGTTAATTTCCGGATCGTCTTTGTGCACGTTTGCGCGAGTAAAGGGAGGCGGAGATGGGGCAATTCCGCTTAGGATGCGTTACGTCGCTTCTTCTGCTTACCGGGTCGATGTTTTCTGCGGCTGTTCGGGCTCAGGGCCCGTCCGACCTGCCTACTATCCAGCCGCGGCTGTCAGCGGGGGCAGCCGCAGCGCTAGAGGAAAAACTAAAAACGAATCCGGACGACCTCGAAGTGCGCGAACAGCTTCTGGACTATTATTTCGTCTCCCATATTTCCAACAAGTCTCCTGAGATCGAGCAAAA
Organism: uncultured Acidobacteriota bacterium; assembly: GCA_963736465.1. Lineage (GTDB taxonomy): Bacteria > Acidobacteriota > Terriglobia > Acidiferrales > UBA7541 > Palsa-295. The sequence goes on along the minus strand of CAVTOS010000002.1, from coordinate 507,778 downwards.
ACGCGAAACACTTATTTTCTGGCTCATCGAGCACCATCCGGAGTCCGAGTTTGCCGGTACACCAGAAGCTGGGATCATGCCGGTCGATAGCATTGGGAGCGTGGATGGATATCAGCGGGCGAAGCAGTTGTAGCTCGAACAGGTCGAGAAGCATCCTTCCGACGCAAGAGTGCTTCGCAACGCCTCATCTTTCTTCGCCACCTCCGACGACAAGCTGAGTCGCGATTTGTTGGACAAGGCCGCTCTGGTAAACCCCAATGATACTGAGACAATTTCGATGCTGGCACAATCTTACGAGCTCCAGAGTGAACGGCCGCAGTCAGCTGAGCAGAAAAAAGCTCTCGCCGAGAAGGCGCTGGCTCTTCGCGAGCAAAGCCTCGACAAGACCGACAACGAAAAAAGATTCGTCGCTTTGGATCAGCTTGCCGTCGATGCTTTCGCCTCAGGCGACAGCGTGAAGGCGCAGCAATATGTGTCTGAACTCCTACGCCTTGCTCCAGAGTTCAAGAATAGCTGGAACTATGGAAACGCAATTCACAAGGGCAATATGATCCTAGGACTGGTGGCTCTGCAGCACGATGACATTCCAGGTGCAAAGCAGTACCTGCTCGCCTCCGGCGAAACGCCCGGTTCACCCCAACTCGATTCGTTCGGACCCAACATGACACTTGCTAAAGCGCTTCTTGAGAAAGGTGAAACTGACACTGTGGTTGCTTACTTGGAATCCTGCAAGGTTTTTTGGAAGATGGGCGGAAGAGAACTGCAGAATTGGATCGTCCTTGTGAATGGCGGTGGCAATCCCGATTTTTCTTCTAACCTCAACTATTAGTTTAAATCGCTTTTGTCATTTTTCGGGTCGTCGTGCCGACACCTCCAGTGAAGATTTCATTTGCTACGCTTGTTGCAACCTACTCGCCATCCTTGAAATTTCTGCCGACTCGTGCGAGCTTTGGCTCGGGTTTGCCATAGCCCTTCATTCTGAAACGAAGCTTTCGCCGAGAATTGTCCCGGCGAGCCGGGACGCGTGAAAGCGGCGGCAAGCCGCCGCACTCCAAGAATGGAGGAAAGGTAATCGATGACCACGCATCCATCTGGGCCCGCTGCTCCATCCGCGCTTGCGACAAAACGGATTGCAGTGATTCCCGGCGACGGGATTGGCAAAGAAGTGATTCCCGAGGCGGTGAAGGTGCTCAAAGCCGTCGCGGCGGCGTCGGGGAAAAAATTGGCGCTGACGGAATTCGATTGGGGAGCGGATCGTTATCTTCGAGATGGGACGACTCTATCAGCGGATGCGGTGGAGATGTTTCATCGCGACTTCGATGCGATTCTGCTTGGGGCTATGGGCGATCCGCGCGTTCCCACCAATGTGCACGCGGCGGACATTTTGCTGGGGCTGCGTTTCAAGCTCGATCTATATGTGAATGCGCGGCCTTGCGTGCTGTTTGACAAGCGATTTACGCCGCTGAAGGAGCGCAGCGAGAAGGATGTGAATTTCATCGTCTTCCGCGAGAACACCGAAGGGCTCTACGTGGGGATGGGCGGGTTCTTCAAGAAGGGAACCGCGGACGAGATCGCGACGCAGGAGGATCTGAACACGCGCAAGGGCGTGGAGCGGATCATTCGCTATGCCTTTGAGTACGCCCGGAAGCGTGGACTGAAGCGCGTGTGCATGGCGGATAAGTCGAATGCGCTCGCGTTTGGTCATGACCTGTGGCAGCGCGTGTTCAAGCTGGTGCGCACGGAGTATCAGGATATCGAGGCGAGCCATCAGTACATCGACAATTTGCTGATGCAGATGGTTCGCGACCCCTCGCAATTTCAGGTGATTGTGACTTCGAATCTCTTCGGCGACATTGCGAGCGACCTGGGCGCTCAGCTTGCGGGCGGCCTGGGCCTGGCTCCTTCCGGTAACATTCATCCGGGGCAGGTGTCGCTATTTGAGCCGGTGCACGGATCTGCGCCGAACATCGCGGGTAAGAATATTGCTAATCCCATGGGTGCGATTCTTACCGTCGGAATGATGCTTGATTATCTTGGCTCGGCGGATGAGGGGCGCGCGGTTGAAGGAGCCGTCCGGGCGGCTCTTAGAGAAGGAAAGACTCCTGCGGAACTCGGCGGCGTGCTAGGGACACATGAGATCGGTGATTGGATCGCGAATCAGATTACAAAGGCAGGGATCGCCCATACCTGATATTGCAGGTTTCACTTGAAGGCGCGAGCCACCGATATCATGGAGCCCCTCATATATCGCCTCAATACGTTTCCCAATACGTGGAATGAAAATGCGGGTCCGAGTTCGAGCTGCTTTGAAAGTGGGTGGAGTTTTTGCTTCGCACAGAATGTAAAGCGATGCATTCAATGCCGCCCGCGACTCTCAACTTCATAGTTGGCTGGAGATATTCCTGAATTGGGCTGGAGCAAATCTCAACTGTAAGTATAGCTGTCGGCACGTCGACGCCCGCCTTCAAAAACTTTTGCCAAGAGTGCTCCCAGAACGAAGCCGCCGACGTGTGCCCACCATGCGACTCCTCCCATACTCGCCCCGCGCGGAGCGTTCAGCGCGCTCACTCCGCTTAGAAATTGGACGACGAACCAGAGTCCGATGAAAATGACGGCGGGGATTTGCGCGGTGAAGAAAAAGACGAAGAGAGGAACGAGAGTCAGAATTCTCGATGAGGGGAAGAAGACCACATAGGCTCCGAGGACTCCGGAGATTGCGCCGCTCGCGCCGATGGACGGGAGGCTCGAGCCCCAACTAAAGAGTGCCTGTGCTAGTCCCGAGCCGATTCCGCAGATGAAGTAGAAGAGCAGATATGAAATGGCTCCGAGCCTATCTTCGACCGCGCCGCCGAAAATCCACAGGAACCACATATTGCCCAGGATATGCAGAAATCCGCCATGCAGAAACATGGAGGTGATGAGCGGCAGAGAGGCTTCCAGTAGCGTGTAGTGAGTGCTGGCGAGAGCTAGTTTCATTCTCAGCGGAACCATCCCGAAGGTTCTGATGAAGGCATCGTTAGCGGCGTTCGACAGGCTGAGTTGGTAGCAAAAGACCAGGACATTCACGAGGATCAAAAGAATCGTGACGACCGGTACGGAGCGCCGCGTCATCATGTTCTTGAGAGGGATCATATTTCCGCTTCCAGGCTAGCCGACAAGGCGCCGCGAGACGCCTCCGCCAATTCCTCATCCGAGTAAGCGCGTTCGGAGCGCTCGCCGCGACGGCGCAGCCTATCAATTTCGATGAGTGTGGCGATCCCGCCGCGGGCGCCGTGACCCTCGCAGTTGAGGCCGGCAGCGGCACAGCTGAATTCCAGAATCTCATCGACGGGCCATCCGCGGACAATGCCGTAGGCGAAGGCACCGTGGAAAATATCTCCCGCGCCGGTGGTGTCGACGGTGCGGACTCGGAAGCCAGGGCAAAGATGAAATCTCACGCCGTTCCACGCGAGGACGCCGAGACGTCCGAGTGTCGCACCCGTCAAGCAGCACTTGAACTGCGCGTGCATCTTAGGAAGTGATTTCAACAAGTTCTGCTCACCAGTGAGCCTGACCGGAAAGTCCTTTGAGGTGATCGCGAAATCTACGAATTCAAGTAATCCCTCAACTCCCGGATAGCGGTTGTCAAAGTCTCCGAGGACGAGGGTGCCGGCCTCTCGCGCCCACCTTGCTGCTTGCTTGGAGGCTGCCGTGTCGTGCCCATCGAGCAGGAGCACTCGCGCGCCCGCGATCCACTCGGCTTGCAAATCTTCCGGTTGAAGAGCAATTCGAAGGTCTCGTTTCCACAGAACAGTGCGCTCGCCGGACTTTTCGTCAATGAGAATGAATGATGATTGGCTCATGCAGCCAGGCGCCAAAATCCATAGCGCATCGACGCCCTCATGCTTCATTTCCTCTTGCTGGAATCTTCCGGCTTCATCATCGCCTATTTTGCCGACATATCGGGTGCGCAATCCCCAGCGGTGGCACGCGGCGATCGCGCTGGCTGGCTGTCCGCCTGCGCGGCGCTCGGCCGAAAGGATTTCGACTTTCGAGTCGAGCGTGGGGAAGTGAGGCAGACGGATGACGGTGTCTGTTGCGTTGATCCCGACGCCGACGACATCGAGTGGTGGTAGTTTGAGGTCCGGCACGAAATGATTATCTTCAGGTATGAGGACAAGTGCGAGGAATTTTCGCGCGCCAGATGAAATCACGAGCGAGTAAAAGAACATCAACGGCTACTTCAAACAGAATTCTTCGCGCTCAGAGCGTAGTGGGTTGGATTCAACTAAAACTTCAAGTGTGATCGGGCGCGTTTATTATTTGCGTGGCGTGAGTGCCTGTGATAGAAAATTTTGTTTCGCGTTGCTGCGTCGGCGCGCCGACACCTGATGCCAGTCCACGAATCCGAGGCGATCATTCTACAAAGCTATCCGCTAGGTGAAGCCGACCGGTTGGTCAGTTTTCTTTCGCGAACGATGGGCCGAGTGCGCGGGGTTGCGGCGGGTGCACGGCGTACGAAGAGTCGCTTTGGCTCGACGCTCGAGAGGCTGTCGCATGTGCGCATCTGGTTTTTCGAACGACCGTCGCGAGATTTAGTGCGCATCAATCAGTGCGAGTTGATTGAGTCATTTCTCGATGCGTTCCGCGATTACGCCTCGGGCGTGGCGCTGGCGATCTTCAGCGAAGTGACCGAAGCGGTTCTGCCGGAGCATGAAGCGTCGGATCCAAACTTTCGTCTGTTGCTGCTATCGGCCCAGGCGGTGAAGAAAACCGGCAAGCCGGAGCTGGCGATGGCTTATTTCACGTTGTGGACCGTAAAACTTGGCGGTTGGCTGCCGCCACTCGATGCTTGCGCGCGATGCGGCAGGGCGCTGGCCGCGTCCGAGTCGGCTTATTTTTCGCGAAGCGCTTCGGCCCTAATGTGCGGGAAGTGCCGCGTGCCCGGGCTTAGGGTGATTTCCGTGGCAGCCTTGGCAGCCGCGCGTCGAATGCTGGCGGAACGGCTCGACAAACTGAACGAGGAAATGATTCCGCCGCGCGCCGCACGAGAACTGAGCGATGTTATGCTCGACGTCATAGAACATCAGATTGATCGGAAGCTGCAGGCGAGGGAACTCTTGGAGAAGCCAGCTTGAAGAAAAGCGAGCGCAGCGGAAATCACCACCTGAAATCTCAGGCGCAACGTGCAGGCGCGAAGGGACTCACCTTTCAGGACCTTCTATTAACACTTGAAGAGTACTGGGCGAGCCGCGATTGCGTTCTGCAGCAGCCCTACGATGTGGAAGTGGGCGCGGGAACGATGCACCCGGAGACTTTCCTCCGCGTGCTTGGGCCCGATCCTTATCGAGTGGTTTATGCTCAGCCGAGCCGCCGTCCGGCAGACGGGCGATACGGCGAAAATCCCAACCGGCTTTTCAAACACACGCAGCTTCAAGTAATACTCAAGCCTTCTCCGGCCAACGTGCAGAGCCTATATTTGGAAAGCCTTGCGGCTGTTGGAATCAACTTGAAGGAACATGACATTAAGTTCGAAGAAGACAACTGGGAAGCGCCGACTTTAAGCGCCTGGGGCATGGGCTGGCAGGTGATGCTCGACGGGCTTGAGATCACGCAGTTCACCTACTTCCAGCAGTGCGGGGGGCTCGATCTCGATCCGATCTCCGTTGAGCTTACCTACGGGCTCGATCGAATCGCCGCTTATCTTCAGGGCGTTGATAATGTTTTTGACGTGCGGTGGACGGATACCGTCAGCTATGCGACGGTGCGACTGGCGGAGGAGCAGCAGTTTTCCACGTACAACTTCGAATACGCGGATGCTGCGGCAACGCGGAAGCAGTTCGATCTTTACGAGGCAGACGCTGCGCGTTTGCTGGCCGCGTATCCCGGGGCGAAAGGGAAGGATCGCTTGCGATTTCCGGTGCTGCAGGCTTACGAGTTTTGCTTGAAGTGTTCGCACCTCTTTAATGTGCTCGACGCGCGCGGCGCAATTTCAGTGACCGAGCGCGCAGGGATGATCGCTCGTGTGCGCAAGCTCGCCACCCAGGTAGCGAAAGCCTGGCTCGATCAGCGCACCGGCACATTGCAACCGCAGCTGTCCGAGGCTCGGACATGAGCAAGCGCGCGGGAAGAGCCGGCGCACCTGCGATAGGTGATTTCCTCTTCGAGATTGGTTGCGAAGAGCTCCCGGCTGGAATGATCGGCAAGGCATCGAGCGAGCTTAAAGGGATACTTGAGAAGTATTTCTCGACGAATGGGCTGATCGATTCAAACAATCGAATTGAGGCATTCGGCGGGCCGCGACGACTGACCGCGATTGCGCACGGCGTTCGCTTGCGCCAGGAAGATGTAGTTCGTGAAGTGATGGGGCCGCCGAAGTCGGTCGCGTACGACAGTCTCGGTGAGCCAACGCGTGCGGCCATGAGTTTCGCGGAGAAGCAGGGAATTCCGGTATCGAAACTGGCGATCGTAAACACAGCGAAGGGTGAGTACGTTTCCGCAACTCAATTGATCGAAGGGCGCGTTGCGTCGAAAGTTCTCAGCGAAGTGCTACCTCAAGTGATTCAGGAAATCAGTTGGCCGCGGTCGATGTATTGGACAGGGGCGCACGGTCCTCGCTTTATCCGGCCCATCCGTTGGATAGTGGCGCTCCTGAACGGGAAGGTCGTGCCGTTTTCATTCGCTGGAGTGAATTCCGGTAACCGAACCGACGGGCATCGCTTTCTGGGAAAGCGAAATATCCCGGTGAGCGGGCCGCGAGATTACGAATCAAAGCTCAAGAAGAACTTCGTGATTTGCCGGCCAGAGGAGCGTCGCAAAAAGATTGAAACAGAGGTTCGTGCGCAGGCGAGCCGCAAAAATTTGCGCGCGCATGAAGATGAAGCGTTACTTCAGCTCGTAACCTACCTCAACGAATATCCGACAGTGATCGCGGGTAACTTCGATTCGAATTTTCTGGCGCTGCCGGACGAGATTTTAATTACGGTAATGCGCGACCATCAGAAGTATTTTGCGCTGGAAGCTCGCGGAGGGCGACTCGCGCCGAATTTTCTTGCGGTGATAAATCTCAACAAAGACTCGAAGGGGGTGGTGCGGGCAGGACACGAGCGAGTGCTGCGCGCGCGCTTTGCTGACGCTCAATTTTTCTGGGAGACGGATCAGAAGTGTCGGCTCGCCGACTACTTACCCAGGCTCTCGCACGTGACCTACGAGCGCCGGCTGGGAAGTTACTTCGACAAAGTGGAACGCATGCGCGCGAACGCTCGCTGGCTTGCCGAGCAGTGGTTTAGTTCCGGAATCACCGGCGGCGATGTGGCGGGATCGGACCGCGCGGCGGAACTTGCGAAGTGCGATCTCGTTACGGAGATGGTGAAGGAGTTTACGGAGCTGCAGGGAATTGTTGGTGGGTTATACGCGCGAGCGCAGGGCGAAACCGACGAGATCTCGTGGGCCATTTACGACCATTACAAGCCGCTCGGGCTCGATGATCCCATCCCGCGCAACCTGACGGGGTGCGCGGTTGCGCTGGCGGACAAACTTGATTCACTTGCGGCGTGCTTTGCGGTGGGTGCAGCGCCGACGGGCTCTAGCGATCCATTTGCGCTGCGTCGTGCGGCGCTTGGAATCGTGAAGATCATCCTGGAGCGCAAGATTTCGATTTCAATTTCGTCGGCCGTATCGGCCGCCGCCCGCGCGCTGCGCGAGCATGCACCGAAGATCAATCCTGCGGAGGCCGTCGAGAAGCAGGTGCTGGATTTTCTGCTCGAGCGGGCGAAGTTCATCCTGCGCGAACACCGCGGATTTGCCTACGATGAGATCAACGCGGCCTTTGCAGCGGGCGCGGACGATCTTGTAGACGTGGCAGAGCGGGTGGGAGCGTTGAAGGCGATCCGCAATACCAAGAATTTTGCGCCGCTGGCGGCTTCGTTCAAGCGTATCCGGAATATTCTCGAGAAATCCGCGGCGGCTGGAGACAAGAATCAGGTGGCAGTGAATAAGGAGCTGCTTCGAGACCCGGCTGAGCAGCAACTCAATCTTGTCGCTCACAAGATCGGAGAGGAAGCCACGCGCCTGAAGAAGGCCAAGAAATATCGCGAGGCCTTGGAGAAAATTTCTGAGTTGCGGCCGTCAGTTGATTTTTTCTTTGACAGAGTTCTAGCGATGGCTGAAGAAGCGGACGTGCGGCGGAACCGCCTCGCGCTGCTCGGGAACCTTTTGAAGGAATTCTCGACGATCGCCGATTTCTCGGAGTTGGGCGGCGACGAATCGAAGGATGCTCTCCGGAATCCGGCGCGTGGGTGAGTTGCGCCGTTGAGCTTTTACTTTAAGTTCCTTTGTATAGTTTTTCGTCGACAGGCCGACTTGTAAGGTAGTGGTTAAACCGCGGAGTTGGTCAAGTTTTGTTACTTTGGGTAGTTGAGGAGAAACATGAAATACGTCTATTTCTTCGGCGCGGGCAAGGCGGACGGCGCCGGCGACATGAAAGAGATCCTCGGAGGCAAGGGGGCCGGCCTGGCCGAGATGACGCGGATCGGTTTGCCGGTGCCGGCGGGGTTCACGATCACCACCGAAGCCTGCGACTACTACTTCAAGCATGGCCGTAAGTATCCGAAGGAGCTTCGCGCCGAAGTTGCGAAAAATCTGGCCAAGCTCGAGAAGCTCACGAAGAAAAAATTAGGCGACGCAAAGAATCCGCTGCTGGTGAGTGTTCGGTCTGGTTCCGCGAAATCGATGCCCGGCATGATGGAGACGATCCTGAATCTCGGTTTGAACGAAAAGTCGGTGGAGGCGCTGGCGAAATCGACGCAAAACGAACGCTTTGCCTGGGATGCGTACCGTCGATTCGTCCAGATGTACTCGAGCGTCGTGATCGGCTTGCCGAAAGAAGATCTCGAAGGCCGTCTGCGCGCGATGAAGAAATATCTCAACGTGACGGACGATACCCAGGTGACGGCACAAGGGTGGCGGCAGCTGGTGGGCGAATACAAGGAATACTACAAGCGAAAGACCGGCAAGCCCTTTCCGGAAGATCCTGAAGAGCAATTGTGGGGCGCAATTGGAGCGGTCTTTGCGTCATGGATGGGCGAGAAGGCTGTGACTTATCGCCGCGTGGAGAAAATCACTGGATTGCTTGGCACGGCGGTGAACGTAGTTCAAATGGTGTTCGGTAATACGGGCGAGAATTCGGGCACGGGCGTGTGTTTTACGCGCGACCCTTCCACCGGCGAGAAAGTCTTCTTTGGAGATTTTCTGCTGAACGCGCAGGGCGAAGATGTTGTCGCCGGGATTCGCACGCCGATGCATTTGCGCGAATTGAAATCGCGGATGCCGAAGGTCTATCAGCAGCTCGAGCGTGTTCGAGCGAAACTTGAAAAACATTATCGCGACATGCAGGACATGGAATTCACGGTTGAGAACGGAACGCTCTACATGCTGCAGACGCGCACGGGAAAGCGATCGCCGGGAGCCGCGTTCCGGATGGCCGTGGACATGAAGAACGAGGGTCTGATTAAACTTGAAGAAGCACTTGAACGCATCAAGGACGAAGACGTCGAACGCCTCTTCTACCCGGTGCTCGATCCAGCGCTTCCGCGCACGGAGTTTCAGGCTCGGAAAATAGCAGAGGGTATCAACGCCGTTCCGGGCGCCGCAGTTGGTAAGGCTGTGTTCACGGCCGCGGAAGCAGAAGAGTGGGCGGCCAAGGGCGAGAAGGTAATCTTGGTTCGCCGCGAGACCAGCCCGGAAGATGTTGGCGGCATGTATGTGGCGCAAGGGATTCTTACGGCGACTGGCGGCAAGACCAGTCACGCAGCGGTGGTCGCGCGAGGGTGGGGGAAGTGCTGCATTGTGGGGGCTGAGAAACTCGACATCGATTCCGAGCGGAAGAGGATGAGTTCGAATGGCCGGGTCGTAAAAGAAGGCGAGTGGATTACGCTCGACGGCGGAGACGGCTCGGTTTACACGGGCCAGATCGCGTTGGTACGCCCGGATCCACCCAAGGCTTACGAAACCATCATGAAATGGGCCGATTCGGTGCGAGAAATCGGCGTTCGCGCAAACGCAGATACTCCCAAGGATGCGCGCGTGGCTCGCGAAATGGGCGCCGAAGGCATCGGGCTCACACGCACCGAGCACATGTTCTTCAAAGATTTCGAGCATCCGGAAAAGAGCATTGAACGGCAACGCGCGATTCAGGAGATGATTCTGGCGGAGACGCAAGAAGCGCGGCGCAAGGCGCTCGACAAGCTGCTTCCGTTCCAGCGGCGCGATTTCATCGGGCTGTTCGAAGCGATGGACGGACTTCCAGTAACCATTCGCCTGATCGATCCGCCGCTGCACGAGTTCGTGCCCCACGATCCGGAGAAGCAGGAAGAACTGGCGAAGGAACTAGGGACGACGCGTGAATTAATTGAGCGGCGCGTGGAGCAACTGCACGAGGCAAACCCCATGCTGGGCCATCGCGGGTGCCGTCTATGCATCACGTATCCGGAAATTCTCGAGATGCAAGTGCGCGCAATCATTGAAGCGGCGATCGATTGTCAAAAGCGGGGTATTAAAGTGATACCTGAAATCATGCATCCGCTTACTCTCGACAAAAAAGAGATGAAGATTCTCGAAGAGGCTACTCGCCAAGTGGCCGATCCGATTATCAAGCAGGCTAAAGTAAAACTTCACTATCTAGTGGGCACAATGATCGAGCTTCCAAGAGCCGCGTTGCTTGCAGACCAGATTGCCGAGGTCGCCGAGTTCTTTTCATTCGGCACGAACGACCTGACCCAGACCGTAATGGGCCTCTCGCGGGATGATGCAGGTCGATTCCTGCCGGAGTATGTGGATGAACGCAAAGCCGGAATCTTTCACAGCGACCCATTCCAGTCGCTCGATGTCCCTGGTGTCGGGATGCTGGTCGAATGGGGCATTCAGCGCGGGCGAGCCACTCGTCCGGATTTGGAGGTCGGAATCTGCGGCGAGCATGGAGGCGACGGTCCCAGCGTTAAGTTCTGCCATCGCGTCGGAATGGACTATGTGAGCGCCTCGCCGTTCCGAGTTCCGGTAGCCCGCCTTGCGGCTGCGCAGGCCGTGATCGAAGAAAAGAAAAGTGGGAAGAAATCCGCGCGCAGAAGAGCTCACGGATCACATTCACATTAAGGAGACAAGCGCCATACGTCCCCTCGATATCCGTCCACTGATCATCGGAATTTGCGGCGGCACCGGCTCCGGCAAAACGACCATTACGGCGCGCATTATCGAAGCGCTCTCCGAAGCGAACGTCATCGTTCTCGAGCAGGACAGCTACTACAAAGACTATCCGGGCATGCCGCTCGAGGAGCGGGTGAAGCAGAACTTCGACCATCCCGATTCGATGGACACGCCGCTGCTGGCCGAGCACGTCCGGCGGCTCCGCGAAGGTCAAGCCATCGAACGGCCCACTTACGATTTTGCGAATTTTCGCCGAGCAGATACCACTGTCCGGCTTGCGCCGCGCTCCGCGATCATCATCGAGGGCATTCTGATTTTCGAGAACAAGGCGCTGCGCGATCTGATGGATATCAAGATTTTCGTGGATACGGACGCGGATCTGCGATTTATCCGGCGCCTGGTGCGCGATATCCGCGAGCGTGGGCGCACGATGGAGATGGTCGTCGAGCAATATATGGCGACAGTGCGCCCGATGCACATGGAGTTTGTCGAACCCTCGAAGCGCTATGCGGATGTGATCATTCCAGAAGGCGGGCATAACGAAGTGGGGATTGATCTTGTCATTCAGAAGATTCGTTCGCTGGTGCCGCGCTGATTGGATTCAGGTGCGGGCGGCTACGCCGCTGGGCCTGATCACGCTATCGGCAAAGCGCTCCATCTCTTCAAGCTGCGGGCTGAATTGCAACAGCAGCAGATCGACTCCGGCACGCTCGAATTCGCCGATGCGATCAGCCACCTGGTGCGGGGTGCCGATTAGGCCCGAACGCAGGCCGCGATTCGAAACGGAATAATCTTCGAGTGAGACGCGCTGCTCGAGTTGCGTATTCGCGAGCCACTGCTCGTAGTTCTTGTAGCCGGCGGCGTTCTGCTTCACATCGGTGATGCGTTCCACTTCCTTTTTCGCCGCAGCTTCCGTTTCGCGCACCACAGCGTAACCTGCGACGCCGTATTTCATCGGCGGAAGGCCTTTGCGCTCGCGGCGCTCGGCCATATCGCGTATTTTCGGAGCGATGCGCTCGGGCGGGTCACCGTGCGTCACGTAGGCGTCACACTTCGTTGCGATTAATTCCTTGGCTGCCTCCGATTCACCGCCCGCATAGATCACCGGCCGTGGTTTCGCCACCGGTTTCGGCTGCAGCACGAGATCCGCGACCGAATAATACTTGCCGCTGTAGGAAAAGTGATCCTGCTTCCAGGCCTGATCTACTACATCAAGCCACTCTGAGGTACGCGCGTAGCGGTCATCGTGCTGGTCGAATTGCACGCCGTATTTTTTGGCTTCCTCGGCCCACCACGACGAGACGACGTTGAGCGAGACGCGGCCACCGGAGATGTTGTCGATATTCGCGGCTTGTTTGGCCAGCAGCGCCGGGAGGTGAAACGTAGGCCGCACGGCGATCATCAACTCGAGCCGCTGCGTGACGGCGGCCAGCGCTGCAGAAGTGGACCACGCGTCGAGCGACGGGGCATCGACGCCCTTGATGTCGTTCAAATTCAGCTCGGCGATGAGTGAGAGGTCGAAACCGATTTGTTCGCTGCGGCGCGCCAGACGCGAGACGTAGTCCCACGTTGGCGCCATCTGCTCGTCTTCGACATTGCGCAGCCAGCCGCCAAACACAGGCATCCAGTATCCGTAGCGCATTAGTGCGCCTCCTGGACCAGATAGTCGACGAGGCGCTCAAAGGGATTGAAGCCCACGACACGCGGGCCATCGGAGACGAAATTCGAGAGCGCGTTGATGTCGTAGTAGTAGAGCTGGCCGTCGCGATCGTCGATAATGTACTCGACGCCGCCGACTTCCACTTTCGCGGCGCTGAAAATCCGCTCAACCGCAGCGATCACGTCGTCCGGCGGGCGGTAGCCTTCGACGCGCAGGCCCGTCTTCGGCCCCTCCACCACGCATGCGGTTTCAATCTTCGCGCCGTCGGTGGTTTTGCAGATATCCATTGGGCACAGGTCAAACGTGTCGCCCGCGGTGAACACCTTGATGCCGTAGAGATATTTGTAGCCGAGCGTCTCGACGCGCGTGATGTGCCCGCCGCGCGCGGGAATAAATTCCTGAACGATACCGGTGCCGTCGAGGCCGAATTGCAATTTGTCTTCGCGTGCCGCTGCTTCAATCTGCTTCGAGGAGTCGAAGCGCACAATACCCACACCGCTGCCGCCAATATTTGGCTTGATCACAATGGGGAAACGCAATCCGCGCGCTGCACCGGCGGCCTGGCTCGGATGATTGATTACTACCGAGCGCGGGTAGGGAAGGCCGAGCGTTTCGAGAAGCGAAAGCTGCAGAGCTTTCGAAGTTTCGTTGCGAAATCCTTCGCTGCCATTCACGACGCGGACACCCATGCGTTCGAGGTGCGCAAGATAGCTGAGCGTGTAAAAAATGGCGTGAGCGTTACCGCGTGTCCATGCCGAAGGACTCATACGATTGAAAATCAGGCCGAACTGTTGCGCGCCATTGGGTGAGACGTCGAAGTGGTGACGCGCGGCGTCAAGACGGACGTACGGCACGCCGCGCCGGTCCATTTCCGCGAACACCGGCTCAAACCAGCGCGGATGCTCATAATAAACGCCGATTGGCCGCTTCGAGTAATTCAAATTTTCCTCCACTAAAATAACAAGCCCGCACAAAGCCATTTTACACGGTTGGAATCGCTAAGGGTTGGATGCACGCCCCGAGGAATCGTTTCGCGGTTTCCTACGAACGCAACTTGGCGACGATATCGCGATGCATCTTTGCACGCTCGCGATAAACGGCGCACTGCAGCTCCAAACTGGCTCGATGATCCGGCGGAAGCTTTGCGGCAATCACCTCACAGTGATGCGCAGCATCGTCCCAACGCTTTGCGTCTTCTTCGATAAACGACAGCAATTCCCTAACGTGGTCGTCCATCGCCAACCTCCCGGAATCCAGTGGCAGAAAAGCTGGCGAGTGTATCACCAATTGCGGAGGTCGCGATGTTCAAGTCAGATGTTCAACTCAGAAGAGGCCGTGCCTCCGTTGCCAAGGAATGAGAACTGGAGTACGCTCTTGGTGTTTCCAGCCCGTTCACTAGCCGGGACGGGTTCGCGCGATTTCCCTGTTAGGGAGACCGCTCTCACACGGCAACGCACCCGCGATCCACTCAGATTCGCCGCATAACAGTCACTTCCCAGCGCAACATGAATTTGCCATTGCCGGACAAAAGATTCGGCTAGACCGACCACTTTCCCATCTTTTCCATGAGGAGAGATTCTATGAGCTCACTACTTGATTCGTTGAAAGAGCAAATCACGCCGGACGTGATTCGCGGACTCGCGTCAAATTTAGGTGAATCCGGCGATGCGGTCCAAAAAGGACTTCTCGGCGGAGCAACCACAATCCTGGCAACGCTCGCGAGCAAGGCACAAGAACCGGGCTTCCTCAGTCAAATCATGAATCTGATTTCGGGTTTCATGACGCGCGGTGCGAGCGCGATGGGCGCGGCAGCGGGTGGCGGGTCGTCCACTGTGGCGAACGCGTCGCAGGCCAGCACCAGCCTATTGAACATGCTTTTCGGCAACAACACTTCGAGCATTCAAAGCAAGATCGCGGAGTTTTCGGGCATGCGCGCCTCGTCGGCTGGAAGCATCCTGGCCTCGGCTGCGCCAATGGTGCTCGGTACCCTCGCATCGAAGGTGAGCAGCCAAGGCCTTACAGCAAGCGGACTCGGCAATTTGCTGACCTCCGAAGTTCCCAGCCTGCGCAGCTTTCTGCCTTCGGGCCTTTCGATTCCAGGACTTTCAAGCGTCACTTCCCGTGCGTCGCAGTTGGCTGATGAAGCGCGCACGGTAGGAACGCCGAAGTGGTTGTGGCCTGTAGTTCTTGCTGTGCTTTTAATCGGCGCGCTGCTCTGGTTCGCCAACCGAAACACCTCGACGGTCAACAACGCTGTAGATACCGCGACAAGCACAGCATCGAACGCTGCTTCGCAAGTGGGTACCGCGGCCTCGAATGCAGCCACGTCCTTGGGCGCTTTCGTAAAAGCTTCGATTCCCGGCGGGACGGACTTGAACATTCCCGAGAACGGCATGGAGAGCAAGCTGCTTGTCTTCATCCGCGATCCCAATGCTCAGCCCAGCCGCGAAACGTGGTTCGAGTTCGATCGCCTGACCTTCGACACTGGCGGCGACCACCTCCAGCTATCGTCGCAGGAGCAACTCGAAAATATCGCGAAGATCTTGAAGGCCTACCCGACCGTCCACGCGCGTATCGGCGGTTACACGGACAATCAGGGCGATCCGGCAAATAACCTGAAGCTTTCGCAAGATCGCGCCAATGTGGTGATGGCGCAGCTCGTCGGGCTGGGAATCGATCCGTCCCGTCTCGACGCGAAGGGCTACGGCGACGAGCATCCGGTGGGGGACAACGGAACGATCGAGGGGCGCCAGGCCAATCGCCGTATTGCTTTGCGCGTGACCCAGAAGTAGCGGCCGCGCGTTTTTATTGGCTCAGGCACTGCCATAACGACAGTTTGTTCGAGCGCTGCTGGTTCGGGCGGCGAGTGTGCGGTGCGCCGTCGACTGGCAAGATCGCTAAACGATAGGCTCTCGTCGCGAAGCGTGCACTTGTCATTTTATCTGAAAATGATCCGCATGTTGGTGAAGTCAAAGGTTACGGCGTGGTGTTTCAGGAAATCGCTGCCGAACATACCTGAGAGGTGAAAGCCAAATTCGTTCTCCCAAGGAAACGGGCCGTCATAGAGGCCGGGCAGGTTTTGCTCAGTGATTTCGCCGACCGCGAATTGCGTTACGGTGTAGGGGATTATCTTCAACACGCCCCCTCCACCTTGTCCTTCGCTTGCCTTCGATTCATCCAAATCAATGCCGGCTTGCTGGATTGACGATTCGGCCAGTTTCACGCCGGCGCCCGCCAAGCCGCTATCCACGAAAAACAGAGACATGGGTTGCGCGTTAACTCGTCCCCACGCAACCATGAAATGATCGCCAGCCATCCACATCGGCACAACAATCCCATTTGTGACGCGTGCATTTGTCGCGCCGTTGACCCCGGGCTGGCTGTTCGACTTTGTATTGCGCCAAGAAGATCGTCGGACGACGTCCGGGGGAGTTGGCGGCCCGCCCGCCGCGTCAAACCGTTTCAAATTCGCCGCGTTTTTCTTGCGTAGAATCAGCTCGCCCGTCCGGTAATCGATGGTAGAAAGAAATTGATAGAGCACGTTGGTGCCGATGCAGCCATTGATCTGCTTCACGCCGAAGCCGCTGGACATGGAACGCAGAGGCAACATGCCCACTGGAATGTTCCTCAGCGTCCATGAGCCGAGCGTGAGCGAATCGACGCGCCCATTGTCTACTTGCGCGTGCTGCCCTCCGCTGATTGTGCCTTGCACGGAGCCCATTGGCTTCACATTAAGCTCGCGAGCGAATTCAGAATCGAGCAGAAGCTCGGAACCGCCCGTGTCAATGAAGAACGCAACGTCGGGGCCGCCATTTACCCGCACGTTCACGACGGGCAGCGGATCAGACGCGATAAATGGCAGGCGCGTGCTCTCGCCGGCGTCGCGCTCGAACTTGTATGGATCGTCATCGCGAAAGCTTTCGAGCTTTGCGACATTGAGGGTCGCATAATTTTTCAGCTTCGAGGCATCTTCCGGGCCAAGTCCCTGCAACGCGCGGGCGGCATGAAAGAAATCGTTTTTGCGGTAGAGCGCCTCCGCGAGCATGATTTTTGCCTCGGCGTCGCCATGCTTCAGATCCAGCGCCTTGCGCAGCAATGGTTCAGCATCGTCGAGTTTGTTCGAGAGAAGGGCGATGTAGCCAAGCTGCGAGGCGGCGTGAAAATCTTTGGGATCCTTCGCGGCGATCTCCGCATAGGCTTGCTGGGCTTCAGCGAAACTGCCGGAATGGAAGAGGCGATCCGCCTGAGCGATCTCTTCGGGCGTCGGCTTCGGTTTTTTGTTGTGCTTTGCGGGTTGCGCGGCGGAATGAACTCCGCCTAACGTTGCAAACGCCAAAATCATAAGCGCGCATGCGCGCTTCGAAAAATGCATTCAGTACTCCTAAATGTTATCCAGGCAGTTTAGCAAAAGCCCGGTGGGGATTGCGCGGCTAAACACGCAGTCAAAATGCGGTAAGACAGCCAGTCTATCCAGCCGCAGTGTGTTGCATAAGTCTATTGGTCTACGACCCGCTCGATGCGCCGATCGGGAACGAACCAGATGAGAGCGACTAGAACGTACATCGCGATCGAAATCCGGGGATCCACGCACGCGCACAAAATCCCCAAAGCATAAATTGCCAACGACGCTTTGCCCTTCCGGTCACTTCCAATCGCGATCGCAATCGGAGAATCGGCGCCGTTACATGCGATTAGCGCCTTCGCCAGAATCGTAAAAGCGATGGCCGCTAGAAACAGCACGACGCCATAGACCGCAACCGGGACCGCGACGAAATGGTTCTCACCCATCCAGCCGGTGACGAACGGCACGAGTGAAAGCCAGAACAGGAGGTGCAGGTTCGCCCAGAGAGTTGTTCCGTTCACCTTTTGTGTGGCGTGCAATAGATGATGATGATTGTTCCAGTAGATGCCGACGAAAACGAAGCTCAACGCGTAGCTGAGGAAGGTAGGTATGGCGGGACGCAAGGCCGCCAGCGATGTGTCGTGCTGGACGTGCAGATCGAGCACCATGATCGTGATGATGATAGCGATCACGCCATCGCTGAAAGCTTCGAGCCGCCCTTTGCTCATGTGATTTCCCTTGGACTAGTACGACCGCGCCGCATCATACCAAGCCGCACCAGATCGGAACACGTAACACGCAAAAGGGTGTACCCTAGCCTGCTTTATGCCATCGAGTGGCGACACGCTACTTGTGCTTGCCCGAAACGAGCGGGCGAGAGAGAATGGCGCGGCGAGCGCTCTTAATGCTTGCAGCAGTTCAACTGAGGGGGACAACTGTGGCCGACAACTATTCCGAGCAGAAAAGCACGCTGGTGATTCGCGTGCCACTCTCCGAGGAAAGCTACGCATCGATCTATTTTTCGAATCACGAAGGCAGGCCGATGAACGCGCGCGAGTGGTGGCACCTGAAGCAGGTGGTGGAACTGGCTAGCCACGCATTCAGCGCGCCGGAGGACAAGCAACAGGGCGCAACGCAGGCCATGGTAGCCGGCGCGTAGTAAGACCGAAAAATCTAGGCGGAGCCGAATTCTCAGGTTGTAGCGGGGGTTCGCGCGACGGCAGATGCGATTCGAGCTTTTCGAAATTCACGACCAGGACTGGTTTCCAGATTTCTTGCGGCGCGAAGTACTCGACGCGCTGCAGATGATCCTGGAGCGCACGGACGCATATAAGCCGATCGCCGGGCGGCTTCGTGAGGCACTGAATTGTTCGGGCGCCAGCGAGGTACTCGATCTCTTTTCCGGCGCAGGCGGACCATGGCCTTCGCTCGCGCAACTCTTTCAGAAGGAAGGCGCGACGCCCGTGAAGGTTCTTCTTACCGACAAGTATCCAGATGCTTCGAGTGACCGCGTAGGGACGGCTCGTTCGAACGGTATAAACTTTCTCCGCGATCCGATCGATGCGACGGCAATTCCGGAACGGCTTCAGGGTTTTCGCACAATTTTTTCTTCCTTTCACCACTTTGACCCGGAACAAGCCGGCCGCTTCTTAAGAGATAGTGCGGCAAGAGGGCAAGGGATCGGAGTTTTTGAGGTTGCATCGCGGCATACCTTCACGCTACTTACGATTTTGGCGATACCCCTCGCCGATTGGCTTTTTACGCCAACCCGCCACCCGTTTCGGTGGTCGCGCGTTTTCTGGACGTATATCATTCCGGTCGTACCGCTTGTGCTTCTGGTAGACGGGCTGATTTCCTGCATGCGGGCTTATTCGCTTGCGGACCTAAGCGCAATGGCTGCAGGTGTGAACAGCCACGACTACGAGTGGCGGATCGGCGAGGAATCGAACGCCAACCTGCCGCTGAAAGTTGCTTATTTAGTGGGCTGGCCCAAGAAAATGCTCGCCGCTGATTGATTCCGCTCTTGCCTGTGCAAAGTTTTTTGCCACCTGCAGAACTCCTCGGTCTCATTAATGATTTAAGCGCGGCTGCCCATAATAGACTACGATTTAATTAGCTGTGTCGGCCTCTGAACGCCAATTCGATTCCGTAGTCATTGGTTCGGGGCCGAACGGTCTCGCGGCGGCGATTACGCTCGCACAGGCCGGGCAATCGGTGCTGGTCCTCGAAGCCGAGCCAACCATTGGCGGCGGGATGCGTTCGGCGGAGCTCACGTTGCCGGGATTTGTCCATGATGTTTGCGCTGCGGTGGTGCCCCTCGCGCTTGCTTCTCCCTTTTTCCGCACGTTGCCACTCGCTCAGCATGGGCTGGCGTTTGTTCAACCCGATGCGTCACTCGCGCACCCTCTTGATCACGGTACGGCGGTCATCGTCGAACGCTCGGTCGAGCAGACAGCGGCTGGCCTCGGTCGGGACGGTGCGAGCTACGCGAGGCTGTTCGGTCCATTGGCACGTAATTGGACCAAACTCGAGCCCCTACTGCTCGGCGCCCTGAAGTTCCCTCAGCATCCATTGATCGCCGCGAGATTTGGCGTGGATGCGCTGCGCTCTGCCTCCTCACTCGCGAAATCGAAATTTCGGGACGTGCGCGCTCGCGCGCTTTTTGCGGGCCTCGCAGCTCACTCGATTTTGCCACTCGAGGATTCGCCAAGCGCTGCATTCGGGTTGATACTGGGAATTCTGGCGCATGCGGTTGGCTGGCCTATTGTACGCGGTGGCACGCAGAAGCTTGCCGAGGCTCTCGCTGCTCATGTGCGTTCGCTGGGAGGCGAAATTCGCACCGGCACACGCGTGGCAAGCATCGATGAACTCCCGCAGAATGCCACGGTCTTTTTCGACGTCTCGCCGCGCGCACTCGCATCGATCGCAGGTCCGCGCTTTACTCCCGGTTTTCGAGCTGACCTTGAGCGCTATCGCTATGCCCCTGGCGTCTGCAAAGTTGATTGGGCGCTCGACGCGCCGATTCCATGGAAAGCGCCGGAATGCGCCCGCGCGGGAACCGTTCACCTGGGAGGCACGCTCGAAGAAATTGCCAAGTCGGAGCACGACGCATGGAACGGCGTCGAATCCCGCGCGCCATTCGTGCTGCTCGCCCAGCCGACGCTCTTCGATCCCTCGCGCGTGCCGGCAGGGAAGCACACAGCATGGGGGTATTGTCATGTGCCGAACGGATCGACCAAAGACATGTCGGGCGTGATCGAGACCCAGATCGAGCGTTTTGCGCCGGGCTTTCGAGCGCGTATCTTGCAACGCAGCGTGATGCTGCCCGCCGATTTGCAGCAGCATAATGCGAATTTGGTCGGCGGGGATGTGGAAGGAGGCGCGGTGACGCTGTCTCAACTCTTCGCGCGGCCCACGTGGAGGCGTTACTCGACGACGGATCCGCGGATCTACATCTGCTCAGCATCAACTCCGCCCGGGGGCGGTGTCCACGGCCTCTGCGGCCACTTAGCCGCGAAATGGGCTTTGCGCAAGTAGCGAAGTGGTCAGAAAAACCGGCAGGCCAGCTGGTGCTACTTGGCTTGTAGTTCCGTCAGCGCGGCGAGCACCTCTTCGCTGTGTTTACTGGGGTTGACGTCCATATATTCCTTGACGATTACTCCATCGGGATTGATCAGAAACGTGTGCCGCGCGGAAAGCTTCGCAATGCCGAAATTCATCACCGAACCATACTCTTCGCTCACTTTTTTGTTCGTATCCGCGAGGAGCTT
Source organism: uncultured Acidobacteriota bacterium (assembly GCA_963736465.1). Lineage (GTDB taxonomy): Bacteria > Acidobacteriota > Terriglobia > Acidiferrales > UBA7541 > Palsa-295. Next base: position 486,828 of record CAVTOS010000002.1, on the reverse strand, counting down.
GAAGTTGAGGCCTTCTTTCGCGCAGAACTGCTTGTGCGAATCGGCATCCTGCACGCTCACGCCCAGAATCACCGCATTTTTCGCCTGATACTGCGCCAGGTCGCGTTGGAAATTGTGTGCCTCGGTAGTGCAGCCGCTAGTGAAATCCTTTGGATAAAAATAGAGCACTATCCACTTGCTTTTGAAGTCGTGCAGGCCGACGGGCGTGCCATCCTGCGACGTAAGCGTAAAATCGGGAGCTGCCGCTCCGACAGCAGGAGTTTTCGAATCGGCGCCGCGCGTCAACGTATAACCCGCCAGAACGACCACTAATCCTATGACAGCCAGCAGAACTTTACGGTTTGTATTCGATTGAGAGGGTTGAAGCATTTATTACTCCTGGGGCAATTTGAGCAGCGGCCATTATGCACGGTTTTGCGCGCCTGCGAAACGAGTCGCAACGAGCTATACGATCGCGGCTGCCTCTTCGCGGATTCGTTGCCAGGCGCGTTCAATATGCTGCAGTTCCGTTTGCGACTGGCCGATGCTCATTCGCAGCGTGAGACGATCGCCAAGCCGCGTATGCGTCAGGTAAAGAGCGCCACTCGCACTCAGCCGATCCATGATGCGCTGGTTGACCTGTTCGCCCGCGCGATGGCGGAAGCAAACGAGATTCAATGGTGCTGGAGCCGCGAGTTCGAAGCTCGTATCGGCTCGCACCCACGACGCAAACCGCTGCGCGAGCTCCACGTGCCGGCGCGCGTGATGCCGCAGGCCCTCCACTCCGTAGTGACGAATCACGAACCATAACTTCAGCGAGCGAAAGCGTCGCCCGAGAGGAATTTGCCAGTCGCGATAGTCGATTACCGCCCCGGATTCTGTAGCCCGGTTTCGCAGGTATTCTGGCAGCACGCTCAAGGCGCGAATGAGCGCTGCCCGGTCGCGCACGTAGAAGCAGTCGCAATCAAAATTCGTGAACATCCATTTATGCGGATTGAAGCAGTAACTGTCGGCCAGCTCGACACCATCGTGAGTCCAGCGAAATTCAGGGCAGAGCGCGGCCGTGCCGGACATAGCGGCATCAATGTGCAGCCAAAGTCCGTGTTCGCGAGAAACTGCGGCGATTTCGCGAACGGGATCGATGGCATTCGATGATGTGGTGCCGATTGTCGCGCAGACGAAAAAGGGAATCTTGCCGGCGGCGCGGTCGTGCCCGATCTGCGTGGCGAGGGCGGCAGGGCGCATCGCAAATTTTTCATCGACTTCGATCGCGCGCAAATTAGCGCTACCAATGCCGGCGATCTTCGCGGCCTTTTCGAGCGACGAGTGGGCCTGTGTCGAAGTGTATGCGACGAGCCTCCCGTCGCATCCCCGCTCGTTCGTGGCAAGGTTCGTCGCACGCTCGCGCGCCGCGATCAGCGCGCACAGCGACGAACTCGACGCCGTATCCTGAATCACGCCGCCGCCCGGCCCGCTCGACGCGAATTCCGCGGGTAGGGCGAGCATGTTGACGAGCCAATCAAGCACGTGCGTCTCGAGCTCCGTGCACGCGGGACTCGTCGCCCAGAGCATTCCTTGGACGCCAAGCCCAGCCGAAAGCATTTCGCCCAGCATGGACGGAAACGAGTTGTTGGAAGGGAAGTAGGCGAAGAAATTCGGCGATTGCCAGTGCGTAATGCCGGGCAAGATCAGTCGCTCCACGTCCGCCATCATCGCGTCAAACGATTCGCCGCGCTCGGGCGCGTGTGCGGGAAGCGCGGCACGCAATTGGCCAGCCTTTACTTGCGACAGCACCGGAAAAGTTTCGACGCGCTCGTGATAGTCCGCGATCCAGTCGACCATTTCCTTGCCGCGCCGTCGAAACTCGTCGGGAGCCATGTGGAAGGATTGCTTTGGTTTGTCCGCTGACATCGTTTTCACCTTCGTCTCGCATGCAAACATATCATGCGTAGCGTTCCGCGGTGTTCCTCGGCCGCGGTTCCCTGAAAAGGTTCACGGGCAAAGCTATCCACGCTCTGTCCGTGCGCCCAAACCATATCGTGAGGTAAACTCAGCCGGCGAGAAGGTGCGCCGAGCAGATGGCCGCAGCAAGTTTCAGCGCAAAGCTATCCGAAATTGTTCTCCCTGATGCCGACGAACGTCTCGTTCGGCTCGGCTCGTTGTGGGAGTCGCAACCAGCCGTCATCGTTTTCCTGCGCCACTACGGCTGAGTGTTCTGCCGCGAGCACGTCGCGCAGTTGCGCGAGCATCAGAGCGAAATCACTGCCCGCGGAGCGAATCTCGTCGCAATTGGTATGGGCGATTTTCACTATGCGCGCGCATTCCGCGAGGAGACTGGCATCACGTTTCCTCTCCTCATCGATGTGGAACGCGCCGCATATCGCGCCGCAGAATTGAAGAGCGCAAATCTGCTTCACCTGCTGCGTCGCGATAACGCCATTGCGCGCAAACGTGCCAATGCCGCCGGCCACCGCCAGCACAAACTCGGCGAAAATCCGTTCCAGCTCGGCGCAAGCTTCGTCTTTGGACCCGGCAATGTCGATCGCTTGAGCCACATCAGCGAGACGTTTGGCGACAACGCGAGCGTTTCGGATGTTTTGTCCGCACTTTCGCGTTGAAGTGCGCGAATCATTTCGTGGTCACCGCTCATCGAATCCAGGGTGACGTAAAGCGCATATTTTACCGGGATCCTCCGACGGAGATTGGTTGTGCCTGAAATGAATTACGCGCTGTCGGTGCTCGATCTTTCGCCGGTTTCCGCCGGCTCCACAAGCGCCCAGGCTCTGCGCAACACAGTTGATCTCGCGCAGCTCACCGACGAACTTGGCTACACGCGCTACTGGCTCGCCGAACACCACAACACGCGCCTGATCGCCAGTTCCGTTCCCGAGGTGATGATCGGCCACGTCGCAAACGCCACGAAGCGCATCCGCGTAGGCTCGGGCGGCGTGATGCTGCCGAATCATTCGCCCCTTCATGTTGCAGAGGCGTTTCGCGTGCTCGAAGCCCTGCATCCCGGTCGCATTGATCTCGGCCTCGGGCGCGCGCCCGGGACCGACACAGTCACCGCCCTTGCGCTGCGGCGCTCCCGCCCAGCCGTCTTCTCTGACGACTTTCCACAACAACTCGACGAGCTTCTTGGTTTCCTCTCCGATGATTTCGCGGAGGAGCATCCGTTCCGCCACGTGAAGGCCATGCCCATGGACGTGGGCACTCCCGAAATCTGGCTGCTAGGCTCGAGCGACTTCAGCGCCCAGCTCGCCGCCAAGCTCGGGCTCGGCTTTGCGTTTGCGCATCATATTCAGCCATCACCCGCGATTGCCGCGCTCCGCATGTATCGCGACTATTTTCGCCCCTCGAAATATTTCGCCGAGCCGAAAGCGCTAATCGCCGTTTCGGCAGTCTGCGCCGACACAGATGAACGAGCAGCCGAGATCGCGCGTCCCGTCGAACTGGGCCTCCTGCGGCTTCGACAGGGAAGACTCGGCCAGCTTCCAAGCATCGCTGAAGCCACCGGATACCCGTACACCGCTGAACAACGCCAGCTCATCGCGCTCAACCGCGATCGCGTGTTTATCGGCTCACCAACTACAGTGCGCGAGCGCCTACTCGCACTTGCTGAGCGCGCTGGTGTGAATGAAATCATGGTCACCTCGCTGATCTACGACCACATCGACCGCCGCCGCAGCTACGAATTGCTTGCCGAAACCTTCGCGCTGGATGTGTCACCGGGCGCGTCGTCACCCGAAATTGGCGCGCCTTTGACGCAAGCCTAGCCCCGGCGCGGCGCGCCCCGCTCCCGCGCTAGCTGCAGCAATGACCGCAACACAAACACCGTCACGGTCGTCGGCACATCAGCAGATGGCCAAATGTTGAGGATTAGCCAAGCGTCACCCTTCGCAACTAGCCAAAGGCCGGGGCGGTTGCCGCCGGTGCCCTTTTTGTGCTAGAATTAGTTTGCGTTTGTTGCTCTTGAGACTCCTTTTGACGCGTTCGAGAAGGCTGCCGGGCAACCACCCTGCGGCCTTTTTTTGTGACGGGCAAGGGAACCAAAGCACCAAATAGCTTTCCGGGAGGCTCTGCTAAGAGTCTTCCTATGAATGAATTAGGAGCGGGGAAAGTGGCTAGAGAGCAAGGTACAGTCAAATGGTTTAACGCAGCCAAGGGCTACGGGTTCATCCAGCGCCAGTCGGGTGAGGACGTTTTCGTGCACTTCTCGGCCATTCAGGCCGATGGGTACAAGTCCTTGAACGAAGGGCAGGCGGTTGAATTCGAAGTCAAGCAGGGCCCGAAGGGACTGCAGGCAGAGAGCGTTACCGCCCTCTAATCCCGTTACAACGCGTGGTGGTTAGATTCAAGCTTCAATGCAGGCTTCGAGGGGGCGGCCAGCCCCGCCCCATTCGAATGATTCAAGAGCAAATACAGAGCAAACTTGCTAGTCGTTGCCGTCTTATTAACTTGATTGCGGTACTGCGGTCTAATTCACGAGGAGGCAAAGTGCAGACTTTGGTTGAAGGGCAGGCGATAAAGCACGAGCAGTACGGGACTGGAGTGGTCACCGAATCCAATAACGAGCGTACGACGATCGATTTCGACAATCATGGACTGAAGAAGTTTGTTACATCCATTTGGACCGCGGAATTGATCGGCGAGCCCCCCGCTCAGCCGCCTGCACGTCGCCGCGGCCGCCGCAAATCCAAGAAAGTAGCAGCGTAGCGCTACTCCTCGTTTTGCCAGACGAACAATTAGTGCCACTGCCTCGGGCCGGAAATTCGGCCTTGAGGCGTTGGTGCGCTTGCCGCGATTCGTTGATGTTGAGAGCCGAGCCCGCTTCCCGCAACTAAGGTTCAACGAGATTTTTACGAATCGCGAAGCGGACCATATCGCTAAAGCTCTCAAATTCCATTTTGTGCATGATGTGATTGCGATGGCTCTCGACCGTCCTCGTCGAAACTCCTAATACCGCAGCTGCTTCCTTGTTACTTTTTCCTTGCGCGAGTAACTGAATAATTTCTGCCTCGCGCGGCGTCAGCGAGGTGCCGGCAATCACCGAATCGTCCGATCCGTCGGCTTTCGTCTGAGCAAAGTTTTCTGCCATCGTGGACGCGAGGCATCCGGTGAAATACTGCTCGCCGCGGCGCACCCGGTTAATAGCCGTCACCAATTCCGTGTTCGCATCCGACTTAAGCATGTACCCTCGCGCGCCCGACCGTAGCACCTCGCGCGCAATTTCCTCCGTGTAATGCATCGAAAGCACCAGGATATCGGTGTTTGGTGAGATTTCGCGTATTTGCCGCGCTGCATCGAGGCCGTTCATATCCGGCATGGTCAAATCCAGCAAGATCATGTCCGGCTTTGTTTTCTTAACATTTTCCACCGCTTCCACTCCGGTCGTCGCTTCGCTGCACACCTCGACGCCGGGTTGCTCCTCAAGCGGATGCTTCAACCCACTGCGCACCACGGCATGGTCATCCGCCACAAGCACTCGATACGATTTCTGCGCTACGCTCATTCAGACCTCCTTTTTGTTGCTCAGATCATTTTTCTGTCTGTCCGCCGCGGGGAAGATTGCAGTCACGATGGTGCCCTTTGCCGGTGCGCTCTTGATTTCAAACGTTCCGCTGAGTTGGGCTACCCGCTCACGCATCCCGGCGGTTCCGACGCCTAGCTGCACGTCTTTTTCTCGGTCAGGCCCGGAATGCAGTGGCATCCCTTTGCCATGGTCTTCTATTTCAATGCGGACACGTGCGTCGCTGCGCACCACGCGAATAATCGCATCGCGGCTGCCGGAATGCCGGTGTACGTTCGTCAAAGCCTCTTGCGCGATTCGAAAGATCGCGATTTCGGTGTCTCGCGGCAGCCGGCCAAATGCTTCATCCATCAGCAAATTCGCAGCGACTCCACTGCGCTCGGAAAACCCTCTCGCATACCAGTGCAGGGCGGGATAGAGCCCCCCTTCGTCCAGGAGGGGAGGATGCATCAAATGCGATATTGTCCGCACCTCGCGGATGATTTCATCGGCGACCCCCGTGGTAGCCCTCACGAGATCGCGTGCTGGTTTGTTCGATTTGGGAAGCAGGTTTCCGATGCGGCCCAGCATCATTTTAAGTGCCGCCACGCTCTGCACGGCCGTCTCATGAAGATCCCGAGCAATACGCCGCTGTTCGGCGTCGCGGGCGTGAAGTAGCTGCCGAGAAAGCCGGCGCAATTCGGTTTCTTTTTCGGTGCGTTCGGTGACGTCTTCGGTTGTCCCGATCATTCGCAGCGGTTCTCCTCCGCCACTGTGTGAGGGCCATGCGCGCGTGTGAAGAATCCGCGCACTTCCGTCCAGTAGTTCCCAGCGAATTACCGACTCGATCGGATAGCGATGGCTCGGGGTGGCAGGCGAATCGTGATGCATTTCGTCTTTAAGATCGAGCTGGATGAGCCGGGCAAATTCCGCGAACGTCGGCACGGTCTGAGCGGGGTCGTATCCCAATATCCGATAAAGCTGCAGAGACCAGGTCATCTCGCCCGTTCTCAGATCCAGCTCCCAGCTGCCCAGGTTTGCCAAGCTTTCGGCTTCTGTCAGCAGGGACTCCCGCGTGGCGAGCTCCTCCTCCGTTTTTTTTCGCTCGCTGATGTCGCGCGTGATGACGGCGAAGCCCAGTAATTGGCCGGCGTCGTCGCGCAACGGGGCGATCACCACTTCCGCCCAGAAACGCGAACCGTCCTTGCGCACCCGCCAGCCTTCCCCTTCAAATCGGCCCTCGCGTAGGCTGTGATCGATCTCCCGAATTGGCTTTTCGCTCGAAATATCCTCGGCTGCATAGAAGCGCGAGAAATGCATGCCAAGCGCTTCTGTTCCCGAGAATCCCAACATTCGCTCGGCGGCGTTGTGCCAGTTCGTGACGTAACCATGCGGGTTTAAGGTCAAGACTGCGTGATCTTTCAGGCTGTTTAGAAGAACGTGGTAGTGCCTCTCGCTTTCCCTCCGGGCGCGTTGCGCTTCCCGGTTTTCGGTCACGTCGCGAGCAACCCCAATCATCCGTGTGACGTTCTTGTTTGCGTCCAACACCGGGACACAACGGATATGAAACCTTCGGACGCGGGCATCGGGGCGCCGGTAGCGGATCTCCTGTTCGAACGGAGCACCTTCGCTCACCGCACGAGCCAAATTCTGACGTACGATCGCAGCATCGGTTGGTTCGATTCGATCGAGAACCGCTTCCACGGTGATGGGGCCTCGCTTCGGATCCTCGCCGATTAGGTGGTAAAGATTTTCCGAAAGCATCCGCGTTGCGCCCTGCGAATCCAGCTCCCAACTGCCGAAATGGGCGATCTGCTCGGCTTGCGCCATTAGTTCCTGGCCTTTCTGCAGCTTGATTGCGAAAGTTCTTTGCTCGGTTACGTCCTGAGAAATTCCGCGGATCAACCGGACGGCTCCGCTTTCATCTTTGATCGGAATCGCGCGCGAGAAAAAGGTGCGTGTCTCGCCGCATGCAGACTGGAAGCGCAGTTCGTTTTCTAGCGGTTTGCCCGTTTCGATTAGAGTCATCACGTCCTGCCAAACACGCGCCCTATCGTCGGGGTGAAACATTTGGCAGGCTGTATCCAAGGCGACCGCGTCGCTCCCTGGTTCAAGCCCTAACATGCGATACATCTGCTCGGACCAAAGAAATGCCCGGCGCTCGACATCATATTCCCAGCTGCCTACATTCGCGATTTCCTGGGTTTGCTTGAGTAGGGATTCCACCTTGCGGGAATGCTCTTCAATTTTTCGCAGCCCGGTGACATCCTGCACCAGGACTCTGATCCTGCGTTCGCCGTCGTTCACGTCCACGGGCACTGCGCGCGCTATGAATGAATGATGTCCGTCTGCCAAATTCAGTGAATATTCGAAATCCTCGGCGATTCCGCTCTTGTAGATTCGTTCGAAGAGCGTGCGGAATGGGCCGTACGCATCTTCGCCGATGATGTTCAGTAGCGGTTGGCCCAGCATTTCCTCCACAGGACGAACGAGCAGAGACTTATCTCCGGTCCACACATCGAGCAGCACACCGGTTCCATCGAATTCCGCGATTAGGTCTACCAGTGAGCCGAGCAGCTCACCAAGCCGGTGTGTTGCAGACGCGGAGCCCGCTGCAGCCGTTACAACGTCGTGCGAATTAACGTTCATGATTGATGCAAGAGGGCGGTGGGACTGAAAATCTGTGGCCAGTGGAGAAGGCGGTTGCCCTGGCCCGTGTTCCGGGAGAGATGGAGGGACTCGAATTGTGCTGTCTATGCCTCTCGACATGTTCCGTTCCGAAGCAAACGCGGCAAGTTTCAGATCGTTCAGCTACGGCGTCGGAGTCAGTAGTTATAAGATATAGAGATTGAACGTTTCACATACGAGCGCCCGTACATTCGTACGTCCCTCATCCGGAGATTACTTCCGCGCCAATATCAAGTCAAGAAATTATTATACTTACAGGATACGTAACTCCGTATAATCCCGCATACGAAAATTGGGTATTGTTGCGAATTGTTTTGCACGCGTAATCGGCTTAGGGTGGCCTCCTAGCTGGAAGGGGAGTATCTCTCAAGTTTCTGGCGCAACGCCCTTTGTAAAACGGACGGCGACCTGAAACAGCTATCTTGCCGGAGTCGCGCGCGGCACTCGTGCCTCCGCACGCCCAGATAACCTGCGGCGCGTGGCCCGGCAGGATGGCGAGAGCTCGCTAGTACTAGCCCGCGGCCAAGCCGCCGCCGCTCCTGCTCCTGCCTCGCACCTGCGACCACAGGATGATCCCAACTGCAATTGACGCCAGGCTCGCGGCCTGTGCGTTCGTCATCCCGAAGAATGATCTTGGGTTAATGCGAATGAACTCTACGAGAAACCGCGCTATACCCGTCAGCACCAGGTAGGCCGCAAACACGACCCCGGCAGACTTCTTTCCTGCACCTGCGATCTCTTTTGCGCCAATGCGCCAAAGGATCCAGGCAATCATGCACGCCACAATCAACTCATAAATCGGCGTCGGATGTACGCGTTCGGTGGTCGGCACAAGCCCATTCGGGAAACTCATTCCCCAGGGAAGCGACGTGGGTACACCGTAGTCTCCATCCCCGGAAAGAAAACATCCGATGCGCCCAATGCCATAACCGAGCGCCGCGGCGGGCGAACCTGCATCCATCATCGTCAGCAGCGGAATCCTTTCCCGCCGCGCCAGCCAAATGAACGCTCCAAATCCCGCCAGCAGCCCGCCAAACCACGCGAAGCCAAACTGGCTGAACAGTTCGCTCCATGGATGCGCAAAAAAGTCCGCCGGCGATTCGAGCACGTGGTAGAGCTTCGCGCCCACGATCCCCGCGAGGCAGGGTATCGCGATGAAGAGCTCCGCATCAGTCTCGATCCCGCGCCTCCGAAAGTCCGCGCGCAGCACGTAAAACGAGACCAACATTGCGAGCGCGGCCATCAGGCCGTACGTGGGAATCGTCAGCCAGCCGATATGCAGAAACGGAATCACTGGCCGCCAGTGTACAGTTCACCCGATGCCGTGAACAGCGGCATCCCAGCAGCCGAGTTTCCAGGCACTTCGCTCCAGCAGCGGGTTGCGGATTCTGTCTTCAGGTAGGCATCTTCAGGAAAAAATACACAGCAAGAAAACCAAAAATCGCATCGGGCGCCCAAGCCGCCAGCATTGGCGGCAACTGCCCGGCCGAACCGAGCGCTTCAAACAGCGCGGCAGTGGCCCAGTAAACGATTCCCACTCCCACGGCGAGCGCCAAGCCCCCGATTGCCCCACGCGTCCCCACTAGAAACGCAAACGGTGCGCCGAGAAACACGATGATTGCTGCAATCAAAGGGAACGCGAATTTCTTCTGCCACTGCACAGACAGGCGCGCGGTATCGAAGCCGGCCTTCTGCAGCCCGTCGATATAATCGCCGAGTTGCTTCCAATTCATCTGGTAGGACTGCCTCACCTCGCGCCGAAAATAGCTAGGCGGTTCGGTCAACTCGGCGAGCGACGATACTTTGAACGGCGCGTAACGCGTGATCCGCCCGTCGCTGAAATCGCGCACCCAACCGCCAGCAAGAGCCCAGGTGTTTTCGCTTGGCTCCCACGTGGCGCGCGCGGCAAACACCCGGCGGCGAATCTGAAACGTGACGGGATCGATTTCGAATACGTTCAAGCCGCCAAACAGCTTGTTATCCGGATCGAATAGTTCGTAGTTGTAGATCTTGTTGCCTTCACCCATGATCCACTGCCGCGCGGGTTGGAAATAGGTCTGCGCTGGTCGCCCCTTGATCTGGTTTCGAAGCGCATCCTGTCGCTGATTGGCATACGGCAGAATCGTGTCGTCGAGAAGAAACATCCCGCCCGCTATCAAGGCTCCCGCTAGGGTAAGCGGAAGAATAAGCCGGTAAAGGCTGATGCCGCTGGCTTTGAAAGCGATCACCTCGTTGTTTTTGGCGAGAATCGCTAGAGTCACCAGGGTAGCCACAAGCGTCGCAAGTGGTGCGAGTTGATATACGAAGTAGGGAACAAGGTAGCGGAAGAACTCCAGCACCATCGAAATCGGAATGTGATTTCGCGAGATGTCGCTCAGCATATCGAACAAAGTGAAAGCATCAAAAATCACGACAAATCCGGCAAGCAACACGCCAAAATAATAAAAAAATCCCTGGAGCAAGTAAAAATCGATCATCATCGGGAACCCGGCAGCGGTCCCTGCACCTGACGCGCGGCGAAGTCCAGCCACAGGTTGCATTCGCTCAATCGGCCCCTCGGCGCTCATCGTCGTTTTTCTCACCGGGCCGTTAGGAATCGAACCATTCGCAAGGCGGCCGTTCGCCGATGGCATCGGTGCTGCTTCGGACTCGAGCCTTTGATTCTTGCGGAAGCGCGACCAGCGGGCTTCAAACCACGCCACGATCGGATTGGGCTTGCGAATATTTTCGATAAGCCGCAGAAGATACAAGCCAATGATGAGCGCGACGATATTTGCGATCCAGATTCCCAGCCAGGGCGAAATAGATCCTTGCTGCGCCATGTGCGCGCCGGTAACAAAAAGAAAATAGTAGCCGCCGATCAGGATCAGAGTAAGAATCAGCCCTGTCGCGCGTCCGCCTCGTCGAGGCCGCACCCCGACGGGCACGCCTAGAAGCGCGAATACCAGGCAGGCAGCAGGAAATGCGAGCCGCCGATGAAGTTCCACTCGCGCGTCCCGCCAATTGGCCCCCCGCGCTCGCAAAAGCGCCAGCACCGGCAATTCGGCGTTGGAGATGGCAGCACGCTTCGGTCCCGGCGCAGACCCGGGAGAAGCGGAGATATCGATAGGAATTGCGCTCTCGCCAAAGGTGGTGACGTTATAGCGTGCCGGCTCGTGCGGGTCGAATTCATGCGTGCTGCCGGGCCCGAGATGAAGTTCCACTTCAGCGCTGCCGGACGAATTGTCTTCCTGAATAATCGTCGCGTCTTCGGCGACGGTAATCGTCGATCCCTCCTGACCGCCCGACGCCGCTAAGAAAACTCCTCGCCAGTGAGTCGCTGCAGCTTCCACATCCTGCACGTATAATACGAACCGCGGAAATCGTTCATCGAACACGCGCGGCTGCACCGCAAACGGCGCTTGCGATGAACGCAGCTGATCCTCCAGACTGCGCAAGGTGCGAACGGCCACGGGGCTGAGCCAGAATGTCATCACCAGCGTGATCAAAGCAGACGCAGCGGCTACGAAGCCAACCGGCAGCAGCAGCCGGCGCAAGCTGATTCCGCAAGCGTGCAGCGCTACGATCTCGCTATCGGCAGAAAGGCGTCCAAGACCAATCAGCACCCCGACGAGCACCGCCATCGGCAGCGTGAATGTGAGCACAGGAGGCAGCGAGCAGAGAAAAAGCTTGGCCACTGTCCACGTGCCGCCCGAATGGCGGACGATCAAATCCATTAGCCGCACAAGTTGTGGAACGAAAAAAACGAATGTAAATACGGCGAGGCCAAGGATGGCGTGCGACGCAACTTCGCGAGTAATGTATCGATCGAGCAGGCGCATGATTGCGCCCCGTCATTCTAGCACGAGCATTCATTTGGCGCGGACGAACGCTGACGGGCTGGCCGGATGAGCCGCGTCAATCTCGTCATGCTTTGGCACATGCACCAGCCCCAGTATCGCGATCCTTCCACCGGTCAATACTTGCTTCCCTGGACGCGCCTGCACGCCCTTAAAGACTACTGGGGTATGGTGAAAGTCCTCGGCGAATTTCCCGGCGTTCATGCAACGTTCAATTTCGTCCCCTCGCTCGCCGCACAAATCGAGGAGTACGCCGGCGGCCAGTTTCGGGAATCTTGGTTTGAGATTGCATTTGCGCACGCCGGTTCGCTTTCCCCAGAACAGAAGCGAGAAGCCCTCGTCCGCGCTTTCCAGCTCAACGACAACTTCCTTCACCGCTGGCCCAGGTTCCAGGAATTGCGTTCGCAGGTTCTTTCGGCTGGCTCGGAAGCCTGTATCGCGCAGTTCGTTCTGCAGGACTGGCGCGATTTGCAAGTACTCTCGCAGCTTGCCTGGATGGACGAAGAATATCTCGCAAAAGATCCCATCATCTCCGAGCTTGCGAGGAAGGGAAGGGGATTCACCGAGGACGACAAGGAAGCTCTTCGTGCCAAGCAGCTTGAACTACTCGCCGCCGTGCTTCCCGAATACCGGCTTGCCTCCGAACGCGGCCAAATCGAAATTTCCACCACGCCCTTTTACCATCCGATCCTCCCGCTGGTTTGCGACACCGACATTGCCAGGGTTTCAAATCCTCACACACCGCTTCCGCACCCGGCGTTTCGCTATCCAGAAGATGCTCGCGAGCAACTGGTTCGCGCGCGAAATTATCACGAGAAGATTTTTGGCAAGCCGCCGTGTGGCCTGTGGCCCTCAGAAGGCTCGGTTTCAGACCAGTCGCTCGAAATCGCGATGGAGCTCGGTTTCAAATGGTTCGCCACGGACGAAGGCGTCCTCGGGCGTACCCGCAACATCGGTTTCTGGCGCGACGCCTCCGGTTATCCCGAGAACGGCGGCGACCTCTATTCGCCGTGGAAGCTGGAACGGCCCGGCGGCTCAATGGTCGGTTTCTTTCGCGACCACTATTTGTCGGACCTGGTCGGCTTCGTCTACAGCCGCATGGGCGCAGATGCCGCGGCAGAGGATTTGCACCGCCGCATTCGACTCATCGCAGAGCGCCAACCCGCTGGAAAGCCCGCCACGGTCAGCTTGATTCTTGACGGCGAAAATGCCTGGGAATATTACGCGGGCAACGGACGCGATTTTCTGCGCAAGGCGTATGCGTTGATTGACAAGGATCCCGAAATTTGCGCGCTGACGATGAGCGAGGCGACTCAAGCCGCGTCCGATATACCGAAACTCGAAGGAATCTTCCCGGCTTCCTGGATCAGCGCGAATTTTGACGTCTGGATTGGTCACGGCGAGGACGTCCGCGCCTGGGATCTCCTGCGCGACGCCCGAGAAACTTATGAGCGGGCGCTCCAGCGTGCCGAAGCAAGCAATGCGCTTCCGCGCGAACGCCTCAACAGCGCTTACGAAGCTCTGCTCGTAGCCGAAGGCAGCGACTGGTGCTGGTGGTTCGGCCCCGAACATGGCTCTTCAAACGACGCCGAATTCGATCAGCTATATCGCAAACACCTCACGGAAGTTTACACCGAGCTCGGCGAATCGGTTCCGGACGCGCTGGCGCTCCCCATTAAGCGCGCCGCCGAACGAGGTCAACGCGAACCGGCCACTTCCTATCTCGACGTCACGGTCGACGGGCGCGAGACCAGCTACTTCGAATGGATGGGCGCCGGGATGTATTCCACCGATCAGCGCAGCGGAACCATGCACGGACGAAGCTACGTCCTCGGCAATCTGTATTACGGATTCGCGCCGCAGCGTTTCTACATTCGCGTCGATCCCGTAGCCGATGCGATGTCCGACATCCATGATTTTCAGATGCGCCTCACGCTATGGGATTCGCGCGAGACACGCATCACTCTTCGCGTGGCCGATCGCAAAGTGGCCCAATGCGTCGTCGAACAAGAGGGAGCATGCTTGCTGCATCCCGCCCCGGTGGTATCGGCCGCGTATGGAAAAATCCTGGAAGTAAGCCTCGCCCGTGAACTATTCGACCTCAAGAACCGTCGCGAATTATTGCTCAGCGTCGCCCTATGGGAAGGCGGCCTGCCGCTCGACGTCTTGCCGGTCGAAGGCATGCTGCAGGTACCGCTCGGGGACGAGAACTATGCATGGCCTGCTGGATAGCTTTCTTCGCACATCAGGACGCCCCGCGATAGGCGATCATGAAAAGCCGTCGAAACGGAAACAGCACGCGTCCGTCCGGCTGCGGTTGATACAAAGGTCGAATCGCGCCTAAGTATTCAGCAATGAATCGCTCGCGCTCGATTTCCGAATCGATCGCCTCGAGATACGGCCGCATCCCCGAGCCCTTGTACCACTCCACAATATCTTCCGCGGCCGAAAAAATGTGCAGATAGGTCGTTTCCCAAATATCGAGTCGAGCGGCGTGCGGCGCAAGAACATCGTAGTAATGCGCCAGATTGCTGCTGTGCCACTCGCGCACCTTCCCGTTCGGAAACCAGCGTCTCCAGGAAGCTGACGCCGCAATATCGCGCATCAACTGGTGCGTAGGCCCATCGTGATTGCCCGGAAGCTGTGCCGCAAAAGCACCCGCCGGCGCCACGCGAGACAATAGCCGCGGAAAATTTGCCGCGTGGTCGGGAATCCATTGCAGGGAAGCATTCGCGAACACCACGTCGTACCGCGGGCCGCCGCCGTCGCTCGCCCATTCGACGATATCGCCTCTCAGCCACACCCGCTCGGGCTGCGATTTGCGCGCAGTCTCGAGCATCGCCTCCGAGCTATCGAGGCCCGTGATCTCCGCATCAGGCCAGCGCGCGGCCAGTACGTCCGTGCTGTTTCCGGGGCCGCAACCGAGGTCGATCACCCGCCGCGCATCCGGCACCGCAATACGCGCGGCGAGGTCGCGGCACGGTCGCGTCCGCTCGTCTCCAAATTTCAGGTACTGCTCTGAGTTCCACGTCGGCATTTGACACCAACAGCCTAACTATCTTCCGCTGTGAGTCAAGCGTCCATCATCGCTCCACATTTCGAGAAGCCCACAGCGCCGCAACATTGAACGCAAGAAGCGGATAGTCCGCCCCGACCATCTCGCCCTAATCTAACAATCGCCAGCCAGTAGGGAGGACAACATGAAGGAAACTTCGAAAGAACCAAAGTTCAGCATCCGCGCAATTCCAGACGAAATCTCAACCGCCGCCCGCAGCACCCGCAAGTCGCCGCAATACGGTCATCCAGCTCACGTAGAAGTCGCCGGTGGCACCGGGCCCTGCCGCCAATGCCTGCGCACATTCGACGTAGGCAAAGAGAATCGAATCCTGTTCACCTACAATCCATTCGACGGGCTCGATCCGTACCCGTCGCCCGGCCCGATCTTCGTCCACGAAACCCAATGCGCCACACACTCCCCGGATAATAAATTCCCAGACAGCCTTCGTTCGCTGCCGTTCGTGCTCGAAGGTTATGGCAGCGATCGATGGGTGACCGCTCGCGAAAAAGTAAATGACGGAGCGGCCGAATCTGCAATCGCGCGAATTTTCGCCCAGCCCGAGGTCGAGTACATCCACGTTCGCCATGGAGAGGCAGGCTGTTTCATCGCGCACATTAACCGCGCGTAAACAGGATAAACAAAAGCCCGCCCTCGTCTGGCCCCGTAAACGTCCGTTAATATTCGCCTAGAATCGTGTGTTACACTCCCGCTGCCGTACGATCCAACCCCGACCCGATCGAAGGGCGCCCCGAGGAGCACGCAGCGATGTTCTTTGTCTTGACCGCAGTTCTCATCATCGCGCTCGTCGGCAGCATCCCCAAATGGCCTCACAGCAAGGGCTGGGGTTACTTTCCAAGCGTCGGCCTGGGTCTGGTGCTACTCGTACTGCTGATTCTGGCCATAATGCACCGGCTCTAGTCCGGTTTCTACTGTATGGCGTCTGGAATCATCCGCTATAGACTAGTTTCCCTGAGGGCGAGCAGACGTCGAGCGACAGAGCATCTCAATCGAGGAGAAAACAATATGGCAACCAAGAAATGCAAACACCCTATCTGTAGCTGTCAGGTGACCGACGGCAGCTATTGCAGCGCCGAGTGCGAAGCCATGGAAGAAACTCCGGATGTTGATTGCCTCTGTCCGCATGCAAGCTGCACCGGCCATACCGAAGCGCGCTCGGCCTCAGCCTCTAACTAACCTTCGTGGCTAGAATCCGGCGTTGGCCGGATGGAGGTACCATGCTGCGTTGGGCTGTGATTTTCCTCGTGGTCGCGATCGTCGCGGGCATTCTGGGGTTTGCTGGACTGATGGTAGCGGCGGCGGGAATTGCGAAGATGTTGTTTTATCTGTTCCTGATTCTCTTTCTGATCACGCTCATTTCCGGCCTCGTAAATAGGAACAAGGTCTGAGCAGGTTGCAGAAAAGAGGCAGGGAAGCGGCCATACTCGCCGCTGTTATCGGAGTCAGGCGCTTTTGACAAATAACAGCGACGCCGAATTGATGCAGTAGCGCAAACCGGTCGGCTGCGGCCCATCATCGAACACGTGCCCGAGATGGGCGTCGCACCGGCGGCACGCCACCGCATCACGAGTAATCCCGAAGCTATGATCCTCGATTGTTTCGATATTTTCTTTCGCGATCGGCGCCCAGAAACTCGGCCAGCCCGTTCCTGAATCGAACTTCGTTTCAGAATTGAATAGGGCAGTCTCGCAGCAGACGCATCGAAACAGCCCCTTGTCGTAAAGATTCCAATACTCGCCCGAGAACGCAATTTCGGTGTCCGCTTTCCTGGTGATTTCATAGACGCTTCGATCTTTTAACTGCGCCCGCCATTCGTCGTCCGTCTTCACGATCTTTGGAACCTGCACGGTCCCGGTTCGCTCGCCATCCTTCGAAAACTCTACGATTGTCACTATCGCAGGCGGACCGGCCGCAGCAACCTGCGCGGCCATCGCGCTATTCCGGCGAAACCGCAGAATCGCTAGCCCCATCAGCGCGCTCACCGACAGCGTCAGAAACACCCGTCGAGTAACCGGACCGGACGAGTTGTCACTCAAGTTGTTGCCTTCGAATCCCATCACGCCATTTTCGCACGATTCAGCACTGAAACCCGCCCGCCAGCAGTAGTTTTACGCAGCCCCACCGCAGTATTGCGTACTAACTCGAATTGACGCTCCCGCCCAACCGCCCCATAGTTGCCCGCACTCAAGCAGCGCGTGATTGAAACAAACGAGCGGCAGTTAGCTTTAGCGCCTCCGAACTGTCCGAGCCTGCGAAAAAACATCACCGGGCAAAGGTCTTAAATGAGCAGAGCCAAATATTTTTTCTGCCTTTCTCTCCTCGCAGCCAGCGCATCGCTACTGATCGCGTCGAATCGCCCGGCCGCTCGCATGAAAGCAGCCGTTGCTCGGTCCGCTCCAACCCGCCGATCCAGGCCACTATCCATCCCCCTTACTTTCGAAGCCAACGTCGGACAAGCGCCATCCGAAGTAGCATTCCTCGCTCGCGGCCCACACCTCTCGACCTTCTTGACCCGCACCGGGATGGAAGTCGAACCTCGCGAAACTCGCGCCAGCCGTAGCAATCCCGTGACGCATCGCAGCATCCAAATCTCTTTCGCGCGCGCTTCCAAAAGCTCCGACGACGAAACCTCCGATCACCCGAATGCCTCCATCACATGGAAGGGAATTGCCCCGCTTCGCGCGCAAACCAACTACTTCATCGGACGTGATCCCTCGAAGTGGCACACAGCCGTTCCGCATTATGCGCGCGCAGAAGCGAGCCGAATCCTACCCGGAGTTGACGTGGTCGCTTACAGCAACGGAGCCTCCGACCGCAGCGAAAATCAACTCGAATTCGACCTCCGCATCGCTCCCCAAGCGAACGCCGAAACCCTACGCATCAAGATCTCGGGCGCCGAAGAACTGCGCCTAAACGCCGAAGGCGACCTGCTGATGCAAGTAGAGAACGCCCAGCTCATCCTGCACAAGCCGGCGCTGTACGAAGAAGTTCGCAGCAGGGAACTGGCGCGCAAAAGCGCCGCAGCCAGCGGTCCTCCGCAGCGTTACCCGATCGAAGGCGCCTATCTCTCCGAACCCGACGGCTCAATCGCCTTCCGCATCGCTCGCCGCCACCCGCGCGCCACACTGGTAATCGATCCCTCGCTCTCGATCACGTATTCCACTTTTCTAGGCGGCGCAGGAGAAGACACCGCCAATAGCATCGCCGCCGATTCCACCGGCAAGCTCTACATCGCCGGCACCACAACTTCGCCCTCCACATTCCCCGAATCCGCTCCAGCAACAAATGGCCCCTGCGGAGGCAACACCGACTTTTTCATAGCGAAGATCGACCCCACCGCCTCAGGCGCAAACTCCCTCATCTATCTCGCCTTTCTCGGCGGCAGCGGAACCGAGAACGGCGGCATGATCGCCGTCGATAGCTCTGGACGTGTCGCAATCACCGGTACCACCACGTCCGCGGATTTTCCCGTCACTGATGGCAGCACTCGCACCAGCGGCGCGAATGACATCACCGTCACCGAACTCGCGCCCACCGGAGCCTCCCTTGTCTATTCGACCCTCTTCGGTGGCAGCGGCTCGGAATCAACGCAAAATCCAGGCGGCATCGCACTCGATCAAGCCGGCGACATTTTCATCGCTTCGGACACCACCTCAACCGATCTCCCCGTTACCACCGGCGCGTTCCAGGCCGCAAACGGCGGCGGCTCCAGCGACGGCTTCCTCGCCGTCTTCCGCCCGCTCGTTACGGAGCCAACCCCTCACATCAAATATTGCACCTACCTCGGAATCACAGCGCAGGTGGGAATCGGAGGAGTCGCAGTCGACGCCGCCGGCAACGCCTACATCGCCGGCTTCACTTCCAATCCTGGCGCCACTTTTCCAACTCTCAACGGCTACCAAACCACTTACGCCGGGGATCCTTTCGACGCCTTCGTGATCAAAATCCGCCCATCAGGAACCGGCGCTTCCGATTTGGCCTACGGAACATTCCTGGGCGGCGCAGGACTCGATCAAGCGCTGGCAATTTCCGTCGGCGCCGCAATGCCGGCAACCGCCTACGTCGCCGGCACCACGCAATCAACAAATTTCCCCACGAATGGAACAAATGCCGGCGCGCAATCCACCCTGAAGGGAACCGCGAAGGGAAGTGCGAACGCTTTTTTCTCCGCCATCGCACAAAATGCCACCACGGGGATGACGTCGCTTCTCTACTCCACTTACCTCGGCGGCACACAATCCGACTCCGGCCTGAGTGTCGCCGCCCTAGCCCCCAACGCGCTCTATATCTCCGGCAAAACCACCTCGTGGGATTTTCCCTGGTTCAACAATCTCCAACCCTTCACCGGCAACGAAGACGCCTTCGTCGCCAAATTCGATCCCACCGCCGCAGGTCCAGCATCATTGATCTACGCCACTCCACTCGCTGGCACTGCTCCGCCCGGCGGCACCGCAGTCACCGACGGTAACGCCATTGCAGCCGACATTCTAGGAGACGTATACGTCGCAGGACGCTCGACCTCCGCTGATTTTCCAAGCGGCGTAAATCTCAGTACTGGGTTTCAAACAATCTGCTCAAGCTGTCAGCAATTGCCGCCCGCAGCCGACGCTTTCGTTCTCGCATTCCATGAAAGCGCCAATTCCGCGCCAAGCCTCTCCTTCACCACGCTCAACATGAATTTCGGCGCTCAGCCAGTCGGCGCGCAAAATATCCCCCCACTTTTCTCCGCGCTCATCAACACAGGCGACGCACCTCTCAACGTCTCGAACATCGCCTTGTCAGGCCCAAATATCTCCTCGTTCTCAATAGTCGGCTCCGATCCCTGCATCGGAACGCCAATGCCGCCGCGCGCCACATGCTCTTTTGAAATAAGCTTTTCGCCCACCGCTGTCGGGCCCGCAGAAGCCTTCGCCACCATCACCGACGACGCCCCAGGAAGCCCCACGTCCTCTCCGTCGTAGGAATCGGCAGCGGCGCGCTCGCAGTGCTCTCCAGCACAAGCCTCTCGTTCGGAAATCAGCCGCAGGGTTCCCTCAGTGCCTCAAAAGCTGTCACCTTATTCAACCAGGGAAACCAACCTCTCACCGTTACAAATCTCGCGCCCACCGGCGCAGATGCGAATGAATTCGCACTTCAATCCAATAATTGCGATTCAAACTCCATCCCAGGCGGAGCTTCATGCACCATCAATGTCGTCTTCGCGCCGCTCGGCACCGCCTACTATCAAGCCGAAATCGACATCATCGACAATTCCGGCGGCCTCATCGGAGCCAAGCAGGTGATTGCCTTGTCCGGCACCGGGGTCGCAGCCTCGCCAATCGCAAATCTATCGCCCGCATCCCTCACCTTCGGAACGCTCGCAGTTGGAACCACCAGCGGCCCCCAGCCACTCACCCTTCGAAATCTGGGCAGCGCCGCACTAACCCTCTCGCAGCTAACCTTCACTGGTTCTGATGCGGCCAGCTTTGCCGTAGCCCCCACCGGCACCACCTGCCCGATCGGCAGCACCGTCGCAATCGGTGCCAATTGCCTCGTGCAGATCGTTTTTGCTCCACAAACGAGCGGCGCCAAAAATGCCACCGTCAATTTCATCGACAATGCCTCCGGCAGTCCTCAATCCATCTCGCTGTCAGGCACGGCTATTGCACCCACGCTGCAGATTTCTCCCAGCTCGCTCACTTTCGCAGCGCAAAGCGTCGGCACGCCGAGCCCATCACAAACAATTATGCTTTCCAACACGGGCACCAGCTCCGTAACGATCAACGGGAGCACTGTTACAGGCCAGAACGCAGCCGACTTCAGCGAGAATGGAAATTGCTCAGCGGTCTTAGGTGCTGGCGCAAGCTGTCAAGTAACCGTAATTTTCAAACCAGTCGCGGCAGGGAACCGCTCCGCCTCAATTTCAATCTCCGACAATGCCGCCGGCAATCCCCACTCAGTTTCCGTGGCTGGCACCGCCACTCAAGCTGCTGTCTCCATCTCCCCGGCCACCGTGACCTTTGCAAATCAGTTGGTGGGCACAGCAAGCCCGCCAGTACCTATCACCGTAGCCAACACAGGCACGGGCGCCCTCGTCATCGCCTCCATCTCATTCTCCGGAGCAAACGCAGCCGACTTCACGGAAACGAACACGTGCCAAGCACCCACAGCCCCGGCAGCAACCTGCTTAATCAATGTCACTTTCGCGCCCACTGCAGTCGGCGCACGCACCGCCAACATGACCATAGCCGACAACGCATCCAACGCGCCTCAGTCGGTTCCTCTCACAGCCACCGCAATGAATTTCGCCATCGACCCGCCGAACGTCGGCGCAACGTCCGCCACAATCACAGCCGGACAAACAGCCACCTATCAACTCAACCTGCAATCCATCGACGGCTTCGCCGGCCCAGTCACACTCACCTGCTCAGGCGCTCCAGCCGGAGCCACATGCACAGTAGTCCCCACTCCAATCACTCTAGCCGCCAACGCCACAGCCCCCTTCCAAGTGCAGGTTTCCACCACCGCCCAACCAGCAACCACGAATCTCCTCCCGTCACAAATGCCACTCGGCCGCGATCTTGGATTTCTGGTGCAGGCAAAACCCAGCGGTCTTTTCGCCGTACTCCTCGCGCCCCTGGCATCGCGCCCGCGCCTCTGACGTGGCCCTTCGCATCGAAATCCACAATTCAAAGACGCAGACCAGAAGAGATATCGTTCATCTTATTATTGGACCTCATCGCACTCATCACCGCGCTCATCGCCATCTCGATCGCGATCAGGACCGCAACAGCCCGAATCGCAAAACTCCGCATCCGTCTAGCCTACCTATTCCCACCGCTCGGTCACGGCCAACTCCAACTCTCTCTCTATACGCGCCTTCAGCCTTCTCTCCACGGATCTCGCTACCCCAAGGTCACCACGTCGCACCGCACCCGCCACAACCAAAACTTCAGCAAACACGTCAACCCCAGTCTGGCAACTGCCGCCATCGTAGCCGTCGCTCTAACCCTCATCGCAGTCTCCTGCGGCGCCACCCACCCCACAACCCAAACCTCCTCCACCCCACCCGGCACCTACATCCTCACCCTAACATCCACCGCCCCCCCCGCCTCCTCACCCCCCACCCTATCCCTCACCCTAACCGTACAGTAGTCCCAAGTTAAGCAACGTAATATTCATTAGCGGAAGTCAACTGTAAAGTTCTAGACAGAAATAGATGCACCGTCGTCATGGTGGGTGTGCGGTCGGCGTGCCGGCGTGCTAACCCTGTATTTGGTCGCACGAGCGGTAGGCGGGGGTGTGAAGCTGAGGAGCATAGGGGTGGAAAGAAATGCTGTGTCGAAACGTTGATGGGCGAAAGGATGCTGGGTTGAGACATTTTGGCACACGTTCTGATAGCGGTTTGTTCCGCATCGAAATCGCAACTCATCGTAGTTCGGCGCTTGCCATTTCCGGGATCGGCGTGGAGGCGTGCAAACCTTCGTACTTGCCCGCACGATTGGGGTCGAGCGGAGGCGGAGAGGTCTAGCAAGGGTTGTGCTGGTGACTTGGCTCCGCGCCGCGCGAAAAACCTCGGTTCAGCGTATGCCGGCTTGAAGCATTCCAGCAAAAAATGCGAGTCGAGGTGCAGCCGCTTGATTGCGCTTTTGCTTCGCGTAGGTTCGGCGCCCTGCCTCCGGCAGGAACGCGGCGCTATCGCTGGGGCGCGTATTTGAATCGCGACGTGAGCGCGGCGGTTCAGCGGCAGTGGCCTGTGTGGCAGAGGGCGGCGGCGGAGGAGACGGCGCCTACGGCGGCGCCGATGGCTAGCCAGTGGGCGTTGCGTTTCAGGCGGAGCCAGAAGGGGCCGCCTTTGGCGGCGGTGACGGCGGCGTCGCGTTCGAGGGTGAGGGCGCGGATTTTGGCGGCGTCGTCGGTGGCGTTTTGTCTGGCGGCGGTGAGTTGGAGTTGGCAGGCGCGGCAGTCTTGGACGTAGCTGTAGAGGGGGGCGAGATCGGCGGCGGGGATTTCGGCGGTGGAGATTGCGGCGGCGGATTGTGGCGCGGTGTCGGCGGCGCTTGCGGCATTTGTCGAGGGCGCTGGATTAGCGGCGCTTGAGTTGGGGGCGGGAAGTGAGGGGGTAGTTCCCTGCTGGTTTTGCGGTGATGTGGCGTTTTCGCTTTGCGTGCTTGGCGAGGACGGCGGCCTTTGTCCTGGCTCGACGTTGGTGCTATTGGTTGAAACCTTTGTGGTTGAAGCGCGATGGAGAAGTAAATCGAGGAGTGATTTGTGGCGTTCGGTTTCTTGCGGTGAATTCCTTGGGTCTTGTTGCTGCGTGGTGGATGGAGGCAAAGGCGCCGGCGGGACGCCGGCGGTACGAACGTCTGGTGCGTGCGCGTCATTGCCGAGTGGCGCGGGCGTGGTGGATGAAGACAAAGGCGCCGGCCGGAGGCCAGCGGTACGAGAATCCGGCGCGCGTACATCGTTGCTGAGTGGCGCGGCTGTGCTGTTCGCGCGTTCGGGCACGGCATGCCGTGCCCCTACTGAAGAATCGGAAGGGGCGGTAACTGTGATTGGCTGCGGGAGTTGGAGGGCGTCTTGTAGAGCGCGGGCGAGTTGGGCTGGAGTTTCGTTTTGCGCGGTGCGCTTTAGCGTGTCGATTTGGGCGAGGGCGTCTTTGAGGGTGGCGTTGCGGTCGCGTTCGCGGGCGTCAGCGGCGTCGAGGGCTTGTTTTTGTGTGGCGAGGGTGGAGGCGAGGCGGAGTTGATCGTCGTGGGCGGCGAGCCAGGCGTGGAAGATGAGCGCGGCGAGGAGGAGTGCGGCGCAGGAGGCGGCGATTTCGATTGTGCGGCGGGTGGTGGGAGTGAGAGGCATGGAGAAATGGAGGCAGGGAGTTGGCGGAGTGAGTAGTTCCCTGCTGGTTGTGTGTTGAGTGGCGCTGGTGCGCGCGTCTTGGTTCGGCGTTTGCGTGCGAGTCAGAAAAAAAAGGAACGATGTCGTGGTGGGTGGCAAGAATCTGCGATTGCGCTGTGTTTTTACGTTGGCACAGGCAGGAATGCCTGTGCTACTGAACGGCAAATGCGAAAGGAACGATGTCGTGATGCGCAAGGATCAGCGATCGTGCTGCGTTCTTATGAAGGCGCAGGCTGAAGCCTACGCTACCGAAGGGCGAGGAACGCTGGCTTGATTTTGCTGGTAGGCGCCATCGTGCTGTTGGCGCGTTCGGGCACGGCATGCCGTGCCCCTACTCAAGAAACGGCTAAGGCGAAAAGAACGATATTGTGACGCGAGCCAAGCATTGGCGATCTTCGCCGCGTAGCAGATTGAGGCACAGGCAGGAATGCCTGTGCTACTGAACGGCAAGGGCGACGGAGCGATGGCGACGCTTGTGCGTTATTGCGCTGGGCAGAGGCCTGGTATGTCGCAGGGGGGGTAGGGGCGGCCGTGCCACATGAAGGGCTTACTTGGCGGTTGCTTGGAGGGCGGTGGGAGGCGCAGGCGGAAGAGACACCTGTACGAGTGGCGATGGGACGGACTCGAGTCCGTTGGAGGTGGCTGTGACGTAGTAGCAGGAGAGGCCGATGAGAGGGGCGGCGTCGGCGAAGGTGCCGGTCGTGACTGGCGTGGAGTTGGGTTTGGTGAAGCCGGTGGGCGCGGACGTGGGGCACTGCCCTGCTGCGCGGTAGATGTTGGTTTGAGGCGTGTCGACGGAGTTGGTCCAGGTGATTGTGGCGGTGTGTTGGGCGTGAGCGGGGGCGGCGAGAGCGAGGATTGCGGCGAGAGCGATGGTGGTGAATGCTGCGAATTTTGTGAGGCGCGATGATGGTACGATGCGAGTTTTCATTTTTGTGATCCTTTGATTGTGAGACGAGTGATGAGTGATAAGTGATAAGTGATGGGTGAATGCGGCGAAAGGTATTTCAGTAGGGGCACGGCATGCCGTGCCCGGCGATAGAACTTGGCGTTAGTGCGCCATTGGCGGTGGTGGCGATTTTGGTAGCGCAGGCGTCCGCCGACAGGCGCCAGCGTGAAAATGACGCCTGTGCCGCAAGTTGAATGGGGCTCCGCGGGTGCGAACCGAGGAAACGAAAGATTGCGTTGGGTTGATTTTGCTGTGTGGCGTGATGTTGCTGTTGGCGCGTTCGGGCACGGCATGCCGTGCCCCTACTGAAGAAACTGAAAATTCAAAAGAGCCGGCGAGACGCCGGCGGTACGAACGGCAAAAGCAGAAAGAACGATGCCGCGTTGTGCGCCAAGCATTTGCGATCTGCGCCGCGTGGCAGCGTGGGGCACAGGCGACATTTTCACCAACCGCCTGCTGGCGGGGCCTGTGCTACTGGTAATGCGCTACTCGCGCGAGGACTTGCGCGGCGTAGCTTGAGTTGGCGCCGCCGTTCCAGAGTTCGAGGGCGCGATGGACGACGTTAGCCGCGGCGCTCGCCACATCGCCGTTATTTGCGACGCGGAGCTTTGCAGCGAACACTGTGCAGCCGATGGCGATCCCTGTGGCGGGGTCGCAGAGTGCGGCGAGGCTCTTCGCGGTGAACCCGTGTTCGCGCGCGACTTGTCCCATCACTTGCATCAGGCCCCAGGAAATTGAGCGCGCTACTTCTTCCGTTGGCGGCAGGCCGAGTCGCGCTACGTAGCGGGTGCGGAAGGCGGGTTCGTAGCGGATGGCGTGCGGGTCCCAGGCGGATTCTTGTTCGACGATGGCGCAGATGAGCGCGGGGTCGAGTGAGTGTTGCGCGGCGGCGGCGCGTGCGAGTGCGATGAGCGCGGTGTGGTCAGAGTTGGGCGGCAAGTTAATTACTGTGGTCGTTCAGGTCGATCCAGCGGATGGTTGGGGCGGGGTCGCGTTCGATTCCCTGCTTGTCGCAGAGTTTCTCGAGCAGGTTGTACATGTGCGGGAGATGGCTCGTGGCCATGTCTTCGACGAAGGCACGCATGAGCTCGTCGTTGCGAATGCGCCGGTAGATCCAGCGGAGGAAGACGACGAACTGCACCAGCGACGTGACGGCGAGCGGCCAGGCGTTCGCTTCCAGGAATTTGAGAAGTTGGGCCACGGAGGCACGGAGTCACGGGAGCAAAGACGCAAGGAAGTAAGACGCAAGAAAAATGAAGACAAGAAGCACATTTCAGCACGAAGAAAACGCGAGCGCCGTAGGCGCGGTAGAAGCTAGCCCAGGGCGGGAGCCCTGGGCATTCGGTTGGCAAGAATGTGAAGCGCCGTAGGTGCGGCAGGCGGTTCGTTGTATTGCGACAGCGGGCGCAATGTGTGAGCGCGGTGGTGCGACGCAAATGATATGCGATGCGTGACGCCTCGAGACTGTGTCGCACCTACGGCGCTTGGAATTATTTTTCGGGTTGTGTACCCAGCTCTTCCGGGCTGGGCTAAGTGTGTACCGCGCCTACGGCGCTTGAGCGAGGTTCGTGGAAATTTCGTCGACCGGAGGGCAGCGGTGCGAAGGGCAAAGGCGACGGCGGAAGAACGATGTTGCGTCGTGAGCCAAGCATCTGAGATCGAACTGCGTCGCTACGTTGGCGCAGGCTGAAGCCTCCGCTACTGAACTACTTACCCAAACAGCGAGGCGATGCTGGAGCCTACGCCGAAGAGGCTGCTTAGGCCGCTTGTCGAGGAGCCACCGGATGCGCGCTGGCGAACGCCGAGCAATTGCGCAGGGACGCCCATGGCGTGGCCGAGGAGATTCGTGTCGATGCCGTAGGTTTGGCCGAGGGCGCTGAGGCCGGCTAGTTGATCTTTCGTGCGTTGATTGGCGAAGGCGATTTGATTTTGCTGAGCTTGGCTGGCGAGCCCCTGCGCTTGTTCGCGGCCGAGTTGCGCAGTGAGTTCGGGAGCGGCGGCGGTGTCATTGGTGGCGGCGGCTTGATTGGCGGCGCGTTCGCGGAGCGCGTCGTAGGCGGTATTCGCGGCGCCCATGCTTTGCTGCGTGATCGCGGACTGCTCGGCGGGCGTGTAGCCGGGGCTGGTGAGCAGCGATTGAATTGTGGGAAGCAGGAGCGAACGGTCCTGCGTGCCCGCCTGGTTCGATTGCGAGATGAGTTGGTTCTGTTGCGCGAGCTGCTGGTCGGTGAGCTGGCGGGTGCTGTGTTCTGCGCCGCGTGACATAGTTGCCTCCGGTTTTTGTAGCGCCGGCATCCTGCCGGCGTTTTTGAATTTGGTTTAAGTAGCACAGGCGTCCGCCGACAGGCGGCAGCGTGAAAACGACGCTTGTGCCGCGAGTTGATTGAAGCCGTACGCGTGCGAAATGAGGAAGCGGAAGAATGCGTTGGTTTATGTACCGCCGGCCTCTGGCCGGCGTTTTTGAAGTTGGTTTCAGTGGGACAGCCTGCCCACGATAGGCAGGCCTGTCTGCCTGCGCTCACGGAGTGCGATTTCGGGCAGAAGCCAAAGTCGGAAAGATTGCGGCCTAGCAACTGCGCACAGGCAAGAGTGCCTGTGCCACTGGACGCGGCGGCGATTTTAGTAGCACAGGCATTCCTGCCTGTGCCGCAAGTTGGCGGGGCTGCGCGTGTGCGAAACGAGGAAGCGAAAGAATGCGTTGGTTTACGTACCGCCGGCCTCTGGCCGGCGTTTTTGAATTTGGGTTTTGCGCGAACTGCAAAAGCAAGGAAATGTCAAAGGCGCCGGCCGGAGGCCAGCGGTACGGAAGCACAAACGAAAGAACGATGTCACGGGGTGTGCCAAGAAAGTGCGAGAGTGCTGCGTTTTTGCGCGGGCACAGGCAGGAATGCCTGTGCTACTGAGAGCCAACGTCAACGCAGGCGGCGGCAGTACGGCGTCCAGGCGTCGTCGCGGATCCAGCCCAGGGCTTCGAGGCGACGGCCGAAGCGGCGCGCGATGGGCGGCGGGAGCCAGGCGTGTGCGTCGTCGAAGCCGCGCGATAGCAGATCGCGGGCGCCTGCGTCGTGCAATGCGAGGATGCGCGCGTAGCGTTCGCGCGGCGTGCCGGCGTCGGGGTCGGCGACGAGATACATTTCGCAGGTGATGCGCGCGAGCGAGGCGCAGACGGGGTGGCCGGCGTAGTCATCAATGACGAGCTTCGAGATGAAAATCGGATCGCCGAGATCGGGAAACGCGTAATCGAAGCCCTGGCGCGCGTGGATGCGGCGCAGGGCGTCGAGATCGGCGGAGGTGGAGGGGCGAACGTGCATGCGTGAGTAATCCGTGATACGCAAACTGCGGGTTCACTGCTTTTCAATAGGGGCACGGCATGCCGTGCCCGGCGATGGAACTTGGCGCGGTTGCGCCATTCGTTGAGTGTTGGGTTTCCAGTAGCGTAGGCGTCAGCCTGCGCCGCAAGTTGATTGTGGCTTCGCGCGTGCGAAACGACGAAGCGAAAGAACGCGTTGGTTGGATTTTGCTGTGTGGAGTGATGTTGCTGTTGGCGCGGTCGGGCACGGCATGCCGTGCCCCTACTGAAGAAACGGCAACTGCAGAAAGAACGATGTCGTGCTGTGCGCCAAGCCATTGACGATCCGTGCTGTGTTGATACGTTGGCACAGGCAAGAATGCCTGTGCTACTGAAACGCAACGTCAACTGCGCCGGCCGGAGGCCAGCGGTACGAAATGCAAAGGCAAAAAAAACGATGTGCTGCGTGCGCCAAGGAATTGCGATTTTCGTCGAGTAGCAGCTTGGGGCACAGGCGTCATTTTCACGTTGCCGCCTGTCGGCGGACGCCTGTGCTACCTAAAACACGCGGGGCCGCAGTAGGGGGTGGGCGCGGGCGATGGCTTCGGCGGCGTCGAAGGTGGTCGAGCCTGGCGCGACGCCGTGTGCTGCGAGCGCTTCGTGCGCGGCGTGCGAGATTGCTTTTGGCGCGAAGGGATGCGGCAGCGCTTCGAAGGCGGCGTGGTCATCGAGCGCGAGGTGAACGCCTTCGTCGGCGTCGACGAGGACGATGATGCGCGTCGCGTCGGATGGCTGCGCGTGATGCGCGGCGGGGACACTGGGAGGTTGGGCGTCGAGCGCGCTTGTGTTCGCGTCGGCGTCGGACACGATGCGCGTCGCGTCGCCCAGTTCCCTGCTGGCGTTGGCGTCATTGTCGTCGCTTAGCGCGAGCCAGTGCGAGTTTGCGAAGCGGTGCGCGTGGCGGTGCCAGTCGGCGAGCGTTGTGATGTAGTAGCGGCGTCCGGTCATGGGTTGCAGTGCGTATTTGTTCAGTAGGGGCACGGCATGCCGTGCCCGGCGAAAGAGCTTGGCGCGATCGCGCCATTGCGATGTCGTTGCGATTTTAGTAGCACAGGCGTCCGCCGACAGGCGGCGGCGTGAAAATGATGCCTGTGCCGCAAATTGATTGGGGCTGTGCCTATGCGAAACGAGGAAACGAAAGAATGCGTTGGGTTGATGTTGCCAGGGGGCGCTTGCGTGATGCTGGCTCGTTCGGGCACGGCATGCCGTACCCCTACTGAAGAAACGGCAACAGCGAAAGGAACGATGTCGTGTTGCGGGCCAAGCATTGACCATCGCGCTGAGGCGTTACGTTGGCACAGGCAGGAATGCCTGTGCTACCTACGAGCTGAAGGTGTAGTTGTGCGTCAGCACTGAGGCGGCGTGGCGGCCGGCGAAGAATTGCCGGTAGGGTGCGCAGCTGATGGTTACTTTCTGGCCGGCCTCGATGATGGCTTCGATGCGCAGCAGCGTGACGCGGCCGAAGCGGCCGACGAGAATATCGCTGAGGCAGAGGCGCTCGGCGCGCATGGGCGAACCGTCGGCGAGGGTGAAGATGTGATGCGGCGTGACGTCGAGCGTTTCGCCATTTGAAAAATGCAGGCGGATGAACGTGTCCGCGTCGCGCACTTCGTGGCGAATGATGCGCGTCCAACCTTCCGCGGTGCCGCCCATCGCAGCGGCTGCGTTGCTTGAGGCGCTCGTGGCTGCGGTGGTTGTGTCCGCGCGCAGAATTGACGGGCAGCGCAGATGTTCGCCCACCGCGCACGTTTCGATCGTAACTGAGCCGCGTTCTTTCGTCAGCACCACCGTGCCGGCGCGCAAGCAGCTTCCGCTGCCGCCGCCTGAGCCTCCGCCGGTGCCGGAGCTGGTGGTGGCTGCGACCACCGCGCCTTGCGAAAGCGGGATGCGCGATTGCAGCGCTTGCTGTTGCGCGGCGGTGTTTGTTTTCGCAGTGAACGCATTCGCGGGCGAGCCGGCGCTGCTCGCGCCGCCTGCCACCCAGCCGATCGCGAGCGCGGCGTCGTCGTAATACGGATAAAAATAGTAGGTGGTGGCGGCGGTGAGTCCGCTGATCGCGAGCGAGCCATTCGCGACAGCGGTCGTGGTGCCGTCCGCGCGCGAAATGGTGAGGCCGGTCCACGACCAGGTGATCGTGGTGGTAGTCGAGACGTAGGTGAACGCGCCCGACCACGTGGGCGGCACCGAGCCTTTCATCAGCACGCCGGATTTCGCGGGATCCACTTTGCCGCCGGTGAGTGCGCCGGAGGTGACGCGCGCGAAGAGCGAGCCATCGGTGATCTGGTCGTCGAGCGACCAGCCTTGATTCGGCCCGAGCGAAGCTTCGGCGAGGCGCTTCAGCGCTTCGTAGAGCTGCGGGTTCGAGGTGCGCAAGGATTCGATTTGGGGGACGGTGAGCATTTCGTTTTGAGTAGCACAGTGCGCCGGGAGGCGCCGGTGAAGATGACGCCTGTGCCGCGAGTGACGTGAGGCGTCTTCGTGATGCTTGGCTAGTGCGCGATGGCGTCGTCAGGTTTCAGTAGGGGCACGGCATGCCGTGCCCCTACTGAAGGAACGGCACGTGCTAAGAACGATGTCGTGCGTGCGCCAAGCATTGGAAATCGAGCCGCGTTTTTACGTGGGCACAGGCAGGATTGCCTGTGCTACTGAAAGGCGAAAGCGAGACGCCGGCGGTACGAAATGAAATTATGCGTTGCTGCCGCGAACTACTGCGAAGGGGTCTGGCTTGGCCCAGGGAACCAATTTTGTTACTGAAAACCATGCGCCTACTGCGTTGGTGCTTAGCTGGACGCTGATGCGCTCGCCGAGGACGTTGATGAACTGCTCCATGTCGCGGGAGGCTGGGGCGCTGAGGGTCCAGTTGCCTAGCGCGGTGAGCGTGACGTCACCTGGCGAGAATGCGCTTAGCGCGAGCGCACCTGCGCCTTGCACGTAAGCGGTGAGGTAGCCGAAGAGATTGCGGCCGCTCATGCCGGTGGCGGCGAGGTACGCGGTGGTGTAGTAGGAATGGATTGCGACGCCGTCGTCGGAGAATGCGCCAGGGGTGAGCTGGCGAATTTTCGCGCTGCCGTCATTCGAGCCGAAGAAAATTTGCGCCACTCCTGTCGAACGTTCGACGAGCGCGCAGCTATTCGCGGCGATCATCCACGGCGTCCATTTGCGCGAGCGCTCGGGCGACGACATGACCGCGACGAGCGGATCCTGTAGGCCTTCGCTGTATTCGAGGGCTAGAATTTCATTCGGCTGCGTCGCAGTGCCCATCGGAACGCCGACGAGAATTCTTTTGTGCTGCGTATCGACCACCACCCATAAATTCTGCGCGGCTTGCCAATTGATCGCGTCCCAGGTGGGCTGAATTTCCTGCGAGAGTTTTATCGGCGCGCTGCCGTCAAAATAATAAAGGCCGGAGCGGCCCGCGATCACCACCCACTCTTCGCCGAATCCGATGCCGTGCGCAGAAGGAGTGCCGACAGCGTTCGAAACTTCTTCGACGCCCCAGAGCGACGGCTCGTTGACGCCATCCGTGGCGGTGACGTAGAGGCTGCGCTCCTTCGCGAAATACAAATTGTTGCGCAGCTTGAAGGCGGCGCGAATTCCCTGCCCGTTGTTCGCGGCGATTTCCATGATGCCGCTCACGCCGTCGTAGGCTTCGGGCTCGTCGGTGCCAGACCCGCGGACGAGCGAAGAATTCTGCGCCGCGGCGGTGGGAAACACTTCGATGCAGTCCACGAGAAACGATTCACCGCTGGGCCCGGGCGTGCCGTCGGCATAGACTCGCAGCACGAGATCGGCCGGCAGCGACGCCTGCGGAGGAAACAGATCCGCGATAAATTCCTGGTAGCCGGAGGTGGCGGCGCTGGCGGCGACGGAAAGTCCCGTGCCGATGAGGCCCAGCGTGGGACTGAACGCATTGATGTGCAGCGTGCCGGCTGTGAGTCCGCCGCTGCGTTTTACGCGCGCGCGCACGGAATAGTCGACGCCCTTCACGCACAGCGGATCGCCGGCCGTGTCCGTGGCGGCGCTTTGCGAAATCAATCCGCGAATCAAAGTGGCGCCGTCGCCGGTGATGCGATACGCGTCGCCCCAAATCACATCGGACGATTCCCTGCTGCCGCCCGCGCCGCTGGTGGGATCGAGCGTCCAGCCGAGTGGACGGCCGGTGGCGACCGCGTCCCATCCGCCGTCGAATGAAAGGTTATTGAACAGCGACATTTTCGAGCGCTCGCCCCACCAGAAAAGCCGCTCGGCATAATCAATCACGCCAAGCTGATCGGGCAGCTCGATCTGCGCGAAAAGATAATCCATGCTCACGCCGGCGAGCAGAATCGTGTCGCTGAAATCCACGGTGAGCGAGGCGGTAGTGTTGTCGTCAATCACCATCGAATCGGGGACGTGATAAAAACTCGCGCCGCCTTCAGCCGTGAATGCGAGCAGCCGCTGCACCACATTCGCCGGGCCGGTGGGAATATTCGTCACGGTAACTTGCTTCGAGCCGGCCGCGGTCCAGCTCGCGATGGGCGAGGGCGCGGTCCAATATCCCTGGCGCGTGACGAACACGACGACGCATTCGTGCACGCCCGCCGAAATATTTCCGGTGAGCGTGGAATCGGCGAGTGCGGGGCCTTCGCCCGGTCCCACCTGGCTGACGCGATCGAAAAAAGTGTCGTCAAACTGGCGCGGCAGATCGGCGCCCACGAGTCCATCAGAAAACGCCATGTACTCGCGGCCGAAATGCGTGGTGGAAGCGAAGAGCAGGTTCGGCTGCAGGCCCGCGATCAGCACGCCGAGGGTGCCGGGAGAAGTTTCCTTGTAAATCGTGCCGGAGGAATCGAGCACGAGGAGGCGCTGAACGAGGTTTGTGGTGATGTAGGTTTTGAGCGAGTTGACGTTGGGCGTGCCGGCGAGCGGCGCGAATTGCGAGACGAGGCCCGGGCGCGTGCGCACGCCGCCGGGGAAAAATTCCACGTCGGCGCAATCGGGCGACATGCCGGGCGGAACGTCGGAGGGATCGAGCAGCGTGAGCCAGGTGCCGAAGGTGGTGAGCGGCAGAGGCGAAAAAGTTTCGATGGACATGGTTTTTTGTGAAGTCAGTTGCGTGCCACAGAGGCACGGAGGATGTTTTGGTAGCACAGGCATTCCTGCCTGTGCCCGCGTAAAGACGCGGCGCGGACCGTGCTAGACATGCAAGAACAAAGAACGCGTTCTTTCGTCTTCTTGTTTTGCATCGCCGCGCAGGTAGCAACTTGGGGCACAGGCAGGAATGCCTGTGCTACTGAAAGGCGCTACTGCAGCTTCTTGAAGATGCCGTAGAAGGTGATGGAATCGGCGGTGATAGCGGCGGGGTACGCGCCTGCGGCGAGCTCGGGGAATGCGCCGGCGGCCGCGCCCTGCTGGAAAATTTTCACCTTGTTGGAATTCATCGCGGCGCCGGGCATGAAGACGTAATCGTAGCCGGCCAGGCCGTCCATCCAGGCCGTGCCGTTGATGGGCGGCTGCGACGAGGTGACGAGCGGCGATTGCGAGAGATCGAGCGTGTCGCCGCCGGTGGTGTAATTGCCGGATGCGGCGATGGTGCCGGAGACGTGGATGCGTTTGCCGTCGTCCCAGGTATCGATGAGAGAAAATGTGAGTGCCATGGTGGCTCCTTTGTTTTGGTAGCGTAGGTCCGCCTGAAGGCGGCTCAGGAAAATGTCGGCTGTGCCGCGGGTAACGGGAAGCGTGATTTGTGAAGCTTGGCTCGCGCGCAATGGCGTTAGGTTTCAGTAGGGGCGCGGCATGCCGTGCCCGAATGCGGCATGGGCAGCGCCCAGCCGATGAGCGGGGCGTGGCATCAAGTGGGCTTGTATGGTGACCGTTGCGAGAACCCAACCAGAAAAATTCCCCTGGCGTCCTGCGTGGTGCACGTATGCGTTATCGAGATCGTAGCGTCTTAGGGCACGGCATGCCGTGCCCCTTACTGGGGAAAACGCTAAGGCGAAAGGAACGATGCCGGGCACGCGCCAGCATCGGGGATCGCGCTGCGTTGTTGTGGAGGCACAGGCAAGAATGCCTGTGCTACTGAAAGGCAAATTCAAAGGCGCCGGCCGGAGGCCTGTGCTACTGGAAAGGCGTGCTATGATTTCGGGCTTGTTGGGCGAGGCTTGTGGGCTCCTGTGATGCGGGGCTTTGTCGCGTGAGGTTGCGCAACCCCGCGCAACCCGTACGCATGCTTGCGAATCCAAGCGACGGGCCGTAGAACGCGCTGCGGGTCGAGAACTGTTGGGTTCGTGAGTGCGCGTGCTGCACGAAACTGTACGGGACGCCTTAGGTTAAGCAAATGGGGCACAGGAACGGAGAATGATTTGCGGCGAATGAGAGTGGTGGCAGTGGCGGCGGCGTTGGGTGCGGCCGCGTTGGCGTATTGTCTGCCCCGGGTTCGGGCACAAAATTCTTCGACGAGTAATGCGATGGGTGCGGGCGTTGCGACGAGCCCTACGGCAGCGAATGGCGCAGCGTCTCTGACAACTACGACGACTGCGGCGACGGCTTCCAATGTGCCGATTGTGATCGCGCAGGGAGTTTCAGTGCGGGCGCTGGCGCTGGCTCCTAGTGTTGCTGATTCTGCCGCGGCGAGTGGCGAAGCTTCGCAGCTCCCTCCGATTTATTTCACCGCCACGCAGATGCCTAATCGCGTGATGTCGCTGCTCGCGGCCGGGTCCGTTCGTGCGAATGCTGCGAGTGTTGAGGGTGGTGCAGGCACGAGCGCAAATCTTGTCGCGATTGCCGGTAACAGTACCGCGGGGTCGCTGGGCGACGGCGGGAGTGCTACCGCTGCGCAGCTTAGTTTGAAACTCGATTCGATGTACATGCGTAGCGGCGTTGCGGTGGCGGCGGACGGCACGATATTTATTGCGGATACGGAGAACGCGACGATTCGGCGCATTTCATCTGCGTCGTCAAGCGAGCCCGGCGTGATTCGCAGCGTCGCTGGGAAGTGGGGGCCGACGCGGAGTGTGCAGCTGGTCGAGCCGATGGGGCTGGCGCTTGATCGTGCTGGGAACCTTTATATTGCGGATCATGGCGCGGGTGCTGTGATTGAGCTGCACGATGCGATTGCGTCGAACCCCGGAAAAATCGAAGTACTGGGGCAGGTGGCGAAGGCTGCGGCGGTTGCCGTGACGTCCGATGGCGGCCGCGTTTACGTTGCGGCGCCGGAAAACGGGAACGTCCTACGATTGGACGCTGCCTCGCATGGCATGACCACGGTTCTAGCGTCTTCGGGCACGGCATGCCGTGCCCCTACTGGAGCACCAAATACGTGTCCTGATGGGCCGGCGCTTGATGGTGGCGGGAATCTTTTCATCGCCGACTCCGCTGGCAGTCGCATTTTGCGCATTGACGCTTCCACGCAGAAGCTGACAACTGCCGCGAGCAACGTCAGCATGCCTGGCGAGATTCAGTTTGATGCGGATGGGAATTTATTTATTGCCGAGCAGGGGCGCAACCGCATCAGCGAAATCAAAGCGCTGGGGCAGCCGGTGGCGAGTGTGACGCTCACGCCGCCTCCTCCGCCCGTGCCGCCGATGGGAGTTCCCTGCCCCATCATCGCGCCGCCTCCGGCCTTTGCGGGCAACACGAATTTCTGCGCAGAGCCGCTGGCGGGCATCACGCCGACGTCCGCGTTCACGCTGACGAATAATTCCAATGCCGCACTCGCCGGCATCGCGATTACAACGATCGGCCTGGCGCCAGCGGATTTCGTGGTGTCGTCCTCTTCGTGCACCGCCACACTGAATGCCGGCTCGAGCTGCCTGATCAATGTAGGCTTCGCGCCCACGGCTACTGGGACGCGCACGGCGACGCTGGTCGTCAACTATACGGGCGCGGCGAATCCGCTGGCGTCGTCACTGGCGGGCACGGGTGACGATTACCAGATTCTGTTTGCAAGCGGGCAGCTGACGGAAATTTCCATCAACGCCGGCGACACCGGCACGTTCATGCTGCAAGTGGTGCCCGACAGCATTTTCACCGGCACCGTGACGCCGATCTGCCCGGGCAATTTGCCGCTGCAGACCACCTGCACTTTTTCGCCGACGAGCATTCCGGTGACGACGCCGGGCACAGCGGTGCCGTTCAGTGTGATGTTTGTGACGACGTCGCGCGTGCCCGTGCCGCCGCCGAAGACGGGCGCTGCGCCGATGCGGGGCGGCAGCGGTGGGAAATTCATTGCGCTGGGTGCGATTGGCGCGTTTGTGCTGATTGCGGCGATCGTGCTGTGCTGCTTTGCGCTACCGAAGCGCTTCGTGCCGATTGCGTGCGCGATTGCGCTAGCGCTCAGCGTCGCAGCAATTCTCGATGGCTGCAAGAGCGGCAGCGGATCAAGCGGTGGAGTTACCGGGACGCCCTCTGGCATGTACAAGATGACGGTGCAAGCGACGGCGCAGTCAGCGCCGCGCGGCGTGACGGTAACGCTCGACGTGGAGTAGTGTGCAGTGTAGGGGCACGGCATGCCGTGCCCGAATGCGGCGTCAGTACAGCGTGGCCATCGAGCAGGTGTTTGCAGGATTCGGTTTTCGTACCGCCGGCCTCTGGCCGGCGCCTTTGAAGTTTGCATTCGCCAGCACAAGTTCAAAACAAAATTCAAAAACGCCGGCCGGAGGCCAGCGGTACAAACGGCCGTACGGGCCATCGCGGCGGTGCACGCATAGCGTCATCGCGGTCCTAGCGTCTTCGGGCACGGCATGCCGTGCCCCTACTGCGGAAAATGCAGCGGCGAAGATCGCGGCGGCCTAGGGTGAGTGGTGTTAGGTAGCACAGGCATTCCTGCCTGTGCCTGGGTTGCTATCTGCGCGGCGGTCGCAAGACAAGGGAACGAAAGAACGCATTCTTTGATCTTGCAGGTGTGGCTCGGGCGTGCTGCGTTGTTGTGTTGGCACCGGCATCATTTTCACGGGCCGCCTGTCGGCGGACCCCTGTGCTACCTACAGATAAATTACGCGGCGGTGGTAGCTGTAGGGTTTGCGGCGGCGGCCCTTCACTTGTTCTGGGCGGA
The DNA here is from genome assembly GCA_963736465.1 of uncultured Acidobacteriota bacterium. Classification (GTDB taxonomy): domain Bacteria; phylum Acidobacteriota; class Terriglobia; order Acidiferrales; family UBA7541; genus Palsa-295. Next base: position 449,534 of record CAVTOS010000002.1, on the reverse strand, counting down.
CGTAGCGCTGAATCAAATCCTCGGTGGCCATTTGCGCGGTGCCTAGCAGATCCTGCGCCAGGGCGCGGGCGCCTCGCGAACGCGCTGCAAGCGCGGCGGTGGCGAACGCCAGCGGATCGGTCGCCGCGCGAATCTGCACCGGATCCGTGCCGAGCGTGAGCGCCGGGAGAATCTTTTCGTAACGCACGCGCACCGTGATGGCCTGAGTTGCGCCTACCAGATTAATTTTATCCTCGCGCCATTCCCACAGCCGCAGATACGTGCTCGGTTGCAGGTTGAGCATTCCGCTGCCGCTGGTGAATTTTTCCATGGGCACGAACGTGTCCGCCGTATTGGCGGTGGCGCGTTCCCAGAGCATCTGCGGCGTCAGGCAATCGGAGGGAAGCTGCGGGCTGGAGGTGTCGCTGATTTCGGTGTTGGTGACGCCGCTCGAGGGATCGGGCTCGAGGTCGATGTCCTGCTGTTCGCCGAGGACGCTGACGCCATTTTCCGCGAGCTCGCGCTGCAGGCCGCGATAGGCGGAGTTGAGGAGCGGCATCAAGAGCGCGTCGGTGAAGACGGCGCCGGATGAGTCGTTCATCAGCGCGCGCGCGAGCGTGAGCGCGTCTTCCGCCTGCGAGTAGGCGGTAGTGGGGACGACGGGCATAGCAGCCTCCGGAGGTCAGTGAAGCAGTGGCGTAAGAATATTTTCAGTAGGGGCACGGCATGCCGTGCCCGAATGCGGCGTCAGGCCAGCGTGGCCATCGAGCAAGTGTTTGCGGGATTCGGGTTTTCGTACCGCCGGCCTCCGGCCGGCGCCTTTGACTTTGCATTTGCTGGGCAACTTCAAAACCAAATTCAAAAACGCCGGACGGAGGCCAGCGGTACCAACGCCCGTACGCGCAACCGCAGCGATGCACGCATGGCGTCATCGAGTTCCTAGCGTGTTCGGGCACGGCATGCCGTGCCCCTACTGCGGAAAATCCAACGTCACAGGAACGCTATCGTACCCGAGCCAAGATCGGAAGGATTGCTGCGTAACAACTGCGCACAGGCAAGAGTGCCTGTGCCACTGAATGGCGTTGCGATAGGATACTGGGGCGCTTACATCAACGAACATTTACGAGGAGGAGACGCATGGACGCATCGGAGACTCGGACGCACTTTCCGCCGCCGGGCGGGTATGGGAAGCTGCCGTTCAGCATGGGCGTGCTGGTGGGCAGCACGTTTTATTTGGCCGGGCATCTGGGGCTGGATTTGACGACGCGGAAAGTTCCGGGGGACGTCGAACAGGAGGCGCGGCTGATGATGGACGGGTTTCGCGCGACGCTCGAGAAAGCTGACCTGACGATGCAGGACCTCGTCTACGTGCAGATTTTTTGTTCCGATGTGTCGCTGTTCGACCGGTTTAACGCGGTGTATCGCACGTATTTCACGGAGCCGCTGCCGGCGCGCGCGTTCATTGGCTCGGGGCCGCTGCTGTTCGGCGCGCATTTCGAGATTCAAGGAATTGCCACGGCGCCGTAGGTAGCACAGGCATTCCTGCCTGTGCCGCAAGTTGATGGGTGCGTGGTGTTTGCGAAACGAGAAAACGAAACAAGGCGTTGTTTGAGGGTCGGGGTTCGCGCGACGGATCAAATGAACGCTAGCGCGCTTGAGCCAAGTAATAATTGTCGTGCCGCGTAGCAGCTTGGGGCACAGGCAGGATTGCCTGTGCTACTGGAAGGCATTGCGGCGCGCCGTAGATCATAAGGCTTCAAACCGAAGGCGTGCGCATCATAGACCTCTCCAATGGAAACTCAAACGGCTGAGAAGAAAATTCGGCGACAGATGCTGATTCTCGCGGCGGCAGGATTTCTCATGGCAGTCGTAATTTGGGCATATTCAGAACTAACCAACGCTTCGCCTCCTCCGCCCGTTAACTTGCCCTTGTGGACCGCATTTGTGGTCCTGTGCCCGCCTTCGCTGTTGACCGTTCCGCTTATCGACGTCGAGCCGGGTTCCGTGGACTTCGCCATCGAGTGGTTCGTGGTTGGAGTCTTGAATGCAGCTCTTTATGTAGCGATCGGCGGGGTCATCGCTGGGCTCTGGAAGAGGATCGCTAGAGGCCGCGTGCAAACCCGAACTTCAGGGCGACCCTAGTCGTTTACTACTGGAATTTCTTTTTGCAGCGCGGGGATTTTGGCCGCGGCCCAGTCCATCAGGCTGTCGCCTGATAGGCCGAACATGGCGGCTGTGGCGTGGCCTGGATCGAGCGTGAGATTCACTGGCAGGCCCGCTGAGCCGAAGAGGTGCGTGGCGGCGCCGGGATGCGCGATCCAATAGGAAAAAGCAGCGGCGTTAACGAAGAGGCGAATGCCGAGCGCGAGCGCGTTGGTGCGCAGCCATTCGCGGCGCGTCTTGGTGCCGGAGAGGCGCGATTTGGCCGAGAGGCTGGCGCGTTTCAGCACGTGCAGGCCGTGGCCGGCAGCGAAGAGCGTCCAGAGATGCGCGGATTCGGGGATGTGCATGGGTTGCTGAGGAAAAAGTGAAATTGGGAACGGGAAAGTCGGTTTTAGACGGAGAGGCTACTTTTTCATATGAGCCAGTTGAGCGTTTAATATATTTAATGGCAGTATGCTCCTAGCGTGCCCCTTATTAATCCGAATCCGCCTCTTCGTCCCGAGAATGTTGTCTATGCGTCCATGCGAGAACTATATTTGAGCTTTGAAGAAATTTTCCTGTCAGATGAGGGGCGTGCAATTGTGACGCCGTGTGAACATAAAATCCTATTCTTTGACCATCATTTTTTCCATTTAGCTGGTGTCACGATGCCCGGGAAACAGCAGCTATTTATGAGGGATGAGAAACAAAACATACTTGCCACGGCAGACGGATTCTCAAACTATGTCATCGAACACGGCGGCTCTCGTGCGAAGAATCTGAGATCAGCTTATCAAACCCTTAGCAGGCCCGATGAGGTGTGGCAGGACAATCCCAAGGCCCAAGCTCGATGGATTTACATAAAGGAATATAACCATGTTCCGTATCCGTTCTCCGTGGCGTTAGTGACGTACCGCGAAGACGAAGCCATAATTGTTCCCAAAACTAGTTTTCCGTGTAAGAAGGGGGATGTAAAAAAATGGCGGGGCGGGACCAGGATATATCCTTAAAACACGAAAGCCGCCCGGAGGCGGCCTCGTGGATACACTGTGGGGATTACACCCACAAACTTTTCGGGTTACCACCACCAATTATCGGCTATCACCCGGAAATGTCAAGTAAATTCTTGTAAAGCCAACCAATCCTTATTGATACGAAACCTAAATGAGGTCGGATGCTCAATTGGGGTTGCCGATGCAGAGCCAGTTGATTGTGTCGGTGCCGCTGGATTGGGTTAGCGTTAACGACGAGGCCGATGGCGTTACCTTCACCGTCGCGATCGCGCTTTGATCGTTGGCTACGCAGACTGGCGCGGAGGCGAAGGACGTGCGGAATGTTACCGTGGCGGTGCCGCCTACTAACGCTACCGTACCTGCGAATTGGCCTGTGGCGCCTTGATTGAGGTGCTGCGAGACGGCGAGCGAGCCGTAGACGGCTGAGCCGCCTGAATCGCGGACTGGGGCGTTGCGAATATCCGGCGTTACGGGGCCCATGCTCAGCGCGACGTCGTCGAAGTAGACGTAGTTGCCTGCCGCGGCGGTGTTTTCGAGTAGCATCACGCGCATCGAGTGCGTCACTGTGGTCGAGACGCTGAACGCGTTGGGCACGCGGAAGACGATGCCGAAATTGCGCGTGGGCGTCCACACGTTCGCGGTCGCGACCTGCCAGTCGGCGCCGGTCACGTTGCAATTACAAGTGATGCCGTTGTTGTAGGTGAGCGACGCGTTCGTGGATTGCCAGTTCCCTGTGCTGTTCGAGGTGCCGTCGTAATTCACCGGCGCGAGCACGCGTGCGTTGGACGACGCGGTGGTGATGCGATCGGCTTCGGTGCAGTTCGCGTCCCAGTAGAAACGGAAGCCCGGGCGGAAATTATTCGAAGTGGACGCGGACGCGACGCGCATCATCAGCGTGTACTCGCGGGTGGAGTCCACCTGGATGCAGGCGGAATTGACGCCGAGGCCGGCGGTGGCGCCGTCGCCCACGCGCACGTTGAAAGTGCCCTGCGTGTAGGTGTCGATGCCGGGATTTGCGCTCGCGCTGGTTTCCTGCGCGTAAATTCCGCTGCCTGCCTGATTGATATTCGTGCCGGAAACGCCGCCCCAGTAGTAGAGCGACGTGGAATTCTGCCAGCCTTCGAATCCGGAATTGCCGATGAGATTATCGCCGCCGAGATCGTTCATGCCGTAGTGCATCGAGGGAAGCCAGTTGTGCCCGTTGTTATCGATCGCAACCGTGGCGGTGGCGGGCTCGTTGGGCAGCACTTGCGCGGTGTTGCTGATGGAAAGATACGGATCGAGGATGTGGATTCCATTCGCGCTGCCGTCGGAGGGAAATTCGAGGCAGTTGTAAACTTTTTCGCAGCGATTATTGGGGCCGAAGGTGATGGAGAGCGCGCCGATGATGTCGTAGCAGACCTGGCCGAAAGCGGTGGAGGAAGTTTCGCAGTCGTTGCCGTAGATTTCGTCGTTGTCGGGATAGTTGCCGCTGGAATCTTTCTTGAAGACGTAGCCGAGCGACGCGGCGGGCGCGAGCGTGCAGACGTTCTGCTCGATGACGACGGCATTGAAAACGCCGGCGAGCGAGACGCACGTGTCGCCGGTGGAATTCAGGCCGATATTATTGTGGCGAATCAGCGTGTTAGTGCCGTCGAAGCCGCCGGTGGAAGTGTCGCCGAAGATTCCGTACGAAGTGCCGCCGGTGCCGAGCGCGAGATTATTGCTCTCGATGATGGAGTGGCCGATGCTGGTGAGATCGACGACCTTCGAATTCGCGCCGGTAGCGCCGAGATACATGCCCACGATGTGAACGTAGTTTATTTTCGACGTGCCGGGATTCGGCTTGTGCACGGTGGTGCAGCCCGTGGTAGCGCAGGAAATAAATCCGGAAGTATCGGGCGCGCTGATAGTGCCGAGGCCGCTCTCCTGGTAGCCGTAAATCGAAGAACCGTCGCCCATGAGCTCGACTGCGTCGTTTGTGGTTGAATCGGTGATGGTGAGCTGGCCCTGTCCCCAGAGCAGGACCGTACCTGCGGGAATCGAAATGTGAGCCGCGCCGGTGAGAGTGCCGGTCATGCCGCGCGCGTCGCACACGCTCGAAGTGCTTGCGGCGGCGGTGAGACAAGCATTGAGTTTTGCGCCCGCGTCTGCGCCGGCGAAGCGCTCGGCTTTCTGCACCAGGTTCAGCGAATTCACCGCGGCCGAGCCGTTCACGTCGAGATTCGATTGCGGATTGGTGGTGTTGACGCCGAGCGAGGTGGCCGTGAAGCGGTGCGCGGATTGCATCAGGTTGATCGGAGGCGTCAAGTCGCAGCAGCCGGCGAAGCCTGTGTCGGTGAAGCTTGAGGTAGACGCGCCGGAGACAAAAACATTGCGCGGCGAGCTGTTGAAGCTGGGCGTGGTGTTGCGGAAGATGCAGTAGCCGGTGATGGCGGCGACCGAGGCGGACGGAAGAGTCCAGGTGAGATTGACGGCGTTGTTCGGGCTGCCGACTACTACGCCCGCGGAAAATATCGAGGGCGCAGATTCGGTGGCGCTGTTGCAACTCGTTGCGCCCGTCGCGGTGCGCACCCAGTAAGTGTACGTTGCGGCCGCGAGCGTTCCGCCGGTGGTTGCAGTTCCGGTTACGTTTGTGGGCGGCAAGGCCTTCGCGAAGCCCACGTCGAGCGATTCCGGGGTGGTCTGATACATCTGCGCGGTGTAACCGAAGCTCGCGCCATCGCCGAAGAGCAGGCCGTTGGCCGAGTCAATGCCCACCGACGCGAATGCATTTCCCGACGAAGTGGCGCGCAGCGGCAAGCCATTGGTGTCGTTGTTTGCGGACTCGTAGGGATCGGTGCGCAGACGATCGCCGCCGTCGCTGATGTTGACGGTGTGATCGAAGCCATTGGAATTTTGCGAAGTGACGGAGCCGAGCGGATTGCCGCTGCCGTCCACCACGGCGGTGACGCAGGAGTTGCAGTTGGTGATGAAAATATTATCGGCGCGGCCGGAAATTTCGCGCACAGCGACGGCGCCGCCCGCGGGGCTGTTCCCCGTGGACACGTGGTTCATGAAGACGCCGCTGACGTTGAGCGTGGGCGCATTGATGGCGAGAACCGCGGTGTTCCCCACCGGCTCGTCCGAGGTGTTCACGTGATCGAACGTGATAGCGTCCATGGGGCCCATCGAAACGCCGGGGAGCGCGGAAAATGTGAGGAAGTCCGTGGACGCATCTTCGAGCGTGATGTTGCGAAAGACGAGACTGCCCGCCGTGCCGGATTGATTCAGGCGCTGGATGTACTGCATGCCTCCGCCCGCTCCGGTGACGTCTTCGATCGTGATCAGGCCATCGAGCGGAGCTTCGCCGCTAATGGGCGTCTCCTCTGTGAATAGAACGATCGGCGTGGTGGAACTGTTCTTGGCCATCAGGCAGCCGCCCGTGAAGCGGACCCAGATACTGTTGGTGATTTTCAGGGGCGTGTTGTCGGTCTGGCCGGTGGTGCCGTTGACGGCGAGGCAGACGTTGCGGAACAGCACGTTGACAGAATCGTAGAGCGAGACGGCTTGATTCGAGCCCAGGATGGAAAGATTTTCGATGGTGGTGAAGGCGGGCAGAGCAAAGACAGGCGCAGTGTTGGGACTGGCGCCGGCGGTGACATTGATGGCCACCATCGGCGCGAAATTAAATTGCTGGAGCTGGCTGGCTTCTCCCACGCTGCCGCCGAGCAGGTGCAAACCAAAGCAGTAGCCGCTGGGCGTGGAAAAAACGGGCGAGGCGGAGGGCAATTGCGGCTGCAGCACTTTGTAGTAGAGCGGCGGCGGCGGAAAAAAAACGCTGCCGCCTCCGCCCACAGAGGGAGCTCGGCAGGCGGCGTTGATGGCGGCTTGAATTGCGCCGGTGTCGTCGGTGACGCCATCGCCTTTCGCGCCGAATGCGGTGACGTCAACGCGCGGGCGTGGACCTTGCACCGCTTCGTTACCGGTGACGGTGAGCGAGGAGGGAGTGAGCGTGCCGGTGATGGTGGCGTTGCCTGAAACTGTAGCGTTGCCGGCGACGCTGAGATTTCCGCCGAGCGCGAGGCTGAACGCGGAGATGGCGCTGCCGCTCGTGGAGCCGAGGTCGGGCGGGAGAATCACGTCGGGATACGTTTGGACGCCGTTGATGCCGGGGCCGGTGATTTGCAATTGGTAGCGGCCGGCGAGCGCGTAGAAATGATAGTTGCCGATGCCGTCACCTTGAAACGGATTCGGTGCGGGGACGGTGAGAGTCGCGTCGGTGTAAATCGCGGCGAGGGGCGAGCAGGGCGTGCCGGTGGCGGTGGGCGCGCAGACGGTGATTGTGGGGCCGGCGACGGGATGGCCGGCGGGGCCGAAGACGATGTCGTCTTTGCGCGAACCTTGCGCGCGAGCGGCGGGCGCGGCGAGGATGATGGCGGCCAGCGCGATTGCGGCGAGGGCGTGCGATGCGGCCCGTGAGCCAAGATCGGAAGGATTGCGGCGTAGCAAAGGCGCACAGGCGTCATTTTCATGTTCCCGACTGCCGGCGGGGCCTGTGCCACTGAAAAGTGCAGATTCTCGGCGATTGAATGGCCGCAGCGTAACATTTCGATTCATTGCGATTCCCTTCCCAGAAAATTTGCAGCAGGAGCGCGGCAGGCTGGGCGAAATTGGCCGCCCCAGCCGCTATTGTAACGTCAGTGCTATCGGGGGAGTGCGATCACAGTAGCACAGGCATCCCTGCCTGTGCCAACGTAACAACGCAGCGCGATCGCTGATGCTTGGCGCGTGCACGATCGCGTTTTTTCAGTAGGGGCACGGCATGCCGTGCCCGGCAAACGAACTTGGCGGGATCGGGCCATTTGTCTCGATGTTCAGATTCGAAAGCACAGGCAAAACATTTCGTAGCTGCGCGGTGCGTGGATCGCGGGCGGGGTGCTTGTGGCGCGTTCGGGCACGGCCCTCCTGCGGCGGGTCTTCGACATGCCGTGCCCCTACTGTCGCGTTGGTGGGGGCGGCGCTGGTGTGGCGCGGGTCGCCGCAGCGCTGCTGCTGTTCGCGCCGAGGCCGTGCTTGGCGGCTTTTTCTGCGTCGAGGATTGCGCCGCAGTGTTTGCAGACTGCGACGCTGGGCTTCACCTTCTCGCCGCATGCGGGGCAATCCGCGAAGCGGGTGGGCACGTAGGCCCATTCGCGTTCGACGCCGAGTGCGATCGCCGCGCGGCGGTGCAGATCTGAAATTTCACGGAAGGAGTGGCCGCGCGCCCACATCGTGTCGCCCTCGGAAATAAGCTGATGATAGTAGGCGTCGCGCCGCGCTGTGGCGGAGGCGAGCTCTTCGGCGGACGGACGCTCGCCGGCGCAAACGAAGATTCCGTGTTCGCGCAGATCCTGCAGGAGATCTTCGGCGATGTCGCGCGCGGAAATCGTGAATGGGAAGCGGCGATTATCGCCGAGATCGAGAGCGTCGCCGCGCGAGGTGATCGTGACGAGCGCATACGGCTCGCCCGAGGCGCGCGCGGGAATGTGATAGACGCCCTGAGTGCGCGAGATGTGCCAGTCCTGGTCGGAGATTGATGCGATCGAGGCTGTGGCGGATGCGTCGCCGTTCGAGCGCGTTTCGACGAGAATGTCGCGAGGACCGCGGCGGGCGTCAGCGGCAAAATCACGCGGGGCGGATGCTGATGCAGAGTTTGATGATTGGACGGATGCACTCATAGTCGATAAGCCTTCCTGGGTTAAATAGATATTATGTTGCCGTTGTACGTTTTTGTACAATATTGCGAATTTGTACGAAAACGTACAAATAAGAGAATTTGTATGTTTTTGCGCAAATGAGTGCAAAGGGTGATTCTTCCGAAACGCGCCTCGTTTAACTTACATCATACGTGACGGCTTCTGGTAAAAGCATTACACGTGGCTCGCGCCAACGAATCGCGAACGCCAGGAGGCATCATGTCGCGTTACGCCGCTTCACGGCCCAGTGGAGTAGCTTGCTGTCCCGCCCCGTGCCTTCGATTTTGGATGCCTGTTGTGATCCTGCTCGCGGCGCTGCCGATTTTCCTTTCCGCCGCGGTGGTGGAGGGGAATAAGGCGCCTGCTAATCAAGACACCTTCGCGCAGATTGCGCAAGCCGTCACCACAGGACTCAGGAAAACTCACGTGAAACACGTTATCGTTCTGGATTTCATTGACGTGAATCGGCAGATTACGCCTTTCGGCAGTTGGCTCGCCGATCGGCTTTCAGCCGCAGACACGTGGCCGCCTATCGACGTACTCGACCGCAAGCAGTTCGCAGGTGAGTTAAACAGCCTGCGCAATCCCGACACGAACGAAGTTGACTTGAAGAAGGTTCGGGACTTTTCACAATCGCACGACGTAGCGCTGGTGACCGGAAGCTTCGCTGCCGCAGACGGTGGCATCGGCGTGACAATTTCAACGCTTGCATTTCGAAAGGGGCCGGCGCTGCCAAGTGTGAGTCTGCGAGCCAAGATCGAGCTGACGGACGAAATCAGATCGCATATGCCCGGCCCTCTCGAGTCGCTGGTACCAAAGGACGGCATCTACAATGAAGGCGAGGGTGGAGTGACCATGTGCCAGTGTGATAATCATCTCTTTGATTTTTCGAACTTTGCCAACACCGCCGGGCGTTCAGGAGCCGCTGCTTTCTCGATGGTGATCAATCCCGATGGACACATTTCGGATGTGTCGGCCTGCAAAGCGACGGGAGTTGACTTCTGCAAGGACGCAGTTGAGGCACCAGAGTTTCATAAATGGGATTGCAAGCCGGCTCAGAACATAGATGGAAAGCTCGTTCCGGTGCGTAAATATCTGACGCTCGCGGTCCGGATTGGACCGTAATCCAAACAATGTAGCTGTGCGACGCTACGGCGTGAAGACTGCGTCGAGGGCGGCGTCGGCGGTGCGATCCCAGTCGCGCGCGCGGCGCGTTTCGCGCTGCGCTATTGCGGCACGCTGATCTGTGCGCGTTTGGCGGCGGGACCATTCGATGGCGCGGACGATGTAGTCGCAGGCTGCGGCGTTGAGGGGCTCGAATTCGCCGGCGCTATTTTGCAAAGTGAAGCAGTGCTCGTAGTCGCCGCGCGCGGGGTATGGGCCTAGCGCGGGGATGCGGATGCCGCCTTCGGTTTCGGATGTGAGCGCGCGCCATTGGTCGGGCGAGCCGTAGAATTCCGGTGGCATCCAGCGTTCGATGTGCCAGCGATCGGTGGGCAGATATTTCGGCACCTGGCGCAGCTCGATCGCTTCCCTTCTGACGTTGCCGTGGGCGTCGCGGTCGGTCCAGCGGCCGCCGATCCAGGTGAGGCGCGCGCCGCCCCACACGACGCGGAAGTTCGGTTCGCCGTGGCGATTCGAGCCGCCGGCGCGCGTGATGCGTTCGGCGATGGCGGAGGGCGTGTGGTGCGTTTCGCGAGTGACGCGGATCCGCGGGGCGGGGCTTCGGGATTTTGAGGGCACGGAGGTTGTGCGTGGCGGGTAGAGGGCGTTAAGATTAAGGTGCTTCTGAGGCGTGCCCAGTGCACGTTGCGAATTTTAGAGGGCGGCTGCAGCGATGCAGCCGCTCTTTGTTTTTGTCGGGCGGTTTTAATGTAGCTCACCTCTTTAGAGGTGAGGATTGTCTGAAGCGAAGGAATGCCACAGAAAGGCCTCAGGTCTGAAGACCTGAGCTACATTGATGATGCTAATCAGTAGCCCGTTGGGATCGCCAGGTTGTCGATGAAGGCGCCGCTTCTTGGCGATTCGTTCCAGACTTGGAGCCGGTGACGAAGTAGAAGATGTACGCCGAGGCGAGGCCGCCCGACGTGCCGTAAATCGGGAAGACGGTTTGGCCGCCTACGTCGTAGAAGTCGATGTCCTGCATCACGGCGCGTCCCCAGTGCGAGAGGTCGAGGAAATCCACGCGCGACTGGTTGGCGTTGATCGAAGATTTGATCGGAACGCCGGCCATCGATTTTTCGCCGGTGAAGAGCAGATCGAGATCGCTGGCGCGTCCGCCCGCACCTTCCTTGATGATTTGCGAGATGGTCACGCCGAGCTGTTCCCACTGATGTTCCTGCTCGAGCGACGTGTACGCAATCAATTTGCTCACCTGATTCGTGCCGAGGGCCTTGCGCACCTTGTTGATCGCAAGCCGCACGGCGCCGGGCGTGAGCGTGGAATTATTTCCGTTCACGCGCGGAGTGGCGAGCTCGACGGGATACGTGGCGCGATTCAAATTGAGCCACGTGCCGGTGGTCGCGTTCGACTGGTGATAGAGCAAACCGAAGAGCGACACGGGCTGCGCGCCGGTGAGCCCGTCGTGAACGATCACGTCGTTCGCGCTGGTGCCGGCGGGAACTGCGTCGACCGTAATCGTGCTACCGAATGGATCGACGGCGGTAACGTTGCACGAGCCGCGATTCGTGGTCAGCGTGGGATCGTAGACCTGGATCGTCTGGTTGTAATAGACGAGGACCGAACCAGGCGGCTTGGCCATCGTGAACGTGGTCGAAGCGATCGAGCTGATCGTGCCGAGCACGCCGTTGCCGTTGGTCTGCATCACTTTGTCGAGGAAGGAGCGGAATTGCGCCATCGCGTTTTTCACTTCGCGCTTGGCGGCGTTCTCGATCGCTTTCTCGGGCGCGTTGGAAGCGTATTCGACGAGCTTGGTGATTTCGACGGCGTGGCGGAAAAATACGGGCGTCACTTGCGCAACGTCGTAAACGGTGCCGGAACCGCGGCCCAGATCGCCGCCGTCCATATTGGCGAGACCTGCTTTGCCTCCGGGACGAATTTGCAGCGGGAGGCGCATGTTGCGCGAGCTGACACGCTCGACATCGCCGCGCTGCTGGATCATGGTGAGCAGGATGTCGTCGCGTTCGTAGAGGAGCGGAAGTTTGTCGCGGACTTTTTCGAGTTGCAATGCGACGGATTGCGAATTTTGCATTTGTGCCATGGGGGAGTCTCCGTTGTAGGTTTTGAGTTAGCACAGGCAGGATTGCCTGTGCTGGGGGTTAATTGCGAAGCTGTGATTTCAGTAGGGGCACGGCATGCCGTGCCCGGTTAGCGAACTGGGCGCGATCGTGCCATTCGTCGCGATTACAGAAGTTCAAAGCCAACAGCAAAGCGATTCGAAGCACGAGCTGCGTTGATGGCGTGGGATTGCTTCTAGCGCGTTCGGGCACGGCATGCCGTGCCCCTACTGTCGCGTTATCGCGATGGATGGCGGCGTGGTAGTCTTTTCTTATGATGCGACGCTGCGGAATGCTTTGCGTACGACGATCAATCGCGCCGAGGTTTTTTGCGCCGCTACTGCTGGCACCGTTGGCGCTGATCTTACTGGCCGCTTTTTTTGCTGCGCCTGCTGAGGCGCAGGTGGGGCAGCAGCCGAATCGGAATCGGCGGCCGCCGGTGACGGCGCCGCCTGGCGCGGGGCAAGCATCGGACGCCAATGTGCTGCAGGCGTCCTATCCGGGCGTAAACGAAATGCTGGAGCGCAGGTTCATCGCGATGAATTTGCGCAAGCCGGATAGCCCGCCGTTTCACCAACTCGTACGCATTCATTACGAATTGAGCGGCCAGGCGCAGGATGGAAGCTACGAAATATTCTGGTCGGGCACGCAGCACTACCGCGAGGTGTTCAAGCTGGGCACGGAGCAGGAAATTGATGTGGCAGTGGGCGGCGAGATGTACACGACACGAACGAGCGTGGCCGTGACGCTGCCCCTGCGCAACGTGCGCGAGCTGGTGAAGTCGCCCATGCCCGAATACTTGATGGTGGACTACGACGTGATCAGCGTTGCGGACGAGCAGGTGGAAGGGCAGACTCATTCGTGCATTCACATCAGCAAGCGGGACGAGAACACGAACCGAGGAGCCAGTGCGCAAATCTGCCTCGAGCCGGATTCGAAGCAGATCATGTCCATCAGCGCGCAGGGGGATTTTCTGAATGCGCCAACGAATATCCACCTGACGGGTTTCAAGTCGCTGGGCGCGAAGCGCTACCCGATGCACATGACGACCACGGTGGCGACGGAAAATATGCCGTCTGCAAATATCGAAGCGAACGTGGAGACGCTCGAGAACGTGACGAAATTTGGCGGCGATCCGTTTACGCCGCCGGCGGGAGCGGCTGTGCGCGATTGGTGTTCTACACTTGCTGCCGCGCCATCGCTTGAAGATTACGATCAGCCTTCGTTTCCGCAGGAGGAGTTGAAGAACCTGGCTGAATTTTTTGTGCTGGTAGGCGCGGATGGGCGCGTGATGCAGGCGGAGCCGGTGCGTGCGGCGGCGGATCCGGACGGCGAGCAGAAAATCGCAACGTGGATCAAGACGGCGCGCTTCCCGATTCAGAATTGCGGCGTGACGCCGGTGGAGTACGAGACGTTTTACACGCCGAAGCTGAAGCGGGTGTATTAGGTAGCACAGGCGTCCGCCGACAGGCGGCTCGTGAAAATGACGCCTGTGCCTGCGTGGGAACGCGGCTGGATTATCGATGCTTGGCGGTACGCGCGAATGCGTTTTGTTTCAGTAGGGGCACGGCACGCTGTGCCCGGCAAACGAACTTGGCGCGATCGTGCCATTCGTCGCGTCGTGAAAATTCCAAGCAAAAGATTTTGAAGCGGCGCTGTGCGTGGATGGCGCGGGTGTGCTCGTAGCGCGTTCGGGCACGGCCCACCTAGGCGGGTCTCCGACATGCCGTGCCCCTACTGTCGGAAAAAGGCAAAGGCGAAAGAACGACGCCGGGGCTTCCTCGTTTTGCAAAATCCAGCATGTAGCTGCTTGGGGCACAGGCGTCGTTTTAATGACCGCCTGGCCGGCGGGGCCTGTGCTACTGAAACCCGCGACGAATCGCGAGATCGCGCTGGCGGCAGACAAAACTACAAATTCAGGATGTCAGCGTCGGATAGGCGGGCGTAGTCGAGGTCGCGGGGGGACATGGATCTGCGGCCGTCGTTCCCTGCTCCGCCGGAGCCGGCAATGTCGATGCGGCGTTCGGCTGTGCGCTGGCGGGTGCGGCGTTCGTTTGCGGCGCTGACGATGGTGGAGGTCCATTCGCTGAGCACGCGTTTGGCTACGCCGGGGAGGGCCTGGCGGGCGCGTCCGGTGAGCAGCGAGACGATGGCGCGCTGGTGGCCGTCGTCGAGCGAGCCGGAGCGGAAGGCGTCGCGCAACTGCGCGACGAATTGCGGATTCGAGCGCAGGCTCGAATCGAGTTCGCGGTAAATTTCGCCGACGACGCCTTCGACGGCGGCGGCGTTGGCGGCGTGGAGGAAGGCGAGTTGTGATTCGTTGGCGGTGGCGCTATTCGCGGCGGATTGCGCGTGGGCGGCAGAAGTCAAAGGCGCCGGCGAGACGCCGGCGGCACGTAAACCTTCGGCGTTGGCGTTCGTGGCGCCGGCTGCATTGGTGTTCGCGTAGGCATCACCCGACACGTTGTCATTCCGAGTGGAGCGAGGAATCTGCAGTTGGTTGGTGTGCGATGAAGGCAAAGACGTCGGCCGCGCGGCTAGCGCGTCAGAAAACATCCCAGCGGCACGTGAACCGTCGGCGTTGGCGGCGATGGTTTGCATTGCGTTGGCTAGCGAGGCGAAGGCGGCGGGATCGAGGTTGGCGATGGCGCGGGCGAGCGAGGAGTGATCTTCGGGGCGGCGCGAGAAGAAGAGCGCGTCCATGTGGTTGACGTCGGCGAGGAGCGCGGTGGCTTGGCGGGCGGCGTCAGGCGTCGCAAAGGATTCGCGGTAGGCGGAGGCGTCGCGCCAGGCGGCGCGCAGTTCGGGGTTGGCGTCGAAGGTGGCGCGGAGGTGCGCGGGTTCGGGGATGGAGTGGGTGTTCGTCGGTTGAGCTACTGGCGCGTTTGCATTTTCACCCTGGGCTGAAGGCAAAGGCGCCGGCCGCGCGGATAGCGCGTCAGAAAAGGTCCCGGCGGTACGTAAACCGTCGGCGTTATTCGCGGCATCGGCGGCGTCAAAATCGAATTCGAGTTGTTGCGTGTTGCGCGGCGGATTTTTGCGTGGCGACGTGATGCCGAGAATTTCGTCATCGGTGGCGCGGGGTGGCGGCGCGGCTGGCGCGGCGTTGCTTGATGGCGCGGAGGAAGTTGGCGCGAGTGTTGCGGAGGGCATGTGGTACTCCAGTAGCACAGGCGTCCGCCGTTAGGCGGCTCGTGAAAATGACGACTGTGCCTGCGTAAAAGCGCGGCGTGATGCGCGCTAGACGTGCAAGATCAAAGAACGCGTTCTTCGGTTTTCTTGTTTTGCGACGCCGGGGATATAGCAACTTGGGGCACAGTCAGGATTGACTGTGCTACTTGGCTTTCGCCCTTGGGCGAAAGCTTGGTCCTGGGCTGGAGGTACAGGTGATGTTCCAGACTGGCACGTGTACTTTTGCACTGGCTGTGGAAAACTATTGGCGCAGGATGAGGCAAATGGGGCACTTAGCGGGTACCGTGGAAACTGGTACGGCCGGGCTTCAGTTTGAAACCAACGTACTATTTCGCTGGCCTTCGCTTGCTTGTACATCTGTATCAACGGGGAGCACGGCGCGCAGCTATTCCTGAGGAAGCGACCCGGCACTTGAGGTGTGTGAATGAGCTCGATCCCAACGACCTCCGCAGAGGCTCGAAGTAAATCCGCCAGTTCCAATTCAACTTCCAATTCGTCTTCAAATTCGAAAAATAATTTATCTGGCATCGAACGCCGCCGCCGCAAACGCGCGAAAATTTCCGCGCAAGTGCACGTGCGCGTGGTGAATTCGCCGGAACCGTTTGAAGAAGTGTGCAAGAGCGTGGACGTGTCGCGCGACGGCCTGCTTTTCACGAGCGCGCGCGCCGGCTATTGGAAAGGGCAGGTACTCGAGGTGACGTTTCCCTACTCGACAGCCGCGGGCGATTTCAACACGGCGCAGAAAGCGGAAGTGGTGCGCGTGGAATCGTCGCCAAGCGGCAGCCAGCAGCACGGAGTGGCCGTGCAATTCTGCGCGGCGAAGGCGGACGCGAAGAGCGAGAAGAAAGTGATGACGGGAGCGTTGGGCTCGTCGGGTGCGTCGAGTTCGTCGAGCGGCGCGTACGCGTCGAATGGTGCATACGCTTCGAAAACAAAGTTGAGCGTGGCGGATCCGTTTGTGGATTCGCCGCTCGGGCATTTGCCGGCGACGCAGGAAGCTTCGAGCGCAGCGGCAAGCGCCGCGGCGAAGCAGCAAGCGCTCGTCCTCGCAGTCGAGTCCGACCAGCGCACCGGGGACATCATGCGAAATATTTTGCAGTCGGACGGCTACACGGTGATCGTGGTGCCCACGGCGCAGCAGGCTCTCGAAGTATTGCGCACCACGGTGCCTGCTGTGTTTCTCGCGGAAGTGGAAGGCGAGGACATGAGCGGCCACGATCTGTGCCTGATCATCAAGCGCAACGATCGCCTGCAGCGCGTGCCGGTGATCCTGTTGACGCGCTCAGCGCAGCCCGCCGATTATTCCGCGAGCCATCAACTGGGCGCGGTGGTGTGCATGGCGAAGCCGTTCAAACCGGAGCGGCTGCTGCACGTGGTGCGATTGGTGGCGCCGCCGCCGTCGCAGAAAAGCGTCTACGGCGCGTCGCGCGTGGCAGGCAGCACGATCGAGCGCGCGCTGTAGGTTTTGATGGGCCGGAAATCCGGCAGCGCGGCCTTACCGGAAGTGTTAAAATCCAACCATGAGAAAGAAGCGAACTGCCCGTTCAACATCTAAGACGGTAGTGAAACCGGTGACAGTAAAGTTTCAGCTGAAATCGGGAGAGACGATTTCGGTGAAAGCCTATCGCACCCTTTCCAAGCGCGTTTCCCGCACAAAGAGTAGATGAGGTCGATCTATCTCGACAGCAACATCCTGATTGCCTACTACTCAACCGACCCTCGGGAAGCCTTAAAGAAAAAGATCGTTCAACGTGCCCTGGATGTTTTCGCACGGGCGCGCGACGTCTACCTTTGCACTTCAGCTTGGGCAGTAACGGAGACTGTGAACGCCCTGATTTCGACAAAAAGGATGAGCGCGGAGGATGTGGCGGAGATCGAACAGCGGCTCTTAATTGAGAGCTTCGGAAACTTGCGATTGCATTTCCTGAATGTCAGCCCCGACAAAAGCTACGATTTCGCCAAGTTCTTCGATGACGTCCGACACGGGATTTTGAGATACCACCCAGGCGTCGGCGACGTGATTCACAGCGTGACCATGAAGAACAACGGTGTCGATTTCATTCTGACGTTCGACGAAAAAGATGACTTCAAGCAAATCCCCGGTCTGACCGTTTTTCATCCGAAAGATTTCTAGGACTCGCCGCGTTGCTGCCCTGCCCTAGGTGTTTGCCGCGCCTACGGCGCTGATTGTCGCCGAATGTGCACCATCTCCTTTCGTGTATTCCGTGCGATAATTTTGGCAATCGACCGAATAGGGGGCTACATGTTCTTTCTACTGAAGCTCTCGGTATTGACCTGCGTTTTGTATCTTGGCTTCACGCTGCTGCTCGAAGCCGGGATTCTCGCCGCGGTGCACATCTCTGGAATTCTCGGCATCAACTTCTCTAAGTCACTTCCCTTCTGGATGTTCTTCGGTCTCGTTTGGGCAGGGTCGTTCAGCCTCGCCTGGCACATCACGTATTCGCAATACCACGCGAGATCACAGGAATTGAAAGCCGCATCTTCGATTTTTATAAACCACTAACTCCGTGGCGTGTTCTGTCGCTGCAGGATGGCGGCGGGAGGATGCACGAGTGCGCCTTGCTGCTTTAGCAGGTACGACTTGTGCAGCATGGCGTGGGCGCGGACGTTGGCGTAGCCGGCGGGGGCTTCGATTTTGGCGACCTGGCCTGCGTCGGAGGAAAACCAGCGCATGCAGGCTTCGAGTTCGACGCGGTGATTGTCGGCGAATTCGTCGGGCATGAGGCTGGGTAGCACTGTGAGGGAATCGGCGGCGTCTTTACCTGCGACCGGCGTTTCTGCGACCAGCTGGGCGATTTCGCGGTATTGCTTGGTGCGGGATTCTTCGTCGGGGATTACTAATTCTTCGAGGCCGATCAGGCGTTTTACTAACGCTAGATTTTCTGGATGCGAGAGGACTGCTTGCATTGCGGGATCCGGGCTGCCTAAGAGCTGCAGCAGGACGCCGCGCTGTTGCGACCACAGCGTTGGATACTGCTCGTCTGTTTCCGGGTAGCTGAATAAATTCCCTTTCAAATCTGCGAGGCGAATCCATTTCGATTCGAAGGCGGCGCCCGCGCCTAGCAGCGTGACTTCCACATCATTCGGCCGATTGCGGCGGAAGCAATCGACGGCGAGCAACATCACGTCCGCGTGGAAAAATTTCATGCGCCGCCAGACGAGGCCTATGCGGCCCATCGCTTGATCGCGGGCCATGGCGTAACCGGCGGCGGTGTCGTTGTTAGCCATCGCGCCGCCAAACAGCGCGGGAAATGCGCCGGTGAGAAATTGCGCGACAGGTCCCATTAAATTCGCTGCGTGCTCGGCGAGATCGGGCGGCACTTCGGCGGGCGCGGGCTGAAAAAATCCTGCGGCGAGCGATTGACCGGGCTTGGAACGCGCGGGATAGTGCGCGCCGGGCTCGGCCGTTTGATTTTGCAGCGCGTCGAAATCGAGCACTTCGCTATCGGCATAAATTGGCGGGATGCCGTATTCGTAGGTTTCGATCTGCAGATTCGAGAGCGTGTTGAAACGCTCTTGCACGCTGATGAGCGCGTCGCCAAGTGCAGGCCGGCCGCTCGATCCGTCACCGGGCAGCGCGTGCAGCACTCGCCAGTGATCGTCCATATTCTCGTTGCGCGCTTCGCAGTAGGAGTCGCCGGCAAATGCGACATAGGCGCCGTCGGGGAAAAGTTGGAGGAGCTCGTCGCGCAGAGATTTATCGTCGAGCGCGAAAAAAGCCCACGGCCGCAGCCAGGTGCGCTGGAAGGTGATGAGATTGATATTGAAATCGCCGCCTTCGGTGAGTGGTCCGCCTTGCGATTGCGCGAGACGCGCGAGGCGTTCGTATTCCTGCGAGCCGGTGGCGACGGGCGAGCCGATTTTATCGGCGGCGTGCGGATAGGCGGCGCGCAGGCGGGCCTGGTGCACTTCCATGTTCCATTGCAGGTATGGATATTCGTGCATCTCGCCGGCCCACGGCGGAGTTTTCAGTTCGAGGCCGCCGACGATGGTGATCACTTCCTGGCCGTTGGGGACGCGAAGGCGCGTTTCGACGGAAGGCACGGTGACGGTTTCGGCGGCGACGAAATTTTCGGAGGTGAGGAATGCGCCGCAGGCGGTGCAGGTGGCAACGCGATCGCCGGACGCGACGCCGGGATCCTTCGCTTCGCTCAGGATGACAGATGGATCGGAGCTGCGCGCAGGCGTGTCCTTGCCGCAGTCTGGGCAGACGTAGACGTCCTCGCCGATTTTTACTTCGCGGGCTGCGATTTCGGTTTCGGGGTGGAAGCCGAAGCGCTGGCCGTCAACGACGAAGCGGACGTAGGCGCCCACTTTGCCGTCGGTCCAGAGATTGAACGCTTCGTCGACGATTAAATTTCCGATGCGATTGTTGCGTTCGACGAGCTGCGCCACTTCTGTGGCGGCTTTCGCGGTGGAGACATCTTCTTCGGCCTGCGCGGAGGAGGGGAAAAAGCGGACGCGCGGGACGTCCTGCGAAAGCACGCTGACGATGGAGAGGCCGAAGGCCTGGTAAATATTGGTGACAAATTCGTAGCGCGGGAGATCTTCGATCGACGACCCGTCGGTGAGTTTTTGTTCGAAGGGGAGGTGCCAGTTCTGGTCGCGCTCGCTCCACCAGAGGTATTGCAGGCCGCGCCAGAATTGATGCGCCTGCTTGATGCGGCGAATTTCCTGGCGGCGCGTGGATTCGGATTCGGTTCCAAATTGCTGGACGATGCGGCGGAGCGCGGACTGGAGGCGCTCGGGGAGTTGTTCGTTGTTAGCGCCGAAGGGCGTGGAGGAATTGACGCCGAAC
This sequence comes from uncultured Acidobacteriota bacterium, assembly GCA_963736465.1. Classification (GTDB taxonomy): domain Bacteria; phylum Acidobacteriota; class Terriglobia; order Acidiferrales; family UBA7541; genus Palsa-295. The sequence continues at coordinate 429,457 of CAVTOS010000002.1, read as the reverse complement.
GGCGAGGCGTTCGCGGCAGAAGTCAAATGCGCCGGCGAGACGCCGGCGGTACGAAAACCTTCGGCGACAAAGGACGTTCGCGCGGGGCCTTCGATGGGGACGATCGAGGCGTCGGGTCTTGCAGTTTGATTCGAAGTGGACATTCGATTCTCGCTTGGGGTAGCGGTTCTGTTATTTTGTGGCTCGATGAATGCGAGGAAAAGCGAACCGATTCGCGCGACGCCGCGGCAGCGGATCAGCGTGGTGATCGTTGGAGTGATCCTGATGTTGCCGGGGATTGCGGCGCTGTTTGCGGGGACATTATTTCACAGGGATCATCTCTACTTGCTGATAGGCGCGCCGTTTTCGCTGCTGATCGGAGTGGTGATGATTATTTTCGCGCTGCGCGTTGGGAAGGGTTAGGTAGCACAGGCATTCCTGCCTGTGCCGCAAGTTGCTACATTTCGTGTCGTCGCAACACAAGAAAGCAAAAGAACGCGTTGTTTGATATTTCAGGCGAGTCGCGCCGCGTTGTTGCGTTGGCACAGACAGGAATGCCTGTGCTACTGAACAGCAAACCCGCGACTACGCTTTTACTTTCAGTAGGGGCACGGCATGCCGTGCCCGGCGATGGAACTTGGCGGGGTCGGGCCATTTGTCGCGATGTGCGGATTGAAAGCAAAGGCAAAATATTTTGTAGCGGCGCGATGCGTGGCTGGCGCGTTTTTGCTTGTGGGGCGTTCGGGCACGGCATGCCGTGCCCCTACTGTCGGAAAGTGCGAAGAACGACACGCGCCAAGGATCGCGAGATGCGGTGTGTTTTTACGTGGGCACAGGCAGGAATGCCTGTGCTACTGAAAGGCAACTGCGCCGGCGGTGCGATGCGACGTGAAAGCCAAGGTCGGAAGGATTGCGGCCATAGCAACGGCGCACAGGCAGGAGTGCCTGTGCCACTGAACCCTACTCGATTACTACTGTGGTTTGGCCTCGGGCTATGGCTGTGGCTAGGCGGCCGCCCCGGTCGTCGGAGGGGAAGCCGAACATGCAGTGGATGAAGCGGACGTCGTGGAGGTCGACTTCCCCACCCTCGTAGCGGAGGTGCGTGCCGATGAAGGTGACGTTCTTCCAGTGGATGCCGTCGAGGGTTTGCGCGGCGCCGGCGATAGTGAGGCCTTCGACGTGCACGTTGTCGGCGAAGATGCGCGAGGGAGGCGGCTCGAGAATTTCGGCGCCGGAGGGCATGCTGGTGGCATCGAGAAGATTGCCGCCGAGCGACGCGGGATTGAGTATCGCGCCGATGGCAAGCACGCGGGGTGCACCGACGAAGACTTGGCCGGGCGCGACGTCACGCGCGGATTTCGAATTGGTCGCAGGCGCCGAACTGGACGATGCCGATGCGGGCTGCTTCGCGGCGGACGGCGCGGATGACGACGCAGGCGACGGCGCAGGCGATGACGCGGCGTCCGGTGGCGCGCCCGGCGTGGATGCCGTGCTGGACGTGGACGCGGCGCTCGATGGCGGTTCGGTCGCGCCCGTCGCGGTGGCGACGAGCAGCTCGTCTATGTTGACCGACGACGGAGTGCCGGGCGGGATGGGCTCGATCGAGGAGCGCAATTCCGCGAGCTCGATGCGCGCGTCGGTAACGTGCTCGGTGAGCCGCGAGTTGGTGTGATAGGCGGCGAGAATCTGGTCGAGCTTCGCGAGCGCGTCGTCGAAAAAATCGGGCGGAGTGGGCTGCGAGCGGAGACGCGCCACGATCACGATGGAAGCGGCGCGGTCGACGGCGACATTCGTTTCGGTGGCGTCGCCTTCCGAGGCGTGGCGCTGGGCTTCGTCGAGCGCGACGATCACATCGCGCTGCCAGCCGGGAATGATGCCGGTGGCGGGATTGGCTGTCGAGTGGTTGCTGGGATTCGCGCTTTCGTACGCGGCGGCATTCGCGCGCGCGCTGCCCGGGCGAGTGTGCAGCGCGTATTGAACGCCGCGCCATGTGACGACCACGATCAGAGCGAACGCGAGAAGAATGATCAGCGGGCGAATGAACCAGGGCGCGCTGGGCCGGCTGCGGCGCCGGCGGCGTTCCCAATGGCGCTCGCGTCCGCTGGGCGAATCGGAGAAGCGCTGGCTCATGTGCGAGGCGCAGCGTAGTGTTCAGCGCGGGTCATGTGAGATTGCGGCGCGCGGTGCGAGGTGCAGCGTGAGCCGAAATGCACATGAAGTATACGCGACGCCGCGCGATTCGGTTACAGGGTGCGTCGCGCTTTGAGTAGCGCAGGCTTCAGCCTGCGCCCGCGCATCAACGCAAGAACCCCTTCGAATGCTTGCCCCGGCCTGCGATTGCGTTCCGTGATCTATCCGCAGTAGGGGCACGGCATGCCGTGCCCGGCGAAAGAACTTGGCGTGATCGCGCCATTTGTCGTGGACGGTTTTCAGTGGGACAGGCTTCAGCCTGTCCTCTTGCGTGCATTGAGTGCGATGTCGGGCTGACGCCAAGATCGTAAGGATTGCAACGTAACAACAGCGCACAGGCAGGAGTGCCTGTGCCACTGAAGACGGCGGCGGATCGGCGGCGGTGTACCAAGCATCGCGTTCGGGCGCGGCATGCCGTGCCCCTACTGTCAGAAGAACCAACTGCACCGGGCGGAGGCCAGCGGTACAGAGGCTAGAGCAAAGGCAAAGAGCCGGCAGGATGCCGGCGCTACAGAAGAACGTGTGCTACTGGCAGTCGTTAGCGAATTGGTCGTGGAGGAAATTGGTCAGGTCGTTGTGATTGGAGAAGACGTGGGTTTCGGGGGCGGGGTGCATGGCGTCTTGTGACGACGAAGAGTTGCGCGCGAAGGGCGAGGACGAATTCGAAGGCAACTGCGCCGGCATCTCGTGGTTAGCGAGTGCGGTGGAAGTACCGGCGGTACGAACACCTGCGTCGCTTTGCGCGGGCGCGCTAGCGGCGTTGCCGTTGGCGCGGCGATGGATGCGGGCTACGAAGCCGCGCTGGGCGCGTCCTGAGTGGGCGGGGACGAGTTCGGCGGCTTCGATCTCGACGCGATGGATTGGGCCTGGCGCGGATTTCGCGTAGACGTCGGAGTTGGAATTAGCGCCGCTGCCGCTGGCACTGCTGCTGTTGCCGCCATTGCTGCCGTTTGCGCTGGACGAGCTTGCGCTGGCGTCGTCTTCTTCGCCTGTGTCGCCGCGCGCCACTTTCGCGGCGTGTTCGAGAGCCTGGAGCGCCGCTTCGGCTTCGCGCGCGGCTTCGAGCGCGTCGCCCACAACCGGATTCATGTAGTAACGACCGCGAATGTACGGCATGTTTTCCTCCGATGGCGTAGCGCCGGCATCCTGCCGGCGTTTTTGAATTTACGTTTTGCTGCTGATCTAGCATTTCTATTCGTGCAAAGCGAAAGACAAAACGACCGGCCGGAAGCCGGCGCTACGAAAGAACGTTCGTGGCGTGCGAGGCGAATCGATGATCGGGGGTAAGTAGCACAGGCATTCCTGCCTGTGCCGCAAGCTGCCATGTGCAGAGCGTCGCGACAGGAGGAGACGTTGGCGGCGTTGGTTTGACGTTCGTATCAAAGAACGATGTCGCGTTATGCGCCAAGCATCGCGAGCTGAGGCGTATTGTTACGTTGGCACAGGCGACATTTTCACGTCCGCCTACCGGCGGGGCCTGTCCTACTGAACGGCCGGCGGCAGCGGACCTGCGGCGGGCTTTTCTTTTTGCGCGGATTCGAATTCGAGGAGGCGGTGGATTTGGGGCCAGGAACGGCGGCGCGTTGGCGCGGCGACGTGCGGCGGCGGATTCGCACGTGAGCGCGAATGATCTGCGGTGTGCGCGGCGGAAGGCGGCGTCGCGTTTTGACTTTGCGTTGCGGCGAGATCGTCGAGCGACGCAGAAACAGGCGGAACGCCGGCGATGCCCAGGATGGAATTGAGGAGTGCGCGATTTTCGGCGCGGAGGCGGGTGACTTCAATTCCCTGTTGGTTAATCTCGACGCCCTGCTGGGCGATCACCGCGTCGAGTCGCGTGACGACAGCGCGCTCGAGTGCGAGCTCGGCTTCGAGGGTGCGGGCGCGGCGGGTTGTGGTGAGGCGGCGCCAGAATTTATGAATTTGCATGGTTTTCAGTAGCACAGGCATTCCTGCCTGTGCCGCAAGCTGCTACGTGCGAAAAGTTGCGACGCGAGGAAGGGATGGCTGCGTTGGGTTGACGTTGTGCATAAACGACGAAAAGAACGATGTCGTGATGTGCGCCGAGAATCGCGAGCTGCGGCGTGTTTTTGCGTTGGCACAGGCGGGAATGCCTGTGCTACTGAAAGGCGCCGGCCGGAGGCCAGCGGTACGAAAGGCAAATGCAGAGATTAAACGAAAAGCTAGAGGCGGCGGCGAGGTACGAAGGTCGTCCGATCGACAGCGCTACTTTGCGCGGCGCTTCTCGAGAATCTAGACCAAGACTGCGGACGGAAAGAATCCGGCAAAAAACCAGGGGACGATGAAGGCGATAGCCCACGCGCCGAATTCCGATGAGCCACCAGCTCGGAACCAGACAGGCGACCAGTAAAAACAGTGAGCGAGGATAAAGGGCACGCTCAGGGCCCAGATCCATCCGGGAACTTTGGGCAGTACAAATGCCAGCAGCCCGACGAGGGCAGTCGAGACGACGCCGATTAGAATTGCCCCAGAGAAAAGAGATAACGAGTCAATAAAACGTACCATACAACATACATTAACATAACGATTGAATGCGCTACTTAGCGGCGGCGGCGCGGGACGTAACTTGTGCGGCGGTGCTCTTCTAGTTGGGCTTTGCGGGCTTGGATTGCGCGGACTGTGGGGTCTGCGCTCAGCACGCGTGCTGCGAGGCGCGCTTCGTATGGCAAATGCTCGATGGAATAGGCGGCGCGGGTGGCGTAGCGCGATTTTAGGCCGCAGCGGGCGGCGTCGGCTGGATCATCTCCCTCCATTTTTTCTATGTCTTCGATGCGGGCCATGTCGCGGACGAGCGTGGGGATGGTGCGAATCAGCTCGATGCAATTGTCGGTGAGCAGCCACTCATCGGCGTCGAGCATTTGGTACATGAGCATCCAGCCGCCGATGCGATCGTTGTCGGCGGGGATGGGGCGCGGGAAGCCGGCGGCGGCGAAGACGTCGCCCATCTGGTCGGCGATGGAGGCTTCGTCGGTGCGGCGGGCAAAGGCGTCGGGGGAGAGGTAGATGGCGTCGATTTTTTCGTGGGTTGGGTGCGGGTGCGAGGTGAATGGTGACGTGGAGGATGGTGCGAAGTTGGGATCCTTCGCTGCGCTCAGGATGACAGAGCTGTTGAGTGTGGGCGACGCGTATGGCGACGCGGGATTTTCGTACCGCTGGTCGCTTATTAGAGCGCCTGCGCCAGGCGCGGCGGGCGTTTTTGAATTTTGGCTGTGCGCGTAGGGCGAAGAGACACCCAAAGGCAAAGGCGCCGGCCGGAGGCCAGCGGTACGTAAACCATCGGCGTCGTCGCGGGCGAGGCTGCGGGCGATGATTTCATGGGCGAGGTCGCGCGGGGAGGTGCGATGCGTGACGTATTCGCGGTAGGTGATGACGGTTTGGGTAGCACAGGCATTCCTGTTTACCCTGAGGACCGAAGGGCCTGTGCCGCCAGTTGCTACGTTCGGTGCGTTGCGATCCGAGGAAACGTTGCTATCGGTCAGTAGGGGCACGGCACGGCCGTGCCCGGCGAAAGAACTTGGCGAGGCCGCGCCATTCGTCTGCGCGTTGGCGTGAGATTCGGATCCTGAGGTAGCGCGATTGTGTGTGGATGGCGCGGGTGTGCTTGTGGCGCGTTCGGGCACGCCTTTGATATGAGCCGAGGGCCGTGCCCCTACTGAAGAATCAACCAACGGCAAAGGCGCCGGCGGGACGCCGGCGGTACGAAAAGCGGCGGCGCCTGGCGCGGCGGCGTGCCAGTATGTGGCTGAGGGGTGCTCGAAGCCCCAGTCGATGGAGATCCAGCGTGGCCACCACGGCCTCCAGTCGATCGTTTCTGCTCGGCTGATGTGGCGCGTTACGTCGAAATTATCGAAGTATTGGCCGGCGAAAACTTCCCAGTCGCCATCGAGAAAGGCCCGCCGAAGGTGAGACGGGAGCGCGGCGAGCGTCTTCAAATAATTTTGATCGGCGGCGTAGATGGGATTGTCATGCACGCGCGCGGAGATGAAATCGTAATCGGCCGGGTCGTAGCACTCCGGATTTTCCATTCCTGCGGCGGGCTGCTTATCAATCCACAGTGACTTCACCCAGGCGTGGCCGATGTTGCCGGGATTCGTGGCGCCGGCCATGTTTGGAAACGTGCGCGCGATCGGGCAGCGATTGCGGCTGGTGAGAAATTGCCATTGGCGGAGGGTGAAGAGGGTGAGCTCATCGATGCCGATGAAAAGAAATTCCGCGCCCTGATATTGGTAGACGTCATTTTCGGCGCAATATCCGAATCTGGTTGTCGATCCATTCAGCCACGTTACGACGTGCTTCGAGTCGTTGAAGCTCGAGTAGAGTTCGCGCGGGATTTCTTTGCGGAAATAAAGCAGAAGCGATTGCTCGAGCTCGGGAAATGTGCGGCGGAGGAGAAGCGTGTTGGAGCCCATGTTGTCGTTGGCCTGCACCACCGCTTCCGTGAGCAGCGCCATCGATTTGCCGGGACCGGCCGCGCCGCCGAAGAGGCGATATTTGGCGGGCGATTTGTGGAAGTCGCACTGCTTGGCGAAGGGCGCATAGGTGAGGAAGCGCTTCGCGAAGTTGGGGTCGGTGGCGGCGGCGGTTTCAGGATCGGCGGCGGGAGCGTCGTTTGGCGTGATGGGAGCGTCGGCGTCAACGTCGTCGTTTGCAGCAGAAGCGGAGGCATCGCGCGATCGATCAACGAGCCAGCGATCGACCCCGGGTGTGACGGTGGCGGAAGGAGACATTGGAGAACTGACGCAGATGGTAGGGTCTGAGAATTCCAGACGGCTAATCAATCATTCCGAACTACGAAAGCCAATAACCAACGACGGCACCCACCCATCCAGCCGCCCACTTCTTCGTACTCTCGTCATAGAGGTGCGGGAGAATAACATTCGGAGAAGTAAGTATCAGAAGGCCCACCATCAAAACGACGCCGCTTACGACAATCTGCATCACGACGCGTACCTTTTTCTTTTGTGGTAACGACAACGGTGCCATGCTCAGTCGTATTTGTGCTTACAATCTTTCCCAAGGAAGTTTCTAGCTGCTAAGAAGCTGCACTACCCTAGTGATTCTGCGCCCAAAAAACGGGGCCACTTTCTCTCCAATCTTCAATTGCTGACCTACGCGATTGTGAAGATTCGTCATGAGTTGCTGGAATAGAAGAGTCAAAAGCACTACCACGGCCCCGGCGACACCGGTTATCTTCAGATCCGTGTGGAACGGAATATGATTGGCAAAGACTGATAGCACTGTACTGATGAGCGCCGAAACAACCATGATTTCGACGAAGACAGAAATAACCCTCGAGACTTTGCTTACCTGCGGCGCTTTCTCTTCTACAAAGGTGATATCCGGCTCCTCGAAACGGTTCGATTCGGACGCGGACAAGACACGGGCAGCGTAGCGTAATTTACTGAACATATGCCCTCCTATCAACCTTTTTGCTCACTATACTCCCTAAGTACCAGTTTTGACAAAGTCGAATCAGAACAGCCCTTTTCCACTTTTTCCGAAATTATCCACAGGCTGCTGGCATTGACTTCGCTTTAGCTTCGCCTACACTGGCGAGGGTGGACAAAGCCTTAGGTATCTCAGACGATAAAGGGAGAATCCAAGATGGCGCTTTACCTGATTAGCTACGATCTATTGAATCACAAGACTTTCGGCCAATATGAGGAATTGATTCAGGAACTAGAAAGAATCGGCGCAAAAAAGGTCCTCTATTCAGAGTGGGTGATGAGCAACACCGCCACTTCAATAGCGATTCGCGATCACTTAGCTAAGTATGTCCATACTGACGACAGAATTCTCGTCAGTGAACTGAGCACTACTAACTGGGCCAGCCGCAATCTCTTGTAATGCTCCCCTCTAAAACTGGACACCTCAGTTAGGTAAGATCAGGGCCTCCAAACAGGAGGCAACATGGGCAGGAAACCACGCGTAGATCGATCCCCGGAAGAGAAGTGGCAGATCGTGCAGGAAGGCATTAAGAGCGGGAACGTCTCGGAGACGTGCCGGCGTCACGGGATCGCTCCGAATCTGTTCTATCGCTGGAAGGATGAAGCGGAACAGGGAGCGAAGGCAGCGCTTGGGGGGAGAAGCGCTGCCGCGGGGGAAACCGAGAAGGACCATCGCATCCGCCAACTGGAACGCACCCTGGGACGGAAGGCGCTGGAGATAGAAATCCTAAAAAACGTCGTGGGGGAATGAGCTGTGGTGCGGTTCATTCCCAGGCACGAGAGATAGTCACGCTGGGCTACACGGCCACGCTGGTGGCGGCGACATTGGCCATCAGCCGGTCGAGCTTGTATTACCGCAAGCAGCCACGAGGTAGCCGGGCCGATCGGCAGTACGACGAACAGATCGTCGTGGCCTGCGGAGAAAAACCCGCGTATGGATATCGTCGCGTGGCCTGGTGGCTGCGACGAAAGGAAAATCTTCCGGTGAATCGCAAGCGGGTGCTGCGAGTGATGCGCGAGCGTGGGTTGCTGGTGCGCTCGCGGCGTCTGCGTGCACGAAGGAAGAAAGAGTGGGGCCGCGTGGAAGCATCACAACCAAATCAAATCTGGCAGTCGGACATGACGAAGATCTGGGTGGGGCCAGCAGTGGGCTGGGCGTACCTGGTGTGCGTAATCGACTGCTGCACGCGGGAGATCGTGGGATGGAATCTTTCGCATCGTTGTCGAACCGAAGATGCGCTGGCTGCGGTAGAGCAAGCCGTCCTGGCACGGCTGCCCGAGGGCAGCCGCGAGGCGAACGTAACGCTGACCACCGACAATGGCACGCAGTTCACTTCTTCGCGGTTCTTGGAAACGCTCGGGCGGCTCGGTATCACGCACCGCCGCACGGCTTATCATCACCCGGAAGGCAACAGCTACATCGAGCGATTCCATCGCAGCTTGAAGGAAGAGGAAATCTGGACGGCGGAGTATCGCAGCTTGCAAGAAGCACGTATCAGCATTGCTCGTTGGATCGAGGAGTACAATCACGACCGGCCTCATCGCGGAGTCCAAAATCGCACTCCGCACGAGGCCTTCTTGGCTTTCGCAGTTGACCTAAAAAACGAGGCCCTGACTGTCTAAATTAGTGGGGAGCACTACACTCTTGTTTGATATCAACAAGCTTTAGGCTATCGGCAAGCCCAGCGAGAGTCATCGAATCGCGTTCGTTTTCCGGCTCAAAGTGTAGCCCTGCTTGCCACCAAAACACTTTCATCTCAAGTCCTTTCCTGGCCAATGTAGAGGAACGAATCCTTTATTGAATTGGGAGGCTAAGTGCTACTTGGAGGACGGCGACGGTGCGGCGGAGGTGACTGTTGCTGGCGTGCTTAGCGTGCGGATTTTTTGGCCTACGTAGAAGGCGGCGGCGCCGCCGGCGAAGGATGCGGCGATGGCGGCGTGATGGAAGCTGAGGACGGCGCCGAGCGCGAATGCGCCGATGCCGCCGAGTTGGACGATGTAGCCGATGGTGGTTTTGCTGGCGCTCATTGTGGAGCTCCTTTGGGAAGAGTGAAATTTGAAGATGGTGTTAGGTAGCACAGGCGACATTTTACGTCCGCCTGCCGGCGGGGCCTGTGCCGCAAGTTGCCAGGTGCTGTGCGTTCGGAAAACGAGGAAGCGTTGGCGTCGTTCTCTTGTAGCGCCGGTACTTTCTTGTGCGCCCTTACCGGGCGCGGCCGGCGTTTTTGAATTTAATGTAGCTCAGGTCTTCAGACCTGAGGTTGTTCGGCTCACGTCACGTCAAAAAGCCTCACCTCTGAAGAGGTGAGCTACATTAACGGCAAAGGCGCCGGCCGGAGGGCAGCGGTACGAAAGGCGGAGTCAACGACGACGGTTGCTACGAGCTTGGTGTTGCGTCGGAGTTCGTGACGGGTTCGCTTGCTGGCGCGCCGCTCGTGGCGGGCCTGCTTGCTGGGGCGGCGCTTGGCGCTGCGGCGTCGATTGCCGGCGCGGGGTTCAGTTGCTGCGGTTGCGGCGCCGGCGGTTGCGGGCGCACTGGGCGCGGGACGTTATGAACCATGATGATGTTCGCGGGGGCTGCGGGGGCGGCGCGCTCGGATTGCGGGGGGTCGAGGTGGCGGCTGCATTCTTTGAGGACGTCGACGAGGAGTTTTTGCACTCCTCCTGTGTCTTTGGCGGTTTTGCCGTCGCTGAGTTTGTCGACGACGACGGCGAAGGTGCGGGCCACTTTGTATTCGTCGAGGCCGGAGCGGCGCATGGCGTCGCCGATGCGGATGCGCGGAGGAGGCGCGGACGATATCGGCTGAGCGGTGAACGCCGCGGCGGGTGCGGATGATGACGATGCGGCCGCCGGTGCGAGTGATTTTGCGGTGCGTGCGGAAGACGGCGATGAGGATGATGGCGACGGGGCGATGGTCGTGGCGTCGCCGAAGGCTAGGGCGAGAGCGGCGTTAATCGCCGCCGGCGATGCGAGCTTCGAGCGGATGCGTTTGCTTGAGCGGGTCCTGCGCGGCGACGCTGATTTGTTTGCGCCGGTTGCGGCGGTTGCGGCAGCGTTTTGTTTTTTGGGCATGGGCATATGTGGGTCGCGGCGGGCCGACGGCTGGAGATTTCGGCAGGCGCGCGATGTTGTTGAGTCCGAGGATCGCGCCGAGAAGCGCGTCGTGATGTGCGGCGCAGAAGAATTCGCCGCGGCGCCGCGGGCGTGCACACGGTAGCCACGCTGGGCTGTGCGAGTTGAGCGGTACTACGGCGATGCAGAGCGATGGCACGGATGCAGATTTCAGTAGGACAGGCTTCAGCCTGTCCTCTTGCGTTGACCTGATGCGATGTGACGCGGAAGCCAAGATCGGAAGGATTGTGGCGTCGCAACGGCGCACAGGCAAGAGTGCCTGTGCCACTCAAAGCGAGGCGCGGCGTTTAGTAGCGTAGGCTTCAGCCTGCGCCGCAAGTTGCCAGGAGCGAGGCGTCAGAGATGCGAGGAAGCAATTGCGGCGTTGGTTGGACGTTGAGTACGAAAAGAACGATATCGCGATGGGCGCCAAGCAATTGCGAGCGAGGTGCAATCTTACGGTGGCGCAGGCTGAAGCCTACGCTACTGAACTGCTAACCCAATACCTGGACTGTGATGCCTGAGCCGCCTGTGATTGACGTGATTTTGGCGCGCAGGAAATTGGCGCGGACGCCGCTGATGCTGCGGGCTTCGCCGGCTGTGACGGTGGAGGTGTCGATGGTGGAGTATTGGGCGTCGGCGTCGATCAGGGCGGATTGCAGCGTGACGCTGATCGCTGAGGGGGCGGTGCCGAAAATGGTTTGCCAGCGGACGGTGCGGCCGTTCTCGGGGAAACCGGCGTAGCTGGGGATGGCGAATTGCTGGCTGGCCTGTCCTGCGGCGGGCGCTTCGGAATTGAAAGCGAAGGCGACGTCGCCGGGGAAAATCGAGTAGGGAGGATTTTGCGTGTTGTAGTTCGGCATGGAGGCTCCAGAAGAAAGTGGCTAGTGACGAGTGGCTAGTGGCTAGGGACGACTGATGAGCGACGAGCTGCGAGCGAGCGGTAAGTGGCCACTGAGTCGCAGAGGCACGGAGTGAAGCGAAATGCAGGGGGAGAAAAAATGCCAAGCGGAACGCTTGGCGGATTACGAGGCTAACGTGATACTTTTACAGGAAACGATAGTTCGTTGTCAAGTGATTATTTGTGTAGAGGAAAATAATCCAAGGTGAAGCGTGATTCAAATTGGAATTTCTGCAACTTGGTACGCCTCCCGCAGATGCTACGGGTGTGTGTCGCACCTACGGCGCTCAGGATCATTCGGCGCATCCGTACCCAGCCCTTCCGGGCTGGGCTAAGTGTGTGCCGCGCCTACGGCGCTGGTGCGGTGGTGCGGGTCGGGCTCGTAGACATCCTCCCCATGGTGCGTCACGCAAACGGTGCTTCCGTTCCCTAACGACGGTGCTTCCCTCTCAAAAATTCTCAAAAGGCACACATGCGGATTAGCACAGGGTGAGCGCCGTAGGCGCGGCATAAGCTAGCCCAGGGCGGAAGCCCTTGGATTCGGATGCCCGGGAACGTCAAGCGCCGTAGGTGCGACACACGGTTCCGTTGCTCGCGTACGGCGAAGAGAACGATATCGCGATATGCGCCAAGGATTTGGGATCGAGACGTATTTTTACGTTGGCACAGGCAGGAATGCCTGTGCTACTGAAAGTCAAAGGCGCCGGCGAGACGCCGGCGGTACAAAAGGCGGCTAGTATGGCGACGCGTCGGACGTCGGCGCTGAGTGCGGCGCTGGCGGCGCGTTGGGCTGCGGCGCTGCATCTGGCGCCGGCTGCGCGTCGGGCGCTGCTGGCGCTTGCTGCGATTGCGGCGTTGGGCGCAGCGTTATGTTGATGCCGCGCTTGGCGTTTACGTCTACTGTGCGCTGCATGTCGAGCTGTTCGAGGGGGATGGAATTTTCGCCGCCGTAGTTGGTGACGTAGTGGAGCTTGTTGTCGGCGATCCAGTAGTCGGTGATGGCGTAGACGGTGCCGTCCTTCAGGAATAGCACCACTTCGTTGTCGGTCGAGGATGCGCTGCCGCCACCGCCGGCGGTTTCTTCGGGTGGCGCTGAGGGGCCCCAGTAGCGGCTGGGATTGAATTCGCTCGAGACGCTGCTGTCGCTGGTCGAATCGTTGTAGATCTGATTGCCGTAGTAGCCGCCGTTATAGTAGCTGCCGTAGAAGCCCGCGGGGCAGCCCCAGAACGGATCGCAGTAGCCGTAGCCATAACCATAGCCCAGGCCGAGGCCGAAGCCGCCATAAAACCCGCCGCCGTAAAATCCGCCGCCGCAGCCGAAGAAGAATGGACCGAAGCAGCCGCCGAAGCCGAAGCCGGGGCCGAAGATAGGATAGCGTAGCGGCGGACGGCCTGGCACGTGAGGTGGCGCGCCGACGAACTGCGCGGTGTAGGGGCGCGTGCGCATCGCGTTGCTGGTGGCAAACGAGGATCCGCGTAACGCAGTGGAAGCGCCGAGAGGATTGCTGATGCCTCGCGGTTCAACCGGTCTTGCGACGACGTGCGCGCCGGATGCGGCAGCCTCGTCGGGCGTGATGAAATGTGAGGAGGGCTGGGCGCCGCCGCGCATTGCAGTGCTCGGAGGAGCCTGCCACGTGCTGCCGCCGATGAAGCGGGAGGACGGGGCCGAATGCGCGGCGGAATTCGTTGCGCCGCCTGAAGCGTGACCTGAATTGCCTGAAGACGACCCGCCGCCGTAGCCTGCGGGCCCTGCGCCATGCGACGAGCCGCCGCTTGCGTGCCCGCCGCCACCGCCGCCGAAATGCCCGCCACCACCACCGCCGAAGCCACCGCCCGCGTGGCCGCCGCCACCGCCGCCACCGCCACCGTGTTGCGCGAAAGCCGGATGCGGAGCAAGGGCGAGCGCTGCGGCGAAAGTGAGCGCGGCGAAAAGGTGCAGAGGCGCGCGCGAATGCTTGGAGTCGTCGCGACGGCTAGTCGCGCAACTGGAGAATGTGGTGCGACGGTTCGTCGCGCCGGTAAAAGAACGAATGGAATGATTGCGATTCGTGACGCGGAAAAATGTGACGCGAGAAAACCTGCCGTCGACTGCGTTGTCTTCCGTACTGCCGGGCCCGTGGGTCATCTCACCCTCCTCGCTCACTGGGAGGAGCGAAGGAGAAGCAACTGCTACTGCGCGATTCTAGTTCATTTGACGCGCGGGCGCACGCATTGGTTGCAATATGGGTTTTCGTAGCACAGGCATTCCTGCCTGTGCCCATGTACAAACGCAGCGCTGTGCGCGCTAGCCATGCAAGATCAAAGAACGCGTTCTTTGGTTTCCTTGTTTTGCGACACAGCGCAGGTAGCAACTTGAGGCACAGGCAGGAATGCCTGTGCTACTTGAAGGCGAGCCAGTTGGGCTAGAATCGGCGCGACTCTCACTTCCCTGTTGCCATGGATACAAAGCAGGCTAAGGATTTTCTTGTTGCGCAGGCTGCTGAGCAGGCGGCGATCGAGAATCTGCCTCTAACCGACCTCGAGAAGCGAATGATGTACTTCACGGAGTCTGATCCGGCTTCCTGCCCTGATCCCGTAACGCTCAACGACGAATTCGAAGCACAGTTTGAAACGCCGGAGTACGACGCGAAGATGTTTAATTTGCTCGAACACGCGCGCGGTCGTTTGCGAAAAGAAGATCCTGCGCGGTCGCGGTATTGGGACGAGGCCGTCGGCGAGCTCGAGAAGGGCGATCACTACATTTTGGTGCTTTTGGGTCTTTCGGGCGCGTTGGTGGGAGCCGAGCGTCCGAAGCACGATTTTCTGAAGCTGATTTTGACGGCGGTGCTGGTGGCGGCGGGATTTGTTCTCGCGTCTTTCATGGCCGAGAAGTTCAAGTTGGAATCCCGATATGTCTTTGGCGTGCTCGTCGCACTTTTCATTCTGGTGTGGATGGTATCTTCGCGACCCCTTCGGCTTCTGCTCTCCGGCTATTTGGCTCGCCGCAAACAACGCTGACGGTTTTAAGTAGCACAGGCATTCCTGCCTGTGCCGCAAGTAGCCAGTGGCCGTGGTGTAGTAAGACAAGGAAACATTGGCGGAGTTCTCTGATGCAGTACGGGCACAGGTGGGAGCCCCCGCATTCATGCGGGGGAGGAGCGCTTCAGCGCTCCGGAACTTCGGCGGTAACTTTGTTTTCGCGCTTTAGCGCTGGGCCTTCGAAATGTCCGTGGCTAAAGCCACGATTTTTACTCGATGCCTCTTCGCTGGACTGAAGTCCAGCTCCCTCTGCTGAAGCAGAGGGCTCCCACCGGAGAAGCACTTCCGTAGCTGGAGCACAGGCGACATTTTTATGACCGCCCGCCGGCGGGGCCTGTGCTACTTAAAGGCAAAGGCGCCGGCCGGAGGCCAGCGGTACGAAAAGCTCGGCGCTGAACGGCGCCGGCACGTGCGCACGGAAAAACAACGGCTGCTGCGCGTTGACGCGGCGCGCGTGACTTCGCGTATATTAGGCAGGATGACTGACGCGGATCCGTACATTGGGCGGGTTGTAACGCATTACCGCATCGTCGAGCAGGTAGGCGGGGGCGGGATGGGCGTGGTGTATCGCGCTGAGGATACGAAGCTGCGGCGGCAGGTGGCGCTGAAATTTTTGCCGCTGGGCGTGGCGGCCGATCCTACTTCGCTCGAGAGATTTCAGCGCGAGGCGCGCGCTGCGTCGGCGCTGAACCATCCGAATATCTGCACGATTTACGACATTGACGAAGATGAGGGCACGCCGTTCATCGCCATGGAGCTGCTCCAGGGCGCCACGCTGAAGCATCGCATCGCGAGCGGACCGCTGCGCATGGACACGCTCGTCGACCTCGCGATCGGCGTGGCCGACGCGCTTGATGCGGCGCATTCGCAAGGCATCATTCATCGCGACATCAAGCCCGCGAATATTTTCATCACCGAGCGCGGCCAGCCGAAGATTCTGGATTTCGGTCTGGCGAAGCAGCTCTCCACCGGACGCAAAGTGGGCGAGACGATTTCGATGGGCGCGACGGCCACGAACGTCCCAGCGGTGCTGCTGGAAACGGATCCGAATCTGACGAGTCCCGGCACCGCGCTCGGCACCGTGGCTTATATGTCGCCCGAGCAGGTGTCCGGCGAGAAGCTTGACGGGCGCAGCGATCTTTTTTCGTTTGGCATTGTGATTTACGAGATGGCCACGGCGAAGCAGGCTTTCTCGGGCGCGACGGCCGGCGTGATTTTCAATCAGATTCTCGAGCGCGAGCCGGTGCGGCCGTCGCAACTGAATCCGGAAGTGCCGGCGAAGCTCGAAGAAATTATCGAGAAGGCGCTCGAGAAGGATTTGAAGCTACGTTATCACACGGCCGGCGATATGCGCGCGGATTTGCAGCGGTTGAAGCGCGCGATGGAATCGGGAAGGTCGGGCGCGATTCGCGCTTCGTCTTCAGGCACACCATCAGGCGCATCGTCGGGGACGCCTTCAGGAACGGCTTCCGGCGCTCCAGGCAGCGGCGCGATCGACGCGCAAGATGCGGAAGCGGGTGCAGATCTGCAGCGCAGCATGTCGTCGCGCGCGCGCGAAGATTTGCACCGGCTGAAGGGCGCCAGCGAAGCAACGGAGAATTTGCAAGGCAGCGGCGGTTCGCGCACGGGCGCGCGTTCGATTGCAGAAGGCGGCGTCGGCGGCGCGCGTCGCACCACCGAGTCAACCGCGACTGCGACGACGGAAGTTCCGCGGGAGCGGCGCAATCCCGCTTTTCTCATCGCGAGCATCGCGGTCGTCGCGCTGCTGGCAATCGGCGCCGCGTATGGCGTCTATTCGCTCGTGCATCGCGCGGGCCCAATGCCCTTCCAGAATTTCAGCATCACCCAGGTAACGAAAAGCGGAAAGGCCATCAGCGCCGCTATTTCGCCCGACGGAAAATATATTTTCAGCGTGGTCTCGGATAAAGGACAGCGAAGCCTCTGGCTGCGCCATCTGCCCACGGATAGCGACACGCAAATCGTTCCGCCGTCGGACGCTTATTACTGGGGCCCGATTTTCGCGCCGGATGGAAACTACGTTTATTTCCTGAAGCGGGAAACCGCCGCGGCGGACGAATCGGATCTCTATCGCGCGCCGATCCTGGGCGGCACGCCGCAGCTCACCGTACACGAGGCGGATAACCCCATCACGTTTTCGCCCGACGGGCAGCGCATCGCCTACGTCCGCACCGGTCATCCAGAACCGGGAAAATTCAGCCTGCTCACAGCGCAATCCGACGGAAGCGACGAAAAACTTTTGGTGGCCGGGCCGATCGCGGAAGAACCTTTCGGCCTGGCCTGGACGCGCGATGGAAAAGCAATCGCCGGAGTGATCTATCAGGTGGGCGAACAGCTTTCGCGGATCGAGATGTTCGACGTCGCGTCGGGAAAGAATACGACGCTGGCCGGCTTCCCTGATTTTGCGGCGAGCTCGCTGGTGTGGATGCCGGATGGGACTGGAATGCTGCTGACGGCGGAATCGAGAGGAACGGGATTCATTCGCGATCAGATTGGCTACCTCGGGAAGGACGAAGCGAAAATCCGCCTGGTGACGCAGGACACGAACAGCTACAAAACGCTGCGGCTTTCGGCGGATGGAAAAATTCTTTCGGCGGTGCAGGTGAAGATTTCGAACAGCTTTTATGAGTTCCCTGCTTCCGGGGCTCCTTCCGGGAACGGGCCGGGAGCCGCGGCGTCGGCTGTGCCCGTGTCCGCGGTGACTCAGGAGCGCGACGTCTACGGATTCAATTGGGCGCCGGACGCAAAGCTCCTGGTGAATGACGGCGGAAAACTGCTGCGCGTCTCGGCGACGGGCGGCGACGAGGCAGTGCTGCTGAGCGAAGCGAACACGGTGATGGCGCTGCCGGCGTCGTGCGCGAATGGGAAATACATCGTCTTCACCTGGGCCGGATATCACGGCAGCCCGTTCGCGAATATCTGGCGCGTGGATTCCGACGGCACCAACCCGAAACAGATCACCAACGAGCGCGATATTCGCGGCCCAGTGTGTTCGCCGGATGGCAAGTGGGTTTATTTTCGCGATTGGTTCAGCCACGAGATCAAGCGCGCGTCGATCGACGGCGGGAAGGCCGAAGTGGTGCCGGGCTCGAATATTCCCGACGCCGATCTCGATACGACGGATATTTCGATTTCGCCGGATGGCCAGTGGCTGGCGTTTTCAATTCACGTGGAGGCGGAGGGGAATGAAACCGCGCATCAGACGAAGATCGTACTGCTGAATCTGAATGGGGCCCCCAGTGTCCCCGGTAAGGGGAGCCTGGGGGATCAGTCGGCTGCCGCAAGCGGCGCGAGCGCGAATGCGGGCGGGTCCGCTACGAATGCAGCGAAGCGCATCATCAAGCCGGACCAACGCATCAGCGGCGCCGCGTCATTCACGCCCGACGGCCGCGCGCTGGTCTACCCGGTGCGCGAAGCCGGCGTGGATAATTTGTGGCTGCAACCGCTCGAGGCCAGCGCCAGTGCAGCCAAGCGCATCACAAATTTCACCACGGATCTGATCGACGCATACCACTTCTCGCTCGACGGCAAACAGCTAGGCGTATTGCAACGCCACGCAATTTCAGATGTGGTCCTGCTGCGCGACACCTCGAAGTAGCGTTCTCGAAACGCTTTTCAGTAGCACAGGCATTCCTGCCTGTGCCAACGTAAGAACCCGGCGCAGTGCGCGCCATACCTGCAAGATCAAGGAACGCGTTCTTTTGCTTCCTCGTTTAGCTGATGCTCTACACGTAGCGACTTGGGGCACAGGCAGGAATGCCTGTGCTACCTAACTGCAACCCGCACAGCAGCTTGCCGCTCAGTACCCTGGTACTGCCTTGGCGCCCGACCTCGGTACTGCGCGAATGAAACTTTTCTGCTACTGCGCTCGCCGTGGCCCACTTCTACTCTTTGACATAGCCAGAGCTGTCCAGACGATCGGCGGAACAGGGGTCCCTTGGGCATGAATGACGGAGTGAATTTTTCGCGGCAGCAGCAGGACGCGCAGGACGCAGTGGATTTTTCGGAGCAGGCGGGCGACGGGAATCGCGAGGCGAATCAGGAAGCGAATCGCCAGGTGGGCGTGGAATTCGAATATTGCCTGGACGACATTCTCGCCTCGGCGAATTTCGAGCCGGATCCGCGAGAGGCGCACGCGGCGGCGACCTCGGGAAAAACCAACGGCAACGGCGACACCAACGGCAACTTCGCCAGCCGGAGGCCAGCGGTACAAACGGCGAACGGCAACAGCGCCCTTCGTGCCTCAGGACAAGCCGGCGAGACGGCTGCGGTACGAACAACGTCCATTCAGGAAGCTGGCGATGCGCTGCGCAACGAGCCGCCGGCTGATCGGCGCAAGCGGCGTCGCGCGCTGATTTCTGCGCCGGTGCGCGTCCGCGGCATCAACGTGACCGACGCGGTGGTGGACGAAATTTCGACCACGATTGACGTGTCGCGCGCTGGAATCCTTTTCCTCTCGACCAGCCCCAACTACGCGCGCGGCATGGAAGTGGCCGTGATGTTTCCCTACAGCAGCGCGCCCGCGGCGCTGCACGCCGAACAGCAGGGGCGCATCGTCCGAGCGCTGGGAACGAGCGATGGCCGCTACGCTGTGGCTGTCGCGCTGGGCGAAGGCATCGGCGAAGATATTGTGGATTCGTGCGGGCGCAAGATTGCGGACTCGTCGCCCGCGCCGCGCATGCCGCTGGCACCGCCCGATGCCCCGCTCGCATCTTCGAACGGGTCAGTGTTCTCGCTCTCGCGCGGCGAGGCAAATTCCAAACGCCCGCTTGTGCTGGTGGTGGACGCCGACGAAATGATCCGCGCCACGTTGAAAGGCTACCTCGGCAGCGAGGGTTACGAAGTGATGGCGGTGAGCAATTGTCCCGACGCGCGCGAGGTCATGAATATGTTCACGCCCGCGCTGGTGATTGCGGAAGTGGAAGGCGACGGCTTGCCAGGTTATGACCTGTGCGCGCACGTGAAGCAGAGCCCGCGGCTGAAGCATATTCCCGTGGTGCTGACGACGAGCTCCGGATATCCCAGCGACTACTCGAACGCGCATTCGCTTGGCGCGGTGGTCTGCATGACGAAGCCGTACAAGCAGGAGCGACTCGGGCACGTGGTGCGTTTGCTCGTGCCGCCGCCCGCGGAATTTTGCGCGCAGAGGAATGGTGCGGTCGCGCCGCGGCCGGCCGATCCGAGCCGCCGCTGCGGCTACGGGAACGTCGGCGCGAATGGCAGCAGCGCAGCAAATGGCAATGGTGCAAATGGCGCAGCGAAGCTCGCCGCCAACGCCGCCAATGCGCTGAAGCGCCTGAAATTCCCGTCGTTCCGGTAGTCGCTACGCACGCATTCAAATTTCGTCCGACACATCCGATCTTCAGTAGGGGCACGGCATGCCGTGCCCGAACGCGCCACGAGCAATCACGCGCCATCCACCCGACTACGCCCTGCCAGTGTTCGCCTGTGAATCGTCAACCGCAATGAATGGCTCGATCGCGCCAAGTTCAATCGCCGGGCACGGCATGCCGTGTCCCTACTGCGAAGAACGCAGTGGCGGGGGAGCCAAGCATTAACGCGTGTGCTGCGGTTTTACGTTGGCACAGGCAGGAATGCCTGTGCTACTTGAGGCTGTACCTTCGTACAGCTTATCAATGAGACGCGCATCCGCGTCGCGGCCACGCGTGCGGCACGGCATCCCGGTAAAATTTCAGCATGAGCGGTACGACCTCGGATAAGCCGATCGCGCGGGCGCCTGGCGCCGCTGTGCCGGACGGCGCGGCCAAACCTGTCACTGCTGCTCCGAACAGCGTGGGTAAGCCCGTAACTACCGCGCCGACCGGCGCATCTGTCAGCGCAGATAAATCCGCGCCGGCGCCACGCGCCACTGCTCCGCCTAAGGCATCAGCAGCGTCTCCGGTTGCGCCAGGAACCACGTCCGCCACGCCCGCGCCGCAGAAAACCGTGAAATGCCCGAAGTGCGGTACCGACGTGCGCGAAGTGGCGCGTTTCTGCCAGCGTTGCCACCACACGATGCGCTACGAGTGCCCGTCGTGCCACAACCAGCAGCGCACCGGCGGCAAATGCGAAAAGTGCGGCATCGATTTCCTGAAATATGTCGGCGCGGTGGTCACGCAGAAGCAGGCGGAAGCGGACGCCTTCCATGAGCGCATGGAGCAGCGTTCGACGCTGATGAAAAATATACTGTGGATTCCGTTTACGCTGGGCTTCCCCATCATTCGCGATTACTTCGTGAAACGCGACCGAAAGAAGTAAGTAGCACAGACATTCCTGCCTGTGCCAACGCAAAAGGGCGGCACGATCGCCCTGCTTGCGACGCAACTCGATTTCGTTCTGTTCGCGGTTGGCGTTTTTTTCAGTAGGGGCACGGCATGCCGTGCCCGAAAGCGCCAGCGATTCGATCGTGCGTCTCGGCAAAATCAACCCAATGCCTTCTTCGTTTGTACGTCGCTGCTAGGTCTCCGAACACGCGTCGTGAATGGCTCGATCTCGCCAAGTTCTATCGCCGGGCACGGCATGCCGTGCCCCTACTGAAAAACGAAGGTAACGAGAACTCGCGATAGCCAAGCATCGGCGGCTTGTTCATGTTGGCGCGTTGGCACAGGCAGGAATGCCTGTGCTACTAACTACTCGCGCACGCGAAAATATCGCCAGGGCGGAAACAATCCCGTGCGCGCGAACTCGCGTCCCAGCGCGCGCTTCACTTCGTTGAGCCAGTAATCAAACGTACTTTCCGCCACGCCCACCAGCGAAATCGCGCGCTTGTACTCCACCGAATGCAAAAAATAAATCTCGAAGAGCTTCAGCCGGCCTTTCCATTCCGGACGCCGCAGCGCTTTGCGTCCAATTCGCTCGAAGTCGGCGACGAACTCCGCCGCGCGCGCCTGTACCGGACGCCAATGGTACCCGTCGTAGTGCGATTCAGGATCGAGCGCGCGGATCTGCCCCGTGGATTCGGCGAGCCATTCGCGCAAGTTGCGGTAGCGCCCATGGCACGAGTCGAATATTTCGCTAGCCTTCATTCACGCCTCCAGTAGCACAGGCATTCCTGCCTGTGCCAACGTAAAAACGCATCGCAGCGCGCGCCATACGTGCAAGATCAAAGAACGCGTTCTTTCGTTTCCTCGTGTTGCGACGCCACCGGCACGTATCAACTTGGGGCGCAGGCAGGAATGCCTGTGCTACCAAAACAGGCAGCAGCGCGCGCCATACGTGCAAGATCAAAGAACGCGTTCTTTTGTTTCCTCGTGGTGCGACGCCACCGCAAGTAACAACTTGGGGCACAGGCAGGAATACCTGTGCTACTTGTTCAATTCTCTTTCCCCGGTTCCGGGCCCGCCGCCAGCCAGCCCGCCACGTCGTGCGCTTCATACACGCCCTGCGCGCCGGCAATCTCGTCCTCCACCACATCGAGACACGCGTGAAAACACTCGCGCCATCCGGTCACATAACCGCGCGCATACTCCACCGCCAGGCGTTCGCGCTCGCGATGCAGGCGCTGCATGTCAAACACCTGCGCGCACTCCAGGCGCGGCGCATGCACCGCCAGCTGTACGCGATAAATCAATTCGCGCACTGCTCGCAGCAGCCAATTCAGCGGACGCGGATAGTACACGCCCGTCCGCCGCCGCGGCTCATACCACGCCATCTGCCATCCGTGCGGCACTACGCCGCCATGCGTCACTTCCCTTCTAATTCCGCGCAGCAATTTCATATTCGCCTTTCAGTAGCACAGGCCCCGCCGGTAGGCGGTCGTGAAAATGACGCCTGTGCCAACGTAACGCCGCAGCACGATCGCTCGTTCTCGATTCGTCCCGCGATTTCGTTCTGTTCGCCGTTACCGTTTCTTCAGTAGGAGCACGGCATGCCGTGCCCGAACGCGCCATATGCACATTCGCACCAACCACGCACTAAGCACTTCAAATGTCTCGCCGTCGTCCCGAATTTCAGCATCGCGATGAATGGCTCGATCACGCCAAGTTCTCTTGCCGGGCACAGCATGCCGTGCCCCCACTGACGCCAACGCATTCTTCGTTTCCTCGCGTGGCGCATCGACGCACGTAGAAACTTGTGGCGTAGGTGTGATTTTTACCGCACCCCTTTTCGGCGGACCTACGCCACTAGGCACGCCGCACCTCCGGCCCCGTCCCTACTCGCAATTCGCGCCGCACCGCCTCATCGCGCTTCGCGCGCAGCAACTCCAGAAATTCGCGCGCATTGTACGAATAGTGTTCCCGCACTCCGCTCACACGACTGCGAATCTCTTCGAGTTGCTCGTGCCTCTCAGCTTCTAAAATAGCGTCGCCATCGCGATCTGCACCTGCTTGTGAAGTTGCTTCTTCCAGCCCGGAAGGGTTTTCCTCAAGAAAAACGCTCGAGTTGTGGATTTCTCTGTGCAAATGCCTGTGGATTTCGCGCTGCTTTTCTTTATCTTTTATTCTTTCTATCGATGAACTAACCATCCGCGCCGGAAACTGCTGAATTTGCGCGTTTTGGGGGTCGGTTGCTACGCAATTTGGCGTAGGGGTGGCCGCAACCTGGCGTAACCGCTCCGCAATTCTGCGGGTGGTCTGTGAATATTTTTTGGCCTTGGTAATCCGTACCACTACGCCGGTGGGCGCAGCCGTGGTCTCAATGTAGCCTTCGCGCCTCAATCGACGAAACCAGCCCTCGAGCGTCCGCCGGTTGAAGCCCGTCTCTTCCTCGATCTCGCGATAACTCACCGGCGACCCGCCTAAAACCCAGCCGATTGAACCACTTTGGTGCGTCTGCCGCAGCACAAGCCAGGAGTAAAGCCAGATCGCCGAGCCCATGCGCTCGTAATGGCCCGCGTCAAGCAGCACGCCTCTCACGCCGGTATTGAAATTCTTTTCGCGCATTACGAACTGGCTCGCATCTCCGTAGTTCCCGATATGCAGCGTAATGTTCTAGTACTTTTCTGTTCTTTGCTTTTCAGTAGCACAGGCATTCCTGCCTGTGCCAGCGTAACCACGCAACGCGCTTGCAAATGCTTGGCTACGTCGCGCTCGCGTTCTTTGGCCCTTCGTACCGCTGGCCTCCGGCCGGCGCGCAGTTGCCTTCGGATTCAGTGGCACAGCTCCGCCCGGTGGGCGCCATGAAAACGACTCCTGTGCGCCGTTACTAAGTGGCAGGCGCTAATCCCAGCTTTCCCGCGAAATCGCACGTGTGTCGCCGAGCGTTCGCCACCCTTCTCCGTAAATCTCCTGCTTGCAGGCCGCATCTCCGCAGTTGTACGTGCAACCAATCGCGCACTTCATCGACAACCCGGTACTGCAACCTCCGTACTATAGGAGGTAATAACGCCTGTGATATCTATTGGAGCAATGCCGAGCTCCAAGGGGGACGCAAAGCAACCTTCGGCGTCGCGAGAGGACGCCATCGACCGGCCTCTCGAATATCTTTTCACCTCATCCGAGGCCTCCATCGAATCCTTCCATCTCAGCCGTCTGAACACCGTCGCCAATCTGCGCAAAGAGCTGAACGACATTTTCGAGGAGTGGGTCGAGGCCGAAGTGCAAGCCCGCCTGGCCCAATGGCTTCTCGCGCGCAAGAATCCAGAAGAAGCGGCCGCGGGCAGTTCCCTTTCGATCGACTTAGAAGATCGCCCCAGCTTTCGGGCTGCGGGTGCCGCACCGGCTGCTCGCATTGCATCTGAGGCTGTGGCGGCGGGCTCAGACGCCCGGCCTGCCATCGCGCGACTCGTCGCGCACGATCTGTCCGACGCGGACGCGAAGGATTCTTCCACTCGACGCACTGCTCGCAACTCGATTCCTCGCGACTCTGCTGCTCGCCCCGCCGCTGCCCGACCGACAAATCGCGCCTCCGGCCTCGTCGCCGCCAAACCGAGAAGTCGTTCACCCATCACACGCTCCGCGATTGCCTGTCGCACGCCGCACTTTCCAGCTTTTGTGCAAGCGAGCGCGGCCCGCGCACCCACAACCATTTCAAAACCGGGCAAAGCGACCTCGATGCTTCTGTCATTTCGCCGCCCGCATCGCAATCGCGCGGCCAGTTGACGCGAATAAGCTGTTTCCACGATGCGTCCTTGAATCGCAACGTGCCGAAAGCACCAGCCCTCCAGCAGCGTTGCTCCACGTGCGCCAACTCCAACTGGCGACCCATCGCCGCCGCGCGGCCAGCTGACTCCGCTAAGTTCCCTCCCGCGCTCCGCTCTTGAATAGAAAATCATGCTACGGGCCATCACTCCTCAAGCACCGTGTCTCCACGCGCGCCAACCCAGATGGCGACGCTGTCGCTGCGACCCTCCTACTGCGCCAACTCCATCGTCCGATTCGTAATCCCATCGCAACCACGTCACCTCCCGATTTCACAGCCGCGCCACGGCAACCCCAATCCATAATCGACTCACCTATAATCAGCTAACCAAAAGCGCGGTCGCGATTCGCAACAACCGCCGCGCCCCAGAAACGACAAACGAATAGCTGCCACAGCGCACCACCACCAGTCTTCCCGCCCACCCGCCCCCAACACCGCAAATCCACACCCACTCCAAACCCTGCCAATCAACCAACTCAACCAACCCCCCGAACATAACCTATTCATTAGCGGAACCGAGGATGCTGGGCGACTGCCATGATGGCGTTTCCGATGAGGCGATGAATATGGCGACGGGGGCGGTACGCGGGTTAGAGCACTCCTTAGTTGGAGGCTGGGCTAAGGGAATGTCATTGGGAGAATCAGTTTCAGTTTGAGGATGGGCAGGATGGTGGAGTCAAGGCAGTCTTCACCCACATCCCGGGCACTCGGAAAGATTGACTGGAGGCTTTGTGGCTTCAGTCGCAGGTTAGTGCTTCGAACGGGTGCTTTGTTTCTTCTACTCCCATCCGCTTCCGGATTCATGGTGCGGAGGTTGGTAAATGTGGATCGTTGCGCGGAGCTCAGGTTGTTGAGGTTACGGTGCGTGGCGGCCAGGATTCGAGAAGTTGTTCCTTACGGTAGATCAGGGCGTTTATGTCGTATGGAGCCAGTTCGATGTTGTGGCCGTGAGTGATGGCGTCGGTGGGACAGGCGTCAACACAGTAGCCGCAGAAAATGCATCGCGAGTAGTCGATGTTGTAGACGCGGGCATAGCGTTCTCCGGCTGAGATGCGATTGGAGTCGGTATTTTCGGCGGCCTCGATGTAAATACAATTCGCGGGGCACGCGGCTGCGCAAAGAAAACAGCCGACGCACTTCTCGAAGCCGTTCTCATCGCGCTGAAGAACGTGAATGCCGCGATAGCGTGCCGCCACGCTGGCAGGAACTTCGGGATAGCGCTCAGTGGTGGTTTTGCGAAACATCGTGCGCAGCGTGATGCTGAAGCCCTTACAGAGCGTCGAGAATGTTTCGCCGACTTCGCGAATTATAGAAGCCATTGCAGGAGCACCTTAGCAAGAATCTCACAACGCGCAAATTAAACTGACAAGCAAATATTTTTATAATCTTACTTCGCGAGCCCGGGAATCAATATAAAGCCAGCGCGCAACAAAGCGTCGGTACGAAACCGAACAAATCAGTGATGCTGAATCAGCTTCACAATATCGCTGTACATTACAAACCCAAAAATGCCCAGAAGGAACACAAGGCCAACCTGAACGAACCGCTCCTTTACCGTTATGCTGAGATCACGGCGCAGAACCCCTTCGATTGCCAGCAGCAAAACGTGGCCGCCATCCAGGATCGGAATCGGCAGAAGGTTGAGCAAACCGAGATTCAGGCTGATGACGGCCATGAATTCGATCAGGCGCATGGGACCGCCTTTGGCGGCACGTCCCGATTCGCGCGCGATGCCCACAACGCTCTGAAGCTGGCGAATCGAGACTTTTCCGGTAAAAAGCCCGGCGAGAACATCAAAAATCTGGCGCATGCCGCCGACTGTCGCCAAGCCCGCATCCGTGACCGACGTGGTGAAACCCTGCCGGTGATAGCTATCGTTGGTCCGCTCAGAGACACCGATCTGCCATACGGACTCGCCATCGCTGCCCATTCCATGTGTCGGAGTGATCTCGAGAGGCATATCCTGACCATCACGGCGGACTACAAAATTGATCGTTTGGCCATTCGAAGCGCGCACCACCTCAACCAATTGCGGCCATGTTACGACTAGCTTTCCGTTGATAGAGATGATGACATCTCCTGGGCGCATGCCTGCTTTTTCAGCTGGAAAGCCAATAGCAATCTCGTCCGCAATCGGGACCATAGCCGGATATCCGAGGACATTGGAGACATCAGACTTGACCGACGGGACAAGCACCGTAAATTTCTGCTCCCCGTTTTCGCGAGCAACAGTGATTTCCGCGGAGCTTCCCGGCTTCGCCTTAGCAAGTTGATCGAATACCTTGTCCCAGGTGGAAGTTTTCACACCGTTAACCGCTACTATGCGATCGCCGGCTTGAATGGCGGTTGTGACCGGCGGATTCTGCGGCACCGCGGCGACCAGTGGCGCCTGCTGCAAATATTCCGGCTCAGGCACACCCTTCAGCCAGAATATTCCCCAGAAAATCAGGAAGGCGAGAAGAATATTCATCACCGGACCCGCAATCGCGATGAGGACCCGAACCCAGCGAGGCTTAGAAAGAAATTCGTACGGAGCCCCGGTGCGTTCCTCCACCGGATTGTCGCCAGCCATCCGAACATAGCCGCCGAACGGTAGCGCGCTCAAACGATAGTCCGTATCGCCGCGCTTGACGCCAAACAGTCTCGCGCCAAATCCAAATGAAAAGACCTCGACACGAACGCCCGCTAATTTTGCGGCGATAAAATGTCCCCATTCGTGCACGAAAATCATTATCCCGAGCACGACGGTGACGGAAACCAGAGCTATAACACCGTTCTGCAAGTCCACCATAATTGCCTCATTTAGGATTGTACAGCGTCACTCGAAAACAGGCGAATCAACTTCTTCGCCGCCCTTTGCGCTGACCCTGCACTTTATGTTTCGCTATTGCTTCTCGCGCGAGACTGCGAGCTTCGAGGTCTGCCGCCAGCACATCTTCAATCTTCGTGACCGAAGTCCGGGGCATTTGCCCAAGCACGTCTTCGATTACGGCGGCGATTCCAAGAAACGGCAGCTTGCGATCCAAAAACGCTGCGATTGCGATCTCGTCCGCGGCATTTAAAGCACAAGGCAAAAGCCCACCTTCACGGATAGCCTCTTTTGCAAGCTCAAGGCACGGAAACTTGCGAGCAGGAACATCCTCGAAGTCTAGTTTGCGCAAAGCGGTCCAATCGAGGGCACATCCATTCGACGGAACGCGCTCGGGATAGGTTAGCGCATATTGGATCGGCATGCGCATATCGGTTGGCCCAAGCTGTGCCAGGATTGAACCATCGATAAATTCAACCATCGAATGGATCGTTGACTGCGGATGGATGACGACGTTGATTTTGTCGAGACTCATTCCAAAAAGCCAGCGGGCTTCGATCACTTCGAAGCCCTTGTTCATCAATGTGGCCGAGTCGATTGTGATTCGGTTACCCATTTTCCAGTTAGGATGTGCGAGAGCCTGCTTGGGGGTTACATGGCTCAGCTTCGAAACAGGAGTCCTCCTAAATGGGCCGCCGGAAGCGGTGAGCACCAGTCTCTTTACTTCGCGATTTTCGCCGGCTCGCAAGCATTGATGAATCGCGTTGTGCTCGCTGTCGACCGGGAGTAGCGCCACGTTGTGCCGCTGCACTGCGGCCATCACTACTTCGCCAGCTGCGACAAGCACCTCTTTATTAGCGAGAGCGATCTGCTTGCCGCATTCGATTGCTTTGTATGTTGCGGGTAGGCCTACTACCCCCACCGCAGCCGAGACTACGAGTTCGGCGTCGGGGTGAGTAGCGACGCGTTCGATTCCCTCGGGGCCGAATAGAATCTCGGGAAGCGGTTGGCGAGAGCCGCTCAGGATGTCGCGGAGTTCATGGGCGCCTGCTTCGGTGCCCACAGACACCACTTTCGGCTTGTGGCGCCGGACCTGTTCTGCGGCGAGAGCGACATTTGATCCGGCCGCAAGGGCGACAACCTCAAATCGGCCTGGAAGCGAATCGACCACCCTCAAGCATTGCGTGCCGATCGAGCCGGTTGAGCCCAGAATCGAGATGTGTCTCATGTGGCAGCGATTTTATAGAGGATTGTGGGATTTTGCGAACAGCAAGCGAAGCGGAGTGTTTACAGTTGGTACGCGGGGGCTTGATATCGCGGACAAAAGCATGGTGCGAGCGGTGTAGAATTTACTAGTGGCCGCGCGTGTCCGCCTCCCGGGTGACGCGTTTTGGGGCGTTTCCTCAACAAGTCAGGAGATGACTGATGGCTGAGATCAAGAGCTCTGTATCGGGCGTGGGCGAAGCCAGTTCGGAGCGCCGGCGCACGCAGCGCGTCCAGATCGCAATGCCCGTGATCGTGCGAGGAACCACCGGCACGCAGAATTTCGAAGAAGAGACCTATACGGTGGCGGTAAACGCCAACGGCTGCATGATCAAAATGACGAATCGCGTGGCGCGCGCCCAGCAGGTGGCGATCGTGAATCCCAAGACGGCGGAAGAGCTTCCCTGCACCGTCTCTTTTATTGGGCAGAAGGATGCGGGCAAAATGGAAGTTGGAATTGAATTTTCCGAACCATCGCCGCTGTTCTGGCGTATCGCATTTCCCCCCGAAGATTGGGATCCTTCCGAGCGCAAGCGCGCTTCGAACGCTCCGCCACCGAAATTGCCGACGACGACACCCCGGCGTTAAAGCGGCGCGCAGCAATTGAGAATCTACACGTAGTCGAATTCGTCCGTCGGCTTGCGCCCGGAAATCAGCCCGTCCTTGTCTTCTCATTTTGCAAACCATTGGTAGGCTGCCCAGACGACGGGGCTGGCGAGGATGAGACTATCGATGCGGTCGAGCACCCCTCCGTGCCCCGGCAACAAATTGCTTGAATCTTTTACGGCTGCGCCGCGCTTCCATGCTGATTCGATGAGGTCGCCCATTTGTCCGGCGATGTTCGCGAGCCCGGCGACTACGAGCATTTGCGTCGCTTCGATCTGCAGCCACTTCGCAAAAAACACTCCCACGAGAAGCGACGCGAGCAGGTTGCCGAGCGCACCCTCCCAGGTTTTCTTGGGGCTCAGGGCCGGCGCCATGGGAACGCGGCCCAGTCCTTTGCCGACAAAATACGCGAGAATGTCGCCCGCCCAGATGAGGCAAAGCGTAAACAGCACCAGCTTCCGGCCGACCAAGCTGATTTCGTTAATTCGGACCAGATAACTGAACGGGAGAGCGAGAAACAAAAGCGCCGCTGAACTGATGGCGATTGCCGGAAGCACTTCGTGGAGTGCCCAGCGGGTGGCAAGTCCGATCGCCACGGCGCCGAAGACGAACACCAGGAGCACTGCTTCGACGGAGAGCACGCCTCCGGCAGCGCTGCGCACGATTGAATAACCTTCCGCGAGGGAACGGGTTTCAACCAGGCCCAGCGAGTATTGCGCGTAGAACAACCCAGCGACGCAAACAATTGTCCACTTGCGAAATGGGCGCATCGCGATGCGTTCGCCGAGATCGAAAAATTCAAGCAGCGCAAGAATCGCGACTAATGCGGCTACTGCTGCCAGGATCCACGCCGGCCCCCACCATACCAGGGCGACAACAATCGGAATCAGGACCAGAGCTGTAAAGATGCGAGGGAGCATTCGCGTCAGCCCTTGGCCGCCGCAGACCGTTTGTGGTGCGAGGAGCGCTCTTCCTGCGAACGCGTAGCGCCGAGGCCGCCGTAGCGGCGCTCGCGTTTTTGATAGTCGATTAGCGCTTCGAGAAGACGGGCGCGCGAAAAATCCGGCCAGAGCGTCTCGGTGACGTAGATTTCCGCGTAGGCAATTTGCCACAGCAGAAAATTACTCACGCGCATTTCGCCGCTGGTGCGAATAAGCAGGTCGGGGTCGGGCAGGCCTGCCGTATAGAGGTGCGAAGCAATCGCTTCCTCATCGGCGCGGAATTCCGGCTGGCCATTGGCGCGGGCTTTTTGAAGCATCGCATTGAAGGCGTCAACGATTTCCGCGCGCGCGCCATAATTCAGCGCGACTATGAGGTTCATGCCGGTATTGCTGCCGGTTAATTGCGTGGCGCGATCCAGATCTTTGCGCACAGCATCCGGCAGATCCGATTCGCGGCCGATGATAGTGAGCCGGATATTGTTCTTGTGAATCGTAGGCAATTCCCTTTTTAAGTATTCCCGCAGGAGGCGCATCAGGAATTCCACTTCTGCTTGCGGGCGAGTCCAGTTCTCGCGGGAGAAAGCGTAGAGGGTAAGGCACGGCAATTTGAGGCGCGCGCACGCTTCGATGATCTCGCGGGCGGCTTTTACGCCGCGCTGGTGGCCCGCTACCCGGGGTAGGTGGCGTCGTTCGGCCCAGCGGCCATTGCCGTCCATGATGATGGCGACGTGGTGAGGGAGGCGCTTGGAATCGAGTTTGTCGAGAAGCTCCGCTTCCTGGCGATTGGCAGGCTTCCAAAGGTCGGTTGTTTTCACGGGGAGATCACTCGAGGGGTGTCCGCGACGGAAAGTAGCATACGCGGGGTATGGGCGCAAGATTGGGAGGTTGCGGGGGAATTGCGGGTGAGGCTTGAGGCCCCTTTTACCGCCGATTAGAAGTGGTGTGGGAGTCATGTTTTCAGTGGGTTAGGGGGAGTTTTAATCGCGGTACCGTGGATTAGAAAGGCTGGGATGGGTGATGAGTGGCGAGTGGCGAGTGATGAGTGGTTCGTGATGAGATGGGAGGACATCGGATGGCCGTGAGAAGTGATTCGAAAATCGTCGAAAATTTGCGATTAGGAATTTTTAGAGGGTTGAGTTTTCTATGAGTTAGGTTGAGTTCTAATTCCAGATTTGCGATTAGAACGTTTACCGGAAGCGATGTCGACGGGGTAGCTAGATCTGAACTTCCGGGTCCGGCAACTGCGCACAGGCAGGAGTGCCTGTGCCACTTAAGGCGAGGTTGTGCCTTGGAAGCCAGGGTTGCGTCTGATAGTGGCCTTTGCGTCGTCATATGAAAACGGGTAATGGTAGCAGGAATTTTAATGTTTAGCAATTGGTAAAATCTAAAAAGCGGTGTGGACTGCCGGGGCCTGCTACCGATTTTCGGGTGGTAACGTCTACCTGTTTGATTCCTGCAACAAACTTCAGCCAGGGCAATGAGTTACAAAGGACGAAAGAACATGTTCAAGACGTGGTTGAACTTCACCGCACTGACCCCTTTGGCGGCCGCTTGCGTTTTTGCTGAGAGCCCGGCACGCGCGCAGACCTTTCCTCTTCGCGATACCGCCGGGTTGACTACTCATAACGCGAAGGCGGAGGCAGTGACGTATCTCGGGCGCAAATCAGTGCGGATCACAATGGAGGGGGAAGATCACGAGGGTCTCGCGCTGCTGCCGGAAACTGACTTTCAGGATGGAGTGATCGAGGCGGATATTGCGGTGAGGACGACTGTGCCACCGGGCGTGAGGCATCCGGGTTTTGTGGGGATTGCGTTTCGCGCCCGGCCCGATGCGTCGCACTACGAGCTGTTCTACCTGCGGCCGGGAAATTCCGAGGCGGCGGATCAGGCGATGCGCAATCATTCTGTGCAGTACGGCTGCGAGCCGGGCTTCGGATGGTATCGGCTGCGACGGGAATGGCCGTCGGTGTATGAGTCTCACGCGGACCTGGCGAAGGAGACCTGGATAAAAGTGCGGATCGAAGTGGCTGGGCGTAGCGCGAAACTTTATGTGAACGGGTCTGCGAAGCCGAGCCTGGTGGTGGAGGGATTGAAGGGCGAAGACTTGCGTGGGGCTGTGGGGCTATGGAGCTTTACTGGAGAAGAATCGTATTTTTCGAATGTACGTATTACGCCGGCCGAGCCGCAGAAGCTGGAGAACGGTTCGGACGTGGCGGGCTCCTGGGAGATGCACTATTCGCGCGATGCGGGCGCGATGGACGCGCACATGGAATTGCATCGTGACGGAAACAAAGTGGCCGGGACGTGGTCTGGTCCGCTGGGAGATGGGCGGGCGATCACCGGCACATGGCGAAACGGCTACGTGGAGCTTTCGTTTGCGGGTGAGTGGCCGAAGGAAAGTCCGCGAGGAGCTCCGGGGCCGGCAAATACGTTTCTCATGGGTTGGATTGACGGCGATTCGGGCAAAGGGCGGATGCGCGTGGAAGCGCGTTCCGACGGGGCGTGGGTGGCGAAGCGGAAGCAGTGAACGGCGTTCGCGAGCCGCGTGGTAGGATTCCCGGCCGGAGGAACCAATGAACACCGTCTTGGGCCGCGCCGTGGTAGTGATGGCATTTCTGCTCGGAGCCGCTGCTGCGATGTACTCGCAACAAGGCGCCACGCAAACGCAGCGCATCGCGCAATTTGAGAACGAGGATGTGAAGGTGTGGAAATCCGTGATCCTGCCGAATGCACCGCTCACCATGCATCGTCATGAGCATCCGCGTGTGATCGTTGCCCTCAACGGAGGGACGATGAAGATTGTTGAGCAGAACGGACCGACCGAGCAGCACGTTTGGGAGACGGGCAAAGCGTACTGGCTGCCCGCCAATCCGGCGGGGACGGTTCATGCGGACGTAAATGCGGGGGACAAGCCGATTGAAGTGATGGTGGTGGAGCTGAAGCACGAGAATTGAACGATGCGAGAGTGTCCGTGTCGCATAGGGCCACTCGCGTTGACTTGGTTTGGGTTGCAGCCTAAGATGTGCGCCATCCATGCCGGATTCCCTGCCCCTGATTGGCCGCACGATTTCGCACTACCGCGTTATTGAGAAGCTTGGCGGCGGAGGGATGGGCGTTGTCTATAAGGCCGAGGATACTGAGCTTGGCCGCTTCGTAGCGCTGAAGTTCCTGCCAGACGATGTGGTGCGCGACACACAAGCCCTCGAACGGTTTCGCCGCGAGGCGCGCGCCGCTTCCGCGTTGAACCATCCGAACATTTGCACGATTCATGAGATTGGCCAGCAGGATGGGCATCCGTTCATCGTGATGGAGTATCTCGATGGCGCGACCCTGAAGCACCTGATCACAGGCAAGCCGATGGAAATGGATCGGTTGCTCGAGATCGGGATCGAAGTGGCGGACGCTCTGGACGCAGCGCACGCGGAACGGATCGTGCATCGCGACATCAAGCCCGCGAATATTTTTGTCACCAAGCGCGGGCACGCAAAGATTCTCGACTTCGGTCTGGCGAAAGTCACGAGCTCAAGCAAAGTTGGTGTGTCTTCCGAAGGGTCTACCACTCACGGCGTGACGGAAGCAGATCTTACGAGCCCTGGGACGGCGCTGGGTACTGTGGCGTATATGTCACCGGAGCAAGTGCGCGCGAAAGAACTCGATTCGCGGACGGATATATTTTCCTTCGGCGTGGTGCTGTATGAAATGGCCACGGGCTTGTTGCCGTTCCGTGGTGAAAGCTCGGGCATGATTACGGATGCGATTCTGAATCGCGCTCCAGTGGCGCCGGTGCGATTGAATCCCGATCTCGCGCCGAAGCTGGAAGAGGTGATCAGCAAGGCGCTGGAGAAAGATCGTGAGTTGCGGTACCAGCACGCGTCGGAGCTGCGCAGCGATCTGAAGCGCCTCAAGCGGGACTCGGAGACGGGCCGAACCCTGGTCCAATCCTCCGAGGCCGCAGAGTCCCAAGACAGGGAGTCGAGCTCAGCTCGGGCCACTTTGGATAGCAGGGGCCCCGATAGCAAAGGATCCGTTGGGAAGAGTTCCGATGGCAAGAGTTCCGGGCTTCGCGGCGCGACCGATGTATCCGCCGAAGCTGAAGCAACGAAGCCAGCCACTGGTATCGCGTGGAAGAAAATCGTACCGGCGGCGCTCGCAGTGGCCGCACTGCTGGCAGGTGGACTTTACTGGCGTTCGCGGAATGCGGGCACGCTCGGTGAAAAAGACACAATCGTTCTCGCTGATTTTACGAATACTACAGGCGACGCCGTATTTGACGGGACATTGAGGCAGGGCCTCGCCGTGCAACTCGAACAATCGCCGTACCTGAGCCTGGTTTCCGACGAACGCATCCAGCAAACGCTGAAGATGATGGGGCAGTCGCCCGACGCGCGGCTGACTCCCGATATTTCGCGCGAAATCTGCCAGCGCACGGCCAGCGCAGCCTCTCTGAATGGTTCGATCGCACAGATTGGCTCGCAGTACACAGTGATCCTCAAAGCGATCAACTGCGCGAATGGCGAAACTCTGGCGAGCGCGGAAACGGAAGCGCCGGATAAGAGCCACGTTCTGGACGCTCTCAGTAAAGCGGCCTCGGAGATGCGCAGCAAGCTCGGGGAATCGCTCAGTACCGTGAAGAAATTCGAAACACCCGTGCAAGAAGCCTCCACATCTTCGCTCGAAGCCCTGCAGGCATTCAGCCGGGCTCGAAGCATGATGAACGCCAACGATTTCCCGGCCTCGATTCCCCTGCTCCAGCGGGCGATCCAGCTCGACCCCAATTTCGCCATGGCCTACGCCACGCTTGGAACGAGCTACAGCAGCCTCGGCGAGATGGGCCTCGCAGCGGAAAACGAGAGGAAAGCTTTCGAGCTGAGAGACCGCGTGAGCGAGCGAGAAAAGTATTATATCGACTCGCATTATCAGGAAATGGCCAGCGGCGATATCAATAAGGCTACCCAAACGTTGGAGCTCTGGCGGCAAAGCTATCCGCGAGATGAAGCGACCATCACCAATCTGGGCGTGATGTACGGGATCCTTGGTGACTACGAAAAAGCTCTAGCGAGCGCGCAAGATGCGTTTCGGATGGACCCCAGCGGGCTTAACTATTCGAACCTGGTCAGTTCGTTTTTCACCTTGAACCGATTCGAAGAAGCGCGCCAGGTGGCTGAAGAAGCGCAGGCGAAAAAGCTGGACTCCGCCAATCTGCACAGCGGTATCTATCAGCTCGCTTTCATGCGAGATGATCGGCAGGCGATGGCGCGAGAAGTCGCCTGGGCGGCTGGAAAGCCCGGTGTGGAGGACGTCGCGCTTTCGAACGAGGCTGATACCGCTGCTTACAGCGGGCAACTTCGCAAAGCGCGGGACCTCTCGCGCCAGGCAGCCGCTTCGGCCGAGCGCGCCGGAGAAAAAGAACCCGGGGCGGAATATCACGCACAGGCGGGCCTGCGGGAGGCCCTCTTCGGAAACTCAGCGAAGGGCCAGGAAGGCGCCTCCGCTGCCTTGGCGCTTTCGAATGGCCGCGAAGTGCAGTTCATCGCGGCGATAGCTTACGCGATCGCCGCCGACACAAATAAGGCTCAAGCGCTCGCGAACGACCTCAACAAGCGCTTCCCGGAGGACACGGTGGTGCAGTTGAACTACCTTCCTTCGATCGGCGCGCAGATCGCACTCAATCGTCGCGACACGTCGAAGGCGATTGAGCTGCTGCAACCAGCGATTCAGTACGAACTGGGCCAGATGGGCAGCGGCGCCATCTCGCCCTCTCTGTATCCGGTGTGGGTGCGTGCCGAAGCTTATCGTGTTGCGGGGCAAGGGGCTGAAGCGGCGCGGGAATATCAGAAAATCCTCGATCACCGCGGTGTGGTGGTGAATGGACCCATCGGCGCGTTGGCCCATTTGGGGTTGGGGCGGGCGTATGCGCTGCAGGGTGATACGGTGAAGGCGCGCGTGGCTTATCAGGATTTCTTCGCGCTTTGGAAGGATGCGGATCCGGACGTACCTGTGCTCGTCGCCGCGAAAGCCGAATACGCGAAATTGAAACAGTAGGGCGTGCCTTGTTTTAGCTTCCTGTCGGGACGACTCCTGCGCCTTCGATCATCAAGATGACTGTTTTTTCCGGGGCGCGTGTGCGATGAACCACTCCGCGCGGGACTGTGAAACCCTGCTTGGGCATTAACTCGACGGTGCGGTCTTCGAGGTCGATGAGGAAGCGGCCGTCGACGACGTAGAAGAATTCGTCTTCGTTGTCGTGTTTGTGCCAGTGAAATTCGCCCTGCATGATGCCGAGGCGGACGACGCAGTCATTCACCTTGCAGAGTGTCTGGTTGTACCACTTGTCCTGGCAGGCTTTGACGAGCGGTTCGAGATCGACGAGCTCGAGCGGACCGAATTTTGCATTGAGATTGATGGAATACGGGGCTTGACTGGCCATGCTTCTCTCCCTTGGCTGCAACGCTCTACCTATTTTATATCCGTGCGGGACGAGAAAGTAGCGAGGAGTGAATCGGGGAATTATGCCGCGAGAGACAAAGCGGCCTGCGCGGCGATCGGCTTAAGAAAGCTCACAATAAGAAAATACCCACGACGAAGAAATCGTCGTCGTGGGTACCCGAGCGCAATTTCAATGAGGGAGTAAGTGTTGGAATGGGTGGAGGATTGAGCCGGAGAGGCCGGCGGAGGCGGGCTCGGCGATGGTGGTGTAGACCAAAATCAGCGTGAGAATGATGACGACGATGCTGACGGCCCAGGAGACGATGTTGAACACGTGCGTGTTCACGTAGTCCCCCATCAACTCGCGGCGATTGATGAGGAGCAGGATGAAAATCAGCACCACCGGCAGCCAGACGCCGTTGGCCACCTGCGACATCACCAGAATTTTGAACAGTGGCGCCTTGGGAATCAGGATGATTCCTGCGCCGACAACGATCAGGCCGGAGTAGAGCGAATAGAAAGCCGGGGCTTCTTTGAATTTATGGTCGATGCCTGCTTCGAAACCGAGGCCTTCGCAAATTACGTGCGCGGTAGAGAGAGGCAGAATGGACGCGGCGAAGAGCGACGCGTTGAGCAGGCCGAATGCGAATAGACCGGCTGCCCACTTCCCCGCCAATGGAACGAGGGCTTTGGCAGCTTCACCGGCGTCGCTGATGGTAGTGAGGCCTTTGGCGTTGAGCGTGGCGGCGCAGCAGATCATGATGAAGAACACGATGGCCATGCAGGAGATGCTGCCGACGAGGACATCCCACCGGGCGTGCTTGTATTGGCGCGGGCCGACTTTCTTTTCGACGTAGCCCGCCTGCAGATAGAAGAATTGCCACGGCGCGATCGTGGTTCCGATCAGGGCTGTGAGCATGAGCAGGTAGTCCGCGCGGAAATGGAATGTAGGCAGGACAGTTTCCTTGGCCGCCAGCAGCCAGTCGGGCTTGGCCAGGAACGCGGAGAGCACGTAAGACAAATAGAACGCGCAGGCTACGAGAAATATTTTTTCCACGCCTCGATAACTGCCATAAACCACGAGCAGCCACACAGCAATCGCGGCGATGGGCACGGAAATGTATTTGCTGATGTGCAGGGCCTCCGACGCTGCGGCGACACCGGCAAATTCGGCGACGGTGTTGCCCAAATCGACCGCGAGTGCGGCAATCATGACGAAGAACGTGGAGCGGAAGCCGAACTCTTCGCGGATGAGGTCGGAGAGGCCTTTGCCCGTCACCACGCCCATGCGCGCGCACATTTCTTCGGAGACGTAGAGCGCGATGGTCATGGGAATGAGCGACCAGAGCAGCGTGTAGCCGAACTGGGCGCCGGCGGTGGTGTAAACGGTGATGCCGCCTGCGTCGTTGTCCACATTGGATGTGATCAGGCCGGGGCCTACTACGGCCAGGAATAGCGCGATGCGTCGGCGGTAGGGGCGCACACGCCGGTTGATTTCCTTGCCGCGGACTTTGATGCCCGCGAATGTGCGCTCGAGTGTGACCCAGGTATTCATTTTTTCTTCGTGCGTTGTAATTCGATCTCAGGTTGAAAAGAAGTTGCCACAAAAATTCTTGCACATCGTGGCGCGTGTAAAATTTAGAGCTTCGCGTTCATCCGGCTGACCACGTCGTCGACGGTGATCGCTCCGATAGGGCGATTATCTGCATCGACGACCGTGAGGCCGCGCAGATTATACTTATCGAACAGATCGAAAACTTCCTTTTCGTTTGCGTCCGGATGCACTGAGACGATGGGCTCGAAACGCAGTTCGTCCATGCGTTGCTCCGAATTTGCAATCACCAGGCGCGCGATGGGAACCGTGCCGGAAAGCGCGCCGTAGTGGTTGATGAGAACGACGTTGTCGAGCTGGTCGGGAACGATTTCGTTGAAGCGGATGTAATCGACCACCTCGCCTCTCGTGGCGTCTTCGCCGACAACAACCAGTTCGGTATTCATCATGCCGCCAGCCGTTTTCTCCTCGTAACGCATCAGGGCTTCGACTTCGGTTTTCTCCTGACCTTCCATTTCCTCCACCACTTCTTTGGCGGTGTCGGGCGGGAGACTGGCAATCAGGTCGGCGGCTTCGTCCGGATTCATTTCTTCGAGAATATCGGCGGCTTTTTCGGGGTCGAGCTTTTCGACCACTTGCGTTTGCAGGCGCTTGTCGAGCTCGGCGATGGCTTCGGCTGCGGTGTCCTCGGGCAGCGAATCGATGATGCCCTGGCGTTCTGCGGGCGATAGCTCTTCCATGATTTCGGCCAGGTCGGCCGGGTGCAGTTCGGTGAGCTTCTGGCTGGACATGCGCAGCTTGACGCGGCGCAGCGGGTCAGGCTCGATCAGGTTGACGAACTCCCAGCGAATCGAGCGCGGGGGAAGCCTTTGTTCGAGGCGGCGAATGGCCATGGGCGGGACGATTCCCTGAAGCAGCCGGCGAACGGCGCCTTTCACGCCTACATCCACCTGGGTGATACGCATCTCGACGTTCCCGTTGGTGCGCTGCTCGGCGAGGTCAATGTCGTTGACGCGGACCACTTTTCGGCCATTGGTGTCGATGATCTGCTGGTCGAGGAGGTCTTTGCCAACAGCCAGCCAGGCTTCATTGGGGTGGAAGAGTTCGAGGGCGGACTCGTCGGTGGTGAGGTTCACACGGCCGGGGACGACCGATGCGATCTGGTCATAACGCGCGACAATCGGGCGATACTGGCCGCGACCCAGCAGGAGACGGGCTACGCGATTGGGCTGGTCGGCCGGCTCGATGAACATCTCTTTGACGCGGCCGACGAAGTTGCCGGCCGAATCGAAGGTCTCGGCGCCGAGAATTTCAGTGGCGTGAAGCATGTTGACTCCTTACGCGCTGTGACCGCAGCGAATCAGGGGGCTAGCGGCCTAGCCGGGTGCGCCCGGGCAAAAAAAAAGCCCGGACCGGCGTAGTTCCGGCCACGGGCAGATGCCACCGCCCTCAGTCTATGGCAGGCCGGGTCTCGCCTCCCTGTCCCCACGTGTCAGATGGGAGCAGCGATTCAATGCGTCCGGGAAGAAGCAAATCGCGTGCCAGTTGCAGCAAAACCTGCAGCTGGCGCCGCTACTTCCCGGTTCCCAATTAGACGAACGCTCATCCATGGTGCTTGCGCTTGTCCCCGATTGAACTATTAAAGGCGTAGGAAAATTTGTCAAGCAAAGAGTGAAGGTTTGGCGAGAATTTTGCTTATTTTTGTTTATCGAACACCATATTTCGCGGAGTGATGCCCCGGCGGCGGCAGTCGGCGACGTAGACGTCCCAATAGGTGACGCGATAATAATCGCGGGAGGAGTAACCGAGAGCGCGAGCGGCGCGGTCGATCGCGCGAGGCAGGCCTTCAAGTTCGAGGAACGTTCCGGCGGGAGTCTCGTCGAGCTCGATAGCGAGACCTGGAAGTCGGCTGAGGCGGAACGTAGACCGGATCTTGTCATACCGAAAGCCGGGACGAAGGCCGAGGGATCGAAGCTGGCGGTCCCAGCGGATAGGAGGACCAGGGGCGACCAGTTCCCTTTCGAGTTTTTCCTTGTAGTGGCGATCACGTGCAGACCGGAGCGCAGCCGGGGACTTGGAGGTCAGTATTGTGCGCGAGACGGCGGAACGACTGGCCACATTTGGAGACTTGTAGCCTGCTCGCGGTGGCGGAGTTTCAGC
Organism: uncultured Acidobacteriota bacterium; assembly: GCA_963736465.1. Classification (GTDB taxonomy): domain Bacteria; phylum Acidobacteriota; class Terriglobia; order Acidiferrales; family UBA7541; genus Palsa-295. Next base: position 388,937 of record CAVTOS010000002.1, on the reverse strand, counting down.
ACGAATGCGAAGGAGGGTGCCGCGGCGGCGAAAGTCGGAGTCGGGCGTGTCGTAGAGGGTGTTCCGTTCGAGAACACGGCTCTCGCAATGGGCGCCGAGATTTTTGAGCTTGCGGAGCATGCCCGGCACATCCGCGACGCGGAGTTTCACCTCAATCTCGCGATTCGTTCGCCGATGAACCGACATACCGGTGAGTATACAACTCACAAACGCCCGCGAACTACCTTGTCTCTGGGGAAATCAGTGTGAACAGTCTTACGGAATATCTACATGAGAACCGAGGCCGGCATAGACGTAGGACGCGCCAAAGACCTGTTTTAATTTGGCGAAGGCTGGCTCTCCGGTGCAGTGGCCGGGCGCTATGCGGTCGATTGCCCACTTGTCATGCAATGCGTTGGCGAGACGATCGATCTCGGAGTCGGGAGTTTTCACCAAGTGGAGCCCGCCCAGCAGCATGTGGACGTGAGAGTTCGGCGGAGAAGCCGCGCTGAGAATCTCTTCCACTCCCGGATGGGAACACCCGACAACCAGAACCCGTCCGAGAGGAGTATCAATCGCCAAGCTGAGCTCGCGGAGTTCTAAAGTTCCTTTTACGTTGGAGATCGTCGGAACGAGGAAAATGCCCGGCGCTATCTCTACGGTGCTTTCGACTGGCACAAAGTTTCCTTCAGGCCAGGGGCTTCCCGAGGATAATGCCGATGGCTCCTCGCCGTCGAAATAACGCATGCTGGCAGGCAAAGTATCGACTGTCTTGTAGAACCCTTTAGGAAGTTTGCTTCCAAAGGCACCAAACAACTCCGCCGGGACGTAGATTTTCACCTTCGGGTTGACCTTCAAGAGATAGTTCAAGCCGCTTGTATGATCCCCATGGCGGTGCGAAATCACGACGAAGTCCAGATCTTTCAGGTCAACGCCCATGGTTTTGACATTGTCGGCAAAGATTTTGGAGTTATTGCCGGTATCAAACAAAATCTTCTTGCCCGAATATTCGATCAGAACGGAGAAACCCCAATCCTTCTCGAGGTTTTTCGAATTCCCAAAAGCATCATAGAGGATAGTTGCGCGGCCGTTGGCGGGAGCAGAACCGAAGCTGCCAAGGCTCAGCAGCAAGCAGCAAAGCAAGCTCAGGCAATTCGTCGTCAAGTGCATTTATGAAGGTCCTCCTGGAGCGATGGTCTACGATAAAAATAGAAGTACAATGGCCGCTGCACAAGCGGCATTCTGCGGCAGATGGGACTTGCCGCACTTTGTCGCAGTTACGATAATGAGCGACAAAACACATCTAGCCGCGGCCCCTCGAACTCGCCTACGCAAGGCGCATCCTCGCCCTCATGCTTTCGAACCTGGGGAACGGCTAGAGGGATGGAAACAAATCGCTGCGTATCTGAAGCGGGACGTGCGCACGATCCAGAGGTGGGAGAGAGCCGAACAATTCCCGGTTCGCAGGCAGATGCACCGGAAGTTGGGGAGCGTGCTCGCGTACAAGGATGAACTCAACCGGTGGGTGGAGCAGCGCTGTTCTTTACAGAACAAAAAGCAGCCGGCAACTGCCATGCCTGTCTATGAGCTGTATCTCAGAGGAAGGCAGCTCTTTCACCAGTTTCGCCGGAAGAATTTCGAACGGGCGCGAGAAATGTTTGCACGCGCGATCGAATTGGATCCGAAGTTTGCCGCGGCCCACGCAGGCTTCGCCGACTGCTGTTTTTATCTGTATCTCTATTGGGAAGCAACTCGGGAAAACCTGGAAGCCGCAGATTCGGCCAGCCGCAAAGCCGTGGAGCTGGCTCCGAAACTCGCCGAAACACACGCTTCCCGCGGAGTGGCGCTTTCCACGCTGCGGAATTATCCCGATGCGGAGAAGGAATTTCGGGTGGCAATTCGCCTCGATCCCGGCCTCTTTGACGCCTACTACTTCTATGGACGCGCTTGCCTGGCGCAGGGAAAGTTCAAGGAGGCAATCCAACCGCTTCAAGCGGCCGCAAGGGTTCGCCCGGAAGATTATCAGGCGCTTGGCTTCTTAGGAGCGGCTTACACAGGACTCGGACGCAAGGCTGAGGCCTCCGCCGCGTATGCCCGCTCTATCGAAGTCGCTAAACAGCAACTGGCGGTGAATCCGGGAGATGTGCGCGCACTATACCTGGGAGCTGTGGGGTGGGCGCGAATCGGCCGTAAAAAAGAAGCCCTCGCATGGGCCGCAAAAGCTTTGGCGCTGGATTCGAAGGACTCCGCGGTTCTTTATAGCGTGGGCTGCCTCTACGCGGTGCTGCATCGCTCTGAAGGGGCGCTAAAGTGCCTGAGAAAAGTGGTGAGCTCAGGGTGGCGGAAAGAGTGGATTAAGAATGATCCGGATTTAAGCTCGCTCCGAGAGAACGCAGAATTTCAGCGCTTGTTAGCTTAACGCCCCACAAGATCCCACCGATCCATAGACCAACAATCTTTCAGGCGAGCGAACCCGACTTAAGGCGATTTATGAGATTGGTTCTAGCTTAGCAGCATGCTACCGGAACGAGGTTGCCAGAGCGGACGCGAGACAGCATAATCGCATTTCTACTGTGTTCATCACGCCAAAGAGCTGCGCCAATTGTCGAAGACAACTGGCTGTGGGAGCGACTGTCGCTAACGCAATTGTGTCGAAAGAATCGCCGCGAAAATGACTGAGCCGACGACTCCCTTGATGCAGCAGTATCACGCCGTGAAGCGGCAGCATCCGGCAGCGTTGCTGCTTTTCCGGCTCGGCGATTTCTACGAGCTTTTCTATGACGATGCGAAGGTGGCATCGAAGATCCTGCAGATTACGCTGACGTCTCGCAATAAAGAGAAGGAAGGCGCTGTGCCGATGTGCGGCGTGCCGTATCACGCGGCGGAGAACTATATCGCGCGGCTGATCCGTGCGGGGCACAAAGTAGCGATTTGCGAGCAGATGGAAGAGCCGGGGCCGGGCAAGAAGATCGTGCGGCGCGAGGTGATTCGTGTGCTGACGCCAGGCACTGCCACGGGGGCGGGCCTGATTGATGCTAAGGAGAATAGCTTTCTGGCGGCTGTGGCGCGGAGTTCGGCGGCTAGCGCGGCGATGAGTGCTGGAGGACGGACGAGCGCGCGGGCGGGCGGCGGAGCGGGAACGATTGGGCTGGCGTTCGTGGATCTATCCACCGGCGAATTTCGCGCTACGGAGTTCTCGGGCGAGAGGGCGGAGGCGCGGCTTCGCGACGAACTTGGGATTTTGCGGCCGCGGGAAGTGCTGTTGCCGCAGCCTGTGTCGCTGTTCCCTTCCTCGGTGCCGGCGGCGAGCGAATTGAATGGGCTCGGAGCCGTTGAGACGCGGCTCGATGACTGGGTGTTCGAGACCAATCACGCGACGCGACTCCTCCAAGAACAGTTTCGAGTGGCGGGGCTTGAGGGTTTTGGGTTGAGCGATCATCCACAGGCCGTGGGTGCGGCGGGAGCGCTGGTACATTATTTGCGCGAGACGTCGGCGATTGGCGCGCGGAAGCCGGAGGATGCTGCGGTGGTTCCGTCCATGCGGCCGGCCGGGACGGGGCTCGAGCACCTGGACCGGATCGCGTATTACGAGCAGCAGGACGCGATGATCCTCGATCAGGTGACTGCGCGGAACCTGGAGCTGGTAGAGGCTTCGAGCGGCGATGACGCGCGGGCGACACTGCTGGCGGCGATTGACGAGACGGCGACGGGGATGGGTGCGCGGTTGCTGCGAAGTTGGGTGCTGCGGCCGGAAATATCGATCAAGGAGATCGAAGCGCGGCTTGAAGCGGTGGCGGAGTTGAAGGGGCAGACGGTGGCGCGCGAGGAAATACGGAGGGAGCTCGAGGGGATTCTCGATCTCGAGCGGCTGACGAGCCGTGTGACGCTGGGCGTCGTGACCCCGCGCGATCTGCTGGCGCTGCGTGGATCGCTCGAGAGGATTCCGAGCGTGCGCGCGCAGATCGCGGCTATGAAGGCCGGATCTTCGCGGCTCGCAGTGCTGTGCGATGAGATGGACGAGATGGCGGACGTGCGCGATTTGATTGCGCGCGGCATTTCGGAAGAGCCGCCAGCGATGGTCAATGATCCTGGGGTGATCCGTCGCGGCTATCACGCTGAGCTCGACGAATTGCGCGACATCACCAAGCAGGGACGGCAAATCATCGCGGCGATGGAGGAGCGCGAGCGGAAGCGCACCGGGATTGCGTCTCTCAAGATCCGCTATAACCAGGTGTTCGGCTTCTACATTGAGATTTCGAAAGCGAATTTGCATCTTGCGCCGGCTGATTACGAGCGGAAGCAGACTTTAGTTAATGCGGAGAGGTTCACATCGAGCGAGTTGAAGGAATACGAACGCAAGGTGCTGTCGGCCGAAGAGCGCGTTCTCGAGATTGAGCGCCGGCTGTATGGCGAAATTCGCGAGACGATCGCGCGCGAGGCGGCGCGGCTGCGGCGGACAGCGGCGGCCATCGCACAGCTCGACGTGCTGGTGAACTTTGCGCGGATTGCGGCATCGCGAAACTACTCGCGGCCGCAATTTACGATTGGCGCGGGGGAAGCTGAACCGGGCGCGAAGACCGGCTCAAAATCGGGTTCGATGCTGATCGCGGGCGGCCGGCATCCGGTTATTGAAAAGCTGCTGGAGGAACGCGGTGAGCGTTTCGTCCCAAACGATTTGTACCTCGACGACGTAACGCAATTTCTTTTGATCATCACGGGGCCGAACATGGGCGGCAAGTCGACGTATTTGCGTCAGGCGGCGCTGATTTCGATCCTTGCGCAGATGGGCTCGTTCGTGCCCGCTGCCGAGGCGAAGTTGCCGGTGCTGGATCGCGTCTTTACCCGAATCGGGGCGTCGGACAATCTGGCGCGCGGGCGTTCGACATTTCTTGTGGAGATGAGCGAGGTGGCGGCAATCTTGAACACGGCGACATCCGCGAGCCTGGTGCTGCTCGACGAAGTGGGCCGCGGGACCTCTACATTTGACGGCCTTTCAATCGCTTGGGCCGTGGTGGAAGCTCTGCACCTAGGCGCACGCCCCAAAACACTTTTCGCCACGCACTATCACGAGCTGACGGAACTCGAGCAATTGCTGCCGGGAGTGAAAAACGTGCATGTAGCCGTTCAAGAAGCAGGACGCGAAATCGTATTCCTACGCCGCGTCGAGCCGGGAAGCGCAGACAAAAGCTACGGAATCGAAGTCGCACGCCTCGCCGGCCTACCAAATCCGGTGATCCGCCGCGCCCGCGAAATTTTGAAGAGGCATGAGGAGAGCGAGGACAGACTCACGGAACAGCTCTCACCCGGGGCGATTCCGCCCTCAGCTCAACAGGTGAGTTTTGCGGCGATTGACGAGGGGGTGCTCGCATCGCTGCGCGAAGCGGATGTAAATGCGCTGACGCCGCTCGAGGCTTTGAATCTGCTGGCGGCGTTGCAGAAGCAGCTGAAATGAGCGCGGTTAGCGGGCGAGCGATGCGGGTGCTGGGGATGATGTCGGGGACGTCGGCCGACGGGATCGACGTGGCACTCGCGCGGATTTCGGGGGCGCCGCCTGCGATTGCGGCGAAATTTGAGGGGCATCATCACGTTCGATTCCCCGCTGCCGTGCGAGACGCGATTTTGCGGTTGGCTAACGGGGCGCCTACTACCACCGCTGAGATCAGCCAACTCAATTTTCTGGTCGGCGAAGAATTTGCGGGCGCGGCCATTGCTGCTTGCAAGAAATGGCACGTTCCACTGCCGGAGATTTCGCTGATCGGGTCGCATGGGCAGACGATTTTTCATCAGGGTGTGGCGGCGGGTTTTCTCGGCCGGCGCGTGGCTTCGACGCTCCAGATAGGCGAACCAAGCGTGATCGCGGCGCGAACGGGAGTGACGACGATTGGGGACTTCCGCCCGGCGGATATGGCTGCTGGCGGACAGGGGGCGCCGCTTGTGCCATTCGTGGATTACCTTTTGTATTGTGATGCGCGAATTGGGCGCGTGGCATTGAATGTCGGCGGGATTTCAAATCTTACTGTGATTCCTGCGGGCGTGCGGCCTGGCCAACTATTTGCGTTCGATATTGGACCCGGGAACATGGTGATCGATGCAATCGTCGAGATCGCGACGCGCGGACGCTCGCATTATGATCGTGATGCACGGCTTGCGATCCGCGGGAAATTGTCGCCAGGATTGCTTTCGACATTATTGCGGGAGCCGTACCTGCGCAAGCGACCGCCCAAGACGGCAGGGCGCGAGCAATTTGGCCGCGCTTATGCGGAGAAGATTCTGGCATGGGGCAAGCGGCACCGCGCGTCGACGGAAGATCTGGTTCGAACCGCAACTGTGTTCACTTCCCTTTCGATTGCCGATGCGTTGCGCAGATTTGTTTTGCCGCGTGCGCGGGTGGACGAACTTATCGTAGCTGGAGGCGGTGCGCGGAACCCATTGCTGATGGCGCAGCTTGCAGCCGCTCTACCGGAAATTGAAATTGTGCCGGCCAGCGAATTCGGAATTCCAGCGGAGGCGAAGGAGGCATTTGCCTTTGCCGTGATGGCCTATGAGGCGTATCACGGCCGGGCGAATACTCTGCCGTCCGCGACAGGGGCACGGCATCCGGCAGTGATGGGCAAACTCGTCCGGGGGCGAGCGCGCTAGGATGCGACTGGCGCCAGCGGCGCTTGCTTGTGTGCTAATTGGCGCGGGTTGCTCGTCGAACCGCGGCGCCGAAGAGCCTGGGACCGTCAATTTTCTCATCGAATCGATGCCGGCGAATCTTGATCCGCGCATTGGCACAGACGCGCAGTCACAACATCTGGATGGCCTGATTTTTGATTCCCTTCTGGCACACGACGCGCAGATGGATATCGTTGCGGACCTAGCGGAGCGCTGGGAAGCGCCCGATCCGGTTACCTACGTATTCCATTTAAGAAAGGGTGTGAAATTTCATGATGGCCGGCCGCTTACTTCTGCCGACGTGAAATTCACGTTCGATTCGATCCTGGATGGAACGGTGAAGACGCCGAAGCGTGGAGCGTTTCGAATGGTTACATCGGTCGAGGCTTCGGACGATTCGACGGTGGTGTTTCATTTGCGCGAACCGTATGCGTCATTTCTATGGAACCTGACGAAACCGGGAGTTGGGATTGTGCCGCGCGGATCGGGTCCGGAGATAGCACAACACCCGATCGGGACGGGACCGTTTCAATTCGTGGACGCGATTACGGATCAGGAGATCGTGCTCGGGCGGAATCCTTCGTACTTCGGAGACGCAGGTGAGGCAGCGGGTGTGCGAGGAAACGTGGAACGCGTGCGCTTCCGAATCGTGCCGGATGCGCTCGTGCGCGCGCTCGAATTGCGAAAAGGCTCGGCGGACGTCGCGATCAACTCGCTGAGCCCGGACATGGTGGTGACGCTGGCGAAGGAGCGCGAAATCATCGCTGATGAGCAGCCCGGGACGACGATTGCGTACATCGGCTTCAATATGGAGGATCCGATCCTGTCGCATCGCGAGGTAAGGCAGGCGCTGGCTTATGCGACCGATCGTCCGACGCTGATCAAGTATCTAATGCGGGGGCAGGCGCGGGCGGCCGGAAGCTTGCTGCCGCCGAATCATTGGGCGTATGACCCGGACGTGCCGCAATATGATTTCGATCGGGCGCGGGCGGAGCAGTTGCTCGATGCGACGGGATTCAAGCGCGGGGCGGGCGGCGTGCGGTTTCGGTTGGAATTCAAGACGTTGACGGAGGAATATTCGCGGCTTTTGAGCGAAGCGATTGCGGACGAGTGGCAGCGCGTGGGCGTGGCGGTTGAGCTGCGGCCGCTGGAGTTTGCGACGTTCTATGCAGACTTGCAGCGCGGGAGTTTTCAGGTTTCGGCGCAGCGCTGGGTGGGTGGAAATAACGATCCGGATATTTTCGAGTCAGTCTTCAGCTCGAAGAAAATTCCTCCGAATGGATCGAACCGCGGTCATTACCGGAATCCGCAGCTCGATGCTCTGATTGATCAGGCGCGGATGGAAATGGATCGGGAGAAGCGGAAAAAGCTTCTGTGGCAGATTCAGGAGATCGTGGCTGAGGATGAACCTTATATCAATTTGTGGTATCCGGATAATGTGTGCGTTCATCGCGAGAGATTGACGGACGTCGTGATTCCGCCTGCGGGTGATTATGATTTTATCGAAGGGGCGCGGTTGCGGTGATGTGGGGTTGGTCGGAAAGTCAAAAGAGCCGGCGGGACGCCCTTCGCTGCTCAGGGCAAGCCGGCCCTCCATTAAGATAGGCCGGCAAGCGGTACGGAATGGACGGCTGGGCCTTTGGGGCAGTTTTCTTCTGGTGATGAGCGTGCTGATTGGGCGGTTTGATGCACGGATTTTACTGGGCGCGGACTCGCTCGAGGATGCGAAGGAAATCGGTGCGGCGGTTTGGTCCTGCGCCGGCGTAGGCGAGATGAATGATGGGAGCCTTGCGACTGGGGTCGGCTACGAATGGATAGGGGCTAGTAGTGCCTATAGCCCAAAAGAAATCAGCGTGTAGACCCTGAGTCTCTGTTGGCAAATTGAAGTAGTGAACCGCGTTTTCGCTGATCTGCTCGTGTGAGAGAGCCTCGAACACGAAGAACGTCATCCCTCCAAAATCCACCTGCTCCATCGGCGGCATTTCGAGATTTTTGAAATCGCCATAAGCGCGTGGACCGTTGAGCGCCTGCCGAAAGGTGATGCCGCTGGTAAGTTGCTGCGAGTAAAAGTCCGAGAGCGTAGGCGCATAACTGCAGGAGTATGTAACCTGGAGTTCCGATTTCGAGAATTCCGCGCCTGATGGGTCCGGTTCGGCGGGGCGGCTCGCGGCGGCGAGCTTAGCCAGCACGTCGTCCATGCAGGAGTGGGACGGCGGCAGGAAAAGAAAAAACAGATAATCCGGCAGGCTTGTGCCGGTGCCGTTTGTCGCATGCATCTGCGTATCGAGCCAGTAGGCATCGTGGCCGATCAAGGGATTGTCGGAGGTGGCGAGCTGTAGCAGCGTGTATTGATGCTCGTTGATCAGAAATAGAATCTGATTGAAATGAAAGGGAGGAGCGTACGGGCCGAGCCCCCCCGGAGGCGCCGCGTTGCCGGCACCGGAGGGCTTCCAATTCGGGCCGAGTTCGATGGAGACGCCATTCTCGAGAAAGTACTGCTGAAGGTCGGAGTGGCGCTGTTCTTGTTGTCGCGGTGGTGGCTTGGGTGCACGAAATGCTGCGCCTAAGACTAGCACCGCCAGGATCGCGGCGGCCGCTGCGAACTGTTTCGCCGTCTTCATGCTTGAATCAGTGTATTGGCTAACGCGGAAGCGCTCAAGGCGAAAGGTGGGCTTGTTTTTGTGACAAAGGAGAATTAGTCCATCGGGCGGCCGTCCCCAAACCGGCCGCCGATGGACTCCAGCGAGGGAGGGTCAGAATGAAAGCTTGAGCCCAAACTCGATGGTACGCGGCGCGCCGAGCGAGAACACGCCCGTACCGACGCCAACTCGAACAACGGCGGCGTCCGGCCGGGTGGTGCCATTAACCGAACCCGGGCCGCCCGTTAGGATGCCGCTCAAAACGTTTCCCGGAATGTTGAAGTTCGAGAAGTTAAAGAGGTTGTAGAAGCTGACGCTGGGCTCGACGGAGATGGCGCGATCCTTCACCGTGACTTTCCCCACCCAGGTGAGGCTGGCATCGAACGTCTTGAGCCAGGTGAGCCCGACTTCGCCTGGCACAACCGGCTGCAAAGCGGGTGCGACGCCGCCGAGCGCCTGCAGTTGAGAAAGCGTAAACAAGCCGTCATTGATCAGGACATTTCCGGCCGGAGTTGGATTGTTGGCAATCGTGTTGTTGTAATTGTTTACGAGATTCATTAGGCCGCCCACGGACACGCCGCGCATAAATGAGCCTTGTTTGGTGCCGGGGACTGGGTCGCCCACCGTTCCGTCGCCAGTAAAATCGGTGCTGAAAATCTCTCCGGCTCCGTTTCCGGTCGTGGGAACGGCGAGAGCGCTTGCCAGCGGGCTATCGAAATGGAAGATAGTGCCAAGGCGGAAATGGAGCGGCAGATCGGCATAGCCGCCGAATGAAAATTGATCCGTGCGATCCAATGAAGAGGGGCCGCTGAATCCGCACGGTCTGTTGTTGTCGATAGTTGGGTTGACGAAATCCTGATCCGCCGCTGCAGGAGACGTGCCTACGGACGTGGAGAGCGCGGCGCCGCAATTCGTGAACCGGGAAAGAGCGTAGGCGAACTGGAAGTTCAGGTAACGCACTCCACGAAACGGTGCTTTCACATTGTCCACAAGTTTTACGTCCAAGGCGTTGTAGACCGAGCGTCCAATGGGTTGCAGGAAAACTGCAGGTCCCAAACCGGGATTGACGCCTTGAAATGCGCATTGAAATCCGAGCGCGGTCTCGCAACTGCCGACACCCAAGTCCGCCGCCGAATCCAACCCGAAATTGCCAAAGTCAGACATAGTCGCCCCACCAGCAGGACTTCCGCCCGAGGGAGGATGCAGGCCCGGGCAGGAAGTGATGGCTGCATCAATCGTTGCTGCACCGCATGCGCTTAGCGTGGACGCAATCGCCTGTTGCGCGGCGGTTTTGTTGAAGAATCGCACATCGCCGCTGTGGTTTACGTCAACGCCAATCAGATAGTGGAGATTTACATTACGAAGATAGTCCACGCTGAGGACCATGCCGGGTAAAAGCTGGCGCTGTATCCCCGCATTTATTTGTATCGAATACGGAGTGCGATAGCCCGGCGCCAGGGCACCGAGGGGAATCGCCGAACCAGATGCGATCAGATTTGGAATGTAGTTGGGGTTTGGTGCGGTGGCTCCCACTGTTGCTGTGGCTGCCTGGTACGCTGTTTGAAAATTGGCCACGCAAACCGCCGCAGTGAGCCCTGCGCACGTCCCTCCGCCCGCGCCAATCGTCGACCCGATCAGGGAGGAACAAATATTGTTGGCAGTATTCTGTGTTCCGCCTAGAAATGTGTTTCCCGCCGGAAACGGCACTCCAGAACCACTGCCGTTGAGACAAGCCGAGGGGTTGGCAAGGAAAGCGCCGTTTGCCAAACGCTCGGGGCGATCGAACTCGGCATTGTTCCAGATGGCGTTTTCATAAAACATGCCGACGCCGGCGCGGATGACCGTCTTTTGATCTTTTTTCGGGTCCCAGGCGATTCCAAGTTGCGGCGCGAAGTTCAAGTTCGGCTGCTTAACGCGGTCGCCAAAGCCTGGGAGAAGGTCGTTGACTCCGGGCAGTGGAGGCAGATCGCTATCGGTGCGGCCGGTATCGCGCACATAGCGGAGGCCGTAAGTCACCATGAGGTTCGGTTTCACCTTCCAACTGTCACCGACGTAGAGGCCGAGCCGGTTATCCGGGGGCGTGCCGCTGCAGGGCGCGTTGAACGCAGGGATTTCGGTGTCGCAGTTATTGCCGTTGCCGAGCGTCACGTTGTCGACAGGATAGTTGAGCGGGTTGCCAGCGCCGCCCGGCTGCATCGCTGCGAATGCAACTTCCGCCGCATTCGCGATGGGGAGCACGTTTGCCGTGATCGCGCTAAAGGAGAAAAGGCCGCCGCCGCGCAGGCGATTGTAAGAAACGCCGTAGCGCAGGATGTGGGAGCCGAGGACCTTGCTGCCGTCGTATTTTATCTGCCGATCGGTTTGAAAGGTTTGCTGTGGCGCGAGGAAATTGGGACCGGTGAAGAAATTCGAGGCGAAGATATTGATGCTTACGGGGAAATTAGCGAAAGGAAGGTCGGATCCGGCAACGATATCGCGCAGGTTGTTGATGAATTTCAGATATTCAAAACGAAAACTGTGGGTGAAGCCGGAGGAGGTGAAGTCCGCTCCCACAACGTGCGTCTTCGTGTAGTTCTTGTCCTCGTATGGCTGGAAGCCGATCAATCCGCCAGCTGAGACGGCAAGGCTGTCAAAATAGCTGAAGCGGTAGAACATGCGGATGCCCTTCCCAAATATCCAGTCGAGCCGCGCGTCGTAATCGGTCTCGTGAAAGGGCGCGCTGGAGTTCCCTGTGAACGAAGTAAACGGATCAGAGGGCACGACAGGGGCGGAGAGATTTTGATTGATATGCTCGGCGTCGAGAAAGAAAAAGAGCTTGTCCTTGATCATCGCCCCGCCGAAATTGCCACCGTCCTGATTGCGCGCGTAGGGAGATTGAAGCGGTGGCGCGGGAGGAGGCGGCTCAGGAAGAGCCGCGGAAAAAGCGCTGCTGCGGAAGAGCGCGAACCCTTCGCCATGGAAATCGTTGCTTCCGGAGCGCGTGGTGACATTGACGGCGCCTGACGATGTGAGCTCGTTCGAGAGGTCGAGCGATGACTGGCTCACGCTGAATTCCTGGATGGCGCTTGCGGGGATATTTTCCGTGGTGGTGCCGACCGTTTCGTCGCTTACGTCCACACCGTCCACCGCAATTCGCGCGGTGCGGCCGAATCGCCCGCCGAAGGAAATTGAAGAGAAGCCGACTTTGGTGGGATCGAAATCCGAGCCGTCCTGCACCTGAACGCCGGGTTCGAGCTGCGCGAGGTCGAGGAAGTTGCGCCCGTTGACCGGCAGGTTTTCAATCTGATCCTTACCCAGGACACCCTGCACGCTGGCTTGCTCTGTGTTTACGGTGACCGCCTGCGCTTCCACTTCGACGACAGTGCTACCGGATCCTATCGGCAACGTGATATTCGCACCGGCGGTTTCACCCACTCGCACGACGATAGATTGTTCTACCGTCTTAAAACCCTGAGCCTCGGCTCGAACCGAATAGTTCCCTGGCACAATTGCGCCCGAGGTGTACGCACCGCTGGAAGATGTGGCCACCTGGAAAGTCTGGTCGGTGTCCTTATTTCGAATGGTGACTTTCGCACCGGGTATGACGGCACCACTTGAATCGAGGATTGAGCCTTGAATGCTGCCGGTGGCGATCGTGCTTTGGCCCATCGCCGCGCTTGACATGAAGGCTTGCGCGACCCAGACGATCGCTAGCAGAAGTGAGAAGAAGTAGGTTTTGGTTGCGCACTCACGAGCCATCTTGTTCCCCCGTCGCCCCGGCCGAAACAAGAGGGCCGAAGCAATGAGCGCACGAGTGCAAATGAGTTGCCAAAATTTGCATCGAGGATCAGGGCACGCCAGGTGCGTAAACATTGGAACTATAGGCGATTGCGAAAGAATTTCCGGGAGAGTTGGCTACGGCGGTGATCGGCGTTGTCGGCTATCCGAAAAGCGAGATTTTGGCGCGATGATAATTCGGATGTTTTCGCGCTGCTATCGAGTGGATTGCGATACGTTCGCGGTATGTCGCGTTACCGAGATGCAAGGGTGACCTTACTAGGAGTTGCATCGAGACGTTGACTGCGTACACTGTTGATACGCCCGCCCAGAAGCGCAATTCGAGGATTTTACAGGAGGAGAATCGTGAATGTGATCTGGTTTCGATTATTGGGCGGGATCGCGGCACTGGCTCTACTCGCGTGCGGTGCGAAGGGCGACGTGGCCCGAAAATATTCGGAGCCGGAAGACGCGACAGTCAAGAATGGAGTGTTTCAGGATGATTATTTCGGGGTGCGCTATTCGCTGGCATCTGGATGGGTGGAGGATTTAAAAGGACCCGAACCTTCCGCCTCCGGATATTACTCGCTCGCGGCGTTGAAGCCTGAGGGCGAGCTTGTGGCCACGATGCAGATTTCCGCTCAGGATGATTTTTTCGCGGACGAAAAGACGACCGATGCGATCGGATTTTTGAATCAGATGAAGCAGGGGCTGGACGCGAGTCTTTCGGCTCCGCATGCAGTGACGTCAGTGAAACTAGGGGGACTCGATTTTGCGCGCCTCGATTATAGCGGGGCGGGACTCAACCACGTAGTGTTTGCGGCAAGACTCCGCTGCCATACGCTTATTTTTTCGATCACGGCAAGCCGGGAGCCGGCCGCCGAGCTGCTAGTGGCGTCGCTGGGGAAATTATCATTTGCGCAGGATCGAAGCGCTTCGTCATCAAATGGGGGCGCGGCACCGCGCGGTTGGCCGGTTTGCATTCCGGAGTCTGCCTATCGAGATCACATCGCGCACAGAGTGGATCCCGTAATGACGGGGCCTCGATATGCGAGCGTGCCGGTGCGGTTTATCGTCGGTGCCGACGGCAAGCTCGAACACGTCCACGCGATTTCGGGATTTCCGGAACAGGTGAAAAGCGTCACCGACGCCTTGGCAAAATGGGAGTTCAAGCCATACATCGTAAACGGACAGCCCGTGGAAGTGGAGACTGGGTTGCTGTTTCAGTTCCCCTCGGCGCCGCCGCAACGGAATTCGGACAAATAATTTAGTTTAAAGAGTGATCAGGAAAAGACCGCGAGTCCGCCAGTTCCGCGGTCTTCTCCCGTGATCCAACATGCCAGGGCGTACGAAACCTACAACTCTAAAGAGAACGCAAGAAGGCTAACAAGGCCGCCGCGCGATCCGCCGAGAGTTGGTTGAAGTTGTTGATCACCTGATTCGCTTCCGATCCCTGGCTATGGTGCGCCTCGATAGCCTGCATAAGGTCAGAAGTGCGGCCGTCATGCAGGAAGAAGATGCGCTGCCCTACTCCCCATAGGGGCGCCGTCCGGAACTGCATCCCGTTGGCGAGGCCTTGGCTCACTTGATCGGCCAGGCCTACCCCCATGTTGTGAATCAAGAAGTCCGAGAACGCGTTCACCGGGACATTGGTGAGGCCCGTCCCATAGAACGTGCTTCCGCTATTGATCGTCGGCGTATGGCACGCGTTGCAGCCGATCTGATTGAATATCTGCTGACCGATGAGCGTCGTGGCGGTTGCAGGAGCAGGAGCCGGCGGAGCAGAAAGACGAGCGAATGCGGCGAAGTTAATGAGGTCGGAGGAGTAGTCTGAAGCGCTTGAGGCAGAGCTGCTGCTGGGAGTTAGGTTGGTGGAGTCCTCCGGTAATGCGTTGTACAGGCAGCCCGGTGTCTCGTCGCGCTCGTTCGGAAATAGTTCGTTGGTGACGCCCTGCTCCACGTTATAGGCCTCACCAGCGAACATCACGAGGGATTTATTTTGCGCCTTCCAACCGAAACGGGTCACCGTGCCATCGTTACCGCTACGGTTCACTTGTCCGGAAATGCCAAGCGCAGCTTTGTGTGGATTCGCAGCATTGGTGAGAATCGCCGTATCGGTGATGTTCTCGACCAGCCCGGCGCCGAACAGCGGAGTCGGAATGCGGAAGATGATGTTGTTCTGATTGATCGCATCCTCGAAATCCGGCTGAGCGATGTTGCAGCCCTGTGCGTCCGAACGCCCAGTGATCACAAACAAATCATGGACACCGCCGTCCGGAGTTCCGTTGGGATTACGGATGAAGCGGGCTTCACGGACCGGTCCGTTTGCGCTGATGAAGCGGGGGATTTTGTTGGTCGCGCCATCCGCAACAGCCATTGCGATTTGCGGGTTGTTTGCCGGGCTTGAACCACCGACTGCCGGGAAGGCGTGGCACCCGCTACAGCTATTGGCATTGAAACGCGGACCGAGCCCTGTCCCGTTTTCGTTTGTTATTTTTCCGGAAACGGAATCGACCTCCTGAAATCGTGCCAGCGCCGCGTTGAAGAAGTTTTGATAGTCGGTGGTCATGCCGCCGAGGGCTCCGCCTGCTCCCGGAGGGCCACCGCGGACACCGGGATCGAGCGTGTGATTTCCGGTTGTGGAACCGCCGTCGCCGCCATTGCCGTCGCGGCCACCGCCGTTTCCTTGAAATTGCGCGAACGCCACCGTCGAACCCCCAATCAGAGCCAAGGCGACGAGCGCAAGTCTATACAGCAAGCCTACGCACACACGTTTGCCGCAAAAACGTTCCATGTCACTCCCCTTCCCTCCGAAAAGCAGAGGGCATTCACCAGGATTGAATTACACCGAAGGGATCAGCGTGCGGTCCCAGAACCGGCAATTGGCGGGCGGGGCAGGCGTGAACGGAACGAAATCACCAACAGATGTTGGATACGCCTATTGCGTGCCCGCGAGTAAACGACGGGAACCGGAATAGGGCAAGACCAGAAAAAGAACAGGGGCCGTGTGCTGTACCCGGGTACAGGGAAACTAAGACGTAGGGATGTTTATTGGCTTTTTTTCGATACAGCGTTCTCGGCCGTCACGTGCAGGAAGAACTGTATGGTGGTCCGAGGCGCGGAAACTTAGATTTTAGAGGGTCAGATGCGTACGGAGTAATTTGCCGCTGGTCCAAACCCCCTCGGGACCACGAGGGGAGAAAGAAGTCTTGAGAATGAAGCTACATATCAAACGGCCTTGCCCACACTGTACAAGTACCGAGGTTTTTCGTTCACACCGTCGCGGCCCGTTTGAAAAATACCTTTTCAGTATGATCGGGATGCGTCCATACCGGTGCATCAAGTGCGACGCCCGCTTCTATGGGTTCGCGCCGGTTAACGAACACGACGCGCCCGCACACCTTAAAACCGCGTAACAAACCTCGAGACCCAACGGCCTATTGCAAAGCGGAGTGAATTGCGGATTCTGGAATCGCGCCTTCGCGTACGATGGACCATTCGTGCCCGTTAATGCGCACAATTGTCGAAGCCAGGATCGCGCCGGTGTCGCCCGAATCGAGAATCAGCGCCAGCCGCTCCCCAAGCTGTTTTACGATTTGACTGGCGTTCGTGCACGAAGGAAATCCCGAGAGATTCGCGCTCGTCCCGGTGATCGGCCCGCGAACCGCCTCAATCAACGCCGACGCGATTCGCGAATTCGGCCAGCGCAGCGCAACTCGTCCTGTATTTCCCGTCACTTTGAGTGGCAACCGATGCGTTGCTTCGACCACGAGCGTCAAAGCGCCGGGCCAAAATTTGTGCGCGAGGACAAGAAATGAATCGGGCAAGTCGCGTGCGAGGGTTACAGCCTGCTCGATAGAATTTACCAGAATCGGCAGAGCCTTGTTCTCGGCGCGACCCTTTACGCGAAACACGTCCTGGATCGACGAAAGATTGAAAGGGTCCGCGGACAGGGCGTAGAAAGTGTCAGTAGGCATCCCCACGACGCGGCCGCGGCGAATGAAGTCGGCCGCATAGTCCACCACGCGCGACTCGGGCGCTTCCGGCGAAATTTTCAGGACTTCAACGGGCAAATTTTTTGCTCACGGCGGGTTACGCCTCGGTTTCCATCTGCGCGGCAACGTACCACAGCCAGCGCGGGCTACGCAAGACATCACGCCGGGTGCCTGAATTGAAACGCCCCTATTCGACGGCTTTGCGAAGTCACACGCGTTTACGATGCTCGCCGCGTTTGCTAGGCTTGCAGCATGAGAGACCGTGCGCCGAGCGCTTCCGAAGAAAGTGATCTGATCACCAGCCGCGAAAACCGCTGGCTCAAACGCTTTCGCGCAGCGCTGCGTGGCACCGGACCGGTCGAGGGCGAGCCGATTGGTGTTGAGGGGCGCAAACTCGTGGAGGATGCGCTGCGATCTGGGCTGGAGGCTGAGGCGCTGCTCGTCTGCGAATCAGCCGAACCCGCACTCGACGCGGTTTTGAAGACTGCGAGTGACAGCGAAGCCGGCATCCCGCGATCGCGCATTTTGCGAACGACCGACAAACTCTTCGCAAGCGTGGCCGGAACCGAAACGCCCCAAGGTGTCGCCGCTTTGTTCCGGAAGCCGGACTGGCAGTTTGAAGATATTCTACGGGGCGCCGCCGATGAGAACGGCGGGCGTTTCAGTGATTCGCCGCTGATCGTTGTGATGGCAGGCGTGCAGGATCCAGGAAACGTTGGCACAATCGTGCGATCTGCCGAGGCGTTCGGAGCCACCGGTGCAATTGTGGCGCGAGGAACGGCCGATCCCTGGTCGCCGAAGGCATTGCGCGCCTCCGCAGTGTCGGCCCTGCGCTTGCCGTTGCTTCGCGGGATCGCGGTTCCGGTGATACTCGCGCAGTTGAAAATGGCGCGCGTGAAAATCATAGCGACGATTGGGCGCGGTGTTGTCGATGCGCGCCAACGCGCGAGCTCGCAGGAAGCACTAGCGCATCCGGATCTCCGAGAGCCTTCGGCAATATTTGTCGGGAACGAAGGCGCGGGGCTAACGCCGGAAGTGCTGCACTCTGCCCACGGGACAATTTCAATACCGATGCATCCGTCGGTTGAATCGCTCAATGCCGGGGTTGCCGCGTCTATCGCTTTATTTGAGGCGGCCCGCCAGCGCAGCAGCACACCATGACCGATCCTCTTAGCAGGTTGCCGTGCCCCCTGGCGGTCCCGAAGTGATCGTCCGCCGTTTCGTACCTCTGCCGCTTCGTGCTAGCCTGATTCGTTCATGGTAGAAGCTTTGAGCTGGCCGTACTGAGAGCGTGTAGTGGGACTGTTTAGAGCAATCGAGCCGCAGGACGAACCCCTCGCCGGCAGGCCGCTGGCCGACCGTATGCGTCCGCAGACGCTCGACGAATTCATTGGCCAGGAAGAGCTGCTTGGTCCCGGGAAACCGCTCCGCACCCAAATCGAGCGCGACGATTTGAGCTCGATGCTCTTCTGGGGCCCACCGGGATGCGGGAAGACGACCTTGGCTCGCATCATCGCCCGCCGTACGAAATCCGAGTACATCCCTTTCAGCGCGGTTCTCGCCGGCATCAAGGAAATCAAAGAGGTGATGGCGAAGGCTGAAGGCGTCCGTCGTTACGGACGGCGCACGATCGTCTTCGTCGATGAAATGCATCGCTTCAATCGCGCGCAGCAAGACGCGTTTCTGCCGCACGTGGAAGCCGGCAACATCGTTCTGATCGGCGCGACCACCGAAAATCCGTCGTTCGAAGTGATCTCGCCGCTCCTTTCGCGCATGAAGGTGTACATCCTGAAAGCGCTTTCAGCGGAGCAGGTGGCTATGCTGCTTCGGCGTGCTTTGGAAGATCCCACGCGCGGTCTTGGCGACGAAAATGTCGAGATCAGCGACGAGATTATCGAGCGAATTGCAATCCTTGCGAACGGCGATGCACGCTCGGCCTACAACACACTCGAGGCGCTGGTTTTTGGAACGGCGCCGGATGCGGCGGGCCGTCGCGTCGTGTCGCAGGCCGTCCTCGAAGAGGTGCTGCAGAAGAAGCTTTTGCCTTACGATAAGTCCGGCGAAGAGCACTTCAATCTCATCTCGGCGTTGCATAAATCCGTGCGTAATTCCGATCCCGACGCCGCGCTCTACTGGCTCGCGCGCATGCTCGAATCGGGAGAGGATCCGCTGTACCTTGCGCGCCGCATGGTGCGGATGGCGAGCGAGGATATCGGTCTGGCCGAGCCGAACGCGCTGGCTGTGACCCTGGCGGCAAAGGATGCGTTTGATTTCCTCGGGCCGCCTGAAGGAAATCTCGCGCTGGCGCAAGCCGCGGTGTATTTGTCGCTCGCGCCCAAATCGAATGCGGTCTATAAAGCCTATGGCGAGGTGCAGCAGGATTTGAAGAATACAATCGCGGACCCTGTTCCTTTGCATCTAAGAAACGCAGTGACCAGCCTGATGCGCAACGTGGGTTACGGCAAGGGCTATCAATACGCACATGACAGCGAGGAGAAGCTCACCGATATGACCTGCTTGCCCGGGAGTCTCATCGGCCGAACATATTACACACCGACGGATCAGGGTTTTGAAGCTCGCATCCGGCAGCGACTTGAAGAAATCCGGCGAATTCAGAAGAAATCGGCCGGGCAAAAGTGAGAATTCCTCAAAACATGCGACTTCCCTTCTGTCTTGCCGCGCTCGCGGCCTTAGCTGGGCTTGTTTCCGTTTCGACCGCTGCACAAGAGAAGCCCAAATTCACTATCGAGGAAGATTGCTCGCATTTTTCGGTCGCGCCCGATAACAAGATCGTTTTCGTGGTGCAGCGGCAGAAGCGGATGAAGAAAATCGTGATCCAGCGCGACGACATATGGGTAGCATCGCCAAACGGCGGCAAGCGCAGAATCGTCGAAGGCGAAAAATTCATGCCGGCACCTCCGCCCCTCAGTTTCCAGGTAGATGCGATCTCCTGGTCGCCTGATAGCCGCCTCCTTGCTGCGGACATCACATTTCAGAAGGCAGCCGTCGACGAGGACTCCTCCCCGACCACCACGAAAGGGATCGCTCTTTTCGATGAGAACGGCGGCGAGATTCACGTGGCTGGATCAAAAGATCGCTTCATCGAAGACGCTGGGAATGCGACGTGGCTCGCTGACGGGCAGACCATCGTTTATGTGACGGGCGGCGGACCGTTTCAGATTGTGCGCATGAAACCGTCACAGGGGAAAGCCGTCACTCTCTTCGCTGGACACACTTTCGACGGCATCACCTGGGACGCGAAGCACAACCAGGCTTATGCAATCGGCCGAAATCTCAGCCTTTCCGGCAGAGATGTACTGGTGCAACTCGATTTGCTAAGTGAAGGAGTTCGGGAGTTAACTCGCATCCCGGAATTTCAAGGCAAGCTGACGATCGCGCCATCCGGCAATCGCGTCGGTTACTTTGTTGATGCCGATACGATTGAAGTGCGCGAACTGGCTCATCCCAATCAACCGATGAAAACGCGAGCCGGATTCGGACGCTTTCAATTTGGACTCGACGAAAACCGAGTGCTCTTGAAGCGCGGCCCCGACGACAAATCCGGCAACCTCGTGTGGGTGGGCCTTACGGACGGCAGTTTCCGTCCAATTCTTCACGACCTGCTGGTGAGCGCGTTTCAAATTGCTCCCGATGGACAGACCATCGTGATCGCCGAGCCCGGGAAGCACATCTTGAAGGTCTACCCGCTTCAATAGGCTAAAGCCCTGCGGTGGCTCATGTGTTCCTTCAGAATGCAGGAATCTTCAATCACAAATAGCCCTGCCTCGCGCGCCCGTGCTGCCGCTGCTGAATGAAACACGCCTTCCTGCATCCAAACTGCACGCGCTCCGATACGAATCGCTGACTCCACAATGCCCGGAACATATTCTGAACGACGAAATATATCGACGATATCGATGCGCTCGGCAACGTCTTCCAAGCGTGCATAACTTTTTTCACCTAAGACTTCAGTTTCGTTTGGGTTCACAGGAATAATTTTGTATCCGGCCGATTGCATGTATTCGGCAACGCCGTAACTGGGACGCATCCGGCGGCTCGAAAGCCCGACGACCGCAATTGTTTTGCTGGTTTTGAGAATTTCGAGAACAGGATCGTCCGACGGGGGCGCGTCATTCGGCATTAGGCTTACTTCCGGGGTTTGTGGCTGTTGTGATCCTGAGATGCGCGCAGCTCGGTGAGGATCTCCAGGAATTTCTTATTCTCCTCGGGAGTACCCACCGATACGCGGATGCAATTTGGAAAACCCATCCATCGCATCGGCCGCACGATCACGCCGTGTTTCAGCATCTCATCTGAGAGTGGTTCGGTCTCAAAGCCGAAATCCACCAACACAAAATTCGTGAACGATGGCACAAATTTGATTCCTAGCTTGGTGAGCCCCGCAGAAACCTGCGCGAGCCCAGCGCGATTCGATTCAATCGAACGACGGACATGTTCGCGGTCATCAATCGCTGCCAGTGCCGCCGCTTGAGCCACATTCGAGGTGTTGAACGGTCCGCGAATTTTGTTCATTTCGTCGAGTAGCGCGGCTGGACCGATCCCGTAGCCGATACGCAGGCCGGCAAGGCCGTACACCTTCGAAAATGTGCGCAACACAATCAGGTTGCGGCTGTCGCGAACGAGCTCTATCGAGCGGGTATAGTTTGGTGCGTCAACGTAATCGCAATACGCCTCATCCAGGACGATCAGAACGTGGTCGGGAACCTGCGCGAGAAACCGATCCAGTTCGTCCGCATCAAACATCGTCCCGGTAGGATTATTCGGATTCGCAAGGAAGATCAGTTTGGTTTCAGGTGGAAGAAATTCGGCCATCGAGTCCAGGTCGAAGTGATAATCGCGCTGCGGCACCTCGACATATCGCGCGCCGGTGGCGCGAATCGCGATGTAGTAAAGCGGAAAAGATCCAAATGAAGTGACGCCGCAATCCGCCTGGCGCAGAACCATCCGCGCCGAAAGATCGATCAGCTCCGTTGAGCCTCCGCCAAGAATAATATTTTCGGCGGGTATGCCGTGCTTCTTCGCGAGCGTGTCACGCAGAAACGTCCCGCTTCCGTCGGGATAACGGTTCGAGCCAGCCAACGCTTTCTTCGCGGCCTCAATCGCCAGCGGCGAAGGGCCCAGCGGATTTTCGTTGGAAGCGAGTTTGATGGCGGTGGTTTTCAATTCCCGCTCGACCTCCTCGATCGGCTTTCCTGGGACGTACGGCGCGAGTTCTCGGATATATTCCGGGACGAGTTCGCGAATCAGAGTGCTCATGCGCGGCGGACTCTCAACGGGCTTTCCTCGGTTTCATGCGCGTTCGCTTCGTCAGCTCGGTCCTTCCCTGGCGTTTACCGCTGGATCCTGGCCGACGCTCCGAATTGCGTTCGGGACGCTTTTCGCCGCCACGGCGTGCAGCCGCGCTTTTGGCGGGCCGCTTCACCGGCGTTCGCCTGATAGGAGGCTCCGAAGCAGCTTCGAGCTTGCCTTCGATCGCCCGTGAAAGCGCGGCTACCTCCTCCGATGAAAGCGTGCGGTGTTCGCCGGGCTGAAGCGAGCCGAGTTCAAGGTTGCCGACGCGAATGCGTTTTATTCTCTCCACCGGATGGCCCGTTTTGAAAAGCCGATTGCGCAGCGCGTCGCGTCGAGCTTCGGTGAGCGTCACTTCGTACCACGGCGATTCCTTGCCGCGGACTCGTGTAATCCGCGCGCCAGTGGAACGCGCAAGCTGCTCGATCTCCTGGAATGTAAGAAGGGATTTGAGTTTCAGTAGGTACGTTTGCCGAAGGCGATGCGCCTTGAGCATGCGATTGGCGAGTTCCCCGTCATTGGTCAGAAAAACCAATCCCATGGAATGGTATTCGAGCCGCCCTACCGGGAACACGCGCACCGGAACACCGTGAAGAAGATCCTGCAGCGAACGCCGGCCTTCCGGGTCGCTCATCGTCGAAACTACTTCCGGCGGCTTATTGAGCACCAGATAAACGCGGTCATGCTCGGGACGAAGCAGTTTGCCTGAAACTTTTATGTGGTCGGTCGTTTCGTCGGCTTTCGAGCCGAGTTCCGTGACGGTGCGGCCGTTCACGGTAACCATGCCGGACCGAATTAGATCTTCCGCATGCCGCCGCGAAGCGATACCCGCGCGCGCGATGATTTTTTGCAGCCGCTCTTCCATCAGTTTCGCTGAATAACCATCATAACTTCCATTTATGCGCTAATAGAGTAGCGGAAAACTGCTGCGGACGCGAACGCTGAAGGTAGGAAACGATGTGATGGCAGCGCACAAAATGGACGGCCGCCCTGAAACCCCGGTTACGCAGAAGTGCCTTTCGCCTGCGAATCCGAGCTTGATTCATCAGACTCGGCAAACACCTCGGCGGCCGATTCCGCAGGTGAAGCAGCAAGCTCGGCTTCAACGGACTGCTCTCCGGAGGCATCGATCGATTCCGCTTCAACCACCGTCTCGCGGGCATCGGCACTCAGTTCTGCCGCAACCGTTACTTCCCCACCAATCTGCGCTGCGTCATCCGGATCAGTCGGCGCGACGCCTTCATCGGAGCCAAGCGCAGCTTGCGCGAGTTGTTCAAACTCCTTCAGGCTCGGTAGTTCTTCCAAGTCGGACAATCCAAATCGCATCAGAAATTGTTTCGACGTCCGATACAGAATGGGTCTGCCAATCACGGCTTTGCGACCTGCCGTAGTGATGAGCCGCTTCTCAAGCAGCGTCTTGATCACGCCGCCCACGTTGACGCCTCGAATCTCATTAATTTCTGGCACCGTCGCAGGCTGCTTGTAGGCAATCACTGCGAGAGTTTCGAGCGCAGGCATCGTCAGGCGAATGGGCGGCTGCAAGCTCTTGATGAAGCGCCGCACCACATCATGATGCTGCGGCTTGGTATAAAATTTCCATCCGCCCGCCACCTTGCGCACTTCAATTCCGCGATCCTCGTTCGAATAAGACGCGACAAGGAGGTCCAGCGCAGCCCTCGCCTCCGTCTTCTCGACACCCAGCGCGCGACTGATTTGATCAATCGAGGCTGGCTCATCCGCGGCGTAGATTATCGCTTCAAGCGCGGCTTGAATTTCTTGTGGCGTCATATAAGGCACTCCATCTTTCGTATCGACCCAGACCGCCTGCCTGAAGGCGGCCGCTACAAATACTGTTCTTCGATTTGCGACATCGCGTCAGGCCCGGCGAACACAGCGTCAAACATTTTGTGTTTGCGCAGCCGGATATCCGCGAAAAGGTCCGATTGAACGAGCAGCACCGCCTGCATCCGCACCATCTCCAGCACCGCGAGCAATGCGACAATCATGGCATTGCGCGTCGTGCAGGACTCAAAAAAATCGATGAGCGATACCGCCTCGTCCGTCCCGACCAACCGCTGCCGCAAACGGTCCATCATCTGCGCGATCGTAACCGTATCGTGATGCAGTTCGAACTTAGGAACCTCTTTCCGCCGCTCCAGTACCTGCGAGAACACTTTCACCAGATCCACAAGCGAAACGACCAGCTCCCCTTCCGTCTCCTCACTACCGTAAAGCGATTTATCCGGATGCGACCAGACGTGATCCTCAATCTGCTGCTTCTGGTAGAGCAGTTGCGCCGCATTCTTGAATTTTTCGTGCTCAAGCAGCCGATGGACCAGCTCGTCGCGCGGATCCTGCTCGCCCTCGGGCCCAGCCAGCGGATCGGCCGGCAAAAGCATCTTGGATTTAATGTGGATCAGCGTGGCGGCCATGTAGATAAAGTCCGCCGAAACGTCGATATCGAATTTTTCGAGCTGGTGGAGATAATCGAGATACTGTTCGGTGATTTTGGCGATGGGAATATTGTGGATGTCCATCTCCTGCTTGCGAATCAAATCGAGCAGAAGATCGAGTGGCCCTTCGTACGCCGGTAAATTAATTCGATAAGGTGACGCCATTCTTCAGGCTGTGCTCCCCTGTTTCATTCGCTAAACGCTTACTTGCGCGCTTCGTTCCATCCAAAAATCGCGTTCCGCACGCGCTTCATCGTCCGTCGCGCGGCCTTCTGCGCTTTCTTCGAACCGGCGTCGAGGATATCCCAAACTCTCCCGGGATGCGCCTCTAATTCTTTGCGACGTGTCTGAATAGGCTCGATCCACGTCACCAGGTTTTCGGCCATCAGTTTCTTGCAATCCACGCAGCCGATCTGCGCGGTACGGCAGTCATGGTCAACTTTTGCGATCGTTTCCGGCAGCGAGAATAATTTGTGGTACGCGAAGACGGGACAAATCTCCGGACGCCCTGGATCGGTGCGCTTAATCCGCTGCGGGTCGGTCATCATGTTGCGAGCCTTCGCGCGAATTTCGTCGGGAGGATCGGAGAGCCAGATCGCATTGCCGTAGCTTTTAGCCATGCGACGCCCATCGAGTCCTGGCAGTCGGGGCGTCTCGGTTGGCAGGTAAGCAGGCTCGCGCAGCACCTGGTCGACGGCAAAGAATTTCTTGTACTTGCCCACGCTTTCAAAAAAGTTCTCGACGCCGATTTCGAGCGCGCGTTTTCTAAATGCAGCAGCTAAAGCTGCATTCCGTTCCTTCCCGCGTAGTGGCGTTTCGACGCGAGGCAAGGTGACCTTCGCGCTGTCGACCGCCTGTTCAAGGGCAGTCTGGTTTGCAGCGTCAAAGAGCGCGTCCTTCACCACGAATCCGAAGTGCGTGTCGAACCGCCGCACAACTTCGCGGGTCAGCTCCACGTGCGGCGCCTGATCTTCGCCGACAGGAACCAGCAACTCCTGCTTCGGCTCGCCGTACATCACGATATCCGCCGATTGCAATAGCGGATACCCAAGGAAGCCGTACGTTCCGAGGTCGCGATCCTTCAAATTCTCGATTTGCTCTTTATAGGTGGGGACGCGCTCGAGCCAGCTGAGCGGCGTAATCATCGAAAGCAACACGTGAAGCTCAGCATGCTCCAGAATATTCGACTGCACGAACAGAGTCGATTTCGCCGGGTCGAGTCCCACCGAAAGCCAGTCAATCACCACTTGTAAGGTGTTTTCGGCAATCGAGGAAGTGTCTTCGTAGTGCGTCGTCAGCGCGTGCCAGTCCGCAACGAAGTAAAAGCACTCGTATGCGTCCTGCAGCTTCACCCAGTTCTGCAAAGCGCCAAAATAATGGCCAAGGTGAAGCCGGCCCGTAGGCCGCATGCCGCTCAAAACTCGCTTACGTTTCGCCAACTACCGGCTCCCCGCAGCGCGAAGCAGATCGCGCGCAATCACCAGCCGCTGCATCTCGCTCGTTCCTTCATAAATCGTAAGCACCCGCGCGTCGCGATAATAACGCTCCACATCGCTCTCCCGCGAATAGCCCAGGCTGCCGTGCACCTGCACGGCCTTATACGCCACGCGATTAGCCATTTCGCTCGCATAGAGTTTCGCGCGCGCCGAATACGGGCCAAGACGCGAGGGTCCGGGCGCGCCCGATGGCTTCTTGCGCATTTCGAGATCGCGCACCTGCGCGGCCTGATATGTCAACATCCTCGCTGCATCGATCTCCGTCTGCATATCAGCCAGCATCCACTGAATCGCTTGATACTCCGCGATCGGATGCCCGAATGTACGCCGCTGCTTCGCGTAGCGCGTGGCGGTTTCAAGCGCGCCCTGCGCCAGGCCCACCGACTGCGCTCCAATCCCAATGCGCCCGCCATCGAGCGCTTCAAGCGCGATCCTCAGCCCCTGCCCTTCTTCGCCCAGACGGTTCTCCGCCGGCACGCGGCAATCCGACAGCACGATTTCCACCGTCGGCGATAGGTGCATTCCCATCTTTTCTTCGTAGCGGCTCACCCGAAAGCCGGGGAACGAGCCTTCCACAAGAAACGCGGTGATGCCACGCGCCCCCGCCGCTGGGTCCGTCTTCGCAAACACGATGTAGACGCCGGAAATATCGCCGTTCGAAACCCATATCTTCGTGCCGTTCAAAACGTAGTGATCGCCATCGCGCACCGCCCGGGCCTGAATTCCTCCAGCATCCGATCCAGCCTGTGGCTCGGTGAGGCAGAACGCGCCAATAATCTCTCCGCGCGCAAGCCGCGAAAGATATTTCTTCTTCTGCGCGTCGGTGCCGTGCTTGAACACCGGCCCAGAAGACACCGTGTTCGTCACACTCACCACGATGGCCGTTGAAGCATCGACCCGCGCCACTTCCTCAATCATCACGGCGTAGCTGATCGTATCCGTGCCCGCGCCGCCCCATTCTTCTGGAATCATCATGCCGCAGCAGCCAAGCTCGCCGAGCTTACGCAGCTCCGCAATGGGATACTTGTGTTCGCGCTCGTATTCGCGGATCACCGGGCGCATCTCCGTTTCCATAAACTGGCGGACGGTGTCGCGAATCAGAAGCTGATCGCTTGTGAGAGAAAAATCCATTCCGAAAGGTGTACGAGGGATGCTAGCACAGCGACCGCGTTGCGCCAATCCAGCCGGTCGTCCAGCCCGTAGCAAAAGTGCTGCCCACGTTCGTGGCAACCGTAGCTCACGTCCCACCCCGACCGTTTTTGGCGAGGTTGACGTGAGGCTTCGCGCGCTAACCCGCTACAATTTCAACAGCTCGCGCAGCCGCTTCGTCTGCGCCCGCGACACCGGAATCTCCGATTGCCGCTTATCGTTCATCTTCAGCATGTAGCTCGACTTGAACCACGGCACCACTTCCTTGATGTGATTGATGTTGATCAAATAGCTTCTGTGCGCGCGCCAGAAAATATCCGCATCCAGCGCGGCCGCAAGCTCCTCGATCGTGCGGTAGTTCGAAACACCCTCTGCATCGCGCGCGAAAATCGTGATCGTGCCGTCTTGAATCGAAGCATAGATCATCTCGTCCGCGTCCACCAAAAACATGCGCGACTGAGACTTCACCAGAAGCTTGACGGGTTGCGCCGTCTTGGCGCGAGGTGCCCCGGCTCCCAGTTGGCCCACCAAATTCTCCAGCCGCTCGACTGGCGAAATCTGGGCCTCCACCATTTTTTTTGCGCGCTGCACAGCCTTGGCGATGCGTGCCTTGTCGAAAGGCTTCAGCACGTAATCAACAGCGTTCACCTCGAACGCCTGAATCGCGTAGTTTTCAAAAGCCGTCGCAAAAACGATCGGCGGCACGCGCAGCTTGCGCTCCATCAGCTTCCGTATCACGCCGAAGCCGTCAAGTCCGGGCATTTGCACATCCAGAAAAACGAGATCGGGATCGTGCTCCTTGATGAGCGCCAACGCTTCGAGCCCGTTTTTGCCCTGCGCAATCACTTCAATTTCGGGAAAACTGCGCAACAGGAACTGCAGCTCGTCGCGCGCGGGCCTCTCGTCGTCGACAATCACTGTGCGGATAGCCATGGAATTTTCTCACCCAGTATAGGATAAAATCGGCGGGCAAAGTGCAAAGGAGCGCGGGTGGCAAAGAGGACCTCTAAAGTAAAGATTTTAAGCAGCGAAACCAAATATACAGGCCGCGTATTCGGCGTGCACCGCGACGAGCTAATCGAGCCGACAGGAGTAAGGGTAGTTCGCGAGATTGTAACTCACCATGGTTCCGTCGTAGTGTTGCCGGTCTTTGACGACGGCAGTATCCTGCTCATCCGCCAATAACGATACGCCGCGGGACAATTCATGTGGGAGCTGGTGGCCGGTCACCGTGAACCTGACGAAGACTTCCGCCGAGGAGCAGCGCGCGAATTGCAGGAAGAAACTGGCTACACCGCGCGACGTTATCGAAAGCTGCTTGAAATCTATCCGAGCCCTGGGCTTTTGAGCGAACGGATGGTTATCTTCCTGGCCGAAGGTTTGACGAAAGGCGAAGCTCGTCCCGAGGATGACGAAAAGATCGAAGCACGCATCCTCACGCTCCGCGAAGCCGAGCGCTGGATTCACAGCGGCAAGATTCGCGATGCGAAAACCATCTCCGGCGTGCTCTACTACGCCGCGTTTGCCCGGCGGAAACGGAAGCGGTAGCCCTTCGAATTCAGCGCAATCGTTATAATTGGCTGTCAGGTAAGAGAGGCAACATGGAGAACCGCGAAGTAGCACTCATCCTCCGCGAAACGGCTCAGCTGCTCGAGATCGATGGCGCCATCATCGGGCGCTACCGGAGCTACGAAAAGGTGGCGGACTTGCTCTTCAGCCTTCACGAGCGCATAGAAGACCTCGCCAAGGACGTCAAGAAACTTCGCGAGCTCCCCGGCATCGGCGAGAACATGGCCGAGCACATCTGCGAGATTCTCGAGACCGGCAACTACAAGCTGCGCCAGAAGCTGCTGAAGAAATATCCGCCCACGCTGCTCGAGCTGCTCGCTCTGCAATCGCTGGGCCCCAAGAAGGTCGCGTTCCTGTGGTCGAATTTCAAATGCGCCACTGTGGCTGACCTCGAAAAGCTCGCACGCGAAGGGAAACTGCGCGATTTGCCGGGTTTCGGCGAAAAAAGCGAGCAGAACATCTTGAAGGCCACGGAGTCGGCCAAGCGCTCCTCCGGGCGTTTTCTCATGGATGCCGGAGATCGCGACGCCGAACGTCTTTCCGAGTTCATCAAACAAGCCGGTGATTCCGTCGAGTCGGTCACGGCCGCAGGCTCGCTGCGCCGGCGCCGCGACACCGTCGGCGACCTCGATTTACTCGTCACGATGCGCCCCGGCCAGGATCGCCAGAAGAATATCGACGCTGTGGCTGAGCACATTCTGACGTATCCGCGAAACGTGCAGACGCTCGCGCACGGCGAAAATAAAGTCAGCATGCTGCTCGAAAGCGGGCTGCAGGTGGACGTTCGCCTTCTCGACAAAAACAGTTTCGGCGCCGCGCTCCTCTATTTCACAGGCTCGAAGGAACACAACGTCGCCCTTCGCGGCCGCGCCAACGATATGGGCTGGACTCTCAACGAATACGCGCTCACCACCATCAAGAGTGGCCGCAGCGTAGCCGGCAAGACCGAAGAAGAAATCTACGCCAAGCTCAAACTGCCCTACATCGAGCCGGAACTGCGCGAAATGCGCGGGGAAATCGAAGCAGCCGAGCAATCAAAGCTCCCTGCCCTTATCAAACTCGAAGACATGCGCGGCGACGTACAGATGCATTCGACCGCCTCCGACGGCCGCAACACCGTCGAAGAAATGGGCGAAGCAGCGCGCGCCCTCGGCTACGAATACATTGCCATCACGGATCACTCGAAAGCCGTCAGCGTAGCGAATGGCATGGACGAGAAGCGCACGCTCGAGAATATCCGCACGATTCGCGCAGCGCAGGAACAGGTTCCCGGCATCCGTCTGCTTGCCGGCATCGAAGTCGATATCCTGAAAAATGGCAAACTCGATCTCGATAACGAAGTGCTGGCACAGCTCGACGTAGTGGTGGCTTCCATCCACTCCTACATGAATCTCGATCGCACGGAGATGACCGAGCGCCTTCTCGCCGGTATCGAGAATCCGTACGCCCAGATCGTCGCGCATCCCACGGGCCGCCTGCTTCTGCGCCGCGATCCCTACGCCTACGACATGGAGAAAATTCTCGATGCCGCGAAAAAGAATTCCGTCGCGATGGAGTGCAACGCGTATCCCGACCGCCTCGATTTGAACGACGTCCATCTCCGCATGGCCAAGGAGCGCGGCGTGAAGGTGGCGATCTCAACCGATGCGCACTCCACCACGCATCTTAAATTCATGCAGTACGGAGTTGCGACGGCGCGCCGCGGCTGGATCGAAAAGAAGGACGTCATCAACGCCCTGCCTCTCGATCAGTTTCTTGCAGCGCTGCGCCCGAAGCCTGCCGCCACACCGGCGGCGTCCGCAACCAATGTAGCCAGGAAGAAATCCGCATAGCCAGCCAGCGACCTATGGAACATTTTGCGCCATCCCTGCGTATTTCATACTGCAAGCGATCAAGGGGCTACGGCACCTCAATGCTGACGGAGCGTTACGAATGAATCGAAAAACGTGGATGGCGGCGGCGATTCTGGTGTCAGGAATTTCGTGGGGAGCCGCGGCTCAGCCGGCGCGCGCCGACGATTGGTCGAAGGCCTATAAAGTCGGCGGCCACGCGAATCTGCACGTCGACACCGACGATGGCGACGTCAACATTCTCGCCGGCGACCCAGGACAAATCGAAGCCCATGTCACGGCTGACGGCTTCAAGATCAGCCCCAGCGACGTCCGCGTCGACGAGCACCAGGAAGGCGACAACGTCACCATCAGCGTCAAGATGCCCCACTTCAATTTCTCATTCTTCGGCGGCCGCCACCGTTCCGTGCGAATCGACATTCGCGTTCCCAGGGATCTCAACCTCGACGTGCACACGGGCGACGGCAACGTAAACTCCCAGCCCATTTCCGGCGATATTCGAATCAACACCGGCGACGGCCACATCACCGTCACGGGCCTCAAAGGCTCCATCAACATGCGCTCAGGCGACGGCAACATCCAGGCGTCGGGCCTCGACGGCTCGCTCGAAGTCGATACCGGCGACGGGCATGTCTCCGTCGACGGCCGCTTCGATTCCCTGAATCTCAAAACGGGCGATGGCAATATCGAAGCCCGCGCGATGAGCGGATCAAAAGTCGCAAACAGCTGGCGCCTCCATTCCGGCGACGGCCATATCAACATGTGGCTCCCCGGCGATTTCAATGCCGACCTCGACGCGCACACCGGCGACGGTAAAATCACGCTCGATTTCCCGATCAAGGTTTCCGGCTCCCTGAGCCATTCCTCGATTCACGGCACTCTCAACAATGGTGGCGGCACAGTTTCGCTCACATCCGGCGACGGCTCGATCCATTTGCAGAAGCTATAAGCGCCGCGCGCTGCGTTATCTGTCTCCGATGAAACCCGGCAGAAAGCTCTCTAAAGCCCCAAGCTTCAGGCCGCCGCGATGTAAGCTTTTTCCTATTCGTGTGTCAGCCGAATCCTACAAATGTCTGCGCAAACACATATTCTTGCAACTGGCGCCAGAAGTAGATCCTTATAATTCAACGACTTACCTCTCGCTCTCCTTTGGCACTCCTCGTGGCGTAAGTCCTTCGTCTTCGAGTTGAGGGGGTCGCTATGATTGCCTTTGTGATGATGGGATTGATCGCGGTTCTCGGGTTCCTTTGCCTTTCCGACGGAATCGCGGATTGCGCGCGACGCGCCAACACCGCCTCAAAAAAATAGCCACGAATTTCCCGCTCGCAGGCGGAACGCAGCACTTTACATTCCCCGCACAGCAGCACAACTTCCATTCTCTACCGCTCGGCGCACCAAGGTTGCAAATTCTCAGGCGATATCGCATCATGGCTTTTCTTCAAATCGCATAACTTCATCTACAAAACTACGGGGGATTCTGAATGCGCAGGCCGGTGAGTGTTGCTCCGCCAAAAGGAAAACTGGGAGTCCTAACGCCAGGAATGGGCGCGGTGGGCACCACCTTTATGGCGGGCGTCGAATTAGTCCGGCGAAAAGAGTCAGTGCCGGTAGGCTCGCTTACGCAGATGGGCACGATCCGCCTCGGAAAGCGCACCGATAATCGGGTCCCAAGAATTCAAGACTTCGTGCCGCTGGCGAAGCTCGACGATCTCGTCTTCGGCGGCTGGGATGTATTCCCCGACGACGCCTACGAAGCCGCCTCGAAAGCCGGTGTTCTCGACGCCAAGGATCTAGCCAAGGCTCAGAAATTTCTCAAGAACATTAAGCCGATGAAGGCGGCCTTCGACCAGACCTACGTGAAGAATCTCCATGGCACAAATATCAAAAAAGCCAAAACAAAATTCGATCTCGCCGAACAGCTCCGCGAAGACATCCGCGATTTCAAAAAGAAAAATAAGCTCGACCGCCTCGTCATGGTCTGGTGCGCCTCCACAGAAGTATTCCTGAAGCCCGAAGACGTCCACAAGGATCTTGCCTCCTTCGAAAAAGCCATGAAGGCCAATCACCCCGCGATAGCGCCCTCCATGCTCTACGCCTACGCCGCGATCAGCGAGGGCGTCCCCTTCGCAAACGGCGCTCCCAATCTCACTGTAGACATCCCCGCCCTCGAGAACTTCGCGAAAGAACAGCACGTCCCCATCGGCGGCAAAGATTTCAAGACCGGCCAGACGCTGATGAAAACCGTCCTCGCACCCGGCTTTAAAGCGCGCATGCTCGGCCTCAATGGCTGGTTTTCGACAAACATTCTCGGCAATCGCGACGGCGAAGTCCTAGAAGATCCAGGGTCCTTCAAGACGAAAGAAGAATCGAAGCTCGGCGCGCTCGAATACATCCTGCAGCCGAATCTTTACCCCGAGCTTTACGGCAAGATTCACCACAAAGTGAGAATCAATTACTATCCGCCCCGCGGCGACAACAAAGAGGGCTGGGACAACATCGACATCTTCGGCTGGCTCGGCTACCCGATGCAGATCAAAGTGGATTTCCTCTGCCGCGATTCGATTCTTGCCGCGCCGATTGTTCTCGATCTCGCCCTGTTCTTCGATTTGGCGCAGCGCGCAGGAATGCGCGGCATTCAGGAATGGCTCAGCTTCTATTTCAAATCACCGATGTGCGCCAAAGAGCTTTACCCCGAGCACGATCTCTTCATTCAGCTCATGAAGTTGAAAAACACTCTGCGCTGGATGATGGGCGAGGAGCTGATTACCCACCTCGGCGCTGAATATTACGACTAGCCTTCGAGAATCAGTCCAATTCCAGGCCGCTCGAACGGCTTGACACTCTGCCCTTCGCGGAGTAGTGTCACGCCGGTACGATTCCTGGTCGCACCAAATCCAAAAGCAAAACGTTTCTTCTCCGCATCAACGGTGCGGACACTTACGCTCGTGTTCCTTCAAGGAGGAATGTAGATGCATAGCAAGATGTTTAAGTCAGTTGTACTCGCAATTGCGCTTTCGCTCACCGCCGCCGGTTCTTTTTCCGCTCGCGCGCAAGCTGGCGCAGATGAAAAGGAAAAGCCGCCCATCTATACGTATGTGGCCGAGTGGGAAGTGCCCCGTCCCGATTGGCCCACGTTCGAAAAGTATGACGCGTCGCAGAAGCCGGTTTTCGACAAACTCATCGCCGACGGAACCATCATCGGCTACGGCTTTTTCAAAATGGCCGCCCATACCTCAGAAGGGCCCAACCACGGCGGTTGGTGGACAGCCACGTCCATGGCAGGCGTTCTAAAAGTCCTCTCCGTTCTCGCCACACAATCCGCTCCAGCGGATATCGAAAAAATTCAAGCGGCCTCCAAGCATTTTGACTTGATTCTCACCAGCCGCCATTACGCGGCCCATGCGGGCAGCTTCGACAACGGGTATCTTCGAGTCGCAACCTATCGAACCAAGCCGGGTCAGGGCGAGGCACTCGAAAAGGTCATCGACTCCTACATCATCCCGTTCCTTGACAAGCTGATGGCAGATGGCGCACTTCACAGTTATTCGGTGGATCGCGAAGTGATTCACTCGGGCGATCCCTATGCAGTCGACATCGCGATCGTCACGAATAACGCAGACGGGCTCGACAAATTCATGGCCGGACTGGAAGCAAACGGTAAAGCCAATCCAACCGGCGGTCCGGCATTCGGCGCCGCCACGGAAACCTCGGAGCATCGCGACTTCCTCGCAGTCGCGTCGGGAGCATCGAAGTAGCCTTTAATTTCGCAACATCCAAAACACAAGAACGCCCTGGCAGCCGGTTAAGCGGCCAGGGCGTTTTTCTTTTCGAAGCTTCGAAGCGTCGGCCTAAAATAAATTCCAGAGGAACTGATTGTAAACCTCGTGGTGATACTGCACCTCTGGCGTTTTCACAAACGTGCCCAGCAGGCGCGGGCAACGGTCCGCCGAGGCTTGCTTCAATTCCGCGTAACGATTTTTCACGTCTTCGCCCAAAAGCTTCGTCGTCCACTCCGCCTTGCGAAAATCCTGCATCGCCGAATAAATGTTATCCGGCAAATAGCGTTCCGCCTGCCGCAGATTCTTGATCTTCGCCGTTTCTCCGTCTAGCCCCGTCTTGAAAATCGAGAGCATCACCATATAAGGACTCGCATCCGGGCTCACCGATCGCACTTCCACGCGCATGCTCTTTTCGTTTCCGATCGGAATGCGAATCATCGAGCCGCGATCCACCGGTGAAGCCTTGATTTGATTCGGCGCTTCGAAGTGAGGATCGAGCCGCCGGTAAGCATTCACGCTCGCATTCAGTAGCAGGCACAAATCATTCCCATGAGTCAGAATCCGATCCACGAACGCCCATCCAAATTTACTGAGCTTTTCGTCGCCCTTCGGATCCCAGAACATATTTTTCGAGCCCTTGCTCACGGAAACGTTCGTATGCATCCCGCTCCCGTTCACTCCCACCACGGGCTTCGGCAGAAAGCTCGCCGTCATTCCCATGCGCGTTGCCACCTGACGGCAGATCAACTTGTAGAGCTGGATCTGGTCCGCCGCCGCCACCACTTCTCCGTAGCCATAATTGATTTCGAATTGCGAAGGCGCCACCTCGGGGTGATCCTTCTCATTCTGGAAACCCATCGCGCGCTGCACTTCGGCGCATGTGTCGATAAAAGTTCGCAGCGGATCGCCAGGCAGCGAATGGTAGTAGCCGCCGGTGTTTACGTATTCGAATTTACCCGTCTCGTTGTAGCGGCTCTCGGCATCCTTGCCGTTGAAAAGAAATCCCTCAATTTCGTTCGCCGCATTCAGCGTGTAGCCTTCGCGCTTGTGCAATTCGTCCGCATATCCCTTGAGCGCCCCGCGAATGTCTGCGCTATAAGGCGAACCGTCCTTGTCGATCACCTGGCCGAACACCAGGACTTTTCCCGAGCCGAACACATCCGCCGGCGCCCAATAAAACGCCCCCCAGTCCATCGCCAGCCGCAAATCGCTCTCCCGCTGCGCCGTGAATCCACGAATCGACGAACCATCAAACGTAAGATTGTCCCAGCTCTTGATCAGGAATTTCTTGTCGTAGTCCAGCATGTGCAAGCGGCCTTCCAGATCGCTAAACAACACGGTCACGGCCTTGATGCGCTTCTCGTCGGTGAGATATTTCAGCCGCTCCTCTTGAATTTTGTGAGGCGCGACGCGATTTTTACGCTGCTCCTTCGCCTTTATATTCAGCTCTTCCAACTCTGCATACGATAGCGCCAGGAATTCGCGAAGTTCGGTGGACATGATCCTCCTAAGATTGGGTAAACCTCAACTCAGTGGAAGGAATCAGGGGAACCACACTGAGCGGTTTGCCGCGACAAGCCTATCGCGCCGCTCTCGCTACCGTCAAATCCAAAAAATAAATAGCTCCGCCCACGATTCAAGCGGAAAAGGGCAACCGATTCCCGCTGCCTGCCTCGCCTGAGTCTCAATGAAAGGCAAGACGAATCTCGCCAGTTCCAACACGCGCACTGTGTCGAAGACTCTCCCTGCCTGTCCCGCTATGCGCGGCATATTGTCGGCTTCGCCGTTTCTTCGACCCGGGCCCCTCGTTCCTCAGGATTTCTCTCAAACGCGTTCGAGCTTTATGAAGTTGCGATTTTGAATTCCCCACCGAGCATCCTGCCATCACCGCAATTTCATCGTGACGGTAGCCTTCCACGTCGTGCAGCAAGAACATGGCCCGGCATCCTGGGGCCAAGCGGCCAAGCGCCCGCTCCAAATTTATGCGATCGATCGTCCCGCTCAGCTGCAGGTCCCTTTCGCCCAGCTGCAGCGGCTCCTTGAATCCTTCTTCATTCCGATCGTTTGGTTCGTCAAGCGAATCGGAGGCGACGTTCTTCTTTCGGAAGCGCATTAACACCGTGTTGACCGTCACGCGATGCACCCAGGTCGAAAATGCCGATTCTCCTCGGAAGCTCTGGATCTTGCGGAAAATGGTCAAGAACGTCTCTTGCGTCAGATCCTCCGCCTCGCTCTGGTTGCCGGCCATTCGCAGGCATATTCCGAACACCCTTCTGCTATGCCGGCGATAAAGAATTTCGAAAGCCGCCGGATCGCCACGTTGTGCGAGCCGGATCGCCTCTGAATCAGGCAAGTCACTGTTTGCAGCATGCGTGGACGTTTTCATCCCTGGGCTCCTCAGGAATTCCCATGGGCGCCGGGCTGGGCGTGCGCTCAATTCTCCCTACCGGCCGGGAGGAGGCTTTATTCCGTGAAGAGCAAGAAATATTTGCGTCCGTATACAGTTATTCCACCGCGCCAAACCGCCTTTTTCTTGAACTCGATTTCAAAACCACGGGTACAATCACGCCTGCTCGAGGGGGGCCTGTGAAAAAATTCTGCTTTGCAATCATAGTGTGGCTGCTATTCGCGCTCCCGCGGTGGGCGCAGGGCCTCGAAGGGTCTGGCGTTCCCTACGCCATCACCAATGTCACCGTTGTGGATACCGCAGGCGGCCCGTCGCGGCCTAACTTCACCGTCGTAATCGATGGCGACCGAATCTCCTACGTCGGCAAGGGCCACTTCCACGCCCTCAAGCAGGCGCATGTGATTGACGGAACCGGGAAATTTTTAATCCCGGGGCTGTGGGACATGCACGTCCACACCTTTTTCGGAGACTGGGTCCCGGGCGGCAAAGAAGTGACTCTGCCGCTATTCATCGCCAACGGAATTACCGGGGTGCGCGACATGGGGAGCGATCTCGACCTGATCCTCGCCGCGCGCCGCGACACAGCCTCGGGCTCTATGCTTGGCCCTCGCATGATCGTCGCTGGCCCGATGCTCGACGGCCCCAAAACTCAATTCCCTGCCTCCATCGCGATCGCCACTCCCGATGACGGCCGGCGCGCTGTGGACATGTTGAAAAGCCGAGGCGTGGATTTCATCAAGATCCAATCCTACGTGCCCCGCGACGCTTATTTCGCCATCGCCGAAGAATGCAAGAAGCAAAATATCGTCTTCGTCGGCCATGTGCCGGACGCGATTCGCGCCTCAGAAGCGTCCAACGCCGGGCAGAAAAGCTTCGAGCACTTGATTGGCATTTTCGAGGGCAGTTCCACTGTCGAAGACCAGCTGCTGAAAGGCCCGAAAGGTCCCGGCCGTTTCCTGGAGACTTACGACCCGGCGCGCGAAGCCGCTCTGATTCAGCTCCTCGCAAAAAATCAGACCTGGCAATGCCCCACGCTTTACTGGGAGCGAGGCCAGTGGTTGGTCGACGCCATCGACGTTACGAAGGACCCGGACGGCAAATACGCCCCCGTGTTCTGGCGCGAGAAAAGCTGGCCCAAATTTACGGCCGGAATCATCAAGGACCTCGATACCGATCCCCTTCCGGTACGCCAAAAATTCGTCGAACACGAGCTCGACATCGTCAAAAAACTCCACCAGGCCAACGTTCCGTTCCTCGCCGGGACGGACACTCCCGCTGGCGTTGACGTGCTCCCCGGCTTCAGCCTCCATCTCGAATTGCAGCGTTTCGTAGCTGACGGATTCACCCCCATGGAAGCTCTCCAAACCGCAACCATCAACCCGGCAAAGTTCCTGGGCAAACAGAGCGACTTGGGGACCGTCGAGAAGGGCAAAATTGCCGACCTCGTCCTCCTCGACGCCAATCCCCTCGACGACATCGCCAACACGCAGAAGATCGACGCGGTCTTCTCCAATGGCCGCTATTACTCCCGCACGCAACTGGACCGCATCTTGGCGGACGTTCAAGCCTATTCCGCTTCTCACTAGCCGCGGTTTCGACAAAATTCGCTACAGCAAATCCCCTAAGTCCTTACAGACTTCCCGGCATGGAACAGCTTCCCCTACGTTCTTATACTGCGCCACATTGCTAGCGTTTGAAAGTTGCGTCGGGCGCCTGACGGCAAATGCTTCCGCGGTCGCAAGCGAACCGAAATGAGTTTTTGAGACTGGATCGACCTAGCGCACAAAACTGGAGGAAATAGATGCGGACTATTCTGCTCATCGTGCTCGTGCTGCTGCTGATCGGCGCGCTTCCCACTTGGCCGTACAGCACCGGATGGGGCTACTACCCCAGCGGCGGGCTTGGGCTGATTCTGCTGATTCTGATTATCCTCGCAGTGATGGGTCGAATATAGGTTCAGCGAGAGAACGGATGCTACCTTTTGCTCCCGATCATCATCGAGTTCGTAACCTTCGAGCTTCAGAGCCGCCACCGATCAGTACGTCACCGCGCATTCTCCCGCTCGGTTAGCAACCTGCCGGGGCTGACCGCCGTCAGCCCCTTCCCTCCCTTAATAATCGCGAGGTGTAAAACTATTTCCGCAGAAGTTCCGTGAACTGTTCCAGCTCGCCCTTGTTCAAATCTGACACCGCGCACTGATACATTCCGCCGCCTTCCCACGGAATCATGTTGTAGCCCTGCACCGACTTGGTCTTCAGCACTTCCTCAGTTCCCTTCGCCTCGGGCCAGATGAAAACATTAATCAGATGCTGCCGCCGCTGATAAACCAACGCCGCCACCGCGCGATGGTCCACATAATCCAATCGCCCGCCAACCAGCGGATAGCCATCCTCCGCTAAATCCCGCACCGGCGGCGAAAAGTCGAGCTTCCCGTTGAACCAGGGCTTCACCGTGTGCTGATCCGTGGATTTCACGTCATACAAATGGTCGGGCTGCAGCGAACGAATGTGGCTCGAAACAATTTCCTCAGCCAGCAAGTTGGAATCAGTGTTCCTCGTCAGACCCGGCCCAATCCGCCAGCTCATCGCAAACACCATAAGTATCGCGGCCGCCACAGCAAGCCAACTCCAGGCAGCCCGCTGCGAACTCACGGACTTCGAAGCCATCGAAACAACCGGCGCCTTCTTGGCCACAGGAGCATTCTCCGCCGGTCCAGATGCACCTCCAGACGCAGGCGCATGCCCAGCCGCATCGGCATCGCCAGCGGTTTCCGACGCAATCGAGGCGCGAATCCGGTCCGCAAGTCCCGCCGGCGCCCGATCGTACAAGCTCGACGACCGAAACGCCTTCCGCAACGTCTGCTGGTTCCAAAGCTCCTGCGCGCAATCCGGACAAATCTTCAAATGCTCTTCAATCTCGAGGCTGCGCAACAGATCCAATTCCCCATCGAGATATCCATGCAAAAGTCGTGCATTATCGTCACAGACCACGTGTGCCCTCCTTCGCTCGCGCGCGCAACAGCGCTTCGCGCAGCCGTTCGCGCCCTCGCGCCAGGCTCGACATCACGGTGCCAATCGGTATGCCCGCCAATTCCGCAATCTCCTTGTACGAGAGCCCTTCCAGTTCGCGCAACACCAGCACCTCGCGAAAT
Source organism: uncultured Acidobacteriota bacterium (assembly GCA_963736465.1). Lineage (GTDB taxonomy): Bacteria > Acidobacteriota > Terriglobia > Acidiferrales > UBA7541 > Palsa-295. The sequence goes on along the minus strand of CAVTOS010000002.1, from coordinate 348,747 downwards.
CCTACCGGCAATTCCTCTAGAGCCTCGCGCAACATCCGGCTCTCCACATTCCGCACCATCGTCGCTTCCACACCAGGAGGCGCTGCGTCCTGCCCGTGCACCCGTTCGTCAAACTCTTCGCCGAGCGCCGCCGGCCGGTTCTTCTCCAGAAACGAATAGCTCGTATTCCGCACAATCTTCAGCAGCCAGGGCCGCGCGTCGCCGCCTTGAAACCCGCCGAAAAACTTGTACGCCCGGAGGCAAGCTTCCTGCACCACATCTTCCGCATCGTGCGTGTTCCGGACAAGCCAGCGCGCCAGATTGTAAGCCGCATCCAGATGCGGCATCACCGTCTGCTCGAAGCGCCCCGCATCCGCCGCGTTTCCCGCGTTTGGTGTCGCCATAGCCATCCGGCCACTCGAACTCTCTAATCTATAGACCGCAACCGTGCTCATTTTATTCCCTTAAACTTCTCCGCGCTTGTCTTTCGCTCCACCGTCGCCGCATCCCTGACCGTGTCATCCCGCTTGTCCTGAGGCACGAAGGGAGCGGAGGCCCGCGCGATTTTTCTTTCCATCACGAAGCGCGAATTGCGCGTCCCGGCTCTGTGCGGGGCGATGGCGCGGGCCGCGGTCGAGGGATCTGCATTTTCTTCTGCGGCTCGCACCCCGCTCGTATCTGGTTCATCTACTTAACGACCACCTCCGCCGTCATCTTCGGATGGATCGAGCAAAAGTATTCGTAGGTGCCCGGCTTGTCGAACGTCATCGAAAACTTGTCGTCCGTATCCAGCGCCTTCGACTTGATCGCGCCATCCGTGGTCCTCACCGTATGCGGTACGTCGTCGTGGTTCACCCAGGTCACAGTGGTCCCCGCGGCCACCGTCAGATCCCCGGGCATGAAGGCGAAGTTGTCGATCTTCACTTCCACCGGCCCATTCGCCGCCGCGCTCACCGGTACGCCCGCCACTCCGTTCACCGAAGCCGTGCCAGTAGGCGCCGCAGCCGCCGCGAACAAATGCATCCCGTTCCCCGCCGCCCAACCAGCTACCGCCACAACTACCGCGCACACCACCACCTTCAGCATCGTTTTCTTCATTTCATTTATCCTCTCGATTGAATTATTGGAATTGTTGTTTAGGTTTATCGGTTACGCCAGCGTCGAATCCACCACCGCCAGCGTCTTGTTCCCGCGAACGAAGTTCACATCCGTCACGCCCAGCAAACCGCGCAGCTTGTCCGCCGGCACTTTCATCGGCCCTGGCGACGGTGCCGTCCCCGGCTGCGGCTGCGGAAACGCAGTCGACATCGCCGTATGAAACGTCACATTCCCCTCCACCTTCTGCATCACCTGATGAATGTGCCCGTTCAACACGCTCACCGACCCAAACCGCTTCAAATATCCCAGCGCCTGCGCTCCGTCGTCCGTCCCCCATCCCCACTCCGGATACACCGACCACAGCGGAATGTGTGCAAACACCACAATCGGCGTGCTCGACTTCAAATGCTTCACATCATCCTCGACAAACTCGAGCTGATCCTTGCCGAGATTGCCCAGCCCGCCAGCCTTCAGGTTCATCACGTTCACGAGGCCGATAAAATGCACGCCTTTCTGGTCAAAGCTGTACCAACCGTCGCCCTTCGATCCCTTTCCATACCGCTCGCGATACTGCGCCCCGTCATCGTTCAACACGTCATGCTCGCCCGGCACATAAAAAATCTTGTCCGTGCGCAGGCTCTTCAGCCGTTGATCGAGCGTGTCAAACTCCGCAGGCTTCGAAAGATGGCTCAAGTCGCCTGTATGCAATACAAACGAAGGCGCCGTCTCCAGCGCATTCACCTTGGCAATCGCCGCATCCAGCGTCGCCGTCACGTCCGGATTGGCAGCCTTGTCAAACCCAATATGGCTGTCGCTAATCTGCACAAAGCTCAAATCCGCCTTGGCCGTAGCCAGCGCCCGATTGGCCATGTCGCTAAGCGCAAACGATTTCAGCACGCCTCCCTGAATCACGCACAGCGTGCCGGTCCCAGCCCAAGCCATGCACTTCAAGAACCCGCGCCGGTCAACACCGTCCTTATTGAAATTGTCCTTAATGAAATCTCCCATCGCTCCCCTCTCCCCTCACCGGGCCGCCAGAATTTCAAGCGCCTCGGATCGTGTCCACTTGTCTAGACAGGCGCGGCGCCCAAAATATTCCCGCGATATCGTCAACGTGGCCGTTGCGCGCAGTTTGCGTCCCGCTCGATTTTCGCGGGGCCGGCGCAGTCGCCTCTCGTACCGCTGGCCTACTGCGCGCAGTCTGCGTCCCGCTCGAATTTCGCGGGGCCAGCTCTTTTGCTGTCGCCTTATCCCCCTTTTACCGCCTATTAGAATTTCTTAAACTGCTGACTGGTCACGGGTTACCGTGCGTTTTAATCGCGGAACCGTAGATTAACTTTGCAGCGCGTTGGGCATCCGTCTCGCGCGGCGAAAGCTGCGAGGCTGCAGGATTGCTTTCTATTGGTTTTTGGACCGGTGGCTTTCGTGGTCGTTTTTGAGGTCATGGTGAGTTGTCCTTTTTTGGATTCGCGGCCGCAGGACGCGGGCGCGTGGTGAGGTGGGAGATCGTTCGGATTTTCGTCAGACGACCTTGTTAGGCAAAGGGCGCCGGCCGACTTTCGTTCAGTCGCCTATCTCGGACCTCCTAATGGGGCCTTTGGCGTATGACGCCAATTAGCCAGATACAGAGTAGCACCGGGGAGGGTTGGCGGGAGATTGTACGGAAGTACAGTAAAGGTGCAGGTGGATCTGGAGCGAAAGACCCCCTTAATAGATAGAGGAATTCAAGACCACGAGGAGCGCCATCGCTGCCCCGTTCTCAACTTCGCTCTCGAAAATGCGTGGCTCGAATGTATTCTTTGAGGCACAACAACATACTGAACCAAATGCTAAAGCCCAGCACGATCGTAATCAGCTGTCTCGCCGGAATATTCGCGATCGCGCATCACAACGGGTCGGCACAGAGCCCGACAAGTTCACCCGCCAAGCCGGAATGTCAGGGAGAGTATTCTCGGCTGAATCACACTCCGCAAGGTGAAGTGAAGCGAACCGTTCTAGATCGTTGGGAAATGCATTCGTTGCCAGATGGAACTCGTTCGCTGAGCATTGAACAAGCGCCATTCACAGGCGCTGTTATTTCCGAGCAGCGGATTTTTTCCCGCAACATGCGACCCATCGCTTTTGCGATGCAGGGGCCGAACGGCCATGGAGGCAATCAGTACAGAATTTCGTGCAAGTTCGAAGCCACGCGAATCGATTGAAGCAATTGAGCCCGTGGCTCCTCCGCAATTTTTAACCTTTCCTTCTTCGTCAGCAATTCGATTTGAGAGTCATCCATAACGGTCCTCTCAGGAGTTGGGCAATGCCACCGGTTGTGAAAGCGGGCGACCCTGAATGCGGTCGCCCCTGCATCCGCAGGCTCAACGAATTCCGAAGGAACTACTGTGAAGAACGGGCCTTCTGATGTTTCACCAGCACCATCCGCCTCGCGATCACGCTACCCAATATTGACCTGGAAGGTCAGAGAAGGGTTATCGTACGACACTGCATACCAGAACCCATCCGCTCCCAGAATGAAGTACACGTTCTGCTGGTAAAACCACGGCGGGTATGCTCCTGCATAGAACCAATAGCCGCCGTACGAATACTCCCGGCGTCCGTGGTAGTAGCGCCCGCCGTTTTCCTCAAAGCGGGAATAATGGTTACGACCAAAGCGACTTTCGTTGTATTCGTGTCCGTACCGATCCTTCTGGCCATTTCGTGCGTACTCGCGTTGTGATTGCTGCGCATGGTCATTGGCTTGTTGTTCGTGGTGCTCCTGATTTTTCTCTTCGTTCTGCTGAGTCTTCACCTGTTGCTGATGTTGATTCTCGTGTTGCTGTTGCTGGCTTTTGGCTTCTTGCTGTGAGTGTTTCTGCTGGTTTTGTTCCTGGCTCTTGGCCTGTTGCTCTGAATGCTTTTGCTGGTTCTGTTCTTGGCTCTTGGCCTGTTGCTCTGAATGCTTCTGCTGGTTTTGTTCCTGGCTCTTGGCCTGTTGCTGTGAATGCTTCTGCTGGTTCTGCTCTTGGCTCTTGGCCTGTTGCTCTGAATGCTTTTGCTGGTTCTGTTCTTGGCTCTTCGCCTGTTGTTCTTGCTGTGGCTTCGCTTGCTGTTGCTGCTTCTCCGGTCTCGCCTGCTCCTGCTTTGCAGGCTTTGCTTGCTGTTCCTGTCTCTGAGGTTTGGCTTGTTGCTGCTTTGCGGCAGGCTTAGCCTGTTCCTCGTGCTGAGCCGGCTTGGCGCTCTCTTGATGGTGTTCTTCCTGCGCGAACGCAGGAACAGTCGCGCCAAAAAGCAAGAACAACGCCGTCATGCTGATGAGTCCGAGAACTTTCATGTGTTGCCTCCATTACCAGAATTCTGCGTGGACGTCAGATTAGCGAGATAAATGGCTGAAATCTGTGCTGTTGTGAACACATCACACCGCTCCCCATGCTCCAAGTAAACGGTGCGGCCTTCTTATTCAAACGCTAAGAAGCTTTCGTTAATCGTGATCTGGATGGCTATGGCGCCAATTCCAATAATTCTGCTGCTCTTTGTGGTGCCAGGTGTTGTACTCGTGATATTCCTCGTGTCGTTTTGCCAGGTAACGTCGATAGGCATGGTCTTCGCGATCATCCCAGTTGTGGTAGTCGTGGTGATGCGAGTCGTAGACTCGCACTTGAACGCTCGCTTGCGGTATAGCAGCAGCTGCCACGATTGATCCACTGGTCGCAAGCGCCGCCGTTAGGAATAGCGCGGTAACCAAACGATTTGCAGGGTACATATAGGTAGTCTCCAGAGCGCGATTCCCGGATTTTAAAATCACGGTAGCTCAACTATAGGTTTGTTGCATGCGCAAAGATGTTCCATACAGCACACTCGCAATAAGAAACCTCGTGCACCATTTTGAATCCGCCGTGAGTGAGGTCGTGCTGCACCCGCCCTGCCGATTGTGTTAACGTTGTTGGCTCCGCAGTGGCACATTTTAGCGTTGTGGAACGATTCGACCCCTGCGAGGAGTCTCGAGGCGCATGAAAAATTCCTATAGCGGCGTGGCAGTTCCCTCCGAAGGCAAAGCAATTACCTACGAAGGCGGCAAGTTTCAGATTCCCGACCGGCCCATCATTCCTTTCATCGAAGGTGACGGCACTGGACGCGACATCTGGATCGCGTCGCGCCGCGTGTTCGACGCGGCCGTCGAAAAAGCCTTTGGCGGCAAGCGCAAGATCGCGTGGATGGAAGTTTTTGCGGGCGAAAAGGCTTTCAAACAGTTCAAAGAGTGGCTCCCGCAGGATACGGTGGACGCCTTCCGCGATTTCCGCATCGGAATCAAAGGCCCGCTTACCACGCCTGTGGGCGGCGGCATTCGTTCGCTCAACGTCGCTCTGCGCCAGGTGCTCGACCTCTACGCTTGCGTCCGCCCGGTGCGCTATTTTCACGGCGTGCCTTCGCCCGTGACGAATCCTGAGCGCATGAACGTGGTCATCTTTCGCGAGAACACCGAAGACGTGTACGCGGGAATCGAATGGCGGTCCGGCACTCCCGAAGTAAAAAAGCTAATCGACTTCCTGAACAACGAAATGCTCGCCGGTGTCGCGAAGAAAGTCCGCGAAGATTCCGGCGTCGGCATCAAGCCCATGTCGCCCACAGGCACCAAGCGCCTCGTGCGGCGCGCCATCCAGTACGCGATCGAAAATCATCGCACCATTGTTACGCTGGTTCACAAAGGCAACATTCAAAAATTCACCGAAGGCGCTTTCCGCGACTGGGGCTACGACCTCGCCACCGCTGAATTCCGCCAGCAGATCGTCACCGAGCGCGAAAGCTGGATTCTCGATAATAAAGACCAGAATGAAAGCCTGACCATCGAGCAGATTGCCGCGATGATCGAGCCGGGGCTCAACCAGGCCAACGAGGCGTTTCAAAAAGCGGTGGCGCTTGAAGTGAAGCAGACGCTCGACACCATCTATGCAACGCACGGGCACGGCCAGTGGAAGAGCAAAATTCTGATCAATGACCGCATCGCCGACTCCGTGTTCCAGCAGGTGCTCACGCGCGCCGACGAGTATCAGGTTTTCGCGACGCCCAATTTGAACGGCGACTACCTTTCCGACGCTTGCGCCGCGCAGGTTGGCGGCCTGGGGATGGCTCCCGGCGCCAATATTGGCGACGGGTTCGGCGTTTTCGAAGCCACGCATGGAACTGCGCCGAAATATGCCGATAAGGACGTTATCAATCCGAGTTCCGTGATGCTTTCGGGCGCGATGATGCTCGAATTCATGGGATGGAAGGAAGCGGGGCGCCTGATTGAAGATGGCATTGCGCGAACCGTTCGCCAGAAGCGCGTCACCTACGATCTCGAGCGCATGATGCCCGGCGCGAAAAAGCTGAAGACGTCGGAGTACGCGTCCGCGATTATCGAGAACATGCAATCGGCCGTCGCAGCCGATTGAACTTCAACGCCAAATCATCTTCAACTAGATCAGCGACGCTGATCGGTAAAAATCGAGACGAGGAGAGGCAGCAATGCGCAAGAAAGTGACGGTAGTGGGCGGAGGCTTCGTCGGTTCCACAACGGCGCAGCGGATTCACGATGCCGAGCTCGCCGACGTAGTGCTGACCGACATTCTCGACGGTCCGCCCGCCGGTAAGGCCCTCGACATGGCCGAGTCCGCTCCGATCCTGGGCACCGATGCGCGCGCCGTCGGAATTTCCACCGCCGCGGGCGACTACCGCGAAACCGCGAACAGCGACATCGTCGTCATCACCGCTGGGTTCCCACGCAAGCCGGGGATGTCCCGCGACGATCTGCTGAAAGCAAACTACGATGTGGTGAAGGGCGTGGTGGATGCGATCGTCAAGCTCTCGCCCGGCGCAATCCTCATCATCGTGACGAATCCGCTGGATGCGATGGCTCAGGCTGCTTTTAAGATTAGCGGATTTTCGCGCAATCGAGTGATTGGCATGGCGGGCGTGCTGGATTCCGCGCGGATGAGCGCGTTTGTGGCGATGGAGCTTGGCGTGTCCGTCGAAAATGTGCACTCCTTCGTTCTTGGCGGGCACGGTGACGACATGGTGCCGCTCACTCGCTACTCCACCGTGGCGGGAATTCCCCTCCCCGAGCTGTTGCCTAAGGAAAGGCTGGAAGAAATTGTGAAGCGGACGCGAAGAGGCGGCGCCGAAATTGTGGACCTGCTGAAAACCGGATCTGCCTATTACGCGCCTTCAGCCGCCGTCGCGGAGATGGTCGAGGCTATCCTCAAAGATAAGAAGAAAATCCTGCCGTGCGCCGCCTACCTCGAAGGCGAGTACGGCATCAACGGCCTCTTCGTTGGCGTCCCCGTAAAACTGGGCGCCCGCGGCATCGAACAAATCATCGAAATCAAACTCACGGCCGAAGAAAAAGCTGCCCTGGACAAATCCGCGGCCTCAGTCCGCGAACTTGTCACAGTTCTCGGCCTGTAGTCGGCTTCCCCCACTCAGCGACTGTCATCCCGAGCGAAGCGAGGAATCTGCTGTTCTGTTTGTGTTTCTCGGATTGCTGACCATCCATTTGACAAAATTTGTCGCTGCAACTGCGGCAACCAGGTTGCCGCAAAAAGCAGTTCTTAACAGCGGCTGCAGCTTTCCAGAATCGCCTCTTGTCGCGGTCGAGTCCGGTGTTGCGCTGGCTGCGCTTCGTTCCGGTTAGGCACGACCTGTACTTAACCTGTCCTGCGAAACTGAGCCGTCCTGATACACTTAAGCTGAGCGCTATCAACCACCAATGAAACTTTTCAAGCGCAAACCGCCGCACTCGGCAAACCTACGCCCCACCGTCTCGCCTGACGTGGGTGACGACGCCAATCGCGGGAACTTGACTCACCGTCTGACCCGCGATCTCGTTCGCGCTGAACGACTTGCGCAAATGCTTGCCAAAAGCCGCGCAGCCGCCGTGGTGGATGTTCCCGATTTTCTTGCCGGTATCTATATCTATGAGTGGGACCGCCTCTCGCGCTTCTGGGAAGAGCACGACGAGATCGAGACCCTCCTGCAGCGCATTTGCCAGATTAGCCCGCAGAGGTGGCATCGGTGGATTGAGTTCTACGATAACTCGCGCAAGGAGGCGGACACGAAGCCGGGTTTCTTTTTCTCCGAGACGAAAAAGTCTGCGAAGAAAGATAGCAAACCTTTGCCGCGGTCTGCGGAACTGGATTTGGTTTTGCGGAATTCCGAGGCGATTGCTCCGCACCACGACACCGTAAATGGGCGCACGATCCCGATTCTTACCAGCGAGTGTGTGCTGTTGTGTATTGCGTTTAATGACGGCTCGGAGCTTGGGCGGCGGTTGCGCGAGACTGGGCTTGATATCACGATGCTGGAGCGGGCGGCGCGGAATCCGCGCCATGCGCCGCTGCGGTAGATGCGGAGCAGGAACCGAAAGAAAGAAGAAACCCACACTGCGGCGGTGGACGCCGGTGCTTAGATAATCAGTTTGAAGTGGGGCCAGAGTTCGGCTAGTGGGGCTTTGGGTTTTCTGCAAAGGTATATGGCTACGTTTTGTTCTGAGGGCATGCCTAGCGGATTGGATACTGTGGCTACTTGCTGGACGTCGCTGAAATACTTTTTGAATTCTTCTGAGCCTTCGCCGAAGAGAATCACGCACTCGCCTGAATATTGGCGCGGGCCCCAATAAAAATAGCTGTTGTGGCCGCCGATTGCTTTGGGCAGGCCTAATGCTGGACCGTAGTAGTCGATTGCTCCGGCCTCGCCGTAATTCCCTGCCAGGATCGCGCAACCGCTACGGTCGGCTTCGGGCAGGTCGCGGTAAACGCTCGCAACAGTGGCGGCGAGATTCTTCCAGCCCATCATATCTGCATAGTTCTGCGGCAACAGCGCCGTCGAATCACGCTCGGTCTTGACCGCATGTGAATACGGCAGTGCGTCTGCATAGTGTAAGAATGGATTAACGGACAAGATAGGGACTCCAAAGGGGAGCGTCAACAAACCAGCCAACGCGATCAGCGCGGGATACGCAATTCGAAGTGGCCTCCACGCGCGAGTGGCTGCGATTCTTTCGAAGGCGACACCGCCTGCAGCCATCAGCATCGGATACGCGCCCATTGGATAATATGTCTTCCCGTCGCCGAGGATGAAAACTGCGAGCACGATCAGGTAGGCCCATCCGAGGAAGCGGAACAGCTTCGCGTCGCGCGCAGTGAGAAGCCACGCGAGTCCACCCAGCCAGAGCGGAAGGGAGATGGGCGAATAGAACAGGGCCTGCTCGCCCAGAAAGCGTAGCGGGCCGACCGGCTCGTTTTTCAATAGCTGTGCGTTGCGAACTACCGTGATCTGCGGCCAACCGTGGCGTGTTTCCCAGACAAGATTCGGCGCGGCAATCGCCAACGCGATTAGCCCACCGATCCAGATCCATCGCGAACGAAACGGACGCAAATCTCGCGACAATAAAAACCCCAGCACGACGCCGAAACCAAAGACGGCCATGGTGTGCTTATTTTCTAGTCCAATTCCGGAGATGAGTCCGAACAGCAGCCATAGTTTCGGCGACCCTCCGTTCGCGATTCGGGCCGCGATGCAAGCGCATGCGAGCCAGAAGACCGGCTCGAAGGCGTTCATGGTGAGAATGCTGTCGAAGGCGAGATACAACGGCGCGAAGAGAATCGCGAGTGCAGCTACAAACTGTGCGAGCCGGCCGCCGCCGAGTTCTTCGGCGAGCCAGCCTGTGAGGTAGACGGTGACGGCGCCAGCGAGGATGGGCAGCACTCGAAACGCGGCCAGCGAATTGCCGAGCAGGTGCCGGGAAATCCATGCGATCAGCGCAATCAGCGGAGGCTGGTCTACGTAGCCCCGGGCGAGGTGTTCGCTGCATGCGATGTAGTAAAGCTCGTCGCGAAAGAACCCGTAACGGGCTATGCCCGGCAGGTGAATTGCGATGGAGAGTCCCGCTAGAGCACACAACATGGCTGTTGCGCTGAGTGCGCCTTCTTGTGCACGGGTCCGGATCAAGGCCGGAGTGGCTGCGTCGGGGAAGCTTCCGTCCATCATCGGGTGAGATTCATCGGGCGGTGTATTCGACGCACCGGTTCTGGGGGTCGTTAGCGGTTTTCGCGTCGTTTGATGCGGGAATGCCGATGTCAGGAGTGCTTGTTGAAGGTTGGTGCTCGTCAGAGCACAGGCAAGAGTGCCTGTGCCACTTGAGGCTACGTGTGTGGGATTGCACTTGCTTGTGTCACCTGAGATGGTGAAGCGAGAGCCAATGGCTCTCGACCGTTTTGGCTCTCCTTTGTGAGCTACTTGCTACTTGCCGGCGGCGGCTTGGATTGTCGCTGACTTGATACTGTCGAGATTTGGGAAATTCTTGTCGAGGTACGCTTTGCCCTGGGTGGTGATTGCGCCTTGATCGGGGCCGCGGCCGTTGGGCGCGCCTTCGCCGTAGCCGCTGTGCAGTTTCTTGACGACGTCCATGCCGTCGGTGACCTGGCCGAATGGGGCGAAGCCCTGCGAATCGAGGCCGCCGTTATTGCCTAGATTGATGAAGATCTGCGTCGTTCGGGTATCGCGTCCGGCTGTGGCAAACGTTACTGTGCCCGGCTTGTTGCTCTGGGTTACGGGATCGTCCTTGATATTCGCGGCGCGCCAGACGCGGCTTACTTGCGGGTCAGCGTTCAAGCCAAACTGGACGACGAATCCTGGGAGCACGCGGAAGAAATGCGCGTCCGTGTAGAAACCGTGCTTGACGAGATTGTAGAAGCGGTCGGCGCCCAGCGGGGCCCAGGCACGCGTCACGTGAATCGTGAAATCGCCTTTGGTGGTGACAAATTTAACGTCGTACTCCGCCGGGGCTTGCTCTTTGGCATTTTCCGGCTGATGCAATGGCGAAGCTGTTGTCATGAGAGGCATCCAGTAATCTGAGATAAGTTCTGAAAACGCGCGCCGAGTATTCCGGCAACGCCCCTACTGAGACTTGGCTGCTCCGGACGCAGCGGCTTTGTGTGCCGGCGCCGCCGACGCTGCGCCTGCAGGAGCAACAATCGTAGCAGTCTTGATGCTGTCCAGCTTGGGGAAATTCTTATCCAAATAAGCTTTCCCTTCGTTGGTGATCTCGCCTTGATGGCTCGTAGGTGCGTCCGCGTAACCACTGTAGAAGCTCTTGATCACGTCCATGCCGGAAGTGACTTCGCCAAAGGCTGAAAAGCCCATGCCGTCCAGTCGCGAATTGTCGCCGAGATTGATGAACACCTGCGTGGTACGCGTGTTGGGGCCTGCCATCGCGAAGGTGATGAAGCCGGGCTTGTTGCTGGACTTTACTGGATCGTCCTTGATGTTGGCGTCCGTCCAAGCCTTGTTCACCGCCGGATTACCGGTGAGGCCGAACTGCACGACGAATCCGTCTACGTAGCGAAAGAAGGCGGCTCCATCGTAGAAATGATGTTTTACGAGATTGTAAAAGCGGTCTGCGCCGTTCGGCGCCCACGCACGCGTTACGTGAACAACGAAGTCGCCTTTGGTTGTTACAAATTTCACGTCGTATTCGGCCGGGGCTTGCGCCTTCAGCGTGGCGGGATGAAGCAGAGCGGGATCGCTGCCCGCGTGCGCCACCGCCGTGCTTTTCGGCTTCGTGGCCTGCGCAGCGGGCTTCGAATCAGCCGCCTGGGCCCACACAGACACCGGTACGCAGCCCATAACAGTTACCACGCACCATTTCGAAATCATCTTCACGGCATCGCTCTTCACGGTTGCCCTCCCAGTCGTTTTGATGTGGCTTCCACCTGCTCCATCACGCGCAGCGTATTGCCACCCAGGATTTTTTGAATATCGCCAGCTGAATATCCCTTGGCGAGAAGCGCGTTGGTGATTTGCGGCAAATGCGACGCGTCCTCCATTCCGTACGGCATGTTCGCGCCGTCGAAATCCGAACCCAGACCTACATGATCCGCGCCTACAAGTTTTACGGCGTGATCAATGTGGTCGATAATCGCGGTCCATTCGACGCGCGGGAGCTTGCCCTGCGCGACGTATTCTCTTGTAAGTTTATCGCCTTCGGTGAGCTGGCAGCCTTCATTTTCTCCGCAGCGTTTTTTGATTTCTTCCTGCATGGCTTTACCCATTTCCGGATTGGCCTTGTCGGCGTTGCGAAATTCCTGGCTGAGGAAGCCGACGTGATAATTGATTTGCATCACGCCGCCTTTGGCCGCGAGCGCCTTGATCATGTCGTCCGTCATATTGCGCGGAGCGTCGCAAATCGAGCGGCAGGAAGAGTGCGACGCAATCATGGGAGCTTCGCTGATGGCGAGCGCGTCGTAGAAAGTCTTGTCGGAGACGTGGGAGATATCCACCATGATACCCATGCGGTTCATTTCGTGGACTACCTGCTTGCCGAAGTCTGTCAGGCCGTTGTGCGTGGACTTCCCTGTCGAGGAATCGGCCCAGTCGGTGTCGACCATGTGCGTGAGCGTCATGTAGCGGACGCCGAGGCGTGCGAAATCGCGGAGGACGCCGAGGTCGTTATCGATCATGTGGCCGCCCTCAACGCCCATGAGCGCGGCAATCCTTCCATCGGCATGGATGCGGCGGATGTCGTCTGCAGTGCGAGCGAGGGCGATGTCTTTCGGGTAGCGGACCGGGAGTTCACGTATGGCGTCAATCTGATCCATCGCGCGCTTCACGGCTTCGGGGCCGGTAATTGTTCCCGAGATCCATATGGAAAAGAAGATTGCGCTCAGGTTGCCTTCGCGCATGCGCGGGATGTCGATCGAGCCGTCGTTGTGGCGAACGCCGAGGTCGAATTTCGGATCGAGGAGGCGTTGCGTCGTGTCGTCGTGGGTATCAACAACGATGGAGCTGAAATGCAGGTCGTGAGCTTTTGGGGAGATATCGCTTTGGGCGGTGACGGTGAGGAATGGGAGGATGGCGCCGAGGGCGATGCAGAGCAGAAAGAGTCCCATGCGAGTCAGCATTCGGATTTAAGCCTCAGTTCTTGATCGGTACTTCAGGGGCTAAAGCCCCGTGCTCGCCTTTGTTTTTTATGTCGCCCCTGAAGGGGCGACCTACAAGGCGTTTCGAGCCACGAGTAAACCGCAGCCCCTCAGTGCACCCTCAGCGGCTAAAGCCGCAGTGATTTCGCATCCATTGTGGCACGGCTGAAGCCGTGCCCTGACGTAAGGATCATCTAGTCGTGGCCCTGGAACCAGTTTTTGATTGCGTGCTTCAGCACCTGGCCGTTTACCGCGGCGAGGGATTCCGTGAGCGGGATTCCCTTGGGGCAGATCTTCACGCAATTCTGGGCGTTGTCGCAATCTTCGATGCCGCCTGGGCCCATTAACGCTTCGAGGCGGCCGGCCGCGTGCATGGCGCCGGTGGGGTGCAAATTAAACAGGCGCACCTGGCTTACGATTGCTGCGCCGACGAAATGAGAATGCTCGTTGACTCGCGGGCAGATTTCGAGGCAATTGCCACAGGTGATGCAGCGCGAGAGCGGATAGCCGACCTCCTGCGTGGCCGGCGACATACGCGGGCCTTCGCCGAGGGCGTAGGTGCCGTCGATTGGAATCCAACATTTTGTGCGCTTCAGGCTCTCGAACATGAAATCGCGATCGACCACCAGATCGCGCACGAGCCGGAATTTTGTTAGCGGCTCCAGACGGATCGGCTTCGCTAGATTATCGACGAGCGCGGAGCAGGCCTGGCGGGGTTCGCCGTTGATGAGCATAGCGCAGGCGCCGCAAACTTCTTCGAGGCAATTCGCGTCGTAGCTTACGGGCGTGGATTCCTTGCCTTCGCGGGTGTAGGGCTTCTCGGCGATATCGCGGAGGCATTGAATCACGTTCATGTGCGGGCGGTAGCGCAGCTCGTATTCTTCCCAGCGAACGGCTTCGTCGGGGCGCTGCTGGCGTTTGATTCTGACGATGAAAGTGCTTCCTGTCTGCGTGTCAGCCATTGTTCCTCTGCAGAACTTGCATCACTTCGCCGCTGTGTACTTGCGCTCGCGGAGCGGCAGCAGCGAAGTGTCCACCGGCTCGAAATCGAGCTTGATTTCGCTGCGCACGAAGGACGCTTTGGTTGTCTTGAGCCAATTCGCGTCGTCACGATTCGGAAATTCCGGTTTATAGTGCGCGCCACGCGTTTCATTGCGAGCGAGCGCTCCGAGCGTGATGACTTTCGCGAGCACGAGCATATTGCCAAGTTCGCGGACGAAATTCAGCGTTTGATTTGCCCACTGTGTGCGATCCTGCAAATTGATCCGGCGGAAGCGGTCGCTCAGCTCGTCGAGTTTTACGAGCGTCTTTTGCAGATTGGCGTTGTAACGGATCACGGTGACGTTCTCCGTCATTGTTTCGCCCATTTCGCGCCAGATCGCCAACGGATTTTCGGTGCCCTGGTGCTGATTCAGGAGCGCGTCGTTGATATCCTGCTGGCGAACACGCTCGCGCTCGAAAACACTTGCGGGGGTGTTCTCGACTCCTTGCTCGAGATTGTGCGCGTATCTCACGGCCGCTGGGCCTGCGAGCATTCCGCCGTAAATACAGGAGACGAGCGAATTCGCGCCGAGGCGATTGGCGCCATGATATTGATACTCGCACTCGCCCGCCGCGTATATTCCGGGAATGTTGGTGGCCTGATTCTCGTTGTCGACCCATAGGCCGCCCATCGTGTAGTGCATCGCCGGGAAAACTTTCATGGGTTCTTTGCGGGGGTCGACGCCTACGAACTTTTCGTAGATTTCGAGAATGCCTTCGAGTTTTTTGTCGAGGACGTCCGCGGGAATGTGCGAGACGTCGAGATAGACGGCGGGCTCGCCGGGGAGGCCCATTTTCATTTCGAAGACGACTTTGTGAATGGCGCGTGTAGCTACGTCGCGAGGGACGAGGTTGCCGTATTTCGGGTACCACTCTTCGAGAAAATAGAAGCGCTCAGATTCGGGAATATCTTTCCCGCTGCGTTTGTCGCCCGGTTGCTTGGGGACCCAGACGCGTCCACCTTCGCCGCGGGCGGATTCGCTCATCAGGCGGCATTTGTCTTCGCCGGGAATCGCGGTGGGATGGACTTGGATGAATTCGCCGTTGGCGTACCAGGCGCCCTGTTGGAAAAGCGCGGATTGCGCAGAACCGGTGCACACGACTGAATTCGTGGAGCGGCCGAAGATCGCGCCGTTGCCGCCAGTGGCAAAAATCACGGCGTCGGCGGGGAAGGTTTTGATCTCCATCGTTTTCAGATTCATCGCGCAAATGCCGCGGGAGATGCCCTGGTCGTCGATTACGGCGGAGAGAAACGTCCAGCCTTCGAATTTTTTTACCTTGTCTTCGGATTCGGCGCGGCGGACTTGCTCATCGAGGGCGTAGAGGAGTTGCTGTCCTGTGGTGGCGCCGGCGAAAGCGGTGCGGTGATAGAGAGTGCCGCCGAAGCGCCGGAAATCGAGCAGGCCTTCGGGAGTGCGATTGAACATCACGCCCATGCGATCGAGGAGATCGATGATCGCAGGCGCCGCTTCGCACATTCCCTTTACGAGCGGCTGATTGGCGAGGAAATCGCCGCCGTAAATTGTGTCGTCGAAATGCTTCCAGGTGGAATCGCCTTCGCCTTTCAGATTTTTCGCGGCGTTGATTCCGCCCTGCGCGCAAACAGAATGCGAGCGCTTAACGGGGACGATGGAAAATAGTTCCGCGCGGACGCCGTGTTCAGCGACGCGAATTGTGGCCATGAGGCCGGCCAGACCACCGCCTACGACGATGATTTTCGGATGTCTCATTGAACGTAAGTACCTAGGGGAAACCAGTGGCTGCGGAATCCGATCGCGATGGCGATGCCGACGAACGTGAGCGCTACTGTGACTGCGGCGCCAAACCAGCCAGCCGCTCGCTGGGCGCGGGCCGAGACTGCGATGCCCCATTTACAGGCGAAATTCCAGAGGCCGTTGCCAAGGTGGAAGGATGCGGCGGTGATTCCGACGATGTAGAAGACGAAATATCCCGGATGCGACATCGCGTCGGCTAAATCCTGGTAGTTGGTGCGGCCGTGGCCGACGAAGCGCTCGAGATAAACGTGCCAGAAGATGAAGATGAGCGCGATGATGCCTGTCCAGCGCTGGAGGACCCAGAGCCAGTTGGCCATCCAGGGGTGGCCGATCGCGTTGGATTTGCCCATCCACCAGATATAGATTCCGTAAAAACCATGGAAAAGAATCGGAAGCCAGAGGACGCAGATTTCGACGATGACTCGCCAGGGGATGCTTTGGAGTTCGACGGAGACGTCGTTGTATTTCTGCACGCTGACGAGGGCGTAGCTATTGGACCAGAAATGTTCGAGAAGAAATGCGCCAATAGGAATTATGCCGCTGAGGGACTGCAGTTTGTCGAGGAAATAACTCGCTTTGGAATCAGCCGCTGTGGCCGACATGCACTCTCCGAATCGTTTTTCTGCCAGTGTGCAACGAGAAAGTATAAGTCGGCGTGTGAAGGTTTGCAAGATGGTGTCAGGCAGCACAGAAATGAAATGGGGCAGAGCGGATGGCTTGCTAGACTTATTTGAGGCAAAGCTTTCTTAGGCGAGACTCTGTTAGGCGAAGACTTGGGAAAATGGGCGGAGAATTCATCAACGAGTTGAAGAAATGGGCTGCCGAATTGGCGCGCCGCAGCGGCGAAGGCGATGCAATCGGGCTGAATCGCGCGGTGGAGCTGATCAGCCATAATTTTTCGGTGCGCCCGCACGAAGTAGCGATCTTCGCGCTGACTCCGGACGACCGTTTTCTGCAATTTCTCACGCCCGAAAAGCTGCGCGAGGTGGGACAAATCCCCACAACCAGCACGCATTCGCTCGCCGCGCGCACCGTCCGCGAGAAGCGCGCGGAGGTGATCAATCACTTTTCCGTGATTCCGCATTCGTCGGTATTCGAGGCGGTCCCCATCGCCGACAACCAGCCCGGCGAAGCGATCCAGAAGATCATGAGCGCTCCGCTGGTGGTTGACCGAAAAGTGGTTGGCGTGATTCAGATTTCCCGCAAAGCCAATTCGGCACCCGATGCCGGCCCCGATTTCACCCACCAGCAGTTGCGCGAACTGAAGACGATCGCCGAGGCTCTTGCCCCCTGCGTCAGCATCGGCGTGAAAGCGAACGCTTAGTTTGTCCGAGTCTCCTCCCGAGTACTTTGTAACACTGCTGTAACGCTCATGCATGAATAGTGATTGACTTCGCGGTACGCGCTTGTTAATTTCCCGAAGAAGAAAATTTTCCAACTCAATCAAGATGAGGCACAGCTAACCAGTCCATGGCGTTCGTCGCGAAGAAAATATTCCTCACCAAGGGAGTCGGAAAACACCGCGAGCGCCTTTCGAGCTTCGAGTTGGCCCTGCGCAATGCAGGAATCGCCGCCTGCAACATCGTCCGCGTCTCGTCCATCTTTCCTCCCTACTGCAAACTGATTTCGAGGAGCGAAGGACTGAAGCATTTAAAGTCGGGCCAGGTGGCTTTCACCGTGATCAGCGAGAATCAGACGCGCGAACCGCACCGGTTGATTGCCGCGGGGGTGGGTCTTGCTCTTCCCGGCGACAAATCCATGTTCGGCTATCTTTCCGAGCACCACTCTTTCGGCGAGCCGGAAGAAGTGGCTGGAGAATACGCCGAAGAACTCGCCGCCGAAATGCTCGCCACTACTCTGAACGTGGAATTCGATCCGGATCTTTCGTGGGATGAGAAGAAAGAGGTTTATCGCATCTCGAACAAGATCGTCCGCACCATGAACATCACGCAGTCCGCTGTTGGCGACAAGCGCGGATTGTGGAGTACGGTCCTCGCCGCCGCGATTCTTCTAGGCGAAGACGATTAGCTGTCCTCTTTTCCCCGGCTGAACAACAACATTGAAATTTGAAGCGAAGTTTCGTCGTGTCTGCAAATCTCTTAGACTACGGTTTCTTGCTGAGCGTGGTCGCAGCTTCTTGGATGAGCGCCGCAACCTCCGCAGGCCTGGAGACGTAAACCACGTGGCTGGCGCCCGCAATTTCCGTCGTGTGGCTGTTGGCTCGCTTGGCATACCAACGTTCGAGGTCTGGATTAATCGTTCTGTCTTTCCCTGCCACCAGCATCCAGCTTGGTTTCGTTCGCCACGCAGCCGTGGTGATCGTAGCTTTGAAATTGTCCGCGAAATTAAAGACCTGCGATCGCGCCATCAAATCGGACTGATCCTCCGAGAGGTCGGCAGCGAACAGATCATGAAACTGCGCCGAGTCAATGTACGTGAATCCGTCTGGCGTCTTCTTGATCGCAGCGGACTTGCTGAGGTCACTCGGGAATTTTTTCCCGTCGTCCGCCTCGTTCTCTCCGGCGTCTGGCATGTGAGCCGCGATGTAAACCAGACCGACGACCGAAGGATCGTTCCCCGCCTCGGTGATGACGGCTCCGCCATAGCTGTGCGCGACTAAAATGCACGGGCCGTCCTGTAGCGCAAGGACGCGCTTCGTGGCGGCGACGTCGTCTTTGAAGGATGTCTCCGGTTCCTGGACGATGCTGACATTGAAGCCTTCCTTCACCAGAATGTCGTAGACGCTTTTCCAGCCGGAACCGTCCGCCCAGGCGCCGTGAACGAGAACAATATTCCGAATGGGGCGGCTGTCATTTTGTCGCTTCGTGCTCTGTCCCTCGGTGTACTGAGCAGAAAGCGCGGGAGACAGCACCAGGGCAAGGCCGACATACGGAAGCATCTTTCGCAGAATTCGCATTATTACCTCCTACGAGTAGAGAGCGGGGACTAGTCAGGACTTGTTTTTGCAGCAACGCCGAATCAGCGCTTCTTCAAATATCCAATTCGCTCCAGCACCGCGCCTACAACCAGCGGCAGGGCTACCGTAGCGTCGTCGAGAACTTCTGCGAATCGGCCGCCTTCCTCCGGGGGTACAAATTTCCCCCACGATACAGCCTCCGTGTACGTGCTTCCCGACAGGCCGCCCCAATTCACGGGCTCAGGACAGATCCGTACGCCGTAGTTGTATCGTTTCAGCGGGAGGTTTTCATAGCCGCGTCGCGCCAGCAATTCCGCATACACGCCGAACTGTTGCGCCCAGTTGCGCGGTACGCCGCCGCCGATGGTGAAAATTCCCATGCGCTTGGTGGCCAGCATCGTGGAAGCATAAAACTCGAAGTCTTCGTAAGGATCAAATCGCAGTAACTTCTGCCCGGCCTTCTTTCTCAGACGCTGGTGCAGCGCGACATCGATCCCCAATTCGGAATCGGTGAACGCCGGAACAAACACCGGCACCTCGTGTTCGTAGCATGTTTTCAGGATTCCGCGCCCCTTCGTATGCTTCGAAAGATACTCGCCGATCTTGCGATTGATCTTCCAGCTGCAGAGCACATCATCGGGATCCCATCGCTCCAGAATGTGCTGCATCTTTTCTTCCACGTGATCGAGATTCGTTTCCGGCTCGAGCGAGTCGTAGACCCGGTTATAGCCCGCGGCGAAAAGCTCGCGGTCATTCATCTTCTCGTCGTAGCGGTAGTGGTGTAGGCCTTCCGCTTCCACGAGGCCATGCGCCATCAGCGCGCCTGTTGAAACAATTGCCTTGATGATGCCGGCTTCGACCAAATCGCAGAAAACCAGCGCCATTTTTGCCACGGTCATGGCACCCGATAGGGTCATCACACCGAAACAGTCCTTGTCGCGAGCCATGGCTTCGAGAACATCCGCCGCGTCACCGATCTGCCGCGCGGTAAAAGCCGTCTGGCCCATCGCGCGCACGAGGTCATCGATCGTCCGGATTCGCGAGAGATCGAGAGGATAAATGGGAACGAGTTTGTCTTTGATCGGGTCGTGCAGGATTCGTCCCGTTGCGCCCTTTTTCTTTGCCATTCAGGGTCCTCGCAGGTAATGTAGTCTCGACTGGCCCGTCTCGCGCGAAGGTTTTGTTCTCGCGCGCCTCATTGATAGTACAGATGAGGTATTCGTTGAAAGACAAATCTGTTAAGTATCAGTTTCGGCGAAAGCGTTGAATGTGAATTGCGTGTGAACGTGAATCCATGCGAGCCTAACCGACGATGACACGATACACTCCGATGCCGCCCGACAATTTCGGCGGACTTCCCGACGAACATTCGCAATACGCAACATCTCGCGCCGTGATTTTTCCGGTTCCTCTTGAACGCACCACGTCATACGAGCACGGCACGCGCAACGGCCCCGCCGCGATTCTTGCGGCCAGCCGCAATATGGAGCTTTACGACGAGGAACTCGAGCTCGAGCCCTACAAGGAAATCGGAATTCACACGCTTCCGGCCATCGACACAGCTGACGGCACGCTCGACGAAGTGATTACCGAGATTTTTACCGCGCAGATGGGTCTGCTTGAAGACGGCAAATTCACCGTTGCGCTTGGAGGCGAACACTCGCTTACGCCTCCGCTCGTCTCCGCAACCGCAAAGAAATTCAAAGACCTCAGTGTGCTGCAGATTGACGCTCATGCTGATCTACGCGACGAGTATCACGGAAATCCCGCAAGCCACGCCTGCGCGATGCGCCGCGTGGTGGAAGTTTGCCCTGCCGTGCAGGTTGGCATTCGCTCGCTTTCCGTGGAAGAAGCGCAGGCGATTCCTCATCTGAATACGAGTATCTACTGGGCAAAAGACATTGCGCGGGCGCCGCTGAAAAGCTGGATCGCAAAAGTTCTCGCCGATCTCAGTCCGAATGTTTACCTCACTATCGATCTAGACGGCTTCGATCCCGCTTTCGTTCCGGCGACGGGCACCCCCGAACCGGGCGGACTCGACTGGATGCAGGTCACTTCGCTGATTCGCGCCGTCGCCGATCATAAGAAAATCGTGGGCATGGACGTAGTCGAGCTTTTGCCGCAACCGGGCGACCACGCGTCGGATTTCCTGGCCGCGAAGCTCGTCTACAAGTGCCTCGGATATATTTTCTGCCAGCAGTAGCCTGTTGGTCCGCATCCAGCTATCCTATAGAGGAATCTAGGGGACGCTTTCCCGACGCCAACCGGCAGCGGAATAATCTGTAGAGAAGTTATTTCAGAGGAGTTTCATGACAAGCTTGGGATTTGCCTCATTTGCCTGGGGCGACGCACTCACGTTCGCGAACCAAATCGACGAGCACACCGTTTACGTTCAAGTGACTTCGCCCAGCTTTATCGCCACGATTATCATTGGGTTGCTGGCGGGCTGGATTGCAGGCCACATTACGCGAGGGCGTGGCTTCGGCTGTATCGTTGACGTAATTCTTGGTTTGATTGGCGCAGTGATCGGGCGTTGGCTTTTCATAAAACTCGGAATCGCGATTGGACCGATGGGTTTCTGGGGCACGCTCGCGGCGGCTACCGTAGGCGCCGTTCTTCTTGTTGCTATCGCTCGCCTCTTCGCCGGCAGCAGGGATTGAACTGTCGCTTCATACGTGTCATTCTGTTTTGCCAAGCATGCATTTCTGCAGCAGGGGCAAGGAATGTGGAAGACCCGCCCTGGGGGCCGTGTCCGCACGACGCGAAGCAATGCGCCGCCCATAAATCAAGAATGTCGGCCGCACCCGAAAGAAAGATAAATTGAGCCAATCCTCAGTATGGGCCATCCCGCTCGGCGGGCTGGGCGAGTTTGGAATGAACATGCTCGTCGTGCGCACTGCCGACGACATCATCACCATCGATGCGGGGTTGATGTTCCCCGAGCAGGAGCTGCTCGGCGTAGACATCGTCATCCCGGACACTACTTACCTGAAGCAGAACAAGCGACTGATCCGCGGAATCGTTCTGACGCACGCGCACGAAGATCACATTGGGGCGATTCCTTACATCATCGCCGATCTCGACGTTCCTATTTACGGCACTAAGTTCACGCTCGCACTCGTGCGCAAGAAGCTCGAAGAACACGGACTGCTCGACAAGGTGAAGCTCCATGAAGTGGCTCCGGGCCAGACGACTACTCTTGGCGCGTTTCAAATTGAATATCTGCATGTGACTCACAGCACGATCGATTGTGTGGCGCTTGCCGTTCGCACTCCTCTCGGAGTGATTATTCACACCGGCGATTTCAAAATTGATCCGACGCCGGTGGACGGCAAGCCTTTCGACCTGCATGCCTTCGCGCGCTACGGGCAGGAAGGTGTGCTGGCACTGTTTAGTGACAGCACCAACGTCGAGCGGCCCGGCTTCACGCCTTCGGAGCGCTCGGTCGTGGTGCGTCTCGAAGAACTGTTCCGGGCCGCGCCGCAGCGAATTATTGTTTCTTGTTTTTCTAGCTCGATTCATCGCATTCAACAGGTGATCGATCTCGCGCGTGTGGTTGGGCGCAAAGTGGGCTTCGTTGGCCGCAGCATGGTGGACAACATCGAAATCGCGCACGGGCTCGACAAGCTGCGCATTCCGGATGGCAGCGTCGTTCGCGCGCAGGATATTAAGGGCTTCGATCCCAAGCGCATCGTCGTGCTCGCGAGCGGCACGCAGGCCGAGCCGCTTTCGGCGATGTCTAGGATCTCGGTGGATAATCATCGGCTGATGAACATCGCGGAAAATGACACTGTGATTCTTTCTGCGCGGCAGATCCCCGGGAACGAAAAAGCTATTTTTCGCATGATCGATCATCTCTTTCGGCGGCGCGTGCTGGTCTATTACGAAGGCGGACGGTCGGCGCCAATTCACGTTTCCGGGCACGCGAGCCAGGAAGAGCAGAAAATCCTGTTGCAACTCTGCAAGCCGAAATATTTCATTCCGCTGCACGGGGAATATCGGCATCTATTCCGGCATGCTGCGCTTGCCGAGCAGATGAATGCCGTCTCCGGCGAGATTTTTTTGCTTGAGAGCGGGCAGCCAATTGAATTCACGCCTGATGGCAGCGCCTATCGCCGCGAGCCTGTGACTGCCGGGCGCGTTTGCGTCGATTCCGGCTCGCTTGAGGAAATCGAGGAAGTGGTGATTCGCGACCGACGCCATCTGGCCGAGGATGGCGTCGTGGTACCGATTATCGCGATCGACAAGCACACAGGGCACCTCGAGGGGCCGCCTGAAATCGTCACGCGCGGTTTTTTGTCCGAGGACGGGCAGGAAATTCTCAGTAAAGCCCGCGACGTGATTCTGCGCACCGTGGAACAATCCACTGCCGAAGAAAAAACCGACTGGGGCGTGATTAAGGAAAAAATCCGCGCCGACCTGAAGCGCTATTTGAATAAGCAAACTTCGAAACGTCCGCTGATTCTGCCGGTGATTCTGGAAGTGTGATTGCTGTGGCCGCGCCGAAGGCAGCACGCCAAACCGCGAAAATCGCATTGCGGCCGTATACTCCCGAAGATTTTGAATCGCTCTACGAAATTGACCAGGCCTGCTACGCTCCTGGCATCGCCTATTCCCGCCCGGAACTTCGCGCCTACCTCCGCTTTCCCAATGCGGATTGCTTGATCGCCACGAGTCGCGGCAAACCGGTGGGCTTCTGTCTCACCGCGTATCGCGAAGCTCGCGGGCACATCATCACCATTGATGTGTTGGAAGCCTATCGGCGCCACAAGATTGGCTCGCGTCTGCTTGAAGCTGTTGAATCGCGCCTGGCGAAATCGGGCGTGCGCGAAGTGATTCTCGAAACAGCAACCGAGAACGACTCCGCAATTGCCTTCTGGGAAAAGCATGGCTATCGTACTCGCGGGATCTGGAAGGGCTATTATCCGGGCGGCCGTGACGCCTACGCGATGATTAAATCGATCGCCTGATTTCTTCGCGACAAAATTATCGGGGGCACTTTGAACGATTACTTGCTGTCTCTCATCCTCGGGATCGTCGAAGGCCTCACCGAATTCATTCCCGTCAGCTCCACCGCTCATCTGCGTATCGCCGAATTTCTATTGCACATCAATCTGAGCGACGGCTACTGGAAGATGTACACGATTGTGATCCAGCTCGGGGCGATTCTCTGCCTGCCGATTTATTTTCGCGAGCGCATCGCGACATTTCTCTCCACGTTTCCGCGCGGCGAACGTGGCAATCGCACGATCCTCACGCATCCGCTCAGTCTGGTGATCATTGCATTCGTCGTCACCGCCATTCCTGCGTTCCTGCTCACGAAAATGATCGGCGCGCATCTCGAGAACCTTTACATCATGGGCATGAGCCTGCTGGTTGGCGGGATTGTGATGTGGTTTATTGACGCTATGAACTCGCCCTCCGAAAAGGCGGGGCCTGAGGCGCCGTACAGCCGCATTCACACCTGGCATATGGAGGATATGTCGCTCCGCCAGGCCATCTGGATTGGCGCATGCCAGATTCTTTCGGCGGTTTTTCCCGGCACTTCTCGCTCGATGTCCACGATTGCTGCGGGACAGGTGGCAGGAATGTCGCGCGCTTCGGCGCTGGAATTTTCGTTTTTCTTGTCAATTCCTACGATGGTTACAGCCACGTGTTACGACCTGCTCAAATCCCTGCGCGGCAAGGGCGTCGAAAATCCCATCGGCGTCACTCAAATTGATGCGCACGGCTGGATTGTCCTCGCCATCGGCTTCGTCGTTTCGTTCATTGTTGCTTACGCCTCGGTCGCCTGGTTTATGAACTGGGTCCGCACCCGCGGCTTCGTCCCCTTCGCTGTCTACCGCATCATTCTCGGCGCCGCCGTTCTTTACTGGGCCGCCCGTATCGCGATGTGACTTTGCCGCCCCGCCTTTTGTGCACGCGCGCTTTTTTCGTCGCTGTCGTTCAGTTCAAGTGCGAACCTCCACGTTGCACTTCATTGACTTAGTTTTTTCCTCGCTCTAAACTTCCCGCGCATGCCAGACTCCCAGTCCCACCTCATCGGCCTCACCGTCTCGCATTACCGCATCGTCGAAAAACTTGGCGGCGGAGGCATGGGCGTCGTCTACAAAGCGGAAGACACGCGTCTTCATCGCTTCGTCGCGCTGAAATTTCTTCCCGATGAAGTTGCCAGCGACCCGCAAGCGCTGGGCCGGTTCCAACGTGAAGCGCAGGCCGCCTCTGCGCTGAATCATCCGAGCATCTGCACCATCTACGACATCGGCGAAGAAAACGGCAAAGCCTTCATCGCCATGGAATTTCTCGACGGCGCTACGCTCAAGCATGTCATCACCGGCAAGCCCATGGAGCTCGATCGCTTGCTCGATCTCTCGATCGAAATTGCCGACGCCCTCGATGCCGCGCACTCGCAAGGAATCGTGCACCGCGATATCAAACCCGCAAATCTTTTTGTCACGCGCCGCGGCCATGCCAAGATTCTCGATTTCGGACTCGCGAAACTGGTTCCCGCGCGGGCCGGCAGCGCGCCCGTCGGAGCTCCTATGGCGGAAAGCGTCAGCGTTCTCACGGGCGCCACCGTCGCAGCCGACGAAATGTTTACCAGCCCGGGCACCGCCGTGGGCACTGTCGCCTATATGTCGCCCGAGCAGGTCCGAGGCAAGGATCTCGATTCGCGCAGCGATTTGTTTTCATTCGGAACCGTTCTCTATGAAATGACCACGGGCGTCCTTCCCTTCCGCGGCGAAACTTCCGGCGTAGTCTTCGAGTCGATTCTAAATCGCCTTCCGCCTCCGGCCATGCGTCTGAATCCTGACGTGCCGCCGCGCCTGGAAGAAATCCTTCATAAAGCACTCGAGAAAGATCGCGAGATGCGCTATCAGTTCGCCGCCGAAATGCGCGCCGACTTAAAACGCCTTCGCCGCGAGGCCGATTCCTCCGGCCGCGTCTCGACCAGCGTGGACGCGCAATCATCCGGTTCCACTGCCATTCCCGCGTCCGGCTCAGCCCCCGTAGCCGCAGGTCCAATTTCCTCGGCGTCCGTTTCCGCGGCATCCGGTTCCAGTTCTACCGTGCGGCAGGTTGCAGCGCAGCACAAACTGGGACTATCGCTCACTTCAATCATTGTTCTTGCCTTGATTGCCGCGGCGGGTTACGGCGCTTACACGCTAGTCTCGCGGAAGGTCCCAAATTCGTACGAAAGCTTCACGGTCATTCCTGTCACCGATACCGGCAAAGCCTCCGAAGCCGCCATCTCGCCCGACGGCAAATACATCGCCAGCATTCAGCTCGACGCTGGCCAGCAGAGTATCTGGCTCCGCAACGTCCCCACCAAGAGCAACACGCAAATCGTCGCGCCCACCGACGATCGCTACGATGCGGTCACCTTCTCGCCTGACGGAAACAGCATTTACTTCTTGCGTCGCGAGCGCGACGAAATTGACGTAGACAGCCTTTATCGCCTGCCCGTTCTCGGTGGAGCTCCCGAGCGGGTGATTCACGATGTTGACAGCAACGTAAGCTTCTCTCCGGATGGCGCGCACTTCACTTTCGTCCGCTACAAGCGCAGTGAAGGCGAAGGCGATCTGATGATTGCCAGCGTGGATGGGAGCGGAGAAAAGATGCTCGCGAAGCAAACCGCGCAGATCTCTTCTCCGCAATGGTCTCCCGATGGAAAAGTAATCGCCGCGGTCGAGCCTCTCACTGAAGACGCGAGCACCACCACGATTGAGACTTTCGACGCCTCCAGCGGCCAGAAATCGGTGCTGCTGAAATCGGGGATGTTCCTTGATTCTCTCGCCTGGCTTCCGGATGGGCACGCTCTACTTGTGCTGGCCGCGGACGCCACGTCGAACTATAACCGCAGGCAAATTGGTATGGTTTCCTATCCGAAAGCTGAATATCGGGCGGTCACGAAAGATACCAACAACTACCTCAGCATCAGCCTTCCGGCCGACGGAAAATCCATCGCCACGATCCAATCCCAGCAGCACGGCGCCGTGCAAGTCGCCTCCTACGACGGGAAAACTTCCGGCGGACCCGCCACTGTTAGCGAACGCCCTCCCTCATTCGCGTTCACGTGGGGTTCGAACGACAAGCTTCTTCTCGAGCAAGAGAACGGAATTTTCAGCATGAACGCCGACGGTTCCAATCGCGTTCCGCTTCTCCACGACGATTTCCCCTCTTTTGACCCCATCTCCTGCGACAACGGCCGCTACATCATCTTCTCTTCCGCTCTTCGCGGAGGAAAATCTGCGGTCAACGTCTGGCGGATGGACTCAAGCGGCGGGAACTTGAAGCAACTAACCTTCGGCGCTTACGATAATCCCGCGATGTGTTCGCCGGACGGCAAGTGGCTCGTTTTCTCTGGCCTCGTGGGCGGCAAGTTCATTGCACAAAAAGTTTCCGTGGACGGCGGAGCGGCAACCATTCTTTCTGACAACATACTCACCTGCGGCTGCATCAACGTCTCTCCCGACGGCAAGGATCTCGCCTTCCAGACTCAACTTGTCACCGGCGGCCCCATCGTCATCAAGATTCTGGATTTCGCCACTCTCAAACCCATCAAAACGATGGAGCGCGATCCCCGTGCAGGAGGCGAAATCCGCTACACCGCCGACGGCAAAGCCATCGGTTACTACATCCGCGAAAGAGGCCAGTACGCGCTGTGGATCGCTCCAGTGGACGGCTCGGCTGGCCACGTTGTCACTGGTTTCACTCCCGAGCGCATCCTCGATTTTCACTGGAGCCCCGACGGGAAAAAGCTAGCCCTCCTCCGCTTCCATCGCGATAGCGATGTAGTCCTCCTCCGCGAATCCGCAGCCACTCACTAGAGCGGTTTTCAGACATGTGGGGTGCGGCTTGTCCTCAACGGGGCCGAAGGGCGCTTGCCGCCGCTTTGTCTTGGCTCGGCGACAGGACACACAACTCTAGACGCTCGTTGGCCGGCGATGGTAACCTTCCGCGCCTAACTTCGCACGCGAGGCTCTTTCAGCACGCTAGGATTGCAGCCGATGGAACTCGATCCGAAAAATGCAAGCAATGCGCCGCACGGTCTGCGTACACTCGCGCAACCCGTAGCCGCGCCGTTGAGTCGCGCTGCAATATTCCTTGTGGTGGCTTTGAAGCCCCAGTCTCAAATTCGTGCCGCCGTGCGGTCATTCTGCGGAGATCTCGCCGGATTGACGCGGGCGGTGGAAGCTCGCGATTTCGACGCAGGGCTTTCTTGCATCATGGGTATCGGTTCCGACGCCTGGGACCGCCTCTTCGGCTCTCCGCGCCCCGCAATGCTGCATACCTTTCGTGAAATTCGTAGCGACAAACACACGGCAGTTTCCACGCCGGGCGATTTGCTCTTCCACATTCGCGCGAAACGCATGGATCTGTGCTTCGAATTAGCAACGCAACTGATGGCGCGCCTTGGAGACGCCGTCACGCCCGCGGACGAAGTGCAAGGCTTCCGCTATTTCGACGACCGCGATCTCATCGGCTTTGTCGACGGTACCGAGAATCCGCGCGGGCAGGCGGCCGTCGACGCGGTTGTTATAGGTGACGAGGACCCGGCGTTCGCAGGCGGGAGCTACGTCCTCGTGCAGAAATACCTGCACGATATCAAAGGGTGGGACTTACTTTCCACAGAAGCGCAGGAAAAAATCATCGGCCGCAAAAAATTATCCGACATCGAATTGGACGATGCCGTGAAGCCAACTTCAGCGCACAACGCTCTCACGTCCATCACCGAAGACGGCAAAGAGGTGAAGATCCTGCGCGACAACATGCCATTCGGCCGCCCCGGTCAGAGTGAATTTGGTACCTATTTCATCGGTTATAGCCGCTCGCCCCGCACCATCGAGCAGATGTTGGAAAACATGTTCATCGGCCGCCCGCCCGGCAATTACGATCGCCTTCTCGACTTCAGCCGCGCCGTCACCGGCAACCTCTTCTTCGTTCCCTCCGCCACATTTCTGGAAGCGCTGGGCTCGGACTGACGGAGATCGCCCGGCATCGAGGAGACGAGCGAAGTTTTCAGGTTGAGATTCACGTCTCGTGTAGCACTCGTTCGCGAACCGCTTGTTGGATTGCCGCTCGTCAATTTGAGTTCAAAACTAAAGTGCCCTGGGTGCCGGAGCGAAAAGAGCCCGAGATGAGAATCGGAATGCCCTTCGAGGACATCCTATTTAGGTGGGAAAAGACCTGGCTAACACTACCCACACGGAGGAACTTATGTACGTCATTACTGGTGCCACAGGAAACACGGGAAGCGTAATCACCGAGAAACTTTTGGCGAAGGGAGAGAAAGTGCGCGTCATAGGCCGTGACGCGAAGCGCCTGGAACGATTTACAAACAAGGGTGCGGAACCATTCATTGCCGACGCGAGTCGTGCGGATGCGCTGACGAAAGCATTCGCCGGCGCGAAGGCAGTATACGCGATGATTCCGCCTGACATCGGTGCTGCAGATGTTCGCGCGTACCAGGAGCAGGTGAGCGATGACTTGGCCGCCGCAATCACCAAGAACGGCATAAAGCACGCCGTGGTTCTAAGCAGCGTGGGCGCCGACAAACCAGATAAGACCGGCCCTGTGGTGGGTCTGCATCATCTCGAGAAGAAGCTCGACGGGATCGCCGGACTGAATGCTCTTTACCTGCGAGCTGGCTACTTCATGGAGAATCTGCTGCCGCAGGTGGGCGTGATCCAATCGTTTGGTGTGATAGCAGGACCGGTGCGGCCTGATCTGGGTTTGCCGATGATCGCCAGTCGCGACATAGGCACTGTAGCTGCCGAAGCGTTGCTGAAACTTGATTTCACCGGGAAGAAACCGCGCGAACTACAAGGGCCTCGCGACGTGAGTTACAACGAGGTTGCGAAAATAGTGGGCGCTGCGATCGGCAAGCCTGACCTGAAGTATCAACAAATGCCTGCGGCGCAATTGAAGCCTGCGTTGATGCAGATGGGGATGTCTTCCAACATGGCAGACCTGCTGCTCGAAATGGCGGAATCGCTCAATTCGGACTACATGAAGACGCTCGAACCGCGTTCACCTGCGAATTCGACTCCGACAAAGCTCGAAACCTTCGTGGCCGAAGTTTTCGTTCCGGCCTACAAAGGAAAAGCGGCTCGGGCTTAGGCTCGGCGTCGGCCGAAGGGAAACTAAGTTCCCGGAAGCGGGCGATGCCCGCTAATTACTGGTGTACTGCGCGCGAATCTTCCGCCAATTTATTGACTTAGTTTTATCCTCGCTCTAAACTGCATCCCCGATGCCCGAACCTAGTCCCCTCGAAGGCCGCACTTTCTCCCACTATCGCATTCTTGAAAAACTTGGCGGTGGGGGCATGGGCGTTGTCTTTCGCGCCGAAGATACAAAGCTGAAGCGCTTCGTCGCTCTGAAATTTCTCCCCGACGACGTCACCAAGGATCCTTCGGCCCTCGAGCGTTTCCGCCGCGAAGCGCAGGCCGCCTCCGCCCTGAATCATCCCAATATCTGCACGATTCACGATATTGACGAGGACAACGGCATCCCCTACATCGCGATGGAGCTGCTCGAAGGCGTCACGCTGAAGCATCGCATCAATGGTCAGCCCGTACCCCTCGATCAGCTTCTCGAAATCGGCATCGGAGTTCTCGACGCGCTCGAAGCCGCGCATGAACGCGGCATCGTTCATCGCGACATCAAGCCCGCGAATCTTTTCGTCACCGATCGGGGCCGCGCGAAAGTTCTTGATTTCGGCCTCGCAAAACAAGTGGCCGGACGCGCCGTCGCCGAAACTGTTACCGCCGGCGGAGTCCTCGATACGGATCCGAATCTCACCAGCCCCGGCATGGCGCTTGGCACCGTCGCATACATGTCGCCCGAGCAGGTGCGCGGCGAAAAGCTCGACGCTCGCTCCGATCTTTTTTCTTTCGGCTTGGTGCTCTACGAGATGGCCACCGGCCAGCAGGCTTTCTCTGGAAATACCACCGGTGTGATTTTTGCCGCGATTCTCGAGCGCGAACCCGTACCCCCCGCGCGCCTGAATCCCGCGCTGCCCGCCGAGCTCGACCGCATCATCGGCAAGGCGCTCGAAAAAAATCCGCGGCTGCGCTATCAGACCGCGCGCGACATGGCCTCCGACCTCGAGCGCCTGAAGCGCGACACCAGCTCGGGCCGCTCCGCACAAGTGAAATATGTCGAGCAGCCCGGCTCAGGCTCCACATCGGCCGTTGGCGCGGCGGCTTCAGTGCCGCAATCAAGCGCGCAATCGGCAGTCGCGCCCGGTTCATCCGCAAGCTACGCTGCTTCCGCTGGCGTGCCCGCCGTCGCGCGAGGCGCAAGCGGATCAGGCTCTGTCGCCGTCCAAGCGGCTCGCGAGCACAAAGGCAAGCTCATCGCCGGCGCCATTGTCGCGTTGGTCCTCGTTGCCGCTGCAGGCTACGGCGTCTTCTCTATGCTGCGCGGCAAAGCCGCGATGCCTTTCCAGAATTTCACCATTACGCAAATCACCAACACCGGCAAATCCGTCAACGCCGCCATATCCCCTGACGGCAAATACGTCGTCAGCGCCATCGCCGATAACGGCCTCCAGAGCGTCTGGCTTCGCAACGTCCCCACTTCGAGCGACACGCAGGTTCTTCCCCCCGCCCCGCGCAGCTACAATGGTTTTACTTTTTCTCCCGACGGAAACTACATCTACTTCAGCCGGACGGAAAACACCGTGGAGACCGTTCGCTTCATCTATCGCATTCCCGTCCTCGGTGGCGCGCCGCAAGTCGTCGCGAAGGACGTGGACTCGAATGTGTCGTTCTCTCCGGACGGCAGCCTGATTACCTATGTTCGTCAGAACGACCCCGAAGTCGGCAAATATCATTTGCTCATCGCCAACGCCGACGGCTCCGCCGAGCATTCTCTCGTGATCGGCTCGACCGACGACGCGCCTACCAGCGTAGTGTGGTCTCCAGACGGAAAATTGGTTGCTGGCGCGGTGTTTCATAACGATCGCGGTCTTACTTCGCTCGAAGCCGTGCAGGTCGCTTCCACCCCAGCGGACGCCCACTGGCAACCGCTCGCCTCGGTGAAGGCCAGCGTCGTCACCGATCTCGCCTGGCTCCCGGATATGCGGGGCTTGCTGATTTCACATCTCGGTCGCGAGTCTGGCTACAGCCGCAATCAGATTGCCTATGTCGCGCTGCCTTCCGGCGAAACCACGGCCATCACAAAGGACACGAACAACTATTCGAACCTGAGCCTCTCCGCGGACGGCAAGACCATCGCCACCTCGCAGCAAAAAGCGTCCCGTACCTTTTATCTCCTGCCAGCCGACGGGGGCGGCGCCAATGCCTCTCCGCGTCCCATCTTCGAGCAGGAGCGCGACATCGCTAATTTTGCCTGGGCTGGTAACGAGCAGATCGTCGTCTCTGAGGCTGATAAACTCGTTCGCTTTTCGCTCGACGGAAAATCTCGCGCCGTCCTCGCCAGCGATCCCAATGCGTTTCTCAACGCGCCCGAAACATGCTCCGCCACAGCCGTGTCAAGCTCCAACGAGCCCGAATCGCACCGCATCGTCTTTGCCTGGGCTGGCCATGCCGAGAATGCCACGGGCCGCAGCATCTGGCGCGTCGATCTTGACGGCTCGAATCTCAAGCAGCTCACCACCGGACACGGCGATCAGGACCCCAGCTGCTCGCCCGACGGCAAGTGGGTCTATTTCATCAACAACAATCCCGACCGCATTCGCCGCGTCTCGATTGATGGCGGCGCGGTTGAAGACGTGCCCGGCACCACGATTCCCAATACGATTTACGGCGGTTTTGCCGCGCACCTTTCCCCCGACGGCTCGAAACTCGCTTTCGTCCTCACGGAAGCCTCGGAAGCGATGACTTCCCAGGGAACCCCGAGCGACGAGAAAATCGCGCTCATCAGTCTCGATCCTGCTGCCAAAGGCGCGCGCCAGCTGATTACGCCCAACCCTCACATCACCGGCAGCGTCCATTTCACCCCCGACGGCAAATCGCTCGCTTACGCAGTCCGCGAAAACGGCGTCGACAACGTCTGGGTCCAGCCGATCGACGGCGGCCCCGGCCACTACGTCACCAAGTTCGCTTCCGAACAAAGCCGCGGCGGCTTCGCCTGGTCCCCCGACGGCAAAACCCTCGCCATCCTCCGCGGCCGCCTCGATTCAGACGTGGTGCTGCTCCGCGACACAGGCTCTACCCGTTAGCCATCCTTCGGCGCCTCATTTGGAGTGCGGCTTGCCCTGAGCGGAGTTGAAGGCGGCTCGCCGGCATTTTGTTGCGCCCGGCTTGGCGGGGAACGGCGCATGCACCTACTTTGTTGATCTCTGCGAAACACGATCTTGTAAGCTCGGCAACGGAAGCCACATTCCGCATGATTTTGCGTTCTCTTTCATCATCCACTTGATACCGGGAAAACAGCATAACCGTCGCTTTCCAGACGCAAGCATGTCGCACGCTTTCTCGATCCGGCGCCTGCGCGTTTCCGGTTGCTTGGCTGAGCTTATCGAGAAAATCCAGTCCCGCCGCGCCAATGGCGTGATGTCCTCCCATCCCGCCTGCGCCAGCGGGGCGGCTACAAGCGCTTTGCGCAGGTCCGTGGGCACCCTGATCTCCGGTTCTTTTCCGGCCCGCGTAATCTCCACAGGCACGGTGTCTAGAGCATCTGCTCCCGCGGCATTGCGCATGGTTTTGTTGACCTTGAGCCAGTGACTTCCTTTGCCGTCTGGTTCAAGAGCTGCTCGAAATGGGAAGCTATTGATCGTACCCTCCACCATCGTACTGCCTCGTGATGGAAGCTTCGCACTCGCGTTCTTGGGCAGGCTTAGGGTCCACGATCCAGTCTTTTCAGTTGCCTCAGGCCGCAACAACTTGGCACTGAAGCGAATCGTTGACCTGGTTCCTCGCAATTTGGTCGGTTTCATTCGAAGTTCTCCATCCGTACCTCGCCCATGCGACAGCGTGGGACCTTGTTGCGATTCTCTTCCCGCCAGACAATTTTGCAAGCCTTTTATCCAATCCGCTCCCGGCTTTCACTTGCGACCGGAGCGTTACATTGGACACATATCCATGAATTACCTGATTTGCTTTCTCCCGCCCTTTGTTATAGTTCGCGAGTCCCTCGCGATGCTCGCCGTTCGTGGCGAGCGCTTTTGGGCTTCCGCGCGACTGCGCCCGCGCCGCCCAGATTCGAGCGAGATGCCTTCCCTTTTGCTTTCCCTTCGGGTTCCTTTGTGTCGGGATTCGGGGGTATCCTTATCCTCAAGGCCAAAGGAGAAGTAAGTGCGCATCCTTACACCGACCGAGAATAAGCGCATCAACGAGATGATCGGCTTCGTAGGGCTCAGCATGGCGGTGCTGCTCGCCATCAGCCTGCTCACCTATAACCCGCACGATGCGTCGTTCAACGTGGCTGCGCGCGCGCCTGCGTCGGGACCGGCCCGGAACTGGATTGGCCCGGTGGGCGCGCACATCTCCGATCTCTTCTTCCAGTTCTGCGGGTTCAGCGCGTTTCTTTTTCCGGTAGCGATGTTTCTGGTGGCGATGCGATGGTTCCGGAGCCAGTTGCTCGAGGCGCCGGTGGCGAAATTGATCGGGTCGGCGATGGTGCTATCGTCGCTTTCCGCGGGAATGGTGTTGCTGCATTTTCCGGATGTGCGTGGGGCGTTGCCGTCGGGCGGATTGCTGGGAACGGTGCTGGCGCAGGGTTTGCGCGCCGCATTCAATCCAGTCGGCGCGCTTCTGGTCACCTCCGTCACCTTTTTCACCGCGCTATTTCTCAGCACGAGTTTTTCGCTTCGCGCCGCTGCTGCATGGCTGAAGAGGCCGACGAATCCCGAGGGAATCTTCGGCAAGCTTTCGACGCGAGTGAGAGACTGGCGCGAAGAACGCGAATCGCAACGGCTGAAGAAGCGCGTGGAGGAAATCAAAATCGCCGGGCGGCCGGCGGTTGCGCCGCAACGCGTTTCAGCCTCGGCGCGCGAATCGCTTCCCGCTGTGGATGAGGACGAGGAAGAGCACGGTCATCCCGCCGACGCTGAGCTGGATCTCGATGCGCGTGTCGCGCCCGGCCCTGCCGTAATCAAGTTCCACGAGCAGGAGCGCGTCTCGGCGCCTCCGCCCAAAAAGAGCACGCGGGAACCAAAGATCGCTCAAGGCAAGACCGCCTACCGGCTTCCCTCCCCCAGCTTGCTGCAAGCAGCTGAGCGCGGCGAGAAAATGACGGAGAGCGAACTGAAGGAATACGCCCGCGCGATCGAGCTCAAGTGTCAGGAATTCGAAGTGAACGGGCAGGTGACGCAGATCAATCCCGGCCCGGTGGTGACCACCTTTGAATTCAAGCCGGAAGCGGGCATCAAGTACAGCCGCATTACCGGCCTGGCCGAAGATCTGTGTCTCGCCCTGCGCGCCGAGTCCATCTTGATTGAACGCATCCCCGGGAAATCCACTGTCGGGATCGAAGTACCGAATCCGCATCGCGAGACGATCGCTCTGCGCGATATCGTCGAGGCGCCGGAATTCAGCCATTCGCCTTCGAAGCTCACAATGCCGCTTGGCAAAGATTTAATTGGCAGGATTCGGGCGGCCGATCTGACGCAGATGCCGCACTTGCTCATCGCCGGCTCGACCGGAACGGGCAAGAGCGTCTTCATCAATTCCCTACTGATGGGCATGCTGTACAAGGCTACGCCGGAAGAATTGAAACTTGTTCTAGTTGACCCGAAACAGGTGGAATTGGGAATTTATTCCGACATTCCGCACCTGCTGACGCCCGTGGTGACCGATGCGAAGGTTGCGGCGAACGTCCTGCGGAATGCTACTCGCGAGATGGAGCGGCGGCTGAAGATGCTGGCCGGACGCAGCGTGCGCAACATCGCGCAGTACAACCAGACATTCGAGAAAGGCCATTCGCTTTCGCTGTTTGAAAATTCAGAGGAAGAAGAAGCGAAGCCGCTGCCCTACGTGGTGATCGTGATTGACGAATTGGCCGACCTGATGATGGTAGACACGAATGGCGTCGAAGAATCAATCACTCGACTGGCACAGATGGCGCGCGCCGTGGGCATTCATTTGATTCTCGCTACGCAACGGCCGTCGGTAGACGTGATCACCGGCCTAATCAAGGCGAATTTCCCCGCGCGCATTTCCTTCCGCGTGGCCAGCAAGATTGACTCGCGCACGATTCTCGATGCGAACGGCTCGGAATCGCTGCTCGGCAAGGGCGACATGCTGTATTTGCCGGCAGGCTCGTCGCGGTTGCACCGCATTCATGGGCCTTACGTGCACGAATCGGAAGTGACGGCCGTATGCGAATTCTGGCGCGACCAGGCCAAGGCAATTTACAACGAAGAGCTTCTCAAGCCGCCGCGCGATGAAAATTCCGCGAAAGGCGGCAGCGACGAAGCGGGCGACGGCGAGGATGTGGACGACGAGCTCTACCAGGATGCCGTCCGCGTGGTCTGCGAGATGGGTCGCGCTTCCACTTCCACTTTGCAGCGCAGGCTGCGCGTGGGTTACGGCCGTGCGGCGCGTCTGATTGATCTGATGGAGAAGGATGGAATCGTAGGGCCGCCCGATGGCGCGAAGCCCCGCGAGGTGCTGAAAGCAAAAGGCTGGATGAAAGAATTCGACGACTCGATGAAATAACCGCGGATTTGCTGCGCAGGCTTATCTTCGCCGCTGCGAAGCATTGGACAAAGCCTCAAACGGCGGGCAGCTCCACTTGAACCGTCGTTCCCGAGCCGGTCGAAACAATTCTAAATTTTCCCCGCTGCTCCTGCACTCGGTGCTTCATTCCGGTCAATCCCAGGCCAAGATGCGCCCCATTGCCGTTGAACTCTTCCAGCTTCCCCTTGGGTATGCCCACGCCAAAGTCGTGAACACGGAGCCCCACTTGATTGCCGTCATATTTTAAAACTACCTCGGCGGCGGAGGCCTTGGCGTGGCGATGAATGTTCGTCAGGCTTTCCTGCAGCACGCGAAAGAGAGTGAGCTCCGTGGCCTGACCCAAGCGCCGCTTCTCGCCTTCCACACTGAAATTTACATTGACGCCAGTGCGCTTCGAGAAGCCCTCGACGAACCATTCCGCGGCCGATGCCAGGCCAACTTCGTCCAAGAGAGGTGGATGCAGCAAGTACGACATGGTCCGCGCGCCATTCAGACTCTCCGTGAGAATTGCGGCCATGTCGGCGACGATCTCGTCATCGGGATGATTGGTGAGATGCGTGTCGGCGAGGATCTTTGCGGCGCTGAGGCTTTGTCCGAGGCCGTCGTGGAGTTCCCGCGCGATGCGGCGGCGTTCTTCGTCCTGAGCTTGCAAAAGCTGAATGCTGAGCCTGCGGGATTTTTGCTCCTCATTGGTGCGGTCCTGCAGCTCTTGCGCGAGTCGTCGATAGTGTTCCCAAATCAAAAACACGGCGAGAAGGAACGCTGCCGCAAGCACGATTACCGTGAAGCGAAAGAGTCTTTCAGCCAGCGCTCTCCGCTGATTGAGAAGAATTTGCTCCGCATTATTGATTTCGTCGGATATTGCGGCTCCCTGAGTGGCCGATCCGACGATATCGGACGCCAATTCGGATTGCCGAGCGTCGTTCTTGATCCCGGATGTCGCGAGTTGGATGCTTTCTCCGCTATCGGTGAGCCTCTCGCGCGTAACCGCTTCCAGCTGATTGCAACGCTGCTGCTGTTCTTGATTATCAATCAACAAGTTTTTTAGGCGGGACAGGTTCGAGACCACGCCCTCGCGGGCGGCTTTGAAATCCTGGAGGAATTTGGGATCGTTACTGCTTACGAAGAAGCTCCGCGAGCGGCCGGCTTTGGCAACGTCTTTCTCAACCGTATCCAGAGCCAGTTGCACCTCGAACGTGTGCTGCACCCAGCGCGCGCTGTCGTAGAGGCGGTAAATCATCCAGCCTGCAGCGATAGCGCTGAACAGCAGCAGGGCGAGGGCGGAAAGGAAAATGCTACGAGGGCTGATTTGGCGCCACATAGTGTTCGCGAAGGCCGGCTGGGCCTTGGACAAGAAAGGAATTTTATCGTAGATTGCATCCTAGCGTACGATATCAATAGTGGAGCAATTGCCGCGTGCCCGCCGCGCGGTCGGCCGACCAAGGAGCAATCAGTGCGTACCCGACGATCCGAAGTACCTCGCCTTCTGGCATTTCAGCTATTCGTGATTTTCTTGATGCTGTCTTGCGCGTCAAGTCAGCCTACGAGGCGGCTAATCGTCCACGTAAAAGAGGGTTTCGTGGGAACGATTCGCATCGCCACCTGCGTGGGATCTTCGACGTTGACGGACGTTTATGCCCGCAACGACGGTGCGGGCGAAACATCGGCATGTCCGGCACGGGGCGAAGGCGTGGCTGTGACTTTGGTGCGCGGCGCAGAGCAGCGGGTGATGGCGTCCGAGGAGATCGTAATACCGCGGACAGGCGATGGAATCGCGACGAGCATACAGGTGAACGTGCAGCCTTAATTGCATGCGACGCGATGGCTGGACCCGACCAGCCTCGAATATCCGACCCTTCCTGATGTAGCGTTGGCACCCCTGGACCAGCAATCCGCAAAAAGCTGTATTGAACCGCCCCCGCCTAAGCGCTCATCCTGCCATTTAAGAAGTGACAAGCCCCATGCCCCAACGAGCGAGGAGGAGCCCGTGCAGAAAAAGCCGAAGGTGCTATTTCTATCAAGGGGCAATGCAACGCGAAGCCCGATGGCGGAGGGAATGTTGCGGAGCCTTGGCGCGGAACGGTTCGAAGCTACGAGCGCAGGAATCGAGCCCGGAAGGCTAAATCCATTGGCCATCGAGGCGATGAACGAGGCCGGAATGGATATTTCTCATTAGCAGGCGAAGAATGTGAAGGAATTGTTAAAAGAATATTTCGCCTACGTGATTACAGTGTGCGACTCCGCGCGCGAGAGAGCACCGGTGTTTCCATTCACGCCGAACCTTGTGCACTGGAGCATCTACGATCCGGAAAGCGCGCAGCATTCCACAGAAGAGAAGAAGGATGTGTTTCGACGCGTTCGAGACGAGATTCGAGCCAAGGTAGAAAGTTTTCTCAACGAAACCGCGAAGAAGAAACCGCAACTTTCCAAGACGGCAGAGGCGAGATAGGAGGACGTAGCGCTTAGCACGGACGGAGGAAACGACGAACAATTTTATGAGAGATGAACTTACTGACCCAGTTGCGCTCCCATCGCCTTGGCCACGTACACCTGGAAGGATTTACGGAGGATATGAAGGGGCAGGTACGAGCTGAGCCTGGGGGCGGAGTGGGCGGATCAGTTCTTGGAGACGAGGGTCGCTCGATCTCGAGCGAGTTTGCTGAAGAACTCGCCGAACGCGGGCACCGAGGATTTTAGTATCTGGAAGTCAGACTTGGGGATGAGAAGGACGTCCATCGGAGTGCGGACGAGAGCGGTGGCGTTGCGAGTGGAATCGGTGAGGACTGCCATTTCCCCGAAATAATCGTCGGCGTGTAAAACCGCCAAGTGTTCCATCTTCCCGTCCTGCTCGCGGAAGATTTCGCACTCACCCTTTTCAATCACATAGACGCAGTCTCCGAGCTCGCCCTGCCGAAAGACCAAATCGCCGGGCTCAAAATGCTGGCGCGCGAAGCTGGAGCCATGAATGTCGCGCACCTGAACCAAGTCCGGATGAAAAAATAGAGCGATCATCCAGTCAAGTCCGATGCGGACCTTGCGGTAGAGGCTGGGCATCTTCATCAAATAGATGGTGCGCCACAGAAACCATGCGGGAAGACCGGAGACGCGAAAACCGAGAATTTCCGCCACAGCCGAATAGCGGCCGAGCGAACCGAGCTTTCCCAGCCCTTCAAAGTCAAATTCGGAACTTTCTTTGGCACGAAGACAAGCAGCAATATTCCCCGCCACGGTGGCGGCTTCACGGGTGGCGTGCTGAGCCGTGGGCGGAACGGGATTTCCCGACCGGGTGACGATCGAAGCACAATCCCCTAATGCCCAGACCTGGCCTTCATAGCCCGCCAGCTCGAGCTTTCGATTCACTTGCAGGCGGCCCTTGTCTTTGGGGCAATCGAGTTGCTGAAGAACTGGTGCAATTGCCGATGGAACGGTGGAAACGATGGTCTTCGTGGGAATCTCGATCGCCGATTTCAAGATGGCTCGTTCCGAAGTAGCGGAGACGAGCCGGTCGAGCAATCTGATTTCGATGCCGCGCTTGGCGAGAAGTTTGTGAGCAAAGACGCCGAGGTGCGGGGTGATTTCCGGCAAAATGCGGTCACCGGAATGAACCAGCACGCAGCGGATCTCTTCGCTGCGAAGGCGCGGATAATTGCCTTTCACGTGATGAACAAAGTCATGCAGCTCCGCGATGAACTCGACGCCGGAGAACCCGCCGCCGGCAACGACGAAGGTCAGTAATTTCGTGCGGAAGAGCGGATCGGCCTCGAATTCCGCTTCTTCGAGCACGTGGATCAAATGGCTGCGCAAACTGAGGGCATCGGCGAGTGTGCGGAATGGTTTGGCGTGTTCGAGCAGCCCGGGCTTGCCGGAATAGTCAGTAACGCCGCCCAGGGCGATCACCAGATAATCGTAGGGAATCTCCATCGAACGGGGCCGAAAGCCGGGACTTACCGTGACAAGTTTATTTTTGAGATCGATGTTCTCCACTTCGCGGGTGATGAGTTCCGTGCGAGGCGACAACTGGCGGATGGGAGAAACCACGTCGGTAAAACCAATCGAACCGGAGATTACCTCCGGCAGCATCGGCTGATACACGGAATAATTTTCGCGATTGATGAGGGTTACGGAAGCTTCGCCCGGTTGCAGCATGCCGCTCAGGTGCCGCGCGGTATAGACGCCTCCGAACCCGCCACCCAGTATCACGATTTTTTTTGTGTTTGACGTCATCGCGGAGCTGCCTCATGCGGTAAATGTAAGAGCGCTCGCAGCAGCGACCCAGCAGTCGTTGTTTCCAGCGCTGTCTCCAGCGGAGCCACACCCTGAACATGCGCGGGATAGCGCCGCCGGCCCCACCGCACCGGGCTCAAGCAGCCGGTTCCGGGCTACCTTTCGTCAAAGCTGAACAAGGCTGGGCGCAAACTCCGGTTATTTTTTCATCGTGCGAACGTAGGCGATTACGTTATCGATTTCGGCATCGCTGAAGCCCTGAACGGGCTTCATCTTGCCCTTGCCCTCGACGATGATTTTCTTGATGTCGGCGTCGGACATTTTCTGAACTTCGCTGCCATCGAGGGGTGGAATCGTGGTCTTCAGAAGCTTGGCCATGCCGTCGTTACCGTGGCCATCTTCGGCGTGGCAGGTCTTGCACTTTTTCATGTAAATGTCTTTTCCGGCTGCCGCATCGCCTGCGGGGTGCGCCGGAAGCGAAACCGAGGCCGCAAACACCAATCCAGCCGTCGCAACTACACCTGCAATTCCCTTTATGCTCATTTCCCTCAGTCCTCCCTTTTCTTGCAGAATGATTTCACTTCTTTGCTTTACGCATTGCTCTTTCGTTCACAGTTTTCATGATGTCTTGCTGCGTGTGGGGCATCAACTCGAGCATCGTCAGGAAATTTTGTTTTCCCAGAATGGCCACTCTGCCCGGGGTTACGGCGCGCACGGTGGCGTTTCGGGATTCGTTGCCGATCAAGGCCATCTCTCCGAAGTATTGCCCGGTGGAAAGCCGGGCGATTACTTTCTCGGCGCCGTTTTCCTCTCGTGTTACAGCAAACTCACCACCGTGGATGAAATAGGCGCAATCGCCTTCCTCGCCCTCCCGGAAAATCACTTGTCCCGGCTCGATATCTTCGACCTCGAACAGACTATGGCGCCGCAAAAATCGGTACGCGACGACGCCAAAAACGGCCGCGACGCCAAGCATCACAAGTACAGGAGCAATTGTCGAGAAGAGAAAGAGCGTTCCACCGGTGGTGCGCTTCAGGAATATGAGCGCGAGGATAAATACAA
This sequence comes from uncultured Acidobacteriota bacterium, assembly GCA_963736465.1. Taxonomy (GTDB): domain Bacteria; phylum Acidobacteriota; class Terriglobia; order Acidiferrales; family UBA7541; genus Palsa-295. Next base: position 307,067 of record CAVTOS010000002.1, on the reverse strand, counting down.
CCAGGGCGAGCAATTGAGCCGCGACGAGGAGGGTGCGCGAGGTGGCAGAGTTGAGTTTGAAGGGCTTCACTGCGGAGTTTGCAGTCGCGTGAGTTGTCATGGTTTATGTGGGGGCGCAATGTTCTGCGCGATGTTGTGCGCCGGATTCGAATCCGCGTGGCACTGCATGCAAGTGGCTTCGCCGGAGAATAGCGCGTCTTTATAGTCCTGATGCGAAGCGATCCACTTGGCAGAGCCCGCATGGCATTTCAGGCAATCCGTGTTCGGATAGGGATGGCGCAGCTTGATCGGCAAGTGGAACGTCCGAGTGTAGTACTTGTAGACATCGTTCAACCCTTCCTTCTTGGCTTCCACGGTTCCAAAGAGGCCGTAGGACGTATGGCAGCTATAGCATTGGTCGTCGGGAATGTAGCGATTCCGATAGTGGAGTGCGGCCAAGCTATTGCTCGTGGGATTCTTGAGATCATCGACGAAGGGTTTCATCGTGAGATGACACGAGGCGCAGAATTCGACGCGCTCCGCCCGCTGAAACACCAGGATGGTGCCCACGCCGGTGATCAAGAGCGGAAGCGCCACTGCGCCGGCCAACAGAACGCCCCATGAGGCTGGTCCGACTGCCGAGCCTCGGTAGCGAATCAAACTGTAAAACACAACCAGGATTCCAATGACGGCCAGCGCCACAAGCAGGCGTACCGCGACCTGCTCAACCGGATCTTGCTGGAATCGCGCGCCCTCGTCCTGCGCCTGCGCAGCGAGAGGAAGAAACACGCCAGCGGCCAATATCACAAATCGAATCGCGACCAGGAATCGCATCATTGCTGAGAAATACGACGCCGGCCGCACGCCCTGCGCGTTGCTACAGCTGAAGCACTTGTTCATTTTGGGCGGCTCATCGGGCTGAGATTCTGAGCATGACACTCCGAACATGTGTCTGCAAAAGTGTGGCATGTGAAACAGGCCCTCTCGTTCAACATCGCCGACTGAGCATGTCCGCCCGCTTTAAACTGCGCAAGAGGCAAGTGGCTGGCGGGTGTCTGATTATGACACCGACTGCAATAATCCGTAAGGTGGCAAACGGCGCAGTTCTTGCGATCGAGCGCCGCGTATTTCCCGTGAATATCGTCCTTCCATCGCGCCGCATGAGAAACGGGCATCATCACCTGGTGGCAGCCAATGCACTCCTGGTTCCCCACCGCCGAGGGAGCAACGTTCAAATGACAAACGAAACATGGAGCGCCCGGTTTCGAGGCGTCGTCACCGTGATGCAGCCGAAACGCCTCATTGTGTGAGGCGGGCTTGACGATGCGCGAGTGTAGTTCGGGAAGCGGACCCGATTTCTCGTCGACGTGGCAGACCGCGCAGTTGTTCATCCGATAGTTCGTCGCGACGCTCTTCTCAATGTCGTGGCAGTTCACGCAATCGGCCATTTTGGGCAGCGTCAAGCTGGCGAGGTTCGTGCTGGCAGCGACACCGTAGTGGCAGGTGGTGCAGTCGAGGTGATACGCCTCCCGCCCTTTGAAATGCTCCGCATGAGAGAACCTGATGTGATCGTATTTGCCGGAGATGACGAACGAGGCCAGTTGGCGGTGAATCGAAGCAGGGCCCGGATTTTCAATTTCTTGCACATGATGACAGCCCTCGCAATCCGCGGTGGTTGACTTGTCGCTGAGCAGCGGCTTCATCCCCGCTTTGGAATGACAGCCCGAGCAAACCTCGTGGTTTCCGAAGGAGGCGTAGTCGCCGTTTCCCTGAAATTTATGGCAGAACGTGCAATCGGCGCGGAAGCCAGTGCGTGCGTCCAGCCGCGCGTGCGGGTCTACGTGCTTCGCATGGGAAAACTCAAAGACGATTGGGCGCTCGTTCTTGAAGCGAGGGAATGGCAGGAGCTCTTCGGCGCTTGTGGGAGGAAAGACGGTGTGGCACTGGACGCAGATTTTTTCCTTCAGGTCCTTGTTGAAGTCATCCTGATGGCAAGTGGTGCATTGATCGTGGCCGGGTCGCTGTAGAGTTACCGAGCCACTCTTCGCCGGGACGTGGCAAGCGTCGCAATCGAGTCCGACTTGCTTCAAATGAAACTCGTGTAAATGAAACGGCGGCGCGGGGGCCGAAGGAGCTTGCGACGCTTGTTGCGATGACGGCGGCTCGGGCTTTTTCGTGGAATTTTCCTGGCCGCTCAGCGTCATCGCGAGGCAGAGGCACAAGCCGGCCACGGAGGCATTGGCTAAGCTAATGCGCCGCCAGCTCACTCAGTATCTCCAGGCCATGCCGAACCGGAATGTCTGGCTATTCTGGATGGCCGGCCGGAACACGGGATAATCGGTATCGAGACCATAATCGAGATACACGCGGGTGCGGCTGTCGACGTTGAAGGATGCGTTCGCTAGAACACCTTTATCGCGCGCGTTGGTGATCACCAAGAACTGATCGACGAAATTCAATCGCCGGTAAAAGCCGCCCGCCTGCAGATGCAAGCGGCCATCCATGAAGGTGCGACCGATTTCGACGCTTACGTCCTCGACCTGCGTCTCGCCGGTTCCGCTCAGGTCGTCAAATTGCGTCGGCGTCGTGGCGTAACCCCGATCATCGGAGTGCCGGAAATGATATCCGACGAGCAAATCGGTCTTGTTCCACGGGAAAATCTGGGCGTGGGCGCGGTAGTCTTCGAAGGAGGTGTCAAACGGCCCGACGTCCTGCCTGTCGTCGAGGCGGCGCACCCAGACATCACCACCCAAGCGCAGCCTGGAACTGATCGCGCGCGAAGCATCGACGACGAACTGGGTATGCGGGTGCAGCGCTTCGAGATTCAAGCGCAGGAGCGGATTGTGGAGATCGAAATCGTGCGCGCTGTAGGTATAGTCGAAGAAATAGTCTTTGTTGGTGATCTTCTGCGCAAAGCTGACGCGCAGGGAGGTCTTGCCGTCGGACGGATTCCACACTCCATCGGCGCTGAAATCGACGGGATAACTTCCGACCATCCGGAATCCGGCGCTAAAAAGCCACGCACTGCCGAAAGATTGGCGATAACGGAAGCTGTTGGTTCCCTTGATGTAATAAAACGTATCGTATTCCAGGCTGGAATTCTGATTGAAACGATAGAGAAAGTTCCCGCCTCCCATGGCGCGCTGCTCGGGATCGGAAAAATAAGTGAATCTTCGGCCCGCGTAGAGAGTCCACGAGAATTTCGGACGGTCCATCGTGAACGACGCGCCGTCCATCTCCGCCAGTTCTGCCCCGTATACGGCCTGCCGGCCCACTCGCAAACTTGTTCCGGCGAATATGCCATCGGTCGGCCGGCCGTTAATGTCGACGTAACCGGACACTAATTCGAGACGGCGATTGGAGCCGAAGGTGTTGAGGACGTCGAGTTGGGGGGAGGCGTCGGTGACGTGAGTGAGATCCTGCGAATAGGCGAATGAAAAATTGGAATTTACTCGGTCGGAAAGCCACCCCCGGGTGCCCCAGTTCAGAAAACTGTAAATTATATTGGTGTCGGATTGAAATGCGTTGGGATACGGAACGCCGTTCGGATTGAAGACGCCGGTGATGGGGGCATCGATGACGCCCGTCACAGTGGGAAGCCCTGTGAAAAAGGTTTGGGTCCGAAGATATTCGGTTCGGGTGTTCATGAAAAAATGATTCAGGAAGTCGCCCGCCGGACTTGCTTCGTAGGATGTCTGTGCGACGGCGAGCGCGGGATCTGGAGCGGTCTGGGGGATTGTGTCCTTCAAGAGGCTGTCCCAAGCGGCATCGATATTGGGAGCGGCTGAATTGTCCGCCGAAGGATCGGCCAGCGGCACTACGGGTTGAGCGTCCGTTGCCGTTAGAAAAAATAAGGCGGCGGCTAATCCGGCGGCACAACGCAGTGACATCACTCGAAAACAGTTCGACACTGTGACCCCTCGCGACCGCTCGGCCGGCGGAAAGGCTATTTCACACGTACCAATGCCTGGATTTGGCTATTCGCTAACGCCATCCGCCACGGATAGACGTCACTGTGCCACTTCGTCGCCTGCAAATATGATTGCAACTCGCTTTTTGCCAGACTGTTCTGTCCCGTCGCCACGTAGACCTGCGCCAACTCCCAATGCACCTTGGAATTATTCGCCGTGTCGGCAGTCAGCGCGGTGCTTTGCGGTGTTACGGGAGAAAGGGCCAGCTCTGCCTGATAGGCAGCGATGGCGTTTGCATACGCTTGTTGTTGAGTCGGTGGATCGGTTGCCTGCTGCGCTTCGATCACATACGTTTCGGCGATCAAGGTATTCACTCCGAGCCTTTGCGGATCAATTTGCAACACCTCCTGAAAGAGCCCGATTGCCGTGCTCGGACTGGTTTCTCGCATCAGATAGCCGAGCCGCAGACGCAAGGTGAACATGCAGGGAGCAGGAGTCAATTGAGTTGGAACTGTTCCGTTGACCAATGTGGCTGCCGTAACGATTTGGCAGGTATGGCTCTGCAGGCTATTCATCGAAAGCGATGTTTGATAGTCGCTGATGGCGTCAGGAATGTCGTCCATGTCGTCCTGGAAATGCATTCCGCGTTGCAGATAGTCCCAGGCGTTCTGCGGCGTGGTGATACCGAGTAGGTTCCAGTCGATCTTTCCCTCGAAGTAGAACGGGTTGGGCTTCGGATAATTGGGATTGGTGCTTTGAAATTCTCCCGGCGTGTAGCCGCCACTCTGTGCGAAGACGGCCGCGAGGATTCCCGCAGTGGCGAGCAAAATTAGAATCGGGTAGCGAAGTTTCATGGCGTCAAGCTCACGGTGATGTCGTCCGATGCGATGTTCTTAACGTTCTTTAGCAGCGAATCGATCCTCTGCTCGTTCACCAAATTCAAGTTGTTGCCCGAAGGTCCGTTTGCGCTCGTCGCTCCGGCGATAAACCTCATAAAGACGGGCGGAAAGTGTTCGAAATTGATTTGCGCGTGTACGTGCAGTGGTCCTTGCAGGGTCACGCCAATCGCCTGGAGCTGTTGCTGGGTTGGAAGCTGAATCACGTAGCTGTATGTCTGCGGATGCAACGGCTGCAGCGACCGGAAATTATCGACAGCGTTTGCCAGCGCGGCTTGAAAGGTCTCTTCAAAGTGAACGCCCTGCGCCAGAACCGGGTTTCCCGTAACCGGATCGATACGCCCGATCGCTTGCCCCGGCAGAAAGATATGCGTCAATTCGTTACGGAACAGCACGAGTCCTTCTTGCGCGCCGACGAACAAACGAGCGTCCGGCCCATCGTCGGGCCCCGCCTCAAACACCAAATTATTTCCACCATTCGTAGCGGTTCCCGCCGTGTATGTGGCGGTGTGCATTCCGGGATCGACGACGGCGTGCAGATGCTCAAGGTCTTCGTCGTCCAGATTGCCATCCGGAGCGTTTTCGTCGGTATTAGGATGGGGCTTATCCACGACGTATCCGGATTGATAAACCAGGAATCCGTTGTTGTCCGTCACCGCCAACTGAACGTATACGGTGCGCTCCTGAGAAAATCCCGAGGGGAACCGGTGTCCTGTGAGCGAGACGGCTTCGAGCCTCACCGTAAATTCCTGCCCAATCTGCGCCGTAGTGTCGGACTTGCTCAAGCTAATGCGCGCCGCCGCTTTCATCAAATCTGCCCGCCGCGTGGCAAGGCCATCCGGGACGCCGTGCGGGTCCGTGCCGGCGGCATACGGATCGGGATAGTTGGCGCCCAAACGAGCGCTCAATTCGGCCGGAGTCAAAAGCGGTACATCGACGCCGGTGAAATAGTGCTCCACGACTTTGCGCAGTTGGAGAGGCGCATTCTGGTCCGTCGCGACGCCCGGGACAGCGGCGTAGTCGGTGGCAAAGACAGCCGGCGTGGGACTGGTCACGGTCATGTCGCCCACTTGGTAGGTCGTCGTACCGGCGTAAGGAAAGAGCGACATATGGCAATCCTGGCAGCGGACAACCTGGCTGAAAGGATTGCTTGTACTGTTGTAGGGACCAATCTGCCACTCGGTGCTCAGATTTTCGAGCCGGAAATAGCTGACGTTTTGGCCTCCCGGATTGATGTTGTGTTCTTCCGCAACGAGATTGCGATTGGGGACGCGGACGTCATGACACGTGTTGCAAAACGCACCCGCACGCAGGAATGCGATTTTGTTCGGGTCATTACTGGCCACGTGGAAATTGTTTTTGACGGCGACCGGATGCAGGAATGGCCCCACTTTTAGATCCGTTTGATTCAGCAGCAAGCTTGTGTTGCCGAAGCCGTCCATTTGGAAGCTGCGATTCAGGTCTGGCCCGTTCTCGTCATGGCAGTAGTCGCACGTAATTCCCGCGGCCGCCAATGAAGGCAGTGCGCCCGAGGGCGGATCGCCACCGGGAGTTGGCGGCAGAATCTGATTTCCATTCGCATCCACCAGCACATAGTCGCGAAGCGGACGAAACAACTGCGGCTGGAAGCATTGCTGTCCGGCAGGGGGCGCCGGATTGCAGGTTCCCAGACCGGCGAGTTGCGGGACCTCCCTCTTCGTCAGGTCGCTATCGCCGAGAACCTCGACGTTCGCATTGTGGCAGGTGAAGCAAAACCCCGCTTGAACCTGGCGTGTTTCGGTGAGTACGGGTGAAGAGTACATGTTGGTATTCAAGATCGTCCCGTCGGGCAAGACGATCGTGCTGTCCTTGTACACAGGACGCAGCAAAGCGCCGTTCACGAGATTGCCTGCCGATTCGAGTCCGTTGAACAATGGGCTGACGTTGCGATAGCCGGACTTCACCGCGCTGCGGAGCTCGTCAAATTGGCGCTGGTGGCAAGGAAGGCAGTTCTCGGGCGGTTGGAAGGGTTGCGGCTTAAAGTTAACTACGGGTGGGTTCGGCGCCTCCGTTACCTTGGTGCCGCAGGCAGGAGTGAGCAGGCATAACACTAAAACGTAGCCAGTTGCCGCGAGGACGGGGACACGCACTTTACGGTTCCTGTAGCTAAGAGATGGCGGGTAGCCTATCACAATCGCCGCTCAATGCCACCTGGCAGATGACAAAATGGGGGCGTGTGTCCTTTTTAGAAAGAGGAGCATTCCTTCGCTGGAATCGGACGTAGTACGCGATGCGGATGGTGCCGAGGGGCAGAATAGCACCCCACGTCTCAACATCGAATTCCGAATTCCAATTGCCGCTTAGCCGAAAATCACTCTCGGACCACCATGCGACAGCGCATGAATCATGCTTCTGCCTCCGCCTCGCACCTCCGAGCTGGCCTAGCCAGGCAGGGAGGGCGGGCTTTGCACGGCTCCGGCTTCGCCTCCTAGCGGCTCCAACCCCCGCCGCCTGGAGTCCTGAGCGGTATAAGCCCAACCGAGTCCAGAAAAGTGCTTCAAACGCCCCGCTGACGTTATTCGAACGCGTCTGGGATGTGGTCCCAGACGATGGACACCTCAAGTGACGGGCATCCGCTCCAGAATTGCGGATAGCCGGTATCTAGACTGTTGCCCCTATGTATAGACGTATGATACTGTGTAGGTGCGCTCATGATGAAGAAGGTCGCGTTCTGGTTAAAGCCAGAGCAGCTCGCTAGGCTTCGAGCCATACAGAAGGAGCTTGGCGTACCTGTTTCGGAATCCATCAGACGTGCGATTGACCAGTACTTGAAACAGAGGACGAAGAAAAATAATTAAGCGGGACGCCGTCAGTGCGCAAACACCGACAGCGCCCCTAACCAATCCGACCTACGAAGGAGGTCGAAATGGCTTCAAAAATAGTACGACAAGACAGCTCTGTTCCCACCACCGTCTGCGCAGCCATCTATGCGCGGGTTTCCACTCTGAACGGCAGCCAAGACCCCTCGATGCAAACACGGGAGCTGGAAGAATATTGCCAACGAAAAGGATGGCAGATTCATGACATCTACGTGGACAACGGCGTTTCCGGCAAGAAAGATTCCCGACCACAGTTAAACCGAATGATGCAGGACGCCCACGAGCGCCGATTTGATGTGGTGGTTGTGTGGCGATTTGACCGGTTCGCTCGCTCCGTTTCGCATCTACTCCGTGCACTGGAAACATTCGGAGCGCTCGGGATTCAGTTTGTTTCGCTGTCAGAGCAGGTTGACACGAGCACGCCCACGGGGAAGATGGTTTTTACCGTGCTCGGTGCGGTCGCCGAATTGGAACGCAATTTGATAGTTGAGAGAGTTCGCGCTGGTTTGCGTCACGCTCGGGCGAAAGGAAAGCGCCTTGGACGACCCAGGAAATCTGTTGACGCGGTCGAGGTCAGGTCGCTACGTGCTGCTGGGGAGTCATGGCGAACGATTGCTCGCAAGACGGGTGTTTCCGTCGGCACAGTCTTTGCCGCAGCTCGAGAGCGTCGGGATATTACTTGTGCCAACCCGGTGGCAGGCGGTTGATTTTTTTGGCGGACATCGCCTATTGCTGCCAGTTTTTTGCCGTCATTATTCCTCGGCTCCCAACACGTCTTTAGCTCGGCTGATAGTTTGATCGAATGTGTGATCGAGCTTGGCATTTACACCTCGACAGCCGGCGACTACCTCTTCGCTCCATTTCAAATAGTCGCGCCGACGGCGGAGCGACCAATCCGTCGGAGGACTGACGGTGATGTCGCGAATGTTGCAGATCTTGTCTGCGATTTTCAGTTGTTTCGCGCGACTCGAGGAGTTTGGCGCGTGTTCGATCTGAAGCCGCTTCCGCTGCGCTTTCTCCAAGGATTTGTCGTCCGTCAACTCGCGCACCAGGCGGGCCACCTCTGGGCCGAAATGTTCCTCAAGCTCCTCAAAAGTGGTTTGCGTATCTTCAACTGTATCGTGTAGGGCTGCAGCGATTAGCGTTACCTCGTCAGACACATCACCCTCGGCCGCCAGGACGGTGGCGACAGCAATCGGATGATTGATATATGGGGATGCTTCAGCGTCTTTGCGACGTTGATGCCGATGCTTATCGGCCGCAAATGCGATTGCGTTTAGAAGTTGTGTGGGATCCAATTGCGTGGAAGCTTCCTCAGTCTTGGTTGTCGCCTGCTGCCATGCGATTCCCCGACGGCGGCCACACTTTATGCCGAACTCCTGACCATGCCCTTCGGTTGCGGAACTATAACTCAAGCCAACTTGAGCGCGTAACCCAGCCTGAACAAATGCAGTGCGGAAGGCCGGGGACACCGCTCGGCCCGGACTCGCGTCCAGTTCCTGACGAAAAGGGACGGCACGCCCCGCTTCCCTTCTCTCGCGTGAGAGATCGTAACCCGGCTAGGCCGAAACGGACTGCGGCGAGCCGGCGAGTTGAGCCCGGCCGGCGGAATGCCGGCACGCCCTGGATTGTGATGGAACGGGGCCCTAGGACAGCAGACCGAGGCTTTTCAGGCGCCGAAGCTGGGAATTTGCCGGCGGCGCGTTGGTGACAATGAAGTCGATCGCTTCCTGCTCGTCGCTTGTCACCAAAACGTATTTTTTGTAATCGGGTCCGCGTTTGTTGCGCGTGAAGAGTTTCTCGAGCAATCCGGCCGCGGGTAGCGTCCGCGTCCAATATTTCTTGTCGTAAAACACCATCGGGCTGAACGGAATCGCCGGCGCGCGGTAGTAGTTGCGCACGGCGTCCTGAAAAATCTCCTGCAGCGTGCCCGCCTTCCCCTGGGCAAAAATGATGCCGTGCGCGGCGATGGTGATCAGCCCGTCTTCGCGCAGGCTGTTCTGAAAGTATTTGCCGATATCCGTTGCCAACGGCGTCGTCGGCTCGTGACCGTAATACCAGGTCGGCACAGCAAGGCTGCCGCCCGGTCGGTTGACGGCGGCGCCGAGCGCGAAGGCCGGCATGATCCAGTCGTGCAGTTCGTGGACGATCTTGTCGTCGATCTTCCCCGTCGGCGTGATGACATTGGCGGCATCCGCCGGCAGCGCTTCCTTTCCTTTGAAACTCTTGAGCGCCTGGTCAAGAGCGGCGTCCGGCTCGTATTGCAGCAGCGCGCCCAGATGCGTCGCTTCCATAGCGCCAGGGCCGCCGCCGCTCGTCATGAGGAACCCTTTGCGCGAAAGCGCGCGCGCCATTCGCGCCACGGCCGCGTATGCCTGCGAATCCCGCTTCTCGTCGTGTCCGCCCATCACCGCGGCGACTTTCTTCTGGCGCCTGAGGAAAGCGAGCGTGGCCTGCGTGATGGAGTTGTCATGCAGGGATTCGAAAATGCTTGAGAGGGGGTCTTTCGGCGCGGAGCGACCGTGGCGCACATAATAGGCGAAGCATTCGAAATCGGGCGTTCGCGCGAAGGAACGATAGTGGTTCCCGTCGAGACCCGCCATCAGCTCCCGCGGCGAGTAGAGCGACGTGCGGATAGGGCTGAACGGAAGTTTGGCGAACATGGATGGCCTCCAGTGTTCCGGTCTCGACGGCTAAGATTTCACTTGAATCTGAATTGCCCGGGATATATATGGCGGTTAATATACGATATCGGTTTTGTACGTCATAATTCTTTGCGATCGGCTTCATGTCCGGCAGGCTTATGAACGCGCCCGCGCCGCCTCCACATCCTCCGGCTCCGAACATTCGCTCCCCGCGAAAGCCCGTCGCTGTGTTCGTCTGTCACGGCATGGGCCAGCAGGTTCACTACGAGACGATCGAGGCTGTCGTCAACGCTCTGCTCAGAGAGCAGGGATGCCGCGAGGCGGCCGCGCCCCCTGATGAAACCAAGGAAAAAAAACAGCCCAGTAAGCTGGAGCAAATGACGCAACGCTTGATGGCTCGGCCGCCGTGGGCGCAGGCGACCTCCCGGGCGAAATTCGTGCAGCTTTGCGGCCACGGCGTGATGCGTGGAGAACTGACGCTGGGTCTCGACGACGCCAGACGGGACGTTCACATTTACGAAGGCTACTGGGCTCCCCTGACGGAAGGAAAGATCGGCGTATGGCAGGTCTTCGGTTTTCTGCTCGACGCCGCGCGGCTCGGAATTTGGAATTGCCTGCGCAATGGCGGCTTCGTCCGGTTCATGTTCGAAAAGAAAGAGATTTTCACCGGCCTTCATCTCGGCGGCCTGGCTTTACTGGCTGCCCTGACTTACGTGATTTTGCTGCTGCTGATCGGGCCGGTTGTGCTTGCCAACGCTTTCACCCTCGCGAGCGTGATGGCACTTCTGTTTGGCAAGACGGGAGGAGCCGGGATTTCCCCTCCGTGGATTTCCCATCCTTTAATAACCGTCGGAACCTGGTATGTCGCGCGGATCGAACTGTTCCTTTTGCTTCTCGGGCTGGCGGTCGTCATTCTGCCCAAGCTCTATTCATGGCTTCAACGGAAGGCGCTGATTCTTCGCATGGTCGGCTGGCTGATGCGGGCGCTCAGCTTCGCGCTCGCGATCGGAAGCTTGGTCGGCGCGGGAGTGGTTGCATGGTTCGGGCTGGTGAGTTTTGCGCGCTACGCGATACAGAAGGTGACCGGAACCGGGCCGGAGGCGTTAAGCCCGGCAATTCCCTTCCCGGCGCTGCCGGGAAGGGATTTGTTCCACGGTTTGCTGCAACCGGTCCTGCGCGCGATCTCCGGGTGGGTCGGCGTGCCGTGGGTTTATCTGAGGCTAGCGATTATCTGGGGTCTGGCGCTCGTCTTCGGCTATTTTGTTCGCTGGTTCCTTATCGAATTCGCCGGCGACGTCGCGATCTATACGAGCGGCTACAAGGTCAGCGTGTTCGATCAGGTCCGGTCCGCAATACGCCAGACCGTCCTTGACGCCGCAACTCCAATTTATGCGGCCAGGGATGGAAACTCAGCGGATGCGTCTTGGCTCTACGAGAATATCATCGTCGTCGGCCACTCGCTCGGCTCCGTCATCGCCTATGACACGCTGAACACATTGATCGCCGACGATCTCGCCTGCTCAAGGGGCCTCGACGTGGTCGGGCGCACCAGATACCTTCTCACGTTCGGCTCGCCGCTCGACAAGACCGCCTTCGTCTTCAGCACCCACTCAACCAAGACGCATGATTTCCGGGAAAAAGCCGCCGAGGAAATTCAACCGCTGATCCTTGATTATGCGGACCGCCCGCAGCAATGGGTCAACATCTGGTCGCCGATGGATATTATCAGCGGCCGCTTGAGGTATTACGACGACAAGGATGAGAACGAGGGCGGCGGTCGAAGGGTCGAGAATATGTGGGATAAGGAAGCCTGGGTTCTGTTCGCCGCGCACACCGAATATTGGCAGAACGACCTGTTTGCGCGCGAGGTTTATAAGGCTGTTCTCAACGCACCCTGAGCGATTCCCCAGATGGAATGGACCGGGTTGCTCTGAGTGTTTGAGATTTAGAACTGGCTTTTCTCGTCGGAGGTCAACTCGTGAGCAAACTGCAACTCCGCATTTTTGACGGAACCCGTCAGCTCTTCTCCGCGCCGGCAAAATTCCTGATTACCGTGACGGACGGAAATCAGACGCAGCACATCCGCGACTACTACACCGCCAACGACATCATTTTCGACCTGTCATTCTTTAATAACTTCGGGGATGACTATCGCGTCGTGGTCTGGGCGGAAGGCTGCCGGCAGGCCGGCTTCGTGCCCGTGACGCTCTCAGACAATTACCTGAAGACCCTCGACATCATGCTGGTTGCGAATGACTCGGGTTTCAGCTTCGCCGATGCGACGTGGGCTATTGCCGAGACAAGATACCCTTTCGTGGCGGGCGATGTTGACGACGCCGCGGGCGCCGCGCGGTACGAGGATTTCATGGAAGCATCGCAAAAATCGCTCGCGTGCCTGCTGAATCTCGGCGAGGCGATGAGCCAGATCGCGCTGTCCCAGGGCACGCCCCTCGACTACATAAAGCAACTCCGATGGGACGCGCCCTACGCGCCCGCGCAGGACCGTTTCTTCGCGTGGTGTGATGTTCGTCTCATCGATCAGGTGAAGATCGCGGCCGCGGCGAAGGAATTCGCGGTCGAGAACAATCCGGGGCTTTTCCATCCCGGCGCCACGTCCAGCTGGAAGCAGATTCAGTTCGGTGAAGCCAATGTTCAGCTCACGTTCCATGAGAACAACAAACTGAATATCGCCGGCGTCGATTGCGTCATGGTCGAGCCCGACATCGACTACTACCAGGACCTTGGCGCGCACGCCATCTTCGAAGTCATTCCGAACGCCCTGACACACTCCCTGACCGATCCGACCGAAGTCTATGTGCTGCGGTGGATCGCCGGGCGCACGCAGGGAGTGCCGGAATTCGCGCCGATTTATACGATCACGTCCTGACGAGTTCGGGGATGCCGGGAGGATTTGCCATGTCCCAGCCTTACAGCTACCGAAATCCCGTCCTGTCGCTGTGGCAGGCGGCCGTGGCGGACGTCCATGCCCGCCGCGACTCCGTGAAATTGAGGACGGCGATGGTAACGGCCAGGAGAGTGGAGACGCGGCCGCTCGCGGCGGCGGACGACCTCATGTCACCGGTCCATATGGTCGCCGCGGCCCTCTCGGACCAGGGCCACGAGCGAAGTCTCCAGATGCGCGAAGGCGTCTCGGCTTCTCTCGCCCTGGGGGAAGCCGCGGAAAACGTGCCGCTCGACTGCGCGAAGACGGCCGCTAAATTCCTCCTTGCGGAAATGAACGGCGATCACGACAAAGCCCGGGTGCTGGCGGGCGAACTGAAATTCGCGGAATGCGACCTGCTGGGCTGGAGCGAGTGCGTGACAACGTATTACGCCTTCAAAGCCTCGGGCGGCGACCGCCCGTATCGCGACAACAAGAATCCCGTGTTCGATCTCGCAGAAAAATCCAGAATCGCCATCATTGGTGATTGGGGAACCGGCGACGAGGTGGCGATAAATCTGCTGCAGCAGGTCGCCAGCCTTAAGCCCGAAATCCTGATTCATCTCGGCGACGTTTACTACGCGGGGACCCAACAGGAAGAACAGTCGAGCTTCCTGGATATTTGCCGTCAGGTTCTGGGCTGCGACATTCCGCTGTTTAGCCTGTGCGGCAATCACGATATGTATTCAGGCGGAAACGGCTATTACTGGCTGGTCGATCATATCGGGCAGCAGGCGAGCTATTTTTGCCTGCGGAACGCGGCGTGGCAGTTTCTTGCGATGGATACGGGGCACAATGACAACGACCCGCTGACCGTCGGGAGCAACATGACAAGCCTGATGACGGTGGACGGCTGGTCCGAAGCCGACTGGCATCTGTCGAAGATTCAGGAGGCCGAAGGCCGCAGAACGGTTTTGCTTTCTCACCATCAGCTGTTCTCGCCGTTCGGCTCGGTCGGAAACGTGGGATCGCAACGATACGCCTACAACCCGGCGCTCTTCGCGAATTTCCGAAGCGTCCTGCCGAAGATCGCATGGTGGTTCTGGGGCCACGAGCATACGCTCGCGGTGTACGACTCTTACATGGCCTTGGAGAGGGGGCGCTGCCTCGGAGCGTCGGCCGTTCCCGTTTTCACGGACCAGCAAAAATATCAGAACGCATCCGGCTTGCAGACATACGAGGCCCGGCCTTTGCCGACATGGAACCCCAAGGGCGTGCTGGGCGACAACGGGACGGATTACGCGCACGCCTTCGCGATCATGACGCTGACGGGCGCTTCCGCGAACGTGGATTATTATCAGGTCCCGGTCCTGAGAACGGCGTCTAGGCTGCCGGTAGACGATGCCGGTTGAGGATTCATTGGATTGTTGCGTGACGGATCGTTACCAGAAGGGGCTAAAGCTTGGCGAGGTAGGAGCCGGGGTTGAAACACAACGGTAAATGGCGACGCTCAAGGTTACGAGGATCAAGATTAACCAAAACAAGTATGCACCCTTTGACACGCCGCCGCGCCATGGGCTGTGTTCCCAGCCGCCGGGATCGCCCGGACGGCTGAACGCTTCCTCAATCCGGGTGATATATTCGTGATAGTTCCTAAAAGACTTGAGGATTCCCGTAGCCCGCACAGCTCCCAGCACCGCGAAAAGGAATGGAATGAACCACGCTGCTTTAGGCGGACCTTTTTCAAACAGCCAGGCCCATGTAAGCCCGACCGCGATCACGACGTTGCGCTCAAGGTCGCGGTAATCCTTCAGGAGCCACTCGATTTCCTTGCGGAGACATTCGTATTCCTTGAGGTAAAAGTCGGCGGCCTTGTCGATGCACGTGCCAGGAGTAGCCATAGTTGAAGAAGGCTAACATAATCTCTGGATAAGAATGAGAACTACCTCGGCTCTGCGCGGGATAGGAGGAAGGCGCCGATGTCCCAGTCGCTCCTGAACAAGATCTGGTCGTTTCTGACGCTTCTGCTCCTGTATCTTTGCCTCAACGTCTGGTCGATCACGCAGCAGTGGCAGCTTTCGTTTCCCGGAAATCCGTTCAAGGTTGAAAACGTCACGCCGAACGGCGGAACGATTTACGGCGTGCCGATATGCGGGATGCTGCTGATTCTGGTTTCCGTGGTCACGCGGATTTACGCTTCGCGCTCCACGGGGCCGCGCTGGGAGAACAGATTGCCGCGCTTCGGCGATTTCGCTCTTGATATGGCGAAGCGCGACGCAAAGGCGTTTCAGGTCGTCATGCTGTGCGTGATGCTGTTATTGCCGGCGGTCGGCGCGGTCCATTTTCAAACAACATTTGTGAACGGCACGGTCCGCGAGGTGCCGAACAACTGCGCCGTGTCGCCCGCGCAATCGTGCGGTCACGCTTTCAGCGGCTGGGAGGAGATGTTTTTGAAACGGCGGCAAGTGACCGCCGGCGCGTCGCTGAAATACGACCCGAATAAGGAAAAAACATCGGCCCCGATTTTATTCAGCTTTGGGAGCCATGGGCCTATCTCGTCATCACGGTGACCGCGTTGGGCTTCGTGATCTGGGCTTTGCTGGCGGTTTTTCGAGGAGAGTTGCACCGGTTGCGACGGTGGGCGCGACAGAGAGCCGGAGACGATCGATAGGGGCTTGCAGCCGACAGACATTGAAAAACCCGCCTTTGAGAAAAACAGGACCGGTTTCACACGATGGTCCGGTGCGGCGACGGGCCATCTGGCAAGCCGTTTAAATCAGCACTTGTTCCCGTACGGTAACATTCGGCCGTTTTGGGCCGTATTTCCAATAAATATTCCCGTACGGTAACATTTCCTTGCTTTTGAGCCAAAAACCAGGTAATATTCCCGTACGGTAACATTAATTCGGAGGCCATTTGAAATACACGACCCAGCAGATCGGCCAGCTTATCCGCGACACGCGCAAGAAACTTGGCGTGACGCAGAAAGCCCTCGCGTTAACCTCGGGAACGGGGCTGCGTTTCGTGATTGATCTCGAGAAGGGCAAGGAAACCTGCGAGATCGGAAAAGCATTGATGATCCTGAACACCCTGGGAATCAAGATCGCGCTGACGCCGCCGGCGAAGGAAGGGTAGCGCATGGCAAGAACGCTCGATGTCTACCTCCACAACGAACTCACCGGCCAGCTCGTCCAGGATGACGGCGGCCAGATGGTGTTCAACTATGCGGAGAGCTGGCTGAACAAACCCGGCGCCACGGCGCTGTCGCAATCGCTACCCCTGAGGAAAGAGCGCTTCTCGCGCAATGAATGCCGGGGCTTCTTCGGCGGAATCCTGCCCGAAGAGGCCAAACGTGAGATCGTCGCCCGGAATCTCGGTATCAGTGCGCGCAACGATTACGCCATGCTGGAGCAGATCGGCGGCGAGTGCGCGGGGGCCGTCACTTTTCTGCCGGCGGGCGAGAAACTGCCGGAACAGCATTACGGCTATCGCAAGCTCTCTCCGGACGAACTTGCGGCAATTCTCAGGGAACTCCCGAAACGCCCGCTTCTGGCGGGCGACGAGGGAATACGTCTTTCGCTTGCTGGGGCACAGGACAAAATCGCCGTCCGCATCGAGGGCAATGATATTTCTCTGCCACTCGGCGGAGCGCCGAGCACGCATATTCTCAAACCCGCGGTCGAGCGTTTCGATGGTGTCGTCTTCAACGAAGCGCTGTGCATGAAGCTGGCTGAAGCCGCCGGGCTTCCGGCGGCCGGGGTTGAGGCGCGAAGCGTCGACGGCATCGATTATCTGCTGGTGGAGCGCTATGACCGGACGCACCGGCAGCCGGCCGGCGGCGGGGCGCCTCTGCTCGACCGGCTGCACCAGGAGGATTTCTGCCAGGCGCAGGGCATCGTCTCTCAAACGAAATATCAGAAAGAGGGTGGTCCCTCCCTCAAACAATGCTTCAGCCTGCTGCGTCAAGTCTCAAGCGCGCCCGTCGTCGATCTCGCGCGCTTCCTGGACGCTGTCATCTACAATTACCTCGTCGGCAACAACGACGCGCACGGCAAGAACTTTTCCCTGCTCTACCACGGCGTTGGCACAGCGAACGTAGAGATCAGGCTAGCTCCCTTGTACGACATTGTCAGCACCATCTACTACCCGGAACTGAGTCAAAACATGGCCATGAAAATCGGGGGCGAATATTCCTCGGAAAAAGTCCTGCCAAAAAACTTCGAGCAGCTGGCGGAAGAGGCGGGCCTCGGCAAACCGCTGGTGAAACAGCGTGTGCCGGAACTCGCCGAGATCGTGATCGCCGCTCTCGGAAAAATGGACCTTGCACCTCCGGTCGCCGCGGCGGTCGCAGCCCTGATAAGGGCGCGCTGTGAAAAGACACGGAATAGTTTTCGGCGCTAACGCAGAACATGGACAAGGTCGTGCGCAATAAACCCAGGACGAAAAGAACTGGGAAGCGGATAAAGTCCCCTGCGACAAAGCAGGTAACGCCAAAGACGCCCGCACCGCCTCCTGAAAGGGAGGCGCAGTCAATCTGCATCGAGTGCGCGAAGCACCCGAGCCTGAAAGGGTTCGTGAAGAAGCACGGATCGACGGGATATGAGTGTGGGATATGCCATCGCAGCGATCTGATCGCATCGGCGCCTGCGGAATACGGGGCGCTCTCCTCGCTCGTTCGTGCGCTTGTCAGATTCCACTACGATGAGTGGGTCTACAACGGCCATTGGGGCGGCGACGAAGAGCCGCCAACAATGCTTTGTAGTGAAAACCCGATCGTCGAACATGCTGGCGCGCCCGGCTTTCCACGCGATGCCGGCGAATCCGAAGGGTTCCTCATGGGTCTTTTCGATCCTCCCTATCCCGACTACGACAAGGGCATCGCGGTGTACGCCGGCAACGACGATCAGATCGGACGCCTGCCGCCGCTCGACGCCATCATCACCGCCGTGCCACCCCGCTACCGCTCCACCTATTTCGGCCACATCTGGGGCGGAGGCTATTCCGCTGGTTACTACGCCTATCTGTGGTCGGAGATGCTGGAAGCTGGGAATTTGCCGGCGGCGCGAGTTGTTCCTACACCCATGATGATCTCTCGCGGATCGCGAGTGCGAACTGCGGGTCGCCGTGGGCTCAGACCTTCACATACGATGCCTTCGGAAATATCAACAAGAGTGGCACCAGTTCGTTCCAACCGACCTATTCGTACCTGACGAACCATATGACCCAGATCGGCAGCTCGACTCCAACGTACGATTTGAATGGCAACGTGACAAATGATTTCTTACATACGTACGCTTGGGATGCTAACGGGCGTCCGGTTACGGCCGATGGGGTCGGATTAACCTATGATGCTCTCGGGCGCATGGTGGAACAAAATCGCAGCGGCGTGTACACCGAAATCGTGTATGGGCCGGGCGGGGGGAAGCTCGCGCTCATGAGCGGACAGACTTTGCAAAAGGCATTCGTAGCGCTGGCTGGTGGTTCGAGTGCGGTATACAATTCGAGTGGCTTGGCGTATTACCGCCACTCGGACTGGCTAGGCAGCTCCCGATTCGCTTCCACTCCTAGCCGAACGATATATTCCGATGGAGCGTACGCGCCTTTCGGCGAGCCCTATGCGCAATCTGGGACGACGGACCTATCATTCACGGGAATGAATCAAGATACAGTCACGAATCTGTACGATTTTCCAGCTCGTGAATATGGCATCCAAGGTCGTTGGCCGTCACCTGATCCCGCCGGTCTCGGGGCCGCGAGTTTGGCTAACCCGCAATCCTTAAACCGTTATGCGTATGCCGCCAATAGTCCAGCTAGCCTCACCGATCCGACGGGGCTTTGCCCTGGGTGGGGACCCTTCGACAACAACAAGGGTCATGTGATCTGCACGGAGGCAACCGGATTAGGCTCCGACTTTTTCGGCGGTTATTTGAGTTGGAGCGGAGTCAATGTTCCGTGGTCAACCGGTGTGCCTGATCCCATCACGGGGCTGTATTACTACGGCGGCCCCGGCCCTGGTTCAAGTTTAGTAGCCGACCCTTCCTCTAGTGATTCGGGGGGGAATGGCTCGACACAAAACGGAGATCAGTCGGGACCTGGTGTGTGCATTTCGTATAATCTGAGTAATGACTCAGTGAGTGAATGTGGAGCGGACGACCTCAAGGCTCTATTAGAAGCTGAGGACTGGCTCAAGCTAAATTTCGCGGTTCCTGCGGTAATTGCACTTACGGGTGTCGAATTGGCTGACCTATTGGGTCCAGCGACGGCCGAATTCGCCGGGGAAGCATGTGCGTCGGACCCCTTGGCCTGTGCGGTGGCGGCAATTTTTGTAGTCCCCACCATAATCGCAGTTGAAGGCGTTATTGGGTATACACTCGGGGACTATATGCAAGGTTGGCCGTACGGTGTGGGTTCGTCGCCTGACCCAGTCTATGCTGATCCGGGCATGGGTGCCGATGGCGACTCAGGAACAGCGGCTGCGGCTCGGCGAGGCGGCCGCTTAGTACCTAAGCGGCGCTACTAATGAATGACCTAACGCAAGAAGAAACAATTTGGAAACTACCGAGGGCATTTGGTTGGGTCCTTCCTCTCGGCGCGGCTTGGGTGTTTGTTCTCGTTTACGCCATTCTGCATATTCTCCTCGGTATTCCTCTGGCCCACATCATGTCTGCCTATATTGCGTTCGCCGCGTTGACTCTCGCGATGGGTGTTGGTGTATTTTGGGGCGCCCGATACGGCAAGCGAATTAGAAGCATCAGGCCAGTTCTTTACGTCGTGGCGGGATACGGCTTGGTATGTTTTCCGCTTTGGGCGCACTATGCTCTGTCGCTCGGAATTGGCAGGCCGGAGGCGGTCGTCGCCGGTACTTGGATCAGCGAGGGAATTTGGTGTGCGGGCTCCATTTGGGCAATATGGAGAAGCGGGCCCTTGAAACCTACGTCGCGGGGCTGATTTCGTTGACATCGTCGTGCCATTCGAGACTACGGTCAGGTATTAGTGCGGATGGTTTCTGTGGTCGCAGACTAGCATACTCGCGCCTGGGCGACCACGAGCGCGCAATCCAGGACTCTTTTGGATTCGCAATGAAGTGCGTCTGCTCTGCCTTTACACGTGCATCAGCGCGATCTTCATCCGACCCATCCTGATCCGCGGCACGAGATTCGTAGCTCTTGTGAAGCCGTCCAAGCGCGAGGCCATATGTCGCACGTCCCCAACCAGCTTCGGCACGCCCCAGCAAACGAGCGGCCTGTCCCGCGGTGAAGCCTTCCGCTTCTTCTTCCACTGCCAAGTCACCTGGATGTCCCGTTCTTTGGCAAGCTGCTCCAGCGAGAAATCATCTACCGGCTTCTGCAGGGGCCCCAAGGAGGTCGTCTGCGTTCGGTTGCAACGAAAGAGGACCAAAGCTATCTAACGGCTAAGGCGGTCACTTGGCTGCGTGAAAACTTCGAGAAGACGCTGAATGTGGATGAGCTTGCATCGATGGCAGGTATGAGCAGACCAACTCTGCATCATCACTTCCGTGGTCTCACGGCAATGAGTCCTCTTCAGTTTCAAAAACAGCTTCGGCTCCGTACAGCACGGCAGAAGATGCTCACCGAGGAACTCGATGCTGCGAGTGCAGCCTTCGCGGTGGGATACGAAAGTCCAAGCCAGTTCAATCGGGAGTACAAGCGCTTCTTCGGAAAACCCCCGATGCGCGATGTACAAGCATTGCGGGCGTCCCTGTGATCGTCGGCAATCCGGCAGCAATCCGGAACTCTGACCTTCCATGCTGGCTACGCTGCGAGTCGGATCAGTTCCAACCTAAAAGGCAGCACTAAACAATTCGGATGGTTGCAGGCCTCCGCAACTAGGAGTTTTTCCCTTTCAGCAGCTTCGCGTTACCCTGCAACCATCCGAATTGACAATCTGCCCTGCCCAACTTCGTCAATGCCTCGAATGTGGGACTCAGTCCCGGCAATGAGGATGATCATGTCGGACAAGTGGTTTCAGCATGGCCCGCGACTCCGGGAGCAATGCGGTAACTTCGTACAAACGGACATCGCGGAAGCATTGTCGCGGAAGGCTCTGACGTAATCTAGCTCCTCCGATTTCGGAATCCAGTGTTTGCTGTATTCGTTCGATGCGCTGTCTGGCGAATACTGGCTCGTGAGGATAGCAAGCGCATCGGAGAAGGAAGGTCAGTTTGAAATCTCTTGATCGTGCCCAAGGAGCCAAAATTCAAACTGACCCACGCCCTGAAATCTTTGAGCTTGATTCGAACCATGAGCGACTATAACTGGAAGGAGGAAAGGCAAATGTCAACACAGGGAACCAGCAAAGAGAGAGACAAGGAACCCGAAAAAAAGCATCTTGCGATGAAAACACCTCCGATAGTCTCGCCGCAGGAGTGGGAATCTGCGCGTCAGCAGTTGCTCGTCAAGGAAAAGGCCTTCACCCACTCTCGTGACGCCCTCGCCGCCGAACGCCGGCGGATGCCGTGGATGGTGGTGCAGAAGAAGCACGAGTTCGACGGACCCAAGGGCAAAGTAAGCTTGCTCGATTTGTTCGAGGGCCGCCGACAGTTGATCCTCTATCGCGCGTTTTTCGAGCCAGGCGTGTTCGGCTGGCCCGAGCACGCCTGCCGCGGCTGCTCCCTGGGCGCCGATCAGGTCGGCCACCTGGCCCATCTGAACGCTCGTGACACCACGCTTGCCTACGCCTCGCGCGCGTCGCAGGCAGACATCGCACGCCTGAAGGCGCGCATGGGCTGGGAGATGCCTTGGTACACCATCACCGATAGCTTCGATACGGACTTCGGCGTGAATGAGTGGCACGGCCACAACGTGTTCTTCCGCGACGGCGACAAGGTGTTCCGCACGTACTTCATCAACAACCGCGCCGACGAGGCGATGGGGAACATTTGGAGCTACCTCGACATCACGCCGCTCGGCCGTCAGGAAACTTGGGAGGACTCGCCTGAGGGTTACCCTCAGACCGCGCCGTACAAATGGTGGAACTGGCACGACAACTATAACGCCGAGGCCTCGCCTAACCCGAAGTGGGTGGACATAATAACCGACCCTCAAGAAGCCGCCCGAAAGCGCGCGGCAGAGGCGAAAGCATGACCGGGGTTAGCAGGAAGAAAACGATGAAAGACAGCTTGGGAGATGAACTTAAGGCGCCCAAAATCGTTGATCGGAGCACTTTCCAGGCGGAGCTGGACGCATTGCGGGTTCGAGAGAAGACACACACGCGCGAGGGTGACGCTATCGCGGCAGCCCGCCGGCGGCTGCCCATGGTGGAGGTGGACCCCACCATCACGCTCATTGGCTCGCGCGGTCCGGTGACGCTTCTCGAAGTGTTCGAGGGGCGTCGACAGCTGATCGCCTACTACTTCATGTGGCATCCCGGCCACCCTGCGCCCGAGCAGTGCGAGGGGTGCACCTGGGTTACATCGCAGGTCCGCGAGCTGTCCTATCTTCACTCTCGCGACGTAACCTACGCCACATTTTGCAAGGGCCCGTATGGGCGAGTTCGTGAAAATCGGTCTTGAGCGTAACCGAATTTACGGGACGCCGATGCCGGAAATTGAAGCAGCGGCTGCCCGGGCAGGTGTGAAGCTTCAATTGAGGTCAGCGCCATTGGGTGATGATGACGAGGACATCAACGAGATGCATGCGCCGCAGCAGCGCAGCTAACTGAGGTCCGGTCGAAGCTACTCCTCCTGCACAATCTGGCTCGGCTCAGTCGCTATAATCTCGGGCTTCTCTCGATGGCTCGTGATTTTTCCCGTCACGCAAACCCTCGCATCCTTATATTTCGTCTCGGGCGCACCGAATTTGGAGCGATCACTGCCCCAAATTAGAATCGTGAAAACTTCCTTCGGATATGGCTCGTCGAGGTTTAAGAATGTCGGCTGCCCCTTGCTGCCAGTCGCGAGGTGGGTGTTGACTACTTTTCCGCAGACGGTTCGGGTTTCGCCGACGTGATCTTTTGCGTCAGCCGCGGTGATCTTAGTGGTTTGTGCTGCGGTGCAAAACGCAAACAAGAGGAGAACGAGGGAAGTGATCACGGAACGGGCTGATGTCATGGAGCTGGATGTATCCCTGCGCTGGAATGTATCACCCGTTTACCTGAATTTCCAATGGGACTTAGTTTTGCGAAAACAAATCTAACTTATAAGGTATAGTCCACTCATCCGCTTCTAGCTCGGGGTCATGTTTATGGCCGCTCCGTCGGATCTTACCGGCCTCGTTCTCGGACACTACCGGGTTTGCGGTCTTATCGGCGCGGGCGGAATGGGCGTCGCCTACCGCGGTTTTGATGAGCTGTGGCGGACCGAAATGAAGAACTGCTTTATTGCCCTTCTTTTCTTCTTGGTTGTTTCTCCGTCCGCGCCCGCCCAGAACACGATCTCGACCGGAGAAATTGCCGGCTGGGTCGCTGACCCCAGCGGGGCCAGAGTTTCTGACGCGGCCGTGATTGCTTCCAGCATGGCCACCGGGACCCGGCAGATCGCTAAGACCAACGAAGCAGGACTCTATCTTCTCCCTTTACTGAGTCCGGGTTCCTACAACCTCAGCTGTCAGAAGACCGGTTTCAAGAGAGGGGAAATTCGAAATGTGATTGTGCAAGTCGGACAGACGACCGAGGTGGTCGTCGCTCTGGAAGTGGGCTCACTTTCCGAGTCCGTTACAATCACGGCCGCTGGCCAATTGCTTCATCCAACCGAATCAAGCGTGACTGCTGTGGTGAATCAAACACTGATCGACAATCTGCCTCTGAACGGCCGCCGGTTCACCGATTTGATCCTGCTGACGCCAAACACAACGGCGGACGGTGATTCCGGTCTGGTGAGCATTGGCGGGCAGCAGGGCGGTGAATTCTCCGGATACGCGAACGGTAATGGCGCAAACTCATTCACGGTCGATGGAGCAAATGCCACAAGCAACTTTGTTGGCGGCGTCCGCGGCACGACGCGAATCCCCTATCTTTTCGGCGAGCAATCCATTCAGGAATTCCAAGTCGCCGTGGTTCCGTTTTCGGCGGCTTATGGAGGTGCAGGTTCAGGTTTCATCAATGCGGTTACAAAATCCGGAAGCGATTCGTTTCACGGGGATCTGTTCTATTTCAACCGAAACTCCGCAACGGCCGCCGATGACGCCATCAGCAAAGCGAATGGTTTCCCTAAGCCGCTCAACATCCTGCAACAGTTCGGCGCGGACCTAGGGGGGCCACTGATTCGCCATCGGGCTTGGTTCTATTTCGACTACGAGCAGCAGCTGCAAACCAACCCGATTTCGATCATCAATCCGGGGTTCGCCGCAGCGGATGGGACCTCGTTCGAAAATGTATTGCCTGGGACTCTCCTCCCCCCGCCCAACGGAGCATTCCCGACTCCTGCCAGCTTTGGTTCCGCTCCTTCGCCCGGTGACTCTAACTATCCAATCTATCTCCAGCAGGTCTCGAACGCTCTGCATGTCATCCACTCCAATCTCGGACAAAGGGCGCACCGGCGGGATGATCTGGTCCTGTTTCCGAAACTCGACTGGCAGTTTGGCAAAAGTGATCGCTTGACCTTGGTCTACAACTACAACCGGTTCAGCTCTCCAGGTGGAGTCGTCGAGGCAAATCCACAATCTTTCTACGGAGCCTCTGCACTGCCGAACAACTACTTCCGCGATCACCAAGGGAGCGTACACTGGACTCATCTGTTCGGCGAAAAACTGGTCAGTGATCTCCACACCAGCTTTGTCCGTGGCCAGCAGATCTTTCTTCCTTCGGGTCTTTTGGACCCCAACCTGACAGCTGTCAACCTATTCACGCCTGAGGGATTCCTCGAAATAGGAAATCCATACTTCGCACTCGGTGACACGCATGAAATCCAGTGGGAATTCGCGGAGCAGCTGAATTACATCCGCGGCCAGCACAACTTCCAGTTCGGCGTCGACATTAATCGCTCGCACATCTCCGATTACTTCCCCGGCGATCGCGGCACTTATATATTCTCCACCCTCACCGATTTCGCGCTGGGACGCTTCGGCTCTTTCAGCCAGGAAGGCGGAAACCCCACTTCAATCTACACGGTTCCGTTTTACGGATTTTATATGCAGGACAAGTGGCAAGCCTCACGCAGCCTTACGCTGGATCTTGGAGTGCGTGAGGATTTTCAGGTGTTTCCGCAGCAGCCGTCGAATCCGGCCTTTCCACTGACTGGCCGCTTCCCGAACCAGTATCAGCGTGTCTCGCCGAGGATCGGTTTTGCATACCAACCATTTTCAAAGATGGTAGTGCGGGGCGGCTTCGGAACTTTCTTCGAATTATTCACCGGTTTGAACTATGAGAGATCCGCTTTTAACAATGGGCTCGCTTCGGAAAAGTCCAACGTTTCTCTGAAGTATGATGATTCTGAGCTGCCCAACCAGCAGGTACCCACGTTTCCGGCAAGGTTGAGCAACAGCACACTCTTAGCGGCTTCGCCGAATGTCACAGTATTCGATCCTGGCTTTCGAACGCCTTCGGTAATGGGGGCAAGCCTAGAAATCCAGCAGGAGCTCCTGGCACACACGACGCTGACCGCCGGAACCATGTGGACGCACGGCGTACACCTTATCTCTGGCAACGCGTACGATCTCAACCTGATTCCTCCGGCCGGGACGACGACCTACATTTATTGCCCTACTGGAACGTTTTCGATTTCGAATCCTTCCGAATGCACAGGGCCCTCAATTGTGGGCCCGAACTTGGACAACGGCCTGCTCTCCGAAGGCCGGATCAGCCCCACGCTGCAGCAGATCAACGCTCTGATCACCCCGGGTTCGAATCAATACAACTCGTTCTATGTTCTGGTGCAAAGGCGCGCGACGGACGGGCTCAATCTGCTCGTCTCCTATACCCTTTCGAAAAACATCAATTCAAACGGAGTGGATTTCAACAATCAATTCGACTTCAGCAATACGCGTGAACCGTCGCTGCTCGATCAGCGTCAACGTATTTCCCTCGCCGCCGTTTACGCTCCGGATGCGAACCACGTGGAGAATGTCGCGGCTCGCAATCTTCTTTCTCGGTGGATATTCAGCACCGTAGCTCAGTTCGGCTCGGGCCGGCCTTACACAGCAATTCTTAACCTCGCGTGCACCGGAGTGGATTTCGGGTCTTGTAACGGCCAAAATCGAAACCTGAACAGCTCGGCATTTAATCAAATGACCGCCAATTCGGCGGCCGGACCTGGTCCGGTCCCGGGAGTCGGCCTCAATGCCTTCAACGGCCCCTGGGTCGAGCAGATCGACCTCGGGATTTCTCGCAGCTTCCACGTGGCCGGTAATCAGAGCCTCATCATCAAGGCGCAGGTATTCAATCTGTTCAATCACGCCAATTTCCTCGTGCAGAACGGCCAGGGAATCAACCCTGTACAGTACAATCCCATCGGCCCCAATTGCGGTGACGGTGCGACACTCATTCAGACTTGCTACTTGGTTCCCAATCCCAGTTTTAGAACCCTGCAGTCGATTAGCCAATTGAATGGGCCGCGGATCTTCCAATTCGGGTTGAATTGGGAGTTCTGACGCCCGGCGGACAACCCACAATATCATTTCGCTACTAGACGGATGGCTGAGCGAGCCCGATTCGGCGCAGGAGGTCGGTGAATCGCGGGTCGGAACGCAAGGGGTCCCATAGCGGATTAACGGCGAGGAAGATCATTCCGAACGAGCGCCGGTCGAAAGCTTTCTCGAGCAATGCGAAAGCCTCATCCTTTCTGCCGCAGGCCCAATACAACAATGCGTCGATCGGGGAAATTATACCGTCTTCGATCCGTTTTCTATCCAACTCGATCCAGGCTTGCGCTTCACCCCGCAGCCCCCCCTTTGCGAAGGCTCTGTCCATGGCAGCGATCGTCGCGGGAGTCTCGCCCGTCAGCGTGTTCACCTTCGCGTACAGCTTGTGAGCCTCCGAATCTTTTCCCATTGCAACGTAGATATCCCCCGTATTTACGAGAGCTTCTACGTAGTTTGGGTCGATTTCCAAGGCCGCTCTGCATTGGGTGAGCGCGTCGTCGAAACGGCGTGCGTAGAACAAAAATCGGCAAGAATCGGACATCTTGTCAAGGGAGAGTGGGTCAAGGTCCAGAGCCCGCTTCATTTCGGCAACGGACTCTAGGGACTTTCCCAGTGCAGCAAAGTAGTTTGCGTAACCTTGATGAGTTGATGCGACGTTTGGGTTCAGTTCGAGCGCGTACTTGAATTCCTTCTGGCTGGCCGCGAAGTCCCAGTCGTAATACAGCAAGCGCCACGCCTGGCTGGCGTGAGCCTCGCCCGAGTGGGGGTCGATTTCCAGCGCCTTGGCGATCGCGAGGTTACTCTGGGGGAATGCCACCTTCGGAAGAACGACTTCCATGTTTCCGAGAATCTGATAGACGTTCGAAATCCCGACGTACGCCAAAACAAAGGTTGGGTCTTTCTCGACGGCCTTTTGAAAATACGCGAGCGCTTTCTGCTCGTCCTCGGGCATAAACTTGGCCAAGAAATATTGGCCTTTCAGATACGCTTGGTAGGCTTCCGGGTCAACCGGGCGTGCGCCCGCGAGCCGTGTTTGCTCCTCCGGCGTAAGCTTGACTCGAATCGTCGCTGCGATTGCCTGGGCCAACTCCCCCTGCAATACCAGGATGTCTCCGAGGTCGCTCTCATAGCTTTCAGCCCACAAGTGTCGCTCCGGAGAAACCTGAACCAGGTTTGCGGTGATCCGCACGTGATTTCCCGAGCGGGTCACCGTGCCCTCAATCACTGCATCCACACCGAGTTCTCGCCCAATCTCCGAAAGGGGTTTCCTTGTTCCCTTGAACTGAATGACCGAGGTTCTTGAAATCACTCGCAGTGCGCTGATCTTCCCCAGGTCCGTAGTCAATTCTTCGGTCATCCCATCGGCAAAGAAGTCTTGTTCCGGGTCGGCAGACAGATTCTCCATCGGGAGGACAGCTAGGGCCCGTATCGGCGGGGCACCGCTCCGTCCCGACAGGCGGTCACGCAGAGGCCGAATGCTGAGTCCAATCAGAACCGCCAGGGCCGCAACCACGACTAGCGCTGGAACATAGGTGCTGGCGCGTGACCTAGGGATCATCCCCGGAGCGGCTTCCACAGTACTTGGGGAAGAGGCATTTTTCATTCGCTCGACCGGGAGCTGCGGTGCAGTTGGATCTGCAGCAAACGGGAATTGGGAGACGGCTCGACTTGATTCGGAGTCCTGTTTCAGACGCCTTAGATCGGAGCACAACTCACTGACAGACTGATAACGCAGACCGCGGTCTTTCTCTAGAGCCTTGTGGATGATTTCTTCGAGTCTTGCAGGCAATTCAGAATTCAATCCAAGCGGGGAAGGCGGCGTCCGATTCAGGATTCCATCGTGAATGGCTGCGGGCGTGTTACCTGCAAAAGCTCGCCGGCCCGTAGCCATTTCATAGAGCACTGCGCCCATACTAAACACGTCTGTCCGTGCATCGAGTTCTTCTCCCAGCGCTTGCTCGGGCGACATGTAAGCCACGGTCCCCATTGCTGTACCGGGAGTAGTGAGGAGTTGTTCGACGCTCACCGTTGGGAGGGCAGACATCCCCACAGATTCAGATGCCGTTCGGGGAACTGGACTGACCTTCGCCAGTCCGAAGTCCAGAATCTTCGCCTGTCCATCCTTCGTCACAAAGATGTTGGCTGGTTTGATATCCCGGTGGATGATCCCTTTCGAGTGCGCTGCGTCCAAACCGTCGGCAATTTGAATAGCGAGGTCGAGTAGGCTCTTGATCTTGAACGGCCCGCCTTCCACACGTTGCCTCAACGTCTCGCCTTCGAGCAGCTCCATTGCGATAAAGGGCTGGCCTTCATATTCCTCCACATCGTAAATTGTGCAGATATGCGGGTGGTTGAGGGCCGAGGCCGCCTGGGCCTCACGTTGAAAGCGGGCGAGTGCCTGAGAGTCGCGTGCGCCTTGGTATGGTAGAAATTTCAGCGCAACAAAACGGCGGAGCTTAGTGTCCTGGGCCTTATAGACCACTCCCATCCCGCCGCTGCCGAGCTTTTCAAGGATGCGGTAGTGGGAGATCGTTTGGCCAATCGTCGGGAGGATGGGCGAAATGTCAAGTCGTGCCGTTTGTTCCCCTATTTTATGTTGTTCGTCCCGCGCCAGTAGACTTGCTGCAATCTCCAACGCCGGCAACTCAATGAAGTCCACAGCCCGTTGGTCATGCGCGAGCAGCGATTCCAGTTCCTGCCGTAACCCGGGATCTCCCTGGCAGGCTCGGTCCAGGAACACGGTTCGCTCGCGCGGTTGCAAGGCGGCTGCGGAGTGGTAGAGCTCCTCGATTTGGGTCCAGCGCTCAGGCTTCATATCGCCCTACGCTCAGTTCGCGCAGCAACCAAACCTTGGCGAGCTTCCAATCACGCCGGACGGTCTCCGGAGAAACCTTCAACACCTCGGCCGTCTCCTCCGCCGTCAACCCGCCAAAAAAGCGCAACTCCACCACCTGCCCTTTGCGCGCATCGATCTTTGTCAGAGCCTTTAAGGCGCTCTCCACCGCAACGAGGTCCTTTGATTGCTCGGGCGAGACCGTCACCGCCTGGTCTAGAGAAATTGGCTGTACCCCTCCCCCGCGCTTGATGTACCGGCGGGAGCGCGCAAAATCTACCAGGATGCGTCGCATCATTCGTGCACAGAGAGCAAAGAAGTGGGCCCGGTTCTGCCAGTGAACGTTTCTTATATCAACCAGCTTTAGGTACGCTTCGTTGATGAGCGCGGTGGTCTGTAGACTGTTATCAGGGCGTTCCCGCCGCATCTGACATTTGGCCAACCGCCGCATCTCGTTGTACACCAGTGGAACCAACTTCTGAAGCGCGCCCTGATCACCTTCAGTCCACGCCAATAGAAGCTGCGTAACCTCTTGGGGCCGACTTTGCGCCTCCACCATGGCTTTTCTCTGATGGGGTAACCTGGAAGGAACGACGCAATAATAGCACCGCCAACTGCCTACAACAAAAAAACTGGCGCTTCGTTACCGTTTTCCCTCCGGTTTCACGCTTTAAGAAATAGAAGCAAAGCCCGCCCAGCAATTTCGTAACAAGCGCGGGCTCTGCGGTAGGAACCGACTCGGAAAAGAATTGAAATCGACAAGAAGCAGACAGGCAAATGTTGCAGGTGTGTCTGAAAGGAGAAAACACATGCAATCCACGGACGCTAAACTCGCGATGAACAAGAACGAAAAGGAGAAGAGAATGAAATCCAAAATTGCAGTCTGGGTGAGTGCAATGGCATTGCCGGTCGCGCTTTGCGGGCACATCGCAGCCGCGACCCACCCTGCACACGGCACTTACGGCGGCCCGAACCGCATCGCCGCCATCGCTGACAACAAAGGTTGTAGCAACGCTACTCTCAGCGGCGATTATGGTTTTGCAATTTCTGGATTCCAGCGTAATCCCGATCACACCACAAGCCCCGTGAAAGGGGTAGCCATTACCCACTTTGACGGCTCCGGCAAGCTCACGCAGCGGGACTTCGTCGTGACCGCTGGTCTGCCGCTCCCCGGCAATGGCAATTCCCAGACCGGCTTTCAGTTTTCAACGGGCGAGACCGGCACATACACGATCAACCCAGATTGCACTGGCAGCGCGGAAATCGACCAAAACGTGCCTGTTCCCTTCGGGTTGACAGGGGTCATTAAACTCATGCTTGTAGTGACCAACGGTGGACGCGCAATTCACACCGTCGTTTCTGAAATCACTCCTCCCGGAGCCACTGCTCCCATCCTAAACACGACTAGCAGTGAGGCATGGAAGATCGACGAACCGGATCGCGATAAGGACTAGGCCAGAGTCGACTTGATGAGGTTGTTGCGGCCGGTAGCAAACTCATGATTCGGGACGAGCCCGAGTTGGCACCCGCGAGACTGGCTCAAATAGGGGTTCGTCCCGTTCTGATAAAAGGGAGAAATATGATGGGAAGAAAATTAAGCGTGGCAGGAACGACAATGTTGGCGGCGCTACTCACGAGCCTCTTCTTTGTCGGCACGGCACGAGCTCAGGGGCAGTCGCCAGCGTACGTAGGTAAGTTCACGTTGTCATACCAGGTAGTCTGGGGCGACAGTGTCCTTCAGCCTGGCAACTACACGATTACTATCAAGTCCATCGGGGCTCCGATAATCGCTTTGGTCCGCAACAGCGACGGTGATGCAGTCACTCACGTCGTCAGCGGAGCCCGCAGCGGAAATCCAAACGGTGTGAACGCGATACTCATAAAAGAAAAAAACGGACAACTCAAGGTGCATTCTCTGGTCCTCGCGGACCTGGGAATAGTGTTGACTTATGATCCGGGTCTGGCGCGAGAAGCCGTTCAGGAAGCGCGGGCCAGCAAGACGGTGCCGGTGATGTGGACCAAAAAGTAGGAACCTCACCGAGAGACATGTTCGGCACACGTTATTGCAGCTTCGCGTACTCCGCTTTGGCTTCCTTCAGGATGGGGATGTCGGGGTCGGCGTCTTTCCACAGCGCGAAGAAGTCCTGATATGCCGTCTTGGCTTTGGCGCTGTCGCCCTGCAACGCGTAGGCTCTGCCGATTTGGAGATGCGCGAGTGCACCGATGAGTTCGATGTTTACTTGTCCTCGATGGTCGAGGATTTTCTGGAACTCCACGGCTGCTTCGCTGCCCTGATGAGCGGCTAGGTAGGCTTCGCCGCGCACGAATGCGGGATAAAGAAAAACGTTGCCGCGACCATTGACGAAGTCATAGGGAGCGGCATCCTGAAGAATCTCGATGGCCTTTCTGGCGTCATTGTGACTGAGCGCGATTTGTGCGTGCAGGGTCGGCAAGTAGCTGAGTTGGACGAAGGTATTCTCCGGGAATCGCTTGGCTAAATCATCGGCGGACAATTGTGGCCGGACATCATCCCCTGACATAGCTAGCGCCAGTGCCGTAAAATACTGCGTATCTGGGCTGGTCGGATGCCCGAGCGGGGATGCCACTCGCTGTCGCGCTTCAGCGGGATTGCCAAATAATGCTTCCCTGACTGCCGCGTCCGCTTCAAAGTCCGCCACCATCTCCTTCATCTCCGAACGTTTGGCGGAAACCACTCCTCGGCGGGAAAATTCACGGGCCTTGCTCAGGCGTCCCGAATAGGCGGACGTATCAGCCTCGGCGTACAGCATGTACTCCTCTGTTGCCGTCTTGCCCACGCTCCAAGCTGCCTGCTGCGCCATTCCCGCCGCATCGTTGTCCAGAAAGGCAAGAATGTACAAATTGCCTCGTAAGAATGGAGAATCCGGGTCCTTCTTCTGTGCCTCGTGGAACGCTGCCCTAGCCTCTTCGAAGCGATTCAAGCTTAGGTAGCAAAAGGCCAAGTTGACATATTCTGTGCTGCTTCCCGAGCTAAAACGCAACCCAGCCTTGGCATCCGCAAGAGCTTCGTCAAATTGCCCCAACTGGAAGTAGGTGTCCCTCAAGCTACCCGCCGAAGCCCTTGGGTGGGCCTGGGCCCACAATTTTTTGACCTGTAGTTGCTTCACCAAGTCGCCACTGATACGTTCAAAGTAGGAATTCTCGATAGATAACTTCTCCGGCCCGCTCACGTGGTCGCGCAGTTCATAGGCCTTCCTTATGTTCTCAGCTGCTAAGTCATGTTGTGATAGCGCGAAATAACTGTCCCCAAGCAGGGCGTAGGCCATCGCAAAATTCGGGTCGAGGTGAATGGCCCGCTGCAAGAAAGGCACAGCGGTGGCGGGGTCACCCTTACCCCACGCAGTTGATGCCATGCTGTAGGCCTGAAGAGCCTCAAGCGAAGACGTCGTGGCCTGCTCAAGCGGCGTGTCGAACTTCTTCACGGTGCCACGCGACTCGCCCAGCTTCTTCCGGATTTCCGAAGCTATCTGCCCCAAAGCATCGAGCACGTGGTTTTTGTCGCTGGGCTGAGCTTCCGTGCTTGCCAGCGATTCCCCGCTTATGCAGTTGACCGCCTTGACGGTCAGAAGGTACTGCGTGCCAATCTGCGCTATCGTACCGTCGAGGACAGCGGCGCTCCCCGCCCGCTGGCAGAGT
Organism: uncultured Acidobacteriota bacterium; assembly: GCA_963736465.1. Taxonomy (GTDB): domain Bacteria; phylum Acidobacteriota; class Terriglobia; order Acidiferrales; family UBA7541; genus Palsa-295. Next base: position 273,854 of record CAVTOS010000002.1, on the reverse strand, counting down.
TCCCGCGCAATCTCCGGTGTGAGTTTTGCGTCCGGCTTTTGGCCCATCAGCTGTAGGGTCTGCTGAATTTGCTGGTCGGAAATGACGCTGAGAAAGGGTGATTGTTCCAGTTGTACTGCAAGACCCTGCCGCAGCGTGCCATCAAACACCGCGTCACCGGTTGTGTTTGTAAAATCAGCAAGCACAATAGTGTCTTTGTCAGTCAGCGCGTGCGCCTTCCGAGAGAAAAACAACCATCCGCCTACAGCCAGCCCGATGACCAGCATTGTTGCTCCAGTGGCCGCCGCCCATCGAACGGTATTACGCGGCTCCCGCCCGGCCTTGCCTGCTGCGACTGCGGCGCGTCCTGATTCGGTATCGCGCCTCAACCGTTGCAAGTCGGTACGAACGTCGGCAGCACTTTGGTAACGGAGCTTTCGGTTCTTTTCCAGCGCCTTCCCGATTATTTCGTCCAGCTTTAGTGGCAGCCCTTGATTAACCTGAGATGCTGCAACGGGTGTTCGGTTAAGAATCCCATCGTGGATGACCGCAGCACTATTTCCCGGAAACGCCATTTGGCCCGCGGCCATTTCGTACAGAACCACTCCGAGGGAGAACAAATCCGTGCGCACATCTAGTTCTTCGCCCCGTGCCTGCTCCGGCGACATATAAGCGATGGTACCTACCGCAGTACCGGGGCTGGTTAGAAGTTCTTCCGCCGTAGCCGTTGGCATCGCGGAAACTCCAATACCTCCCCCAACAGGTGTCAGCTTCGCCAGACCAAAATCTAAAATCTTCACGCGCCCGCGCTCGGTGACAAAAATATTCGCCGGTTTAATATCGCGGTGGATGATTCCTTTAGCGTGTGCGGCATCAAGTGCCTCCGCAATCTCAATCCCCAACTCCAACACTTGCTCAAGCGGCAGCGGCTTGCCAGAAATGCGGCGCTTCAACGTCAGCCCGTCGAGAAACTCCATCGCAATGAAAGGATGACCGTTGTGTTCGCCGATTTCATAGATGGTGCAAATATTGGGATGGTTCAGGGCCGAAGCAGCCTGTGCTTCACGGTCGAAGCGGCTCAGCGCTTGCGAATCTGGTGTGAAGCCGTCGGGAAGGAACTTCAACGCAACGAATCGGTGCAGGCTTGTATCTTCGGCCTTGTAAACCACACCCATTCCGCCACCGCCGAGTTTCTCGATGACACGGTAGTGTGAAATTGTGCGGCCGATGAGCGAGTCGGTGGCTGGCACAATGGAGCACATCTTAGGGCGCACAAGGAATCAAGTCAACGAAGCCAGGCCAATTGCGCATCAGCTCTGGCACAACATGAGAGGTCAAAAATCAGAGAATCCGGATAAGTGTCGCGAACAGGGATTATCACTACCTATCTCAGTCTGAGATAGATGGTTCTATAAAAGCAGTTGACCGCGCCACGGCACAGTCACTGGTGCCAGAAACTTGTCTCGAGTTTCCATTAACCGGAAAATCTAATCGTGGATTCGGTTCGGCAAGCTAAGGCCGACTTCCTACTGGTGCTTCGTGCCCGGATAAAAGCATGGCTCCGGTACAGGCGATCGCTGGCATGGTGGCAAGGACCGTCGATGCTGATGGTCCTCTGACCCCGTTGGAGAGATTCCTCAACCTATCGTCACCGGGCCGAACCGGATCCCAATCTTTCACTAAGGAGCGGCATGATGACAGACAAGAAGCTGTGGCGGAACCGGAAGGAGAGAAAGGAATGGGCGCGGCGGTTGCAATCGGAGGATCCGGGTCTGGAGGTGGTCCACCCGCATGCGGCGGGGATCGATGTGGGCAATGGCGCGCATTACGTTGCCGTACGACCGGACTGCGATCCGGAACCGGTGCGCCGGTTTGAGTGTTTCACCGCGGACCTGCATCGTCTGGCGGACTGGTTAAAGAGCTGCGGAGTGAAGACCGTGGCCATGCAGTCGACGGGAGTGTACTGGATCCCCATCTACGAGATTCTCGAAGACCATGGCTTCGAGGTGTATCTGGTCAATGCGCGGCACACCAGGAATCTGCCGGGACGCAAGAGCGATGTGCAGGAGAGCCAGTGGTTGCTGAAATTGCACACCCATGGGTTGTTGAACAACTCGTTTCAGCCGCCTTCGGAGATTCGTGTGCTTCGTACCTACTGGCGGCAACGGGGAGAACATGTGCATGGAGCGGCGACGTGCGTTCAACGTATGCAGAAAGCCTTGACGCAAATGAACGTACAATTGGCTAACGTAATCAGCGATGTGAGCGGTCTGACCGGACAAGCCATCATACGGGCGATGGTAGCCGGAGAACGCGATCCGCGGAAGTTGGCCGAACTCAGTGATCCGCGGATTCAGGCCAGTCGTGAGGAGGTTGTGAGAAGCCTGGAGGGTAACTGGCGTCCGGAACTGCTGTTTGTGTTGCAGCAGGAAGTGGAGATGTACGACACCTATCAGCAACGGATCGCCGAGTGCGATGAGCAACTGCAGAAGCATCTGGCGAGTTTTGTGGATACTATTCCGCGCCAATCATCGCAAGCGGAACCTGAGAGAAAGAAGACAAAGCCAGCCAAGAATGCCCCTCGATTCGAGCTCGGCCGTGAGCTGCAGCGCATCACGGGAGTAGACCTAACCAGGATCGACGGCATCGACGTGATGGTCGCCCAGACTTTGATCAGTGAAGTGGGGCTGGATATGAGCCGGTGGAAAACCGAAGCGCACTTCTCCTCGTGGCTGGGATTATGTCCGGACAACCGCACCAGTGGAGACAAGGTGCTGGCCCGAGGCACTCGGCGTGTGGTCAATCGCGCCGCCACAGCGTTGCGGATGGCGGCCCTCACCTTGATGCGCAGTCGCACCTACCTCGGAGCACAATACCGCCGGTTGCGCACCAAGCTCGGTGCCCCGAAAGCCATTACGGCGATGGCCCACCGGCTCGCCCGATTGGTCTACCGAATGCTGAAGTACGGTCAGCGGTACGTTGACAAAGGTGCTGAATACTACGAGCACAGATACCGCCGACAACAGATCGACTTCCTCAGAAAGAAAGCAACCAAACTGGGACTCCAGATTACGTTGGAAAAACCTTAAAGAAGTTTCTGGAGAGGGGATGTCAACAAAAAAGCTTCTCCCTCGGCCGGTAGCCGAGAAGTTTTTTTGTCTCGATATCCAGCCCACTGTTTGCAGATAGCCCCTCGATCGCTCGAGAGATTTTGCTCTGGCTTGCTCTTCCGTTCCCTTGCTTTCATTTTCTCGTGGTGACAACGCCCCTCGGTTCTTGAAACTTGGCAAGCGATTCAATTCCGTGGCAACCATGGTTCTATCCGAGGCTCATGGCCTATCGCTATTTCTGGTTCTCCGAGGAGGCATAGCGTGAGAACGGTGACTCGGTGCCGAAGCACACAGGGTCGGACCACCTATCTGATACTCCCCTCGAAACCGAGCGTCTCAAGAACCGAACCGACCACCACTCAGGAGGATGGAACGTCAGAGACGCTCAAGCCGCTTGCCGATGTAATTCTTTGGCGTCGAAGCACACTCCTTTCTTCCAAATCGTCAAGGTGATCGATGCGATCTTCCGTGCCAGGGTGAGGCGTGCCATCGCCGGCCTTCTCCCCTTGGCCAGAAGCCCCGCGTAAAACTCCTGGAACGGTCCTGGCCGAGTGCTGGCGGATATCGCGGCACTCTTGAAGATATTTTTCAGATCGTGATTATGGTTTTCGTTCAAGCCCAGCACGGTGACTCGCTCCCGGTTTCGTCGCAGTTGCCCTCTCACATAGCGGTATTCGCCGCTATCGTGAGTCTCGAGTCCGAACCCGCTGTAGGCCCATAGCTGTCGCTTGGTGCGAAAACGATGCGGTGTCCCCAGCAGCGCCACCAGCAAGGCGGAACGAATCGGGCCCAGATAAGGAATCTGACGCAGTAATTTCACCGCCTGATGTTTCCGGCTCTCCACCAGCAGATCGCGTCGCGCTCCCTGCCGCAACGGCTCCAACGCATCCAGTTGCTGGTAGAGCCGCTCGGCTCGCAGGCGAACTCCCGGTTCTACAATCTTGGCCAACCATTCCGCACGATGACGCGGTCGATACACCGCTGGCCCGGCACAGGGAATCGCCCAGCTTCGGTACACCGCCTTGATCCGACTCATCACCCGCGTCAGATCTTTCGTGATCGTTAGATAGCTGCGCGCGAGTTCCTTCAAAGTGCGTACCCCGTTCTCTCCGTGGTAGATCGGTGAGAGAAGGTTGCCGCGCAAGAGCTCGGCCAGCTTCCGAGCATCGATCCGATCACTCTTGCTGCCATCCTTTAATAGAGCATTCTTCCGGGGATCGCAGACCAGGACATTCGCGACGTGAGGCTTGAGCAGGTCATACAACCAGGCGGCGGAAGTGCCTTCTTCGAAAGTCACCAGCAAGCTGCCGCACAGCCCGCCGATGAACTGCAGAACGGTGGCCGCTTTCGTTTCGAGGATGGACTCCAAGATCAACTTGCCGGCGGAATCCATGACGGCAACTGAGATCGTTGCCTGATGAACGTCCATGCCAATATACTTTGCTTGGTTCATAACGGCGCTCCTTTCGGTAGGTGGTGATGCGAACGATCAAAACCTACCGCAAAGTGGGCGCCTTTTATATTGCGTGATAAACCCTGTTCGCAACATCTATCCGGAAACGAACTAGTCTTTGATTAATATGTCGGGACAGGCGACACGCGCTGGAAGGATCGCTACTTGATACCGATGACCATCGAATCGGGGCCGATCAAATGCTCTACTCGGGTTTCGCGAAAACCTGCTTCCCTCATCCATCCGGAGCAGTCAGCGCCGGTGTAGTCGAAGCCATCGGCGGTTTCAATCAGCATATTCAGGCTCATCAACAACCCAAACGAGTTTTCAGAGCGGTCGTCGTCGATGATGCTTTCGTAGACAATGAGCGACCCGCCGTTCGGCAGCGCTTCGTAGGCTTTGCGCACCAGCATTCGTTTCGTCTCGAGGCTCCAGTCGTGCAGGATGTGTCCCATCATGACGACATCGGCTTCGGGTAGCGCCCGTTCCAGGAAACTGCCAGGCGAAAATTTTACGCGCCCTGAAATCCGGTTCGCATCCACGTACTCTTCGAAGATTGGCTCTACCTCCGGTAAATCAAAACCAGTCCCTTCGATATGGGGATTCGCCAACGCCACCTGCGTAATCAGGTCGCCCTGCGCGGTTCCCACATCCACGGCGGTGCGATATTTGTTCCACGGGAATTTGTGCGCGATAGCCAGGTTGGCGCCGTGGCTGACACCGGTCATGGCTTTCAGGAACTCCTTGAGCCGCGCCGGTTCGGCGTAAAGGGCTGCGAAAGGATTGGGGCTGCCGTCTCTCGTCTCGTTTTGTGGAAGTCCCGTTCGGAGCGCCGTAGTGAGGTGGGCCCAAAATGGATACAGCCGATGATTGGCCATTTCGAGAATGCCGCCGATATAGGACGGCTTGCGCTTGTCGAGGAAGAAATCCGTGCTGGGTGTGTTGTAGTATCGCCCATTGCGGCGTTCGAGAAATTGCAGCGACACGAGCGCATCCAAAAAATCGCGGGCCGATCTCGGATGCAGGCCGAGCCGCCGCTGCAGCGTTTCGAGATCCTCCGGATGTTTGGCAAGTTCTGTGAATAGCTCCATCTCGACAGCGCTGAAAAGCGTTTTGGAAGCCCAGAATCCTAGGCCCACTTGCAGAATGTAGTCGGGTTGTGGCTCGTTCATTGCGTTTCAGCCTCCGGATTGTCATGCAGTATAACAAGTGTCATTTAGCTAGTGGTCGCCTATTCGGGAGTTATCTCTGAACCCGAGTTGACGCGCCGTAAGTTGGATAGGTGTAAGCCCTGGAGGTTTTCATGGAACGGATTCAGCCACAGTTCATAGGCGTCGAACTCTATTTCGATAATTTGGAGATGGCTAAGAAATTCTACGTTGAGACGTTGGGCCTTGAGGTTTCTGAAGAGCAAGTCGGACATCATGCCAAGTTCGACGGTGGTGCGGGATTCGTGTGTCTGGAGCGGAAAGGGTCCGAATCGTACCCCTCGAAAGATAAGGCGGTTCTCTTTTTTGAAGTGCCCGATCTGGGATCGGCGATAGCGGCCATCGGACAAGATCGCGTAGTTCAATCGGAACGTACATGGGCTGTTTTGCACGACCCCGAGGGTCACAACATACTACTTCTTCAGAGATCACATTGAATTTGGACAATCCGTAACGCGCGATTCGGAAATTAGGTAGTGATAATCCCTGTGGCTGTTGAAAAAGTCGGTTTTTCTGACAAAAGTCGAAAATCGAGTGATAGAAAATGTCCAGGAGACTGAGAAAAATCGTTTGTAGAGCTTCCTAACGCGAAGCAATTTCTGCGAATTCTTGATGAGCGAGTTTTTCAACAGCCACCCTGTTCTCGACAGTTATCCAAGAGATGACTTGTCAGCCGTGGTTAAGAAGCCTATATTCTTGTTCATCGTTCTAATCCCGGAACGCGCATGCCCGAACCGCCTGCCGGCGCAGCCTCAAAGACAGTAAAGGTCAAAGATGTACGCAGAGACGTGTGGATTTTCGGCTTTGTTCTTGGGTTGGCGGTTTTAGCTCTGGCGGTTATGGCTTGGCTTGCGTTGCTTCATCAGGTGGGCCAACGGATAGCCTCCACAGATTTCTCCGAAGTCAACGCCAAGGCTAAGGTGATTGGGAAGCAAGTCGAGTTGATTCGTAAACTTGCTAGTATCGGTGCGTTTCCGTCGCGTCGTAGGAACCTCACCAGCGTTGGTGCTCCGCTCATCGAAAAAAAACTGATCACTTTGAGTCGCGATAGCCGCTTATACGAATCGCGCTACGATCGCCTACCTTTGAATTTCGAGGAGCTGAAGCGGTTTGGACTTCCCCAAGATTGGGAGGAGAACGTAGAAAGATTAGCGGAGGAATGCCAAATTGTTCCTCTCACTGCGCACTCAACCATTCTGAACTGTGACGGTTGGGCACGTCCAAGCGCAGATGAACTTAACCTGCTGGTCCGTTCGTTCGACTCTCAGACAGAGCAGTTCTATGAAATTGATCGTCACGTCTTGCTGTACATTCCGCCTCTCGCAATGGGGATTGCGGTTCAAAGCAAATCGAGCGATAAGCACGAGTAGTTGCTCTTCTAGGTCTTTGAGAAATCCTCTTCCCACCATTTATTCATGCTGCTTCGCTAGAGCCGACCCGATAGTTTCGCCCTCTCGGTTCCTTCTTCGCTCAAAATGTGGAGTATCAAGTCGTCAGTTAAGGGAATCTCTGTCCCTTTCACCTGAGAGTAAAACAACCAAATGTTGCTTTTGGGAAAATGCATTTTCTTAAAATCAATTGTTTGAGCGGGGCGCAATTCAAAATCGTGCTTCCAAGAAAATCGAAATGTTAAAGCGTCGAGGGCGTCCATCCCGAGGTCCTTCGGCTGCTTACTCCGGTCACGCAAATTACACAAATACGGGATTGCCCAGACTTGCACGCCGATAACATCTGGAAATTTGCTTACAACCTTTTTAGAGCGACGAAACACTGTTCCCGAAGCGGTTTCGACTCTTTCGAGGCCGTTAAATTCTGACGAATTCATGGAGGCATTGAAATTAACGCAGAAACCATCCAACGAGACCTGTTCAGAACTCATTGGGATACTCGCGCTGTATTTCGTTCGCTGACTCGGGATGAGATTTCCCTTACCGTCAGACCTGCCTGCCCACGCGAGGAGCAGAAAAAACAAGCTAGAACCTATGATTTTCAATGCGGAAACTGGCGTTGCTGTATTATTCGAAAACCCGTGGCGGAGAGTGATCATCCCCCGCCATTCTAGGGGACAGGTGAGACCGTGTCGAGACGGGCAGCGATTTGACGGATAGGTGTCGAGAAATCCGCTTATCACGCAATATAAAAGGCGCCCACTTTGCGGTAGGTTTTGATCGTTCGCATCACCACCTACCGAAAGGAGCGCCGTTGTGAACCAAGCAAAGTATATTGGCATGGATGTTCATCAGGCAACGATCTCAGTTGCCGTCATGGATTCCACTGGCAAGCTGATCTTGGAGTCCATCCTCGAAACGAAAGCGTCCACGATTCTGCAGTTCATCGGCGGGCTGCAGGGCAGTTTGCTGGTGACTTTCGAAGAAGGAACTTCCGCCGCCTGGTTGTATGACCTACTCAAGCCTCATGTTGCGAATGTCCTGGTCTGCGACCCGCGGAAAAACGCCCTGTTAAAGGATGGCAGCAAGAGTGACCGGATCGACGCTCGGAAACTGGCCGAACTCTTGCGCGGCAACCATCTCTCACCCATCTACCACGGAGAGAACGGGGTACGCACTTTGAAGGAGCTCGCGCGCAGCTATCTAACGATCACGAAAGATCTGACACGGGTGATGAGTCGGATCAAGGCCGTGTACCGAAGCTGGGCCATTCCTTGTGCCGGGCCAGCTGTGTATCGACGGCGCCATCGTACGGAATGGTTGGCCAAGATTGTAGAACCCGGAGTTCGTCTGCGAGCCGAGCGGCTCTACCAGCAACTGGATGCGTTGGAGCCTTTGCGGCAGGGAGCGCGACGGGATCTGCTGGCGGAGAGCGAGAAACATCCGGCGGTGAAATTACTGCGTCAGATTCCTTATCTGGGTCCGATTCGTTCCGCGTTGCTGGTGGCGCTGCTCGGGACACCGCATCGTTTTCGCACTAAGCGACAGCTGTGGGCCTATAGCGGGTTCGGACTCGAGACTCACGACAGCGGCGAATACCGCTTTGTGAGAGGGCAACTGCGACGAAACCGGGAGCGAGTCACCGTGTTGGGCTTGAACGAAAACCACAATCACGATCTGAAAAATATCTTCAAGAGTGCCGCGATATCCGCCAGCACTCGCCCCGGACCGTTCCAGGAGTTTTACGCGGGGCTTCTGGCCAAAGGGAGAAGGCCGGCGATGGCGCGTCTCACCCTGGCACGGAAGATTGCAGCGATCACTTTGACGATTTGGAAGAAAGGGGTGTGCTTCGACGCCAACGAGTTACATCGGCAAGCAGCTTGAGCGTCTCTGGTAGAGAGCTCGTTCCATCCTCCTGAGTGGTGGTCGGTTCGGTTCTTGAGACGCTCGGTTCGAGGGGAGTATCAGATAGGTGGTCCGACCCTGTGTGCTTCGGCACCGAGTCACCGTTCTCACGCTATGCCCCCTCGGACAACCAGAAATAGCGATAGGCCACGAGCCTCGGATAGAACCATGGTTGCCACGGAATTGAATCGCTTGCCAAGTTTCAAGAATCGGCGGACGTTGTCACCACTCGAAAAATGAACCGAGGGAACGGAAGAGCCATCCAGAGAAGAATCTCTCGAGCGATCGAGAGCCATCTGCAAACAGTGGGCTGGATATCGAGACAAAAAACTTCTCGGCTACCGGCCGAGGGAGAAGTTTTTTTGTTGACATCCCTTTTTATAGAACTACCTATCTCAAAATGCGACGGCGTCGCCAGTGATCGAGGAAACGCGGCTCCCAATGCCTTGCGTAAGCAGACACAAATGCTAGAATTGCTGCAGTAACGCGCCTTCCAGAACGCCAAGCGAAGTTTAATCCATCAGCATTGAGGCAATTATGAGCAAGAATTCTCGGGCAACGTGTGCAGCCGTGCCCACCGCAGTTGACGTGGCGGAAAAGTCGGAGAGATTGTTAAGCAAGAATGGGCGATGCACGCCGTTTATTAAACAAAACACAAAACCAACAACGATTGCACAATCCGCTAAACCCGACGCAGTTCCGCAAAAGCGCCGGTCACCGACAAGAACAAACGCCTTTCGCGACCTTCGGGTAATGCAGGAGTACGCAGCCGGAAAGACGCAAACGCAAATCGCAAAGGAAATCGGCATCAACAGAGATACGGTTAACAAAATAGTGCGTGCGCCAGAAATGAGCAGCTACATCGAATCGAAGCTCGAAGAGTGGCGCGGGCTTTGCGACCCGGCTATTCGGGCAGCGCGGATACTGCTTAACAATTGCGACAAGGAAACGATGTTCAGGGTGTTAGAAACGAATGGGATCATTCCGCCGAAAGCGGCGACGCTTAATCATAACCTCACGCAGAACACGAAGCCCACAGGAGACGAACGAGTCAAGCAGTTGACTGCCGCCTTTGCAGAAGTCGCGGTGGAACGGGCGCGTGTGTTTGGGACTCCGTTCCCTGAATTGGCAGAAGTTGCCGAAGCAAAGGGAATTAAATTGGACTTCTCTTTGCGTGGCGCTGCTAACGAGGATGAAGAAGACGAAAGCTGAGTTTTTGGCGCGGGATGTCAGGCGAAGTGAATCGCGGCGTTTATTGTGTGGACTCCCGCAAGCCGCGGTACTTCATCATCGGCTCGACGCTCGGGTTTTTGCCGCGCCAGGCTGTATACATCTTCGCCAAATCCTCAGTGTTCCCGCGTGACAGCACCATCTGCCGGAATCGGTCGCCATTGGCGCGCGTCAAGCCGCCGTTGTCTTCAAACCATTGGTATGCGTCGTCATCCAGCATCTCCGACCACAGATAGGCGTAGTAACCAGCGGAATAGCCTCCGCCCCAGATGTGGCCGAAATAGGTGGAGCGGTAGCGGGGTGGCACGGCGGTGAGTAGCAGATGCATCTTTTCGAGAGCATGTCTCTCAAACGCGTCCGGCTGCTGCAGCGCAGCGCTGGCTGGAAGCGTGTGCCACTGCATGTCGAGCTCCGCAGCCGCGAGTAGCTCAGTGAGCTTGTATCCCTGGTTGAAGGTCTGAGCTCTCCTAACCTTGGTTGCCAGCTCGGGCGGCATCGCCGCGCCAGTCTTGTAGTGCTTGGCGTAATAGACGAAGACAGCGGGATAAAGCGCCCAGTGCTCGTTGAATTGCGAGGGAAACTCAACGAAGTCTCGAGCTGTTGCGGTGCCCGACAGGCTTGGATACTCGGTGTTCGCGAACATGCCGTTCAGTGCATGGCCGAACTCGTGGAACATGGCCGTGACGTCGGTAAAGCTGATAAGTGCCGGCTCTCCAGGTGCAGGCTTCGGCAGATTCGCGACGTTGAAGACCACCGGCAGCATGCCGAGAAGCTTCGACTGGTTGACGAAGTTCGACATCCACGCGCCGCCGTTCTTGTTGTCGCGCTTGAAGTAATCGCAATAAAAGAGCGCCAGCGGCTTGCCGTCCGCATCCGAGACTTCGAAGACGCGGACATCCGGATGGTAGACCGGGATGTCCCTGCGTTCCTTGAAGGTGATCCCATAGAGCTGCTGGGCTGCGTGGAAGACACCGTTTTCGAGCACATTGTTTAGCTCGAAGTAGGGCTTGACCTCGGCGTCGTTCAGATCGTACTTCGCTTTGCGCACCTGTTCGGAGTAGAAGTCCCAGTCCCACGGCTGGAGAGTGACGCCGCCCTTCTGCGCATCGATGACATCCTGAATATCCTTGCCCTCGCTCACTGCCTTAGCGGTCGCGCCGGGCACCAGGGCATCCATGAACTTCAAGGCGGCCTCTGGAGTTTTCGCCATCTGGTCTCCCAGCTTCCACGCCGCGTGGTTGGGATAGCCAAGCAGTTGTGCCCGCCGCGCACGCAGCTGTGCCATGCGCGAGATGATGTCGCGGGTATCGTTAGCATCGCCGCCGCTCTGCGCGGTTCCAGGATTTCTCGAAGACGGCTTCGCGGGTCGCCCTTACGCTGAGAGAGCCAAGCTCTGGCTGCTGCGTCGTGTTCTGCAGCGGGAGAACGTAGCCTTCTTGCTTACGGTTCTTCGCAGCTTGTCCGGCGGCGGCGATGTGCGCCTCGCTCAAGCCCGCAAGCGCACTCTGGTCTGTTGTCACATAAGCTCCGTCCTTCGTATCAGCCAGAAGCTTCGTCGTAAAGGCATTCGAGAGCGTGGAGAGTTCCTCGTTCAGCTTCTTCAACTCTGCTTTGTCGGCGTCCGAGAGGTTTGCGCCGGCGCGAACGAACTTGTCGTAGGTGACCTCAAGCAGCCGCACCGACTCCGGATCGAGTTTGAGCGACTCGCGCTGCTTGGAGACGGCAGATACGCGTGCAAAAAGTTTTGCGTTTAGATAGATGGCATCGTCGTGCGCCGCCCGGCGTGGTGCCTCTTCGGCTCGTACTTTCTGGAGCAAGGGATTGGTATTGGCACCGCTGACCGCGTCGAACGCCGCCGTCGCTCGTTGAAAGAGTTGCCCGGTCTTCTCCATCGCCACGAGGGTATTATCGAATGTCGCCGGCTCCGGATTGTCCGCAACCGCTTGCATCTCGCGAATCTGCTCGGCGATGCCCGCCTCGATGGCCGGCTGATAGTCCTCATCCTTAATCTTGTCGAACGGAGGCGCATGGAACGGCAGGGTGCTCGGCGCATAAAACGGGTTCGACGGGCCGAAGTTCGTGTCGGCGACAGTGGGAGGCATGATGGTGCCTAGCGCGATGGTACCAACCGCAATCAAAGCAGTCGTGTGTTTCAGCATGACCTTTCCCGAGGTGATGGCATTGGCTGCATCCGAACTAAGCCCGCGCCCTGATTGTAAGAGAATTCCGGCGTCTGCCAAAAGCATTCGCGTCGTCGGTCGCTCTGTGAGCCGAATGCAATCTCCGTGACTCTGTTGGCGTTTGAGATTCTTCAATCTGCGATCTGCGCCAGAACACAAGCGGAGCCTGTTGGCCGAACTGTCCTGCTGCAGTTACTTCGCGACCGAGCGGAATTTCTTTACGTTCCTACCCGATAAGAGTAACGTGATTTCCTTCGCTCGTCCCGTTTGCAATGCGGTCGTCCCTTCCAGTACAGCTAACTTGATGGGAGCAGCTTTATGGAGGCCGGTTTGGCTGCAATGACTACCTGGGTGGACTACCCCCTCTGGCTACTTGTTAGACCCCTTCGACTCACTACCTCCGATTCAGGTAAATACAATAAATAAAGAATAAGAATAATGTAGTGACCTCTACCTGGGAGGGTTGGTTGGTATCCAATCCAATTGGGAACTAAGACCTAGTTCTCTCAAGTCCACTGGTAAGGCGAAAATGTTACGTCAGTAGGACGGGGATAACCGATGTGCGCCCGTGCGAACCGACGCGATACAACCCAACCCTGCGGTGCAGCGAAAAAAGTGCTTGCCAACGCCCATGGATGTGTAACCATGAAAAGGTAACATCTACGCGACGCGAGCGCACATACTCGCGGCCTAGCAAACACTAGGTAAAGCACGCAGAGACGCAGTCCTCGGCAAAAGTTCCCCGCTGGGGTGAAGTAAGAGCCTCCCTCTAAAAAGCACGCAGGGTTGTAGTTCAAATCGCGCAACGCAGATTTTTTCTGCAAGCGCATATTTGCGGGGAAACAAAATGAAATCAGAATCCATTTTTATTAGCAGGCAGATTGCTGCAGGCATGCTCGACGTTTCTCTACGCACACTCGAGAATCTAATCGCAGCAAAACAAATTCCCATTCGGAGAATCGGTCGTCGTGTTGTGATTTCGCGACAAGCACTTGAGGAGTTCGCTCGTCGTGACCACGCTACGACAAATCGCGTTTCGCAGGAGGTTGCCGAATGAGCGAGCATTTGGAAAAGACTCTCACGGAATTTTGTGAAATGGAATCGACGGGCAACGGTCAACCGAATCCAGAACGCACCGAGGCTGGGGCAAACGATTCGGCTCCGAATCGTGAGTCCGCGTCCTCACCGAAACCTGCGCCTGTTGACCCGTTCGACCCAATGCACTTGGGAATCTCGACGGACTACGCAGCCGCAATTAGCGCGCAAGCGTCAGCAAAACCGGTCGAGTTGCGGAAACCGAATGACCAGGAATATTTCCGTACATCGCCACACCCCCACCAGCGGTTGCTGGTCGGCGGTATCCAAGACAAGCAGGATATGTCCAAACTTTACGTCGTTCCTAACTCGCTGCTCGACAAAGTGCGGACGCGCTTTCCAAAGCATGTTCGGACCTACCGACTCGTACTGACTCAGTCCGGCGAAGGCGCCGCAATTCTTTGGGGCGTTCCGCAATCGGAAGATCGGGGCGGAAGTTGGTACAGCTCACAGCGCGAAGCGTGCGAAAAGGGGCAATCACACTGGACCAACATGACATCAGGGCGCGGGAAGTACGACTTCGAATCCATCAACAATCCTAAGGAGGTCGACTGGAATTCATTCGCGCCGATGGCTGAAATTCTCCGCCAGGCGCTTTCGGATGGTCGACTCATCGAATCGATGGACCACCCGCTGCTTCGCAAGCTGGGAGGTGAAATCGAGTAGCGAAAATAGGCGGGAAATGATGAGCACTGAAATCAACATGCAGGAAGTCATGGCCATCTTGCGGCCGCTCGGGATCACGCGGGTGCTGACAATCGACACGGAATTCCGCCTGGACGAGAATTTTCGCCAGCACGTCGTTTGCATCGTCGCACGCGAGCATCCCGGCGGTCGCACCTGCCGGATTTGGCTCGATGACGATCCGAAACAACGGTTTCAACTGCCTTGCGATGAGCACACTCTTTGGGTGTCCTTCGTCGCCACGGCGGAGTTGCGGTCGATGCTCGCACTGGGGCATCCGCTCCCCGCCCTAGTGCTGGACCTTTACGTGGAAAACCGTTGGCTGCACAACTTCCAGGAGTCGAACGACGAGCGGAACCGAAAGAAGCAGGAAAAATTCTTCGGGCTGTTGGCAACTTTGCGGAGGTTCGGCTGTGAATGGGCGGGCGCCGAGGAAAAAGATGAAATGCGCGAGCTCATTTTACGCGGCGGACCATACACCGAACAGCAGCAGAAGGACATTGTTGAGTATTGCGAGTCGGATGTTATCGCCCTCGATGCACTGCTTCCGAAATTGTTGTCGAAGATCGATATTCGCCGAGCCATTGCTCGTGGATCCTACATCATTGAGATTGCAAAAATCGAGGACCGTGGGATTCCTATAGATGCCCCAAGGCTCGAAACCATCCGCGCACGCCGCGATGAATTGATTCTCCACCTTGTCTCCCAGCACCGGCACATAGACGTGTATGAAGGCACGACATTCGACCAGAAAAAGTTCGAAGCCTTCCTGGTCAAAAACGGCCTGGCGGAGCGTTGGCGGAGAACTGCGACGGGGTTGTACAAGTCCGACGATTCGTATTTTGAAGAAATGGGAGAGGCTTATCCCCTAATCGAAGAATTGCGCCAGCTTAAAAAGACTGTCTTGCAGCTTCAACGAGACCGCTTTCAGGCTGGCGCCGACGGTCGCGCGCGGTGCCCGCTGTGGTCGTTCAGCTCGATCACGGGCCGCAATCAACCCTCTGCGGGCAAAGAACAGAAAGACGGAATCCGATCCGAGAGCCCTTACGTTTTCGGCTTGCCGAAAGCTCTGCGCTTCCTGATACGACCGACGCGGGGGATGGCGCTTGCGTACATCGACTGGGAGCAACAGGAATTCATGATCGCCGCCTTGATGTCGGGTGACAAAGAGATGATCCGCGCGTACAGGAGCG
Source organism: uncultured Acidobacteriota bacterium (assembly GCA_963736465.1). Lineage (GTDB taxonomy): Bacteria > Acidobacteriota > Terriglobia > Acidiferrales > UBA7541 > Palsa-295. The sequence goes on along the minus strand of CAVTOS010000002.1, from coordinate 258,429 downwards.
GGAACCCGTACCTTGCGCTCGCGAAGAAATTGGGCGCGGTGCCGGAAGGCGCGACGAAGGAAACGCATCGCCTCGAACACGAAAAATTCAAGGCTGTGGTGCTCGGAGTAAATTATGGGCGGAACAAGCACGGGCTTTCAAAAGTGCTGGGACTGCCGATCAACGAGTGCTCGAAACTTCTCCAGGGCTACTGGACAGCATTTTCGGCTTATGCCCGATGGAGGAAAACAGTCCGTGTGTTGATGCTCGGATACGGACGGCTGTGGGTGTGGGATGGTTGGCAGTGCTTGCTCGGCGACAAACCTAACGTCCGGTCGGTCCTGAATTGGCCTGTGCAGTTGACGGGCGCCGTTCTGCTGCGCTTGGCGATTGTGCTCGCAGCCCGCAAAGGTGTGCGAATCATCGGGCCTGTTCACGACGCGATTATGATCGAAACTCGTGATGAACATATCGAAGAGCACGTGCGGCTCGCGAAGGAAGCGATGGATGAGGCATGCCGCGCAGTGCTGGGTGATGTTATCCGCACCGAGTGCCAGATTATTCACGCTGGTGGGCGCTACTACGATGAAAAAGGAGAGAAGCTGTGGCGGATTATCTGCGAATTCATGGGCTGGGACGATTCGACGTCTAGCGCACAGCAAGGCCGCCCAAGCTCGCCGGAGTTAACGTACGCAACCTCCAGGCTTCCGCAGTCGCAGCTAGCCAAGAACGAAACGAGGAACTGAATACGTTCCACCGCGGCTGAGGAATCAGCCGCCGAGTGCGAACCCAATGGAGAATGAATGTGAGCATCGAACCCGAAGTTTTTAGAGAGATGATTGAAGGAGCCGAACCGATGATGCCGTTCGAGCAGCTGGTCGAGTTGGTGAAATATTGGACCGAGCCGTTACTGGAATTACATTGGAATGAGTTTTTGCACGGTGAGCGTCTCGATAAGAAATGCGAAGGGCAAATCTTATCCTACCTGAACGCACTGCGCGTAATCATCGGAGACAGGCGGTTCAATCAAGCCTTCAGCTTGGGTTGCATCAATTTCAGCGGCGGCGTCCTTTGGAACATTTTCTTGTACGGAAGTGATGCACAACGAAGAGCGGCGACCCACGAGATGAAGTTTGACCGAGAGCTCGATTTGCAGGACGAAGCGTTGAGTGGAGTCTGGGCACGGGTCCGCAGACCCCTACCCGCAATGCCCACATCGTCTCGCGAAGTTCGCCGCTTTCTACGAAGAAGTGAAAACGGAATCAATCGCACGTGCGCTTTTCTGCGGCATGCGGGAGCCAATCGTCGAATCCGCGCTTCCACAAATCGTAACAAGAAGAAGAGATGAGTCGTTGCAAATCTTCTGACGCAGCTCACCGGCAGCGACCGGCGGCGGCGTAACGGTTGAAACTAGCTGCACGGCTTCCATCTTCGCTTTGGGCGCGTTGCTATTTCATCCCGTGATACGCCCCCCGATGCGTCGGCTGAATGGCGAGCGGAGCACGGAACCACCGAGTGCTCCGGCTACGCGCACTTCGTGAGCCGGGTGCCCAGGAAAACGGGAACGGGAACAGCCGCGGTTTGGGTTACGATTCCGTCGTTAACCGCCGAGCATTTTTATTGCCAAGCAGTGCCAAAAATCTTCACGAAGTGGTCTAAATTGGTCAAAAGTTTTAAGCGTTTGTCGTATAACCTATAAAAATGCGTAGTTATTTGCTTAAAATAAAGCTGAAGCGCAACAAGCCTCTGATTGAATCTGCTGTGAATCGTTTACTTCTGTAGTAACTCCCTTCCGTATTACGGACGCAATCTGATTGCATCCCTGCCCTGCCCTTTTACCGTACCTCGGCACAGTAGATTCGTCTTTGCGTGGTGTCGCATATTGTGACTCGTAAGCGGAGAAAGCCACGGTGAACAGGAGACAAGAGAAAATGAATCTCGAAACAGGAGCAACGGCACAAAGCGCGGCAGCACGCGCTCCTCAATGTCTTGGTCGTGAGGACGTAGCAGGATCAGTAATTAATCCTAACCGCCGCCCCAAAAGGACGCCGAGAAATTCTCGTCTGCCAGGGGTGTTGTATTCGGAGGGAGCACAAAAAAGGACAAAAACTACGTGGATAGCGCAACGGTAGCGTGCTCAATAGACGCTACCGCGCCCAGGAAGCTTTCTGATTGCAACGCAAACCCTGAACAATCACTGACGTAGCCCGACCAGTTGCCGGGCGAAAGGGAAAACCGCGAGAAATTCGCGCAGGCTACAGGTGTGTTTGAACACAAGGAATAAAGCGTAAGACTTTGCCGGTGTGGTAGCAATTTAAAACATGAAAACCAGGAGAAAAAGAATGCTCGACGAAAGACGGATCAGTTGGGACATTTGGAGAATTGCGAGATGCGGTGGGTTAAACGAGTTGAATCCCGAAGAGCGGCGGTACGTCCGGAAGTCTTTGCGAGTGATGTACCAGAACGGAGGCGAAATTGGAGGACACCGGTGCTTCACAAATTCGACGTTGCTTTCATTGGTCGATTTTGCTTACCGAGAGGGGCGGATCACGGCGTGTCGTGGCAGGGTAGCCACTTCTCCGCACGGCTGGTGCGAGATAGATACAAAACCAATCGAGATTAGCTATCCGCTGGTGGACTTTTCCGAATCCGAGGGACGCCGGTTCGTCTTATCCAATCTGCCCCACAACTACAAAGCAACGTTCCGCTATAAATGGACGGAGGAGAATTTCGACACCATTCTTATAACCCTCTTTGGAATGACCCGCCCGTATTTCTTGTCGCCGGAGGGCGCGGCCACGCTTCTGGAAAAGGTCGAACGCAAACTCTGCCTGAGCCTCGGGCAAGAGCACATAGCCCTATTCGTGGAGAGTGCTAGAAAAGTTCACCATCAGATTCACAAACTGAACAAGCGAGGCTTCTCCGGAGAATCCGCGGATAACTTAGTTTGCAAGGCATTCCGAGCGTGGTCGCTAGCTGCGAGTCTCCCCATGTTTCCGCATGGATTGAAAATGGAATACGGAAATGAAATCGCGAGCAACGGAGGGTACATCGAGGGCACGCTATAAAACCGTGCCGTGTAGTGTCATGTGGGCACGAGCAAAGCCGACCGCGCAAGCGCGATCCGCGCGGCGGCGGCGAAGTGGAAAAGGAGAAGAAGATGGCGAGTGATGGTTATTTTGGGCTGTGTCCAATCTGCAAGAAGACGGACGGCTACGTCAACGTTGGACGGAGCCATTGGTTTATCTGCGAAGAACACCGGGCGCGGTGGTGCATCGGCGCTAACGTGTTTTCATCATGGCGCTATGAATCCGAATCGGAGCAGCAGCGGCATTGTGAGGAAATTGGTTTTGATACCTTCAAGGACGTCAAACCATTTTATCCAGAGATTGAAGGTGTTCAGCGCCTGCAAGACGAAGGGGGCAAAGGAAAAAAGCCCGCGGTTCGTAGTAAGAAATCGGCCGAATCACAGCTGATCCGAGTTCGACATCACACTCTGAGGCGCGACTGATTCGCCCCTTTGTCCGCGTTGAAGTGTGTGAAAGGGCAATCGCGGCAATCTGCCGCCATCGGACGGACCCAGTAAGACGCCATTTGAACCGCGGCGCGGCTGAAGGAACCGGAGACGTAACCGAACAAGAAGACCGCCCGGGGCCTGTTTCGCCCTCACCGGCGGGTCGCCTTGCTTCGAAGTTCTTGGGGCGCGTAGCGATAGCCCGATGGTCGTACCTAGCGGTAGCCAGACGGCATTAAACGCAATTTTAAACGTCCGACGACGCGCGGACGTAAATGTCGCGCCGGAATTATAAACAAAACTGCGCCGATCGCACACAGACTCGTATTCCATCTCGGCCTAAGTGCATTTGCCACCGATGAATAGCGGCTCGGAAGGTGGCACCAAAACTGAAAAGGAGGAAGCTAGCGTGGGGAAATCGTATCGCTTTGCATTTAGGGTCACGGACGCCGAAGAAACCGCCATCAGCTACGATCTCATACCTGGCGAGAACGAGCAGCATGCGCGCGCGAAATTCTATGAATTGCAGGAATTGCGCTTGAAATTACGGGAAACGCACGGCCCTCGTGAGAATTTTTGGGACCTCCGCACCAACGGTTGGTTCGAAATCCTAGCTGTCGACGAGCTTCACCCGGCAACGATCACGGAACGTCCCGAAGGGGCACATCTGAGCACCGTCCCGCTCTTAACGCGTCTTCCCCGCAGGTCGCTCGTCATTGGACTCGTGGAGCGCGGGTGCTGCGAGTGGGGCTGGGTGAATAAGGTGGTGTGGGATGCGGACGGGCACGAGCTTCACGACAGCTTGAGCGTAGTCGGCTGCCGTAGCTACATGAAGATTCCGCTGCGGTGGCCACCTTTCTACGTTGTGGAATCTGCTGACGGTGCGCTTGGCGTTTGCCTGTGCCCACAGCACTTGGCGGAGAATTTCCCTCATTGGAAGAAGATGCGCGTAGGAGCGGTAAATTGCCCACGCCGTCCGGAAAAGGAACGCATTGGCGGCAGCAGGAAACGTTCTCGTGAGCGCGCGCAGTACTCCGTTGGACGGATTCTGACAGGGTCTTCCGGAACCCCTTAATTGCCCTCAGCGGCTCTTCCACCCGAGGCGCCGGGGCGACAATGAAAAAAAGCCTGCGGTTCGCTGCAAGAAATCGAGCGAGTCGCGTGATTTACTTCGCTGCGGAAGAGAAAGCTGTCCAGCAGCACGCACTAAACGCAATTTTAAACGTCCGACGACGCGCGGACGTAAATGTCGCGCCGGGGAGAAGAGTTCTGGCGCCAAGAGGCGACCAGAAGCCGCAACCGATAGACGCGGCAGCGACGGAATGGCAGCGGGTTCCAGTCGCCTGAACCATCACCGCGTGAAAGTGAGGCAATGCAGCGTGATTTACTTTCCAAGGTTAACGATGTAGCGGCAAAGCACAAGTTGGAATCCTCAGCGGTCTGCGCGGAGATTTCCGCGCGCGTTGAAACTATCGAAAACAAACATTCCACGTCCTCTCGGGGATTGCGGTCTCCTGCCAGCGGCGATAACATCTGCTTCGCAAGGTCACTCTCGCGAAGCCAGCAGATCGAACCGGCGCTCAAGGAATTCATCGACCAGGTTCTTTTACCGATGCTGGTCCGCGATGCCTTGCAGGATATGTCCGCGGATATGCCATATCCGGGCGGAGCGGCAGGTTCCGACGGAACCCCGAGCAGTGCCACAGAGGTGAAGTCTTGAGTCCGATTCGCTGTGCGGCCTACGCCCGCTATTCGACAGACCGCCAGAACCCCCTTTCTACGGAGGATCAGCTCGAGAATTGTCGGCGGTACGCGCAACAACGCGAGTGGGAATTCCTCGAGGGCCAAGTTTACACAGACGAAGAAATCAGCGGCGCGACCTTGGATCGGCCGGGGCTGCGTCTGCTCATGCAGGCCGCAGAGAAGCGTCCGCGTCCCTTCGATGTCCTGCTTCTAGAGGACGCCAGCCGACTATCGCGAAAACAAGCCGATGTCTTGAACCTTTGCGAGCGACTCAGTTTCGTGGGCGTCGCGATTCACTTTATCTCCCAGGGCATCGACAGTGGCGACGAGAAATTCCAGCTCCTATTGCTCGCGCGCGGAATGATCGATCAGCTGTTTCTTGCAGACACGGCAAAGCGCGTTCGTCGCGGCCTTGAAGGCCTTATTCGCCGCGGGCTCCATACAGGCGGGCGGTGCTACGGGTATCGCAGCCGCAAAGACCCGGACGGAACGCGCCTCGAGATCTGTGAGCCGGAGGCGATCGTCGTGCGTAGAATTTTTCACCTTTACGCCGATGGCAAGAGCCTGAAGGCGATCGCGAAAAAGCTGAACGTGGATGGCGTTACTTCACCCCAACCGCAACGGGGGCGAGTCTCTCGCTCCTGGTGTCCTTCGTCAATTCGAACAATTCTTCACAACGAGCGTTATACCGGAAGAGTGATTTGGAGCCGGAAGCACAAGGTCCGAGACCCGAGGACCGGTCGCCGGGTCTTTCGCACGAAGGAGGGCGAGCACCCAATCCATGGAGCAAGTCAGCCCGAATTGCGCATCGTGCCAGAAGAGCTTTGGCGCGCCGTTGAGGAACGCCGGGCGCTCGTGAAGCGGCTCTACGAGCACGCCGGGAAGAGGCCAGGGCTGCTCCGCACGGCCGCGATGAACAGCCGATATCTTTTTAGTGGATTTCTGAAATGCGGCCTCTGCGGCGCAAACTTGCAGATCATTTCCGGCCGGGGTCGGAATCACAACAATCAAATTTACGGCTGCCCGATGAACGCTTTGCGCGGGGATACCGTGTGCGCGAACCGCACGCGGCTCCGCCGCGACGTTCTCGAACGAGAATTGCTCGCAGGGCTGCAAGCGCGGGTGCTACGCGAAGACGTCGCGAACTATGTTCTCGACCGCTTCGAAGGCCAGCTTGTAAAGGAACTTGAGAATATGAGCGGCGAGATGGACCGAATGCGTCGGCGGAAGCATGAGCTTGAATCTGAGATCGCTCGGTTAACTGCCGGCCTGGCGAGCGGAATTCACTCACCTTCAGTTATGGCCGAGATCACGAAGCGAGAGCGCGAGATCGCCGGCTTCTCCGAACGACTGCTCTCGTCCAACTCGGCCTCCATTCGCTCCCGCGTGAAGGCGCTTCGCGCGAAGGCCCTGAATCGAATTCGCGATTTGCGGGAATATTTGACTGGCGATACGACTCTGGCTCGAGCGCACCTTGCAAAGCACATCGAGCGCATCGTCATGCGAGCAGGAGAAAAGGCCTACGTCGCTTCAGGAAGCTGGAATCTGCTCGGACATGGGGAGTGTGCCGAGGGGCAGAATCGAACTGCCTACGCCGGCCTTTTCAGGGCCGCGCTCTACCGATGAGCTACCTCGGCACGGGGACAATCAACGATTCTACGGAAAAGGCACCAGAGTGGAAAGGGAAAACGAGCGGGCGAATCGGGCAACGCGGTTTGAATCGCAGCCGCGACGAACTACGGTCGCGACGGTCGCACCGTTTGAAGTCAGGACTCAGGTCATCCCGATCTGAAATCCATCGGGAGGGACCTGAGCTACGGTTCGTGTGGGCCACGTTCGGCCTGAGCACACAGCTTCGACGCTGCAACGCGGACAAATGGGCTCGATGCATAAGGCTAAGCGACGCCGTTATTGAGGCGCTTTGGGCCGCTGACGAAAGGGCTGCCGAGTTCGTAGAAGCGTAAAACCCGATCAGCGTCCTTTGTGATGCCGATGCGGATGCTTTCGCCAATCGCGCCGGTCTTGCGGACTGCTGAACCCAGCCAGAGGGCGCCTCTGCCGTCAACCAGATTCAGTCCGTCCAATTCGCGGTTTATGCGGAAGGCGGAAGCTACTCGGCCGGGTCCGCGTGCCAGATCGAGTATTTGCTTGGTGTGGCGCGCGCGCTTCATGCTATTTAGGCCTTCGAGCGGCTCGACGGCGCGAATCAGGACGCCCGAGCCAATTCCTTCTTTGCCGCCTGCAACATTCAGCATGAAATGATTTCCGTAACAGAAGTACACGTAGGCGTGGCCGCGCGCGAGGAAAAGCGATTTGTTGCGAGGGGTGAGACCGCGGAAGGAGTGCGCGGCCGCGTCGCCGACAAGATAGGCTTCTGTTTCGACGATCCGCCCGCTAAGGCGGACTTGTTGGATTTCATGCACGAGCGATTTGCCGATGAGAAATTTTGCCAGTTCGACGGTATCAAGCGGCAGGTCGCGCAGGCGGAGGCGGCGAATTTGGCCCGCGATCGAGCGAGACGGCGTGAATCGCACAGGATTTGTCCGGGCCATGAGTCGCAGGACGTATGATATCGAAGATAACGGAGTTATTGGAGAGCACTGGCGCCGCGGAGCGCTCAATTGTTTTATTTGAAGGTTCGGGTTGAATGAGCGAAACTCATGGGCGCCACGGCGGCTTTGTCCGTCGCGATTCGATGGCGAGGAAATGGCGAATAAGTTCCGCCGCGAAAGAACAATTTTCAGGAGCATCGCATGACAACGGAGTCCGCACCGCCCAAAGAGCTGATGTGGCCAGCATTGCCGTACGCCGAGTGGAAAGATACCTGCGAGACGCTGCACATGTGGACGCAGATTGTGGGAAAGGTACGGCTCGCGCTGAGCCCGTTCATTAATCACTGGTGGGAAGTGCCGTTCTACGTGAGCGCGCGCGGCTTGACCACTTCCGCGATTCCCTATCGCGCAGGAGTGTTCGAGGCGGAATTCGATTTCATCGAGCATGCGTTGCGGCTCGAAACCAGCACGGGCGAGACGGATGTGCTCGATCTTGGTCCGCGAAGCGTGGCTAACTTTTACAAGGAATTCATGGCGTCGCTGAAATCTCTGGGGATCGACGTGAAGATCTGGCCGATGGCGGTGGAAGTTCCGAATCCGATTCGGTTCGACCAGGATACGACCCATACCTCATACGATCCGGCATATGCCGAGCGTTTCTTTCATATTCTGACGACACTGAATCCGATTTTTCAGGAGTTTCGCGGACGATTCATCGGCAAGGACAGCCCAGTGCATTTTTTTTGGGGCAGCTTCGATCTTGCAGTCACGCGATTTTCGGGGCGCCGGGCGCCCGAGCGGCCGGGGGCGGATATAATTACGCGGGAGGCTTATTCGCACGAGGTGAGCAGCGTTGGCTGGTGGCCGGGCGGCGAAGGTGTGGACAACCCGGCGTTTTATGCATACGTGGCGCCTGCGCCAGATGGGTTCAAGGATTACGCAGTGCAACCTGCGCAGGCCCGGTACGACGAGAAGATGAAGGAGTTCCTGCTGGGATACGACGATGTGCGAAACGCAGCCGACCCACGCGCAGCGCTGCTCGATTTCTGCCAGTCAACTTATGAAGCGGCGGCGAACCTGGCGCATTGGGATCGTGCGGCGCTGGAGCGGAGCGAAAAGGCTGATTCAGCTGCGCCCTAGCAATTAGCGTGCTCCAGTTTTTCGTAGGATATGAAGGCGGTTGGGTCCTTCTTCGTGATGTCGGGCGCTCGCGAAAATCCCCTAAATTCGTGGAGCGTTGCAAATTCGCCGGCATCACATCTCCCGCACCAGCGAGCGGGTGGGTTTAATCTAGAGCGGAGGTCTTTCAAAATGAGCGGCACGGATGAAGTGGTTGCAGCAAACCGGCAATATGCGGCGGATTTCAATTTGGGGAATCTCGCGATGTCACCCGCGCGGAAACTGGCGATCTTGGCTTGCATGGATGCGCGTATGTCGGTAGAGGCGATGCTGGGATTGAAGACGGGCGATGCGCATATCATTCGCAACGCCGGTGGGATCGTGACCGAAGATGCCGTGCGCTCGCTGATTATTTCGCACTACCTGCTGGGGACGCGGGAATTCATCATCATCAATCACACGGACTGCGGGATGCTGACGTTCAAGGATGAAGATCTCCGATCGAGACTACTAGCCGCCACCGGCACCGCCGCCGTCGTCCCCACAGCCTTCCATTCGTTCAGCGACCTGGAGCAAAATGTGCGCGAGCAAATTCAAAAGATAAAAGCGCATCCCTGGATTCCCGAAAACATTTCAGTTCGCGGCTTTGTGTATGACGTGCAGACCGGGCGCTTAAATGAAGTGGCTGAGCAGCGGTCGGGTGCCGTAGCGAGCTAAAGTAGGCTGATACAAGCGACCGCTGCGGCTGGAGCTGTGATTGCGCGTTAGTGCGCCGGGCGACGGTAGGTATGAGGCGTCGTGGCGGGTAGTGCGGGGTGAGGCAAAGCGTTCAGCGTACGAGCTTCGCGATGGCGCTCAAGGAAATGCTTTTGCGCGCGGCGCCCCCAGGAACGCACGAAATAGTAGTTCAACGTGCCTCCCGCTCCTGCGCTGAGCACCGGAATCACGCGGGCCGACCACTTTTCCGCGACTTCCGTACCCACCTTCACCGCGATGCGATCAATGATTCGGGGGACGATCCGTTCGACAGTCTGCTTCTCGATGAAGTCGCGTCCCAAATCGAGTCCCGCGGCGGTGGCAGCCGCGAACCACAATTCCGTCTCTTCTTCTGCACTGGTGTACTCAAAGCCGTAAATCAGGCTCAGCTTTTGAAGCATTCGGACGGTGATTGCTGAGAGGATTCCCATGTCCGGCAGGATCGTAGCGAATCCGCCAAGGCCAAACCCCATTCCTTCCAGCGCTGCCGTTTTCGTGGAAGCAGAAATCACGCGGGTGGCGATCGGATTCAACATACGCTCGTCAACGCGCAGCATGTCTTTCCAGGACAAGACGGGAAGCCGGTGCACGCGCTTCAGGTGCGCGAGATATTGATCCGGATTCACGCGGACGGTGTCGTATGCCTTGCGGAAACCAGCGCGCAACGAAGTCTCCAGGATGCGGGTGGTGAGGCCGGATTTTAGTTTTCGTCGCATCGAATGACTGAGTCCTTCGAGCGCCGAAATGTGCGCTCCACTCTCCTCTATTATGCGAGGGAATCGCTGAAGTTCCAAGCGGGGTTCACTGTAGCAGTATCTCGCAATTACGGTAGAGAGCTAACGATTGCTCACGGGCTTTGCCCCGGCAGCGTCGCGGAATGATTCCGGGGGATCGAACGAACACCGCTCGAAGAAAACCTTGTCGCTAATCGCACCATCGCGCCAGCGGCGAATATCAGCCAGCGTAGCGGCTGCTACGCCTCCTTTATCTCCAAGAAACACAACGACAACGCCCGACATGGGCTGCTCGGAGTGCATGGCTTCGCGATAACCCTCGGTGAAAATGTGCTTGGCAAATGCGAACTGGCTCTGGCCCAGAATTGCGCTGGGAATCGCGCGGTTAGGCTGAGCGAATACGAAGAGCGACGGCTTCCCTTTTAGTGGTGTCCATTCGCCGCCGAACGGCTTGATTTCCTGATTGGGCGTTGAGAAGTTGAGGGCTGCGGCTGCATCTTCGGCGTCGTCCACTTCTTGCGGAGGCTGCAGCTGTGCTCCGCGAATCCAGCCCTCGGCGCCATTTTCTAGGCGGACATGGACCCAGTTCCCCTTCACATTCATTACTTCAAATTCGTCTTCCGGATCGGCGCGGAAAAGAACTTTGGAGGTATCGTCGTCCTGCTGAAATACAGAGGCCTGCGGCGTCTTGATCACCGCGAGATTCGACAGAAATTTCTGCGAGCTTGCGTTCGCTTCCAGCTCTGAGACCTGCTGCTGCAATTTGCGCTGATTCATCTCAGCCGCCTGGAGCTGGGCTCGAACGGAATCGATTTCGCTTGCGAGGGTGGCGGGATCGCTCGAATTCGCGCGCGACACTGACCCTGATGCCGGCATCGGCGCGGCAGCCTTCGCCGCGGGTTCTGCAGGCATGGCGCTCGGCGCGGGCGAATGCGAGGCTGACGCATTCCCACCGGGTGCGCCTGCAGGCATTGGCGGAACTGGCGAGCTGGCGGAATCGGATGCGGACGCGGCGGATCGATCAGGAGCCACGCCACTACTCTGATCACCGCTTCGAGCAATATTGCCTTTTTCGAGTGCAACGCTCAGACGGTCGAGCATGTCTTGCTCGAGCCGGCCATTCGATGGAACCACCACATACTGCGAGCGCGAAGGATCTTCTTCGGCATTCCAAGCCGTGATTTTCGCGCTGACCGAAACGAGCGTTTGATTGGGGCCCTGCGATTCAATTTCAATGCGAAGTTGATAGTGCGGATTCTCGAGCTTTGCGATCGTGGAGGCATTGGCGTTCACGAACCCATCCAGAACCGGAAGGCGGTTCGTCGCGTACGCTTTCAATGCCTGCAGAGCCTCTTCGACCTCTGCCTTCCTGTGCTTGTAAACGCGATCGACCGAGTCTGCATCCTGAGCGCGCGCCACGAGGCACGAAGTGAATAGAAGCGCGGAAAGGAAGAGCAGGCATGGAATCCGGGCTGTCCCATAGCGAGGGGCGCGGCTTTCAGTGCGCCTTTTGTAAGCCGCGCTCACGATAGCGGCTCGAGGAACACGTAGTAGATCCAACCTTCGTCGCCTTTCGCGGTGCGCACGCGATACCAGTATTTCGTGGTGGTCAGCACCGTGACGGTCAGGCCCTTCTCAAGCGAGAGCACCGTGGTTGAATGGTCGTAAGGCGACGCTTTCAGAGGCACGGCCTGGCCGCGAATGCGCCCCTGAGTGTTGAACTCGAGTTGCCTCACTCGTTCCTGCAGTTTCTTTTCCGCCGCTTGTGAATCGGCCAGGCGCGACTGCTCATCGGCCAACGTGTTCCTCAGTCCCAGCGTTTCCTGGCCCGAGTTGGCCACAGTTTGCGGGTTGTGATGACGCACCTTGGGAGCTTCGAGGGCTTTGATCTGCGTAATGATCTCGGCATATTCGGCGGTTTCGACGCTTCCGTCGGAGGCGTACAGATGATGGCCAGCATCCGTGACGAACACTGCGTCAATCGCCAGATGCGCGCGCTGCGGATTCACCGTTTCCACCACGTAGCGCACCGTGACTGTTCCCATATCGGAGGAGGCTGGAAAGTGCTCGGGAGCAAGCACCTTGGATTTTACTTTATAAAATACTTGGCTCGCACCGGGCTGAGAGGCAAGGACGGTGGACGATTTTGCGAACTCTGCATCCGGGAGATCGGTCTCCTTCGCGTACATCGATGTGCCGCGAATGATGGAGTCGTTTGCGACCGCCTTCACAATCTGCACGACAGTATCCGGAGGCGTGTTCAAATCAACGGAAAAGCCGACAGTCGTTTTCCTGTGTGGGTCGTGGTAAATCTGCGCGGAAACGGAGAGAGCCGCAAAAGAGAAAGTGAGAAGTAGCGAAATAGCCCGGAGATTAATCAACCGACCTACGACCCCGAAATACTGAAAGAAGAAGTTCACCAGAACGCTTGCTTATGATTCGTTTTCCGTCAGCCTGCGAAACTCCGCTTCGTCCGCGAAGGTCCAATCCGGCGCAGAATCCTCTTCCAGAGCGGTCTCGCCTGCCACCGCTCCTTCCACGGAGTTGAACTGGTTGCGCTTGCGGTAAGCCGCATAAAAGATCGCGGCCATGATCAGAAGCGGAGGAAAAAACATGATCTCGATACCATGGCGGAGCGCCTGGATGAACTGAGTGCCCGATCCCGCTGCGGTCTGATAGCACATGGCGCAACCCTGGCCGAAGAGCGCGGATGGGCTCAGAAGGGCTGCAATTGCGACTGTTGTCCGCACAAGGTTCGTTTTCGCCATCCCACGGATCATATCATCCCCAACGTGTTCCGGCCACCATCCATTGTAATGTAAGGCAACTCATAAATATTGGCACCACTGCAAGTAAGCGCCCAGCTTCCCTTCCCTCGCAGCTCTCAAATTCGCCTTTGCTTACAACCAGACGATTCCCGAACTAACGCGGAGGGATCATCCTTGAACTGACCTACGGCGGCGATTGGCCTTGAGAGAATTCGTGTGAGGATGTACGCTCCAGCCTCAACGTTCCCACGATGGGACCTGGCAAAAACAAAATATGCTTCTTTTTGAACAAGATAGCTGGGTTCGTTTCGTAATTCATCCTTTCTCTCTTTCCCGAAATCGGTGACGCTGCCATCATCGTCTTTGGCATTCATTTGAACCGTGAGAACCACTTGAAGCACGCCCTGCCAGAAACGATTTCAGCACTCGGAAACCACGTTCCCGAGACCGAATGTGCCTCCTGCAAAACCACTTAACTGGAACCCTCCGGGTGGACGGTCATATCCACGTCTATAGCTGCGGGGGGAGCGACAACCGCACCGCGCCGGGATGCTTGGAGTCTTTGAATCTCGTGGAGGATCCGGAAGAATGACCGCTCAAGATGGCTGTCATATCGGCTCACCTTATCCAAGACATCCGGCTCCAAAAGCTTTCGACTACGATTTTCCCGCTCCAAAAGTAATTTCCACCGCTGTCCTCGCGCCACAAGGTCACGCTCCTCCTCCTCAGCGTCCTCGCGGTTCTTAGAAATGGATAAGATACACTTGTTCAGCAGGGCGTCGGGAGTCATTCGAGCCGGGGCGGCGTAAACTTCGGCGGCCTTGCGAAGGAGGCCGGCAGTCCAGCCGTCGAAAGCATTAAATTCCGTGTCCTCGTCCGGAATGCCGGGAATGGAAATTCCCCCTTCGAAATCTCCGGGAAGCTCCCGCCAAAAAGCCCACAGTGTGGCCGCGGCGAGGTGTTTGTCGAGTTTTTCTCCTTCGGTCATGGTGGCTAGGTTCTCGAGTATTTCTACAATCATAGATGCTATGTTAGCCTTCGCGCGAGCGTCTGTAGGATCTGACGGTTTTCCTAACCCATCTTCCGCGCGGCCCACCAAGTCTATCTCCGCCGTAGCGATGGCGGCTCCGGCCACCTCCGTTTCAAATCGCGAGACACGCCACATCTTCCACGAGACGACAGCAAGTCGGATCGTGAGGAGCTCCTCAAGGTAGCCGACCGGCGCCATGCTTTCAAGGACACCGTTCCGGTGCCTTTCCCACGCCTTCCGGCTTTCAAGTCCTGAGAGGATAGGAGCCTCTGCGAGCAGGCCGTGCTTTACGGAGTTTCTCGAAGACACGCCTTTTCCATTCGAAGACTTCGGCCCGGTTGACTTTAAAGCGTTCATGCGGTTTGCAGCGAGCTTCTTCTCGGTCATAATTTCTCCTCGTAGGCGAAGCCGCAATTGTGTTGTTCGCCTGTCACCCTAGGTAGAAAATCAACCGACGTGCCGGCAATGTAATTGCAAGCAGCTATGGAGAAAGGGCTTACCCAATGAAACTGCCGGGTTATGATAATTCAGCAGGTTTATTTCGAGTCGAGAGAAGACAGCTTGAATGAGCCTCTGGAGAATTGCGGATTGAATTTCTTCAGCGCAGGTTCGATCTGGCGGGTCCAGCGCTTCCAGATCGCCTGACCAGACATCCCAAGCTCTTGGCCAATTTGCTCGAACGTCTTGTCCTGGTGCTTCTGGAAGAGGATCCGGAGATCTACGTCGTCGAGCCCAACTTTACGCAGACGATCTACGTACTTGGAAGAAAGAGGGAAACCCGGCAAGCGCCGTTTCGGGTGCCCAGTTCCGCGTGGCCGGCCCCTTCTTTCTACTCGGCAAACCTCGTCCCACAGGCGCTTCTCACGCGGCCACGACTGTCTTGGGTCAACGCCGCGATCGCGCTCAACACGAGACTGCGCGATGGACTGCCAAGTTTCTCCTTCGCGATTATAGGGGGCATCAAGCAAAAGCACCAACCGGATGTCCGGGTGTGTCCGCTCGTAAACAACCATTTTCTTCGTAACTCCGAGGCTATAGCACTTGCTCGTCTTAGGGACTCCCGAGGTCATCGAGGAAATTTGGGGTGGCAACTCGCGCTTCTTATAAGGGAGTTTCCCCTGAGAGGGCCAGAGTTCTCGAATCATTCCTGGATTGATACCTGCCATCCAGAAGACCTTCAGCCGCCCCGGGGCGGGAGATGACAGCTCGATCGGACGACTGACGGTGCGAATGACCCGAGGCAGCGTCGGATGACCCGGTTGCGCCTTTGCCGGTTTTTGTCGAAATGGCATATCATTTCGTGAATCGGATAATGGAGTCATTCCCAGACAGCGCACCCGCGTTCTTTTCGGACGGACAAAACCTGGCCCGGACTTTCACCGGCGCGATTGTGGGCAACGATAATGCACATTCCTTAGGATCTTCTCTTCGCTTTATATTCTCCCTATCCTACCGTAGGCTGCTGGGTTGGTCAAGAGTCCTTTTCTGAGTCCTTTCTACCATCTACCCTGCGATATCAGAATGATCGAATATAGCGCACGGAGAACAGCATTCGGTTCCGGCAACGGCTTCATTGGACATCTTAACCAGAATCAGGGAGTCTGAGGATGTTTTGAAATCGCTCGACAATTTGAAAATGCGCCGCTGACAGAATCCGCAAGAGATTTCGAGAACGCAGGCGCAAGATTTCGTTACCAGGCCGGGACTTGGCTGCACTCGTAAAGTCCTCGAACCGACTTCGAGCAAGTGCCCTTGAAGTATGGTTGCCTGCAGCCTCGATTTCGATATCGCAGGGCCGAATGCTCCCATATTCCATTGTGGAGAACGTCGTTCCCATTGAGCGTGCGCGCCCTGCGAAATCTAACCGCGTCCCGTCATATCTGCGCAACTCATAGGTCTGCCCTTTTGCTCATATCGGCTTTTATGTACGGCACCGGTTGAATAGGACAATGTCAAGAAATTTGGTGATACCATCTGCTTGTGGCAAAGAAAAGGCCTACCACATCGCGTCGGAGATCCACGTCGAGCCTTGGGAAAAAAACATTTGTTTACTTCACCGATGACGAACGCAAACTCGTCGATCAAGCTGCAGAAATCGAACGCCGTAGTGTGAGCAGTTTTGTCGCTAACGCAGCACTGACCGCGGCCGAAACAACAGTCAGGAAGGACAGTATCAAGAGGTAGCCGCGCGTTTCTCCTCATAATCCTAAACGGCCGCTTCCGCGGCTTGCTTCCATAGGTCAGAGCCACGTCGCCGGATATTTTGCTTGCCATAATGGTACCTCTATGGTATCGTTACACTACTGGAGGCGACATGAGTATACGCTCAAAGTACCAGTATTTGGTCGCAAGCAACCGCAAGTTAGCCAAACAAATTTGGGGCGATGTTCTCGATCCGCTACAGGTGCGTTCCTTGAGCGAGATGAGCCGCTTCTTCGGTTTCTCGCTCGCCATGCGTGACATCCTATTCCTTGAGGGCGGGTGGTATGTCACACATGCGGGACTCATAAGGCTAGCCAAACGGCGTCATTGTGCCGGAATTGATGTTGAACCATTTCGCGAGTTCTGTGATCCCATTGCTGCGCGTTGGGCATTCAAGGCAACAGTCTACAAAAGCAGGAGTAGTAGAGGATTCGTCGGCCATGGTGACGCCAACCCCTCCAACGTCTCTTCGCTGGTCCGTGGTTCGGAGATGCGCATCGCCGAGACGCGCGCCGTGAATCGCGCTCTGCGCAAAGCCTACGGGATCGGGCTTTGCAGTGTCGAAGAGTTCGGGCATTTTTCGTTGTCGCCAAAACCTCCGGCCACTTCACCGCTGGCGAGCAGTCAGCATGGATCGAACGGCTCGGGCAATGACCAGCCGCGATTGCGGGACCGGCTTTGCCTGCTGATCCGGCAGCACAACCTCGATCCCAACCTCGTGAAAGTCTACGCCGCGGATTTCTGCGGTACACAAACCCTGAAAGAAGCCAGCCGTGACTTGGTTGAATCCTTCATCGCTCAGCTCGCGGCATTCGCGAAGAAAGATCGAGACGGACTCATCTGCAAACTCAATTCTTATGCCCTTCCTGTGGAGGCGACGACATGAAACGGCATATTCCGGGTCTGCATTCACGACAGCAGGATCGCGAAAGCGCTCTCGAAGGCCTGTTCCTCGTTTGCGTCGATGCTGCTTCGTATCGCTGGCATCCTCAGAAGCCTTTCCTGTCGGTTCGCTTTGTCGTTATCGAGCCCGAACCGTTTGCAGCACGATCGCTTTCGGGTCGGCTGTACTGCACCGAACGAGCCCTCTGGAAGTTGAATTGGTTCTTGCGGGATTTCGGCTACGATCCCGAGCTGCTCAACCACGATCAAGTGGATGAAAAAGCCCTGCTAAAGCTTCGCGGAGTTGTTCGGACATCTCACGTCACCTTGAACGGTCGGTCTTTCCAGAACCTCGAATCCTTCGCGCCCGCCGCAGAGTGGGAAGAGGTTTCGTGCGACGCGGCTAATGGAACACGCGAGCAACGGAACGGCGATGATCTATAGCCACACCCAGATCGCCCAGTACCTGCGTTGCCCGCGAAGCTACCGGCATCGCTACCTCGATGGGTGGAGAGAAAAAGAGACGCGTGCGGCGATGGTGTTTGGGCGTTGCTTCGAAACATCTCTAGCTGCTTACTTCCAGGGAAACGACTGCACTGCGGCACTCTTCAAGGAGTGGGGCGCGTTCCGGGACATTCCGCTTGAATTTAAAAAGGGCGAATCCTGGGATCGCCTCGTCCATGAGGGAGTTCATCTGCTCGAAAGGTTTGCACAGGATGATCGCATCATAATTCATGACCCAGAGAGCGATCTGCAGGTCAAGCTGGCACGGGAACTTCCCGGAGACAACGAATTCGTCGCCTACATCGACGCGCTGGGCGAACTCGACGGCAAGCGATACTTGATCGACTGGAAGACCACCACGAGTCGCTACTCGGAAGAGCCGGACGGCTTGCTGTCACTCGACCCGCAGTTGATTTGTTATTCCTGGATCAGCGGGATCTCCGATGTGGCGCTCGTGGTGTTCGTGCGGAAAAACCACCCCGAGATTCAATATTTGAAGGCAGCCATTTCGGAAGAGCGGCGGTGCGAGTACGGTCGACTCGTCGAAACGACCGTTGGCCAGATCGAAGCGGGACAGTTCCCTCCCCACAGCGGCATCCGCTTCCCACAGAACGGATGCATTAGCTGCCCGCATTTGGGCCTCTGTCTGGGTAACCAGGAACTGATCAGCACGAACCTGATTCGAAAACCAGGAGCCAGCGATCTTGATTGGCTTGACGAGCTTGTGGATTAAGGGGCGAACCCTCGTGTCTCCCGAGATCAATCGTCGGAGGGCTTTGGTCGTCCTCGGGAAAATCGACGAGATCTTGTCCTGGGAGCAGGCCAAGGAGCACGAGCGCGACGAGCGCTTCGTCGAGCTGGGTGAATACCTTTGCGAGGTTCGCGCCGGTCAATACTGGAGATTGGAGAACTTAAAATCCTTCGATGAATTTCTCGAAAAGCGTTTTCCTGAATCGCGTCGGAAAGCATACTACCTTATGGCCATTCACGAGAATCTAACGCGGATTCCGAAGCGACAGCTTCGCGAAGTGGGCTGGAGCAAAGCAGCAGAGCTCGTCAAAGTAGCCCGTCGAGACGGGAACGGGTTCGATTGTGCAACCTGGTTGCACAGGGCCAAGGAACTCCCCAAGGAAGACTTCAAACGGGCGGTCGATTCGCACCTGACCGGCAAAGAAGCCGAACCCTGGGAGATCATTTATTTCAAGCTCTACAAGAGCCAGTTGCCGGTGGTTGAACGTGCCCTCGAGATGGCAGCGTTGATGCTCGGCAGCGACAAGTCACGTGGTTATTGCCTGGAAATGATCTGTGCCGACTTCTTGGCGGGTGCCGCTTTGGAGACCGGAAGATCCGAACCAAACATTGGGTGTCCGACGACCGACTGTGATTCATTTGCAAGTTCGGAGCAGACCGTTTCGTCAGGAGACGAGGAAAATGAATGACTCTCCTTCGCAAAAACAACCGCGAATTCGAGCGGCGCCGGGGCTTTATGCGACGCTGCGTCGAGTGATCCTGGAACGCGACGGTTGGCGCTGTCAGAAATGCGGATCCTTAAGGAATCTCGATGTCCACCACATGAGACGGCGCAGCGCCCTCGGTGACGACGCGGAGGCGAACCTCATAACACTTTGTAGGGAATGCCACCACACTCTGCACAGGTCCGCATTTCCTGACGACCGATGACCAATTTCAGCAAGGCAAGTTTCGTCTCATTTGCGGTGGCTGTGGAGAGCGCCGGGTCACGATCACGACTCGGCTTTTAGCGCAGCTTATTCGTCGGCGGACCGAAACGGCGGCACAGCTCGCTAGGATTCGTTTTCAATCAGCCTGTGAAACTCCGCTTCATCCGCGAAGGTCCAATCCGGCGCAAAATCCTCTTCCAGAGCGGTCTCGCCTGCCACCGCTCCTTCCACGGAGTTGAACTGATTGCGCTTGCGGTAAGCCGCATAAAAGATCGCGGCCATGATCAGAAGCGGAGGAAAAAACATGATCTCGATACCATGGCGGAGCGCCTGGATGAACTGAGCGCCCGAGGCGGCGGCGCCCTGGTAACACAGGGCACAACCCTGCGCAAAGAGCGCTGAAGGGCTCAGAAGGGCTAGCAAACCAATTGCAAGCCGCTTTAAGGGCGTCGATTTCATCACGCGGATCATATCATTGCCCTGAGAATACGGCCATCCTCTGTTTCCCAGTTTGTTCACTGCAATCGCAGATTGAACAGGCGATAAGCATCGGCCCAGACATGGTCCATCATAAAAAGGACGAAAATGGTGATAGGGACGATCGTCCAAAATAGGATTTTTCGCTCGTACTTCATGTGCATGAAGTAGAGCAACCCGACCAAGGCCTCGATCGCCGCCAGTATCAGCAGGGTGAAAAGAAGATGCTTGGTTTCGGGACGCTGGTACGTAATGAAGACCTCGATCCCGACGATGGCGAGAAACCCTGCCCAGATACCCACATACGTTCCCATACCAGGGTCGTGTTCAGATGCGCCAGATGCCATTGTGCGATCCTCCCGTCTGAGCGGCTCAGCGCGCGTTCATCAAATACATCAATGGAAATACGAACATCCAGACGATATCAACGAAGTGCCAGTACAGACTGGTGGTCTCGACGTGGTTCGCGTCCAGCCGCCCGCGATTATATCCCCAAGCTATCACGGCGAGCGCCACCACCCCGGAAGTGACATGCAGCAGGTGAAGGCCCGTGACGCTGAAGAACGCGGCGCCAAAGTCCACCGATCCCCCGGTCGGGTTATGGAAGAGTCCCCAGCCATCAGCGAACATATGGAACCATTCACGAAGATGCAGCGCCGCGAAAATAATACCGAGCAGGATCGTAAATCCGATCCACCGGATCGATTTGTGCTTATCGCCGGCCTTGGCGGCACGCACTGCAACCAGCATGGTGAGGCTGCTGGAGAGCAACACGAACGTCATCACCAATCCATTGGCGATGCTGGGCCAGAAGTTGAACGGCCGCGTCCAGTCGGGGCTGCCGATGCGGAGAAAACCATAAGCGACCAGGGCCACCGTAAACGTGACCGCATCGGAGGCTATGAACAACCACATCGCCAGCTTTTTCGACTGCATGCCATAGGGAGTCTCTTCCATCAGGGCGCCGTGCCCCGCGGATCCCATGGTCAGCTCGGAATCGCTCACAAATCCTCCCGTAGCTAAGCTACATCCGAATCGCGATCACCATCAGCAGATAGACCCACAACAGGTCAACAAAATGCCAGTAGACAGCCGCAGTTCCAAGGCTTGTCTGCGCATTGCGCGCGTTGTGGCGCAGCCTGTATCCGACGTAAATCAGGCCCAGAACACCTCCCAGCAAGTGAAGCCCATGCATCGCGGTCAGGAGGTAGAAGAACGAACTGCTTGGGCTCGTGGCGAGAAACAAGCCTTGCGACGCCAGACGCTGCCATGCAAGTACCTGCCCGGCAACGAAAAACAATCCGAGCGTGAGCGTAATATTCAGCCAGTAGAGCCCGCTCGCCCGGATTGCAGCCGCTGCTTGCGTGGATGATTCGGTGCGAAGTGCGGCCACTCCGGCGGCAAAGCGCTTCCGTGCCAATTCGAGCGTATAGCTACTGGCGATCAGGATCGCCGTATCCAGATACAGGATCCGCGGAAGCACAAATCGCTGCCAATCGGCGCCCGAACCCTGACGCACGACCAGGGCGCTGGTGAGCGCAGCAAACGACATGGCGATAGCGGAGACCGCTACCCAGACGCCCGTCTGCGAAGGAATTCCTTTTGTGGCTGCGACCACCGGCATTGCCGGACGTGAGCGAAGCGCTGATTCTGGTCGCGTGTATGTTGTAACCGACATGTTCCTCTTTTCGGGCTCGTCAGCGTGTGGTGACAGGCCCGGGATCGATCTGCATGATGTGGTCCGTCGCAGCCCCTTCGACGCTGTATTCGTATGGCGGCTGATGAACGACCAAGTGGCGGCCGCCGAAATTGTCGAATGGAGGCGGCGAGGTTGTAGACCACTCGAGCGAAGTCGCCTCCCAGGGATTATCCGGCGCGGGCGGACCCCACCAGCGCGTGTGAATCAGGTTGTAGAGAAAAATCAACTGAGCCGCTCCCGTTAGAAGCGCCGCGATTGTAATGAATTTATGGACGGGAATCAGCGGAATGAGGTAGTCGTCCGTGAAAGCGGAATAGCGGCGCACGTTGCCCGCAAGGCCAAGGTAATGCATCGGCATAAAGATACAGTAGACGCCGATAAATGTGAGCCAGAAATGGAGCTTTCCGAGCGTCTCGTTCATCATGCGGCCGATCATCTTAGGCATCCAGAAGTAGGTGCCGGCGAAAATTCCGAAAATCGCCGCGACGGCCATCACGAAATGGAAGTGGGCCACGACGAAGTAGGTGGCGTGCAGATAGGTGTCAATCGCCGGCTGCGCCAGGAAGAAGCCGCTGATTCCGCCGCTGATGAACACTGAGATGAAACCGAGGCAGAAAAGCGACGCGCTTGTGAACCGTAAATTCGCCCCATAAATCGAGCCCAGCCACATGAGCGTGGCAACTGTAGCGGGGATCGTGATGATCAGCGTCGGCACCGAGAATAGAATTGCCGAAAAGGGATTCATCCCGCTGACGAACATGTGATGGCCCCAAACCATGTAGCTCAGGAAGCCGATAGTGATCATGCAGCCGATCATCACGCGCATCCCGCCGAGTAGGGGCTTGCGCGTGAAGGCGGGCAAAATGTGCGAAACGATTCCGAAACCCGGCACGATCGCGATGTATACCTCTGGGTGGCCAAAGAACCAAAACAGGTGCTGCCACAGGAGCGGTGAGCCTCCGGAATGCGGCAACAGCGTATCGCTAACGACCATGCCGGCGGGATTGAAAAAGCTGGTGCCAGCCGTGCGATCGAGGATGAGCAGAATGCAAGCAGGAAGAAGGTCAGCGAAGGCCAGCAAGCCGATGCAGGCCGTGATAAACCACGCCCAGGTGGAAAGCGGCATGCGAGAGAGCGTCATGCCTTTCGTACGCAAGTCGAGGGTGGTGGCAATGAAGTTCAGCGAACCGAGCAATTGACCAATGCAGAAGAGCGCGATTGCAACCGCCCAGAGATTCTGGCCCATCGCTTCGCCGGGACCGGAGATTCCGCCAACCGAGCTGAGCGTCGCATAAGACGTCCATCCGGAAATCGGGGGACCGTCATGGACGAAGAAAGCCGCCATCAAGACGAGGAAGGCGGCGAACGTGGTCCAGAACGACATCATATTGAAGCGTGGAAAGGCCATGTCTTCCGCGCCAATCTGAATGGGAAGAAAGTAGTTTCCAAAGCCCGCGAAAGGGGCGTTTGTGAGAACAAAGAAAACCATGATGGTGCCGTGCATCGTGAGAAGCGACAGGTAGTATTCAGGGCTGATCACTCCTCCCGGTGCACCGTTTGGAGAGAAAAACTGCAGACCGGGAATGGCTGCCGAAGCCCAACCCAAGTGAATACGGAATAGCCAGGACAAGATCATGCCAATAAAGACGGCGACGAGGGCTAGCCCGTAATACTGGAGGCCAATGACTTTGTGATCCAGGCTGAAAACGTACTTACGGATGAAGGAAGTTGGCGGCGCCAGATGATGAACTTCCGGCTGTGACTGCATGTCATGCATATGTGCCCCTCACAACTGAGTTTGCGACCAGCCGCAACCCAAACACCGAACAATGTATCAAGCCACCGACCAGCGGCGGCGCCTAACGCGAACGACTAATCTCCCGACTGCTGCTTGAGCCAATCGTTGAATTCCGATTCCGACATCACCTGGAGATAGGCTCTCATGCTGTAATGACCCAAACCACAAAGCTGTGTGCAAACGATTTCCCACTTCCCCGTTTTCGTTGCCGTGAAATGAAGCGGAATGTCAATGCCCGGAACGATGTCCTGCTGGATGCGCAACTCTGGGACATAAAAGTTGTGAATCATATCCTTCGAATGGAGAGTGAGAAAAATGGGCGTGTTGATTGGAATCGTCAGCGTTCCGACGACGATATCGTCGCGCGAGGCAACGTCGTTCTCCGGGTCCAGACCAAAATAGTTTCCGTTGCCGTCGTTAATCTTGTCCGGATGAACTGACCCAAACACGCCGTCAGGGCCGGCGTAGCGGAAAAAAAACGCGAATTGCTCGGCCTGCACGTCAACGTGCAACGCGCGCGGATCGGGCTTGGCAATATACATCGAGGCCCAAACTTTTGATCCTACGAACGACAGACTGAGAATCTCCAACCCGACCAAGATAATTCCAAACGCCACGACCGGGCGATGCCCGCCGGGCCAGTTCTTGATTTTCCCCTTGTAGTTTCCAAAGGCCCAGATAAATCCAGCAAGTACAAACTGAGAGCTTACAAACAGAACTCCCGAGCCGATCATTGTTTCGTCCAGTTGGTGGTCTACCGCGGGACCGTGAGCGGACACCACCTCCGGCATCCACCACATGTGCGTGACAATCGGATAGACAGAAACTACCGTTATGATGATAAGCAGGATTGCAAAAAATTTGCCCATCGGAGCTCGCCTCCGCGATTACACAGCAATTCAATCTGAAGTGCAGCGGCGCCCGTCCCACGCGGCCGAGCGCCGCATATCCGCACTGCTCCGCTTGCTAATACGGTAACGCTTTGAAAGTAAAGTTCGCTGTCGCTGCCCCACCAGATACCGTCACTTCTTGCGTCTGAGTGCCCATATGCTCTTGCCAGGCCGTCAGAGTGTACTTGCCCGGTGGCACATTCTTGATTTCGTAGGTACCGTCTGCTCCGGTTACCCCGTAATGTGAGGTCTTCAACACCACAAAATACCCGTGCATCCAAGGATGAATATTGCACTTCACGGGAATGAATTCCGGCTTATCCCACTTGGTGTCGATGGGAGGCGCGCCAGGAGGTTGTGACTTGTTCCATTCCGCATTTTGCTTTGGCAGAGGGTGGATGTTATGCGCCACAGGATCATTTGTATAGATCTTGAGGTCCTCATCGGTTTGCATCGCGAGAACATGCGGTACATATTGACATCCCTTCTGATCGAAACGCACGCCGCCGCTCGGAGTGGCCGACTCCTTGTCCCCTTGCGAAATAAACACTACTGCATCTTCGAGCGTATCTCCGGGCCCCGATTCCACGTCCTGGGTCTTGATTGGCGGGTTGTGGAGTTTCTGGCAGTACGGTTCCTTCGACATGTCAATCGGTTTCATTTTCGGAGGAGTGCCCGTATATGTGACTTTACCGGTAATCGATCCTCCAGCCGGCCGCGCAGCAGTGACTAGCATCGCTGAGCTTGCCAGCCCGAAAACAGCCAACAAAACAAAAAACCTAATTCGCATGATGACTCCCCTTTTACAAGTAGAGAACTTCGCCTTAACAGTATCGGCCAAACCGGGAAAAACTATTGCCCCGCTGACTCGGCTCCGATCGGCTTAATCTGTCCCTGGTGGGTCTTTACGTACTCCAGCCAAACGTTGCGTGATTCCGATTGCACATTCGGCTGCAGCGTACGGAGAAAGTGCACCAGATCCCAGGCGTCTTGCGGCTTAAGCGAATCCGCGAACGACGGCATCGGTGTTCCGTCCAAGCCGGTCATAAAAATCTTGTACAGATCCGAATTCGTTTCGCCGCAGCGGAAACGCGTACCATCGTGGAAATTGTAGGGGCGAATCGGCTCGCCCTTATCGTCCGTCAGCGTGATGGCGGATGGGCCGTCGCCTCGCCCTTCCGGTCCATGGCATTTCCAGCACTGCATCTGATCGAATAGCTGCCGTCCGTGCAGGACGCTATCGATGGTTTGCGGCGGCTCGGGTGGAACGGTGATCGGAGTGCCGGCCTTCTGCGTCTGCCATTTTGGGGAGAACGTTTTTATGTAGGCAATCAGGTCCACGCGTGTTTGCGGGGTTAGCGGACGCCATGTGGGCATCAGCGTATCCACCACGCCGCGCGTGATCGTGTCGTATAAATCCTGGTCAGTTGGCAGCGTTCCGGTGGGAGTGGACCTCCAGCGGAATAGCGCTTCCGTGAAATCTCTCGGTTTCGGATCGATCCACTGAGCGTTTTCGCCTTCGCCGTTCCCTTCCTTGCCGTGGCAGCCGACGCACCAGCGGCGGTAATCCTGCTTTCCCGCCTCCGCGTTTCCCGCCAGGCCGTTTACGCTCGCTCCCGTATCCTGAGCGCGAGCAACGCCCGGCGTCGCGAGGGCCACACCGAAAGCCGCGAGAATCAGACTTCGCGTGATTTTCTTTGATAGTGCCATGGGCTCCTCGCTCCTTTAGAAGTCGAAGTCAAAACCGAACATCAGGCTGCTGCTGCTGATGGTGCAGTTGAATACTCGCCCCGCGTCGGTACACAGGGTTCCAAAAGCTCCGCCCTGGTTCGTGACGCCATTCGATCGCACGAATGAATACTCCTGCTGCAACGCTAGACCCGCGCGGCTGAACATGATCGGATACCACCGATTGGCGATCGTAAAGGCGTTCAGGTTACCGGTGTTGCCCGGAGTGGAATCAGGATCCGCTTGCTGGGCCATATGGATCGTCTCCCAGCGAGCGATGACGATCCACTGAGGCGAGATGATGTACTGCCCTTCTACGAAACCTCCATTCCATTTGGCGGCGCGGAGCCCCTCAGGCAACGGGCCGCTGTTGGCGGCTATTCCATTTGCAAGGAACGCATTATCTGACCCATGCAAATAGACACCCTTCACAAGCCACTTGTTGAAGTACCACTTCCACTCGACTCCCGTCCGGCTAAACGGTTTGTTACCTCGCCCGTAGATAGGCGTTGTATCGGAAGTCTGGAAAAAAGTTGGAGCGTAGCCGAAGTAGCCATACGCACCCACCTTCATGAACCCGTTACCGAAAGTGTTGAACCCCTGCTCGAAGTGACCGTAGTAGTCAAACGTACGCCCCGCAACTTGACCATTGCTATAGCTCAGATTCACCGAACCATCGACGCTGCTCAAGGCCGCAAATGTGTAGCGCGTGTAGCTGTTGGCGTTGTGGCCCGCTAACTCCATACCCAGCTGGTTGTCGCCGATGCCGCCAAATGGATTTGCGTCGTTCAATGGCGTGAAATGGTAGATGTAATAAAAGCCACCATCTCCAGACAGGGTGAGTAGCCGTTTCTCAGACACCGGCAGATCGAGCTCAAATTTTCCAACCTTGAAATTTAACCAGGAAGAGTGAAGGAGGTTATCGAATCGCACGTACGCATTTTCAAAGTGGAACGAAGCAGTAGAGTCCGACGACGGCAGCACGCTGAATGAGATGTTCTTATACAACGTACCCGCGAACCATAGGTCCAAACCCGAGAGATCAAAGCCATCGGTCGTCAGTGTTCCTGGATGAGTACCGCCTTCGGTGCCGCCGCCCGGAACGTCGTCCACGATTTGATTGTTTGCGCTCTCACGATGCCATTGCGGCGTGATGCGCACCGTAATCGGGAAGTAGGATGCATCGCGCGTAATCGGAGAGTCGCGCTCGTTCATCATTTGATAGCCGTTATCGCGAAACACCTGGCCGAAGTTATTCAGTTCCGGCCAACCAATATGGCAGGCCGAGCACGGCAGGCCATACTTCCGCGCGAACGCGGGAATCGCGTTGGCAGGTTTTGGCGCCGGGAGCAGCACAGCCACAAGTAATATGAGCGCCGGCACAGCCGCGACAACTCGGTTAATCATCTTCGACGGCGAATGGGAATTCATCCGTGCCTCCTGATTTGAAAACCTTCGCACGCTTCGACAACGATTGAGGCAAAACTCGGCAAAAAGAGCGAATACACTTCACCTCTAAGCGCAAGAATCGATTGTGGAAAGGGGAGAGAAGCGTTCATACTCACCACGAAAATACCTTGGAATCAGAAGGTTGCAATTCTTCTTAGGGTATCTTTTTTCTGCGGCAATGCGTTATAGGCGGACCTAGGCCGAAGGGTACTCATGCGAATGTATCTTTCGGTATGTACCTGAAACCATCCACCGCCACGTCTCAACGCAGGTCGTACTGCGAATTCCCCAAATCTGTGAGAGAATCCGCCTGTTTAGGCCGCTGAGGTAGGATCGGGGGGCGCTCCAAACCTCAAAATGGTCCCTTTCCAAACCGAACATTACGGGAACCAATCCTCGTCTAGGAGCGCAAATTGTCGGGCGTAGGTCTCAGAACTGTCTGGACGGGCGACGGCGGAGCGGAAGGCTACTTCGCCTTTCTTGATTCTCTTCCCTTTCCCGTGTGGCTCGCTGATGAACGCGGACGCTGCACATTTCAGAACAAAGCCGGCTTGGATTTTCTGGGCAAGACGCAAGAGGATCTGCTCGCGGAAGATTGGGCCGGCTTCGTTCATCCGGATGACTGCGCCAATTTAGCGCATCACCTCACCAGCGTGGGGGATGTCTCGTCACCGCGACAAGTTCAATTGCGCTTGCGAACCACCACGGCCGAGTATCGTTGGTTTATTTGCGCCCTGGCGCCCCGACACGATGGGTCGGGACGCTTTTCCGGGTCCGTCGGCTACTTGGCGGATATCTCGGGCTTCAAGAAAACCACGGAATCATTTTTTCGCACCGAGACACGCTATCGTCAACTCTTTGATTCGAATCTGATTTGCGCGATGTATACGAGTGTCGAAGGCGAAATCCTTGAAGCTAACCATAAGTTTCTTGAGATGGTCGGCTACTCGGCGAACGATATCAAGGCTGGTCGCTTGCGCTGGATCGATATCACGCCTCCGGAATACAAAGCGCGAGCAGAAGCGAACGCCAGGGAACTCCGCGCCAAGGGCATATTCCAGCCGATCGAAAAGGAATACATCCGCAAGGACGGCTCCAGAGTCCCCGTACTCGTGACATCAGCCCTATTGGAAGGCTCGACCACGGAGGCGATAACATTCGTAGTTGATATCACCGAACATAAGCGCAGCGAACAGGCCACGCGTCAGCATGCCGAGTCGCTTGCGAATGGCCAGATAGCCGCACTTAACAGGACGTTGACCCTTCTCGCTACCGAACCCTCGCTCGACACAGCTCTCAGCCACGTCTTGAAGGCAATCAGCGAGCAGCTCAGCGTGACTTCCTCCGGACTTCACCTCGCGGGCTTGCACGCGAACGACACGCTCCTGCACATGGATTATGACCATGGACAAATTACCCGCGGCGAGGATATCAATGACCCGTCCGCGCTCCAGCCTCTGCATGTGGCGCGCGCCACTGAGCGATGGCAGGCGCAAAAAGGCGGTCGCCGCAAACCGGTCATTCTCGATGTATCCACCTCATCTGAATTTGACGAGGACCGGCGCGCCCATCTGCTCGCCAACAAGGTCTGCACCCTCCTGCTGGTTCCCTTGCTCGTGCACAAGAAGCTGGTCGGCACGCTCAGTATTCGGATCAAAGAACGCCGCGAACTTCGCCCGGCTGAAATTGAACTGGCGCAAGCCCTCGCTCAACAGGCCAGCCTCGCCGTTCATCTCACGCATCTTGCCCAGCGCTCTCAGCAAGTGGCAATTCTCGAGGAGCGAAACCTCGCCGCAACCGGGCGGGCCACCGAGCTCGCTCGCGCCAACCAGGCTCTCAAGCAAACGCTCGATGTTCTGGCGACCGATCCGGAAATCGATGAAGTCCTCGGGCACGTTTTAACCGTAATTACGCAGGTGCTGGAAGGAACAGTTTCCACTCTGTGGCTGCGGGATCGCGACGACGAAACCGCCAAGCTGCATCTTGTCTTCAAGGACGGCCGTCTCGTGAGCGGAGCGGAGTCAGGCCATCGTCTCGCCGGTCAGACGTTGAGTTTGTCGCGCCAGGATTTGTTCGCCTTCGCCGTGTTTCGCCGAGGCCGCCCGGTGTGGCATGAAGTGGCCACAAGCGAAGCGCTCGACGAAACAGCCAGAACCTACCTGCAGCAACAAGGCGTGAAGGCGCTGCTAGGCATTCCGCTGATCCTTGCGGACAAAGCAATCGGCGCAATTGTCGTCCGCTTCTCCGAACTGCGCCAGTTCGGCTCGGTGGAATTAGAACTCGCCCAAGGACTGGCGCAACAAGCCACTCTGGCTCTTCAACTCACGCGTCTTGCCGAACAAGCCCGCAAAGCTGCTATCACGGAAGAACGGAACCGGATGGCGCGCGAGATTCACGACACCCTGGCACAAGGTTTCACCGGCGTCCTGATTCAGCTGCAGGCGGCGAAACAGGTTCTCAACGGCGCTCACCAAGAAGCCACCCAGCATCTGGACTCTGCGATCGCTCTCGCGCGAGTTGGCCTCACGGAGGCGCGCCGCTCCGTGCAGGGGCTTCGTCCCCAGCTGCTGCGCGACGGCAACATTGTCACGGCTCTCGATCAGCTGGTGCGCCAACTCGGCACCGACACCCTGGTTCGCATTCACTTTTCCTCAAATGGACATGCCCAGCACCTCAGTTGGTCGCCGGACATCGAAAGCAATCTCCTGCGCATTTCTCAGGAAGCTATCTCCAACGCCATGAAGCACTCCGGCGCGAATCAGATCAATGTTCGTCTCTCGGCGGGACCGGAAGCCGTCCAGCTCGCCATCGAGGACAACGGCTCCGGATTCGATCCCCACGTTAACTCATTGAGTCGCGGCTTCGGATTGATTAGTATGCAGGAGCGGGCGGACCGTATTGGTGGCGATTTGACAATCCTCACCAAACCCGCCGCCGGAACGAAAGTTCATTTGCTGCTGCCGATTTTGCGCACTACAAAAGCCGGAGAGGATGGCTCACAAAGAAGCAATCCCTCGTAGCGTTTCGCGCAGCACTGTTTCATCACAGCAGGCTTTCACTTCGATGACCAGGAGCGAATCTATTCGCATCATGATCGCCGACGATCACCCCGTCGTGCGCGAAGGGCTCGTCGCATCGCTGAATCGCGTTCCGGATATGACCGTCGTGTGCGAAGCCGCCACCGGACAGGAGGCGCTCGATTTATTCTCGCGGCATGTGCCCGACGTCGCGCTCGTCGATCTGCGTATGCCGGAGATGGACGGCGTCGAAGCGATCGAAGCGATTTGCGAACGCTTCGGCAACGCGCGAATCATCATACTCACCACGTTCGAAGGCGATGAGGATATTTACCGCGCCTTGCGCGCCGGCGCCCGCGCCTATCTGCTGAAGGACACTCGCCTCGAGGACTTGATTCATTGCATCCGCATCGTCCATGACGGCAAGAACTACATTCCTCCCATGATCGGCGCCAAGCTCGCTGAGCGAATGAAGGGCCCTGAGCTCAGCAGTCGCGAACTGGAGGTCCTGCGGCTGATGGCGGGCGGCAAGAGCAACAAAGAAATCGCCAGCGCCTTGTTCGTCAGCGAAGGCACCGTGAAGGGACACGTGAACCATATCCTTGCGAAGCTCGGAGCCAATGGCCGCACGGAAGCTGCGCGTATTGCGCTGAAGCGCGGCTTGGTTCGCTCCGAATAATTCGCATCGCCGGGCGCTTCGTCATACTATTCGATTTAATTTTTCTTATACGCCGATTGACTTGCCTCTCCGCGCGTCCTAAGATTCCGCCATTCTTGCGTCTCTCGGGTCTCGGTTTTTCAGCTCAGGAGCTCACTGGTGGCCGACTGGCAATACGCGCAATCCGACCGCTCCGAGCAGCTTGCGCAAATCTCCTATTATTCCGCGAAGAAACACGAGAATGGCCGCGAGATTGAATTCAAAATCACGCTCAAAGAATTCGTCTCGCCTCCGCCGGGCCAGCACACCCGCTTCTTCGCCGAAGCAGACAAGAAAGTGAACCAGAAATCGGTGGCGCTGCTTCCCTTCGGATGGGGCGACTCGGTTCTGAAAGCGCTGGCCGGATGCTTGCGAATGATTCGAGATTTCCCCTACGAAGAGGAGTAGCGAACCGCCGATGCCCATGAAGCTATCCACGCGGCAAATCAAGCCGGGCATCGTCTTGCTTGAAATCGCGGGACGCGTCTCCATGGGCGACGACTGCACTCTGCTCGACAGCGAAGTTGAACGCCACATCCAGAAGAACGAAAATCGCGTGATCTTCGATTTAGCCGGCGTGAATCACGTTGATAGCGCCGTCATCGGCCAGATTGTGAAATGCCTCAGCCGCCTCAAACGCTCCGGCGGAGCCTTGCATCTCTCCGGAGTGCACGGCATGGTCGAGGGCGTTCTGAAAATGACGCAGCTCTATCAGGTGCTCGCAATCTACCCCACTGCCGCAGAAGCCGCCGACAATTTTGCTCCCAAACCGTAGCGGCGGTGGCCGCCATTCACGCCACGGCCACCCTTAGTTCAA
The DNA here is from genome assembly GCA_963736465.1 of uncultured Acidobacteriota bacterium. Classification (GTDB taxonomy): domain Bacteria; phylum Acidobacteriota; class Terriglobia; order Acidiferrales; family UBA7541; genus Palsa-295. Next base: position 226,395 of record CAVTOS010000002.1, on the reverse strand, counting down.
CAGTTCGACCTGCGCTAGAAAGCCACGTCCTTGATGTGCGTCGCAATAAACCACTGATTCCCGAATGGATCGACTACGCCAGCGCTTCGATCTCCGTACGGCTGATCCGCAGGCGCCGTTAGCGATTTCGCGCCTGCCCGCAGCGCCTCCTCGTAGACCGCGTCCGTATCCGGAACATACAAATGGAGTCCGCACGGCATCGGTTTGTAGGGTCCGTGCGCATCGCTCATCTCCAGAATCGAATCGCCAATCGCGATTTTCGCGTGCGCAATACCACCCTGGGGTGACGGCACCACTAATTTTTCCTCGGCTCCGAATGCTTCCTTGATGAACTGAATGAACCCCTTCGTATCTTCGAGGGCAAGATAGGGCGTTAAGGTTCGCAGGCCTTCTGGAATCCTTTCGCCCTTCAGCGGCGTTGCAACGTACCAGTGGTTCCCGAATTCATCCACGATGGAAGCGCCGCGCTCGCCATATTCCTGGTCAGTTGGCGCACTAATGGATTTCGCGCCCTTGTCCAGAGCTTTGCCATACACCGCATCCACGTCGCCTACGTAAACGTGCAACGCCGCCGGCCTGGGCGGAAACTTTTCATTTGCATCCGCCAACTCAATCACCGAATCGCCAATCTCTACTTCGGCGTGCATGACGGCACTGCTACCGGGCTTTTGTGCTCGAAATCTTTCCACCCCGCCAAACACGTCCTTCAAGAATTCAATCAAGCGATTCGCGTCGGAAACAATCAAGTACTGCGTAATCGTATGGAATCCCTCTCGAACCGGTTTCACTGCGCTTGTAGCCATCTCTGCTCTCCTTTCCAGATCCATTTTTAGTCGTGCCCTGAAACTTTCATTAGGTAGTCCGCGCAATGCTGACGTCGTGCGTACGAGAGCTGCGAGTTCGTCGTTATCGTCCGGTATGGCAGCCTCGAGGTGGGCTAAGAGTACGTCCACGATCTGGTCGAGTTGTTCAAATTGGGTTCGCTCAGCCATTTCTTTCACCCATGCGCTCGCGCAGACTCTGAATCGCGCGATACTGCAACTGCTTCACTGCGCCCTCCGTGCGTCCCATCGCGTCCGCGATTTCGCGAATTCCCTTCTCTTCCGCAAAGCGCATTTCAATTACGCGACGCTGGTCGTCGGGCAGTTCCCGCACGAACCGGTAAACCGCGGCGCGATCTTCGACGGGACCCGAAACCGCGACCGTCGATTCCGATGCTTCCTTCATCTCCATGTCAACGCCAGTCGTCTCTCTCGCGGCGCGCTGCCGGTGGTTTGCAATCGCGTTCCTCGCGATCCGGAAAAGCCAAACCGCGAACGGCACACCTCGCCACTCAAAACGGTCTAGTCCTTCAAGCGCTTTGCGAAACACGTCCGCTGTTAGATCCTGCACCGCGGCTCGGTCATGCACCCGCCGCCCGATGAACGCGTACACGCGCTCGAAGTGCAGCTCGTAAAGCTCGCCAAAGCGGCGACGATCTCTCTTCGCCTCTTCAATGAGGATCCGCTCGTCAGTTTCGCTGCTGACGTCTTTCAACGCGCGCTCCGCTTACCCGATCGCCTTCTCAATAACATAAACTGTCCGGCTCCAAAAAGGTTACGCGCCAAAGGATGGAAAACTTCAACTTTGGTTGGTACCCGCTAGTACGCCCGTTCTATAGCCTATCCTCAGTGGATTCAGTAGATTTAATGAGCACCGAGCACCAGGAGGCGACAAGATGGCAACTGCGGTCCAGATTCAGGGCTCTCCGGATGTTGCGCGGCATGGCCCCAGCCATGGACGGCGGCGGGAACGACTCAAGGTTTCCCTGCCAGTGCAGGTTCAGCCATTCGACGCCCGATTTATCGACATCATTGATGTGGGTGAAGTAAGCGACTTTACCCGCGACGGCCTCTACTTCAGCACCTGTATGCCCCATTATTTCAAGGGGATGCGGCTGATCGTCACGTTCCCTTTTGGCGATCAGGCTTCCGCTCACAAGCGTTTCCTCGCCACCATCGTTCGTATGGAAGATAGAGACGATGGGAGCCTTGGTATCGCTGTTCGGTTTCTTCTGTAGCGCCATTCCTTCGGCCGTATTTCCAGCGTCGTTTGCCTTTGGGCAAGCCAGACCGGAATCCGGCTTGTCACTCGCATGATGCCCGGCGAAAATACCCGTAGAGCAAATCGCATTGCCCGTCGCCCGTTTCGAGTTTGAGAGAGCTTTTTGCGCGGGCAGCCAGGAAAAAACGATGTCACATGAGCGGCACAAAGACCATTACCCGGACCACTCGAAACACTCAGCCGGAGTAACCGTCACAGACTCGGAGCGCCGCGAAGGAAATCGCCATATTTTTACCGCAGCGGCTGACGTCGTCGAAATCTCCTCCGGTGCTCGTTTTTCCACTCGCACCACTGACTTGGGACCGGGTGGTTGCTTTGTCGACACCACGAATCCCTTTCCGGTCGGCTCGAAACTCCACGTAAGACTGCACAAGGGCAAGACAAGCTTCGAGACCGCCGGCATCGTTGTCTATTCGCAGAACGGTCTGGGCATGGGAATCGCCTTTAGCGACCTAGCCCAGGAACGCCGCTCCGCCCTGGAATCCTGGCTTGCCGACTTAACCGGCGAGCGGCAATCGCATGACGTCATAACCTACGAAACGCGCGCCACTTTGAGTTCCTCGCCACAGCGCGGAGGTAGCGCAAACACCTCGCTCGTTCGGCTGGTCCAGCTAATGATTGGCAAAGGCATCCTGACTGAGGCAGAAGGTGCTTCGGTCCTAATTGATCCCGTTCTCTAGCTTAGGCAGCTTGACTCTGGCGAATACGCTCCAAAACGGGCGATACAGGGTGTGGGACTGGCGAAGTCTAATCGCCACTATTGATTGGCGAGGTGGTAATAGGACTAGCGAACTAGGCAACAGTAGGTATCTATTTCCCTGTTTAGGAAAATTTTACAGAGGGTCTGGGTTTTCCGGCACCTTGTAACTGCTTTAAAGTAAACAATATCAGCTTAGGAGAAATTAGACGACCAACGGCGATACTATTGCATCCCATGAGCAGCACGAGGTAAAAATGGGAGAGCGAAGAAAAGCTAGGCGTTACGAAGTTTACCTACCGGTCCAGGTTTGCCTGGCGCGACACCGTCCCGCCGACTTCCACACGGGCCAGCTTCGCGACGTCTCTCGCAGCGGTATTTTCTTCCATTCAGAGGTCCCGCTCGATCCCGGAACGCACGTCGAACTCACCTTCTCTCTGCCGGGCGAGAAAGAGCGTGGCACAGCAGTCCTCGTGCGAGCCAGCGCCAAGGCGCTCCGCGTAAACGCTCTGCCCGGCGAGATTTCCCCGCTCTACGGCGTGGCGGCTACGATCGATCGCCTTGATTTCGTCCGGCCGGTAGTTTCATCGGCTGCATAGCGTCGTTGGCAGTTTTTGACCTGATCTCGAAATTCCCTCCCCCCGCCTCGGATTCTTCGCTTCGCCAATCTCCATCCCGGATACAATCGCTCGCGAGCTGGAAATCCTCTTTCGATGGCACCGCAATCTCTCAATACCGAGGAAGTGGAACGCTTGCTTGTCGGCGCTTTGTGCACCGGACCATTGACGCTTGAAAATCGCACTGACACACTTCGCAGCCTCGCTGATTACAACTGGATTCACCCTGACCATCGCGTGATCTACGAAGCTTTGCGGTGTTCGCGCCAGCGTGAATCAGCAGCCCTGCACGAGCATATCGTCGCAGAAATCACGCGCCTCGGCTTTCCGGATATCGAAATCGAACCATTTTTCCATCCCTGCCTTCTAACGAAAGCTGAAATCGTCGGGCTCGCCAACGCTTTGCTGGCAGCGGGACCGGTCCGCGCACGCCAGAAATGAACGCACGCACTCTCCGTTACTTCACAATCGCCGATGTGGCCCTGCTGCCCGCTTTTATTCTCTGGTTCATCTGGCAATTGCAATTCAGCGCTCGATGGACATGGATCGTTTTTGTCGCGTGGATGATTTTTAGTTTCGTGCTGCATCGCGACACGCCGAGGACTTTAGGCTGGCGGGCAGACAATCTACGACCCGCCACTAAACAAGCCCTGCTCTTTTTCGGCGTGATGATTCTCGGCCTGCTCGCAATCGGCGCGTCACTCCGAGAGCCTTTGCGCCTGCCGCCAAATCTGATCTCCTGGCATCGCCTGTGGAGTTACTTCGCGTTCTGCGTGCTCCAGCAGGTGCTTCTGAACTCACTGGTGCACAATCGCATGCTTGCGCTCCTCACGCGGCAATGGTTTGCAGCCATATTGACGGGACTTATCTTCGCCGCGTGCCACTGGCCGAATCCGGTGCTCGTGCCGCTAACACTGATCGGAGGCACCGCCATGGCCTGGATGTTTGGCCGCTACCGCAACATCATCCCACTCGCCATCGGCCAGGCAATTCTAGGCTCCCTGATTTTCTGGGCTTTCCCGCTGGCATGGCATCACCATCTCCGCGTCGGCCCGGGCTACTACTCCGCATGGCCGCATTAGTGGACCGCCACCGCTTTCCTTGACGACACTTTTTTCAACGCAAATGCAATCGGCACCGTCGCGAAACATAGCAGCGCCAGATACCGGAAATCGTCAATGTACGACCACAGCGAGGCTTGCGTGTCGATCGCGCCCTCCAGCAGCTTATAGGTTCGATGCAGCGCATCCACCGGATCGGTGTGCTGGTTCATCAGCCCGTGAAATCCGTCAATCGCGTGCTGCAGCACCGGATTCTGCGGCGAGAACGAATGCGACAGCTCCGTGCGATGTAGTTGCTCATGGCGCGAGACGATCGTATTCACGATCGAGATCCCCACGCTCCCGCCTACGTTGCGAAACAAATTGTATAGCCCGCTCGCGTTTCCTATCTGGTTGTCCGGCAGCGCGCCCATCGCCAGCGTCGCCAGCGGCACGAACACAAAACCTATAAAAAACCCGCTCACCGCCACAGCCCAGAACATGGACCACTGCCCCACGTCCAGCGTCATGTGCCCAAGCCATAAATTCGCCACCGCCACGCCGCCAAACCCCACCGCGATCAGCTTCCGCCCATCGAATTTTGAAAGCAGGTACCCAACGAGCGGCATTGCAAAAATGGCTCCCACTCCACGCGGCGCCACGGCCAGTCCCGCCGCCAGTGCTGTGTATCCCAGCAGAGTCTGATAAAAAAGCGGCAAAATCGTGATCATTCCGTAGACCACCGCGCCAAAAATCGCGATCTGCAGGCATCCCACCGCGAAATTTCGATTCAACATGATTCGTAAATCCACCAGCGGTTTCTTCAGTTTTAGTTCGCGCCATAAGAACGCAATGAACGCCAGAATCAGAACCGCCGTCGCCCAGCGAATCCACGTGGCGCCAAACCAATCGTCTTCCTGCCCCTTATCCAGAATAATCTGCAGCGCGCCGAGCCACACCGCCAGCAAACCCAGCCCGATCGCATCAAGCTTCCCCACCACTGCCTCTCGAATATATTTCGGGTCCACCACCAGCCGCGAAATCAGAATCACCGCGAGAATCCCGATCGGGATATTGATGTAGAACGCCCACCGCCAGCTGTAGTTCACCGTGATCCATCCGCCCAATGTCGGCCCCAGCACCGGCGCCACCACCACGCCAAATCCAAACGCTGCCATTGCCTGCCCGCGCTTCTCCGGCGGAAAACTCTCCAGCAGAATCGCCTGTGAAAGCGGTTGCAGCGCGCCTCCGCCCGCCCCCTGAATTGCCCGCGCAATCAGAATCATGGGCAAACTCGTCGCCGCCCCGCACGCAAACGACGAAACGGTGAAAATGACGATGCAGATCACCAAAAAATTCTTGCGCCCGAATTTCTGCGCGAACCATCCGCTCGCCGGCAGCACGATCGCATTCGCCACCAGATAACTCGTCAGCACCCACGTCGCTTCGTCGTTCGTCGCCGAGACGCTCCCCGCAATGTACGGCAGCGCCACCGCCGCAATCGACGTGTCCAGCACTTCCATAAACGTCGCCAGCATCACCGCCGCGGCAATGAACCATGGATTTGTTTGGACGAAAGCGGGAGGCGTGGATTCGTTGGCCATGAGCGAGCGCAATCCGCACTTGAACTGTAAAGTTATCCGCGCCGCGATTCAATACAGCATTCCGTCGCGGCCGCGGCAGAGCGGTAAAACTGAGGCCACTGCGATTACCTATAATAGATGCGCGAGCCTAGGCGACCGACGCAAAACGAAAACGCGCCCAGTCTGGGAAGTGTCTAGGAAATAAATTTCAGGTCAGTTGTTACCGCGAGGAAGCCAGAAGTCCGCATCAGCCGCAGAAAATTCCACCGCGATCTGTGCCTTGCCGCGCCCGAGTCGGCTCGCCTGCACCACCCGGCATTCGCGCTCCGCGTCGTTCAACATGTTCACCAGAAATAATCGCTGGCCCTTTGCCACCGCGGTTCCAATCACAAACGAACATCCATCGTCGTTGATGTCCGCCGTCTCCGTCTCTTCATGAAACGGCTGTTTCTCCGAATCCGACCCGTAAACTAGCACCGGCACCGCCTGCCCCCACCTCTCGCTGCGACGCCGATCCGCCCCATCCGAGTTCGGATGCGCCGGCACCACCGCAGCCGAATCCGCATCCGCGCCAGCGCCCGATAGACCGCCCGCCAGCTTGCGCCCCTTCGAGCGCGAGCGCTCATTCTCCGCCTGTTTCAACGCATCCCAAATGCGGCTCACCGCGGCTCCAGTAATCGAAGAAATATCAGCCTACTCTACAATAAACCGACTCCCCGCGCCGCACCCGCCGCCTCCCGCCCCCCTCCCCCTATGCGTTACTGTACGCCCCACTGTCCCTTCGCACAGGTCCCACGCCGCTCTCCGCGCGCCGTTTTCCCTTGTAGCGCCGGCATCCTGCCGGCTCTTTCGCTTTTTTCTTGTTCTGGAATTTGCTACAGATTCAAGTCCGAATACTTCCCATCTGCCATATCAGCAGCCCGCCCCGCAACCTTCGCCGCAGTCTCACCACGCGCTTGCCCGCCCCCGCGCGGATTCACCCACCGCCCAGCCACCACCCACCCGCACTTCGGGCAGCGCCCATCCCCCGTCAGCCGATTCTTCTCCACGCTGTGCCACGACCGCTCCACCAGCACCGCCTTGCACGAAGGACACACCGTATTCGCGCCATCGCTATAAATATTGCCCTCATACACGTAATGCAGCCCCGCCTCGAGCGCAATCCGCCGCGCCCCGTGCAACGTCTCCGCCGGCGTCCGCGGCTTATCCTGCAATTTGAAATCGGGATGAAACGCCGTGAAGTGCAGCGGCACATCCGGCCCCAGATTCTCGAGAATCCATTCCGCCAGCGCGCGCGATTCCTCCGGCGCGTCATTCAGCGTGGGAATCACCAGGTTCGTAATCTCGAACCACACATTCGTCTCGTTCTTCAGCCACTTCAACGTGTCGAGCACCGGCTGCAAATGCGTCAGCGTAATCTTCCCGTAGAACTTTTCGGTGAACGCCTTCAGGTCGATATTCGCCGCGTCAATGTGATCGTAAATATCGTGAAACGCTTCGTAGGTGATGTACCCGTTTGACACCATCACCGTGTTCAGCCCGTATTCCTTCGCAGCGGCGCAGATGTCGATCACATACTCGCCCCAGATCGTCGGCTCGTTATATGTAAATGCAATCGACGGGCACCCGTTGCGAATCGCCAGCAGAACCACATCCTCAGGCGGAATGTACGACGAGTTCACCTGGTCCGACCGCGACTTCGATATGTCCCAGTTCTGGCAGAAGAAGCAGCCCATATTGCACCCGGCCGTCCCCATCGAAAATATTTTCGTCCCGGGCATAAAATGATTCAGCGGCTTCTTCTCAATGGGATCAATCTGCAACGCAGCAGGATGCGCATACCCCAGGCTGTAAAGCTTCCCGCCCTCATTCGCCCGTATGTAGCAAAACCCAGCCTGCCCCTCCCCAATATGGCAATGCCGCGGACAAAGATAGCAATGCACTTTGCCGCCGGGCTCAACGTCCCACCAGCGCGCCTCGTGCAACGCTTCGGATTTTTGCAGAATCTTCAGTTCCGACATTTTCGCGTCAGCCTTTACCCACATTATACGCCTCTGCGACGGCCTAGCTTCTTGCGTTGTGACTGTCGTAACTCACGGCTCAGCACTTAACACGGTTCGTTTCCCTCACGCCATTTGATCGACTTACGACGCGTCTTTTCCTATTTACTTGCATTAACGATGTTTATTAATTATGGTTAACTATCATGCTCCGCAGGATCCTGCCAGCACTTATCGTGATCGCATCGTTGCACTTGTGCGTCCTCGAGCCAGCTTTCTCGCAAGGTGAGACCACCAGCGCGATCGTAGGAGAGGTGAGGGATGTAAGCGGCGCCACTGTGCCAAATGCCATCGTGACGATAACGAATAAGGAAACCAGCTTACATCGAAGCGCCAGCACCGACGACGCCGGCCGCTTCAATTTTCCGCAACTCAAACCCGGGACGTATATCGTCAGAGTCGAAGCGGTGGGATTTGAGCCGCAGGAGAATGATTCCGTAATTTCCGCATTGGGCCAGAAGCAGAACATCGACTTCACGCTAAAGGTCGCGCTATCGAAACAGACCGTCGAGATACGCAGCGATGCGCCGATCCTGAGTCCTGAGAACGCGAATACCTCTACCACCCTCAGTGCTCCCGCACTCGAAAATCTCCCCAATCCGGGCGGCGATCTAACTTACCCGCTGCAATTCGCTGCCGGCGCGCTCATCAATACTGCGGGAAGCGGAAATGACTTTGTCGGAGGCACGAACGGCTACGGGAATGTCGAGTTCAATGGCTTGCCTGCTCTTTCCAATGGTTACATTGTGGACGGCCTGGAAACAAACGATCCGCTCACGAATCTCAATAGCGGCCTCTCCACGAATCTCGTTCTCGGCCTTAACTCCATTTCAGAAGTGACAGTCAACACGCTGTCCTACGCCGTCGATCAGGGCCGCTACGGGGCCTCGCAGGTGAATTACGTCACAAAATCCGGCTCGAACGAATTTCACGGCAACCTGTACGAGCTATGGAACGGTTCCCGGTTCAACGCCGCAAACTATTTCACCAATGCGACGCCGGGCAATCACAAGCCGCGCTCGACGGTGAACCATTTCGGCGGTAGCGTCGGCGGCCCCATCATTCACAACAAACTTTTTTTCTTCTTCGATAGCGAATGGGTTCGGATCGCCTTGCCCATCGTCACCGCCGCCACGGTTCCCACTCCCGCGTTCCAAAATTACGTCCTGCAACAGCTTCCCCTCGGCGGCAAAGATTCGGTCACCGGCTCGATCTATCAGCCGTCGCCGCAATCGGTGCCGTTCTATCAACAAATGTTTTCGCTCTACCGCAACACCAACGGTACGCCTCTCGCCGTTCTCGGCTGCCCATTTGATTCCGGCGGTGGCGCGCCCGCGATTCCCAACGACGGCAACGGCTGCGCCAATCGCCAAAGCGTCTCTCATTCGAGCGACGATCACGAGCAGGTCCAGACCGTGCGCATCGATTACAACATCAACGACAAGAACACCACCTGGTATCGCTTCCAGACCGACAACGGTCTCCAGGCCGCCTACACCGATCCCATCAATCCACTTTTCGACGCAATTTCTCCCCAGCCGCTCTATTCCTTCGCCGCCGGCTACACGCACGTCTTTTCGCAAAACCTCGTCAATTATTTCAATCCCGCCTTCTCCTGGTACGGCAGCCTCTTCGGCCCCAGTGATTTTGACAAAACGCTCGCCGCCTTTCCCATCGTCCTTCAAGGACTCGGCGCAAATGCTCCCTTCACCACCATCGGCGGTCTCGACAATACCTGGGTCCAGGGCCGCCGCGCCTCGCGCTTTTTCATCAACGACAATCTCGCCTGGAGCCACGGCGCGCACGAACTCCGCTTCGGCACCAATACGCGCATTTTTCGCCTCAATGATTTTGACTTCGGCGAAGGCACCGTTCCCACCGTCACCTACACCACGCTGCCGCAATTCATCTATGGCGTCGCCTCTACCGCTACCAAAACATTCCCCACCTCCCCCAACGAGCCCTTTAATTTCCTGAATCTCGATCTCTACGCACAGGACACCTGGAAAGTCACCAAAACGCTCACGTGGACCTTCGGCCTCCGCGACACGTTGAACTCCAATCCCCTGAATCCGCACCAGCACATCGCGCGCCTGCGCGGCTCATTCGATTCCATCTCGCACGACGTGAATCAACCGCTCAACTCCGCGATTCAAACCGGCCTCGGAAATATATTCTCTTCGACGCCGCTCGCGATTCTTCAGCCGCGCACCGCAATCGCGTGGCAGTTCGAGCCGAAATCCGTCCTGCGCGCAGGCTTCGGAATTTTTAGCGACATCCTGCCCGGCAGCGTTGCCGACGTGGTCGGCGTGAATCCGCCCTACGTGAAGTCCTTTCAGGGTGGGCTTCTCGGCACGGTGGGTGGCACCCAGATCGCGCCGGGCGTTCCCAATAGCGCGGTGGACGCAACCATCGCCGCCAACAGCACTTTCACCTCGGGCTTTCCACAAAGCGAGTTTTCTTGCGCTTCGCCCCAAGCGAATCCCGCGAACTGCCTTCCGCCCGTCGCGATCACCGCCGTCCCCAGCGGCAAACTTCACGCGCCTTACTTCATGGAGTGGAGCCTTGGAGTCGAGCACCAGTTCGGAACCACGGGTAGCGTCCACGTGCAATACGTCGGCACGCGCGCCGTGAATCAGCCATATCTCACCCAGGTGAACGGCTACCAAACCGTCTGCGACGGCTGCTTCGCACCGTTTCCCTACGCGGAACCCACCGATCCGCGATTCGGCGCCGTCACGCAACTTTCCACTGGTGCGAACAGCCACTACAACGGATTGCAAACCTCTGCGTCAAAGCGTCTTGGCCACGGTCTGATGGGGCAAATCAACTACACCTTCAGCCGCTGCATGGACACCGTGTCAAACGGGGGATTCCTGCAATTTTCCGCGGGAGGAATTCTTTCGCCGCTTCCGGGAGATTTAGCGCGCGATTACGGCCCCTGCGATTACGATATTCGGCACAATCTCAACGCGCAGTACACCTATCAATTTCCGGCCAAGGTTGAAAACCGGCTTCTCGGCTATGCGCTCAACGGCTGGCAGGTCTCCGGCACCGCCTTCTGGCACAGCGGCATTCCCTTCTCCGTCCTGAGCACTCCGTATTCGGCCAATGGCAATGGCATCGTCAACGGCAGCGGCCCGCAATTCGCGAGCGCCGTCCCCGGCCAGCCCCTCTACGAGCACAATCCGATTCCCGGCGTCACGCAACCCGGCACGCTGCAGTGGCTCAATCCCGAAGCGTTCGTCTCCGCCGTCGACCCCAGCACCGGCGCATGCGTTGGAGGCGAGAGCCCCGCGAATTGCCAGTTCGGCACTCTCGGGCGCAACGCCCTGCGCGGCCCCGATTTCACGTGGAGCGATTTCTACCTCACCAAGTGGTTCGCTCTCACCGAGCGCGTGAAGCTGCGCTTCGACGTCCAATTCTTCAATGTGTTCAATCATCCCAACTTCGGCTTGCCCAACATGGTCCTCGCCGGCATCCCCGGCAAGCCCACCACGCAAACCGGCTTTGGCGCCCTCACCTACACCACCTCTCCGCCAACGGGCCTCCTCGGCGTAGGTCTCGGCGGCGACAGCACACCCCGCATGATCGCCTTTCAATTGCGCCTCGAATTCTAGCCTCGTCCCTTGTAGCGCCGGATCACTCTGAGGCACGAAGGGCATCTTGCGCGCTGTCCGCGTCCCGCCGCGCTTCGCGGGGCCGGCTCCTTTGCCATTCGCCTTTGCCTTTGTTGTTGCAGTTCGGATGTAGCTCAAGGTGGGAGCCCCTTGCTTTAGCAGGGGGAGCTGGACTTCAGTCCGGCGCAATAACGCGCGCAAGCCAATCGGGGCTTCAGCCCCGGGATTCGCGAAGGCCCTGCCCCTCCCCAATGTGGCAATGCCGCGGACAAAGATAGCAGTGCACTTTGCCGCCGTGGCGGGCGCTTCGGATTTTTGCAGAATTTTGAGTCCCGAAATTTTCGCTTCAGCCCTTACCCACGTTATACGCTTCTCGCGGAGGGTCTTGAGGGAACGGCCTTGTCTAGGTATCTGGCAATGCGTATTTTTGCTCTCGCTTTTGGAACGCTTCAGTGCCCCCCTCCAAAATCTTGCATACATCCTGACGGATTCCAGTAGTTGGGGCGGTGTTCTCAATAGCTCCGCTTACATATGCGATCCTCGGGGAACGTGACCCGTCATAATTGGCAACAATTATCTGCTCCGCGTCCGTATTAACGACCAGATTCGGATTGTGCGTAATTATGACGATCTGACGCGACTTCTTCCTTTTCCTAAAATAATCCACTAGGCTCGGATAGATTGAAAGATTATCGAGGTTGTCGTCGGGCTGATCAATTATCAGCGGCCGGTTGTCTTCTTGTTCAGCTTCCAGGTAAAGGAGCAGAAGAACCACTCCTTTCTCCCCGGGCGAAAGAAGTTGTAAGTCCTTCCCGTCATATTTGATCGAATACGAAACGGTAAAAGGCTGAGTATCATAGAACCAGTCATCAAAACTCTTCTGTGTTTTCTCCTTTCTGAGATTCTCAGCCGTGTCGAAGAGCTCGTCATCAGTTACCGCAGGAGCACGCAGGTTTTGTAACGCGAATTCGATTTCGTCCCGGGAATAATCTACCTCTTCAAGACTTATGAGAAAGTCCCGAAGGGCTATCTCAAGCGAGTTATCGTCTTTGAATACTTTGCGACGGTCCATTAGTTCGTAGCCGTCGCTCGCGTGTTCTGCGATTGCCAGCGTTATCTTAGATACAAAAGCCAATTTGCGCGCTGTAGCATTTGAACTTTCAAGCGCCCGACGAAGAGGTGCGTATAGACGTTCTAAAAGGGACTGCTCTTCCTTTAATAGTTCGAAGAAATCCGCATAGCGAGCGAGACGAGCGCCTTTGTCTCGCGTAAGGCGCGGAATGGCGGTCTCTTCGATTTCTCTAATTTCCCGCTCAAGGGACGCGATCGTGTCCGCAATTTGCTGCTGGTCTTTTTGAAACTTTTCATATTGTCTTCGTCTAGCTTCTGTGAGCTGTGACTTCAGGTCTAACTCTTTGAGCTGGGCAGTAAGAGTTTTGAGTGATGCTACAGAAGTATCGTCTGCCGATCCCTCCTTTAGCCGCTGAACAGCGTCGTTCAGTTCCCCGCGTCGTCGGTTAAGAACCACGGAACTGCGGGACGGGAGTGCGATCGTGAAGCTCAGCTTTTCGTCTGACAGGCCAACGCTGTGAATGAGTTCCTCGATTTCCGAATTAAATGCTCTGATCTCCCCACTCACGATATCGACCTTGGTTTCGATGGTGTCCAGTATCCCTAGCTGCTGTTCATACTTAACGATTAGGTTCTCCAACTCCAACTTTGATTTCGAAAGCAAATTCCTCACTTGGATTTCTTTCTCGTCAGCTTCAGGAACCTGCGGCGCTTCTTTCTTTAATCTCTCGAGCTCTTGAACTTGGGATGTATGTGACCTGCCCCCCGAAATTTAGTCCAGCCAAAAGTTAGCTTCTCCGGGTATAAGACCACGAGAGGAGAAGCGCCATGAAAGGAAGCCGCTTTAGTGAAGAGCAGATCGTTGGGGTGTTGAAGGAGGCAGAGGCTGGAGTTCCCATGAAGGACCTCTGTCGCCGCGTTGGCATCAGTACAGCTACGTTCTACCACTGGAAAGCGAAGTACGGTGGTCTGGAAGTGAGCGAGACCCGACGGCTGCGTCAGGTGGAGGAAGAGAACGGACGGCTGAAGAAGATCGTGGCGCAGCAAGCCCTGGACCTGGACGCGCTAAAGGTGGTGCTGGCAAAAAAGTGGTAGGCCCGCGGGCGAAGCGAGAAGCGGTGTGTGTCGTGCGGGAAGAAGCAAGACTCAGCGAGCGACGCGCCTGTGGGCTGATCGGGATGCACCGCGGGAGCTGGCGGTACCGGCGGAAGGAACGGAACGAAGCGGCGTTGCGGGCTCGGCTACGCGAGTTGGCAGGCGAGCGTCCGCGATTCGGCTATCGGCGGCTGTACATTTTCCTGCGCCGGGAGAAGACCGCGGATGGAACGCTGCGGTGGCGTGTCAACCACAAGCGAGTGTATCGGCTGTACCGGGAGGAAGGGCTGGCGATGCAGCGTAGGAAGCGCAGGAAATTTCGGTCTGAAGCGCGGCTACCGCGGGCACTTCCGACGCGTGCAAATGAGATGTGGACGATGGACTACACGCATGACGAAATGGCCGGCGGGCGGAAATTCCGAACACTGAACCTGATGGATGGCTTCACGCGAGAGGCCCTGTGGATCGAACCGGACACGTCGCTGCCCGGTCTGCGTGTGGTGCGAGTCCTGGAGGGGCTGCGAGAACGACGTGGAACACCGGCGGCAATCCAAGTAGACAATGGAACGGAGTTCACCAGCCGCGTTGTGGATCAATGGGCCTATCAGAATCAGGTGGCGCTGCACTTCATCGAGCGCGGCAAGCCCACGCAGAACGCGTTCATCGAAAGCTTCAACGGGAAGTTCCGAGATGAATGCTTGAATCAGAACTGGTTCGTGGATCTCCGACACGCACGGAAAGTGATCGAGGACTGGCGGGTGGATTACAACACGGTACGCCCACACAGCTCACTAAGATATCTGACACCGGAAGAGTTCGCGGAAAGTGTGGCCGCGCGACCGGCGTCTCCCCCCACGCCGGTCGTCTCTATCGACCCAGCATGGGTAGGTTCGGATGTGCAGGAACCCGAGAGTGCTAACTTATGACTGGACCAAAAACGGGGGGCAGGTCATATGTTCTTGGATCTTTGAAGGCCGCAGTTGGATTCTCATCGAGACGTCAAATATGTTCTGGTTTAGAGTCCGGATTTCCTTGCGAAGTTGAGTTTTTCTTAAATTAATGGCCCAAGTCGCTTTTTCTCGAAGCTCTTGGAAGTCTGAAGCATCTAGTCTGTCCATCTTGTCCAAGCGATGGAAAATCACCCGCTCGATCTCCTGCTCGAGCTGCTGATTATTCTCTGGCGCGCACATCTTTTCGACAAACTTTTGCGGAAGGTATTTCACCTTCTCAACCTGGAGATTATGTCGGAGCGCGGGTCCGATCGTAACAGGTTCGCCGCTGCCATCGCGCCAACGCAACGTTATCTTTGTTCCCGTAATCGGAGTCGGATTCGTCGATGAACGCCTCGACGCCTTTTCGAGAAACGAATCGGTCACATCTTCGTCTGAGTCGAAAGCCTTGGAACCGCCAGCGAATGCGATGATCTCAGCTAGTGCGCTTTTGCCCGAACCTCGACCGCCGATTATTGCGACCAAATCTTTGTTAAGCGGTATTCGGTTCGAAATAAACCACGCAGGGCTATTAATTTCGATTGATTCTATGACCTGATAGTCGTTCTTTGAGCCAGGCGGATATTCCCCGATGTAGAGACGGTCGCTCGGTTCATACAAGACTTGTTTGAGTCCTTCGAACGTGGTGTCGGCTTTTATCCAGCAGAATCGATTGTCATCTGGTTTTCCTATTGAATCCAGTTTGTGCGCATCGCATCCATGAAGGCAGGGCTTCAATGTTTTGAATTCGTACACGAACTGCTCAACTGACAAATTCCCTTCGCCTCGGGCCCAACGAACAGTTTTCTCGTTAGACGTAAAGATCGCATGTGCACCTTGCAATAGAATCTTGCGTGTTTGATGATCTTGACCTTCCCATGGAAGGTCCGAGGTGTTCTCGACAACGATCAGATACTTGCCGCGGAAGATGGCTCCCTTATTTCCTAGGAGCTTTTTGACTGCCCCGGCATCGACCGTCGCATTCGTGCATCCCACCTCGTAATCAGAACCGCGGAAGCTCGTCTGTTCTTGCTTGAGTTTTTGCCCCAAACGTTCCAGGTTAACGCGGTTGATAAGCCAATCGGATTCCCCATCGTCGGGAGCGCTTTCGTAGGTAAATAGGAGCTGGCCTAGGAAATGGTTTTCTATATCGTCCTCAGATACCTCGTCTGAGAACATTACATGATAATTTATCCGTCGCGGCGTCCCACTTGAACCCGAAAAGGTATTCAGCCTCAGTTCAATGTTCGGAAGTATCAGAGCGATATTCTGCAGCCTGCCTTGTCGGTGGTATTGGCGGACTTTTCGGTATCCTTCAATTGAGAAGTAATCCGTTATCCCAAGCACTGCAATATCGTCGAGGCTCTCGAGCTTTCGGATATACGTTTCCCAATCCGGATCGCCGGCCAATTTCGGGAAGTGATTGCTGAGTCCGGATGCGGGACTGTGAATGTGTAAGTCCCACTTTCGCCACTCCGAACCCCGCCTAAGCTGGCTGTGATCAATAACTTGATTGGGGTTAGTGGGCATCGCTTCGCTAACGGAACTAAAGGGAACGCTGAATTCTTGTCCCGCTGACGGGGGCAGATTATACCATCGCGATTATTAATCTTACAGTTTGTGGCGATATTCGTCCTGTCAATCTGTCTAGTTATTCAGATACATAACCGCGCAAATCCATGCCACCATCACCCGTTTTTATATGATGTCGACGACGACACTATCGGACGGCGGGCGCACTCGACCGCGATTCGCGGCCCCCACCCCAACCCCGCCCAGATTCCTAATAGGAACTGACGATCCGGCTAGGATCGGCATCCTGAGCGACCAGCGGGAGTCGAAGGGATTCGGCTGGGACCCTGCGAAAACTCTGCGGATGGCAGAACCGCCCGAATTTCTAATAGGAACAATCGATCAATCAGAAAATCACTCAACTCCCTCAAAACAACCGACAAACCCAAATCCTAATGGACACAAAACACGCTTTTCGCGTCAGCCGCGCCGGCTCGCAGTTTCCGGACTTAAGTGGCACAGGCGTCCGCCGACAGGCGGTACATGGAAACGTCGCCTGTGCGCTGTTGCTGCAGCTGGGATCTCACGGATAGCACACACCGTCGCCTCGCTAATCGCCCCCCACCCGCTGCGCCGGCTCGCACTTTGCAGAATCTCGAGACCGCCCTCCGGTCTCCCACCGCTTGTTTACCCTGAGCGACGCAGGGCAAGCCCCGCGTCCCGAAGGGCGCAGCCTCACCTGCGCAATCCCGATTCGTCGCAGCGAACGCGCTTTTCCCACGACGAGGACGGCGGCGGCGTGGCTACCGCCTCTTCGCGAGTAACGCGCTACGAATCAGGAGTCACCGCGCTAAGCGCGACTCGTCACTCTTTCATCACGCTTCTTCGCGTCATGCTTGCGATGCGAGACTTCGCGCCGATACACTCCGAAAGCTTTCGGCCTGGATCCCTCTCAACTCCCTGGAGGTTGGAATGAAGTCTCTGAAAGTTCTGTCGGTATCCGTATTTCTGCTGATCGCCGCGGTGCTTGGCTTGGGAACACCGGCGATGGGCCAAGCGATTAATGCGTGCGTGAAGAAGTCGGACGGGGCTGTGCGCTTCATTGTCAAAGGAGGCACCACCTGTCCATCCCGTGACGAACTCGTTTCCTGGAATATTCAGGGCGCTCAAGGCCCGGCTGGATTGCCGGGAGCCACGGGTCCGGCGGGACCGGCAGGTCCTCAAGGCGCAGCTGGTCCTGCGGGGCCGGCTGGAGCGAAGGGCGCAGCTGGCGCGACGGGTGCAACTGGGCCAGCGGGACCGACCGGATTGCCAGGACCGGCGGGACCGATTGGCGCTGCTGGGCCGCAAGGCGCTACCGGAGCAATCGGTCCGGTGGGACCTGCCGGCGCTCAAGGAGTAGCGGGACCGATCGGCCCTGCCGGTCCGCAGGGCGCTACCGGGGCAATCGGTCCGGTGGGGCCTGCTGGCGCTCAAGGAGTAGCAGGACCGATTGGCCCTGCCGGTCCGCAAGGAGCCATCGGAGCCGCAGGTCCAATAGGACCGGCGGGTGCCACCGGAGCACAAGGACCGACTGGACCCACCGGGCCGGCAGGGCCGACGGGACCACAAGGACCTGCGGGAACACCGCTTCCCGCTAATCTCACCGCTCTCTCGGGAGCGCTGAGCACGAACGGCGGCGTGGCGTTCCTTGGCGACGCGGCTTTCATTTACGGGGCGACAAGCTCGTGCATGATCGGTGATGTGATTCTTTCGGTGAATGGCTACGGCCAGGGTGCATTACCCGCGGACGGACGCATTCTGCCAATCTCAGGAAACGTCGCCATTTTTTCGCTTATCGGTACGAACTTCGGCGGCGACGGTGTGACCAATTTCGCGTTACCGGATCTGCGGAAGTTCGCACCGCAAGGGCTGCAGTATTCGATCTGCGTCCAAGGGATTTTCCCAGCCAGGATCTAGCTCGCGAGTCCTCGGCTCAAGTGATTCGCCCCGCTCGAATCGCGAGTCCCGACCTGAGGGCTAGGGTTCTTGCGCTTTGCGGCGGGTGGCGACCCAGTCGAGGAAACGCTCCATGCGGGCGCGTTCGCGCCACATCAGCGCGAAGAATTTGCGTGCATCGAGATTGGCGGCTTCGTGGCCAAAGAATGTTTCCATGCGCCATTGGATATACGGGGAGGCCCACGGGCGGAGGCGGTAGCCCTTGGAAATGATCCAGTAGTACCGGAGGGCGTTCAGCATCGTGGAGCGGAAATTTGAAATTTGAAATTTGAAATTGCGGAGCGCCACGGCCAGCCTGGACTCGGAGGCAATGGTAAAATCGGCGCGGGAGCCATGGGAAAAGCATGACCGAAGCGACGAGATCTGAAGATCACTACTACGCTGGGATCGATTTGTTCGGCGAGGGGAAGCTGGACGAGGCGATTGCTGAGTATGAACGCGCGATTGCGCTCGATCCGAAATTTGCGGACGCGCTGCATGGTCTGGCGCAAGCATACTACGCGAGGGAAGATTTTGACCGGACGATCGAGGCGGCGCGGCGGATTCTGGAGATAGAGCCCGAGGATATTCTGGCGTGGACGACTGTGTCGCGCGCGTATCAGCGCAAGGGGATGGTGCCGGAGGCGGAGGAGGCTGGGAACAAGGCGCGCGTGCTGGGTTGGAAGAAGGAGTTGCGGGAGCAGAAGGCGAAGGGCGGCGCGTGAAGTAGAAAACGGAAAGTGGCGAAGCGACACAGTTCTCGTGGCCGACCGATCGGCAAGTGCTACGCTGAGATCCTTCGACTGCGAGTCGTCCGTCCCGCAGGAGCGGGACGAAAAGCAGAAGCGCCGACTCTCCGCTCAGGATGACGACGTTGTTCGCAGCGGACGCGATGTTAGGGGGCGCCGTGTCGGGTCGCGCGACGCACGGCTTCGGCTACTAGTTCGGCGTTGCTTGCGGCCGGGGCGCCGCTGGGAAGCGTGAGGACGTCTTCGAATCCGACGCGCGTATCGTAGCCATGCGCTGCGGCTGCGTCGAGCAGTTGCCATGCGGTTGCGTCGAGGCCGTGGAGCAGCAATGGAAGCTTCACGCCACCGGCCTTGAGGGCCGCTTCGATGGCGCTCACATTTGCGAGCGCGCTGCCTTCTGAGTTTTCTTGCGGCTCGAGTAGGATGCGCAGGCAGCGCGTTGCCAAGCCGCTGGTTATGAGAATTTCCGCTCCGAGCGTATCGCTCAGGCCTGCTTCAATTCCCATGCCGCGCGAGAGCAGAAGATGGGCAAGTTCCAGCGCGCCGTCTTCTTTGAAATTTACCGAGGCGAAGCCTGGTAGCGCTTTCCATTCTGAGACCATTTTGTGGCGCAATGCGGGATCTTTGAGAATCCACGCGCCTGTGGTGACACCGAAAGGCGTTCCGGGAACAGCTTCACGTACGGCGCGCACTGCGGCGGCGACGTCTGAGGGCGCTAGGCTTTCGAGGCCGTCGGCCCCACGGACATGGAAGTGAATCGCGGCAGCGCCTGCGGCGACTGATTCGCGTGCCGCCTGAGCCAACTCGTCGGGTGATTGCGGGATTGCTGGATGCTGGCGGCGAGTGCGTCCCCCGTTCAATGCGGCTTCGATGAGCATGAACCCGACCCCGGCAGGAATAGAAAAGGGCCGAGTCATTTTGACTCGGCCCTTGCTGATTTGAGAATTCGAGCTGTTTGCAACTTGGGGCACAGGCAAGAATGCCTGTGCTACCAAACTGCTAGAGCGCGCTGCAAACGGATTTTACTTCTGTGTAGTTCTTCAGGACTTCGTGGCCCATTTCGCGGCCCCAGCCGGATTGCTTGTAGCCGCCGAATGGAAGAGCGGCGTCAAAGACGTTGTAGCAATTGATCCAGACTGTGCCGGCCTTCAGCTTTGACGCGACCGCGTGCGCTTTCTTCACGTCGCGGGTCCAGACGCCTGCGGCCAGACCATAGACTGTGTCGTTGGCGCGCGAGACGATTTCGTTCATGTCGCTGAACGGCGTAGCTGTGACGACGGGCCCGAAGATTTCTTCCTTCACCACCTTCATGTTGTCGTTGGTATTCACGAGGACGGTGGGCTTGACGAAGTAGCCCTTGTCGCCTTCGCGCGAACCGCCTGCGGTGGCTTTGGCGCCTTCCTTGATGCCAGATTCGAGATAGCCGCAGACGCGATTCAGCTGCTCTTCGGAAACGAGCGGGCCGAGTTCGCTATCGGGGTCGAGTCCCGGACGCACTCGGATTTTCGAGGCGGCCTGGGAGATGCCGTCGACGACCTTGTCGAAAATTTTCTTTTCGACGAAAAGGCGCGAGCCGGCGCAGCAGCACTGGCCCTGGTTGAAGAAGATGGCCATGGAGGCGCCGGGGATGGCGGTTTCGAGATCGGCGTCGTCCATGATGATGTTGGGCGATTTGCCGCCGAGTTCGAGCGAGACTTTCTTCAGGTTGCCGGTCGCGGCGTGAACGATGAGCTTGCCGACTTCGGTGGAGCCGGTGAAGGCGATTTTATCCACGTCCATGTGGGCGGCGAGCGCGGCGCCGGCAGTTTCTCCATAGCCGGGAACAATATTGACAACGCCATCCGGAAAGCCTGCTTCGGCAATCAGTTCACCGAGGCGCAGCGCGGTGAGCGGGGTCTGCTCGGCTGGTTTGAGCACGACGCAACAGCCCGTGGCGAGAGCGGGGCCGAGTTTCCATGCAGCCATCAGCAGCGGAAAATTCCACGGAATGATCTGGCCGACGACGCCGACGGGTTCCCGAACGGTGTAGGCGTGGTAGCTGCCCTGGCGCGCGAGGCCCATGGGAATCGTGTTGCCTTCAATCTTGGTGGCCCAGCCGGCGTAGTAGCGGAAGTGGTCGACAGCGAGCGGTAGGTCGGCGATGCGGGCGATCTTGAGCGGCTTGCCGTTGTCGAGCGATTCGAGCTGCGCGAATTCTTCGGTGTGCTTTTCGATCAGATCGGCTAGGCGCCACATCATGCGGCCGCGTTCGGACGGAGAAATTTTCGCCCAGGGGCCTTTTTCGAATGCAGCGCGGGCCGCTTTTACGGCGCGGTCGATATCTTCGCGATCGCCTTCGGCGACGTGCGAGAGAACTTCGCCGGTGGCGGGATTGTAGGTGGGGAAAGTTTTGCCGGAAGCGGCTTCGACCCACTTGCCGTTGATGAGCATCTTCTGCTTCTTGCCTACGAATGTGGTGACTTTATCGTCGAGCTGAACTGCGTGCGTGGCTGTTGCCATTTCTAATCCTCCTCTTGGGGTCTACTTTTTATTGTTTTGGGAAATTGTGAGCCAGGGGTGCGGCTCGAAGTGCTTTCTGCGGGTTGGAAGTGAACGAGCATTCAGCGCAGTAGCGTTTCTTTTCGGCGGGGCGTGCGTTCGCCCAACCAGATTTTGATCGGTGCAAGGCCTATGATAGGCGTGTGGGGCAGCGGATGGCAATAGGCCGGCAGAACTTCGTGGAGGGCTTTCTGAAAAACAAAGCCGGGATGTCTTAAAAGTTAGACGACGCCAAGCGCGCCTTTGCGACTGGTCGGCTGGATTTTCACCAGCATTTGCTCCCGGCCACACTTCATTGTACCAAAATAAACTCAGGCAGCCTTACTTCCTCAAACTGACGTTTACGCGGCTAGCGGCGGCGCTTTCGGCGTAGCTTCGTTTTGGAGCGTTTCGCGCTGGCGCGGCTTTGTCTGCGTTTCGCTTTGACCCAGGGCGGAGCGAGAGGGTGCTTGGGCTGGTATAGGCCAAGTTCGGCGCCGCCGGGTAGCGTGATGGAGGTGACGAAACCGAAGCGAGCGTCGGTGATCGGGCTGCTGAATTTTACGCCGCGTTTTTGGAGATCGGCTACGGTGGAATTGATGTCATCGCACAACAGGTAGAGCTCGTAGTGGCTTCCCTTTTCGGCCGGGTGCATGCCGATTTCGGCGGGAGGGAGGCTGAAGATGAGCCAGCCGTGGCCTGCGTCGACGTGGGGAAGTTTTAGGGTGTCGCGGAAGAATGTGCGGATTTCTTCGGCTTTGTCGGAGTGAATTAAGGCGTGGGTACCGGTGATCATGGTTGCCTCCTTTTGGTGAATTGCGTTGGGACCTTCAGGGGCTAAAGCCCCTCGCTTTTCGGTTTTGTTATGTCGCCCCTAAAGGGGCGACCTACAAGGCATTCGTGTTTGACCGTCACAGATCAAATCGCAATGAGCACCTTCAAATTGGGTAATGAGTGGGAGTGCGGCGGATTGTGATCCAGCGCAACTCTGTAAATTCTTCCAGGGCGGCTTTGCCGCCGAAGCGGCCGTAGCCGCTGTCTTTTACGCCGCCGAAGGGCATTTGCGGTTCGTCGTGAACTGTGGAGCCATTGATGTGGCATATGCCGGTTTGCATTTGCTCGGCGAAGCGCATGGCTTTGTTGACGTCGCGGCTGAAGATGGCGCTGGAGAGGCCATATTCGGTGTCGTTGGCGATGCGCAGGGCTTCTTCGTCGGTGTCGGCGACTACGACAGAGACAACCGGGCCGAAGGATTCCTCGCCATAGATTCGCATTTTGGGTGTGACGCCAAAAAGAACGGTGGGTGAATAACAGTTGCCATCGGATTTTCCGCCGCAGAGGACTTTGGCGCCTTTGGAGACGGCATCGTCGATCAGTTCCTGGACTCTTGCGGCTGCGCCTTTATTTATGACCGAGCCGATCTGTGTGTCGGGTTGCAACGGATCGCCGACTTTTAGCGTGCTTGCTTTGGCGGCCAGCTTTTTGGCAAACGTCTCGGCGATGGGCTTTTCGGCGACGATGCGTTCGGTGGACATGCAGATTTGACCGGCGTTCATGAAGGCGCCGAAATTGGCGGCGGCGACGGCGGCGTCAATATCAGCGTCGCTCAGGACGATCATCGGGGCTTTGCCACCTAGCTCGAGTAGGACGCGCTTGAGGTACTTCCCTGCTTTCTCGGCGATAATGCGGCCTACTTTGGTTGAGCCGGTGAAGTTTACGCGTCGCGTTTTGGGGTGGGCGATGAGCTCGTCGACAACGTCGGCGGCATCGGCCGGGGCGTTAGTGATTACGTTGAGCACGCCCTTCGGGAAGCCAGCTTCCGCGAAAACTTTCGCGATGGCGAGATGAGTGCCCGGAGATTCTTCCGACGCTTTGAGTACGACCGTGTTGCCATAGGCAATCGGGATCGCCACGGCGCGCATGCCGAGGATCATGGGCGCGTTCCACGGAGCGATGCCGACAACCACGCCGACTGCCTGGCGCGTGGCCATCGCAACGGTATCGGGAAGATCGGAGGGAATTATTTCGCCGATGAGGCCGTAGGCTTGCGCGGCGGCTTCGCGAAGAAGTCCTGACGCAAAAATACAATTGAACATGCCCCAGCCGAAGGTTTCGCCGGTTTCTTCGGCGGTCGTGCGAGCGATGTCGGCCTGATGCGAATCGAGAACGTCGGCCGCTTTCAGCAGTAACTTTCGGCGGACGGCAGGTGCGGTGTTACTCCAGGTGGGAAATGCAGCGGCGGCGGCTTCGATGGCACGCTTGGCATCTTCCCGCTTCCCGGCGGCAACCGTGGAGGCAGGCTTCCCGTTGAACGGATTCGCTTTCTCGTAGGTACCTTTGGCGGCTGGGTCCGTCCATTCGCCGTTGATGAAGAGTTGGTGCTTCGTGGTGGTGCGCTGGTCGGTATTTTGATGCATGGAGCCTCCGCGCGGTGAAAGAGTATATTTCAGAAAAGGGGGAACGGAAGCGGTTTTCGCGCGGGTACGAGTGGAACCGTCAGGCGTGCCAAATCATCTTACATACAGGTGGGGAGTCCGCTGCAGCGGAGGCAGTTTGCTATGAATACGCGAAAGCTATTTTTCAAGGGGCGGCTTTTGGTCGCTTCAATTGCGGTTGTTCTGGCGCTCGGCGTTACCGCGTTGAAGCGAGATGATAGTCGCAGAAGAGCCGCCGAGAGAGATGGGAGCCGCGCTGCCGGAGTGAACGCGGGGCCGGGAGACGAAGGGAAACTTTTGAAGGGCGAAGGCGCTTATGGCGACTGGCGCGAAGATGCGCCGGGAGTTCGAAGATTGATTACGGCCGTCGATATGCCGAAGCCCTATGCAACGAAGTCGGCGGATAACTTCGCGCGTATGGTATCGCGGCCGAGCAATGCGTGGCCGCAGGCGTTGCCGGGATTCAAGGTTGACCAGATTGCGACCGGATTGAGCGGGCCGCGACTGATTCGAACAGCCCCGAATGGCGATTTATTCGTCGCCGAAAGCGAGAAGGGGAAGATTCGTGTGCTCCGCGGAATTGGCGCCGACGGACGGGCGCAGACGGTGCAGGTGTTCGCGACCGGCCTTAACAAGCCGTTTGGAATAGCCTTCTATCCGCCTGGAGCAAATCCTCAATTCGTGTATGTAGCAAATACCGGCAGTGTGGTGAAGTTTCCTTATCAGAACGGTGATTTGCAAGCACGCGGACGTTCGCAGAAAGTGGTGGAGAGGCTGCCTGGAGGCGGGCATTTGCCGGGCGGCGGGCATTGGACGCGGGATATTGCATTCTCGGCAGACGGGCAGAAGATGTTCGTGTCCGTGGGCTCAAAATCGAATGTGGACGACGATGCGGCCGAAGATCATCGCGCGGACATTCTGGAATTTAATCCGGATGGATCGGGCGAGCGGATTTATGGGGCGGGAATTCGGAACCCCGTCGGAATCGCGATCGATCCCTCGACAGGTGCACTGTGGACGTCCGTAAATGAACGTGACGAGCTCGGAGACGATTTGGTGCCCGATTACATCACGAGCGTGAAGGACAGCGGATTTTATGGCTGGCCCTGGTATTACATCGGGGCGAACCAGGATCCGCGTCATGCCGGGAAGCATCCGGAGCTGAAGGACAAAGTGACCGTGCCGGACGTGCTGTTGCAAGCGCATTCGGCTTCGCTCGAGATGACTTTCTACGACGGCAAAATGTTGCCGTCCGAATATTCCGGATATGCGTTTGCGGCCGAGCACGGATCCTGGAACCGCGCGAAGAGGACGGGGTACAAAATTATTTGCGTCCCGGTGCACAATGGGAAAGCCACCGGCGAGTATATGGATTTCGTTACGGGATTCGTCACGCCGAACGGAGAGGTTTGGGGGCGGCCGGTGGGAGTTACGGTGGCGTCGGATGGCGCACTGATTTTTACGGATGATGGATCGGACAGCGTCTGGCGCGTGACCTATACCGGGAGCAAATAGCTGAAGGCTTCGACTGCGGGCTGGCGAAATATTTTGGGCGCTGCGACGGCGGCGTTTTTGTTTCTCTGCGCGCCTTCGGGCGCACTGGCTCAGGCGTCTGCAAAGACACAATCGCAGGCAAAGGCGGCGGCCGGCGGTAACACTCACGACTGCGGCGACGGAATCACGGTGCGTTTTTTTCCGGCGCGAGCTGTGCAGGGCGGCTTGCTGCGGCTCGAGGTGCACGGGCAAACGGCGCTCGCCAAGGTGACGGGAGAATGGACTGGTCGCGAAGCCGTGCGTTCAGTTCCCTTCTGGCGCGACGCAAGGTACAAGGGCTTCTTCCACGGGTTCCTTGGCGTCGATCTCGCACACCCCCCTGGAAATTATGAGTTGAAACTCAGCGTACAGCCAGAATCGAGCGATTCTGTGAGCTGCGCGGTTTCCGTTTCTGTGATGGCTGGTAAATTTCCTGAAGAGAAGCTGACGGTAGCACCGAAGTTTGTCCAGCCGAATCCGGAAGACGCGAAGCGGGCGGAAGAAGAGGGCGAGCGCTTGCGCGCAATTTTCGGCACAGCAACTCCTGACAAATTTTGGACCGGGGCGTTTCGCCTGCCACTGCCCGGCATTCATACGGCGAAGAATTTCGGACGGCGACGCGTGCTGAACGGCACACCCGGCTCTCCGCACAGCGGCGTCGATATACCCGCTGTTGAGGGTACGCCGATACACGCATCGCAGCGCGGGCGCGTGGTGCTGGCCGAGAATTTATATTTTGCTGGGAATACTGTGGTGATTGATCACGGATTGGGCGTGTACACGTTGTACGGACACATGAAAGTGATTGGCGTTCAGAAAGGCGAAATGATTGCTGCCGGGGCTGTGATTGGGCGTGTGGGAGCCACTGGTCGCGTGACCGGGCCGCACCTGCATTGGGGGCTTACTGTGGACGACTCGCGCGTAAACGCGCTCGATATTGTGGGGCTGCCGGGAAGCTAGTCGCGTGCTTCAGGGGCCGACCGGGGTGCGGATCGTGGGCGGGCCTGAAACGGCAGCTTTTAATTCCTGCTCGCCATTTACAACCTCGAGCACTTTCTGCGTTATTTCGTCATCGATCGACGAGGCTTTCCGCAGTTCCACAGGGTAGCGCACTCGGAATTCGAGCCCCTTGTCGGTGAATCGGAGTTGCGGCTCGGGGTTGGGGGCTTGCATATAGATGTCAATACGGCGCTCGACGTCCGTGTGCTGGCGTTCGATGTCTTTGCGATATCCGTCGTACACGGAATTGACGGCCTGCAGAATTTTTTCCTCCACGGATTTGTAATTGCTGCCGGCGACAATCGGAACAGCGACCTCGTGCCAGGTGTAGTCCGTGCCAGGAATCTGTTTGTAGAACGGCACGCCTGCCTGAAAAAAGACGGAATTCGAAAACACGGCGATGCGTCCGGTGGGGTAGAGATCTCCCCCGCTTGCCGCGAGTTCCATGATGTAAAGGCGCACAAGCCCGATATCCACCACATCGCCCGTGACGCCGGCCACGCTGACGCGTTCGCCCACGCGGATGCCGTAACGCCCGATGAGAAAGAAATAGGCCGCGATAGATAACAAGACGGCTTGCAGGCCGACGGCAATGCCGGCCGTGACGAATCCCGCGAATGTGGCGAGCGAACTGAATTCACTCACAAATCCGAGAATGAGAACGATGCCCATCAGGAAGCCGACTACGAAGCGCCGGACGGTGAGGAATTGGCGGCGACGGCGCACATCGGGGATATAGCGGAAGGTCGCCCTGCGCCATACCTCCGAAAGCAACAAAACGAGTCCCAGCGCGACCACGATCGTTCCCACGTGCAATAGCAATGAGCGCAGGGCGTAACCCGATTGGCGTGTGATGGACCGGCGCCATTCGAGGAGATTCGCCTTACTCTGATCGAGCACGACCACTTCCTGGCTCAAGGGGACGAGTGCGGCGGACAGTGACCTAAATCTCCCGGCGAGAGCGTCATATTGCGGTTTCAAATTTGCGGCTGGGGCGGGATTTGAGGTGGTTGATTGAGCTTGGTTTTCGAGAGCGGTGCTCTGCTGGATTGTGGCCTTCATCGCGTTGCGAAGCGGCTGGCGCAACGCGTCGGCGACATCCCGAAGGCTCTGCGTCTCGCTAGCGAGCTGATCAATCTCGCGAATGCTGGTCATTTCGGTATAGAGCGCTCCCGCTTCCCCGATGAGACCAGTAGACTTGGAAGCGGCCGCTTGCGTCTGATTCGCGGCGGGAGTGGCCTGCGCGGCCGGCTTGTTTTCGGTCTTTTGGTTGGTGGGAGCGAGGCTGAAAATTTCCGGCACAGATCGTGCCAGCGCGTCGATGCTTCCCTGCAGGCCTTCGGCTGGCGTGTCATTGCCGTTCTCGATGAAGGTGAGGAGCTTGCCGACGGAATCTAGGATGGCGGAGTTTAGTCCGATCTGGCCCTGGAGGTTGTCGCGCTGATTTTGGAGTGCGGCTCTGGCGCGCGGCGGTGCGGTGGTGAGTTGCTTGTTTACGGAATCGAGTTGGGCTTGGAGATCGGCGAGATGCGCGCTGGTCTTGGCTTTGAACTGCGCGAGGTTCTGGCTTTGCGTGGCGCCTTGCGCTGGTTGGGCGTCGCTGTCGGTGGCGGGCTGCTGGCCCTGCGCGTTTACGAGGGGCACGGTGGCGCGGGCGGAATCAAATGCGAGGCGAACGGCCTGCTCGGCGAGGGTGCGGGCGTCACCCTGGTAGATTGCGTCACTGGCGAAGCCGGGGGGCTGCACCTTTGTGGTGGAGTCGCGGTACCAGGAGATGACGGCGCTGAGGTGGTGAATTATGGCGTCGCTGCTGATGGCGGCCTGATCATCCGCATCTACGAGAGCGGCGGTGGTGAGGCCCAGGCAGAGAATCAGAGATGCGAAGATGATGCGCGCTGATGTGGTCAGCTTGAGGATGAGGTGTGGCTCATGAAGTTGGGTTCGAATTGGCATAGGTCTCGTGTTAGTAAGTGAGATTCTGGTGGTCCTCAAATGTTTGCCGGGCGGGCCGAAAGGAATCGTGTTTTTTGCGATTCTGTCTCGGTGATTATTCTACGCTGTCTGATGCGGGGCGTGTCGCAACTTTTCATGGAGATAATTGCGGTAGTGGATGGCGCGCGGGTGATTGTGGCGCGTTCGGCCACGGCCCTCCTGCGGCGGGTCTTCGACATGCCGTGCCCCTGATGAAGAAACTGCAACTGCGAAAAGAACGATGTGGCGTTGGGCGCCAAGCATTGGCGATCTTCGCCGCGTAGCGGCTTGCGGCACAGGCAGGAATGCCTGTGCTACTGAAGCTACGAGAGGCGGCGGACCCAGATGCGTTCGGTGGCGGGTTTGCCTAGGTGGATGCGTGGGGGGCGGTGGCCGGTGACGGAGAGCGTCATGGTCTCGTCGTATTCGCGTTGATGGACACGGACGCGGGCGCCGGGCCTGAGGCTGAAGTTCACCAAGAATTCTAGAAATTGGGGATCCTTTTCGTAGACGCGCATTACCTCGTAGGAATGGCCGACTTCGGATTCGGAGAGGCGGACGGCGCCGTGTTTACGGCGAAGCTTTTGCATGCCGCCGAAGAGAGGAACGCCGTGGGGGCAGCGGCTGTCGCGGCCGAAGCGTTCGAGCAGAAGGTTGGCGACTTCGGGCGAGATGCCGTGCTCGAGGCGTTCGGCTTCTTCGTGAGCGCGGGTCCATTCGAGGCCGATTACGTCGGTGAGCAATTTTTCTGCGAGGCGATGACGCAGGACGAGGTGCTCGGCGATTTCCTGGCCTTTGGGCGAGAGTTCGATCTGGCCGCTGCGGCGGACGCGGAGGTAGCCGCCGCGGGTCATGCGTTTGAGTGCGGCGGTGACGGCGGGCGGAGTCACGCCCAGATCCTCGGCTAGGCGGGCGCTGATGGGGGCTTGCTCTTCCTGGACGAGCTCCCAGATGGCTTTGAGGTAGTCTTCCTGGGAGACGCTGGTTTTTTCGCGGCGCAAGTTTCCTCGATAGAAGAGCGAGCGAATTTTCCTCAGCGGCTAAAGCCGCCGTTTGTTTCGGCGCTATCGGCACGGCTGAAGCCGTGCCCTGACGTAACACCCGAAACCGATTGATGCTAAACGTAGCGTCAGGAAGCGGAGCCGTTCGCGGAACGGAGACGCTGGGCCAAATCCTTTACGCGCTGCTCGATATCATCGCAGATGCGGCGGTGGAGTTCCACGTCTTCGCCGAAAGGATCCGCCACTGGCCAGTCCTCAAAGCGGTGACCGTGAAAGAACGAAGCGCTGGGGGCGCCGGACATGTTGATGACTAGGTCGGGCTTGGAAAGCGAGTGATCGCGCAGGCCTTTTGAGTGTTGGCCGACCACTGAGATTCCGCGCTCGGCCAGGACGGCGATGGCCGTCTCGTCGATGAAGCCTAGCGGGTGAAGGCCGGCGCTTTTGGGGACGATGACGTCCGATGCGTCGCGGCGTGCAATCGCTTCCGCCATCTGGCTGCGAACGCAATTCCCTACACAAACGAAGAGCACTTTCCAGTGGCGCGTGGCGGAATCGTCCATCGCTCAGGAGCCGTTGCGGCCATTGCCGACGAGCTTCAGGAAATATTCGTGGACGGTGGAGTCGTTCGTCAGTTCCGGGTGGAAGGTGGAGGCTAGCACCTTGCCCTCGCGGACGAGTACCGGGTGGCCAGCGTCTTCGGCGAGGACTTCGACGCTGTTGCCTACTGATTCGATGATTGGGGCACGGATGAAAACCATTTCGAGCGGATTTTTGCTGAGCTTCGTGGTGGCGGCGTGAACGTCGCTGGCTAGCTGGCGGCCGTAGCCATTGCGAAGGACGGAGATGTCGAGCAGGCCGAGCGAATCCTGCGGCGGGCCGTGTACTTCTTTGGCGAGGAGGATTGCGCCGGCGCAGGTGCCGAAGAATGCGCCGCCGTTTGTGGCGAATTTCTTCAGCGCGTCGAAGAGGCCTTCTTCTTGCATCACTCTCAGGTGCGTGGTGCTTTCGCCCCCGGGGAGGATGATGCCTTCGACGCCGGCGAGTTCTTCCGGGCAGCGGATGAAGGTGTGCTCGGCGTCCAGGCGATCGAGGACTTTTGCGTGGGCGTCGTAGTCGCCTTGGATGGCTAGGATTCCGATTTTTCTTGAGTCACGCATTTGAAATAAAGCTAACTGCAGATCCCTCGCTGCGCTCGGGATGACAACGTAACTGCACGAGCCGGAAGAGTGCGCTACAGCGGGCGCGCCCCTACGGTGCAAAAAGAGCAATTACCAGCCGCGGGTTTGCAGCAGATCCTTTTCTTCCATCTGGCGGATGTCGAGGCCCTTCATTGCTTCGCCGAGTTCTTCGGAGGCTTCGAGAACGGCTTTGGGATCTTTGTAGTGCGTCGTCGCTTTGACGATGGCGCGTGCGCGCTGGGCTGGGTCGTTGGACTTGAAGATGCCGGAGCCGACGAAGACCGCTTCGGCGCCGAGTTGCATCACAAGTGCTGCGTCGGCGGGAGTGGCGATTCCGCCCGCTGAGAAATTCGGGACTGGCAACTTGCCGTGTTTCGCTACCCATGAGACGAGCTCGAAAGGCGCGCCGAGCTCTTTTGATTCGTGCACTAGCTCTTCTTCGCCGAGCGTTGTGAGCTTTTTCATCTGGCCAATGATGGCGCGAATGTGGCGCACAGCTTCGACGATATTGCCCGAGCCTGCTTCGCCCTTGGTGCGAATCATCGCTGCGCCTTCGGCAATGCGCCTAAGAGCTTCGCCGAGATTGCGCGCGCCGCAAACGAAGGGAACCTTGTAGCCGTGCTTCCAGACGTGATGCTCTTCGTCGGCGGGCGTGAGGACTTCACTCTCGTCGATGTAGTCCACTTCGAGGGCTTCGAGTACCTGCGCTTCGGCGAAATGGCCGATGCGGACTTTGGCCATCACCGGGATTGAAACCACGTCCATGATTTCGCGGATGATTTTCGGTGCGGCCATGCGGGCTACGCCGCCTTCCTTGCGAATGTCGGCCGGGACGCGCTCGAGCGCCATTACGGCACAGGCGCCAGCGTCTTCCGCGATTTTGGCTTGGGCGGCGGTGGTGACGTCCATGATTACGCCGCCTTTCAGCATTTCGGCGAGGCCGACTTTTACGCGCCAAAGATTGTTGCTCATCAGGTCCATCGTTCTTCTCCCTTTTATTACGACTGCATTATTTAGAATTCGTCTGCCAACCCCTTAAAACCTGCCGGTCTGAAGACCGGCGCTACAAAAAGACTAGTTAAATCAACCGCGCTGTTGCCAAGTTCTTTTGCCGGGCACGGCATGCCGTGCCCCTACTGTCGCGCGCTAGCTCGGGTGATTCCCCGGCGCGGATACTTCGGCGCGCTCAATCTTGAATTTGTCCGGGTCGATTTCGACGAAGCGGCCTTTGCCGCGGGCGAGTACTTTTCCTGAGCGATTCGCGATCTCGCCTACGTAATGCAGATTGCGGCCGTCTTTTTCCACTTCATGCGCTTCGATGACCAGATCTTCGTCCACTGGAATTGGGCGGATGTATTCGATCGTGAGTTCGGCGGTGACGGCGCGAACGCCGCGGAAGCGATTGACTTTGCCCATGGCCTCGTCGAGAACCAGCGCGATGATGCCGCCGTGGATGAATCCGCCGCCGCCCTGGTATTCGGCGCCGAGTTTGAATGCGCCACGGATGCGGCGGGTGGCGTCGTCCTGCTCGTACGTCAGCTGCATTCCTCGCGGGTTTGCGCCGCCGCAGCCGAAGCAGGTGTTGGTCGGGTTGGGTGTGAGTAGCATGATTGCGCTTTCCGTTTCGCCCCTCGCTACAAAAGAAACTGTAGATCCCTCGCTTCGCTCGGGATGACAATCTTAAGATAAGAGCAAAAGCACAAAAACAACCAAAGAGCCGGCGAGACGAAAATCTAAACTAACGCCACGCGCGAGACTGATTCGCTGCGGGCGCCGCGCTGGCGTTTGCGCAACTCGATCTTCAGCAGCTCGCTGAGCGTTTGGACGCCGCGGAAGATTTTCTTTTCGTCGAGGCCCGCGAAGCCGAGGCGCAACGTGTTCATCTGCGGGCTCTGCTGATAGAAATAGCGGCCGGGGACGAACAGCACGCCGCGCTCGCGCACGTGAATCAGCAGTTCGCCTGCGTCGAAGCCCGGTGGAAGCGTGACCCAGATGGACATGCCGCCTTCGGGCTTCGTCCAGGTGGTTTCTTCGGGCATGTGCTTTTCGAGGGCGGCTTCGAGCGCTTCGAGGCGCTTGAGATAGACTTTTTTAATCTTGGCAAGATGGCGCGCGAGATACCCGCGGCGAACGAATTCAGCAAGCGTCGCCTGTGCTAGCTGATCGGTGTGCAGGTCGGTGGACTGCTTCACGAGGCGCAAGCGCTCGATAGCGCTTTCGGCGGCGATGCACCAGCCCACGCGCAAACCCGGGAATGCGATCTTTGAGAAGCTGTCGATTTGAATCACGTTGCCGGAACGATCGAGCGATTTCAGCGACGGAACGGCCGTGCCTCGCACGCGCAGTCGCGCGTAGATGTAATCCTCGATAATCGGCACCTGATAGTGCGCGGCTAGTTCGAGCAGGCGGCGACGTGCGGCGATGGGCATCGTGGTGCCGGTTGGATTGTGAAAATCGCCGGTGACGAAAATGAATTTCACGCGATTCTGCAGCAGA
Source organism: uncultured Acidobacteriota bacterium (assembly GCA_963736465.1). Lineage (GTDB taxonomy): Bacteria > Acidobacteriota > Terriglobia > Acidiferrales > UBA7541 > Palsa-295. The sequence goes on along the minus strand of CAVTOS010000002.1, from coordinate 193,152 downwards.
ACGGATTCGAGCGAATCGAGATCGAGGCCCACGTGGCCGGTGCGGCGCGAATCGGTTTCAACTCCTACCGCGAGCGTGCGCACTCGTGCTCCGGCAAAAATCGCGATCGCGCCCGGATACGCAGGATTTTCCATCGCGACGGAATCGCCGGGGCGTAGAAACGCCTTGCACAGTAGGTCGATGGCCTGCTGGCAGCCGTCGGTGATGAGCAGCTGCTCGTTGCGGACCGCCATTCCCTCCGCGCTGAACATCGCGATCAGTTCTTTTTTCAGCGGCTCGTAGCCGTCGGTCGAGCCGAGCTGGAGGATGCGGCGGCCTTCGTTCTTCAGCACCGAATTGCAGCAGCGACGGAATTCTTCCACCGGGAAAAATTCCTCTGAGGGCCGCGCTGTGACAAAGGCAATCGAGTCGGGCGGAACTTCCGGCATCATGCGGCTCAGGCCTTCGTCGCCGCGTTCGTCGGCGAAGAGCGATTCCCAGCGCATGCCTCCGCCGTTGCCATTCGTGCGGGGCGCCGGAGTGAATTGGCGCACCGCCGAGCCGCAAATGTAGGTGCCACGGCCGACGTGGCCTTGAATCAAACCTTCGGATTCGAGTTCGGCGTAGGCGTTAGCGACAGTGGTGCGGTGAACGCCGAGCTGTGTAGCCAGTTCGCGGCTGGCGGGAATGCGGTCGCCATCGCGCAGTTCGCCGCAATGGACGAGGGCGCGAAGCTGGTCGCGCAATTGGACGTAGAGCGGAATGTGGCTTTCGGGCTGTAAATGGAGTGGCAGCATTGGCTCGATCCTGTAGGCCAATATACAGGCGTAATTGTAGCAGTAAAGAGCCAATTTGTCTTTGGGTGAGTGGCGCGGGTTTCAGTAGCACAGGCATTCCTGCCTGTGCCTACGTACCCCCGCGCCACAGATCGCAAGTGCTTGGCTGAATCGCCCTGGCGTTCTTTTTTGTCCCGGGTCGCGCAAACTGAAATCCACCCAACGCAGCCGAAGCTTTCTTGCATTGCGACCGCGGAAAGGTAGCTACTTGCGGCACGGGCAGGAATGCCTGTGCTACTGAACTACTGGGTGGCGGATTTTTCGCCCAGGCGGCGCATGCGCTCTTGCAGCTTTTTGCGCAGCGGACCGGGAGCGTTGGGGTTGAAGGCTACGAGATACCAGAGCGGCTGTGTGCGATCGCGGCTCAGTCGCGAGAGTGTGGATGCGTCGCTATTCGGATGGCGCGCGATATTCTCGCGAATCGCCGAGTAAGGATGATGCGAGAGGCGGCCCAGAGTCTTCGCGGTTACCTTCGGATGCTCGCTGATTAGCCGCAGCAGATAAAAATCTTCTTTGGGCGCCTGGCGCGAGAGTTGGTCGAGCAACTCTGGCTTCACTTCGGCGCTCAGTACCGTGCCCACCTTTTCGTCCCAGCCCGGATTGATGTGATTCAGCTCTTGCGTGCGTGCATGGATTAGGCCTTCGATTACGCGGCGCTCCTGTTCGAGGCGCGGCGCGGGCAGCGCGCTGCGTTCCACCGAATCGAGTACGCGAAGAAGATGCTGGCGTTCGCCAAAGACAATTTGCGATGTCCGCACGGACTTGCCTTTCCCAGGATTGCGAACCAGATCAGAACGTCTCATATTTCAATCACCCCAATTATTTCGTGAAGCTGTTTCGTGAATCGCCCGCCGTAAGCGCCTGCTGACAGGGCGAGCGAAATCGCTCGCACCCAAGCAACGTGGCCGTCCACCGCCTTCTGGCACTGCGACAAGATAGCGACCAACGAAATTATGCTGTGAGTAGTACAACTGAGTAAAGTGAAGCGCGGCAGTAGTGTTCCATAGCGCGCAACATATAGTCCTAGGACTAAGCCCATTGTGCGCGATTCTCGCGATTTTCAGTCGATTGCAATCTGCCTCTGGCGATGACGAGTTGCGAATTCGTGGGCGCCAAGCTACCTTCGAAGCGAAACAAGTGGGCGAAGATTTCGAGGGGCATGCAGAGGAGAAAGATCGATGCCGGCTTTCGACGAGCACCGTGACGAGCTGGAACACTACGAGACGATGATGGGCCCGAATCGCGGCAGGCTGGCGGTGACGCTCGACCTGCTAACGAACGCGCTGGTGCTCGTCGGGCAGCATGGCGTGTATTGCCATAGCAACTGGAATCCGGAACAGCCGGTGATGGACATTCGCATCGTCACGCAGGAGATCAGCAAGGCGAAGGAGTTGATTCAGAGCGTTATGGAGAGCCTAAGGGCGGAGCGTGAGGCGAAACGGTCCTGAGGAAGGCTTCTTCGGAAAGCAGAAAATCCCATTTTGGGCTGTCCCGCTGTCCCAAACCCTGCCTTTGGGACAGCGGGACAAGATTATTGGACTTACACGACGGGCGGCGAAGTTCCATTTCGGGCTGTCTCACTGTCTCAGACACGGCCTTTGACAGTGAGACAAGATTATTAGACTTAGCTTCACCTTGCTGCAGCTTTAGAAGTAAGAAGATTAACAAGATGATGATGCAATCGATGAAAATAGATAAATGGACTTCGGGCGCGCACTACGACCAATGGATGGGCCGCTGGAGCCGTCTGCTGGCCCGGGAATTCTTACAATGGCTGGATCCACCTGCGGGTCTGCGCTGGATTGATGTGTGCTGTGGAAGCGGCATGGTGACCGAGGCGATCGTCGAACTCAGCGCGCCTGCCAGCGTCGTGGGAGTGGATGCTTCTGCTGCGCAGATTAAGTTTGCTTGCGAACATCGCGGGAATCCCAGCGCCACCTTCCAGATCGCGGACGCGACTGCCCTGCCCTTTGCGGATTCGAGTTTCGATGTCGCCGTGTGTGGCCTTGGGTTGAACTACATTCCGAATCCAGGCCGCGCGCTCGAGGAATTTCGCCGAGTTATTCGTGCCGGTGGCAGCGTCGGGGCTTACGTCTGGGACTATGCCCGTGGAGTGAGGTTCGTGCGTGAGTTCTGGGATGCTGCTATTGCAATCGACAGTGAAGCGGCGTCATTCGATCAGGCGCTGCGTTTCCCAATGTGTACGCCGGAAGGGCTGCATAGCCTCTTTGAGCAAGCAAAGCTCGAAGAAATCGATGTGCGTGCTCTTGACGTGGTGACGCGCTTCAGCGACTTCGATGATTATTGGGAACCGCTTCTGACCGGACAGGGGTCGGCGCCGAACTACCTGGCGACTAAGGATGAACAGATCCGTTCGGCGATTCGCGAGAGACTGAGGGTGACGTTGCCGACGAACAACGAAGGAGCCATTGAACTGCCCGCGCGCGCTTGGGCGATTCGCAGTAAGAAGAAGTCTTAGTTCTCGCCTTCCTTACCTTTTTCCTTCAGCTCCACTGGTAATCACGCCTTAGGGCACGCAGAGGAATTTCCCGCATTCCCATTTCGGGCTGTCCCGTTGTCTCAAAGGCAGGGTTTGGGACAGTGGGACACCTTTATTGGACTTACGCGACGCATCGAGTTCGCAGTTCCATTTTGGGCTGTCTCACTGTCCCAAAGGCAGGGTTTGAGACAGTGAGACACTTTATTCGACTTACGGGCAGGCGAACGCAACGAACCAATCGACAGTAGGGGCACGGCATGCCGTGCCCCTACTGAAGAAGGAACGACAGAACCGAACGAACGCTCGGGCGGTTCGGCCAAGCATTTGTGATGTGTGGCGTGGGTTACGCGGGCACAGGCAGGAATGCCTGTGCTACTTAAAACAGAACTCCCGGGAAATGGTTCCCCGGGAGTTGAAAACTTTAGGCAACGAACTAGTCAAGCTGAGCTACCCAGCTAGGCCCCGCTTAGACGCTGAAGGAGCTGCCGCAGCCGCAGGTGCTCTTCACGTTGGGGTTGTTGAACTTGAACCCTGAGCCTTCGATGGTCTCGATGTAGTCGATCGAAATGCCGTCGAGATACATCTCGCTCATCTGATCGACGAGCACCTTCAGGCCTTCGAACTCGTAAACATTGTCGCTATTCTCATTGATCTGATTCTCGAAAGCCATGTGGTAGCTGAAGCCTGAGCAACCGCCGCCCACCACGGCTACGCGCAACCCTGCCGGGCTCGGGTTCTGCGACTGGATAATCTCTTTGACCTTCGTGACTGCCACCGGCGTTAGTTGAACCATTCTGTCACCCTCCGAAATTCGCGCTGCTTAAGCGCGTCTTACGACTCCATTATACCAGATTCCCGGGCGAGTGACGCCCAAACTGGAGCGAGAGGGGCAATCCATAAACACAGTAAGGTCTCGTCTCTCAATGGGTTAGATGCGAGAGAAAGTGTCTCGATTCAGTCCAAGGTGAAAACGGCCGATTCATTCAGAATGGAACCGAAAAGCGATGAGGCGGTATACAGAGCCGCGCAAATTCCTTAAAATGCTTCGCTTACATGACACACCACATCACACTCATTCCCGGTGACGGGATCGGACCGGAAGTATCGAAGGCGGTGCAGGAAATTCTCGCGGCGGCGGGCGTTGCGATTGATTGGGACGAAATTCCCGCGCGCGCGGAGATCGAGCGGCGCGGCATGACGTTCATGCAATCGGGCGTGCTCGATTCGATTCGCAAGAATCGAGTGGCGCTGAAAGGGCCGATGACGACGGCCGTGGCGGGCGGCGCTCCAAGCATCAACGTTGGCTTGCGGCAGGCACTCGATTTGTACGCGAATCTGCGACCGGTGAAGAATCTCGAAGGCGTGCAGTCGCGCTTTCAGGGCGTGGATCTCGTCATCATCCGCGAGAATACCGAGGATTTGTATGCGGGACTCGAGCACACCGTGGTGCCGGGCGTGGTCGAGAGCCTGAAAATTATTACCGAGCGCGCTTCCACTCGTATCGCGAAGTTTGCTTTTGAATATGCGCGCAAGCACGGACGCAAAAAGATCCACGCGATTCACAAAGCCAACATCATGAAGCTGTCGGACGGGCTTTTCCTGACCTCGACTCGCGCCGTGGCCGAGAAGTATCCGGACATCGAATACAAAGAGCTGATTATCGACAACGCTTGCATGCAAGTGGTTCTCGATCCGCAGCAATTCGACATGCTCCTGCTGACGAATCTTTATGGCGACATCATGAGTGACCTCGCGGCAGGACTCGTCGGCGGGCTGGGCGTGGTGCCGAGCGGAAACATTGGCGAGAGCGTGGCAATCTTCGAAGCGGTTCACGGCACCGCGCCGGATATTGCTGGCAAAGGCATCGCAAATCCCACCGCGCTACTGATGAGCAGCATCATGATGCTCGACCACATCGGCGAATTGGATGCGGCGCGGCGCGTGGAAAAGGCGCTGCATCGCGTCTACCGCGAAGGCAAATCGCTCACGCGTGATGTGCGCGGAACTGCGACGACGGCTGAGTTCACGGCCGCGGTGATCGCCGCCCTCAAGTAATTCTCGGGCGTTGCGTTGTTTACAATCTTCAGTAGGGGCACGGCATGCCGTGCCCGAATGCGGCGCAGCACGATGGCGCCACATGCTATGGCTCCCTTCAGGCTCTGCCTCTTTTATTTCGCAGAATGATTCCGCGGAAAATGTAACTTCGACGCTCCTTCGTTCATCCCATATGAAGCTATTCGGAGGCTCGCACATGCCACTCGTTCGAATCGATTTGCTTCAAGGAAAGCCTAAAGAATACGTCGCAGCTATCGGGCAATCGGTTCACCGCGCGATGGTGGAAACGATTGGCGTACTGGCGCGAGACCACTTTCAAGTGATCACAGAACACGCGCCGGGATACTTGGTCTATGACCCGCACTACCTCGAAGTGAATCGCAGCGACGATGTGGTTTTCATTCAGATTTTCTTGTCGGCCGGGCGCAGCCGCGAAGAAAAGCAGGGCTTCTTCAAGCGCGTGGTCGAATACCTGCGCGAAAAACCGGGGCTGCGGCCGGAAGACGTGGCGATCCACCTCGTCGAGAATTCGCGCGAGGATTGGTCCTTCGGGAACGGCGACGCACAGTATGTGATCTTGCCCAAGGAGCAATGGAAGTGAGCGGCGGGCATTGACTTCCCTGCTCCGCCTGTGAAGAATGAAGGTGTTAGCAGCGAAATACTCGGAGGGATTTGGTGCCCGAAGAAGCCACACTGGACGTAACGCGGTTCGTCGACGGCGATATCGAGAAGTTTTATCCCATCTCCGAAGGCGACACGAAGCAGCGCAAGCGCAAGCCGCACATCGTCGCGGTGATCAACGAAATGTGTACCGGCTGCTCGGGATCGCCGGCTTGCGTCGATTACTGCCCGGTGGCTGCTTGCATGTTCTGGGTGCCGGATTCCGAGCATGCGCCGTTTGGCCGCATCATGGTGGATCCGCTGCTGTGTATCGGCTGCAAGCTTTGCACGAGCAAAGGCCCGGATGGCGCGTTCCTCGAAGGCTGCCCTTGGGACGCGATCGACATGGTGCCGCTCGCAGAGTTCGAAGCGCAGTATGGGCCGATGCCTTATTAGTCTGCTTTTGTTTTGCGCTTTTTGATTCTTCTCTACGCTTAGCCTAGCAAGAATCCTCTATGTTGATCAGCGTTTTCGATGCCTGTCCGTTCGTTCAGGTGCGACTTGTACACGCGAGGTAGGCACGGTTCTGCCGGTTGCGCTTCCCTCTGCTACGCTGAAAGTGGTGAATCCATGCCGCTGCCCGAACAATTCAAGAAGGCGTACCAGATTCTGAGCTGGGTGAGCCTCGCCGGGCTCATCGTGGTGATTCTGCTCGTGCTGCGGAAATCGCCTGCGCCCGATGTTCCCAACGACCCAGCCGCCGCTGCGCGCGCAGAGCAGAAACTCGAAGCAGCGGACCAAGCGAAAGCGGCTGGCTTACCCGCAAAGGTTGCACTCGACCGCACCGAACTAAACTCTTACCTTTCGCAAAATCTGCAAGTGGAAGGCGGACGAACGCCGGTGGGGATTGATGCTGCTACGGGAGGCGCGTCACGTCCAGCAAGCGCGCCTTCAGGTGGCGCTGCCGTATCTGACCCGGAGCCTACGCTCGAGGATGTGCAATCGTCGGTGAAAGATGTGAAGGTAGACATGGTGGGCGACGTGGTGAAGGCGTATGTGCTATTCGACTTCCACGGCAAAGACATGACGCTCGAGCTTGACGGCCATTTGACTACTGAAGGCGGCTACGTGAAGTTTGAGCCCATCAGCGGAATGCTCGGCTCGATGCCGTTGCCGCAATCGGTGCTGAATTCGGCGGTGGAGAAGCTGATGGCGTCGCCCGAGAATCGCGAGAAGCTGCGGCTGCCGCCAGACGTAGGCGACATCAAGATTGAAGACGGCCACGCGGTGATGACATATAAGTGACGGCGGATTAACGCGCGGCTAGCGAGCCCTCATTTTCAGGAAGCATCTTCAGGAAGCATTCAGGAAGACGACCGGTCGCGGATAGCGCGGGCTGTGGATTGTGCCTGCTGGCCGATCTGAGGCGATGAGCCGTAGGCCGCACGAGCCACCTGTTCTACATCCGGCAAATCTTCCGAGCGCCCTACGATGTAAAGCGCGCGCAAAGCTTCCCACACCATGCCTTCGCTTGGAGCGAGCGCGACGAGGGGCTGCCCCGCAGTGATATTCGCGTGGTCGTCCGCGAGCCATCGAATCAAGGTGCCGGGCACCGTGGCGCGAACTTCGTTCTTCTTACCGCTGGCTTCGATGTGCGCGATCATCGTGCCGGGATTCACGATGTCGCCGGGCTTCAATCGCGTATCGAGCGCACCCGTCAGCGGTGACATCATCTCGTAAGGCCTGAGCATGGCGAGAATCTGCGGGTGGCCGGCATCGTCATTAAAACGCACGAGCGATAGCGCCGCGTTGCGCTGCACCATCACGTTCGGGTCGGTCAGCATCTGCCGAAGCGCGCGATGGAATTCTTCGGAAGTATTGTCCTGCCCCATCACCCATGCATCCGTGACGCGAATCTCGTCCACCGGATCAGTCGCCAGCGCGACGATTTGCGGATACCACTGCTTCACGCGCGGATCGCGCGTTTCGATGCGCGTTTCCAGCTGCGCCAGCGCGTGCTGAATCTCCCGAGGATGTGTGCGGTCGGCAAGCGCCTTCCCGATGTGCGCGTCATTCATCGGGCGTCCGAACCAGGTGGCATTCCAGAACAAGAACGGCATCAGCACAAACAGGAACGCCACGATCAGGATGCCGTAGGTCCAGCGTCCGCCAAAGGAAGCACGCGGTTTAGATTCCGTTGTCATGCGCTTAGTAGATTACTTGGAGCGCTGACGAGTGACAAGGGACTGGCAGCAAGTGAGCGATGCCGAGCAAGAAGAAAAAACACGTTGCGATCAAACAGGCGCGCCGATCGGCGTGTAAGCGATGTACAGCAGCCAGTAAATGATCACGCCGGTGACGGATACGTAGAGCCACAACGGAAACGTCCAGCGCGCGATTTTCATGTGGCTGCCAAATTTCTCCCGCAGCGCGTAACTCAGCGTAATCACAGCTAGCGGCACAATCGTCACAGCCAAAATCGTGTGCGAAATAAGCAGCGTGAAATAGACGGGCCGAATCCATCCCTCGCCACCGAAGCGGATAAGCCCGGCATGAAAATGAAAATAGAGATAGCAACCGAGGAAGACGATCGAGCAGATGAACGCGCTCAGCATGCAGATCTTATGCTGCAGAATTCTGCGGCTGCGAATGAATATGTAGCCAATAAACAAGAAAATTGCCGATGCCCCGTTCAAGCCGGCGTTGATGGCAGGAAACTCTCTGAGTGGAATCAGGGCCATGAGATAAACGAAGGTGGATGTCCGCTACTTCTTCTCTGGAACCGGAGGCGGCTCCGCTGGAGTGGTTGAGGTTGGCTTCGCGGCTGCCGGCGTAGCCGCGGGAGCGGGAGCAGCAGGCCGTGGCGCGGTTGGAGGAGCTGCCGGCGTGGCAGCGGGATTCGCAGGCTTAGGCGCAACAGCGGCTGGCGCACCCGCAGCCGGAACACTTGGCTTCGGCGCCGCAGCAGGAGTTCCCGCTGCAGGGGCTTTCGCCGCCGGAGCTGCAGCAGCCGGTTTCGCAGCCGCGGTCGGCTTAGGCGCTGGCCGCAAAAACGCAGGCGTCGGCAGAATTCCCGATTTCGTCAGCTCCATCAGCATAATCAGAAAAAAAATCCCCGCCATCATCGCGCAAACTAAGACCAGCATGATTCCGTCAATCCCGCTCGTCAGCAGCCCACTTGTGATGTCCCAGACAATCCCCCAGAGAGCCAGCAATATGAAGAGACCGCAAATCGCACTAATCTGAATCGCGGTGCTCTTAGGCGCCATCCCCAGTTCCCTCCCCGTTACTGCAACGGTCATCGACTGACCTTGTCAAATATCATCCAGGCCAAAAGAATTGGAATATGCGCCACGGTGGCGTGCATCAGCCACTTCGCGCGCACGTTGGCGCGATGCCGATTCGCCCAAAGCGCCACTTGCAGCAGAATCATTCCCAATACCAGTGCGCCAAAAAAATAATGAATCCCCGCCATTCCCATCACCGCAGGCAACAGGCTCATGGGGACCAGCATCGCCGACGTGCCGATGATCTGCGCGAACGTCGCGTCGCCCGACGGATCCACTACCGGCAGCATTTTAATTCCCGCGCGCGCGTAGTCTTCGCGATACATCCAGGCGATCGCCATGAAGTGCGGGAATTGCCAGAGGAAAAGAATGCCAAAAAGCACCCACGCTCCCGCCGAAAGCGAGCCTCGCGCTGCCGCCCAACCGATCAGCGGAGGCAATGCGCCAGGAAAAGCGCCGACCGCGGTAGCCCATGTCGTGCGAGTTTTCAGAGGCGTATAAAGACCGAGATACAGCACCGTGGTAGCAACGGCGAGCAGCGCTGCCAGCCAGTTCACAGCGAGCGCGAGCCACACGCCGCCCACAACGATTGTCGCGATTCCGAAAATCAGCACATCGCGCGGTTGCAGGGTGCCCGTGGGAAGCGGCCGTGCGGCCGTGCGTCGCATCAGCGCGTCCATGTCGCGCTCGAAGTATTGATTGAGCGCGGCCGTACCAGCGCCGACGAGCGTGGTGCCGAAAAGCGTGTGCATCAGCAATGCCCAGTCGAGATGACCGGGCGACGCAAGATAAAAGCCCGCGACAGTCGTGATGACAACTAGAAACGTAACGTCAGGCTTTGTGAGCACAACGTAGGCCCACGGTTTGTCGAGCGAGCTGTAAGCGGCGGTGCGCGTGGTGCTCATTGTTTTAAAAGGTTACGCTCTCGATCCTTGCGCCTGCGAGCGCGCAGCGCCGGATTCTACCGCAACCGCATCGGCAGGGCGAATCAATCTATTGCACGTGAGCGCCAGGAGCACGCTCGAAGCAAGCACAAGTGCTCCCATCACCACATGCGCCACTTCGATAACCGTGTAGAGCAGCACCGGCTGCGTCGCAAGCCGCGCCTGGCTCACCGCCCAATAGGCGAGAAAACCGAGAATCACTTGCGTGCCGAAAGTGGCGTGGAGCATCACCACCCAGCGGCGAATATCGCCGATGTGCCCAAAGCGCTTGTTCGCGATTCGCGCCGTCCAGATCACCATGAACGTGACGACGAGGAACCCGATCAAATGCGGAAGAATGCCAAACGCGCCGTGCCGGAATCCAGCGCCGAGGACGAGCTGCACCAGAATCACAGCGGTAAGCCAGACGCTCAGCGAGCGAAGCTTCGGGCTGCCTGCGTCGTCCAGCTGCGGAAGATCGCGCTGCCACCAGTCGCTAGTCAGCATCGTGAGGCTGACGAGCGTGATGAAAAATATCTGCGCGACAGTGGCATGAATCGTAGCAACAAAAGCCGCATGACCCAGCAGCACGCGAGCGGCGCCAAGAAGCGCCTGCGCAACAACCAACGCGAAAGCAATCCAGGCCCAGCGCCGAGCTGAGCCGCGTAGCTTGCTGAATGAAATCCAGATTGCTAGAACCACGGTGAGAATAGCGACCAGCCCAGCGACAACGCGGTGCGCAAATTCGTAGCGAATGCCGCCGATCAGCGGCGGGATGATCCGACCATAAGCCAGCGGCCAATCGGGAACGGAATCCGCCGCGTCGTTACTGGTGACGAGCGCCCCTGCGACCAGTAGCAGAATCGTGCTGCACGCCGTCACAATGGCAAAATTATGAACGCCGCGAAGGTTGGAGTTTTCAGTCAATCTCAATTCGTCCTGGTCATGAGCCTGAACGTCGCCCTGCGGAAGAGAAATCTGCTGGAGCGGAAAGACCTTCCGCCCCAGCAGTGCAAATCCCAGCCCCTGCGAAACCTGCAAAAAACTAGTCGCCCGATCCCGGCTTAAAGGTGAACGCAGCCGTTGCGTTTCCCTTGGCGGGAATTGTCACGGTCTGATCCTGGGTGCCGTACTTTTCCTGCCAGGCTTCGATGGTGTACGTCCCCGGCGGCAATCCTTTGAGCTCGAACTTGCCATCCTTGGTCGTTACCGCGTAGTAGGGATTCTTGAAGACAAAGATGTAGCTCTTCATCCAGGGATGGACGTTGCACTTCACCGGAATGGCGTTCTCGGCACGCGCAAAGCTGTCATCGATCGGTGCGGCGCCGGGCGGCTGCGACTTGTTCCACTCGCGATTGTCTTTCGGCATCGGGTGGATGTTGTGAGTGGTCTGGTCGTCGTTCTTCACTTCGATGTTCTGGCCGGCCATCACCGCGATCACGTGCGGATCATACATGCAGCCCTTCTGGTCGAGAGGCATGGCCGTGGAAGGCGCCGTAAAAGTGTAATCCGCAGAGAGGCCGTCCTTCACGTAGATCACCACGTCGGCAAGCGCGCCTTTTTCGCCAGTCACCACTTCCGGCGGAATCACCGGACTGGAGTGTGCCTTCTGGCAATAGGGCTCGGCGCTCATATTGATTGGCTTGAATGTGGGAGCTGCGCCGTCAAGAGTCACCGTGCCGGAAACGGATCCGGCTGTGGACTGATCTACGGTCTTGCCGGCTGTGGGAGCAGGAGCGGCGGGCTGTGATGTGGATTCGTCTTTCTTGCCGCCGCAACCGGCGACAGACGCGGCCAGAACCGCTGCGAGCGTGAGATTCAAGAGCTTCGTATTCATGTGCGGATGTTTCTCCTTAACAAATCAGGGATAGTGTAACAAGACCTACTGGCGCCAGCGCCGGTTTTATTAAATTTCCGGCCGCAGGACACCCAACGAACCAAATTCGATTCCCGCCTAATTGCCTCCGGCAGATTTTGCGCCACCACCGCTCGGTGTTCGACCGAGCAGAGCAGCCTGCTCCTGCGGCGTGAGCGAGAACATATAGCGCACCAAAAGATTCGCTTCGTCGCCCGTGTAATGCTCCATCGATCCGGGAACGGGCCCGGCAAACACCCAGCGGTCACCCTCTTTTCGGAACAGGCCCGAAGGCATCGCCGTGCCTGGAATAATTTTTGCGGGATCGGTGATCCAGCGCTCCGTCCAGGCCGGTTGCAAACGTTCGTGCGCCAGCAGGAAATTCGGCGCGGAGGCGATCTTGTCATGCTCGGGATTGCCGGTCATATGGCACTTCAAACATGGCGCAGCCGGACTTGTAAACAAACTTCGAGCCATCGCCGTTTCCGTGGGATCGAGCGGCTTCACGCTCGGAGGAATAAACGGCGTGGGCTGCGATGACAGCGCCTGGAAGAACAGCACGATTTTGCGAATCTCGTCGTCAGACAAATAGAACGTCGGCATCCGCACCTGCAGATATTGGCGCACGCCGTTGCGATTCGTATCCGTCGTGCTCAGCGAAGGATTCGCCAGGAACTGCCGCAACCACTCCGGATTCACGCGAGCGCCTTCCGTGGTGAGCACAGGCGGCAAATTCGCCTTGTTCTCGCCCTGGTAGGACGGAAGCGTCTGCAGCACCGTTTTCTGCCCCACATCAATCTGGTGGCAGCCGATGCAATTATATTTCGTGACGATCCACCAGCCGTCTTCGATGTTGCGCCGGCGATCGAAGGGCTTGTACATATACTCGGGCGGCAGAGTCGGGTCGGTGCTGCCCAGAAGCATGGTTACGAGCGCTTCGACCTCGCCGTTCGACTGCAAATTCGGCTTGGGCATGCGCAGGGCGTCCATCGGATTCGCATGATATTTGCCCTGATCGTAGAGGCCGGGATTGCGAAGCTTTTCCTCGAAGAAGCCCTTGGAATCGAACCACGGGCCGCGTTCGCTTTTCTTCCCGTCCGGCAAAATGCCGCGCTTGGCGTCTTCCGTGTAAAGCGCGAAATCGAGGCGCTCGATTGGCTTCGAGCCTTCGTTCGTCAGCTCGGTACCGATGCGGCCTTCATCTTCGAAGCCGCTGATTTCATGGCATCCTGCGCAGCCATAGTGGCGAACCAGCTCTTTGCCCTTCGCTGCCTGCGCTGGATCGTCCATGAAGCTCGCGTCAGCATAGGTCGCGTCTGCGTGCTTCAGCGTAATCAAGTAACTCGCTACGTCCCGCGCGTCGTCGGGGGATAGCCGCAGGCTTGGCATCACCGTGGGCTGCTGCACGACCAATTCGTGATTGTCATTCGGGCAGCGTGAGTGCTGCTCGTCGAAGACAAAAGGCAAATTGTGTTTCGCGTAATCTTCGGGACCAAGGTCGCGCTTCTCATACGGGCAGTAGGGACGAGTCCGCTGGCGCGGATTGTGGACCCAGCGAACGAGATAATCGTAATTGTCCTTCTCGCCCACACGGCTCAGATTCGCTGCAAATGCGCCGCCCACGGAATTCGAACCTTCGCCGACAGAATGGCACGCCAGGCAGCCGCGGGATTCAAGGAGCGTTTTACCGTGTTCGGCATTTCCCGGCTGCTGGTGCTCGAGTGCGGGACTGATAAGGGAGTCTTGCCATATGAACGCGGAGATTGCTTCCACATCGCCGGGGCCGAAGCGGAATTGCGGCATCTTCGTTGTGGGCCGAAATTCGGTGGTATGCGCGATCCAGTACGGAATCCATTCCTTGTGCAGTTTCTGGCGCGCCTCCTTAAGGTCCGGACCTACCTTCTTGATCTCTTGAATCAGGTTGTGGCTGCGCCCTTCGAGACTTTCGCGTTCCGCATCCATCCGGCTGATTTCTACGGTGAGATTTGTCGCCTGCCCGTAGAACTTTTCGGCGGAGGCGTTGTCGGGAGCATTGTCGCCGAGTTTTTGGAGACGCGGGATTTCCTGCTCGTCGTCAGCCTTTGTTTTTTCGAGCCCCATGATGCGCTGGCGCGCGCTGACGAGCTGTTCGTCCTGATTGTCGAATCCGCTGAAGCGATGGCAGCCGATGCAGCCCTTGGCGCGGAAAAGCTGCTTACCCTCGTTCAACACAGGCGCGTGCTCGGTGACCATGTCTCCCGCATGGCATTGCTGGCAGCCGGCTTCATAATTCTCGGGATAGTAGAGCGGCCAGAGCCAATGTTCGTAGCGGCCATGTCCTTTCTGCACAGAATCAATGGCGCGGCCGTTGCCGCCGTGGCAGGGCGAGCATCCGAACTTCTCGAGCGGATGCCATTTCAAGAGATCGAGATCGGGATGGCTGGTGAACGGAGCGTCTGTGCTCTTGGCCATGCCGAGATCAGCCTTTGTGAGCGTGATCTGCTGAGGCACATACCGCGGATCGGTGCCCACGTGGCACGATTGGCAGCGGTCAACAAGCCCCGCGCCGCCCAGATTGTTCAGCGAAGCTCCGGGAGGATTGACGTTGATCTGGATGATGCGCTCGTCAAAGTCCTTCATGCTTCGCCGCAAACTATCGAGCGATGACGAGCTAAGCCCCGGCAACTTCTCGGAGACATACAGTGCCAGCGCTTCGCTAGCTGCTTTGGCGGGCTTATCGATTTCGGCGCGCTTGCCCACGAGAGTAGCGCGTTGGGCCAGGATGCTCGTGAACGTATCGTTCAACTCGTCGCCGGTAAACGGCTTGTCCTGCTGAATCTTCCCATCGGCCAGCGGCCAATCCACCTTCCAGATTGACTTGCGGCCGTCGGTGACTTCTTTCAGGGCTTTGGCTTTTGCGTTCTTGTGTTCCGGCGGAACAATTTCATATTCGTAGACGAGATGCCCGATCTTCCCGCGCGCGTCTTTAAAGGCATCGCCAAGCGCGGTGCGCTGTTCATCGAGGAGAGCGATTTGTTTCGCGATTTCGTCGTCCTGAGCCTTCGTGGCTTTCTGCAGATCATCAAGCTGCGCGGTAAGCTTTTTGTATTCCGGTGAGGAATATACAGCGTCTTCCTGCTTCTTCTGATCTTGGACCGTCTTATCGAGATATTTCGAATAGGCCGTCGCGAACCGGCTTTGATAAGTGCGCCACGGACGCAGACCATACACCTCGTCCCAGAAGGACCACGCCACTGTGACCATCAACAGGAGCGAAGCAATCAATAAAGGAAACGTGAACGAATAGCTTGTAATCGGATCGTCCGGCGGCGGTGAGGGCGGCGGCGATGAGAGCGGTGGCTGTGAGGCAGGAGGAATCTCAGGCACCCAAAATCTCCTTCGACCTGACGGCTATGGCGTGCCGAACGATAGCCAATCTCTCGGCTCCACGCGACGCCGATCCTCGCCGGATGGTCAAATGCTGAACCAAGGCGTCACCCAGATGTATTTGATTGTGAAGACCAGCCGCAGCAAAATTTTGATCGGCAGTGCAACCATAAGAATCAGGAATGTGTACATCGTGATCAGCTGCACAAGGCTCATGCGCTTGTACATTTTTCGCGCAAACTCCGTGCGCATGCAGACCCAATGCACCAGGAATCCAGCTCCAACGAAAAAGAGCACCGTGGGGAAAATCCCAAAGATCACGCGCGCCCAGATCGCGGCCTGGTCTTTCGACATGTGCGTCATGGCCGCGAGCCACGCGCCGTTGATGCCGAATACCTCATCTAGGTTCCGGTTCACCGCGTAATCCACCCGTTCCGCATCCCAAGTTTGGCCCGGCCAGAACCACATCCATCCGGGGCCGCGGATGAACGTCCCGATGACGATCATCAAGACCCACAGCCCGACGAAGCCCACCAGAAAAGTCCAAATCGAGAACTTGCGCTGCTTATACGTGTAGTAGCCGTTCCCCAGAGGATTCACGTCGATGTACGGAATCACCATCAGTCCGACGATAATCAGCGTCGGCATCACCACTCCCGCCATCCACGGATCGAAGTAGACCAGCATTTCCTGCAACCCGAGAAAGTACCACGGCGCTTTCGCCGGGTTCATGGTGACGTTCGGGTTCGACGGCTCTTCGAGCGGCGCATTCAGCGTGAGCGACCACACCATCAGCAAAATCGTGATGATGATCGCCACCAGAAATTCCATGCGCATCAGGTATGGCCAGGTGTGAACTTCGCGGTCCCACTTGGGGTCCCAAGGCTGCGTCTTGCGGTATTTCGTCTTGGCGGCTTGCGCGTCGCCTTCCAGGATGGCGATCAGTTTGTCGTTCGCAAGTCCCTGCCTGATCGCATAGCAGACGTAAAACGGAATGAGAAACAGCAGCGCCACGATCGGCACGTTGTCCGGGGACGACGCGATTTCCCAAATTTGGCGCCAGTCGAAACCCATCTAGATCAGCCGCCTTGTCCCATACCGCTGGGCCGCAGCACCACCGGCCGCGGGCTGCGCTCTTCCTTGATTTCCGATTCCAGCATCACCGGCGCAGGCCCCGATATGCCGCCGTCTTTTCGCACGCGCCAGAAGTGGACGCCCATAAAAACCGCGGCGATCAAGGGAATCGCGATGCAATGCCAGATATAAGCGCGCAATAGTGCATTCGCATCCACGATAGACCCACCTAACAGCGCGAATCGCACGTCGTTATATGGCGTCATGCCCAGTTGCGCGCCGAGCGGCCCCTCATGTCCCAACAGCGGAGTCGCCCGCGCCATATTCGTTCCCACCGTCACCGCCCAGAATCCCAACTGATCATCCGGCAGCAGGTATCCCGTGAACGACAGCAACATCGTCAGCACCATCAGCAGCACGCCCACGCACCAATTGAATTCCCGCGGCCGCTTGTACGATCCCGTCATGAACACGCGAAACATGTGCAGCCACACCGCAATAATCATCAAGTGCGCCGCCCACCGATGCATATTCCGCAGCAGCTTGCCAAACGGCACATCGTTCTCAAGGTACAAAATGTCGCGAAACGCCTGAACCTTCGTCGGGTGGTAATAAAACATCAGCAGCACGCCGGTGAACGTGAGCACGATGAACAAATAAAACGTGATGCCGCCCATTCCCCAGGTGAAGTTGTACTTCGTGGCATCGCGATTAACTTTGGCGGGATGCAGGTGAAAAAAAACGTTGGATAAAACGCTCAGCGCCCGATTCCGCGGCTCATCATCGTGCTTCACGCGGAACATCGACCGATACAGCTGCGTCTTCTCAGGCTGCTTCAGCTCTTCAACTTGCTGCTTGGCCTTCTCTTCCAGCGTCTTGCGAAGAACGGCAGCGTCCTCTTTCACCTTATCGAGAACGCCCGTCTTAGCCTTGTCGCCGTTCTCTTCCGCCATCTCGCCAACCCCTTCCCAAGTATCCGCTCAAGCCACTCGCGCTGACGTCCAGTTGCCACACGCCGCGCTTGCGGCCTACACGTTCAAGAACGCCCCAGGATCATTAAAATGGTTCACGCCCGCTCGCGGATCATCTACAAACAACCGGCTCGTATCCACCACGATCTGCCCCGTCGGATCCAGCTTCAGCAGCGGCCGATCCATCGGACGCGGTGCAGGCCCCTCGAAATTCACACCTTCGCTGTCGTAGCCGCTACCGTGGCACGGGCACTTGAACTTGTTTTCAGCCGGCTTCCACTCCGGCGTGCAGCCCAGATGCGTGCAGCGCGCGAAGATGGCGAAAATCCGGTCCGGCTCGCGCACGATCCACACGCGGTTCGTCATCAGATAGCGCTGATCGATTCCCAGGCTGAAGTCAGACGGGTACCCGGCGGTGAAAATGGTATTCGGTTCGTACAGCGCGCGAGGAAAGAAAAACCGCAGGAACATCAGGAAATTGACGCCGAGATAGCCCCAGATGCACGCCCACACGAGCCTGCGCCTGCTCGTGTTCACGTCTTTCGCGGCCGCTTTAGCGTCTGCCGCTGAGGACGCTTTTGCCCCCTGCGATGCGGCTGACGCAGGGGACTTTCCGGCTACTTTTTCTTCGGAAATATCTGGCATAGGCCCGTTTGAGAGCTAGGCTGCACCTCAACTTCTTATAAAGTCACAACGACAGCACTCTAAAAAGCGAACAGGCGGTTATATGACGCGGGAAAGAAAGTGTCAAGGAAAAGTGACAATTGGGGCGAAAAGAATATGCAACGCGACCAGGAACCGTCACGCAAAGGATGCTACACCGGATCGCATCCCCACCGCGCGCAGCACCAGATCCGCAAGCGCCCGAATCAGCAGCGGCGAGTCATTCAGCGCAGGCATCATGTAGAACTCGCTCACGCCCAACGCCTCCGCTTCCTCGCGAGCCTCGATATTGATTTCGTGCAGCGTTTCGATGTGCTCGGTGAGGAATGATATCGGGATCACCAGCATGCGCTTGATCCCGCTGCGCGCCATCTTCTCGATGGTGCTCGTCAGCGAGGGCTGTAGCCATTTCTGCGGCCCCACCCTGCTCTGGAAGCACAGCACGTGCGGATTGGGCCACGCGCCCAGCTGGCGAATCATCTGCACAGTCTGCTCGATTTGACGAGGATAAGGGTCGCCCTTTTCAACGAGCGTCATCGGTAGCCCGTGAGCGCTGAAAACCAGCTGCATCTCGTCGGGACGTGGCACCTTGCGTAGCACGCTGTTAATCCGCTCCACGATTCCCGCGATGTAATCGGGATGGTCGAAAAAATGATCGATCAAATGAACCGGCACCTTCGCCGTGTAGTTTCGATTCCATTCCTTCAGGCTGCTGCCCGTCGTCGCAAAAGAATAGTGCGGGTAAAGCGGCAGCAGAATCAGTTCGTCGTAGGGAACGCGCTCGAGCGCCTCGATCGCCTCTTGCGTGTCAGGATGCCAGTAGCGCATTGCGATCAGAGCGCGCACGTTCAGGTGAGGTCGCAGCGCGGCTTCGAGCGCTCGCCCTTGCTGCTCGGTAAGGCGGCGAATCGGCGAGCCTCCGCCAATTTCGGCATAGTGCTGACCAACGACTTTAGATCGGCGAGTGGAAATCAGTTTTGCGAGAGCCTTGCGGGCCAGAAATGCGCCGGGGAAATTGATAATGTCGGGGTCGCAGAAAAGATTGTAAAGAAACGGCTCGACGGCAGCCTGCGAATCGGGACCGCCCAGCTGAAACAGGATGATCGCGATTCGCTTTGGACCGCCCATGGGAACCCTCGCCGAAGCCAGCCTGGCACTTCCCGCGCTATTCGTACGATACCAGAATCGAGTCGCGCTTGTCAGGTCGATGGTGCGAGGAGAAACTGCGCGAGCACGCGAAGCAAAACCCTTAGCCTTCGCGCAACTGCCGCTTTAATTGATCGATGTCATCCTGCAACTTGGAGATCCGCCGCGCCACCGTCACCTCGTATAAAAAGAAGACGGTCCACACTACCATCCACGCAGCGAAGAGACTTTCGAAATTCTTCATTCCACCCTCGCTTCCCTTGCCGCTTGCGGAATTTTGCGCGCTCGTTCGGCATCGCGCGATTCGGCGCGGAATCGAAGCTCGTCAAATTCCGAGCGCAGGCGCTCCAGCCTGTAACGATCGGCGATCAACAGCCCTGTAATGCACAGCACAGCCACAAAGGAAATCAAAAGCACTTTGCCCATCATTGGATCGAGCCCGGAATTCGATCCGCCCAGGATCACAGGCTGGGGATGCTGCGTTCTCCAGAGCCGGTTTGAAAAATAAACGAGCGGTACGTCCAGAAACGCAAAAATTCCGAAGACGGCGGAAAACATTGCCTTGCGCTGCGGGTCGTCGAGAAAACCCCGCAGAAGAAGATAGGCTGTGTATAACAGCCACATTACAAACGTCGAAGTCAGCCGCGCGTCCCAAGTCCACCAGATTCCCCACACCGGATGCGCCCAGATCGGGCCCGTAATCAGCACAATCGTGCTGCACACCACGCCCACTTCTGCGCCCGCCACGCCGAGCCAGTCCCACTTCGGCTTCCGCGTGCCGAGATAAGCGAAGTTCGCAATGAAAACAATAAAAAACGCGACAAACGAGCAGATGGCGCTCGGTACATGAAAATAAAAGATGCGCTGGATGGCGTGCATCGTCTTTTCGTCCGGCGCCACATACAGCGCTGCGTAGCCCGCGAACACCATCAACGCGGCGGCTACGAGCACAAGCGTGATACGGCCCTTCATGGGTGGTTCATTCCTCCAGCAGGTAATCGCACATCAGCCATGACGCGGTCAGAAACACAATATCAAATCCGGCGAGAAATGCGACCCACGTGCGGTCGAGTTCCGGCTGTTCCGCCAAGAGCGACGCCGTAGCTTCCACGGACGCGATCAGCAGCGGCGTCAGGATCGGCAGCAGAAGTAAAGGCAGAAGCAGTTCGCGCATGCGCGCGTGCGCCGAAATAGCAGAGAAAACCGTTCCGGTGATGACCAGCCCCAACGTGCCAAGCGCCAGCACCAGAATCAGCCGGCCCGCCACGCCGCTGAACGATACGTTGTACAGCACCGCGAAAACAGGAACGAGAATCGCCTCCGCCAAAGCCAGAAAAACAAAATTCGCCAACATCTTGCCCAGCAGAATCGCGAACGGTGCAATCGGCGCCATTCGTAGAGCGTCCAATGTTTCGTTCGTTTGCTCTCGCGCGAAAGAAGGGTTCAGCATCAGCGACCCGGCAAAAAGAAAAGCAATCCACAGAAGTCCGGGGCCGTAACGTCGCGATTCGGCCGCCGTCGGCTCGAATGCAAAGCTGAACAGCACCACAACCACGAGCGCGAAAATCACGGTCGTCGTGAGAAGTTCCCGTGTGCGGAATTCGAGCCGAAGTTCCTTGGCCAGTAGGATCGCAGCAGCTCGCGAGGTCGTCACCTATGCCTCGGCGCCCTGAGCGGAGCGAAACTCGGCGAGCATCTTCGTCGGGTTTCCCTCCGTGCTGCTATCACGCTCGATTCGCCCGCCGGCGAGCGCTACGGCCCGTGTTGCCAGGTCGAGCGATTCATTTCGCGCATGCGTGCTCATCACAATCGTGCAACCTTCGACTCGCAGACGCTCGAGAGTCGACCCGAACCACGCCAACCCCTGCCGGTCGAGTCCCGCCGCGGGCTCGTCGAGTAGCAGCAGTCTCGGTCCATGCAGCAGCGCTCGCGCAATCGCCAGACGCTGGCGCATCCCGCGCGAGAATGTCCGCACCAGGCTCCCCGCCCGTAAGGAAAGTCCGCAGGCTGTCAGCGCATTTGCCACGCGAACGCTCGCATCGCTGAGGCCATAGAGCTGCGCAAAAAGATTGAGATTTTCTTCCGCAGACATATCGTCGTAAAGAAAGGTGCTGTGGCCAACGAAGCCGATGAATCGCCGCGCGTCTTTAGATGTTGATCCAGTCCCGGTAAGAGCAACGTTACCGGTCGTTGGTTTCATCAATTGCGCCGCCATCCGCAGCAGAGTCGTCTTCCCTGCTCCGTTTGCTCCAAGCAGTGCCACAAACTCTCCGCCACGAATCTCCAGCGAGATATTTCTCAAAGCGACCAGCGACCCGAAGCGCTTTTCGACACTCTCAAATGCAATTCCAATTGAATTTCCAGCAGGCCCGCGTTCGGAGGGTTGGGAATTGGCGCGCGGTTCGCCCAAGGCGATCTGCTCAGCCACGAACGAGATTGCGGAGCGTTGCGTCGATGCGCTCTCGCTCGCGGGCATAATCCTCTTCGTTGATGGTCCCCGCCTGCCGACGCAATTCGAGACGAAACAGGCTATCCTTCAACTCGTCAAGGCTGCCGCGCACCTCGCGATCAACTTCCGCTGCGACCGTTGAGGTAGACGCTGACGCAGATGTCGAAGATGACTTTGCTGCTCTCTTGGGAGCCGGCGTTTCATAGACATCGGTAGCCATGGTGCCGCCACCGGTCTCCGCTGCCACTTGCGGGCGCCGCAGCAGATAAACGAACCCCAGCGCGAAAATCGCAGCGAATCCGCCCACCAGAATCCATTTCAAGCTGTCGAGCCGCGCAGGAATTGTCGTGGCCGTTGCAGTAGCCGCATCTCCGCCAGCCTCCGCGCGGGAATTCACTGACGGGTCTTGCGAACCAGCGCTTCCCGCCGCACCGTTGGCGGGCATTCCTCCGCCTCCACTGGCCGCTCCTCCCCCCTGCGACGAGGATTGCATGGGAGCGGTTCCGGATACCTTTACGATCAGCGGCGTATTCGCAGCTACCGATTCACGCATGTATGCGTTAAAACCCTGCTCCTGCCCGGCGGGCGAAAAACCCTCTCCTGTGACCGTTACTCCCGGCGGCGCAAATACAGCCAGCCGCGCAACCGCGTACGGCGACGAGATGCGCAGCTTCGTTTCGCTTCCGGCGTATGGAACCTTGTACGAGACGCGCACGTTGCTTTCGCCGGGCCGAAACGGAAAATCGATTGCTTCGAGCCCTTTGCCTTTGTCAATCGTTCCCTGCACCACGGGCATGCCTGAAGCACCCGCCGCGGATACCTGGCTTAATTCCGCGCCGTCGGGAAGCGCGAAAACGAACGAGCCGTTCTGGTGAAAATATGCCATCGGAGGCTGCGTCTTATTTTCGATGCTGTATTCTTCGCCGACCAGCAGATCGGTCGCGTTAGGCTGCAGGATCACGGCACGGGCTGCAATGGCGAATGTGCCGGCCTTGTCCGTCGGCTCAAAAACTTGTACCTCGGCAGTGGTCTTTCCCGGTGGAATTGGCTCGTGGTAATTCACTCCGCGATAGACAGCCCGCACCAGCATCGGCGCCGCACCAATCTGCGGATGAGTGAACTGAAAGTGCCCCTGCGCGTCCGTCTTCGTATTTTCTACGGGCTGCATTCCGCCTTGCAATTGAATCAGGATCACGTTGACGCCAGCAGCTGGTTGCCCGGTGGTCCCGTTGCGCACCGTACCCTGCAGCGTTCCGGCCGAAACAATCAAAGACGCAAAGCAGGCTAGAACCGCGAGCGTCCCTAAACGAGCTCCGATCGCCCGCACCGCTGCGGCTGAGATACCGCCAGCGCCGCAAAACCCTTTCATGAATGCCGCCTTTCCGTCGCTGCCTGTCGCGTCGCAGCCGTGGGCGTGCCGCCGGTCACCTCGTCCATTTCAGCCAGCACTTTCGCCGCTTCCACTTCGAGAGAATGTTTCGTCTCTTCGTAGTCGGTCTCGGAGAATTTTCCAGCCCGGTATTCGAAACGCAAGTCGCGCAGGTTCTCGTAGATTGCGTCGCGGCGCTCCATTAGTTGATCGAGCTTCGTGCGGTGGGGCGTCGAATCGGAGGCATCCGGCCGAACGTTGAAAATGAAATAAAGGCTTGCCACCGCGAGTAGAGCGCAAGCCACCGCAATGTCAATGCTGCTCATGAGTGCTTACGATTCGTTATCCTTATCGGATTCGCGCTGAGCACGCGCAATCAGGTCCGCCGAAACACCCGGTCCCGAGGCCGTCGCAACGGCGCCCTTCCGTTTCCAGCGGCGTACCACGTCCCATAAGAGCCCCAGCGCTACCAGGGGAAACACAATCGGAGCAATCCACGCGATCCGGTTGAATCCCTTCGCTGGGGGCGAGGAAAGCACCGTCGGCCCATATTCCTGCACGAACGCCTGCAGCGTCAGATCGTCCGGCTCGTTGCGCGCCACGCGATCCTCCACCTCTTTCATCATTTCGTGCGAGTACGAGCAGCCCACGTGATTGCACGAGCCGAGAATCTGATTGCAGCCGCACACGCACATTAATTTCTGGCCAAGTTCTTTCACGTGCGCGGATTCCTGCGCCCGGGCGACCGGAACGAGCGGGGCAATCGCTGCGAATGCAAACGCACCCAGCGTGCACATTTTTGACCGCGTCCGCAAACGTCGAGCAATGGTATGGCGGTGCTTCTTAATCATGAGCATCCGATCGAGCAATTGCACCCACGGCAGACGTGCGCGCCGAGCTCCATGCCGTGTCGCGCATTTCCACGGGACGAAGCACCAGCGCCGTCCGCTTGTTCGGAAGCATTGCGAGTATGGTACCGAGCACCAGCACCACCCCGCCAAACCAGATCCACTTCACCAGCGGATTCAAATACGCGTGGATCACAGGTTTGCCCGTTTCAGGGCTCCGTCCCGCATATACAACGTACAAATCCCAAATTGGCGACGTCTGTACCGCTACCATCGTCTCCGTCACCTGACTCGCCAGAAAGAATCGGCGCTCGGGATACAGCATCATTTCCGATTTCCCGTTGCGAAATACTTCCAGCGTCGCGCGCTCCGATTCGAAATTGTTATTCGCGATGCGATCGAAGTTCTGGCACAGCACCGTGTACGGACCGATCTTGATCGATTGCCCAGCGCCCATTTCCATCTGCACGTCGCGATTAAACGCCGACCCCGCCACGCCGATGAAAATCAGCACCATCGCAAAGTGCACGATGTAGCCGCCATAGCGCCGCGTGTTGCGCATGGTCAGCTCGCCGATCGCGGTCAGCAGATTCGTATGGTCGCGAGACGCGATCACACGCGCGCCGCGATAAAACTCCGAAGCAATTGTTAGCGTGACGAATACCGAGAGGATCAGGCAAACCCACGCGTACAGTTCGCGGAATCCGGATATCAGCGCTACCACGCCTGTAATAATTCCTCCGGCCAAAGGCCACGCAAAATTTCGCTTCAGAGCGTCGAGCGAAGTCTTACGCCAAGCAAGCAAAGGCCCCACGCCGGTGAGAAACAGCAGAAAGAGCGCGATCGGAATGTTCACCTTGTTGAAAAACGGTGGCCCGACGCTGATCTTCGTGCCCTGTACCCATTCCGAAAGCACCGGAAACAAAGTGCCCCAAAGAACCGAAAAGCAAGCCGCGAGCAGAATAAGATTGTTGAAGAGAAAGCTCGACTCGCGCGACACCAGCGAATCCAGCTGATTGTCGCTGCGCAAATAATCTCGGTTCAGCCAGTAAGCCCAGAAGCAAACAATAAAAACCAGCGCCAGAAAGCCCACAAACCAATTCCCAATCGAAGATTGCGCGAACGCATGCACCGAACTCACCACGCCCGAGCGCGTAAGCAAAGTCCCCAGAATGCAAAGCATGAAGGTAGTGAAGACAAGCCACACATTCCACACTTTCATCATCCCGCGCTTCTCCTGCATCATCACCGAATGCAGAAACGCAGTCCCCGTAATCCACGGCAGCAGCGACGCATTCTCCACCGGATCCCACGCCCAATATCCGCCCCACCCCAACACCGCATAAGCCCAATGCGCCCCCAAAAGGATCCCCACACTCTGAAATCCCCACGCCACCATCGTCCACCTACGCGTGATATGAATCCATTTTTCGCCGGGATAGCGGCCCAAAAGGGCCGCAAGTGCGAAGGCGAAGGGGATGGTGAAACCTGTGTAGCCGAGGTAGAGGATGGGGGGATGAATCACCATTTCCGGGTATTGCAAGAGCGGATTCAGGCCGCGGCCGTCGCTCAATGTGGCCAAGTGCATGGCGCCGGTCGCATCGGCCCCGCCAAGCACGCTGAACGGGCTTGCGACGAAATTATTCAGGGTGAGGAAGAAAATCTGGACGCCGGCGCAGATCACGACGACGTAGGGCATCAGCTCCGGATGTTTTTTGCGATTGAGAAATAGCGCGAAGAACACGTAAGTGGAGAGAAGAAAGCTCCACCACAGCAGCGAACCCTCCTGACCAGCCCACAGCGCAGCGAATTTGTAGTAGGCAGGCAGGGCGCGATTGCTGTGCGCCGCTACGTATTCCATCGAAAAATTGTCAGTAAGAAAGAAATATTCGAGCGAGCCAACAGCGAGGGTGACGAGCGCGAAGACCGCCATCCCCGCGTTCTGTGCGCTCTTCGTCAGCAGAGTGCGGCGCGTGACGATTCCCGCAATCCCCGCACTAAACGCATAGACGGCGGCGAGGAATGCCAGCAGCAGGGCGAAGGAGCCGAAGATATCCACTACATTTTCTCCGTGGAGCGAAGGCTGGGCTTGGGACTCGCGGTGGAGTGCAAATCGGAGCTCAAGTTGGGGCTAAAAATAGACATTAAAACGGTCAAGTACCTTGACCTACTTTCAGCTTTTACGATCCCCACCGGGCACATTATTTGACGTTTGCCCAGGTTGCGCAGCGCCGGGCGCCTGGTTGGGGGTGGCCTCATATTTCGATGCGCATTTGGCCTGTATCTGCTCCGCCTCGAAACGGCCATCGGGCTTCATGCGCCCTTCAACGAGAGCTTGCGCTCCGTCCTTAAATGTGTCTGGGAGAGGGTCGCGGCCCACATAGGTGACCGGGACAGTCCTTCCCTGCTCTTCGAGAACGAAGTTGACGCGTCCTGCAGCTCGCAGAATCGAACCATTGCGCACATTACCAGAAACGCGCATGCGCTGGTGAAGAGCCGTACCTTGCAAGGTGGAGAGCTCGGTGATGGTGTGGTAGTACGTCTTGCTCTGCGTGAAACCCACATAGGCGAGCGAAACGAGCGTAATTACAATAATTCCCGAGCCAATCAGAAACTTGCTGCGGGCTTTCATTCCCAACTCCTCTTAATGATAAGCGGAAATCGGAGTGATTTTAGCACCCCATCGAAGGGGCTTAAAGGGATTCCTCACGAAAAGTGCATCGTCACTGGGCTTGGCGGACTGGACTGGCGGACAGGCGAAGGAACACGGGCTCAGGGCAGGTAGGTGAGATCGTGAGCTTACGGTGCGTGCTTCTACGTAATCCGTTTTGTAGGTACTGAATCGGAAGTGGGAGAATGGTTGTCAGTATCGAGCCATGTTTACGCCCGTGGCTCGCTATTGGTGGCGCGACGGTGCTTGATATGGCTGTCATGCCCAATGCAAATTAGATCCGACTCTGCCACTCGAAGGCATTCCCCTTCCGCCCAAGTGAGGTATTTCATGACTAAGATCGTCGATTTTTTCTCTAAGCATTTAGTCGTCGCTGCCCTGCTCGTTTCGAGTCTATGGTTTTACGGTGGCTATCAATACATTGTGAAAAAGAAACCAATCGTGGGATTGTCATGGCAACTGATCGGCGTAGCGGTTCTAGTTGCGTTTTGCGTGAATGCTGTACTTTCTGCAAGCTGGCCCAGCTTGGTGATCGCTCTTGGAACGATCATTGTGGAGCTGTTGCTGATTTGGCGATTCTGGCGCGAGAGGCCTGTGGAGCACAACTGAAGATCAACCATCCCCGCTTCATAACCTCAGGGCAGGTAGGCTAGAGCTGCTTTGATGCGTTCGCCGAGTGAGCTTCCGGCGCTGGCGCTGCGGCGCGGATCGGCCAAGTAGGAATCCGTGAAAGGCAAGCCGTTGTCGAGGACCAGGCGGTCGCCCCAGCCAATCATGCCGAAGAGGCGAATGAGTTCGGCGGTGGGTGGTGAGATGGGCACCATGTAGGCTGGGTCGTACACGGATTGGACGCGCTTCATGACGGTGGGGGCGAGGCGGCGCAGGGCGCCTTTGGGATCGTCTTGCTCCTCGAATGGACACTCGATGGCGTAGGTGAGGAAGAATCCTTTGCGCTGAAATTCGGAAAGCAACGTGGATTCCCGAGAATCTGCGGCTAGCGGAATTGCTGCAGCCTTCATGAGCTCTTCGAAAAACCTGCGTGCGCCGAGGGAGCGATCGGCGGGATTGAGAGCGGCGCGATAGAAGTAGTCTTCGATACGCGCAGGCGGCGCCCCATCGAGAAAAAGGACGCGGATTCGAGCAGGGCGCAATCGAGACGCAAGCTCAAGGCGCGTAGCGCGGCGCGCAATGTGAGCATCGTCCGTTCGTGTCCCGCATCCCTCGCAAACCGGCAACGGGGAGCCTCCGCAGAAGAACGTAGGGGAAGCGAGAGGATGTCACGAGAATGGCAGACAATGCAACTTGCACAATGAGACCGTAGCTAGTTGGCGCGCTTGCCCCGCGCTCGCCGGAGCTTGGCTTTCTCTTTTGGTTCTGAGTTAAGCGCCACGCAGCGCGAATGAAAAGGTGAAGACACAATTCGTACTACCGCCGATGAATTGCAGTGAAATAAATCAGGAGCGCGATAAAGGCGAATGTACCGAGGAGAACAATCGCGAAAGCAATCGCAGCAAGCCAGAAAGCCCAAGACCATGATTGCCTTTTTTTGACTTGCTGTATGGAGTGGAGCAATGCAAACACCGTAGCTATTCCGCCAATCGGAATAAGGGCGAAGGCGGGCATAAAAGCATCGAGCTCGCCCGGTCCTTTGCATCCATGCCGGAGACAGTAATAAGACGGCCACAGAATCGATACGATGTAGAGGATCGCGATGAAATAGGAAATTGCGAGGCCTATTCTGCGTAACATACGTTCTATCCTAAAATCTTATTGTCGTTGGCCCACGGATGTAGCCACATTAGCACGGTACGTTAGCAGTTCTGCGAAGGGACATAGGTCGAGGTTGGAATTCCCTGGGCTAAAGCCCATGGAGCGAGAGCGAGCGTTTTCGCCGGACGGAAGTCCGGCTCCTCCTGATAAATCAGAGGGCTCCCACCTTACCAATCTCAAATAAGTTGACAGACGCGTGGCGACGGACCTACCTTACCGGCCACGTCCCCCTCAGGCCCCCGCATCAGGAGGAAACCAAAATGAATGCAGGTAAGGCAAAGCTGATTATTGGCGTCGTGGCCGTTGCGGTGCTAGCCGTTTTGGCTGCCGCGCATTTCAGGAAATCCAGCTACAGCATCGTAATCCCCAAGGTGCTTACCTACCCCACAACCACGCTGACGTTTGCGTCCAAGTCCCCGATTCTTGGCTCTCCATCCGTAGCAGCGGATAGGGTACAAGTTAAGTTCGACAATCCGAATTGGGCAGCGACCGTTTCGGAGGCCCATTTAGTGACGAAGGCGGGCGGCACCTACTTCAAATTGACGTGCCAAGCTTCGTCGGCGCCGTGCCTTGAAGCCACTCGCGGATCGGGTTCGTACACTTATTCCCTCGTGCCGTCGAGCCTGCCGGTTCCGTCAGAAAAGGGCACTTATGCGCTGGTTTGGGATGTGAATCCGCCGGGCGACACGATTCAAGACACGCTCGTGGTTCCCGAACCGAACACACTGTTCATGCTCGGTGGAGGACTCGTCGGGCTGTTGGGCCTGCGACGGTGGCGTCCAGGGTTTCGCCGCACAACAGGCGCTTAGCGGAACGGATCTTGCTTTTCCCGCGAAGAAAACATCATGCACCTTCGGAGAGGGCTTCGAGGCGATCGCCGATCGAGGACTTCTGCAACACGGGAATCAGTGCCTTCACGCCGGGGCCAATGGGGACGACGTGCTTCGGACGGTAAGAGAACTCGATGCGCTTCAGGAGAGTTGAAGAGGCGCGAGTCAGGCGCTCGCTTAATTCTCCGGGCGTTGCAACCGGGCATTCCACCGCGTAGGCCAAATAGAAGCCGCGGCGCTGAAATTCAACGAGTGCTGCTTCTTCATTCACAGCTGCGTCCGGAGCAATGCCCGCCGACTTCATCACCTCGACGAAGAATTCCTGGGCGTCTGTGGAACGCGATTCTCCCTCGCAGAGTGGCCGATAGAAGTAATCCTCGACGCGCGACGGGGGAGCGTCGGCCACCAATAGAGTTTGAATGTGAATCGGGCGGAACCGCGTAGCCATTTCGAGCCGCTCGATTCGCCGCCGGATGTGAGCTTCGTCAGCCGGCGCCCCGCAACCATCGCACACGCGCATCGCAATTCTCCTGAGTGATGTGACGAGAATCGCACGGAGCGCGACCGCGCCGCAAGGAATTGCCGTCGGCATGGTAGCGACCGCGTTTTCGCGAGCCCATTCGACGAACTCATGCGGCAGCCCACACCTTGTGCTTCTACAGGTTGTATGGTACATATGTAGAAGATCGAGGCATGGCGATGACTCCGGCGAAATCCGATCTTCCGCAAGGCACCCTGGATTTATTGATCCTAAAAATTGTCGCGCTCGGCCCCGTTCACGGCTATGCGATCGCACAACGGCTTCAGCAGGTATCTCGCGACGTGGTGCAGGTTCCGCAAGGCTCGCTGTATCCAGCGCTGCACCGGCTCGAAACTCGCGGTGTTCTCGCGTCTGAATGGAACGAGACTGAGACGGGGCGCGAGGCTAAATTTTATCGCCTGACGCGGAAGGGGCGAGCGCAGCTGGGAGCGGAAACCGCGAGCTGGGAGCGATTGTCTGAAGCGGTGGGACTGATTCTCAGAATGTCAGAAGGCGGAGCAGAATGAGCTGGTGGAATCGGTTCTGGCAGCGGGAGCAAATGGACGAGCAGCTCGAAAAGGAATTGGCCTTCCACATCGATGAGCACATCAGCGATTTAATTGCGCAGGGCTGCAATCCGGAAGAAGCGCGGCGGCGCGCGCGGCTCGATCTCGGCGGCCCGGAGCAGGTGAAAGAGCAATGCCGCGATGCGCGCGGCACTCGTTGGTTTGAGGATTTGCTTCAGGACTTCCGCTATGCGCTGCGCATGCTCGGCAAGAATCGCGGTTTCGCGGCGGTCGCGTTGCTTACTCTCGCGCTTGGCACCGGCGCGACGACGGTTATGTTCACGGTCGTCAACGGCGTGCTGCTCAAGCCCCTTTCATATCCTGAGCCGGAGAGGCTTGTCGCGCTGCACGCAAAAGTGCAGCAGTTCGGCGAGCCCTGGGGATTTTCATATCCGGATTTCCTCGATTACCAAAGCGCAGGCCAATCGGTGGGGTCGATGGCGGCATGGACATATGGAGGAGGCACGATAAGCGAAGCCGCTGGAGCTGAGTATGTGGAGGGGCGCGAGATCTCGTCCGAATTGTTTTCGGTGCTGGGCGTGCCCCTCGCTGGTGGCCGCGCGTTCTCGCGTGAGGAAGACCGCCGCGGGGTCGCGCCTGTTGCCATCATAAGCTACGGCTTGTGGCAGCGCGCCTACGGAGGACGCGCCGACGCGATCGGCGGGTCGCTCATCCTCGAAGGAAAGCCTTACTCCATCGTTGGAATTGCGCCTCCAAATTTCCGTCTGGAGGACGAGGCGGATGTTTTCACTCCAATCGGTCAGAACATCGAGCCGAGAATGCAGAATCGCCGCGCGGGTTTCATTCATGTGTTAGCGCGTCTCGCACCGGGTCTTACGCTCGCGCAAGCGCAGACCGAACTGTCGCAGATCGCCGCTAGTCTGGCGAAGGAATATCCGGACGCTGATGCAGAGCGCGGCGTCGCGACGCATGCGCTGCAAGCGGATTTGATCGGCGATACGCGGCCTACTCTCTTGCTGTTGCTTGGCGCGGTAACTCTCGTGCTGTTGATTGCGTGCGTGAATGTTGCCAGCTTGTTGCTGGCGCGCGGAGTGTCGCGCGAGCGCGAACTCGCATTGCGCGTGGCGTTGGGTGCGGGCAGGGGAAGGTTGATACGTCAATGTCTCACGGAGAGCGGAGTCCTGGGACTTGCGGGAGGTGCGCTCGGCGTGTTGCTTGCAGTGGTCGGCCTCCGGCCGTTCCTTGCGAAGTGGCCTGGCGGTCTGCCGCGCGCCGAGGATGTTCAACTCGATTGGCGCGTGCTGCTCTTTGCAGTTGGCACTTCGCTGCTTTGCGGTTTTCTTTTCGGGTTGGCGCCGGCCCTGCGTGCGCCTTCGCGTCAACTCGAGGAATCGCTTAAAGGCGGAATGCGTACGGTCGGGGGAAGCTCTCGCCGTTTGCACAGCGGTTTGGTGATCGCTGAAATCGGACTTGCCGTCGTGCTGCTGGTTTCCGCCGGCATGCTTGGACGCACGGTTCTTCGGCTTGCAGCACTGAATCCGGGTATTCGAGCGGAAAATGTATTGACGGCGCGAGTGGCGCTATCACCAGCGGCACTTAAGGATGCTGCAACGATGCGCGCGGCATGGCGGCAGGTTCGGGACAGCGCACGCTCGGTGCCCGGCGTGCAGTCGGTGGCACTCACCGACATCGTCCCGATGAGAGTTGGTGAAAACAACCTGCCATACTGGGCTACTGCTGTAGAACCGCCACCCAATCAAACGCCAGTCGCTTTGGCGTCGAGCGTAACGCCGGATTACTTGAACGTGATGGGCATCCCTCTCCGCCACGGCCGGTTCTTCAACGACGACGATCGCGTCGGGCATCCTCTAGTGGTGGTGGTCGATGAACTTCTGGCACAACATGCCTTTGGCCGCGAGGACGCCGTCGGCAAACCGCTTTGGATTCCCGCCATCAGTAAGGATCCGGTGCAGATCGTGGGCGTAGTGGCCCATGTGCGGCATTGGGGACTGGCCGGCGATGACCAATCGCGAGTGCGCGATCAAATCTACTACCCTTTCGCGCAGGTGCCCGACCCTCTGCTGCATCTGTTTTCGTCGTTTATGTCGATCGCGATTCGCACGAATGCGCCGCCGATGAATTTAGTCGATTCGCTGCAGCGAAACCTACGCGGGGTGGCGAACGACCAGGTTCTCTACGACGTGCGCACAATGGAACAACTCGTGAACGATTCGCTTTCAACGCAACGCTTCCTGCTGGCGATCTTTTTTGTGTTCGCAGGTCTCGCGTTGCTGCTTGCGTGCATCGGGATCTATGGCGTGCTGGCGTATCTGATGACGCAGCGCGTCCCCGAGATCGGCGTGCGGATGGCGCTCGGAGCCACCGCCGGAAATGTGATGTGGCTCGTGATGCGGCAAAGCATTGCGATGATTTTGGCCGGTGTTGGCTTCGGCACGATTGCGGCTCTGGTGGCGGGGCGCTCGCTTGAACACTCAGTCGAAGGTATGCACCAAATCGAGCCTGTGAGTTTCGCCGTGATGATTCCCGTTCTTGTAGCTGCCGCGCTTCTCGCCAGTTTTATTCCTGCGAGGCGCGCGAGCCGCATCGACCCTATCAGCGCGCTGCGCCAGGATTAGCGCGAAGCTCATCTCGCAAGTTCCACTCAATATACTGACCAGACGCCTGGCGTTGCGAGTTCGACCAAGTGGCGATCGGGATCGCGAAAATAGAGGCTCCAGCTGCCCGGTTGCCAAGAGCGTTTCTCTTCCACCGCAATTCCCTGCTTCGCGAGCCATGATTCCCAGGCGGCCAGTTCGGCGGCTGGAATGGCAAACGCGATATGGAGTTCGCCGCCCCCAAAGTGCGGAGATAAAATCGCGCGCGAAGCTTCCTTTTTAAACAGCAGCAGTACCTGGCGCGGGCCAGCGTGCATCGCGCAACCGCGCTCACCAAAGTCGCTGATCACTGGAAATCCAAAAATTTCCTGATAGAAGCGGACCGAGCGCTGGAGATCGTCAACGTACAACGAAGATTCGAGGATGCCATCAAGCTTAGGGGGCATTCATTCCTCCTGGCCGAATATGAACCAGAATAAGGCTCTGCGCCAATCTCGTCACAGCTAAAAGACTTCAAAAATTTAGACGGCCGGCGACTATTTTGCCAGGCCTGTGGTGGCGTTGAGGATGATGTGCAAGGGAGCGACCTGCGCCGGCTTAGCGTACTTATTCACGAGGAAGCGCTGGCCGTCCTTCGTCACGTCATAGGAAAACTGATCGGTGGACGACACCTGAGCGCGAATCTGAGTGCGGAATAGCGGCGTAGGGTTTCCGGAAGAGAATGAATCGCGCGTATCGACAGCGACCGTCGTTAGCATGCTCTTGGGCCCGATGTAGAAAATTTCCTTTCCATCTCCGCGCCAGCGAGGTTCGGTGCCGCCGCCGCGGGACACCTGCCATTTTCCTGTGGCGGCAGGAAACGTGGTGACGTAAACCTCCCAGTCGCCCGATTCGTTCGATGCGTAGGCCACCCATTTACCGTCGGGAGAAATTTGGCCGTTGGAGTCGTTGGACGTGCTGCTCAGAAAGGGCGTCATTTTGCTGCTGGATGGTTGAATCAGCACCAGTTGAGAACCTCCCGAGGCGGCCTGCAACGTGGCGAGGAGCAGCTTATCGTCGGGTGACCAGGAGTTGGGAATGAGATCATCCGTGGGGTGAGCGTTTGCGCTGGCAGAGAAAATCAATCGGGGAGGCTGCAGTCCCTGCGATTGTTTCAAGAAAAGATTTGTGTCTTTCGCTTGTAAAGAGCGATAAGCGATCATGCTTCCGTCGCGCGACCAAACGCCTCCCACATCTTCCGTTGTGTCGAATGTAAACCGGGAATTAGTTCCATGCTTGAGATCACCTAGCCAGAGATTGACGTCGTTCGCTTTTGCGTCCGCGATGTCGATGGCGACGCGGCTTCCGTCAGGCGACAGTGTCGGGTTTGAAACAACACCGATATCGCCGACGTGGCCGAGTTCTTTGCCGGCGCGGTCATACCAGCTGAGTACCGAGAGCGTGGCTCCGAGCGTGGCGTTGTAGACGATGGTTCCGTTCTCCGACACGGAGAAGGTTCCCCAGGAAATCGATGGCTGGTAGCCGACCTGGTCGGCGATGACTTGCGAATCGCTTCCCACCGCTCGCTTGGCAGGATCGAACTGAGTAGCGCGCAACGAAGTCTTGTCATCCAGGTAGAACAGGTAGCCGTTTGCGTAGCCCACATTCGAACGCGACAGGACAAGCTGCTTTGGGTCGGCTTTAAGCGAATCGAGGTAAATGCCTCTCGTATCATCACCGCTTGAGAAAGTGAGCATCGTGAACAAAAAATTCTGGCCATCCGGGAGAAAGACGGGCCAGCGGTGCGAAACATTTCGCGAGGGGTCGAATGATTTGTTGGTGACAGGGGCAAGACCGCTTCCGTCAGAATTTACCCTCCATAACCAGCCGGCCGCCTGGGGCGAGAAAACAATGACGCCAGTGCGACTCCAGCTTCCGCCGCGTCCGCTGGTGGCGGTGGCGAGCGGTTGGGGAGCTCCGCCGGAAAGCGCGACCTTTTTTAATTTGCCGTCGGCGAAGAATGCCACGAACGCGTCGTCGGGCGACCAGAATGGGTAACTCGCGCCTTCGGTGCCAGACAGCAGGGTTACCACAGACGAACCGATGCGTTGCACGCTCACCATGTTGGCGCCGGAAGCTTCGTCTGGTGACACGAATGCCAGCATGTGGCCGTCGGGTGAAAGCGCCAGATGGGTCATCTCCTGCTGGATGGGGATGAAAAATTCAAGGCGTTCCGGTGGCGCGGGCTTCGGCTTGAAAAAGAACGCGAGCGTGCCGACTGCGAGAGCTGCGCACAGAGCTGATAGCAACGCGATGCGCGCAGTTTTGTTCCGGGAGGAGGATTTCCCAACTGCGGGCTGCTGTGGAACCTGCGTGATTCCGCTTGAGTCGCGGATCCAGTCAAGCTGCAGCTTCAGATCGTGGGCGCTTTGCGGGCGTTCGTCGGGATCTTTCGCGAGACACGATTTGACGATGCTTTCGAGCTGCGGCGGTGCCAGGGGCTGCAATTCGCGCATCGGCCGGGGATCGTCTTTCAGGATGGCGGCGATCAGGCTGGCATGGCTTTTGGCTTCAAACGCTTTCTTTCCGGTGGCCATTTCATAGAGCATCGCGCCAAAAGAAAAAATATCGCTGCGTGCATCGGCTTCTTTGCCTTCGAGTTGCTCGGGAGACATATATTGCATCGTGCCAACGATTGTTCCCTTCACGGTGAGCGGATGGCTCATCGTGGGAGAAGAGCCGATGTCGCCCTGCAGAACTTCTCCGCCCTTAGCCAGGCCGAAGTCTAGGAGCTTGGCGCCAGATTTTGTGAGCATCACGTTGCCTGGTTTCAAGTCGCGGTGGACGATGCCCCGGCGGTGGGCTTTGTCGAGAGCGTCGGCGATCTGGGAGGCGGTGCGCAGGAGTTCGGGAGTGGGGAGCGGGCCCTTTTCAATTCGCGCCGCCAGCGTCTGCCCTTCGAGATATTCCATCACCAGATAGTCAATTCCGTCCTGGTGGCCTACGTCGTAGAGCGCGCAGATATGCGGATGATTGAGGCTGGAAACAGCGCGGGCTTCGCGATCGAATCGCTGGCGTACTTCCGGCGTGCTCTCTAACCCTTCCGTGAGGACCTTGATCGCCACGGTGCGGTCGAGCCGCGTGTCTCGCGCACGATACACCTCACCCATGCCACCAACGCCAAGCGGTGATTGAATTTCATAGGGGCCGAGTTTCGTGCCGGAGGTAAGAGCCATTCGCGCGCGCGATTATACTCCGACCGCCTTTATGGCAAATTCGTTATCTCCAGAATTTCGTTCGCGGGTCCGTCCGTTACAAATTGGCGTCACATACCCCAGCGATCGCACGAAACGGCACATTACGTCGCATAGACGACATTTTCTAAGTAACATGAAACAGAACCCAGTGCGGACTGGATACCCGAATCGCAGAGAGGGAGAAATGAAGAGAGCGATCCTGAGTGCGCTATTTTTAATTCTTTTTTCGAGTGCAGCGCTTTTCGCGCAAGAGGGACCAAAGCACACCGGAACGAAGCCTGCTACCGTAGAGATCATCAACTCCGAAGGGCACAGCGTCGGATCCGCCGTTCTATCTGAATCGCCGCACGGGGTGAAGATCGTGTTGAACGTGAAGAACCTGCCGCCAGGCCCGCACCTGATGCACATTCATCAGTTTGCAAAATGTGATACGCCTGACTTCAAGTCAGCCGGCCCCCACTTCAATCCCACCGACGGAGAGCACAGCCATACAGGTATGATGGCCGGAGATATCCCGAATTTCGTATTGACGGTGGGTGCGGACGGCACCGCACACACCAGCACGACTGCGCCGTACGTAACCCTGGGTTCCGAGAGTAATTCCGTTTTCAGCAACGGCGGAACGTCCCTCGTAATACACGCGGTGGCGGGGGAAGTCTCTGCCAGCGCGCCGCCGCGAATCGCGTGCGGAGTGATTACAAAGACGCAATAAACGGACAATCAGAAACGAAAGCGCTGGGAGAAGCTGAGACACGACGGATCGATTCGCAGCTAGAAAGGCAAACTCCTGCGCTACGCACAGAGTTTGGAATGACCCATGTCCTGATGCGGCTAGTACCCCGCCTCTGCCCCAAAATTCACAGAGTTCTATATATTTCCATTGACTATTACTTAGAGCGGTTCCAAAATCCGCCCACCTCGTCTCGGCTTCGAAAACTTCCGGCCCTGTTCTCCGGTTAGTGGTGAAACGAGACGCGCACGATTGTGTCCGCACCTTTGTAATCAATGTATTCGACAACACCGCTGTGTACAAACCTTCGAGGAGGCAACATATGGGCGTCGTAACCAAGAAATTAGGACGGCGCACCAAAGCCACTTTCGTTCAAGTCGGCTTTGCGTCGCTCGTCGTGATGGGAGTTGCACTCGCTTTCGCGTTTACACAGGGGCAGGCGACGGGCGCATCCGCGACTGCTCCGCAAACTACTCAGCAGATGACTCTCATTGGCGCATCCACCATCCATTCAACCCCGCGCGGGAGCGGCGCAGTGGCTAACCCCGAAACTGATGATCGGGATGACGAAGGCGACGGTCCTGGGATCAAGCCCGGCTTGGGGCCTGATGTTGTCGTTCGGCCGTTTGCCACTCCGTCCTCTTCCAAGATGCCAAGGCATCGCACGAATCTTCCTATTCCGAGCAAGCTTGCGGCTAGCCGAGCATCTGCGGCGCCTCGACCGAATACCTCAAGCAGCACATTTCCGCCGCCGGAACCCAATGTCCCGGCCAGCTTCGTCGTCGGTTTTCAGTCGCCTGGATTTGCCGGATTCAACGGATTGAGCCATATAGATCAGCGGGAGGCCAACAACGGAAATCAATTCAGCCTCGAGCCACCCGATCAGGGGTCTTTGCGCGGGGAACGGCTTTGTGGTTGAGACTGTTAACGATGTTATACAGGTCTACAACACGCGAGGAACCGTCCTTGTCGGTGTAGAAGATATGAACTCCTTTTTTGGGCTGGCTACACAGATCAACAGGACGACCGGCGTCACCGGGCCGTTCCTCAGCGATCCAAGGTGCTTCTATGACGCTCAGACTCAGCGTTGGTTCGTCACCGAGCTCATGGAAGATGACGGAACCAACACCGGCGCTTCGGGCCGCAACTTCAATCTAATCGCAGTGAGCCAAACCGCCGATCCGACACAGCCTTTCAGTGTCTTTAAGTACGATGTGACGGACGACGGCTTGGACGGAACCCCAAGCCATGCCGGTTGCCCATGCTTCGGGGACCAGCCGCTGTTTGGCACGGACAAATATGGCGTGTATCAAACGACGAACGAATTCGGTGAGTTCTTCAACGGAGCACAAGTCTATGCAGTTTCCAAAGCGAAGCTGGTAGCAGCGGCCAATGGTGGTCCTGCGCCGACTGTGCTTGCCATCGATGCGTCTCAGCAACTGGTACCGTTTGGCGGCGAGTCTTATTCCATCCAGCCGGCCACAGCACCGGGACAAGACGATTGGGATCACGATCAGGGCGGCTCCGCGCATGGCGGAGTTGAGTATTTCCTGAGCGCTCTCCAATTCGTGGACACCTTCGACAATCGAATCGCGGTTTGGGCTCTCACGAATACCAAATCGCTCAACTGGGGTTCTCCGAACCTCACCCTAGCGTTTGATGTTCTCAGTTCAGAAACTTACGGGCAGCCCAATCCAGCATCGCAGAAGCTTGGTGATATTCCCCTGGGCGCGTCGTTTGGCGAAGGCCTGGAGTTCTTGAACACCAACGATGACCGGATGAACCAGGTCGTTTTCAGCCAGGGCATCCTATTCGGTGGCGTGAATTCTCTGCTGAAGGTCGGTGGCGCTGAACAACAGGGTATCGCCTGGTTTGGCGTGCAGCCCTCGTTCAAGGGATCCACGCTGACGGGGCGCATCGTCCGGCAGGGCTACGTCGCTGTTAAAGGCAACGATGTGCTGTTTCCGTCGCTCGGCATCAACGACAGCGGGAACGGCGTAATTGCCTATACGCTCGCGGGCAACGGGTATTTCCCAAGCGCAGCGTACACGGACGTCATCGCAGGTTTTGCCTTGCCCATCGTTCATATCGCGGGAGCGGGCCAGGACTCCGATGACGGATTCACTGGCTACGTAGCGGAAGGTGGGGATGGAGTTGGCCGCTGGGGCGACTATTCTGCCGCCGTGGCGGATGGTGACCGAATCTGGTTTGCCTCCGAATATATTCCCAACAAGTGTGCGGTGAACGCGCTGCCGTGCCGAACGTCGCTCGCAAACTGGGGCTCGTTCTTCGCTACGGTACGTCCGTTCGGCTTCTAACGATACTTCTATTCCGCCTTCTTCAGGCGGCTAAAGGTGAAAAGGGCAACGACTCTCAATCGTTGCCCTTTTTTTTTGAAAATCACCGGAAGTCGTGGCCTTCTCTGCGGTTACCGTTAACGCCCTTAAGTGAACCGTGGTATGTGCCCGCGCCTGACGCCATGGTAACAATTGGATCAACAGGCTAAGGTCGGTCCTCACCTTGGCCCAGAGGGCCGAATGGCCAAACGCATTTTAGTGGCAGACGACAATCCGATGATACGCAAGATGCTCTGCCGTCTGTTCGAAATTGAAGAGGATTACGATATCTGCGCGGAAGCCGAGAACGGACAAGAAGCGATTGAGTTAGCACTGCAACATCGCCCCGATCTGATAATCCTCGATCTGGCAATGCCCCTATTGAACGGCTTGGAGACAGCTCGAGAACTAAAGAAGATTATGCCCGACGTGCCGATCATTCTCTTTACTCAGCACGCGCATGCGAGTAAAGGCCTGTCGGGCTTCCACATGATCGTCGATCGAATCGTGCCGAAGACCGATGCCTGGGCGCTTCTGGGACATGTGAAAGAACTCGCACCCGTGTAGACCGCTTTGGCGCCGCCCGATGGATCGAGAGCAGTGGCCCTAAAAAGGCGGCCGCATCATCCATTTGCCCGTTTCTTTATCCTTGTAAAATTCGCCGAACGGTATGTTGTTGTACATCGAAGCGCCGATGTTTCTGGAGGCCACCTTCACGTCAAAGGTGCACCTGAAGCCTTGTGGAGTTGGTGCGTCGCAGGCTTCCTTCTTGAAGAATTTGATTTCCACTGGATCGGAGATGGTTTCACCGGGTGGATGATTCATAGCGTTTAACATGGCCTCCCTCATCTCCTTCTCCGACGGTTCAGATCCGGCGCCGCCACAACCCAAAAGGCCGAACGTCAATACCGTACCCAATGCAAAATATCCAAGTCCGAGTCTCATTTCACTCCCCCGTAAAAAATCAGCCAACACCAGCGCGTCAATGTAGTGCATTCGGACCCTTGGTGCAATCGCAGTTTCTCGGTCGTCCATACTGTCGAGGAAACGTTGAACCACAGGATGGGTGTACTATCGGCCGCGCCTTTTCAAGTCTAAGAGAAGTTCCGGCAAGTGGGAGACAACATGACTTTTCCATCTACTGCATCGGGCAAATCGCCTTTGATTCCCTGCTTGCGCTGCATCCCGTTGTTTGTTCTTGCCGCTATCCTCGCGCCGATTTCTTTCTCTAACGCTCAAACTGTTCCTCAAGACAAGACACTTGCGGCGCTGACCGAAATTCGCAAAGCCTGGGTGCAAGCTCTCCACGACAAAAAACTCGAACCGATCTTGAAGTTCTATGCACCGGACGCGGCCTTCCTTCAGCCCTCCGGCGAGCGAATCACGGGTGCCTCAGCGCTTCGCAATCTCTTCCAGAATATAATGGCCGCCTTCGATAGCAACCTTACCCTTCGCAGCCTGAAACTCGAAACTTCGGGCGACCTGGCCTATGACAGCGGCGAATTTGTGGAGTCTTTAACCAACATCGCCACAGGGGCAAAGATTTCTTCCAAGGGCAGCTACATAATCATCTACAAGCGCGAGGCCGGCGGCGGCTGGCAAATCGTGCAACATGTTTGGACGGGTACACCTCCGGCAGGAACGTAGGCCGTCAATTTCCTCGTAACAAGACTTGGGTCAAGAGTTGTTGAGATTCCCGACGCACGCTGCAGTAGAAAACGGAAACGGTAGAGGTGTGGCTTAGGGAGCCTTTGCTAGACGGTCGAACTCGTGTCTTCTTCGGCGGGCGTCGTGCTGGCGGCCGCTGCCGCGCCGAGCTTGGTGCGCAGGCATCCGATCAATTCGGGCGCGAGATCGGAGATGGCCATGCCTTCGGAGACGAGGAATTTGCAGCTCAGGATGGGGCGGCTCCGGTCTTCGTCGGAGAGCTGGCAGTTCACCTTGCAATACTGGCAATCCTGATTCCAGCAGAAGCGGCCGTAAGGGATTGTTTCCGGGCTGATGAATTGGAATGCGCGAAGCAGCGAATTGCGCTCCGGAACGAGAAACGTCTTGCCCATGATCGAAATCTCTACAAGCTTTTCGTACGGCCGAAAGATATCCGACATCAATGACGCTCCGCTTTCCGACATGGTCGTTACCCCGTGACTCGAAA
This sequence comes from uncultured Acidobacteriota bacterium, assembly GCA_963736465.1. GTDB lineage: Bacteria > Acidobacteriota > Terriglobia > Acidiferrales > UBA7541 > Palsa-295. Next base: position 151,841 of record CAVTOS010000002.1, on the reverse strand, counting down.
CTAAAGCAGCGCGAGGCGCGGAGCAATGAGAACTAGGCGAGGCGTGTTCAATGCTCCAATGGCGGATGAAAAGCGAACAGAGCTGAATCGTCGCATGCGCCGACGCGGGTGCCCGACGACATGGGTTTGTAGGGGCGGGTCTAAGACCCGCCCGCGTTGCCCACGGCTCCTAGCTGTTTTTCCCTGCGCCCAAAACGACGCAGGCTCAGGAACGTTCTGATGGGAACGAAACGAGCAGCGTGTATATGCCCAGCATGATCCCGAAGAACGGGACGGGAAGGGCGATGAAAGCGGCCAATATTGCAATCGCTCGCGCCGATCGTCTGCCCGACAATAAATCCGCCGCGGCCACAAGCGCGATGATGCCCGACAATATATTCCAGACGATGATGCAGACATACAGAAGGTGGAAATCAGCCATTAAAGCAAACGGATTGGGCACACGAGAAAGCAGCGCGCCAAACATGAGCGTCGCCGTCCCACTGAAAAAGGTTAAGACCAAAGCGATTATGAGCCGGGAAATTCCGTAGATAGCCCAAAGAATGCCCAGCGTGCCGGCGCGGCCGCCCGATCTCACAGTTAACGTGTTATTCGCCATGTTGAGCGCACCTCTCGAGTGCCTTGCTCGGATCGCGGAGTAAAAATGTCAGGCAAAAAACTGGCCCATCTTCCGGAATTTTTCGTAGCGCTGCGAAATGAGCTGCTCGGGAGAAAGCTGCGAGAGCTCCCGTAGCGAGCGTTCGACGAACGGTTCGACCAGCTTCGCAGTGAGTTCAGGATCCATATGGGCGCCGCCTTCGGGCTCTGGAATGATTTCGTCGATCAGCTTCATCTCGAGGAGATCGCGCGCAGTGATCTTCAGTGCTTCAGCCGCAACTTCGGCCTTTGAAGCATCCCGCCACATAATCGAGGCGCAACCTTCGGGCGAAATCACGGAGTAAACCGAATTTTCTAGCATAAAGACACGGTCTCCGACGGCGATGGCCAGAGCGCCTCCCGAGCCGCCCTCGCCGGTGATGATCACGACGATCGGAACCGGAAGCCGCGCCAGTTCGCGCAAGTTATAGGCGATGGCTTCGGCCTGGCCGCGCTCTTCGGCATCAACACCTGGATAAGCGCCCTGCGTATCGACGAAGACGATCACAGGCCGGCGAAATTTCGCGGCCAGCTGCGTGGCGCGCAATGCTTTGCGATAGCCTTCAGGTTTGGCTTGGCCGAAATTTCGCGCGAGGCGCTGTTTCGTGTCGCGTCCTTTCTGGCTCCCGACGATCATCACCGGCTTGCTTTGAAACCACGCCATGCCGGTAACGATGGCGGGGTCGTCCGAGAAGTGCCGGTCGCCGTGAATCTCGCTGAAATTTTCAAAAAGTAGGCGGATGAAATCGTCAGTATAGGGACGTTGCGGGTGCCGCGCGAGTTGGAGACGCTGCCAGGCGCTGATGTTGGCGAAAAATTCGCGCCTCAACTCTTCCACTTCGTGGCGCAGGCGCTCGATTTCGGCAGCGCCCTCTTTGGTGGGCGAGAGGCGGCCCAATTCTTCCACGTCGCGCTCCAGCGCGTTGATGGCATGCTGCCGCTGGCGCTCTTTTTCTCGCGGACTGTCGCCTACCGAGTCGGCCATCACCACGTTGACTTCGTCATTAGGCTTTGCCGCGTGCTCGGCCAGCTTCGCTGCTTTCAAGGCCTTCTTGAGCTCGCGGCGCTGGCGGAGCCGCTCCCGAAGTTTGTCTCTCTTCCGCACAGAATCAGTCATTGAACGAGTGCCACCGAATCAGAGCCGCAAATTTCGCGCACGCGCTCGACAAGCTCGCGATCGGCTCTCACCGCACTGGACGATTCGAGCGTCGCTTCGCTGCCATCGTCTTGAATCAGTTCAAAGGAAACTCGGCAACGTCCCGGACTTCTTGTGAACAGCTCGCCGAGCCTATCGAGCACACCCGAGTCCAGGGCTTTCAAATCCACCCGCACGCGCAAAAGGCTGGGCGCACGATCGATCACCTGATCTAGCACGCGCGCATCGGAAACCATCAAACGAGTGCCAACGTCTTCGACGGCAACGCGGCCCTTCACGAGCAGCGGCGTGGCCGCCTTCAGAATCGGTTCCAGTTTCTGGAACGCCTCGGGAAACACGAGCGCCTCGACCACGCCGGTGCGGTCCTGCAGCGTGGCGATCATCCAGCGCGCTCCGCGCCTCGAGCGCATCGGCCGCGACGAAACTATGATTCCCGCAACGACGATGTCCTCGTTATTGCGTTTTCCTTCGATCGTCGCAATCTCGATCGCGGAAAGGTCCTTCAATCTTCCCGCATATTTATCGAGCGGATGGCCGGAAATGTAAAAGCCGAGCGTGGCATATTCTGCAGCGAGCAGTTCGTGCTCAGGCCATTCGGGAACTTCGGGGAGTTCCTCGGCCGGCATCGGCGTGGCGCTCGATGCACCTCCGCCGAATAATCCGTGCTGCCCTGCCTCGCGTGCCCGCTGCAACTTCTGCGACCGTTCTATCACACGGTCAATCACGGAGGTCATCTGGGCGCGATGACCTCCAAGCCCGTCCATCGCCCCGGATCGAACCAGGCTTTCCAGCACTCGCTTATTCAGCAGCCGCGTGTCGATCGATTCGCAGAATTGAAACATGCTGGTGAAATGGCCGAGCGTCTCGCGCGCTTGCAGGATTCCAGTAACAGTATTCTCGCCCACGTTCTTGATGGCGCACAGTCCGAAGCGAATCTCGTCGCCGATCGGGGTGAAATTCATCGCGCTCGAATTCACATCAGGCGGCAGCACCGTAATGCTCATGCTGCGGGCCTCATTAATATATTTCACCACTTTTTCGGTGTTGCCGGTTTCCGAAGTGAGCATCGCGGCCATAAACTCGACCGCGTAGTGCGTCTTGAGATAAGCGGTCTGGTAAGCGAGCAGCGCGTAAGCGCAGGAGTGCGATTTATTGAAGCCGTAGCCGGCAAACTCCGCCATCAGATCGAATAATTTCTCCGCCTTTTTCTGCGGCACTTTCCGCGCCAGACAGCCGGTAACGAATTTCTCACGCTGCGCGGCCATCTCCTCGTGTTTCTTCTTGCCCATCGCGCGCCGCAGCAGATCGGCATCGCCCAGTGAAAAGCCCGCGAGCCGGTTGGCAATCTGCATCACCTGCTCCTGGTAGAGAATCACGCCCCAAGTCTCGGCAAGTATTTCCTGCAGCTCCGGCAAATCATAGGTGACTTTTTTCTTACCATGCTTCCGCGCGATGAAATCGTCAATCATGCCGCCCTGAATCGGGCCTGGGCGATAGAGGGCGTTGAGAGCCGTCAAATCCTCTAGGCGAGTGGGCTGATAGCGGCGCAGAATGTCGCGCATCCCGTGAGACTCAAACTGGAAAATGCCGGTGGTATCTCCGCGCGCGAAAATCTTGTAGGAAGGCTCATCGTCGAGCGGCAGCGTGTCGAGGTCAATATCGGTGCCGCGATTTTGCTTGATCAGCTTCACCGCATCGCTCAGCACTGTCAGCGTCGTCAGCCCGAGGAAATCCATCTTCAACAGGCCGATGCGCTCGAGCGCGTTCATGTCGTACTGCGTGGAGATTTCGTCTTTGTTTGACTTGTACAGCGGAACGATCTCGGTGAGCGGGCGGGGAGAAATCACCACTCCGGCGGCGTGCGTCGAGGCGTGACGCGCCAGGCCTTCGAGGCGCAGCGCCACTTCCACTAGTTCCTTCACGCGCTCGTCCTTCTCGCGCATCGCATCAAGCTGCGGCGATTGCTTTAATGCATCTTCGAGTGAAATGTTCAGCGTCGTGGGAACCATCTTCGCCAGCCGGTCCACTTCGCCGTACGGCATATCAAGCGCGCGCCCCGCGTCTTTCAGCACCGCCTTCGCCGCCATCGTTCCGAAAGTAATGATCTGTGCGACGCTTTTGTCCCCATATTTTTGGCGGACGTAGTCGATCACTTCGCCGCGCCGCCGCATGCAGAAATCGATGTCGATATCGGGCAGCGAGACGCGCTCAGGATTGAGGAATCGCTCGAAAAGCAAATCGTACTGAAGCGGATCGACGTCAGTAATGTGCAGCGCGTAGCTGACGAGACTTCCCGCCGCAGATCCGCGTCCGGGCCCCACCGGAACACCCTGCGCCCGCGCGTAGTGAATAAAATCCCACACGATCAGGAAGTAGCCCGCAAAGCGCATCTTCTTGATCATTTCGATTTCGGATGTCAGCCGGCTCTCGTAAACCGACAGCGGATGCCGCAATCGATTCTCGCTCACCTGCCGTTCCAGCGTTGGCGCACGGGTGAGAAACCCTTCACGAACTACTTTCTCGAAGTACGAATCGGCCGTGAATCCTTCCGGCACTTTGAATTCCGGGAACGGATTCGTCACCCTCTGGATTTTTACGTTGCACCGATCCGCAATCGTCACGGTGCGAGAGACGGCGTCCGGCAACTCCCGAAACACCTCCGCCATTTCCTCGGCGGTTTTGAAATAAAACTGGTCCGTGGGGAACTTCATCCGCTGGCTGTCGCTCATCGTCTTGCCGGTCTGGATGCACATCAGCACTTCTTGCGCATGAGCGTCGGAGCGGGTCAGGTAGTGGCAATCGTTCGTCGCGACCAGCGGAATCCCGGTTTCGCGCGAGAGTTGGACGAGATCGCGATTGATGCGCGTCTCGATTTCCATCCCCTGGTCCTGCACTTCGAGGAAGAAATTCCCTTTGCCGAAAATGTCGCGCAGTCGGTACGCATTGGTTTTCGCGAGATCGTATTTCTCAGAGACCAAGGCATCGGCTACTTCCCCGCGAAGGCAGGCGGAAAGCGCAATCAATCCTTTGCTGTGCTGCTGCAGCAGATCGTGGTCCACGCGTGGCTTGTAATAAAAACCATCGAGAAAGCCTGTGGAAACCAGCTGAATCAGATTGCGATAGCCCTCTTCATTCTCTGCAAGCAGGATGAGATGGTTCGATCGCTCCGCGTCGCTGCCGCGATTCTTGTGGTTGTCTGGCGCCACATACACTTCGCAGCCGATGATGGGTTTTACGCCGTGCGTCCCGGCTTTGTGAAAGAAGTTCGCCGCCGCAAAGAGGTTTCCGTGGTCGGTAACCGCCACCGCAGGCATGCCCCGGCGCGCCGCTTCGGCCGTTAACTCGCCAATTTCGCAAGCGCCGTCCAGCAGAGAGTAGTCCGTGTGCAGATGTAGGTGAACGAAATTCGGGGGAGCCATTCAAAATCCATTCTAAACCAGCTTCGCGGAATCGGCCATCACGAATCGCCGGACAAAAACTCGGCGAGCTTTCACTCGTTACGCTGGCGTCTTGCTAGCTTTCGAAAATTCCGCGCGACTCTAGCGCCGGCCTGATTTTGCCGTCCGCCCCTTTGACTTGGTACCCGTACGCGCATGTTTAGAGGACGCACGCCCAGCCCCAGTCTTTTTTGCCGGCTTGCCTTTCGCTTTTGCCGCAGATGTACCCGCCGCGCCAGCCGCCGGCTTCTCGCCAGGCGGAGCAGATTTCGCAGCCGCTGCCGCTGCCACTGGAGTCGCTGCCGCAGCTTCGCCTTTCAATTTTTCGTGCTTCCCTTCCGGCGCACCAGCATCCTTCCCCTTCCGCTTCTTTTCCTTCTCCGGCTTTTTCTTCGGTTCTTCTTTGATTCCCGCCAGGTTCCGCAGAATCTTTACGCGACTCTCCGGATCGCGCCCTCTACCGCGCAGCTGCAATTCGAAAAGCTCCTCGATAATTTTGTCGAACTTCGGTCCGCGCGGTATTCCCAAAGCATCCAGTTCGCCCACCGGAAGCCCAAGCCGCAGCGGACGCCATTTCTGCAGGTAGTTCCGGATTTTCGACGACGCCTTCGGATTCGGCATCTCTACTTCGATGAAAGCAATCATCTCTGGCGGCACAGACGCCAAATAAAAATACGCATCCTTCGGCGCGTTTGTCTTCCGTCCCTTCAGATCCTGCACGATCTTCTGCGCATGCCCCACAAGCTCATCCACTTCTTTGATTTCAGACGCTCGTAGCTCCAAGTTGCGCATAGCCGCCCCGGCCTCGCGATCCTTCAGCCGGCCCAGCGTGTAATACACTACCGAAACGTTCAAGCGCGGCCTGAGTCCGGATTCCATCAGATTGCCGCGCACGCGCGCCAGCTTGTTCAAGCTCTCATAGTCCGGCTTTCGACGCGGCAAACTTGGATGAATCGCGGACAACATGTCGTGGGACTCCCACGCCTTCAGCGTAGTCACAGGATTATCTTCGCGCGCAAGCGACCGCACCTCATTTCCAACGTCCGCGCCCTGCAAATTCTTGTGCAACTCGCGTTCGATGGCCAGGTCAAACCACTCCTGCGTGCGCGATTCCATCCGGAAATTCATCCGCGCGCAGTAACGCAAAATTCGCATCAGCCGGATCGGTTGGTTGGTAAACGCGTGATTCGTCAGCGCCCGCACTTCCTGTTTTTCAAGGTCCGCGAGCCCATTCGTGGGATCGAGCAGTAGGCCGCGCGACTGCGTGTTGAGCGAAATGGCGATCGCGTTGATGGAAAAATCGCGCCGCCGCAAATCCTCCATGATTCCCGAGAAACGCACCTCCGGCTTGGCACCGGGTCTTTCGTACACGTCGTCGCGCGCTCCGGAAATGGAACCGTCCACGTCTCCAGCGAAAATCACTTCGTAGTGGCGCAATTTCTCGCTTTCCCACAAGGTCCGCGCCCCGCCTTTTTCTAATTCACGCACCATCCGGACGGGGTTCCCTTCCACCGTGAAGTCCAGATCGCGAATCGGCTGGCCGGAAATCAGATCGCGCACGGCGCCGCCGCTCAAATAGATGTTCACGTCCTGCGAACGCGATAATTCCTGCACGCGCTCCAGCACGGCGCGCTGTTCGGGCGAGAGCCTGCTTTCCAGCAAATACATGTAATCGGGCATGAGCGTTTACGCCTTTCCGCGAATTCCGCGCGAGGCCGTTTTCAGGCTCGCGGGTGATGCGCCTTGTAAACCTGCTTCAATCTCTCTTCCACCACGTGCGTGTAAATCTGCGTCGTTGAAATATCCGAATGTCCCAGCATCATCTGCACCGAACGAAGATCGGCTCCGCGATCCAGCAAATGCGTCGCGAAACTGTGACGCAGCGTATGCGGCTTCAACGGCTTCCGCAACGCTGCCTTCCTTCCGTATCGGCCCATCATTTTCCAGACCGTTATGCGATCCATCGCGCGTCCTCGCTGGTTCAGGAACAAGTGCGGCGAAGCGCCATCCCTCAACAGCTCGGGCCGCGATTTCTTCATGTACGACTCAACCACCGCGAGCGCTTTTTTCCCCACGGGCACCAGGCGTTCCTTATTGCCTTTGCCAATACAGCGAAGGCATCCTGCCTCGAGCTGTAAATCGCCAACCCGAATGCCCGCCAGTTCGGAAACGCGGATTCCCGTCGAGTACATCAATTCGATGATCGCTTTATCGCGCAGGCCGATCGCAGAAGAGGTGTCAGGCTGCGCGAGCAAACGCTCCACCTCCTCGACGCTCAGAAAATACGGCAGGCTCTGCCGGAACTTCGGAGACTCGATCGTCGCCGCCGGATCTTCCTTCACGAATCCTTCCAGCAATGCAAACCGGAAAAAATGCCGAATCGTCACCAGGTGCCGCGCCACCGAACGGCTGTCCAGCCGCCGCTTATAAAGCATAGCGAGAAAATTAACCACATCCTGCCGTTGAATCTTCGCTGTATCATGATTTTGTTTCTCAAGAAATCCGACGAACTTCAACATGTCGCGGCGATACGACTGGATCGTATTGTCCGAGAGCCCTTTCTCGACTCGCAGATAACTTAGAAATGTCCGTACATCCGCTTCCAGTGCCATTCAAATCCTTCGCCGATCGTTCTGGCCTTCAGCTTCCTACGGCCCGCCCTGTTTCGTTGGTTTCTCTAGACATCTACCGCCGTCACAGGCGCCACGCCTTCTGCCCGCCGGAGCAACAGAAAAAACTCATTCAATTCTTCGCACCGCAGCAACCACGCTAATCCGAAATATATTCCGCTCGATACGGCAATGATTCCTGCAAGCAGTGCCGCCTGCCGCAGGAAATCGCTCACGCCCGCAAAATGGCTCATCTTCAGCGCCCCATAACAAACCGCCGCCATCGCCACCGCGCATGCCGCCATCTTACCCAATGACGCCGCCAGCCCCCGCGCCCCGAGCCGCCCGTGCCGCTTGCGAAAAATTGCAAACAACAGAACAAAATTAAAATACGCGGCCAACGAACTAGCCAGCGCCGGGCTTCCGTTCGAGAGATACCTCAGAAAGAACAGCAGGAACAGCGAATTGAACGCGATGTTCAGCGCCAGGGAATACGCTCCCACTCTTGCCGGCGTCATCGTGTCGTGCATCGAGTAATACATCGGCGTGATCAACTTGATCGCCGCAAACGCCGGCAACCCCAGCGCATAGTAGAAAAGCGCGCGCGCCGTCAGCGCCGTGGATTCCGCCACGAATTTCCCGTGTTGAAACAGCACTTGCACGATCGGCTGGCGCAGCAAAATCAATCCCACCGCCGCCGGAATCGCAATGAACGACACGATTCGCAGCGAAAATCCGAACGTCCGCTTCATCTCCACAAAATCTTTGTCGGCCGCCTGCTGCGACATTGTTGGTAGAGTCGCCGTCGACATCGCCACAGCAAAAATGCCGAGAGCCAACTGCATAATCCTCTCTGCCACGTAACCGGACATCACGCTGCCGGACGGAAGCCGCGACGACATGTAAAAAATCTTGTCCACGAAGAAGTTGATTTGAGAAATGCCCACGCACAATACACTCGGGCCCATCAGCCGCCCAACCTTCTGCACGCCCGGATCGCTGAACGAAATTTTCGGACGAAATCGCATCCCCAGCCGCGCCACGGCCGGAATCTGCATCGCAAACTGAACGATTCCACCCAGGAGAAACGCAAGCGCAATGGCCACCGCGGGCGTTTGAAACTGCGCTGGCGCCATTCTCATGATCGGGCGATAAAAAATCCCGATGCTGAAGAGAATCATCACCAGGTTGAAAAATATCGGCGTCGCAGCCGGCAGCGCGAATATTCGGAAGCTGTGCAGGATGGCCGCCGCGATTCCCGCCAGCGCCATAAAGAACACCGCCGGAATCACGATCCGGTTCAAGAAAACGGCGAGTTCCCATTGCGCCGGATTGCTCGAAAGAAGCGCATATACGCGGACCAACTGACGAGAGAAGATAATCCCCAGCACCGCCAGCGCTCCCAGCACCACAGCCATGTCCCAGAACACCTTCTGCGCCAGCGCCCAAGCCTCGCTTCGAGGCTTGTCCTTCAGATACCCCGTAAATACCGGTATGAACGCGGCCCCCAGTGCCCCGTCGCCCGATATCCGTCGTATCACATTGGGAATCCCAAACACCAGGACGAGCGAGTCGGCGGCGGGTGAAGTCCCGAGGAGTAATGCTACGCGTTGATCTCGTAAGTATCCGCAAATCCGGCTGATAACGGTGACAAGGGCTATGACCGAGGCCGACTTTAGGAGGTGTCCTTTTACGGTCAATCGGTGGGGCTCCGGTGCTAACCCTTTAAGCACCAATAACTTGACAAAAAATCGCGTAAGGATAACATAACATCCGGGAATTTAGCAACAATCTACCCGAGAATGGCTCGTTCTGTGGCTCAAGCCGTCAAAAGCCGCGCCGCCGCATCGTCAACCCACAAGAAGGTGGTCGTCCTTCACCTCGACGGCACGCCCATGCGCGGCTACCTGAACCCCAGCTCCCTCGGCCGCTCCGAAACCATCGATCTGCTCACCTTGGACGGCGAGCACCGTTCCCTCGCCCTCGACGACGTGAAGTCCATCTACTTCGTCCGCGAATTTACCGACGATTTCGAGCCCGAGCGCAAAACTTTCCTAAGCCGCCCCAAGCTCGACGGCCTCTGGGTTCGCCTCCGCTTCCGCGACGACGACGTGATGGAAGGCATCGTAGCCAACGACCTCCTCGACATGCTTGATACAGGCGTCCAGCTAACGCCCCCCGACCTCCACGGCAACAACCTCCGCATGTTCATCCCCCGCTCTGCCCTAGCAGAAATGAAGGTCTTAGGCGTAGTCGGCATCGCCCGCCGCTCCCCACGCGACTCCCGCGCAGGCGCCGCCGCTTCCGCCGCCCAACCCAAACTCTTCAGCGAATAGCATTGTCAGTTCGTAGTCAATTTACGAAGTGCGCTCTTCAGGTGGGAGCCCCCTGATTTATCAGGGGGAAACCGGACTTCAGTCCGGCGAAAAAGCTCTCGCTGCTTCGATCGGCTTTAGCGCCGGCGCATTCGCTCGCTAGCTCGATCGCGCCGCCGAATGAAACGGATCCGCCTCCCCCGCCTCCGGATCATCCTCCGGACTCGGAATATCGAGATTCACCACAATCGGCTCCTGCCCGCTTCGAACCAGCACCGCCTCGACCGGCACATCCGCCCGCGCATTCAACTCCTGATGCGGCACATACGGCGGCACGTAAACAAAATCCCCCGGCCCAGCCTCATCCACAAACTCCAGCTTCTCGCCCCACCGCAACCGCGCCCGCCCGCTCACAATGTAAATCACCGTCTCGAGTTCCCCATGATGATGCGGCCCCGTCTTCGCCCGCGGATGGACAGTCACCGTCCCAGCCCAAAGCTTCTGCGCCCCCACGCGCGCATGCGAAATAGCTTCAGCCCGCGTCATCCCCCGCGTCTGCGGCGTATTCGTGTCCAGTTCCCCACTGCGAACAATGCGCACGCCGTGATTCTTCCAATCAGGCTTCTCGTCCATCGGTGAATCCGTCATCGCTCTCCTGACTATGGTAAGCGGCCGAATTTCGGCGGATCTGGAGGTGGCGGAAATTTCTTGATGAGGATTCCTCCGATCAAGGCCGCTGTTGTAGCCATTGCGATCCAAAAGTATTCGAACTCATCAAGCCGGTCGCGTTCGTCGCGCGTCTGCTAAACGACGATTCCATGCACATTCAACGGATAGATGCTGCCCGCTATCGCGTCAGGATGGCGTGGAAGCTCGCTTTGATACCGAAAAGACAAAGCCGCACTCCACATCATAGCCGTAATGGCAACAAGCGATAATGTGATGTAGAGTCCCTTCACGATCCTCCACATTCGGCTTTCTTGTGGCATGCCCCATCTGCTCACTTTGACACAATTTACCCTGCGCGCACCGCAGCTAGTAGGGTCGAATCAGAAAGACACGTCGCAGAGCCACGGATTTAGAGCAGGTGGAAGCTTCCCAACGCACTCACTATCCCGCGATCATTCGTATGGTTGGTCCGTACTTCGCGACCGCCACCTCAACACGCGCCACCTGCTCTTCTATCAGCGGCAACATTACATCCGCGAGATGCTTCGGCCCGTGCTGAATCCAGGAGCGTTCCAGTTCATCAAGGTTCTTCTTAGCAAACGATAGAAAGTGATCCTTAGTGTCGGCATGAACAATCGTTTGCTCCAATTTTTCCAGCCGGGCTCGCAGCCCCTTCGCAACCTCTTCATGATTCATAGAGCGCATCTTATCCGACTAACCGCCCAAACGAAAGCTAACCAATAACGCCCACGCGCCGCACGATCGGCGGACCCAGTTGGTTCGCGCTCATCCTAAGGCCAGTGGCCTTTTCCCTTATTCCCACGCAAAAACCAGAATACAATGCGGGCGCGAAGGAGAGTCCGCATGAAACTCAGTGAGGTAGCCGAAAAACTCGCCTGCAAGTTCGAAGGCGACGCCGACGCCGAAATCCGAGGCGTCGCAGGAATCGAAGACGCCGGACCCGGCGACCTCACGTTCCTCGCGAACATCAAGTATCGCCCGGCGCTCGAAACCACCCGCGCTTCCGCGATTCTCATCGCCCCCGACGCCGGCCCCGTCCGCATCGCAGCCCTGCGATCCGCGAATCCCTACCTCGATTTCGCGCGCGTCATCGAACTCTTTCATCCCGCCCCGAAATTCCCCGCCGCGGTCCATCCCACCGCCGTTATCGCGAAGTCAGCAAGGATCGGCGCGGGCACGCACATTGGCCCCTACTGTTTCGTCGACGAAGACGTCGAGATCGGTCGCAACGCCGTGCTGCATAGTTTTGTGACGATCTACCGCGGCGCGAAAATCGGCGACGACTTCTTCGCCCACTCGCACTGCGCCATCCGCGAGCACTGCCGCATCGGCCATCGCGTCCTGCTCCAGAACGGAGTCGTAATCGGCAGCGATGGCTTCGGCTTCGCGCGCCAATCCGACGGCACCTGGTACAAGATGCGCCAAAGCGGAATCGCCATCATCGGCGACGACGTCGAAATCCAAGCGCAAAGCGCCGTCGATCGCGCCACGGTCGGCGAAACGCAAATCGGCCGCGGCACGAAACTCGACAACATGGTTCAGATCGGCCACGCCTCAAAAGTCGGTGAAGACACTTTGCTGTGCGGCCAGGTGGGACTTGCGGGTACGACTCGCGTTGGCAACAAATGTATTCTTGCCGGGCAAGTCGGCGCGGCAGGACATCTCACGATCGGCGACGGCGCCACGCTGACGGCACAATCAGGCGTGCCGAGTGATGTTCCCGCCGGCGCGATCTATTCAGGCTACCCCGCGATGGACAATCTCGCCTGGCGAAAATCCATCGCCGTCTTTAATCGCCTTCCCGATTTACAGAAAGAGTTGCGCGAACTGCGCGCCGAAGTGGCCAGCCTTCGCTCGGCGGCTGGCAAATGATCCCCGCCAAAGCCGGACACACCGCACAGTTCCTACTGCGCGTCCTTCGGCCATGGCGGTTGCACCAGCGCCGGAATCCCCGCCACAGCTTTCGGATCCGGCGCCTTGAACGAAAGCTGCTCCGACAGAAACGCGATTCGATCGCGTGTCGCTTCCGCATTTAGCGCGTGCGGCGCCTCGTAAATCTTCATCTGCTTCGGCTCGCTCACCACGGCGAAATATTCCTTGTCCATCTCCGGTGTAACGAATTGCTCGTCGCTCGCAAACAGCAGGAAGATCGTGGCAGGCGCCGCGTGCGACACGTACTTTCCCGTGTCCGCCCACGAATGCGCGGCCTGAAACGCGTCAAATTTCTCAGCCCCGATTTTCTGGCGATATTGCTCGTACATTGGCGATTTCTTGAAGACATCATCCGGCCAGCCGCCTGCCATCAGCACGAAAGCTTTGAACCGCTTATCGATGCCGCTGAGAAACGCGCCGGCAAAGGCGTCGCAACTATGCCCGACATAAGCGAGCCGCTTGGGATCGACATCATCGCGCGCGAGCAGCAAATCAGCGCCGCGCCGCAGATTGATGTCCTGTTGAACATCGACAACCACCTGCTGTTCGTTCAGCGGAGACTTATCTTCGACGAACCCGGGATGCACAATCACATTGTCGGGCAAAAGCGAAATCACACCCGAGTGAGCGAGTAAGATGGCTTCATCCAGGAATTCTTTGCGATTTTCCTTTTCAGAACCCGGCATGCACCAGTGCCCGTAAATCACCGCCGGAAACGGGCCCTTGCCAGAAGGCACGACGAGGTATGCGGTGACGATTCCGCCGTTGGGTCCGACGAGCGATGCGCGATCGTCAACTGGCGCTTTGTAGCTGATGTCGTAAATCTTGATTCCGTCGCGCTCCTGCACGCCGGCTTGCGACATTTCGAGAGGCTGATTTTTGTCGTAGGCCCAATGACGGGCGAGATCATCGTCCGCGGTTGCGGCCAACAGAGGAAACATCACGAAAAGCGCAAGCCATCGGTATCTCTTCATCGAATCCCCTTGTACTCTCGAATCTTCGCGGGGACATTTTACTATCGCGGCTGGGATTTCTCATCGGCGTGATCCGGTACGGAAAGCGGCTGCTGGTCTTCGGGCAATCCCGCCGCAACGAGGTCTTCCACGCGCGCAAGCAATTCCATTCGCCGCTCCATCGTATACTGCGACGCCTCCACCGAAGGACCGAACCGCACCACGATCTCTCCCGGCCGCATCGTCCATTCACCCTTGCGCATCAAGTGCTGCGCCCCCGAAATCGAAACGGGCACGATCGGCACTCCGGCTTCAATCGCCAGCGCGAAGGTTCCCTTCTTGAACGGCTTCGGCCGCCCGTCGGGACTGCGCGTGCCTTCCGGATAAACCGCAAGCGACAGTCCTTCCTTCAGCACTCCCAACGCAACACTGACGCTGGCTACTGCCGCCTCTTTGTCGGCGCGATCGACAGGCACAAATTTTGCAAGGCGCATGGCCGTAGAGAGAATCGGAATACGAAACAGTTCGGTCTTAAGCAGGACAGAAACGCGCCGCGGAATTGCGGGCACGAACGCGATCGGATCGACGTTGGAAATATGATTCGCCGCGAAGATGCATACGCCCGGAGGAATATTCTCGAGTCCTTCCACGCGCACTTTGATTTTCGCAATGCGCAACGAGGCGCGCACCGTCTTCATCGCAACTTCGTACATGAGATCCGCCGAGCCGGTGAGAAGCGTCCACAAAATGAAGAACGGCATAACCAGCAGATTTGCCAATGCGAGGAACAGAACGACGGCGATGGTTCGTATCATTTTCCGCGTTGCAATTGTGAACGCGAACGGCGCTTCCGGTCGAGCGAAGAGTTGAGCGCTCGGTCCTGCACCTTACTCCGTGGTTCCACGCAGAAGACCCGTGCGAATACGAAGCTGCTTCTCAGTCGGATGCGCCACCTCGACCACCGTGCAGTGGTTCTCTTCGCGCGATCCGACCGCAAAGGACAGCTCCCGCTCTTCCCCATCGCGGCGCACTTTCACTTTGATGGTTTCACCGGGCGCGCGCTCTCGCATCCACGCCGAAATCCTCCCGGAGATAGCCGCGCCGTTCAACTCGACCACGATATCGTCAACGCGCAGGCCAGCTGCCTGCGCCGCGCTGCCCGGCGTGACCGCAACAACCGTAGGCCCTTCCGGCGAGCGTCCCACGAGGAAACCCGCATCAGCGCTCTGGCGAAATTCGTTTTTGAGAGAAAGCCCGGCGTGGGCGAGGAACTGGTCGTACGGAATTTCATCGAGTCCCGAAACATAACGACGAAAGAAATCCTCAAAGCTCGTGCCGGATACTTCTTCTACTGCCGAGCGGATTCCAGCGCTCTCATCGTAGAACTTTCCCTGCTTCGCAAGATCGTTAAGACTTCGCAGCACGTCATCAAGCGACTTGTGATTGTCAGTGGCGTCGCGAATCGCAAGGTCAAGCATGTCGCCGACGAGCTGGCCTTTGTTGTAGTAGGAGATGCTACGATCAGCGAGATTGTAAGCGTCGTATTTATCGAACCAGGTGTCGAGGCTCGATTCTTCCACGCTCTGCCATTTGCGGGCAGGACGCGATTGGAGCTCGCAAACCTGCTGCACGAGGTCGGTGTACCATTTATCTTTCGTCCAGATTCCACTGCGCTCGAGCGCAAACGAGCCGTAGGTGCTCGTCACTCCCTCGGCGAACCAGAGCGCGCGCGAATACTGCTCCTTTGCGTAATCCACCGGCTCGAGGCTTTGCGGACGGATGCGCTTCACGTTCCAGGCGTGAAAGAATTCGTGCGCGGCGATGGCCGAAACCATTTCGACCGAGCTGCCGCCAATCGCAGTGCAGTTGGCATGCTCCATCCCGCCGCCACCGGCATCCGGATACGCCCCGATGTGGAAGAAAAATGTGTATTCCTTGAACGGAGGCCCGCCCATCAGCTTCACTTCGTAGCCCGTGATCCGCTTCAGCGAATCCTCGAGCGTGGCGCGATTCCATTCCCTGGAATCGACTACCACCCGGAAATGCGCGCCGGCGTTATCGAATTCAAATTCCTCGAATTTGCCGATTTCCACCGGCGCATCAACCAGCTTGTCGTAGCTTTCCGCGGTGAAAGAATTGGGCGCGGAACCGGCAGGAAGTTCGGCAATCGATTTCCAGTCAGACGGGCCATTTGTGAACTTGACCTCGATATTTTCCGCGCGACGGTCAGGAACGTACATGAGAACCTCGGCGAAATTCACGAACGCGTGATGCGCGCTCAGCTGCGAATTGAACGGGCCAGCTTCGTCCCAGGATATCGAGTACTCGATCTGGATCGAGCCATCGACCACCGCAGCCGCTGGAATTCGCCACGTTTGCTTGTCCAATTTGGACGGAACGGCCGGGGCTGCACCGGCAGCTGGGTTGCCGATTCGAACATCGCGTACGCGATAGGCAAAATCGCGAACCTGGTAGAGCGCATTCCACGCAGGCAGAGCGACGATCAGGTCGCGCTGGTCGGCACGCTGGTCTGCGGCCACGGGAACCCGCATCACGACTTGAAACGCGTGCTTTTCGGGATGGGCGAGCGAGATCTTGTAATCGATCGTAGCAGCGGCGGGACGCGCGGCAAGAAACAGTGCGAAACTGGCGACGAGAATAAATCGGTATCTGAGAATCGCGCAACGCGTCATCCGCGAACTCCCGTACGAGATTTGAGTTTGTCGAGCAGTTTGTTGCAGAGACCGTCGAAGCTGCCGTTCGACATGACCATGACCATCTCGCCCGGCTTCACGTTATCGGCAAAATACTCGGCAATCTCTTCCGCCGAGGAAAAGGCTTGCGCGGCGCGGCCTCGCTTGCGAATCGATTCGGCCACGGCGTCCGGCGAGAAGCGATCTTCATCCGTGAGCAATTGAGCGCGATTTACCGGGCCGATTGCAACGACATCGGCGACGGCAAGCGCTTCCGGCAGCACATCCTGAAATATTTTGCGTCGCATCGTGTTCGATCGCGGCTCGATCGCCGCCCACACTTTGCGACCGGGCCAGCGAGTGCGCGTGGCTTCGAGCGTCATGCGAATCGCGGTTGGATGGTGTGCAAAATCTTCCACAACCAAGATGCCGCCAGCCTCGCCTTTAATTTCCATCCGGCGACGAACACTTTGAAAAGTGGCCATCGCGCGCTCGATCGCTTCGCATTCGACGCCGCGTCCATAGGCAATTGCGATTGCAGCGAGAGCATCCAGCACGTTGTGCCGCCCTGCGACTGGCATGCGAACGCGCGTCACTTCGCTGCCCTTATACACAACGCGGAATTCTGTCGCGTTGTCGTGCCAAAGAATATCGCCCGCGCACCAATCGCATTCGGGCGTCAGGCCGAATGTCTCTACCGGGCAAAACGCTTTCGCGCTCACCTGCTTCAAATCCGGGCTTTCGCCCCAGATCAGAACGCGGCCACGTCGCGGGACGAGATTCACGAGGCGGCGAAACTGCAGCGCGATGGATTCGAGATTCGGGTAGATGTCCGCGTGATCGTATTCGAGCGAAGTGAGAACCAATTCATCGGGATGGTAGTGGAGAAACTTGGGACCGCGATCGAAAAACGCGGTCTCGTATTCGTCGCCTTCGATGATGAACTCTTCCCCGCCGCCGAGTCCGTAGCTGCGGTCGTTGAAATTCGGGATCACCCCGCCGACGAGAAAATCAGGCCGGCGCCCGGCGACATGGAAAATCCAGGCGAGCATGGCGGTGGTTGTGGTCTTGCCGTGGGTTCCGGCGACGACGATCGAGGTGTGGCCGCGGATGAAATAGTCTTCGAGAAGCTGCGGCATCGAACAGTACGGGATTTTCTCGTCGAGGATCACTTCCAGTTCCGGATTTCCGCGGGCGATCACGTTGCCAATGACGACCAGATCGGGGACAGGCCTCAGATTTTCTTCCCGGAAACCTTCGTTCCAGGGGATGCCGAGCGAATCGAGCAGCGTGGAGGCGGGCGGGTAGACGTTGATGTCTGAGCCCGTCACGTGGAAGCCGCGCTCTTTCAGCATGCCGGCTACGGGTGCCATGGCGGAGCCGGCGATTCCGAGGAGGTGGATGTGTTCGGCGTTTTTTTCGGTGCGCGTCAAATCACTTTACCTCAAGGAAAAAGTCAAAGACGCCGGCCGGAGGCCAGCGGTACGAAAATCAAAGTCAAAAACGCCGGCAAGATGCCGGCGGTACGAAAGGCAACCTCAAAAGCGCCAACCACATTTTGGCGTCGCGCAAAATTATGAAGAGCAGGCTGGCTCCAGAATCTCGAGATTGCCTTCGCCATCGGCCGATAGACGGGCCTGAACGCCCAATGGAAGCGTGAGCATCGGTCGAGAAGTGTGCCCGATTGGGGCGCCGAACACGAGGGGAACTCCTAGTGGCGCTAGAATGCGCCGCGCGACATCTCTCACGCTCTCGCTCCCCTGCGCGGGATCGCTCTCGGGAAAATCTCCGAGGACGATACCTGCAATTCCACGAAATTTTCCGGCTTGCTTCAAGTGCATCAATGCTTTGTCCACTTGCCAGGGCTTCATGCCGCGGTCTTCGAGAATCAGAATCGCGCCGCGTGTATCGAGTTCCCACGGAGTTCCGAGCGTTGTCTCAACAAGGTTCAGGCAGCCGCCAAGAAGTGTGCCGTCGCTTGAACCGGCCCTAATTGACTCGCCTTTGAGAGCGATGGACCAACCTCTTTCGGATTCTGCCAGTGCCCGGGCGAAACTCTCCTCGTCGTATCCTTCTGGAGCGTTGGCGCCGTGATCGAATCCGGCGGCGACCATCGGGCCATAGATCGTCACCCAGTGAAATTCCTGCCAGAGATATGCGTGTAGCGATGTGATATCACTGAAACCGCATAGGATCTTTGGCGCCGCTCCCTCAAGGTGAAGGCAATCCAGCAAATAGTTCGAGCCGTATCCGCCACGCGTACAGAAAATCGCTCGCGTGTCCCGCTCCGCGATCGCTGACTTCAATGCAGCGCAACGCGCTTCGGCTGATCCAGAGAAAAAGCCATGCTTCGCGAACACTTCGTCTTCATCTAACCGTACCTTAAATCCAAATTGATCTGCCAATACTTCACGCCCCTTCTTTACGCGCTCTTCTTCAACCGGACTTGAAAGCGAGAGAATGCGGATGGTGTCGCCGGTTCGCAGCACGGGCGGCTTCAAAGGTTGGGGCATGTGTCGCAATCGAGAATAAGGAATTTTAAGAGGCGAGTCCAGAAGCGCGGCGCGAGGCGTTTGCATTTGGATAGTAGCGGGCGCGTAGAAGCCCAGTGCCTCAACGTACGCCCGTGCGGTATTATCGGCCGCCGCGAAGAAAGCTGTGCGTTTGCGAGCTTCAGGAGGCCCCTTGAAAAGCTTTCTCCCATTTGCCGCCCTTGTCGTTGTTTTCTGTGCCCGTTCTACCGCTTCCGCGCCTGGTGACTCGACACAGCGAGCCATTAACTCGACTGCCCCGACTGAGGCAAGGAACGTAATCATCGATACGGATCCGGGGACGGACGATGCCATGGCGATCCTCCTGGCGCTGAATTCACCGGAACTCAGCGTGAAAGCCATCACGGTGGTGCCGGGAAATGCGCCGGGAAAGCAGGTGCTCGAGAACAGCTTGCGCCTTGTGTCACTCGCGGTCCGTTGCGATATTCCCGTTGCGGCTGGGGCTCTTGAACCGCTATTTCAAAAGCTGATTACGAATGACGCCGTACATGGAAAAAACGGACTGGGCGATATTGAGCTTCCTCCGTCGAAGTGCCATGTGGATCCGCGCTTTGGACCCGATCTGATCATCGAGATGGCGCATCAGATGCCGCATGAAATCACGTTGATCGCGATCGGACCGCTTACGAATCTTGCGCTCGCTTTGCAGAAAGATCCGTCGGTATCGTCGCTCATTAAAGAAGTGATCATTATGGGCGGGTCAATCGACGGCGGAAATTCCACGGCAGCGGCTGAGGCGAATATTTTTGGCGATCCCGAGGCGGCACAAATCGTGTTCCAAGCCGGTTGGAAAGTGACGATGTGCACGCTGGGCATTGGCGCGAAGACCGTTTTCACGCGCGAACGACTCGCGGCTTTCAGCCGCACGCACGGCCCTGAAAACGATTTCGCCGTCGAGGTGATCAATCGAATTATCGGCTACGGCGAAAAACAAGGCTGGGGCGGAATGCGGATGTATGACCCGACAGCCGTGGCTGCCGCTCTTGATTCAACGCTGGTGGAGACGGAATTCTGGCACGTCGATGTGGAAACACAGGGAGCGTATACGCGGGGCGAAACGGTGGCAAATCGCATTAATGCCGTTGAACGGCGTGTATGGCGCGGTGACCGATTCGTCTTCGAAGGCTTCGATCCCGTGCAGCCGAACGCTCACGTTGCAGTGAACATCGATGCCGACCGCTTCTTGAATCTGTTCGTCGTCCGGGTCAGCGGAAAATGAGCGGAAAATAGGTACGGAAAATAAAGACTAGTTGACAAGAAAATTCTTCGAAGGCGAAACGCCGCCGCCGGGCGCAGGATTCGAGACCGATACGCTTCCGGAGCCGGCAGTCGCGAGATCCTGCGTGGTGAAATTCACCATCAACTGTGACGAGCTGACGAAAGTGGTGGCGCGAGGACTCCCATTCCAACTCGCCACAGATGTTTGCACGAAACCCGTTCCCGCGACGCTGACTGCGAAAGGTCCCATCGTTCCCGCGGCGGCGCTGGGGGGCGTAAACCCTGTGATGGTGGGCGCACCGTTCGCGACGGGATTGACCACAAACGTGAGCGCGTTGGACGTTCCGCCGGGCAGCGGGTTTGCAACGGTCACCTGAACCGAAGCATCCGGAACAGCAACATCTTCGGCCGTGAGCGACATTTCAATTTGGCCCGTAACCGTGTTGAACTTGCTCGGACGAGAGGTACCGTCCAAAAAGCCCGTCGTATTGCTTTCGAATCCAGTTCCGCTGACAAAAAGTGTGAACGCAGCGCTACCGGCCGTGATGCTGTCGGGAGAAATAGAGCCGATGGCCGGCGTGGGTATATTGCCGGGACCGCTGGAGCAACTGTTCAGTACAAGGAATGCCGAGAAGACCAGAAGAACAGCCGCAGTCCACCGCAAACGCCTCAAGAAAACCTCCTGAAATCTTTCGGAAACCCCGAAGCCGCTCAGGCTTGGAACCCGCGGCTCTTGACGCGAGGAAAACCGAAGGCCTCCGCAACCGGCCAGCAGAAACGAACCCTCGAATTGATAGCATCCGTCGCGCAGGCCGTCAACTCGGATTCCCGTCTGCGCGGAATGGTTGGCTCCAGGATGCTCGCGCTCGCCCCTGCAAATCTAAGGCGCCACCGGACGAGCTTCACAGTGCACATTCAGCGCGGTGAGGCGATTCAGCAGCTCGCGCTCTTTCGGCGTGCCCACTTCCGCGTCGAATTCAATAATCGCAGGGCCCGTCTGAGACTTGTGCGTTTTCCATCGCACCGCCTGAATCCCAGACTCTTGCACGATCTGGTGAACGCGCTCCAGGATGCTCGGGTCGCCCGGCGGCGTGGTCATTGTAAAAGTCAACATGCGAGTGTGCAGGCCGATTCGATCTTCGACGACCCCCAGAAAAACCAGCGAGACCAGAATGAGCAGCGTGGTGAAGATCGCGGTAACCGGGAAGCCCGCTCCGACGGTCATACCAACACTCGCAATCATGAAAATCGTCGCAGCGCTCGTGATGCCCGTCACGGCGCCGCGCTCGCGCAGCACTACGCCGGCGCCGATGAAACCGATGCCCGGAATAATTTGAGCGGCGATGCGCGTGTGGTCGCCGCCTACCTCGCCCGCCATTTCGTATGACATGATCGTAAAGAGAGCCGCGCCGATGCTGATCAACATCATCGTGCGCAGGCCGGCGGGTTTGTGGCGCAGTTCGCGTTCAAGTCCTACGGCGCCGCCCAGCAGAGCGGCCAGCAAGAGCTTGCCGACGATTACGGTGTTCAGGTCGTGGAGCATCGCATCTCTCCCTGGGGCGCTGCGATCTTGCGATGTGCGATTCTACAGCGCCCATGGGGCGAATCGCGCATCTGCCGCGCTGCTTATAGCGTGAACGAAGTGAGCTTGGAAAAATGCCGGGCGCGAGCCTTAATTTCGCTGAGCCTCAAAGTGGTGAGACGTTCGACGCCGAAGCGCTCGCACGTGAAGCTGCCCATCACCGAACCATACACCATGGCGCGACGCAGCGACTTTTCGTTTACGCGGCCGTCGCGGGCAAGCGAGCCCATGAAGCCGCCGGCGAAACTATCGCCCGCACCAGTGGGATCGTGGACCTCTTCAAGTGGAAACGCAGGCACCGCGAAAAGAAAATCGCGATGAACGAGAAGAGCGCCATGCTCTCCGCGCTTGATCACCAGAATTTTCGGGCCCATTTTGAAAATATCTTTGGCGGCGCGGGTAAGGTTGTGCTCGCCGGTCAGCTGGCGCGTCTCGTCGTCGTTGATCACCAGCACTTGAATGTGCCTCAGCGTTTCGCGCAGTTCACTCCCCGTCCGCTCGATCCAATAGTTCATCGAATCGAGGCCCACGAGCACCGGCTTGCGCTTCATCTGCTTCAGCACGGAAAGCTGCAGCGTGGGCTGAATATTTCCAAGGAAAATAAATGAAGTATCCAGATAGGATTTCGGCAGCTTGGGCTGAAAATCCGCGAATACGTTCAGCTCGGTGGTGAGCGTGGTGCGCTCGTTCATGTTCTGGTTGTAACGCCCCGCCCAGAAGAACGATTTGCCCGGAGCGTGTTCGACGCCTTCGAGGTCGATTCGCCCGTTGCGTCCGCCCAGGATGGCTTTTTCGCGCGCGGTGAAATCATCGCCTACGATCCCCACCACGCGCACCGGCGTGAAGTGGCTGGCAGCCAGCGCGAAATAGCTCGCGGCCCCGCCGAGCGTCTTGTCCACTTTTCCAAATGGCGTTTCGATTCCGTCGAACGCAACTGAGCCCACTACCAGCAATGACATGAATGCTCCGTATTACGAAAGGTATTTGCCCACGAGAGGTGCGAGCCGCTTCTTTGCAGCAGCGGGAATCATCTTGCGGTCAGTAACAATGGCGTGCGCAAGTGCCGACCCGCATTTGCACGCGCGGTCTTCGGGAAGGTCGCGCACCGCCTCGCTCAGCGCGCGCTGAACGTTCTCCGTGTTGCGATTAAGATTCGACATAATTTCGCTCAGCGTGACGGCATCGTGCTGCGGGTGCCAGCAATCGTAATCCGTGATCATCGCGATCGTCGCGTAGCAGATTTCGGCCTCGCGCGCGAGTTTCGCTTCGGTGAGGTTGGTCATGCCGATCACGTCAAAGCGGAGCTGGCGGTACGTGTGCGACTCCGTGACCGTCGAAAATTGCGGGCCTTCCATGCAGACATATGTCCCGCCGCGATGCGTCTTCACGCCAACGTGCTCGGAGGCATCCGCGAGGTGCGCCGAAAGATGGGTGCAGGTGGGCTTGTCAAAGCCCACGTGCGCCACGATTCCACCACCGAAAAACGTAGCGATGCGCAGACGCGTGCGATCAAAGAACTGGTCGGGGATGAGAAAATCAAGCGGCGGCAAATCGTCTCGAAGCGAGCCGACGGCGCTTATAGAAATGATTCGCTCCGCGCCAAGCAGCTTCATCGCAAAAATATTCGCGCGATAGTTGATTTCGCTGGGCGAAAAAAGATGGCCTCGTCCGTGGCGCGCGAGAAATGCCACGCGCCGGCCCTCAAGCGTTCCAGTGATGAAAGCGTCCGAGGGATCGCCGAACGGAGTCTTCACGCGGACTTCGCGCGTGTTGGAGAGGCCTGGCATGGCATACAGGCCGCTGCCGCCGATAATGCCGATCTCGGTCGTTGCTTTCGTCTTCGCCTGTTTTTTTGATTTAGGCATACGTTTCAATCTACCTTTGCCGGCTCGATTTCTATTTTGCCTTCACGCTCGCGCAAATATGCTGCGGGCACGTGAGGATCGTGCACGAAAAGCGCGAGCCATGCGCCCTGCACCACCTGCGGAATCCATTTCTTCTTGTTTTCGAGCGTTTGCAGCGGATAGAGGTCATAGCCCATGATCCAGGGCAGCGAAAGATGCGGAGTCATGGGAATCAGGTCGTCGAAGAGAAACGCCGCCTTGCCGCCGCCGTGAAGCCTCACGCACATCATGTCCGCGTTATGCCCCGGCGTGCGAATCAGCTCCACTCCCGGCGCGATCACGCGGTCGTCTCCGATCAGCGACAGCTTTCCCGCTGCTTCGAGCGGCACAAAATTGTCGGGGAAGTAGCTGGCGCGATCGCGTTCGGTGGGATTCTTGGCGTGCTCGAATTCGCCGCGCTGTACCACGTAGCGCGCATTGCGAAAGGTCGGAACTATTTTGTCATTCGCGATGCGCGTGTTGCCGCCGCAGTGGTCGAAATGCAGATGCGTGTTGACGACGATGTCGATGTCGTCGGGATGGTGCCCGTAATGACGAAGGCCTTCAATGAGCGTAGGGCCTTCCAGCGCGTAGATGTCGCGAAATTTGTCGTTGTGTTTGTCGCCCGCGCCGGTTTCGATCAGGATGCGCTTGCCTCCGGCATAGACCAACAGCGAATTCATCGCCATCGCGATGCGATTCCGCCCATCCGCCGGAGCTTTCTTTTCCCACATCGGCTTGGGAATCACGCCGAACATCGCGCCGCCGTCGAGAGCAAACCGGCCGGCTTCGATGATGTGAAATTCCAGGTCGCCCAGTTTCAACGCTTGGCTCCGATTCCCGCGCGGGCGAGAATTTCGTTCACCGCGGCGTAAGGGTCTTTTTTTCGCGCTGCCACATCCGCCGCCAGTGCGTCGAACTGCGCTTCATTCATGTGCGCTCCTACCACTCGCTCCATCAGCCGGCTCTCCAGCAATCGCAGCAGCCATTCCTTCCAGTGCGCCACTTCGCGGGCGCGCCGCTCCTCTGCCTGATCGAAATGCGCGCGGAAAAGCTCGATCTGCTGCGCCAAGGCGTCGATGCCTTTATTTTCCGTGGCGATTGTTCGCACGATTGGCGGCTTCCAACCTTCACGCTCCGGAACGATGCCGAGGACGCCGCGAAGCTGCTGCTCGAAGCGATCGGCCCCTTCGCGATCAGACTTATTAATCACGAAAATGTCACCAATCTCCATCAAGCCGGCTTTCAAGCTCTGCACGTCATCACCCATGCCCGGCACCAGGACGACAATCGTGCAATCCGCCAGCCGCACAATTTGAATCTCGCCCTGCCCCACGCCGACGGTCTCTACCAAAATCATCTGCTTACCGGCCGCATCGAGGAGCAGCGCAGTGTCACCGGTGGCTTGCGCAAGCCCGCCGAGATAGCCGCGCGTGGCCATCGAGCGAATGAAAATTCCCGAGTCGGTGGCGTGCCCTTGCATGCGCACGCGATCGCCGAGAATCGCCCCGCCTGTGAATGGACTCGACGGGTCCACCGCGATGATGCCCACCGTTTTCTTCTCGCCGCGATAATGCCCGGCCAGTCGATCGACCAGCGTGCTCTTGCCTGTTCCCGGCGCGCCGGTGATCCCGACCATATACGCGTTGCCGGTATAGGGAAAAACCTGGCGCAGAATCTCCTCGGCTTCGCTCGAGCGATTCTCAATTGCCGAAACGGCGCGCGAAATCGCGCGCACATCTCCAGCGCGCACCTGTTCCGCCCAATTTTCAACCGAGACAGTCATTTCTTTATTGAAAAGCAAACTACAAATGGAACCACAGATGGCCCCGAGTGGAAAGCCCAAAACGTCCGCCACAAGCTTGCCATTCAGCACACTTTTTCCGATCATGCAACCGGGAGAACCGACATGAAGATTCTGACCGACGTGCGATTCCTTGCATTCTAGGCTCGCCGGTTATTCAGCTGCTCGACAAGGAAGGCAAAATCATCCGCCAACTTCCAGAGCCCGCGATTCCGAAAGAGGTGCGATAGCGCTCCGGACACGCCCAGGGTTCAGCTAGTATCGGTCTTGCACTTCTAGAGCCGTTGCACCCTGAAACTCGGGTCCTGGGCCGGCGTCCTTGTAAGTCATCAAGCCAAGCTCACCTACGAAATGTTTGCAAACATTGAGGTAAGCCGAATCTAGCCAGAACGTTTCAGGCCATGACACGCGTCCGGTCTTGGCCATGTTGAATCTAAGCTCTTTTCCACTCGAAGCAAGAGTGGCGACCCGGCCTTCAGGGGTGCACTCGATCATTCGAATTTCGCCTTCGATTCGGTAAATCGGAGAATCCGTGCCAGCGTTACCCGGTGTTGCCGCTCCGGTAAGGAGCACGGCAGCTGCTTCACCAGACGAGCCCGATTCGCTTCGGCCCAGCGCCTTGCAAGGACCTCCTGGCTTGCATTCCTGCGCCAACTGCAGAAGCGCTCTTGCCGATTCCCCTTCGAGCGGCGATAGTTCATTTTCCAACGCCCCCGCGGCCTCATGTTCGGCTTGGTTCTTATTGCCTGCAAGGAGAAGGATATTCGCGTAAGCGAGTTGATAGCGCGGAATCCCCGGTTCGGCCTCGACGGCGCGCCTGGCAAACTGATCGGCTTCCACGAAATTCCCGTCCCTTCTAACTAAAAGTCTCGCAAGAGCGAGAGCAGCCGGAGCATACCTGGGTACGGTCTCGAGAGAGTGGCGCAAATCCTGTTCGCTGCTTTCGGGCACCTCCGTCGGAGCTTTCCAATAGCTGGAAACGATCGCCTTGTAGTAGTAGGCCAAATACAGAGAGGAGTCGAGCGCCGTAGCCGCCGAAAACTCCTTCAATGCATCTTCATAGTTCGCTAGCTCCAGATCATAAATGCCTTGCGCTTCGTGGGCTCTTGGCGCATTCGGGTTGTTGCTGAGCGCAGCGTCGATTAGCGGTTTGGCGTCCGTCTGGCGTTTGAAGCGCAGGTAGAATTCAGCGATCCAGGCGTTCGATTCCGCCAGTGAAAGATTTCGCGCTGAAACTTGCGCGCCGTAGTTCTCTTTGCTCAGGTCGAGCTGCAAAATCGGATACGCCTTCAGAGCATAATAGGGCAATAGTTTGTCCTGAAGTTTCTTCAGGTCGCCGAAGGCCTCTTGCGCAGCATCCAGCCGCTTCTTGCCGTGGGCCAGGAGGTCCAGATACTTCATGAGCTCAGCGCGGTGCGCGCCATTTTCGCCCAATAGAAGATAGTGAAACAGTCCCCAGGACTCTGAGTCGAAAACCCACCTTTGCTCGGGGTCCTTATATTCCTCTGAATTTGTTCCCATAGTGAATAACTTGGGCAGCGGAATCAGCGGCACTTTCTCGATTCGTTGAACGTGGCGAGGGATCGGCAACCCGATTTTTGCTTTCGTATCTTCGATTTCCGATTGGGCGAAGAACTCCGCAAAACCAGATAGAAGCCATATCGGTGCACCCCGAAAATTTATGCCCGCCATCATTCCCGCATAGTCGTACTTGAGTTGATACTCGGAAGAGCCGCGAAAAACTACCCGCATCACGATGTAGTTGCGGTCCCTCCCGGTTCGAAAGATGCTGCTCGGCTTGCTTCCCTGAGCCCGCTGATTGTAGGCCGGCACGAGATTCGCAAAGGTGTTCTCATCGGCCGTGACGAAAACGATGATCGGCACATTGGGATCTTGGTGAACGTTTGACAACAACTTCATGAGCACCGAGCGAGTGCGTTCAAGATCCACGGCCGCCTCGCGGCCTTCCTTCTCGCTGCCATTGCAGACAATTGTGAAATGCGGACTCTGGATTTCGACCCACGGCCGATCCGCCTCTGCTCGCCCGGCGGAAACCGCCATCACTGCGGCCAGCACAATCCCCAAACGCAGAATTTTCATCGGGTGAACACCTCGCCAAGTCGCACTTTTGTACCGCAAGATGCGGCTTATGGCAAGTATGCGAAACGGTAAAGTGCCGCGGGGTGCCGTGACGAACAACTCGATTGGGGCTATTTCTTGCCGAGAATCTGGCGGGCGATGACGAGGCGCTGGATTTCGCTGGTTCCTTCTCCAATCGTGCAGAGTTTTACGTCGCGATAATATTTTTCGGCCGGGTAATCTTTGATGAAGCCGTAGCCGCCGTGGATTTGGACGGCTTCGTTGGCCACGCGCACGGCTACTTCTCCGGCGTAGAGCTTGGCCATGCTGGATTCGCGCGTGATGCGTGAATCGTCGTCGCCTGCCGCGATGGCCTGATCGGCAAGCCAGGCAGCTTGATACGTGAGAAGCCTGGCGGCTTCGATTTGTGTAGCCATGTCGGCGAGCTTGAACTGGATGGCTTGAAAATCGGCGATGGGCTTGCCGAATTGTTTGCGCTGCTTCGCGTATTTCACCGAGCATTCGTAGGCGCCTTGCGCCATTCCCAGGCCGAGCGAGGCGATCGAAATTCGGCCGCCATCGAGGATTTGAAGGCTGTTGACGAAACCCTCGCCTTCTTTGCCGAGAAGATTATCGGCGGGCACTTTGCAATCGGTGAAAACCACTTCGGAGGTGTCACTGGCGCGCAGGCCAAGCTTGTTTTCCTTTTTACCGGGGAGGAATCCCGGAGTTCCCTTCTCGATGATGAACGCCGAAATGCCGTGGCTCTTTTTCGACGCGTCGGTCACAGCCATTCCCACGCAGACGTCCGCGTAGTGGCCGTTGGTGGTGAAGGTCTTCGAGCCGTTGAGCAGCCAGCCGCCGTCCTTGCGCACGGCGGTAGTGCGCGTTCCGCCTGCGTCTGAGCCGGCTTCGGGTTCCGTAAGCGACCAGCAGCCCAGCTTTTTACCTTGCGCTAGCGGCGTGACGTATTTCTTCTTTTGCTCTTCGGTGCCGAACTTATAGATGTGATTGGTGCACAACGAATTGTGGGCGGCAACGATGATTCCGATCGAGCCATCGACGCGTGATAGCTCCTCGATGATGATGGCGTACTCGATGTAGCCCATTCCCGCGCCGCCATATTTCTCCGGGAAGATGACGCCGAGAAATCCCATTTCGGCGAGCTTGGGAATTATTTCAGATGGGAACTTGGAAACTTCGTCCCACTCCATCACATGGGGAAGGATTTCGGCATCGGCGAACTCGCGAACCGTGCGCCGCAACTGCCTTTGTTCATCGGTGAGTGAGAATTCCAAGATCCCTCGCTATAAATTTAGGATATATGCGACTGTTGGTTTCATTTATACCATGAAAACCGGCAATTCGACATGTCGGCTTTTGCGCTTTGTGTTTACCAGCCTTCTTTGGCGCCGTTCTTGTTTTGCTCGTCGAGCCAGGCTTTGAGTGGAGCGAAATATTCGAGCATGGCAGAGGCATCCATTTGTCTCTGGCCGGTGAGGGCTTCGAGCGCGTCGGGCCACGGGCGGCTTTTCCCCATTTCGAGCATTTTCGCAAGTTTCGCGCCGGCCTCTTTGTTGTTGTAGATCGAGCAGCGATTCAGAGGGCCTGTGTAGCCGGCGGTTTTGCACAGTGCGCGGTGAAATTGGAATTGGAGAATTGCCGCCATGAAGTAGCGGGCGTAAGGAGTGTTCGCGGGTATGTGGTATTTCGCGCCTGGGTCGAAATCCGCTTCGCTGCGCGCGACGGGCGGGGCAATTCCCTGATATTCCAGGCGTAGGTCCCACCAGGCCTTGTTGTAATCCGAAGGCGCGATTTTTCCGGAGAAAACACCCCAGCGCCATTTGTCGATCATCAAGCCGAACGGCAGGAACGCCACTTTTTCGAGCGCTTTGTGCATCAGCAAGCCCATGTCGGACGAGGCGGGCGGAACGGTTTCGAGCAACCCGATCTGCTTCAAGTATTCGGGCGTGACGGAGAGCGCGATCGTGTCGCCAATCGCTTCGTGGAAGCCGTCGTTGGCGCTATCGCGGAAAAGTGGCGGCTGCTTATCGTAAGCACGCTGGTAAAAATTGTGGCCGAGTTCGTGATGAATCACGGAAAAATGCTCGTCCTTTTGCTCGATGCACATTTTGATGCGCAGGTCCTCGACGTAGTCAACATCCCAGGCGCTCGCATGGCACACCACTTCGCGGTCGCGCGGCTTAGTGAACATCGAGCGAGTCCAGAATGTTGGCGGCAGCGCCGCAAAGCCGAGCGACATGAAAAAGCGCTCGCCGTAGTGAACCATGTCGACCGGTCCGATATTGTTGGCTTTCAAAATTTCGGTGAGGTCGTAGCCCGGATCGGCATTGGGCGGCGCGACGAGCGGATAAATGTTCGACCAGTCCTGCGCCCACATATTGCCGAGAAGGTCGGCGGGAATGGGCGCATCTTCGCGCACTACTGACGCCCCATACTTTTTCGCGAGCTGCGAGCGGACGTAGGTGTAAAGCGAAATGTAGAGCGGGCGCACCTGCCGCCAAAGGCGGTCGAGGTCCGCGCTGAACGCGTCGGCGGGCATGTCGTAACCCGCGCGCCACATTTCGCCGACGTTCGCGAATCCGAGTTCGCGCGCGCCTTTATTGGCGAGCACAACCATGCGCGAATATTTCTCGCGCATGGGGGGCGCAATCGAGTGCCAGCCGGCCCACGTGCGCTCGAGTTCTTTCGGATCGCGACTCGACGCCATGATGTTTTCCATGTCGTTGAGCGTGAGGCATTTTCCCTGCGCGCCGTCCGGACACCACTTCCCTTGCCCGTAGTCGCTTTCGAGCGAAGCCACGATTTGCGAGAGTTCCGCTTGTTCGGCTGGATCGCGCGGTGCGGGAATATCCACGGAATGTTTCAGCAGATAGATTTTTCGCGCCACATCTTCGGTTAGCTTCAGATGTTCGTATTGATTCGATTGCGCGGCGAGATCGGCGCTGGTCGCTTTCACCACCTGGTCGGCTTGCGCGGAGAGAATTTCCGTGTCGCGGGTGATGAAGGTCTGATGGACCCACTGCGCGCGGCTGGCACGAATCCACAAGTCGAAGAGTTTCGTTTCGGCGGCTTCGATGAATTTGCGCGCGCCTTCGGGCGTCGCATTGGCGCGTTTTTCCTGGCCTTGAATCGCGGCTTCGGCTGAGCTTCCTGCTTGAATGGTCATGATTCCACCTGATATCAGAACAACAATCGCACCCGCCCATAGGATTTTTTGAGTTCGCGACGGGTTCACTCTTCTCTCCTAATGCGCCGCAGCCGCCGGGGCGCGGCCTGTGATGACTTCTGCTGTTGCGGCGAGAGCGCGCTCGATTCCGGTGCGGTCCACATCGAAATGCGTCACCATGCGGATGGCGTATTTGTCGGACGAGCCGCAGAGGATTTTGTGCTTGCCGATATCGGAGCAGATGTCGTCGGCGGTTCGGCCGGTAGCGCGAACGTCGAAGATGACGATGTTCGTGACAACTTTCGTCGGGTCGATTGCGACCCCTTTGATCTTTGCTAGACCGCTCGCGAGATAGCGTGCATTCTCGTGATCGCGATGCAGGATTTTCGGTGTTTCTTCCAGCGCGATGAGGCCCGCGGCGGCGAGAATTCCGATCTGGCGCATTCCGCCGCCCAGCAACTTTCGTCCGATGTGGGCCTTCTCGATGAAATCACGCGGACCTAGGAGCAGCGAACCGACGGGAGCTCCGAGACCTTTCGAGAGGCAAAACATCACGGAATCAAATTTGCGGGTGAGATCGGCGACGCTGCGGCCGAGGGCGACCGACGCGTTGAAAATTCGCGCGCCGTCGAGATGTACTTTGAGATTCGCGGCGTGGGCATGGTCGCAGATGTTGTCGGAAACTTCCTGCGGATAGACCGTGCCGCCTTGCATGTTGTGCGTGTTTTCGAGCGCGACAAGCGCGGTCTGCGAGTCGTAGTAGATTTTCGGGCGGATGAGCGGCTCGATGAGATCCCAGGTGAGGATGCCGTCGGGTGCGGGCGTTGGACGCGGAAGGCATCCGGCGATCGCGGAGATGGACGCGAGTTCGTAGAGATTGATGTGGGCGCGCTGCTCGCAGATTACTTCGCTCGTCGGAGGCGCCCAGCCTTTGATGGCGAGGAGATTGCCCATGCAACCGGTGGGAACGAAGAGCGCGGATTCCTTTTCGAAAATTTCGGCGGCGCGTTTTTGGAGGCGATTGACGGTGGGGTCTTCGCCGTAGACGTCGTCGCCGACTTCGGCTTCGGCCATGGCGCGGCGCATGGCGGGAGTTGGTTTTGTGACGGTGTCGCTGCGCAGATCGACAGTAGAAAGAGCGGTCATCGAAGGTGCTCCGAGGCGAGAGGTAGAAAACTGAAAAAGGCTATTTTGTGTCCATTAGAATTTTGCTTAGTGGTGCGTTTTCTTGGAGTTAAGTAATTTTCTGAAAACTCGATTGTTCCTATTAGAAGTTGGCTGAGGCGGGTGCCCGGCCGCCCTGTCCGCGACCACATCGACCTGTACTTTCTTCCGGCTTCGCGCCGTTGATTCCGATTCTTCTTTCCCATTTTTGAGCTGATAAGGCTAACACGTAGAGAGTTAGATGCAACGGCTGGCTCGAGGGATGTTAGTGGGCTTGGTCATGTTAGCAAACTTCTTCATGTGAGGAGTTCCGAAAGAATCGAACTCGAGATGGTGAGGCGATCGGAGGCGAGATGGAGTCGGCCGGATTCTCGTTGCAGCAAACCTTGCGCACAGAGCGAATCGATTCGCGCGCGGATTTTGGCCAAGCGGGCGCTGCCGCCGTTACCGTTCGCGGCGTGGTTGCGTTCGATTTGCGCGAGATCTATTCCGTCAAGTTGGCGGAGGCCGAGAAAGAATTCCTCTTCTAGGGCTTGCTCGGGTGTGACTGGCTCGATTTGTTCGCGTGGGGTGATTCCCTGCTCGATCATGGCGACGTACTTGGCGGAATCGTGGACGTTGGCCCAGCGCGTCTTGCCGTCGAAGGAGTGCGCGCCTGCGCCGATGCCCAAGTAGGGTTCGCGCTGCCAGTACTTGAGATTGTGGCGCGAACGGCGGCCGAGTAGGGCCCAGTTGGAAATTTCGTAATGGTCGTAGCCGGCTGTCGCGAGATGTGCACATGCTGAATCGTAAAATTCGGCTTGCGTGTCATCCGGTGGAATTGCTGGAGCGCTGTAACGGGTGCCGCCTGCTAGAGATTCTTTGCCAAGGTGGCTGCCTTCGTCGACTTCCAGCATGTAGATCGAGATGTGTTCGGGGCGCAGATCGAGAAGTTCGCTGACGGATTGTTCCCACGATTCGCGCCTCTGGTGCGGGAGGCCGATGATTAGATCCATGCTGATGTTGTTGAATCCAGCGGCACGGAGGGTTTCGGCGACGCGGGCGACATCAGCGCGGCGGTGCATGCGGCCGGTGGCTTGGAGTTCGCGGTCGTTGAAGGATTGGACGCCGAGGCTGATGCGGTTGAAGCCGGCGGCGAGCCAGGAGTTGGCTTTTTCGGGTGTGATTGTTTCGGGGTCAGCTTCGAGGGTGATTTCGGGAATTTCCAGTGAGCAGGTGGCGCGTAATGCGTCGAGAATTTTGGCGAGAGCGGCGGGGTCGAGGAGGCTTGGTGTGCCGCCGCCGAAGTAGACGGTGTCGGCTGGTGGGTGCGGTGCCTCAGCGACGCCGGCAATCTCGCGGCAGACTGCGTTTGCGTAGGGCTGATAGCGATCGCGCGAGACGACGCCTGTGTGGAAATTGCAGTAGGTGCATTTGGTTTGGCAGAACGGAACTTGGATGTAGATGCCTAGAGTCATCGCGATAGCGCACTTGTACCACACAGGCGGCGAGATCGCTCGGCGAGAATCAGGGCGGGCAGTTGCGAGACCACCTCGAAAGTGTTGGACGCAGCACTTCCGAACTTTGGCGGATGCCAGGGTGGCCCTGGGTCGCCATGACTAACGAAAAACCACACGCGCGCACGATATTCTCCCGCTCCGCCAGCCACGGCAAATTTGAAGCGAACCGTTTGGCCAGGATGTAAGTTTGGCGCGGAACTCTGCCGCGAGGTGATATCTACGGCTGGAGGTGAAATAAGCCATTTCTCACCGTCGTGCCGCTCCACGTCCATCGGTAGCGGATTCACAGTCCTTTCGAGCGATTTCGTGTCGTAGTCAAGTGGAATTGCGAGCTCGATGAATTCGTTCGAGATGTTTGTTATTTTGACGGTTGTTGGTTCCCAGTTCCAATTCTTATCGGACAGAACTTCCACACGAAGCGGATCCTGCGCCGCTACGATTCGCGGAAAGAGCATGATAACCGCGAGAATTCCTAGATTTACCCGATATTTCATCGCACAACCGGGGACACTAACGAAATCGATATCTAGAATCTATCATATCCAGTTGTAACTAATCTGCGGAAGCCATTCTAATCGGGGATGAGTTTGACGTGAAGTTCGCGGGTGCGGGGGCCGTCGAATTCGGCGAAGAAGATGACTTGCCAGCGGCCGAGAGCCAGGCGGCCCTCATCGATGAATACGGATTCGGAGGAGCCGACGAGGGCCGTCTTGATGTGCGAATCGGAATTCCCTTCTGCGTGCTTGAAAAGGGGGCTATCGGGGACGAGGCGATCGAAGGCGCCTTCCATGTCGCGAGCGACATCGGGATCGTAGCCTTCATTTACGATGACGCCGGCGGTGGTGTGCGGGACGTAGAGGTGGCAAATGCCGGACTGGATGCCGGAATAGCGAACGATGGTTTCGATTTCGGCGGTAACGTTTTTGAGTTCTGTACGACGGGTGGTGCGAACGGCGATCTTGTGAATGCTGTGATTCTCAGAGATTTCTTTTTTCATCCTTTGACGAATATACGCGATGCAATTGCCGCGTGGCTGGACTAAAAGAAGAACGGAATCGCGTGGCGCGGAGCTGCTTTTTGGTCGCAAAGACAAAAGCAGACCCCTCGCTACGCTCGGGATGACAGGGGTCGGCGCGGCGATGGCGCATGCGCCCGCAACACTGGTTTTAGTGGAAGATAACGCCGACGGGTTCGTTGTTACGAACGACCACGGAACAAGTGGGAGCCGTGTTCGGAAGGCAGTTGGACGACCAGCTGCCAAAAGTTGATCCGGCACCGGGGATCGCCGTGAGAGCGACAGTGGTTCCCACTGGAAATCTTGCTTCGCAGCCGCCTGCGGAGCTGCAGCTGATTCCTGGCGGGTCGCTGACAATTGTGCCCGAGCCCAAGCCGGCATCGACGACCGTGAGAGTGCGCGACGAATCGTTGTCCGGCGCGGCCTGCTGCGTGAGCCGTGTGCTTGCGCCTATGATGGCGCCCGACTGAGACTTTGCGGAAGCTGTGATCGTTGCGTTACCCAAATCGCTTCCCAGTGCCAATCCGGATGAATCGACCGTGGCAATGCGCGCGTCGCTTGATTCCCAATGAACCTGGGTCGTGATGTCCTGCACGCGAGGTTCCGTGTTATACATGCCGACCGCCATCAACTGCATGAACTGGCCGACGTAGCCCACTGCACGTCCACCCGGAACGATTCGGAGGGAAGTCAGTTTGCGTACCGCCGCCAGACCCTCGCAATCCAATGTTGACGTGCCGACAATTGTTCCGAGTGGAGCCTGAAGCGTCGCGGTGATGGCGGTGAGTCCAGCGCCAGTGGTGGTAGCAAATCCGGAAGGAGTGATCGTGGCAACTGAAAGCGAACTCGAGGCCCAGGTGACTTGCGCCGTGATGTCCTTCATCACAATGAGGTCACTACCGTTCTGTTGATAGGTTCCGAGGGCCTTGAACTGAACGGTGTTGGTGATGTTCGTGACAAAGGGATTATCCGGAAGTACCTGGATGGAAGTGAGCCGGGCTGGTTGCGAGCACTGGCTGAGGGTCAGCACAGACAAGATCACGCAAAACAATGGGAAGCCGGATTTCGCCATACGGGCAACTCCCGTGTACATGTGACAGAACGGCGCAGATTATAGCCTAGGTGGTTTCTTAGTTGGCAAGGTAATTAAATCTTCGTCGATCGCGCGCGAGGCTGCTCGCCTGCGGGCCGGTCTAGTCCGCGAGAGCGGCGGCGGAGCTGGCACCGTAAAAGCTGAACCAGGGCTTGGCGGCTTTGAGCCGCGCATTCACGTTGTTGATGTTTTTTACGCCCTGGTCGTTGAGCCAGTCTTCGAGGGCTTTGGCGCCTTGCTTGGCGTAGACGGGAATGCCTTCTTTCCAGGTGGCGCGGCCGCAGAGGACGCCTGAGAAATTTGTGTCGGCTTCGGCGGCGAGTTCGAGGGATTCGTTGAAGACATCATTGCTGACGCCGGCGGAGAGGTAGATGAACGGTTTTTTGGCGACGGCGGCGGCGCTGCGGAAATACTTTTTGGCTTCGTCGCGCGAGTAGGCGGATTCGCCTTTGCAGGCTTTGCTGCCCGCGACGTAGGCCATGTTGACGGGGACTTCGACTTTCAGGACATCCACCGCATATTGCGGCTTCGAGAATTCTTCCATGCTCTTGGTGACGACTTCGGGCTTCTTGCGCGCGAACTCGATTGTTTTTTCGTCTCCGCCCTCTTCGTAGCCTACGAATTCCAAGAAAAATGGAACGTCCAAGGCGATGCATTCGGCGCCGATGCGTTCGACCCAGGCGTGCTTGATGTCGTTGATTTCGTGGGAATCGAATGGCGTGTAGTAGAGAAGAATCTTGATGCAGTCCGCGCCGGCGCCGACGAGGCGGCGAACGGACCAGATGTCGAGAAGGTCGGGCAGCCGGCCGGGACGCGTGTTGTCGTAGCCGCTGTTTTCATAGGCGAGAAGCAGGCCGGCATTCGAGGAGCGGGCGCGCGCGGCGGGCAGGCCGTATTCGGGATCGAGCAGGATCGCGCTGGCATGAGGAGTGAGTACGCGCGTAACGGCGATCTTGAATTCCTCAAGCATTTGCGGGGTGACGGCGCTTTTGTCGACGCCTCTTTCTTTGGCGATGGCGCTCTTGAGCGAGCCGCGCTGATCCATAGCGGCTGCGGCGATGACGCCGCGCGAGTCGGAAACTGCCTTCATTCCTTTTTGCTTTCCCGGTGTGATTCTCATGTGCGCCCCTTAGAAAGAAGTCGTTGTATTCGCGGCATTTTAGCACGGGTGCGAAAGAGAAGAGGAGGCGGAGGAATTAGAAGAGGTCGAGGGAGTAAAGGATCGCGGCTGAGAACCTACTGGATTAAAGGAAAAGGAGGTGATGCTGCGGGGCGGCGAGATCGATATTGCGGGCGAGGTTGTCGAGGAGTTCGGGGCCGTACTGGGCGAGCCAGGGGAGCATGCAGAGATCTCGCTCCTGCAAATCTTTGTGCGGGTAGAGGGCTGAGAGGATGAGGGATTCCTTGTGATTGAGGATGCCGGTGCGCTGATTTTCGGCGCGGCCGGCTTTTTCTTTCAGCTTCAGGAACTGGTAGAGAATCTTGCCTTCGGCAGAGTCGAGAGCGCCGCCCAGGGTGCTGTCGAGGCCGGCGAGTGGCTCGCGGTATTTATCGAGCAGGCGGCGCAGCGATTTTTCGTCTGAATCGAAGCGGCTGGCAAGAGGGCGCGGCAGGAATTTGCGCTCCATCTTTTTGCGGAGAAACTGAGGGCCGCGGAAGACGTCGCGGACTTCGAGATCAAATTTCGCGAGGATTCGCGCGATCAGGGGATCGACGAGCGTGAAAGCCGCGCGCGGGACGATGGCGGGCATGCGCCCGAGTAACGATTTGTAGACAATCTGGTTCTGCGCCATGTAGGCAATTTCGGCCGGGCCGCCGATGTAGGCGGCGGTTGGGAGAAGCGTGTCCTGGATGACGGGCCGGAGGAGGACGTTGGCGGAAAAAGCTTCGGGCGACTTGTCGATGGCGGCGCGGAGTTCGTCGAGAGTGAAGCGCGTCTTGCCCACGGTGAAATCGCCGTTGCGGCTGCGGAGCGGTTGGCGGCGACCGTTGACGTTGTAAAAGAGCAGCGTCGATTCGCGCGTGACTTTCACTTGGGCGTGGAAGCCGTCGTTCTCCAATTCTTTGGAGCGGGCGAGCAGGGCTTCGCGGAGCGGCTGCGATTCTTCGAGGGCGCGACGGTAAACGCCGGCCGAGAGGCGGTGCAGGCGCGCGTCGAGAGGATCGATGAAGACGATTCCCCGCCCTGCGAAAATGCGCGACATTAGTTTTCCGAACGCTGAACCATACGTTTCGCCGGGCGCGTAGGAATCGCGGAGGGCCGCAGCGAATCCTTCGGCGAAGGAACCTTCGAGCGCGGCGCCTGCCTTTGCGGCGAGAGGCTTCACGGCGTCGCCCAGAAGAATTTCGCCGACGCGGCGGTCGGCGTCGTTTTCTTGCGCGGGGAGTTCGAAGCGAGTGAGGCCTTCGCGCGTGTTCCAGTCGGAATGATTTACTTCGGCGAGATCGTGGTCTTCAGTGGCGAGCCAGAAGATGGGAACTGCGTCGGCACCTTTTTGTGTAATTGCATCTGCCCAACGCAGGGCCGTGACTGCCTTGTAGATGCTGTATGCGGGGCCAGAAAAGAGGCCGACCTGCTGGCCCGTGACGATCGCGACTGCTCCTGCGGCGAGGCGATCGAGATTCTTGGCAGTTTCGGGCGGAAGCTGGGAGCCGGGGGCGAAACGCGCATTCTGTTCGCGCAGGACTTCAACGACGGTGCGGCGAGTTTCAGGGTGGAGACGGACTTCTTTGGCGGCGGCGAGAATTCCTGATTCGGTGGGCGGGTGGCCGAAGTAACGCTGGACGCGCTTGAATTCTTCTGTGAAGGCGGCGAAAAGCTTTGTCGTGTGAGGGACTTCGCGAAACGGCAGGCAGTGCGGCTCCATGGAGGTGGTCATGATACACGCGCCCTTTTGCGGCAACAATGCTGGTGGGACGAGTGGCGGAGCCGGAAGTTAGCAAATGCGCGGCCAAACGAAAACGACAAGTCTGTCGCGGCGGGGGTGGGCGGCCGCGTTCCACGAAACGAATTGGGCATACAACAAATGGCGAGTTTCTCCAGGTACACGTTCGATTTGCGAAGGCACTATTACAGATGCGCGGAGTGAGCGGTTAGATTCGCGAGCATGGCGTCGATTTCTGTCTTTGCGGCTTCGCTGAGTGGAAGGAGCGGAGGACGCGGGGGGCCGCCGTGATAGCCGAGGCGATCGAGGGCGTATTTCAGGCCGGGGATGCCGTATTGCGGGCCGAGCATTTTTGCGGGAGCGAGAAGTTGCTGCGCGAGCGAGTGAGCGTTTTTGGCATCGCCGGAGCGCGAGGCTTCGTAGATTTCAACGCACAGCTCAGGGAATGGGTTGGCCAGCGCGAGGACCGCGCCGCAGGCGCCAAGTTCGAGGGATTCGAAAAGGGTTGACGCGGAACCGGTGAGAACCTGAAATGTTTTCGGCGCGGCGGCAATGATTTTGCGGACGCCTTCGAGGTCGCCGGAGCTGTCTTTCATGCCGATGATGTTGGGATGCTTTGCGACGGCGGCAATCAACGGCGCTTCCACCTGCAGATTTGTGAAAATCGGTACGGAATAGACGAGAACCGGAATGCGGGAGGCGTCGGCGACGCGCAGGTAGAATTCCGAGAGCGCGTCGAGCTTCATTTGCGGCTTGTAGAAATGCGGCGTGCGGACCAGCGCTGCATCGAAGCCGAGCGATGCGGCGCGATTGGTGTGCTCAATGGTTTCGGCTGTGGATTCGGCGCCGGTGCCTGCGATCAGGATTTTACCGGGTGCGGCGGCTTCCTTCGCGGTCTCCCAGAGGCGATAAACTTCTTCCCGGCGGAGGAGGACGGATTCACTTGTGGAGCCGTTGAGCACATATCCTGCGAGGGCGATGCGATTGTAGCGGGCGATGTTGTCGCGCAGTTTTGCGGGCGCGATCGTGCCGTCGACTGCGAAAGGAGTAGCTAGCGGCGGGAAAATTCCGTGAAGGTTCATCGCTGTATTTTACCTCAGGACGCCGGGTTCTGCGCCGCGGAGGTGGAAGCGGAGATTGAATCGCGTGCGGCTGCGGCGGCATTTTTTCGGCGGTGGAGATCCTGGAGCGCGGCAACGTCAACGGCCTGACCGGCCATCGCCATAGCTCGAATTCCCTTCGCGGCGGCGGTGGCGGCGGAGAGCGTGGTGATGCAGGGAATGTTGTAGCGGATTGCGGCGCGGCGGATGGATTTTTCGTCGTAGAAAGATTCGCGGCCGAGCGGCGTGTTGATGACGAGATTCACTTTGGCGGTTTTGATGAGGTCGACGATGTTCGGGCGGCCTTCGTTCACTTTGAAAACGGATTCGACTTCGATTCCTGCCGCTGAGAGGGCTGCGGCCGTGCCTCTTGTAGCTACCACCCGCAGACCTGCGGCGAGCAGGT
The DNA here is from genome assembly GCA_963736465.1 of uncultured Acidobacteriota bacterium. GTDB lineage: Bacteria > Acidobacteriota > Terriglobia > Acidiferrales > UBA7541 > Palsa-295. Next base: position 111,950 of record CAVTOS010000002.1, on the reverse strand, counting down.
CCTGTACTAACCCTGTGATGTGGCGCTTGTCGTGATCGTTGACGCTGATAAAAACTGTGCCCTCTTGCGGGAGCCGCTGGCCGGCGGCGAGTTGCGCCTTGGCGAAGGCAACACCGAAGGTGGACGCGATGCCCATCACTTCGCCGGTGGAGCGCATTTCCGGGCCTAGAATTGTGTTGACGCCGCGGAATTTGTTGAATGGAAACACCGGCGACTTTACCGCGTAGAAATCCCGCACCGCGAGTTCTTTGATTCCGTTGGTCTGAATGCAGGGCAGATTCATGTCGCGGAGCTTGCGGCCGGTCATCAATCGCGCCGCTACTTTCGCGAGCGGGACGCCGGTGGCTTTGCTTACGTATGGAATCGTACGCGAGGCACGTGGATTTACTTCGAGGACGTAAACCGTGTCGCGCTGGATGGCGTACTGCACATTCATCAGGCCAACTACATTCAGGGCGCGTGCGAGGCGCGAGGTGTAGTCGCGGATGCGTTCGAGCACCGAAGGCTTGAGCGTGACGGCCGGTAGAACGCAGGACGAATCACCGGAGTGGATGCCGGCTTCTTCGATGTGCTCCATGATGCCGGCGATGACGACATCTTCCCCGTCGGCGAGAGCGTCGACGTCGACCTCCGTGGCGTCCTCGAGAAACTGATCGATGAGGATTGGCCGGCGGGGATCGGATGCATTTCCAATTTGCGCCGCTTGCGCGACGTAATCTTCGACGGTTTTCAGGTCGTAGGCGATGACCATCGCGCGGCCACCGAGAACGTAGCTGGGGCGAACGACCACGGGCAGGCCAATTTCGGAAGCGACACGAACTGCTTCCTGCGGGGCGAGGGCTGTGCCGGCGCGCGGCTGCGGAATTTTCATTTCGTCGAGGAGGCGGCCGAAGCGGCGACGGTCTTCGGCGAGATCGATCGATTCGGGATCGGTGCCGATAATTTGCGCGCCGTTGCGCTTGAGCTCAAGGGCCAGATTCAGCGGCGTTTGTCCGCCGAATTGGACGATTACGCCCTGCGGCTTTTCGCGATCGAGAATCGCGAGGACGTCTTCGAGAGTGAGCGGCTCGAAATAGAGGCGGTCGGAGGTGTCGTAGTCGGTCGAAACCGTTTCCGGGTTGCAATTCACCATGATGGTTTCGTAGCCGTCTTCTTTCAGGGCGAAGGCGGCGTGGCAACAGCAGTAGTCGAACTCAATTCCCTGCCCGATGCGATTCGGCCCGCTGCCAAGGATTACGACTTTCGGGCGCTCGACTGGATTCGATTCGTCTTCTTCCTCGTAGGTGGAGTACATGTACGGGGTGAAGGATTCGAATTCGGCAGCGCAGGTGTCCACGCGCTTGAAAACCGGGCGCACATTGAGTTCGTGGCGGCGAGCGCGGACTTCAGCGGCGGTGGTCTTCCAAAGCTTCGCGAGTTCTTCGTCGCTGGCGCCCGAGCGCTTCGCTTCGAGAAGGAGTTCGGGCGATGCGGCGTGAAAAGAGGTGGCGGCGACGCGCCGGTCGAGCGCGACCATCTCCTCCATGTGACGGATGAACCAGGGATCGATTTTTGTTAGCGAGCAGACTTCGTCGCGTGTCATACCGCGTTCGAGCGCTTCGAAGAGCCAGTGGATACGGTCAGGCCCGGGAACTGTGAGTTTTTCGCGCAGGAGCGCAGTGGTGACTTCCGCAGGCGCGCGCCACGGCGTGTGCGGCTCGAGCGAACGAATGCCCTTGCAAAGGGCTTCTTGAAACGTGCGGCCGATGGCCATCACTTCGCCGACGGATTTCATCTGCGTGGTGAGTGTGGTTTCGCTGCCGGGGAATTTTTCGAACTGCCATTTGGGAATTTTTACTACCACGTAATCGATCGTAGGCTCGAAGGAACAAGGCGTTTTGCGCGTGATGTCGTTGGGGATTTCGTCGAGCGTCATTCCCAGCGCGAGCTTGGCCGCAATTTTCGCAATTGGGAAACCGGTGGCCTTACTGGCGAGTGCGGAGCTACGAGAGACGCGCGGGTTCATTTCGATCACGGTCATGCGACCGGTTTCGGGATCGACGGCGAATTGAATATTCGAACCGCCCGTTTCGACGCCGACTTCGCGGATGATCGCGGCGGCTGCGTCGCGCATGCGCTGGTATTCCTTGTCGGTAAGGGTCTGCGCCGGTGCGACTGTAATTGAATCGCCCGTGTGAATGCCCATCGGATCGAGATTCTCAATCGAGCAGATCACGACGAAGTTGTCGCGAACGTCGCGCATCACTTCAAGTTCGTATTCCTTCCAGCCGAGAACGGATTCTTCGATGAGCGCCTGGTGAACGGGACTCGCATCGAGAGCGCGGGCAATCAGGTCCGCGAATTCTTCGCGATTGTAGGCAATCGAGCCGCCCGTGCCGCCGAGCGTGAAGGACGGGCGAATCACGAGTGGGTAGCCGATCGCATCCGCGAGCTTCACGGCTTCATGAATGCTCGTGACAACCTCTGAGGCTGGCACTTCGAGGCCGATTCGGCGGCACACGTCCTTGAAAAGGAGCCGGTCTTCGGCGACTTTGATCGCGCGCAGTGACGCACCGATGAGTTTCACGCCGTACTTCTCGAGAATGCCGCTTTCCGCAAGCTCGACGGCGAGATTGAGACCCGTCTGGCCGCCGACGGTTGGCAGCAGCGCATCGGGACGTTCCGCAGCGATGACAGCTTCTAGATATTCTTTCGCGAGCGGCTCGATGTAGGTGCGGTCGGCGGTTTCGGGGTCCGTCATCACCGTGGCTGGATTCGAATTGACGAGGACTACTTCGTAGCCTTCCGCGCGCAGGGCCTTGCAGGCTTGGGTGCCGGAATAGTCGAATTCGCAGGCTTGCCCGATGATGATCGGGCCTGAGCCTATGATGAGGATTTTCTTGATGTCAGTGCGTTTCGGCATTGGTTATCGCGGCGCGGCCTCGTTCATGAGCGCGATGAAATCGTTGAACAGGTAACGGGCGTCGTGCGGGCCTGGCGATGCTTCCGGGTGATATTGAACGCTGAACAGCGGCATTGAGCGGTGACGCATTCCTTCATTGGTGTGATCGTTCAAATTGACGTGCGTGATTTCGACTTCGCTCGATGGCAGCGAATCGGGATCGACGCAGAAGCCGTGATTCTGGGCGGTGATTTCTACTTTTTGCGTGAGGAGATTCTTTACAGGGTGATTCGAGCCGTGATGCCCGAATTTCAGTTTGAACGTGCGGCCGCCGAGAGCGAGACCGCACAACTGGTGGCCGAGACAGATACCAAAGATTGGGACGCGGCCCAGCATCTTGCGGATATTTTCAATGGCGTAGGAAACCGGCTCCGGGTCGCCGGGGCCATTCGACAAGAAGACGCCATCCGGCTTCATCGCTAGTACATCTTCGGCGGAAGTCTTGGCGGGAACCACGGTGATATCGCAGCCATGGTCAACGAAAAGGCGCAGAATATTTTGCTTGATGCCGTAATCGTAGGCGACCACGCGATGACGGCGATCGCCGGTCGCATTTCCTGAATTCGCAGCCGCTGCGCCGGCCGCGCCGAGCGACTGACCCGCGGCGAGGTCAATCGAGCCTTTCGACCATTCGTATTTCTTCGGCGACGTAACGCGGCTCGCCAGTTCCTGGCCCGCCATCGTGGGCAGCGTGCGAGCCTCTTCGACTAACTTCTCAGCGGAAGTTCCGTCGGTTGCGACAATTCCGCGCAACGCTCCGACATCTCGCAGGTGCCGGACAAGCGCGCGCGTGTCGAGGTCCCATATAACGGGAACACCGTAGCGCTCGAGAAATTTTTGCGCGGTTTCGGTGGAGCGCCAATTCGAAGAGAGCGCGGCGAACTCGCGCACGACCAAACCTTCGATGTAAGGCTTCGCGGACTCGTCATCATCACGATTCGAACCGACATTTCCAATATGGGGATATGTGAGGCAGACAATCTGGCCGGAATAGCTGGGATCGGTGAAAACTTCCTGGTAACCAGTGAGGCTGGTATTGAAAACGACTTCGCCGCCGCGGCGCGTGCGAGCGCCTGCTGCACGGCCGTTAAAGACTCGTCCGTCCTCGAGCGCGAGAATCGCGCGACCTGCGAGGGCCTGCGTCAGTGTGTCCTCCCGAAGTGTTCATTTCGATGCCGCGTTTACTGTCGAAGTGCCGGTGAGCGAACCGAAATGGTCTACCGGCCAATATGCAAAAACTGCTTTGCCGTAAATATCGCGACGGCCGATGGGTCCAAATACGCGCGAATCGTTGGAACTGTCGCGGTGATCGCCCATCACAAAGTATTCATCTTTCGGAATCGCTACCGGGCCGTAGCTCGATCCGTCGAGATAGCTTGCCGGGATATAAACTTCCGGCCGCGCTTTGCCATCAACGTAGAGACGTCCGCCGCGCAGCTCGATCATCTCGCCCGGAAGCCCAATCACGCGCTTGATGAATGACTTGGAGCGGTCGAGAGGATACCAGAAAACAATTACGTCGCCACGCCCGATCGGCTCGAAGCGATACACAAATTTGTTGATGAAGATCCGCTCCTGATCGCTCAAAAGCGGAGCCATGCTGGTGCCTTCCACCTTCACCGGCTGGTAGAGAAAAACGATGATCACTAGTGCGAGGCCGAGGGCAACGGCTAGGTCGCGCGTCCAGCTGCGTAGGTCCTGCCGCAACTGAGGGGCGGACAAATTTTCAGCAGGGTTCTGCGAGCCGGGATTGGAGATGTCGAGCATTTCTATCTCGAAACTACTTTATTTATATCATGCTCTTAGATGCGCGCCAAGGCGTTGGGGTTCCTGGCCGATCTAGCGAGTTGCCAGTGCGAACTGAACCACGGCTAGTGAGGCGATGACGGCGGTTTCTGTGCGCAGGATATTTTCGCCTAGGGAGGCTTCGAGGAATCCGGTGGCGGCGGCTGATGCGATTTCGTCGTTGGTCCAGCCGCCTTCTGGGCCGACGGCTAGCGATATGGTTGGGGTTGCTTGAGTCTGGGGGTTTGTAGAGCTAGAAAGGCGCACAGGCAGGAGTGCCTGTGCCACTTGAAGCGAATGCTGATCTAGGAGTTTTCGCAAGGATTGGGCTTCGCGGCGTTCTGAGAGGAACACTTTGAGGCTTGTGGACGATTGGGCGAAGGCTTTATCGGGAGGTAAGGCGGCGTGCAAGATTGGCGGGCGGAGGCGACGCGATTGCTGCGCGGATTCAAGGATGATGCGATTCCAGCGATCGTGACGTTTTGCCGCTGCGGCGATGAGAGTCTTATCTGTACGCGCCGCAGCCAAAGGCACGATTTCGTCGACGCCGAGTTCTGTGGCTTTTTCGAGGCACCACTCGAAGCGGTCGAACTTCACGATGGAAACTAGCAGCTCGACGCGGAACGAGGGCTCTGCGGCTTCGATCGGCTCGACGAGCGCAAAATCGATCCGGTTTGGTCCGCGTTTCGAGACCGCGACGCGTTCTACGCGCGCAAGCCAGACACGCTGGCCATCGCTCAGCTCGTATAGCTGTCCTTGCTCTGCGCGCAGCACGCGACCGAGATGCTCGGCGGCTTCATCACGAAGCGTCGCGGACTCGCCCTCAAAGCGATCGACGAAGAATCGGCGGCGCATCGCGAGCTAGTGAAACTTCTTCTGCAATTCGTTCACTGATTCGAGGATCACGTAGCCGACAATGGCTAGGCTCTTGGGGCTCACCTTGTCGATCGTGTCCTGCGTGGTGTGCCAATACCCCGCGTTGGTGTAGCCGTCGAGGTCGATGATGTCCACGGCGGGAACACCGCGGGAGAGGAAGGGCTGATGGTCGTCGCTTATCTGTGACTCGCGAGACGTAAAAATATCTCCGTATCCGAGACTCGCCGCTTTCTTCCACACGAGATCCGTGAGCCACTTCGTGGAATCCGATTCGCGGTGAATTTCGAGATTTTTCTGCCCGACCATATCGGCCAGGATTACGGCTTTCACGCGCTTTAGATCTCCGGAGACGGCGAGGCGGGCTGCGAGTTCGCGGCTGCCGTATGTGTGGTCTTCATCCTGATTCCAATTCACGAATGCTTCCTCGCCGTCGAGAAATGCGATCCAGACGGCATTGGGCTGCTTCTTCGGGCATAGGATGCGCGCCATCTCCAGCATGAGTCCGGTGGAGGACCCACTGTCTTCGGCGCCCACAAAATCCTTCACGGAGCCCAAAGTATCGTAGTGGGTCATCAGCAGAATGATTCCGGATCCTTCACCGGGCGCTTTTGCGATGATGTTTTTCATTGCCACATCGCCGACGGGCGTTTGCGCGTGGAAATCGTCTTCGTCCACCTGGCAGCCGAAACTTTGCAGCTGCGACTTGATGTATTGCTGCGCTCGGTGAATGCCATCCGATGCCGGCGGGCGCGGGCCGATCGCAACAAGCTGCGCGACGTGGTCGAAGGCTTTATTGCCGTCAAATCCACCAGTTTCAGTGGCAGGCGGAGCGGGCTCGGTATTGAGTGTCTTGATGGTGAGAGTCGGTTTCGCGCCATCCTGTGGCGCTTCGCTGCTCTTCTGCTGTGCATTGGAACCGCCGGCTTCGTGCCCGCACGCAACTGTAAGCAAAGTAGCGAAGACTGCCGCGGCGAGCCATGCTGGCTTTTCGAGTTGAATCAAGTTGTTGGACCCTCTCCGCCAACTACAGCGCGCGCTCGTTTCTTGCGAACCACAAAATACGAAACGATGATCCCAATCACATATAGCAGCACCAGCGCCGCCATGAAAATCAACATGGTGGTTGCGTCTGGCGTTGGAGTTGCAAAGGCCGCAAGCACCGTAATGACCAGCATGGCATAACGAAAATTCCTGATCAGAAACTTCGGCGTCACAATATTGAACACCGACAGAATGAAAATCACCACCGGCAACTCGAATATGATGCCGAGTCCCACAAGCACGATCAAAATTAAATCGAAATATTCGTTGATGCTGATGAGCGGCTTCACCGGCCCGGTGGTCCCCATCCCGATCAGAAAACCGAGCATTGTCGGCAAAACGATGAAGTAGCCAAAAGCGATTCCCGCCAAAAAAAGAATCATCGAGGGGATGATGAAGCCGGCCACGGCGCTGCGTTCGTGTTTGTAAAGTCCCGGCGCTACGAACTGCCATATCTGAAAAAGCACCCACGGCATTGCGAGCACGATGCCGAGATACAGACCCAGTGTAATAATCAGTCCCACGTAGCCTGCCGGGCTGGTGTAGTAAAGCTTGTCGTCCATCTGGTGCGCGCGCAGAGCCGCCTGCATGGGCTTTACGATGTAGTCGATGAAATACGGCGAAACGGCGAGGCCTGCCACCATGCCGATGCCGATACCGAGCAGCGAATTGACGAGCCGCTTGCGAAGGTCTACCAGGTGCTCGAAAAACGACATTCGGCCACCGGCTTCTTCCTCGGGGCGCTGCGGCGGATTGGGGTCAGGCAGGGCGGGTGCCGCCATCGGTGGGTGTCTCGGAAGGGTGCTTGCTTGCGTTGGCGGATTCTTCTGACGAATGGACCGTTGCAATCTGCGGTGGCTCGAACCGCACTTCTTGGTCAACTCGCTCGGCTTCCACGGGTGCCGCTTGCTGGCCTTCGATGGGAGCGCCCAACTGGGGGGGCAGAGTCGGAACCGTGCCGGGTGCCGAATCTACCGTAGGTGACGGAACGGCGGTTATCGTGCCTGCGCTCGTGCCTGAACCAGAACCTGGATCAGAGGTAGGGCCACCAATTCGCCGGGTGTCGGCTTCGCGCTCGAGATCTCTCATGTGGCCTTCGAACGTTGACCGCAGATCTCCCGTAGCGCGCCTGAATTCGGCCATCACTTTGCCGAGGTTTCGGGCCAATTCCGGCAGCTTTTCCGGGCCAAAAACGACGAGCGCTACGATGAAGATGATAATCAGGTGCGGAATGCTCAACATTTTTGCCTTCGGCGATGCCGTTTTTGCATCATAGAAGAGGGTCACTGGCCTGTCAAACGACCTCCGAGTGATATGCTATACTTTCCGCTCGGGGCATAAAGCGAGGATCGATGGACGTGTCGCAATCTTCCAGGCGTGGAATCTTACTCTTAACGGCTGTATTGGCTATCTCAGCTCTGCTCGGCGGATGGTTCGGGCCGACGGTCAGAGCCACAGCCGCCGGCGCATCGGATATGCAGGATTCCGTGAAGAGTTTCACGCGAGTCCTCTCGATCGTCGAGCGAAACTATGCCGATCCCGTCGACGTCGACAAGGCCATCTACGACGGCGCCATCCCTGGAATGCTGCGGGTACTTGATCCGCACTCGAATTTCTTTGATCCTCGCCAGTACGCGCTATTCCGCGAAGAGCAGCAGGGCAAGTATTACGGCGTAGGCATGACGGTCCAAGGCCGCGATAACCAGACGATCGTGCTCGCACCCTTTGTCGGCTCCCCCGCCTACAAAGCCGGCATTCGTCCCGGCGATATCATCCAAAAAGTAGACGGAAAATCCTGCACCGGGCTGACGACCACCGAAGTGGCCGACATGCTGAAAGGCGCCAAGGGAACTACAGTCCACATCTCGTTGGGCCGCGAAGGCTGGGACAAACCAATTGACGTGACCGTGGTGCGCGATGAAATTCCCCGCCCCGGGGTCGAGTATTTCACGATGGTGAAGCCGGGCATCGGGTACGTGCGCGTTTCTACTTTCAACGAGACAACCGATAACGATCTTGCTGAGGCGCTCAAACAGCTTGACGTCTCGAAGCTCGATGGACTGATCATCGACCTGCGCAACAATGGCGGCGGGTTGCTGAACCAAGCCGTCGGCATGTCCGACATGTTCCTCGACAAGAATGAAATCGTGGTTTCGCATCGGGGACGCTCCTCCTCTGAGAAGCGCTACTACGCGTTGCGCGGCAACCAAGGCATTGAAGTTCCGCTCATCGTACTGATCAACGGGCAGAGCGCATCCGCTTCCGAAATTGTGGCGGGTTCGATTCAGGATCACGACCGAGGCTTGATTGTGGGCGAGACGAGCTTTGGCAAGGGCCTCGTGCAGACGCAGTATCCGCTCAGCGAAGACACCGCGCTTCTTCTAACCACCGCGCGCTACTACACGCCAAGCGGCCGGCTGATCCAGCGCGATTACAAAAACATTTCGCTCTACGACTATCACTACAACCCCAAGCCGCCCCGCGCCCCAGAAGTAAAGCTCACCGACAGCGGCCGCCAGGTTTTCGGCCAGGGTGGAATCACTCCCGACGACGCCGTGCCGGCGCCCAAACTCAACGATTTCGAGCAGACTCTCCTCCGCCGCGGCGTGTTTTATCCCTTGCCGCAGGGCGTAGGCGATTTCGTACGGTACTACCTGGGTGAGAAGCCCGAGATCTCCAAGGAGTTCGTTGCCGACGACGCCGTGATTAATCAGTTCCGCAAATATCTCGATCAGCAGCACATTAAGTTCACCGAGCCCGATATTCACGACAATCTGGCGTGGATAAAGTGGAAGATCAAACGCGAGGTATTTACCACGGTGTTCGGCTTGAATGACGGCTACAAGGTCGAGCTTCAGGAAGACCCGCAGTTACAGAAGGCGGAAGAGTTGATCCCGCAAGCACGCGCTCTCTATCAAAACGCGCGCAAGATCGTGGCTGAGCGCGGAGCCGGCCAGCCGACTCATCCTTAGCCGTGCAGGGGCACCCTCACTCTAAGCTGTAGCCTGAAGCTCGTATTCGCGAGGCAAGACTGCTTCTCACGTCGGGAACCAGCCCTATCGGGGTCGTCGTTCGGTCTGCTACCAAAGCCTAACTATTGCAGCCCACGGAACTTGACCCCAACTCTTCTCTCACCGGAAACCCAATGAAAGTAAGCTTGGTAGTACTAGGCCTATGCAACTCGCGCCCGACACGAAACGGCTCGCGCACTTCCTCGCCACTCTGGAGCGCGCCCTCGGCAAGTTTGCCATGGCTCAGTGGGTGCTCCTCGCTGCCTGGGTGGGATTCGTAGGGCTTTACGGGCTGGTTTCCGTCACTCTCCCCAAGAGCGCGGCTCTGACGGCCTTCGGCGACATCGCACAGGCGCTGGCCGCCGGCTTCGCGTGCGCCTGCCTTTTCATGAATGCAGCTTCGCAGCAACGCCGAACCCGCGCGTTCTGGGTGCTGCTTGGAGCCGGTTGCGCCACCTGGTTGCTGGGCCAGCTCATGTGGACCTACTTCGAGGTGATTCGCCGCCAGGAGGCTCCCAATCCCTTCATAGGTGACGTGATTCTTTTCCTCCATCCCGTCCCGATGATGTGGGCCCTCGCGCTGAAGCCGCACGACCGCCGCGAAGATCCGGACTTCCATATCGGCTATCTCGACTTCTCACTGCTTCTGGTCTGGTGGGTTTATCTCTATTTGTTCGTTGTGATTCCCTGGCAATACGTGTCACCAGACGTGATGGCTTACGGCGTGAGCTATGACTACCTCGCGGCCGTCGAAAATGGTCTGCTGGCAATCGGGTTTGCAGTCCTGATCGGCCGGTCCAAAGGCATCTGGCGAGAAGTGTACGCGCATCTGTTCAGCGCTTCGATTTTGTATGCAGCAGGCTCGTATCTCGCCAATTGGGCTATCGACCGGAAGGATTACTACACGGGCAGCCCGTTTGATCTGCCGATTTTGGCTTCGTTCGTGTGGTTTGGAACCGCCGGAATCGTCGCCTATCAACGCAAGCCCGTGCCGGACCCGGTGCCGCGCCACGAAGAAGAAACAAGCCGGTGGCCTGCTCGCGTGGCGATGACGGCCGTGATATCCATCCCGATTATGGCGCTGTGGAGTCTGCGTTACAGCCCGAATCGTGAAAGCGTGCGAACATTTCGCATCGGCGTGACGCAGGTCACCCTGCTCATCGTTACCGCGCTTGCATTCGTGCGCCAGCGGCTTGTCGACCGCGACCGCACTCGACTGCTCGAAGCTTCGCATCATTCGCTCGAAAATCTTAAACACATTCAAGCGCAAATGATTCAGACGGAAAAACTCGTTTCGATCGGCCAGTTGGCGGCTGGTGCGGCGCATGAGATTAATAATCCGCTCACCGGCATCCTCGGTTATTCAGACCTGCTCGCCGACGACCCGGCGTTAGGCGACCGGCAGCGTCAGGTAGCCGAGAAAATCCGCATGCTGGCGCGGAGGATCAAGTCGCTCGTCACAAGCCTGCTGAGCTTCGCGCGCCGCGTTCCAACGGAGAAAGCGGATCTCGACATCAATCACGTGATAGACAACGCCCTGCACCTGAGCAATCTTGACCTACGCGGAAAGAAGGTAATCATCGAGACGCTCCCCGACCCGAAATTGCCGGCTGTGCGCGGGGATGCCAATCAGATTCTTCAAGTTTTCTTCAACCTGATGAGCAATGCCGTGGACGCCATTGAAGAAGTGGGCGGAGGCAAGCTGGTGATTCGTACCGACCACAACTCCGAAAGAGTTTTCATCGAGTTTTCCGATTCCGGCCCGGGAATTAAATCGCCGAAGCAGGTTTTCGATCCGTTCTTCACGACTAAGCCAGTGGGTAAAGGTACTGGTCTCGGTCTCAGCATCTGCTATGGAATTGTCCAGGAACACGGCGGCCACATCGAGTGCTTCAATCGCACCGAAGGAGGCGCAACGTTCCTGGTCGATTTTCCGGCCGTAGTGAACGGCCATCCAGCCGAGGCAGACCCCGCCGAACGCGATATCGCTTCTATCTCCAATATGCTCGCCCCCTGAAATTAGTAGTTCCCTTCTCCGCTTGATGCTAGATTTTCGAAACTTCATTCGAGGTGATTTGATGATGCGCCGAATTGTTGCGTGCTTGTGTCTGGCAATTCTTGCGTTCTGCAGCATCTCGAGCAGCCGCGCCGCCGATCCGCCCGCAAAGGCGCTGCGCTTCGGAAAACTCGTGGACGGTAAGGGCAAAGTGTGGACCGATGCGATCGTGATCGTCCGCGGCGAGCGCATCGCCGACATCACCACTGACGCTTCGAAGATTCCGGCAGGCGCTGAAGTAATCGACTTGCGGCGGTACACCGCGATCCCGGGCTTAATCGACGTCCATACACACATCACCTATTACTGGGACCAGACCTCGAATGTTCATCCGTTCGACCAGCAGAGCGGTTCGCGTTCACCGGCTGTCACCGTGTTTCTGGCGCAGGAAAACGCGCGGCGGACGCTTGAGGCCGGAGTAACGACGGTCCGCGATCTCGGCGCTAACGACTGGGACGACATCGCGATGCGCGATCTGATCAATCGTGGCGCAATGATTGGCCCGCGCATGTTCGTCGCAGGATACGGACTCTACGTCGCGGATGCGCCCCCGCGTCCGGGCTACACGGTTCCCCCGGGCGGCCGCGCGGACAATCTCGGCGACGTGATGCGCGTGATTCGAGAGGAAGTTGCGGCTGGAGTGGATGTAATCAAGATGTACGGTTCAACGGGAACCGATAAAGACGTCACCGGCTTTCAGACCTACACGTTCGATGAAATGAAGGCCGCCGCTGATCTTGCGCATAAGTACGGCAAGCGTTTGGCTGTGCACAGCTACGGTCCTGACGGCGCTAAAGACGCCGTGCGCGCCGGAGCTGATTCCGTAGAGCACGCCACGGACATGGACGACGCAACCATCGCGGAAATGGCGAAGCGCGGCACCTTCTACGTGCCCACGATCGATCACAATCGCTATTACGTTGACAACTACGTCGCCTTCGGCTGGACACCGGCCATCGCCGACGGCTTGAACGACTATATCCGCCGCAATTTCGCCACCGCTCAAAAGGCTTTTAAAGCCGGCGTGAAATTCGCGATGGGTTCCGACGCGCTCTTTACCATGTGCGGCCAGAATACCCGCGAACTCGGCTGGTTCGTGAAACTCGGCATGACGCCCGAGCAAGCGCTCGCGACGGCAACGACCAACGCCGCGGCTTTACTTGGTAAAGAAAAGGAACTCGGCGCTCTGGCTCCCGGCTATTTCGCCGACGTGGTCGCCGTCGAAGGCGATCCGCTGGCAGATGTAAACGTCACAATCAGCAACGTCCGCTGGGTCATGAAGGCTGGCGCGGTCGTTGTCGACAAAACCAAATAGACCCAAGCTCCGCTTTTGCTGATCGAGAGCGTGCTTATCGTTTGATGACATCGCATCAGCGTTCTCCTTTGCCGCGAATCCGCCCGGTTCATACTGTTACTCGCGTTGCCGGTGCGTCATCTTGGGAGCCGGCGGAGAAGCCGAATGGATGCGCCTACCCTCACTCCGGACGTTGTCTCGGCGGAGCCGGATCCTAAATCTTCGCCGGAACCTTCGCCATCCTCTTCGAATCAACCAGCGCCTTTGCCGGGTGCCGCGCCCACGGGGACCAAGCCTCTCCAAATCGTTCGAACTCCGGCGCTCATCGCGTCGATGATTGCGGCTGCCAAGGACGCCAGCGATTTGATCTTCTCGCCCGGGCGCGCGCCGCAGGTGGACATGCACGGTGGGCTGATCCAGCTGAAAGTTCCTGGCGTAGGTGTGCTCACGCCGGAAGACACGGCGCGCATCGCCGCTGATCTAATTGGACGTAATTCGATCGCCTTGCAAAAGCTTAAGGAGCAGGGCTCCTGCGATATTTCCTACAGCCTTCCGAAGGTGTCTCGCTTTCGCGTCAACGTGTTCACTCAGCGCGGCACTTGCGCCATCGTGATGCGCATCATTCCCAGCTCGATTCCCGACTTCAAATCGCTCGGCCTGCCTGAGCAGCTCGGTGAGACGACGACCTTGCGCAGTGGAATCGTCCTCGTCACCGGACCTACCGGAAGCGGTAAGTCTTCCACGCTCGCGGCGATTCTCAATAAGATCAACGAAGAGCAAGCCCATCACATCATCACGATCGAGGATCCGATCGAGTTCCTGCATCCTCACAAGCGCGCCACGATTCACCAGCGCGAACTCCACAGTGATACGCCAAGCTTTGCTCTCGCTCTTCGCGCCTCGTTGCGTCAGGCACCCAAAGTGATTCTGGTTGGCGAAATGCGTGACAGGGAGACAATCGAAGTTGCGCTCGAGGCTGCCGAGACCGGGCACGTGGTTTTTTCGACGCTCCACACCACGGATGCACCGAAGACGATCGAGCGGATCATCGGCGTCTTCCCGCTGGCCGACCAAAGCGCCATCCGCAATCGCCTTGCGAAAACGTTTCGCTACATCATCTCGCAGCGGCTTCTTCCGCGGCTCGACGGCAAAGGCCGCATCGCAGCATTCGAAATTCTGAAGTCAACGATGCGTACCCGCGACTACGTCGAAAAAGGCGAAACCGAAGGAAAGTCCCTACTGGATGCAATGCGCGATGGTGATTCAGAGGGCATGCAATACTTCGACGGCGAAATTGAAAAACTAATTCGCGCACACGTAATCGACGTTGAAACCGGCTTGTCGTACGCGACCAACTCCGGCAACCTCCGCTTGCAACTCGGAGACCTCATCGACCGCGATGGCGGCGAAGGCAACTTCCCGTCCGCAGTGATGAAGCCGATCCCGCTCCACGACGACAAAGAAACTGAAATCGAGCGCTAGTAAAACTTAAACCTCAGACAGCGGCGCGACTGCCAGCCGTTTTCCTTCTAACCTCGGCTTGCCCTAAGGTACCGGAGGGCATCCTCCCGGCTTTTCTGATTTGTTTTCTTGCTTAGCGGTATCACATGTAAAGCGGAATCGTGGTGGACGTGGGGGGGATCGAACCCCCGGCCTCATCGTTGCGAACGATGCGCTCTCCCAGCTGAGCTACACGCCCACGGTGCGGATAATTCTAGCAAACGCACGCAGCGCCACCAAACGCGATTCCTGAATCGCTTGTCACGTCGCGAGCGTTTTCTGCGCGTGCGCAACCACATCGGCACCTTTCGTCGCATCGGCCACGCTACCCTGCGCAAAATCCTTTGCTCCGCCGCCCTTGCCGTCGAATCGCTTGAGCGTGTCCCGGAGCAGTGCGCCCATGTCGTGGGGCAATCCCTTCGTCTGCGAGAAGGCCAAATGACCCGTCGCGCGGCTGGCTAACAGCGCGACGACGTCCGCTTCCGCAACAAGCTTCGCAGCGAGCAACCCGAGATAGGCGGGCGTGGCTTCCTCAAGTACCGAGGCGATCACTCGCAGCGAACCCGCACTCGTCGCTGCCTGTGAGGCCAACAGTTCCCGCGCCTCATGTTCGGCCAGCCGCTCTTCAAGGCGCTTCACCGCTCCGTGTTGCACGCGCCGTTCTTCAATCAACTTGCCAAGCACCGCGGGCACCTCCGCCAAGCCGCAGCTCAACAGTGACGCCGCCTGAGTCAGTGTCGAGAAATCGCCGCGTGCCGCTGCGAGTGCCCGAAAACCACACACGAACTCGACGCGACACTGATCCCTTCGCCTCTCGAGCTTGCGAATAAGCAACAATCCGGCTTGTCCGGTGCGTTCGAGATGCGTTCCTCCACACGGCTGCCGGTCAAATCCCTCCACTTCGATCGCGCGCAGAATTCCTTCGCGCTCCACTTTCTTCCGGATCCCCGCTTCGGCCAGCTCCTCCGCGGTTCCGAAGCGAATCACCACTGGCTTATCCTCGAAAATCACATCGTTCACGCGCCGCTCCGCCTTTTCAAGGTGCTCCGGCTTCGCTGCGGGCGTATCCAGATCGATCGTCGAAATCTCTTTGCCCAGATGAAACGAAACCGTCTGAAATCCAAACATCTCGATGAACGCGGCCGAAAGCAGATGCTGCCCGGTATGTTGCTGCATGTGCTCGATGCGTCGTGGCCAATCAATCAAGCCGTGGACGGGCCCCACTGGAATCGCCACCGACGCGTAATGCACCACCTTGTGCTCCACGTCGGCCACTTCAATCACCGGCACATCGCCGAGCTTGCCGGTATCGTACGGCTGCCCTCCCGACGTGGGATAGAAAGCCGTGCGATCGAGCACGATTTTCCAGCGCTCGCCGTCCTTCTCGCACGAAATCACCTGCGCATCAAACTCGCGCAAAAACGAATCGCGATAATAGAGCCGTTCCGTCGCTTCACTCATCGCCTCTCGCTCGCCGCTCATCACTCGTCACCTGTACTCGTCACTGCCCTTGTAGCGCCTTCTGCCAAGCCTCGCTATATTTATATCCGCACCCGGTATTAAACAGCACCACGCGCTCATGCGGCTTGATCCAGCGTTCGTCCGCCAGCTTCCGCGCCGCGACCACCGTCGCAGCCCCCTCTGGCGCCGCAAAAATTCCCTCCGCCGACGCAAGCTCCTTTCCCGCCGCCAGCATCTCGTCATCCGTCGCCGTCACAGCAGTTCCCTGCGTCGCCCGCACTCCCGCCAGCACCAGAAAGTCTCCCAGCGCCTTCGGCACGCGCAATCCCGATGCGATAGTCGCTGCATTCTGCCACGGCGGCGCACTCGATTCGCCTCGCACGTACGCCTCGACAATCGGCGCGCACCCCGCAGCCTGCACCACCACCATCCGCGGCCGCTCGCGCCCGATCCAACCCATCGCTTCCATTTCTTCAAACGCCTTGCACATCCCGATCAAGCCCACGCCGCCGCCCGTCGGATAAATAATCACGTCGGGCAGCCCTCCGCCGAACTGCTCCCACAACTCATACGCCATCGTCTTCTTGCCTTCAATCCGATACGGCTCCTTCAGCGTCGACACTTCAAACCATCCTTCTTTCTCCTTGTGCTCGCCCACGTATCGGCCGCAATCGGAAATCAACCCATTGAGCTTTCGCACATCCGCGCCAAACGCCTTGCACTCCATCATATTCGCGCTTGGAGTATCCATCGGCATCACGATCACGCACGGAATCCCCGCAGCCGCCGCATAAGCAGCCAGCGCCCCACCAGCATTACCAGCCGTCGGAATCGCAAGCGCCTCCGCGCCCAGCTCTTTCGCCCGCGTCACCGCCGCCGATAAGCCTCGCGCCTTGAACGAGCCCGTCGGATTCAGCCCTTCATCTTTGACGTACAGCGCATCGAGCCCCAGCCGCGCGCCCAACCGACGCGCATGAATCACCGGCGTCATCCCCTCGCCCAACGACACCGCCTCGCGCGCTGGCAGCACCTCCGCAAACCGCCACATGTTCGCCGGTCGCGATTTGAGCGCTTCGCGCGTCAATGTCCGCGCCGCCTTAATTAGATCGTAACGCGCCAGCAAAGGCCCGCCGCACGCACACAGATTCTGCAGCTTCTCGTGCGGGTGTTTTTCGCCGCATTTCGAGCATTCAAGATGCGTAATTGTCGTGGGAAGAAAATCAGTCATGTCCGAACGAGAATATCACAGCGAGTAAGACGCTTTTGTAGCGCCGGTCTTCAGACCGGCTGGTGTAGAATTCAGGCGTTTCTGTCGGCGTGATCGATTTTGCCGATGCGAAGCTAACGCTTACTTCGGTAAAGCCGTCAGTTCCGCATCATCTTTCTTCCAGAAGAACTCCGGGAATTTCTTCTCCGTCGGCCACACTTCGTCCAAAGTTTCCGCCGAATACACCACGCCATTCTTCACCACATACTCCAGATCACGCGAATTGCGAATGTCGTCCAACGGATTCGAATTCAGCACCAGCAAATCGGCCAATTTCCCCGGCTCGAGCGACCCGATCTGCTTTTCGAGCCCAATGCTCTCCGCACCGTTCATCGTCGCGCACCACAGCGCCTGCCACGGCGTCATCCCGCCCGATTGCAGCATCCACAACTCCCAGTGCGCCCCGATTCCCTGCTGCTCACCATGCGAGCCCAACGCCACGTGCCCGCCGTTGCGGAAAATTCCCGCCGCTCCCTGCGCGATCAGCGGGAACGTGTACTCCTCATCAAACAGCAGCACGCGACGCCGCGCCACGCTATCCACCTGCTCGTGCGGCGTGAAACGCATTACTTTTGGGTCGGCGTGAATATCCATTCGCTGCCGCCAGTAGAACTGCCCGAATTCGCCGCCGTACGAAACAATAAGCGTCGGCGTATACGTCGTCCCGGCTTGCGCCTCCAGTTGAATCACGTCCTTGTAAATCGGCACCACCGGCAAACTGTGCTCCACGCCCGTGTAACCGTCGAGCACCATGCTCAAATCCGTTTTCAAATCGCCGCCACCTTCCGCCGTGATATTCACTCCTTCTTTCGCCGCCGCCATCGCCAGCCACTGCCGCTGAATTCTTCGCGGCTGCATGTACTCCTTCAACGAATCGGCGCCGTGCGTCTTGTAGCGCTTCACCAGATTGTCTGCATCCTCTGCGCTCGCGATTCCGCCCGCTGTTGTAGTGATTGCAGTGCCCGTCGAATAAATTCGCGGGCCGGCCAAATCGCCCACGGCCACAAGCTCGCCCTGGGCAAACACAGTATTCGACTCAATCGACGGGTCGCGCGTGGTCGTCACTCCATAGGCGAGATTCTCCGCATACGACCACTCCTCATTCGTCATCTCCGGCCGCTCGGTTTTCAAGTGCGAATGGATGTCCACCAGCCCCGGCATGATCGTTTTGCCGCTTACGTCGATCACTTTCGCGCCAGCGGGCGCTGAAATGCTTCCCGATGCGCCTATCGCTTTGATCCGGTTGTTCTCGATCAAAATATCGCCCTGCGCGATCACTTCGTCGCCCTTCATCGTCACGATTCGCGCGCCACGCAAAAAAAGCTGTCCCTGAGGCGTACCCCGCGGCACCTGCAGCGAAATCGCAAACGTCTCCGGCTTCCAATTCTCCGGTTTGTCTTTTTCAGGTTTCGGCGCGCTCAGCACCACGTCGCGCCTCACTCGATAGAAGTCATTGCCGAAGCTCCATGTCAGGGTCTTCCCTCCATCCGCCCAGTAAAGATAATTCGCTCCCTCTTTCGTCAGTCGCCTCAGCGGCACTTCCGGCGTCTTGAAATTGATGTTCACCGTCGCGTCTCCCACTTTCGGAAACGCCGCGAGATAGGCATCGTAGCGATTCTGAATCGCCAGCCATTGGCCGTCAGGCGACGGAACAATCAGCACAAATCTGCCATCCACATGGATGTGCGTTTTCTTGTCAATGCCATCGAGCCGGATCGATTTCAGCAAGCGCGCAGGCGGCGTCGGCGTCTCGACCAGTCCAGCCGGCACGTCTTCCATGTAATACACGCGCGTCCCATCGCTGTCGAACGTCGGCTGCTGGTATCCTCCCGGCAGAGTCACCACCTTGTGGCTCTCGCCGCCATCCGCAGCCACCCACCGGATTTCGCGCACTTCGCTTTCCTTGCCCCCGCCGTCCTCCGCGAGCCAGCCGTGCCGCGAACCCATTACAAACAGCAATTTGCTTCCATCGGGCGACCATTGCGGCGCCGAATAATATCCAGCCATGGCGCTGATTTTCGTCGCGCCGCCACCAGCCGCAGGAATTTTCCAAAGCTCGCCGCCATCCGCATCCGACCACGTCACATACGCTATCCACTTCCCGTCCGGCGAAAATGTCGGCTCGTATTCGCGCCCTTCACCCTTCGTCAACCGCCGCGGCTTGCCATCCGCCAAATCCATCACCCAAATTTTCCCCACGGCGCTAAACGTAATCTGCTTTCCGTCGGGCGATTGGTTCGTCCATCGCATCTGGTGCACAGTAAGCGGCCCATCGTCCACCGCGTAATCCACATGCACGCGCGGCCCCAGATCCAGATCCACCTTCGCATTGAACGGAATCGTCGCCACCTGCCGCGTCGCCAGATCCACCCTCTGGATATGCCCATCGCGCGTAAAGATCACTGCCTTCGAATCTGGCGTGAACGCATAGCCAGGCAATAAATCATTCACCGCGAAGCCCTCCTGATCGTCGCGCTGCATGGGTAACGCCAGCCAGTGCTCCTCGCGCGTCGCCAGATCGCGAATACGCAATCCTGGCTTCGCGTCGTGCCGCGATGCGTAGACGAGCCACTTCCCGTCCGGTGACACGATTGGACGCAATCCGCCTCCGTACTCCGAGGTCAGCTTCTCAATCTCCCCTGTCTCGCGATTGAAACTCATCACCTGAAATCGCCCGATGTCCACGTTGTATAGATACCGCCCTGCATGACTCGAAAAATAAACGAGCTTCCCATCGGCGGAAAACACCGCGCCGGAACTGATGGCAGTGTCGCCTTTGCCGCCCTTCACCAGCTCAACGCCCTTGCCGCCGTCCTTGTGAAACATCCAAAGACTCGTGTACCGCAGATAATCCGTAGGCCCCGGATACTGCCCGTATTTCCGCACCACAATGTAATTTCCATCGGGTGACCACGCCGGCGATCCCAGCTGATCGTCCGTCTCTTCACTCACTTTCTTCGCGTCCTTGCCCTCGATCTGTGAGCCGTCTACATTGATCAACCAGAGATTGTCGCTGCCGTTTCGGTCGCTGATAAACGCAATCTGCTTCCCATCCGGTGAAAATCGCGGCTGGCAATCCCAAGCCGGCCCGCTCGTCAATCGCTTCGCGTCTCCGCCGGTCGACGGAATCACATAAAGATCCCCGAGCAAGTCGAAAACGATCTGCTTCCCGTCCGGCGATACATCAATCGACATCCACGTGCCCTCGTCCGTCGTGAAACTCACCTTGCGCGTCGTTTTCAGCGGCAGCGTCTCTTCTTTCTTCTCGTCCTTCTTGTCGTCTTTCTTGTCATCAGGCTGCTGCTTAGCCCCTGATTTAGACTTGCCGTCCTGCGCCCGCCGCTCAGCCCCCTTCACGCCGACGCCCTCAAAAAAGACAACCAGCGCCAGCAAAAACCCCGCGCACCGCACCACTCGCGCAACATGTACCGTAGAAATCATTCAGGAAGCTCCCTTCCGTCAGCAGCAGAGGTCATAGTGCGTAGCCGCACGCGCAGCAAACCGCCGATTGTAACCCATGCCGCAAGCAGGCCCACACCCGGTAGCACCACTTTCATTGCCTGTACAGACGCGCGAGCCAGCGATTAGTTTCCCTCATGCCAGCCGGTCGTCGCGACGTTGCCTCAGTAGGGACACGGCATGTCGCAGATCCCAGATGGGGTTCGACCCTAATTACGATCGCCCCAAGATGCACGGTCGAGAATTTAGAATCAGTTGACTCGTTTTCTCAATTTCAGCGTTAGAATCTCGCCGCTATCCGGGAGGAACCATGCACCGCTGCGCAAACAATCTACTCGCACTCACAATAGCAATCGCCTTCGCGCTAACCGCGCCAGCCGTCATCCTCGCCGCCGATCCGCCCGACACCTACATCCGCGCCGGTCATCTCCTCGATATCCGCAATGGCAAGATGCTCAGCAACCAAATCATCGTCATCCACGGCGATAAAATCTCGAGCATCGCTCCAGCCGACCAGGTCCAAATCCCCGCCGGCGCGAACGTCATCGACCTCACTCAATCCACCGTCCTGCCCGGCCTTATCGATTGCCACACGCACATCATGCTCACCGATACCGACGACTCGCACTACGACGACATCCTCCTCAAGCAATCCTGGCAATACCGCACCATCCTCGCCACTCTCAATGTGAAAAAGGATCTCGAGGCCGGTTTCACCGCCATGCGCGACGTGGAAACCGAAGGCGCGATGTACAGCGACGTGGACGTTCGCAATGCCATCAATCAGGGACTCATCCCCGGCCCGCGCCTGAAAGTTGCCACGCGCGGCATCTCCACCACCGGCGGCTACGGCCTCGAAGGCTACTCGCCTGAAGTCACCGTTCCCATCGGCGTGCAGACAATCGATGGCCCGTATGAAGCTCGCAAAGCCGTCCGCGAACAGTTCAACTACGGCGCCGACCTGATCAAAATTTACGGCACCGATCGCTACAGCTTCACGCCCGACGGCAAAATCGTCAGCATCGCCGACTTCAGCGTCGAAGAAGCCGACGCGATCGTTGACGAAGCTCGCCTCAAAGGCATCAAAGTCGCCTGCCACGCCTACGACGGACCCGGCCTGCACTACTGCATCGACGCAGGCGTCGCTTCGATCGAGCACGGCATACAACTCGACGACGAAGCCATCGCCAAAATGGTGAAAAAGGGAATCTATCTCGTCCCCACGCTGTATGTGTATTCGGGCGCCCTCGAAAAGGCCGATCTGGCCATGTCCGGAGGAAAAACCAGTCGCCTCGCCATCCACGAAGTGAGTTTCAAAAAAGCGCTCGCCGCCGGCGTGAAGATCGCTTTCGGCACCGATGCCGGCCCATTCCCCCACGGCACGCAAGCAATCGAATTCGAATGGATGACGCGCTATGGCATGTCCCCGCTCGACGCCATTCACTCCGCCACAATCAACGCCGCCGAGCTAATGGGCTGGGGCGACCAAATCGGCTCAATCGAACCAGGCAAATTTGCTGACATCATCGCCGTAAATGGCGACCCGCTATCCGACATCAAGCTGCTAGAACAGGTAAAATTCGTGATGAAAGGCGGCCAGGTAGTCCGCAACGACAAATAATCTTCAAACTATCGCAGCGCTACCGGCGAACAGCAGCCCCGCATTCCTCAAGCTCCGCCGCGTCCATTCCGTAACGCCGGCGTCCCGCCGGCTCTTTTGACTTTTCTTGACCGCGTCCAATCGACATGCAAGCTGACACAGTTCGACCGCGTGCCGATCAACTCCCAATCGCCCTCAAACTCTCCCCCGCCGCGGAAACCGTCCACTCAATATCCGCATCGCTATGCGCCGCCGACACAAACAACGCCTCAAACTGCGACGGCGCAATAAACACCCCACGCGAAAGCATCTCCCCAAAAAACGCCGCATACGTCTTCGTGTCCGACCGCTTCGCCCCCGAATAATCCGTCACAGGATCACCCGTAAAAAACATCGTCATCAACGACCCCACCGCATTCACGCCCCCAGCCACGCCGCTTTCTTTCAACACTGCACGCAAGCCCTCCGCCAATCGCCCCGACTTCCGATTCAAATCGTCATAAAACCCAGCCACCTGAAGCTTCGGCAGTGTCGCCAACCCAGCCCGCATCGCCAGCGGATTCCCCGATAGCGTCCCCGCCTGATAAACCGGCCCCAGCGGCGCCACCATCTCCATAATCTCCGCCCGCCCTCCATAAGCCGCCACCGGCAACCCGCCGCCGATAATTTTCCCCAGCGTCGTCAAATCCGGCTCAATACCAAAGAGCCTCTGCGCCCCGCCATGCGCGCTGCGAAATCCTGTAATCACCTCATCCAGAATCAACAGTGCCCCATCGCGCTTCGTCAGTTCGCGCAGCCGCTCGAGAAATCCGCGCGCAGGCGCCACCACTCCCATGTTCGCGGCAACTGGCTCCACAATCACCGCTGCAATTTTCCCAGAGTGCTGCTTGAAAATCCTCTCCACCGCCTCCGCATCGTTATACGGCGCATTCAAAGTCAGCTTCGCCAGCGCCTCTGGCACTCCCGGGCTCGACGAAATTCCCAGCGTCGCCAGCCCCGACCCAGCCTCCACCAAAAAACTATCCGAATGCCCGTGATACCCGCCCTCGAATTTCAACATCAAATCCCGCTTAGTAAATCCGCGCGCCACCCGCACCGCGCTCATCGTTGCTTCCGTGCCCGAACTGACGAAGCGCATCCGCTGAATCGACGGCAACGCCTTCGCAATCTGCTCCGCCAGCTCGATCTCGAGTGGCGAAGTCATCCCGTAACTCGTCCCAAGCTTCGCCTGCTCCCCCACAGCGCGCACCACGTCCGGATGCGCATGCCCCAAAATCAGCGCCCCCCACGAACACACATAGTCGATATATTCGCGCCCATCCACATCGTAGAGCCGCGCCCCCTCCGCCCGCTCGATTACCAGTGGCGTCCCGCCCACTGCCCGAAACGCCCGCACCGGGCTATCCACCCCGCCTACGAGAATTTTCTTCCCCCGCTCGAATATTTCCGTCGATTTGGGACGAGCATTAGCTTCAGTTCCTTGTTTGGAAGCGTGTGTTGGTCGAGTGGCCATAATTAATCCGCTAAAATAACCCCGGGTGAAGATAAGGCGAAGAAAAACCTGCCGTAACTGCAGCAACTGGGTTGCAGCAAAAAGCACAATGCGAGCAGTTCAGCTCCGCTCCGATGCCAGTCACGCCCACTCAGCAATGCTTCAACCACCGCGCCACATCCTTCGCATGATACGTCAACACAATCTCCGCCCCGGCCCTCTGAATACTCGTCATGATCTCGAGCACCACCCGCTGCTCGTCAATCCAACCATTCCTCGCCGCAGCCTTCACCATCGCATACTCGCCGCTTACGTTGTACGCCGCCACCGGCACGTCAAACCGCTCCCGAACCCGCTGAATAATATCGAGATACGGCAGCGCCGGCTTCACCATGATCATGTCCGCGCCCTCTTCCAGATCGAGCGCCACCTCGCGCAACGCCTCCCGCGCGTTGGCCGGATCCATCTGATAGCTCCGCCGGTCTCCAAACTGCGGAGCCGACTGCGCCGCTTCGCGAAACGGCCCGTAAAACCCCGAACAATACTTCGCGGCATACGAAAGAATCGCCACATCCTCAAATCCATTCGCATCCAGTTTCTGCCGGATGGCACCCACGCGCCCGTCCATCATGTCCGAGGGCGCCACGATATCCGCCCCGGCCCGTGCATGCGATAGAGCCGCGGCAGCCAGCCGCTCCACGCTCGGGTCGTTCGCCACGTCACCTTTCTCGATGACGCCGCAATGTCCGTGGCTCGTGTATTCGCACAGACAAACATCGGTGATGACGAGCAGGTCGAGTTTGGCTTTGCGAATCGCTTCGATTGCGCGCTGCACGGCGCCCTTCGGATCCGACGCCTCGGATCCAACTTCATCTTTCTTATGCGGCAGGCCAAACAAAATCACCGCGGGAATTCCGAGGCCCGCCACTTCGCGGCACTCCTCCACAATCTGGTCCACCGACTGCTGAAAAATCCCCGGCATAGAGCTCACTTCCGTCCGCACGTTGTTTCCGGGACACGCGAACATCGGATACACCAACCCGTTCGTCGAAAGCCGCGTCTCGCGGACGAATCCGCGCAGCGCCTCGGTGCGCCGCAATCGCCTCGGTCTGTGAGTCGGAAATGTCATGCGCCCCTCACGTCCTCGAACCCTTCGCTAAGACTTGCCGCTGATAGTGCTTCGCAATTGCATCCGCCAGCCCCGCGGCGGAAGCTTCGTTCGCCCCGATCGCGACTCGCGCCGCAGCTTCACGCAATGCGCGCGCGGTGGTCGGCCCAATCGCCGCGAAATCCACTCGTGACGAAACCCGCGCCAGCTCCTTCTCGCCTATCGCATCGCTCAGATTGTGATACGCCGACGGACTGGCGAAGACAATCGCATCCACTTCAGCTCGCTGAATTTGATCCACAATCCGCGAGTCCAGCTTCTTCGGCACTGCCGTTTGGTACGCCACCACTTCAGTCACCTCGGCTCCCGCTTCCCGCAGCAAATTCGGCAAACGATCATCGGCTCGATCGCTGCGCGGCAGCAGCACCCTTTTGTTCCGCAGCGAAGCCTGCAACTCACGCGCCAGACCCTCGCCACTGCGTTCTTGAGCCGTGAAATCCACCCGAAAACCGGCCTCGGCAGCGGCTTGTGCGGTCGCTGATCCGACCGCCGCGATTGAAGGCTTCTCATTCTCCAGAGCCTTCAGGTCGAGCTTCAATTCGCGCACACGCTGCGCGAGAAATCGCACGGCATTCTGGCTCGTCAGCAGAATCCAGTCAAATTCGCCAATCGCTCGCAGCGCCGAATCCACCGGCTGCCAATCCGAAGGCGGCGCGAAACTCACGGTCGGCAAAATGAGAACTTCAGCGCCCAGTCTCTCCAGTTCGCGAATCAGTTCACCGGCTTGCTCGGGTGCGCGCGTCACCACGATGCGCTTCCCTGCCAGCGGCTGGTTAGCTCTGTCCAACGGACCTTCCCGCGAGCTGCAGAATCCGGCCCGCTCCCGCATCGAGCAATTTCGTCGCGACTTCGCGCCCGAGTACCTCGGCTTCTTTTTCCGAGCTGCAGGCTGCCGATCCTTTTCGGCGAACGCTCTCCGCGCCGTCAGCCGACAGAACGCACCCGTCGAGGACCAGTTCGCCGCTCTCGAATCGCCCCCATGCTCCCAGGGGAAGCCGGCAACCGCCTTGCAAGTTCGCGAGCACCGTTCTCTCCGCCGAAACCGCGAACGATGTCACGCTATCAACCAGTTTCTTGAGGAAGGAGAATTCGTCCGCGCGCGAAGCGAGAAATTCCAGCCCCAGCGCGCCCTGCCCCACGGCGGGCAGCATGATTTCCGGGGGAAGAATTTCGGCGATGCGATCGGAGGCGTTCAAGCGATCGAGCCCCGCCTTCGCGAGGACCATCGCATCCACCTCGCCGCTCGCAACTTTCCGAAGACGCGTATCCACGTTGCCGCGCACTTCGACAATGTGAAAATCATTTCGAAATTGGCGAAGCTGCGATGCGCGCCGCAGGCTGCTGGTTCCGATGCGAGCGCCTTGCGGCAGTTTGTTCAACGATTCACCGTGCTGCGAAACGAGTGCGTCGCGGGGATCCTCGCGAGGAAACACGATCGCGATTTTGCAAACTTCGGAAAACTCGGTGGGAACATCTTTCATGCTGTGCACTGCCAGATCCGCGCGATCTTCAATCAGCGCGTCCTCGAGTTCTTTGGTAAAGATTCCGCGAATCCCGATCTGTTCGATCTGCGCGGAAGCGAACCGGTCGCCGGATGTTTTCACGACGACGATATCGCTCTCGATTCCGAACGATTTGGCGAGCGCGTCGCGCAGATGATTGGCTTGCCAGAGCGCCAGCGCGCTGCCGCGTGTGCCAATGCGCAGCGGCTTCAATCTTTGTCCTCGTCCTTCGGCGCGTCCAAGCCGAAAAGATGCCGCAGCGCGTCGAGGCCGGCCAAATGTCCGCGCATCTCGCGGCCGCGCCGCAGCTTCTGCGACGGCTGCTCGAGGACACGTTCGATCAGCTCTTCGGTGATGTGCGCGATCCGCGCCCGCTCTTCGGGCGACACGTCATTCATCTCAGCCAGTTTTTCGCGGATAAGCAGCTCGCGATGCTTATGAAAACTGTCGCGTAAATCGTCAACGATCGAGCCGGCCTCCAGCGTAGCACGCCAGGATTCAAATTTCGCAATGTGCTCGGCGACGATCGCTTCCGCTCGCGGCACTTCCGCCTCGCGCGCCTTTTTGTTCTGCTCAACGATTTCGCCGAGGTCGTCGATGTTGTAGAGATACAAATTGTAAAGCCCCGCCGCGTCGTCAGTAATATTGCGCGGCACGCCCAAATCCACCACGAACATCGGCCGCCCTTCGCGTGCCGAGATCGCTCGCTCGAGCAATGCTCGCGTCAAGACCGCACCTGTGCCCCCCACCGACGCGATCACAATGTCCGGCACTCCGAGCACTCGCTCGAGCGACGACCACTCGATCGCCTCACCGCCCACCTTTCTGGCCAATTCTTCCGCATGGTCGAGCGAACGGTTCACCACTCGCAATCTGCCGATGCCGCGATTGCGCAAGTTTTCGACCACCTGCTCGGCTACCGCGCCGGCGCCCAGAATCAGCGCGGAGTGTCCTTTCAGATTGCCGAAGACTCGCTCGGCGAGCTTCACGCCCGCAAGAGCGACGGACATCGGCCGCGCGCCGACTTCCGTCTCCGAGCGCACGCGCTTGCCTACTTCGATCGCGCCCTGAAACATGCGATTCAGCACCGGGCCTGTCGAACCGTGATCGAGAGCCTGGGTGTAAGCGGTGCGCAGCTGTCCGAGGATTTCAGCTTCGCCCAGCATCATCGAGTCGAGGCCCGAAGCGACGCGGAAAAGAT
This sequence comes from uncultured Acidobacteriota bacterium, assembly GCA_963736465.1. Taxonomy (GTDB): domain Bacteria; phylum Acidobacteriota; class Terriglobia; order Acidiferrales; family UBA7541; genus Palsa-295. The sequence goes on along the minus strand of CAVTOS010000002.1, from coordinate 84,296 downwards.
GCCGCACCGCGTCCGGCCCGTTCCAGCGGTAGAGGCGGCCGTTTAAATCGGCGCGCGGCACGCCGTGAAACGACGTAAGGAAAATTTCCATCGCTTCCGCGACAGAGGTGCCCCGCTCAGTGGGAACGCCATACAGCTCGCTGCGATTACAAGTGGAAAGCACCACAGCTTCTTCGAGAATGCCGCGCTTGCGCAATTCCTCCGCCGCCGCAATGGCCTGCTCGGGGCTGAACGTCACGCGTTCGCGAATCTCAACCGGCGCCGTGTGATGGCTGCAGCCGATGAGCGCAACGTCAATTTTCGCTGCGCCGGTACGTTTCGTGTTGGTGAGAGTTGGCATTCCAGTCTAGAAAAAGCGGTGAAACCTGGTCATATACAGATTCACGACCGTGTAGCTGAACAGGACAACGGCGAAATTAAACGCGCAGAGTTTCGCCGCACGAGCGCCGCGCCAAGCCGTGCTTCTCGACAACCTGAGATATGCGACATAAGCCGCCAGAATCGCAAGTGTAATCACCACCTTCGGATCGCCCCACGAGTAACCGCCGCTCAGCCGATGTTCCCAAACGAATCCCATGATGACGCCCATGATCAGCGCGACCAGGCCGACGTAAACGCTGCTGCGCGCCATGCGATCGAGCACGTCGAGCGCGGGAAAACGCCAGAACGGAGTGGCCAACTTGCGAGAACGCAGCACGCGGTCTTGACCAAGATAAATCAAACTCAAGACGAACGAGAGAGCGAACGCGGCGTAAGCCCAAGTTTCGAGCGTGACATGAAAGGCAAAGAGCGGCCCCCGCGCGGGCGGTGGAGGCGGCGCTTCGTTGGGCGCGAGCACGGACAGCAGAACAATCCACACGATCAGCAGCAGCGTGACGAACGCGCCTACCGACCGCTGACGGTGAAACAGCTCAAGACCCAGATAAGTGATGCCAAGCAGCCAGGCAAACAGCGACATCGAGCCGTAAAGGTCATTGTAAGGAACGGTGTGAATCCAGCGCGAACGCTCGAGCAGCGCGAAATAGTGCATCACGATTCCGCCTGCAAGAAGGAAGGTCGCCATGCGACCGAGCCACAGATCCGGCACATACAGGAAGCGCGCGTAGCAGAGAAAGCTCGCGATGTAGAGCGCCAGACTGACATAGCCGAGATAATAGTGAGTCATTTCGCGCTTATAGCGACGCTTCTCTCGCCGCTCTGTTTCTGCCTGTGTACCGGATGAACCGCAATTATAGCCCCGATTCGGGCGCGAACGCCCTGTACCATGGGCCAACATCGTATCTGACCCGAAGCGTGCGGCCTCTTGGCCCTTCTGCTATCATCGTTTCGATCCACAGGAACGCATGAGCAGGGTGAACGAAAACCGAAAAGAATTATTTCTGCGCGCCTGCCGGTTCGAGCCGGTGGAGCGCGTGCCCGTCTGGATCATGCGTCAGGCTGGGCGCTACCTGCCGGAATATCAGGCTGTTCGAGCCAAGCATTCCTTCCTCGAAATCTGCAAGACGCCAGAGCTTGCGGCAGAAGTGTCGCTGCAACCATTTCGCATAATCGGCGTGGATGCGGTGATTGTGTTCTCGGATATTTTGATTGTGGCGGAAGCGATGGGGATGCAGCTGGCCGTGCCCGATTCGGGGCCGGTGCTATCGAATCCGGTGCGCGACCGGGCGGCGATTGCGCGACTGCGCGATTTCGATCCTGAGCGCGAGACGAAGTTTGTGGGCAAGGCGATTCGGGAGATTTGCCGTGAGGTGGGGCCGGAGGTTCCGGTGATAGGTTTCGCCGCGGCTCCGTGGACGCTGGCGTGTTACATGATTGAAGGGCAGACACGGGGTGACATTTCGCAGGCCAAGCAATTCATGCGCGAGGAGCCGGAGCTTCTGCGGGATCTGCTCGACCGGATCGCGAACGCAACTGTGGCGTATTTGAAAATGCAGATTGCCGCCGGGGCCGCTGTCGTGCAGCTTTTTGATACGTGGGCTGGGGAGCTGACGCGTGACGAGTACGAGGCGTTCGAATTGCCGGCCACGCGGTCGGTGTTCGAATCGCTCGGCGCACCGGGCGTGCCGAAAATTCTTTACGGTAAGGGGAGTTCGCATCTGATTGAGCTGCAGTCGAAGGCCGGGGCAGATGTGCTAAGCGTTGACTGGCGGACGGATCTTGGCGAGGCTCGTCGCACGCTTGGCGATGGCGTGGCGCTGCAGGGGAACGTCGATCCGAATCTTTTGCTCGGGGATGAGCGGGCGATGCGTGAGGCTGCGCGGGAGGCGGTGGAGAAGACTGGCGGACTCGGGCATATTCTGAATTTGGGGCATGGAATTTTGCCGACGACGCCTGTGCAAAATGCGCGAGCGTTTGTGGAGGCGGGACAGACGGCGCCGATTCCGGCGCGGGCGCATAGTGGCGAGGCGGATTGAAATGTGCGCAATGGTAGTGATTGCGATGTGGGAGGCGGACGGTACGCTGAGATCCTTCGTCGGGCTGAACTGCGCCCTCCTCAGGATGACAGAGCGGGCCGGGGGCGAGCGAGAGGAGCGGATGTCGTGAAGCCGACTGCGACAACTGCTAACCAAAACGAGAAGCTAGAGATCGGGCAAATCTCTGACGCGGCGCTGGAAAAATATAATCGGCCGGGGCCGCGGTATACGAGCTATCCGACCGCGCCGGTTTGGAAGGATGATTTCGGGCCGGAGGATTTCGAGAAATATTGCGCGCGGGCAGACGAGCGAGCGACGCCTATTTCGCTCTACATGCATATTCCCTTCTGCGAGAGCCTCTGTCTGTTCTGCGCTTGCAATGTGTCGATTCAGAAAGATAAGAGCGTCGCGATTCCCTACCTTGAAACCTTGAAGCGCGAAATCAGCCATGTGAGTGCGCAAGTTTCGAAGAAGCGGCCGGTGATTCAGTTTCATTGGGGCGGCGGGACGCCGACTTACTTGACGCCGTCGCAGATGGAAGACCTTTTCGGGCATACGCGGGAGCGTTTTGAGTTCGCGCCAGACGCGGAAATTGGAATTGAGGTTGACCCGCGGGTGACGAATCGGGCGCACTTCGAAACGCTTCGCAAACTTGGCTTCAACCGGCTGAGCATGGGCGTGCAAGATTTCGAGCATAAGGTGCAGGAGACGATCCATCGCGTACAGCCATATGAGATGACGCGCGATTTGATCCTGACGGCGCGCGAGCTTGGATTTGAGAGCATCAACGTTGATTTGATTTATGGCTTGCCGTATCAGACCGCGGACAGCTTCAAGGCCACGATCGAGAAGACGCTCACGCTTGAACCCGACCGGATTGCGATGTTCAGCTATGCGCACGTGCCGTGGCTGAAGAAGCAGCAGGGGTCGTTTGAAACGCATTTGCCGGAGGGGATGGAAAAGTTTCGAATTTTTCGGGCGGGACTCGAAGGATTTTTGAACGCCGGCTATCACTACATCGGTATGGATCATTTCGCGAAGCCCGGTGATGAACTCTCGGTGGCGCAGCGCAATCGCACGTTGCATCGGAATTTTCAGGGCTACACGACGAAGGCGGGCGCGGACCTATACGGGATGGGCGTGAGCGCGATCAGCTCAATTGGCGAGGCGTATGCGCAGAATCGGCGGGAGGTTCCGGCGTATCAATCGGCGGTGGCTTCACGCGGGATTGCGACGATGCGCGGGTATCGTTTGTCTGAGGATGATCGCCTGCGGCGGGACGTGATTGGGCGGCTTTTGTGCCACACGGTGATTCCGAAACGCGAGGTGGAGGGTGAGTTCTCGATTGCGTTCGATGAATATTTTGCGCCGGAGCTTCGCCGGCTGGAGCAATTGCAGGACGAAGGACTCGTGGCGCTGAGCGGCGATGAAATTCGCGTGGCGCCGCTGGGGCGAATTTTCATTCGCAATGTGGCGATGACGTTTGACCGCTACCTGCATGAACAACAGATGGACCAGCGGCCGCTGTTTTCGAAGACGCTTTAGTGGAGTCCGATGTCTGAGTCCAAGCAAGTGATTGTGATTGGCGCGGGGATTTCCGGGCTTGCCTGCGCTTATCGGCTAAAACAACTTGGCCTGCCTGTAATTCTCCTGGAAGCTTCTGCGCGTGTGGGAGGGCTTGTCGGCAGCGTGCGAACGGATGGTTTTCTTTTCGAATCTGGGCCGCAGAGTTTTCAGGGCACTGAACCACTCCTCGAACTGATCCGCGAAGTGGGAATCGAAGGCGAATTGCAGCGCGCCGATCCGAAGGCGCCGCGATTTATTTATCTTCATGGCAAGCTGCAGAAGATTCCCATGACGCCACAGGCGCTGATGGCCAGTTCCCTGCTGGGGTTGAAATCGCGGGCCAGGATTGCGTCCGAGCCGTTTAAGCGGACGAAACCACCGACGAAAGAGGAATCGGTGGCGGATTTTGTGCGGCGGAAATTCGGGCATGAAATTCTCGAGTATCTTGTGGCGCCGTTTGTGTCGGGCGTTTATGCGGGGGATCCGGAAAAGCTCAGTCTCAAGGCTGCGTTTCCGACTCTCGAGGAATGGGAACGCGAGTACGGAAGCGTGCTGCGCGGGGCGATGAAGTCTCGTCCGGAGAAGGAAAAGGCTAGTGCGCATCCACCGCTCTGTTCCTTCACGGATGGCGTCGGTGCGCTTGCGAGAGCGATTGCTGGGAAACTTGGAAACAGCGTTCGGCTCGGGGCGAAGGTTGCGTCGGTGGCGCGCGCAGCGAATTACCAGGTCTGCGTTGAGTATGGTGAGCGAAACGAAATGTTGGAAGCGGCGGCGGTGGTCGTCTCGACTCCGGCATACACGGCGGCGCACATCGCTGCGCAGCTTTCTTCCCCATTGACACATATGCTTTCGGGAGTGGCATATGCGCCGGTCGCGGTTGTGGCTTGTGGATACTACGATCGGCAGATTGCTGAGAAGCTCGATGGATTCGGATTCCTGGTGCCGCGCAGCGAGAAGGTACGCGCGCTCGGCACGGTGTGGAACTCGTCGCTATTTGCAGGACGTGCGCCCGCGGGCTCGGTGGCGATTACGAGTTTCATCGGGGGCGCGACCGATCCGAAGATTGTGGACCGCTCTGACGATGAGATTGCGGCGATTGTGCAGGATGAGAACGCGCGGATTCTGCAGATCAGCGGGTCGCCCGTTGCGTCAGTCGTTTGGAAGTATCCGAAGGCGCTGCCTCAGTACAATTTGGGCCATGGACACGTGGTGGAAGCGATTCGCGATGGTGAACGCGCCAATCCCGGGTTGTTCTTTTGTGGAAATTACCTCGAAGGTCCTTCGCTCGGCAAATGCGTGGAAACTTCAAACCAGACGGCGCTCGCAATTCAACGCTACCTGCAATAGCAGTATTCGAAGCTAACCCTTTGAACGCTCTTTATTCCGTAGCGCCAGGCGCATGCGGCGGCGTTCGCCTGCTTCGTCATACCTGCGCTGGTCTCCGACTGTTTCGAGGATTAGAGGCGGGACTGCTTTGGGCTGCCGGTTATGGTCGATGGCGACGAAGGTGACGTAGGCGCTGCTGGTGTGCTTTTGTTCTCCGGTGAGAACATTCTCTGCGAAAACCTTCACGCCAACTTCCATTGAGGTGCGAAAGACGCGATTCACGCTGGATTTCAGGACGATCCATTCGCCGACGTCGATGGGAAAGCGGAAATCCATATAGTCAACCGACGCGGTGACGACATGGCTATTGGAATGGCGAGTGGCGGCAAGGGCTCCGGCGATATCGATCAAGTGCATCACGCGGCCGCCCAGCATTTTGCCCAGGGGGTTGGCGTCGTTTGGCAATACCGCTTCGACGATTTCCGAACACGACGCGCTTACTGGTTTTCCGGGCAGGCCGGTTTTGGAGTCGATCTCTTCCCTGTCAGCGGGCCGCTTCTTCGACGGGTTAGGCATGACGAAATATCATTCAGAGTGTCCGTTCACGGCGCTTTGGGTCACGACGCAGCGCCCGCTATAGTACCGTCTTTCCAATTATGACCCAACTGCCTCGCTACATTCGCCGATTCCAACAAAATATCTTACCTGTTAGGGAATGGTTCGGCGGATCGGAGGGAAAGTTCCGCCACGCGATTCGATGAATTTATCGTAATCCTGTTCCAGGGGTTCTGTAGTCGGCTGCTTATCCCAAGCAACTTCGCCAGCCCTACCGACTCGGGCAACAAAGCGAAACAGTCGGTGGGGTCTGTAAAAGGTGAAAGGCCAAGTACGGTAGTAAACCACGATAGCCAAATCCGCGCTTTTGAGATCCAATTTAAACGGCGGGCCTGTTGCGATCATGTTCTCGCTGGTGCACGGTACGGTGTAGCCTTCCGTCGGACGCAAAGTGTTTTCAGCTGGCATAACGACTCGTGCCATTGAACTGGTCGCATTAAGACCTCCCTCGACGAGTTCCCATAGGAAGCAAGCAGACATTACATCGGTAACCGGCAAGTAGCCGTCGTTCGTGACGGTAAATCTCGATGACGCCAGCTGGTTGCTCAGGTCCAGCGGCGGGCTCGCAGACGAGGATAGACGCGGCCACCAGACTATCAGCCCTAATATCGCGATAAAAAATCCCAGGCCCGTTAGTAATTGCGAAGTGCTACTGCGTTTGCTCCCTATTGTGCCGATCTTCGGAGGCGTCGCCTTTGGAATAGTGTTTCTGCGAGGCCGCTTGGAGGTCGTCCGCTTCTGCATTCCTACTCGCCAACCTCTAACACATAAAGTAGAATATTTTCCTTCCGACGGAAATACAATGGTTCCCGGAACCGGGACACGGAAATTGTGTCTTGAATGTAAAGCGAGCGAAAGAAGCTACCCAATTGACCCAAGCACAGAAGTCGCGGCGTGAAGCGCTTGAACAATTTGTGGCTGATAAACCTGCGGACGCGTTTGCGCGTTATGGGCTGGCGCTTGAATGTGTGAAGCTCGGAGACGATTCGGCTGCCACTCAGCATTTTCAGAAGCTGCTTGAGATGAATCCTGGCTACGTGGCCGGATACTTTCAATATGGGCAGCTGCTTTCGCGCATGGGGCGGTTGGATGAGGCGCGTAAGATGCTTTCGGACGGCGTGGTTGTAGCCCAGCGCGCGGGAGACATGCATGCCCGCGACGAAATGCAAGCAGCGTTGACACTTCTGCGTTAAGCTGATCTTGTTGTTGACCTCGGGGCTTTATGAGACCTACTCGGATCCCGCTTTTCCCGCTTGATGTGGTGCTGCTGCCCGGCGCTGCTCTTCCCTTGCATATTTTTGAGCCGCGATACAAGAAGATGATCGGGCGCTGCATCGTGCAGAAGATCGAGTTCGGGATGATTTATGCCACCGGCCAGAATGTTGCGGCGATCGGCTGCACTGCAGAAGTCGTTCAGAAGATGAAGCAGTACCCAGATGGGCGCATGGATATTCTCACCCGCGGGCGGGCGCCATTTCGGTTGCTTCAGTTGCTGCAGGACGAAACCTACCACGAAGGAGTAGTGGAATATCTTTCGGAAGAGCTCGCGCGCGAAGACGCGCAAAAGAAAGCGCGTATCGTGCAGCTCCTGCAGGAGTGCCACGTGCTGCTCTACGGCCAGGCATGGGTGGACTCGTCCGAGGAGCGCGAGATTTCGCTGGCTTACCGGATGGCTGCGCGGCTTCCCATTGAGCTGGAGCAAAAGCAGGCGCTGCTGCAGATGCGTTGCGAAAATGAGCGGTGCGATTTCCTCGAAAAATGGCTCGAGGAGTTCCTTCCCAAGCTCGAAGAGCGCCAATCCGTCCGAAAACGGGCTGCGGGCAACGGCCACGGCCCAAACTGAGTCCAATCTTATGAGGTGTCGGTGGCGTTCCGTTCCTCTATAATGACTTTCGCGCGACCTTCATCAGCTGGACAGCATCTCTAAGTGAGAAGAAGCATATCTAAGCGAGAATCGGGGCCCTCATGACTTCGCAGCCGAAAACTCTTGGTGAGCTTCGCAGCAGCAGCAACTGGTCCGAGCAGCGCCTTGCCAATCGATCGTTGCGGCAGGAGTTGCGCGAGAACCTTCTGTGCCGGATGGAGAAGGGCGAGACGCTTTTTCCGGGCGTGCACGGCTATGACGACACCGTGATTCCGCAGATCATCAACGCAATTCTTTCGCGGCATCATTTTATTTTGCTGGGGCTGCGCGGCCAGGCGAAGTCGAGGATATTGCGCGGGCTTGTGGGGTTCATGGATGCGCAGGTGCCCGTGGTGGCGGGGTGCGAAATCAATGACAACCCGTATCGTCCGATTTGCCGCGCTTGCCGGGAGCGGATCGCGTCCGAGGGTGATTCGACGCCGATTGCATGGCTCTCGCGGGATCACCGCTACGTAGAGAAGCTGGCCACGCCTGACGTGACGATTGCCGACATGATTGGCGACGTGGATCCCATTAAGGCGGCGCGCGGTGGAAAAAATCTGGGGGACGAGTTGACAATTCACTATGGCCTCCTGCCGCGCGCGAATCGCGGAATTTTTGCGATCAACGAGCTTCCTGACCTGGCTGGAAAGATTCAGGTTGGATTGTTCAATATTATGCAGGAAGGGGATGTGCAGATTAAGGGTTACCCCGTGCGGATGGCGCTTGATGTGCTGCTGGTCTTCACGGCGAATCCCGAGGATTACACTGCGCGCGGGAAGATTATTACTCCGCTGAAGGACCGCATTGGTTCCGAAATTCGGACGCATTATCCGGCGACGATCGCGGAAGGCATGTCGATCACGTCGCAGGAATCGTGGACGGAACGCGAGGGGACGCGGCGTGTGGAGATTCCGCAGTATATTCGCGAGGTGGTGGAGGAGATTGCGTTTCAGGCGCGGGATGACAAGCGGGTGGATCGGCGTTCGGGCGTGAGCCAGAGGCTGCCAATCAGTTCTCTCGAAAATGTCCTGAGCAGCGCCGAGCAGCGGGCGGTGCGAACTCGGGATGCGAGCGCGGTGGCGCGAGTGTCCGACGTGTATGCTGCAATTCCCGCGATGACTGGAAAGTTCGAGCTTGAATATGAGGGCGAGCTTCGGGGAGCGGATAATATCGCGCGCGAATTGATTCGCTCGGCGGTGGGGAAAACATTTACGCGATATTTCTCTGAGGTGAACTTTCAGCCGACGGTGCAATGGTTTGAGCTGGGTGGCGAATTGAAGGTTCCGGCCCAGGCTTCTAGCCAGGAGCTTCTCGCGCAGTTAAAGAAGATTCCTGGCGTGATGGAGCACGTGGAGATCCTGGGCGTTGGGCCGAAGGACGAGCCCGCCGCCGTGACGAGCGCTGCGGAATTTATACTGGAAGGGCTTTGGTCACACAAGCGGATCAACCGCAGCGAGGAGCGCGGTTATTTCGCTGAACCACGCAAGACGCCTGAGCCACGCGATCCGCGCGAGGGTTCCGGCGGGAGGTCGCCGCGAAGACAGTTCAACTGACATTGCGATTCGCATAGGACAAATGAAATACATCCGCTATTCACGCTACGCACCAGAAGCGGCCGACGATATTGACCTGCAGGAGCTGATGAACCGGCTCTCGGACTTCTTTTTGCAGAGCGGCTTTGATTCACAGTACGGGATCTACGAGCTGGATATGCAGAAATCGCGCGAGCAGCACATGGAAGCGCTGCGCGAGGCGATTCTGCGGGCGCTGGAAGAGGGCGACCTGATTCCTCCCGAGATGATGGAGAAGCTGCTCGAAAATCCTGACCTTTCGCAAAATCAGGAGTTGAGCGATCTGGTGAATCAGATCATCCGTCGCATGGAGCAGGAAGGATACATTTCGGAACAACAGCAGCAGTCGGCGCACGTGACGCATCCTCCTTCGGAGACGCCGGGCGGGCAGGTTGGGAGCGGAGATGGGAAGAATGTCGAGGCGCGGTTCGAGATTACGGACAAGGCGCTCGATTTTCTGGGATTCAAGACGCTGAAGGATCTGCTGGCGTCACTGGGCAAGAGCAGCTTCGGGCGGCACGACACGCGGGATCTGGCGACGGGCGTGGAATCTGGCGGCACGTCGAAGAACTATGAATTTGGCGATACGCTGAACATGGATATCAGCGGAACGCTTTTCAATGCCGTGCAGCGCAATGGAGCTGGGATTCCGATCGAGCTCGACTATCCGGATTTGATGGTGCACCAGTGCGAGTACCAGAGTTCTTGCGCGACGGTGCTGATGCTCGATTGCAGCCACAGCATGATTCTTTATGGCGAGGATCGATTCACACCTGCGAAGCGCGTGGCGCTGGCACTATCGCACCTGATTCGGACGCAATATCCCGGAGATTCCCTGCACTGCGTGCTGTTTCACGATAGCGCAGAGGAGATTCCGCTGGGAAAGCTGGCGCGCGTGCAGGTAGGTCCGTATTACACCAACACACGCGAAGGGCTTCGGCTGGCGCAACGGATTCTGGCGCGACAAAAGAAAGACATGCGGCAGATTGTGATGATCACGGATGGCAAGCCTTCTGCGCTGACTTTGGAAGATGGGCGCATTTACAAGAATGCTTTTGGTCTTGATCCGCTTGTGGTGACGCAGACGCTCGAGGAAGTTGCGAAGTGCAAGCGCGCGGGAATACTGATCAATACGTTCATGCTTGCGAGCGATTACAGCCTGGTGCATTTCGTGCAAAAAGTGACGGAGCTTTGCCGCGGAAAAGCCTACTTCACCACTCCCTACACGCTGGGGCAGTACCTGCTGATGGATTACGTTGGACGAAAAACCCGCAACATCCACTAGTGCTGACACGCGCGCGCGGAAATCCATCTTGCTTCGACACGCATCAAACTACTGTCAGTGACATTTTAGCTTCAGAATCCTTACGCTGCGGCAATCATCCAACTGAGGAAGGTTAGAATTTTAGAATGAGCCTAAAGAACACGGTGCGAGGAATCTTCTGCGGCAAGCGGCTGAGCACGCTGCCAGCGGGCGAACCGGCGCCGCCGATTTCGCTAAAAGATACGAACAGCCAGACCTTCTTGCTCGAAGAAGCGCTCAAAAAAGGGCCGGTGCTCGCCGCGTTCTTTAAGGTGAGCTGTCCGACGTGCCAGTTTACGTTTCCATTCCTCGAGCGGATGTATGAGATCTACGGTAATGAAGGCTTCACGTTTCTGGGGATATCGCAGAACAATGCTGGTGACACGCGAGAGTTTGCGCAGGAATTTGGATTGAAGTTTCCCCTTTTGGTTGATGACGAGAATACTTTTACTGCTTCCAACGAATATGGGGTGACCAATGTGCCCAGCGTGTTCTTAATTTCGCAGGACGGCAAGATTCTGGAGCGGTCAGTAGGATTCTCAAAACGTGATCTTGAGAACATGGCGAAGGAAGCGGCGCTTGCGACGAAGCGTCCCGTTGCTCCATTTTTCAGGCCCGGCGAAGTGGTTCCCGACCATAAGCCCGGTTGAGGGTCGCGCAACTAGGTTCCGTGGGAACCTTCCCTGCAAGCAGTCGTTGCGTGTTATACGTTGGCGCAGGCCCTCGTACCTCAGGGTAAAGTGAAGCCGACGCTATTGAAACTCTCATTCGTCGACGACCAAGGCCTCTAACCTTTTCTTGTGCTTGGGCTTCTTCAAACGCTTTTCCGTGATTGTTCGTTCTGGAGGAGGCAGGCCGATACCGAGGCGGGCACGTCGCCGGGCTTCGGTTCGTATTTTGAATTTTGACTTCTTCTTTTTCGATGGCACCTGCTGCGCTCTTCCCTCTCCCGTCCAAAATGGAATCTTCGCCCGTTTTGCCGGGAGTTTCCACTTCTTTCCCGCCATTGTAAGTTGAACTGCAGCGTCATGAACATGGCCGGCAAAATCACGCTCACGAAGGCTCAAACGGCCCCCGATATTACCGCAGTTCACGAACTTTTCATCGAATATGCCGCATGGATCGGCTTTTCTCTTGCTTACCAGAATTTCGACCAGGAACTCGCATCGCTGCCCGGCAAGTACGCCGGCCCCACTGGGCTACTTCTTCTGGCGCGCGTTGGCGAAGCTCCGGCGGGTTGCGGAGCCATTCGGCGGCTTGAGCCGTCGGTGTGCGAGATGAAGCGACTTTTCGTGAAACCTGAGTTTCGTGGCTGCGGGCTTGGTCGCAAGCTGGCGGAAACGCTTATCGGCGAAGCGCGCGAAATGAGCTACTCGGCTGTGCGGCTTGACACAGTTGCCGAGAAGATGGGTGACGCGGTGAGGCTTTATAAGGAGCTCGGATTCCACGAAATTCCTGGCTACTATTCCGGCGCCAGAGCTGGAACACTTTACTTTGAGCTGCGGCTGACCCAAGGGTAGAGTCGCAGGTTGCTCATTTGCACGATAAAACAGCGAGCGCGAACGGCGTGAATCGGCACGCTGCTGCGCGCGCCCTCGCCTACTTGCAATTTCGCACCAAGCCCCTACCATAGATAGGATGAACAATGAACCGGAAACGGGATTTCGCTGAGTGCGCGGCCGCCTGGCGTTCTTCGTTACCGTCATTCAACTGATTCTCTTCGTGGGACACGCATCCCTTTACGAAACGATTGCTTACTTTTGGTCAGTGCAGTCGGGCTCTGCGCTCCTCTACCTGCGTATCGCGCTCGCGGTACTTTCGGTGACATTCGTTACGGCTTCGCTGCTCGCTTTCCGCTATTTCAATGTGGCCGTCCGGCTTTATTACAGTCTGGCGGCGGCTTGGCTTGGAATATTCAGCTTTCTGTTCTTCGCGAGCTGTGCGTTGTGGGTGGCTTACGGCGTGGCGTCGATTGTGGGCTTGCACCCAAACCGGCACGAGTGGGCAATCCTGTTTCTGTCCGCCGCTTTGCTGGTCAGCGCCTACGGAATTATCAATGCCGCTGCAATTCGCGTAAAACGCATCACGGTGAAACTTGAGAATCTTCCTGAGGCGTGGCGCGGCCGCACCGCCACGCTGGTCAGCGATGTTCATCTCGGGCACGTCCGCAACCTTGGCTCTATTCGCCAGCTCGTCGCGAAAGTAGGGCGGCTCAAGAGCGACATCGTTTTTATCACGGGCGATTTATATGATGGGACTGCGGGGGACTACAACGGCCTTGCTGCGCCGTGGTCCGAGCTGTCCGTGCCGCTCGGGCAATATTTCGTGCTGGGCAATCACGAGGGGTTCAGCGACTCAACTCGATACTTAAACGCAGTGTCAGGCGCCGGGATTCGTGTGCTGAATCGAGACAAAGTAGAGATTGAGGGGCTGCAGCTCGTAGGAGTGCGTTATCACGACGCGACTCACGCTGAACATTTCCGGTCCGTGCTGCAGGCGATCGGGATTGATCGCAGCCGTCCGAGTATCTTGCTGACTCATGCGCCGGATCATGTGGCGGTTTCTGCGTCCGAGGGAATTTCGCTGCAACTTTCGGGGCATACGCATGGCGGGCAGTTCTTTCCGTTTAATCTCTTCGTGAAGAGAATTTATGGGGCGTTTGCTTACGGCCTGAGCCGCCTGGGCACCTTGCAGGTTTATACGACGTACGGGGCGGGGACGTGGGGTCCACCGATGCGCGTGGGAACGAATGCTGAGATCGTTTTGATTCGATTTGAATGAAACGCGGATTTAAAGACGCGGGCTCCAGGCGCAATAGGGATGCGGCTGTCAAGACTGCGCCCGCCCGGGGAAATCGAGGTAAAAGAGTATTACTAAGCGCAGCATGTTCGCTGCCGCTGATCGTCCTTGTCGCGCTGCTTCTGCGAGTTGGCTTTGCGTGGGATTATGTGGGGCAGAATTCACGACACGCGCTGGCTGTACTTCCCTTCTTGCAGGAGTCTGGCAACATTGCTGCGTCGCTTGCAAGCGGACATGGGTTCAGCTCTCCTTTTCGAATTGAGACCGGACCAACGGCTTGGATGCCGCCCGCTTATCCGTGGCTTTTGGCGGGGATTTTCCGCGTCTTTGGCGTGAGGTCTTATGGCTCGTTTCTGGCAGCCGTGGCGCTGAACATCTTGTGCTCCGGGTTCACTTGCATCCCGATTTATTTCACCGGCAAACGGATGAGCGGAATTGCCGTGGCTGCTGTCGCTGCATGGTTATGGGCGCTCTTCCCGAACACGATCCTGAACACGTTTGAAAGCATGTGGGAGGCGTCGTTGGCTGCTTTGCTGGCGGCAATCATTCTTTGGGCGACGCTTGCGATAGAGAAATCGGAACGATGGCGTGACTGGTTCGGGTACGGTTTTCTCTGGGGCGTGACACTTCTGACCAACGTTACGCTAATTTCTTTGCTTCCGTTGCTGTTGGGTTGGCTGGCTTATCGCCGCCGGAGGGCTTCTCTTAACGCTCACGGCTCAGATGGGCTCGCTAACGCCACTTTCGCGAAACCTGTCTTCGCTTTCGGGATTGCTGTGCTCTGTTGCGTGCCATGGACGATTCGGAATTACACGGTGTTCCATCGGATTGTGCCGATGCGATCCACTCTGGGACTTCAGATGTGGATTGGAAACAATGAGAATCCGCAAGAGGCATGGAAGGAAGAGCTGCATCCGATTTTCAACTCCGCGGAGCGAGCGCGTTACGTCCGGATGGGCGAAATCGAGTACATGCGGGAGAAGCAGCACGAGGCGATTGAATTCATACTGGCGCATCCGGGACGCGACGTCCGGCAGTTCGCGAGTCGGTTCGTTGGCACGTGGTCGGGCGGGACCCCAACGCCGGTGGAGGATTTCATCCGCACGCCAGGATTGTGGTTTCGCGGTGTACTGCTCTTTAATTTTCTTGTGGCGTTTGGTACCGCGGCTGGAATTGTGATTTTATGGAAACAGCAGAGCGCATATCTATTTCCTATCTCTGTGTTTCCGCTGGTTTTTCCTTGGGCTTATTACCTCACGCTGGTCGTTCCGCGCTATCGCCTTCCGATTGATCCAGCCGTCATGCTGCTGACGGCAGTTGCGCTGCAAGCAATTTGCAGCCGGCAGATAACTCGCCCTGAGTAAATTGTTCTGACAACTCGCGACTATTGCTGCCAGCCGCCGCCGAGCGACTTGTAGAGTTGGACCAGGCTTTGATACTCGGAGCCGCGCGCCTGCGCGAGCGTCAACTCAGCGGAAAAGAGCGAGCGCTGGCCATCGAGCACTTCAAGATAGGTGGTGGTGCCGCCCTTGTAGCGCAGAAGGGACAAGCGGACGGATTCCGCCAAATCCGCCACGGTATCCTGCTGGCGGAGACGGACCTGGTGCAATTTCTGATAGCCGATCAACGCGTCGGATACATCTCCGAATGCCTGCTGAATCGATTGCTTGTACGCAATGAGTGCCTGCTGGTATTCCGACTTGGCCAACCGCAGGTTCCCGCTGAGAGCGCCTCCCGTAAAAATCGGTTGGGTTACTTGGGCCCCGTAGGCCCAAATCCCCAGCTGTGAGCTCATCATCGAGCTGAAAGCGCTGCTTCGTCCGAAGGAGCCGCCGCCCGACCCGGTCAGGGAGATTTGCGGAAAGAACTGAGCCTTGGCCACGCCGATTTGCGCGTTGCTGGCTATCAAAGCTTGCTCGGCCTCGCGAATATCGGGCCGGCGCTCGAGGAGCGAGGAAGGCAGGCCCGCCGGAACTTCGGGAGGGAGTGGCTGCTGAACGAGCGGCAATCCGCGCGGCACCGCTTGCGGGTAGTTGCCAAGGAGAATGCTGATGGCATTTTCTTCCTGCGCGACCTGCCGCTCGAGGTCCGGGATAGTTGCATTGGCCGAATCGAGGACTTGCTGAGCCTGCAAGACGTCAAGCTTTGTGGCGACGCCGTGCTCCAAGCGAAAATTCGTAAGCTTCACCGAGTCGATTTGCGTATCGACAGTTTCTTTTGTGATTCCGAGCTGAAGGTCAAGCTGCAGGAGCTCAAAATAGTCACTGGCCACGTCGCTAACCAGCGTCAGGATAACCGTCTGCCGCGCATCCTCCGTAGCCAGGAGCTGCGCCCGGGCTGCCTCCGTAGCGCGGCGGAGCTTGCCGAACAGGTCCAACTGAAACGCCGCGTCGCCAGTCAGAGTCAGAAAATTGAATTTGGTTTGGAAGTTGTTTTCTTTTCCGCCGCTGAAATTTCCGTTGCCTGAGACTTGCGGGAATAGACTCGAGCGCGTTACCGCCAGTTGAGCGCGCGCTGCATTGATACGCTCGGTGGCAGTCTGTACGTCATAGTTTTGTTTTAGGGCTGTGCGGATGAGTTCATGTAATTGCGCATCCTGGAAAACCTCCCACCAGGGAAGGTCCGCGTAGGATGCTGCTTTCGCCTGGGCCTGCGGGTTTTCATTCAAGTCGCGGTACGCGGCCGGAGTTTGAATGTCGGGCCGATGGTAGTTCGGGCCCACTTTGCATCCCCCGACGAGACTTGCCGCCAAGATTGGGAAGATCCATCGCTGCGGCTTCTTCATAGCTGGCTCCGCATTTCGTCAATTAAGATGTCGCCCATCTCAGTCTCCGGGGGCCGGGGGTGGGCTGGCTGGCAACGCTCCGGCAACGGGCACGGCGCCGAACCACTTCTCCACGAGAGTGAAGAGCGCTGGAACGAGGAGGATATCAACGGAACTCGCCAACAGCATCCCGCCGATTACGGTGGTGCCCATGATTTGGCGGGCTACTGAACCGGCGCCGGAGGCCGTCCACAGCGGCACGCAACCGAGAATGAAAGCAAACGAGGTCATCATAACGGGACGCAGGCGAAGCCTGGCTCCTTCGAGCACCGCATCCGTGAGAGGTTTTCCCATTTCGACCTCTCCTTTGGCAAATTCGACGATCAGGATCGCGTTTTTCGCGGCCAGACCAATCAGCATCACCAAGCCGATTTGCGAGTAGACATCGTTTTCGATTTGCACCATGTACGCCGGATAGATGGCATTGAGCACCATACGGCGCAGCCACAAGACGCTGAACGCCCCGCATATCGCCCCCGACGTTCCCAGAAGCACGCTGAATGGCAACGACCAGCTCTCGTACAGCGCAGCCAGGATCAGGAAAACGAACAACAAGGAGAGTGCGAAGATCGCCGATGCGGGGACCCCTTGTCGCGCTTTTTGTTCCTGAAACGACATGCCCGAGTAGTCGAAACCCATTTCTCGCGGCATGGTCTCTTTAAAGACCTCCTCAAGGGCTGCTGTGGCCTGATCCGCGCTATAGCCGGGCGCAGCGCTACCATTGATTTGGGCGGAGCGATACTCGTCGAAACGCATCGTAAATTCCGGGCCGACGCCTGACTTGATGGTGGTGAGCGTGGACAAAGGGACGTTTTCCCCTTTGTTGTTGCGAACGTAGAATTGCCCGACGTTTTCCGCCGTGGCGCGGTCCTCGCCTTCGGCCTCGATGTACACCTGCCACTGACGCCCGAAGCGGTTGAAATAGTTGATGAAATAGCCGCCCATGAAGGCCTGGATTGTTTTGTACACGTCGGTGAGAGCCACGCCTTGCTTGAGCACTTTGTCGCGGTCCACCTGGACAAATTTCTGGGGCACACTGGGGAGAAAGGTGGTGCTCAAGCCGGTGATTTCCGGGCGCTTGCGCGCGGCATCGAGGAAAGTGGCCAGATTATGGGCCAGGAACTGAACATCGCCACCGGACCGGTCCTCAAGAATAAAAGTGAACCCTCCGGAGGTGCCCACCCCGGGAATGGCCGGGGGCGAAAAGCTGAACACAAAGGCGCCAGGTAGTTGGCTTAATGCCCTGTTCAAGCCAGCCTTGATGGCTTGATATTGCTCGGCTCGGGACTTGCGCTCGCCCCAGGGCTTGAGGGTGACAAAAAAGAAGGCGTTGTAGCTGGTGCGCACGTAACTGAGCAGGCTGAAGCCGATGACGCTTGTCGTGTATTGGACGCCGGGCGTTTTGGCGAGGATCTGCTCAACTTGAGCCGCCACCGCGCTCGTGCGTTCCAGCGAAGCCGCATTCGGAAGTTGCATATTGATGAAGGCATAGCCCTGGTCTTCATCGGGCAGGAAGCTCGAGGGCAGACGCATGCCAAAGAAAACTGCGATTACGGCGAAAGCAGCAATCACAAACAAAGCTAGCGCGCCTTTGCGAAGAACCCCGGCGCAGATTTTGACGTATATCTCGGTGGCGCGTCCGAACATGCGATTGAACCAGTCAAAGAATTTGCTGAGCAGCCCGTGGCTCTTCTCCTTCGGCCGGAGCAGTAGCGCGGCAAGCGCGGGGCTGAGCGTGAGCGCATTGAAGGCGGAGAGCACCACCGAAATGGCAATGGTGAGGGCAAACTGCTGGTAAAGCCTTCCGGTGATGCCGGGGATGAATGCTGTCGGTACAAACACCGCGGAGAGAACCATGGCAATCGCCACCACGGGACCGGAGAGTTCCTCCATGGCTTTCAGCGCCGCGTTCTTGGGAGTCATCCCTTCCTCGATGTGGCGCTCGACGCCCTCGACGACCACGATGGCGTCGTCCACCACGAGACCAATGGCCAGCACCAGACCAAACAGAGAAAGGGTGTTGACGGAAAAACCGAAGAGAGGGAAAAGGGCAAAGGTGCCCACCAGCGAAACGGGCACGGCTAACAGCGGAATCAGGGTGGCGCGCCAGCCCTGAAGGAAAACGTAGACGACGAAGATCACGAGTGCCAGGGCGATCACCAAGGTCTCAATAATTTCCTTGATTCCTTCCGAGACAGCGCGAGTGGTGTCGAGCCCGATGGCATAGTCCATGTCTTGCGGAAAGCGCTGCTTCGCCTCCGCCATCAGCTTTCTGACGCCCGCAGCGGCGTCCACAGCGTTGGAACCGGGCAATTGGTAGACAGAAACTATCGCACTCGGTTTGCCGTTGAAGCGGCCTTTCCAACTGTAGTCCTGGGCTCCCAGTTCGATGCGGGCCACGTCGCGCACACGAACGATGCCGCCGTCGGGCGTCTCGCGCACCACAATCTCGCCGAATTGTTCGGGTGAGATGAGTCGGCCTTGGGCGAGGACGGTGTAAGTAAATTCCTGGCCCGGGGGGGCGGGCTCGGCACCCGCCCTGCCGGCGGGGTTGATCGTGTTCTGGGCCTGAATGGCGCTGATGATATCCGTGACGGTGATTCCGAGCTTTGCCAGCTGGTCGGGTTTTACCCACATCCGCATCGCGTATTGGCCGGTACCGAATACCTGAACGTTGCCGATGCCCGGTGCGCGGAGGAGGGGGTCGAACGAGATTGATGTAGGCATAGTTCCCCAGAAACGTGGCATCGTAGGTTCCATGCGGCGAGTAAAGTGGAAAAAGCATGAGTGGGGCAGATACCGACTTGCGCACGGTAATTCCGTAGTTAGTGACGTCCACCGGAAGTTGTGAGGCAGCCTGGGTCTCGCGAGATTGGGTGAGAATGAAATCGGTGTTCGGATCTGTTTTCAGGTCGAAGTTCACAATCAGGGTGGTGGTCGAGTTGGCGGTGGCATTGAGCGAGTACATGTAGTTCATGTTGTCCACGCCGCTCATCTGCTGCTCGATGGGAGTCGCCACCGCTTGCTCCAACGTTTGTGCGTCCGCGCCGACATACGTTGCCAGAACTTGAATTTCGGGAGGAGCGATGGCGGGGAACTGTGCGACGGGCAGTCTTAGGATGGTGATCGCGCCGACAAGCACCATCAGGATCGCGATCACTATCGCGACAATGGGGCGACTAATGAAGAATTTTGACATGGGCTAGTTTCCCTTCGCCCCTTCGGCGAACGCCTTGGGGTTTACCTGCACACCCGATCGAACCTTTTGGACCCCCTCGGCAATAACGCGTTCGCCGGATTTCAGTCCGCTCAGCACAATCCATTGGTTGCCGACTTGAGGCCCCACCTGGATCGCCCGGATGTTCACTTTGCTTTCCGCGTCCACCACCGCCACTTGGTAGCCGCCTTGCAACTCGGAGACGGCGCGCTGCGGTACCAGAAGCGCATCGCTCTGCACCCTCACCGTCGCACGCACGCGCCCATACCCCCCCGGCCTCAGGATGTTTCCCGGATTCGGAAACAGCGCGGCGATACGAATCGCGCCAGTCGTCGGATCCACCTGCCTGTCCGTGAAATAGAACGCCCCCTCCTGCGGGTACGTCGTTCCATCGGCCAGGATCAATTGCAGATGCAAGTTATTCCGCGCCGCCTCCAACGTGTTCTCTGTAGGATATCTCTTGTGAAAATTCAGGTACTCCGGCTCACTTACCGTGAAATACACCTTGATCGGGTCTAGCGTGGAAACGGTGGTTACTGGCCCGCTCGCTGGGCTGGCCAATGCGCCCACCTGTAACAGCGCTTGGCCCGCAATGCCGTCAATGGGCGCAATCAACCGGGTAAAGTTCAGATTAATCTGCGCCGTCTCCACCGCGGCTTGGTACGTTTCGATTTGAGCTTTGGCCGTTTCCACCGTGGCTTGGGCCGCCAAGTCATTTTGAACGGCATTGTCGAGATCCTGCTGGCTCGCTGCTTGCTCTCGCGCGAGCGGCCTGTACCGCTCCACGTCAAGGTGAGTTCTGCCTTGCACTGCCTGGGCGTTGGCGAGCTGGGCTTTGGCCTGCGCCAACTGCCCTTCGGCTTGGTCGAGCGCTGCTTGAAAGGGCCGCGGGTCAATCTCAAAGAGCAATTGGCCCTTCTTGACGAAGGCGCCCTCCTGGTAGCCCTGCCGCATCAGGTAGCCCGCCACCTGCGCCCTGACGTCGGCATTTACGAGCCCGTCGAGCGTGCCAACCCACTCACGATAAATCGGAACATCTTTCTGTTCGACTGGAATTACCTCGACGTCGGGCGACCCCGGGGGGCCGCCTGCGCCATGTTTTGGGCGCATGGCCAGAACGGCCACGGCCACAACAGCCACGAGCAGCACTCCTCCAATCACGAACCTGCGTCCTAGTGAGCTACTCATGATTCCCTCCGTCGGCATCACCGCATTCGATTTCGCCGGCGCGCCGCCCCAGAAGTCCCGGGTAAGATGTTACTCAAAAACAGCGGCACGCTTCTATCCGAAATTAACTAAATCAGATCCACGACGGCGACGCCAACCAGGAGACTCCACAGAATTCCCGTGTTTCGACTTGATTGCTATGCGATGCGAACTTGCCGCGGAACGATTCTGTCAAATGCATGCATATTAAGGCTCGATCGCGATTGACCTAGCGCATCGCTCGCTCGCGGAGTTAATAAAAACCGACAATCCCCCGACGTCTTACGCAATTCAGCGGCCGGCTGTGGCGTCGTGAGAAATCGGTGCCGATTGCCGCAATATTTTGATGAATTCGCGCATGAATGCTGGATGATCCGGCCACGCTCTCGCGGAAACCATTACGCCATCCACTACGACCTCTGAATTCACAAATTCAGCGCCGGCGGCCTGAATGTCAGGCTCAAGAGCCGGATACGCGGCGGTGCGGCGGCCTTTTAAGACTCCTGATGCAATAAGCGCGAGCGGCGCGTGACAAAGTTGCGCGACCGGCTTTTTCTGCTCGAAAAAATGGCGGACGATCTTGCGGAAGTCTTCGTGGTTGCGAATGTGTTCGGGCGCTCTTCCGCCCGGGATTACCAGGGCAACATAGTCCGCAGGATTCACATCTTTGAACGCGAGATCGGCGTCCCAGGTGTAACCGGGTTTCTCAGTGTACGTATCGAATCCGGTTTCGAAATCATGAACCACAAAACGCAATTTCTTCTTTGCCGGCGCCGCGATGTGAACCTCGTAGCCTTCCTCCAGCAATCGCTGGTAGGGATACATCACTTCGAGCGATTCCGCCGCGTCTCCTGTCAGAACTAATATTTTGGGCTTCGTCATCGCGCTCCCTCCTTTTCAAGCCGGTTTTTCGCATCAATTGCTTTGACGTGGTTACTGCTCGCGAGTCGGCGGCAGAGGATGCCGCACCGGTAGCGGATTTCGCTCAGCGAACTGCCACTGATGCCAATACGGATACGGCGGCCTCTTGTCGCTGACAGCATCGAGTTTTGCCACCTGTTCCGGCGTGAGATTCCAGCCTGCCGCGCCCAGATTCTGCCGCAACTGCTGCTCGTTTCGCGCGCCAATGATGACGCTCACCACAGTGGGTCGCTGCAAGAGCCAATTGAGCGCAATATCGGGAATGGTCTTTCCTGTTTCCTTCGCGACTTCATCCAGCGCGTCAACCACGCGATACAAATAGTCATCCTCTACTTGCGGGCCAAACTCGGCCGTTTTGTGGAGCCTGCTCTCTTTTGGAAGCTGGTTGCCGCGCCGAATCTTGCCGGTCAGCCGCCCCCATCCCAGCGGACTCCACACGATCGTTCCAACTTTTTGATCGATGGCGAGAGGCATGAGTTCCCATTCGAAATCACGGCCAATGAGCGAATAGTAGGCCTGGTGCGCAACGTATCGAGCCCAGCCGTACCTTTCCGAAATGGCTAGCGACTTCATCAGGTGCCAGCCGGAAAAGTTGGAACAGGCAATGTAGCGCACCTTCCCGGTGCGGACCATTTGATCGAGAGTCTGCAAAGTCTCTTCGATGGGAGTGAGGGCGTCGAAGCCGTGCAGATGATAAATATCGATGTAGTCCGTGCCGAGGCGACGAAGACTCCCTTCACAAGAGCGAATCAAATGGTGGCGGGAGGAACCCAGATCGTTCGGCCCGTCGCCCATTCGAAACGTAGCTTTGGTGGAGATCAGCACTTTGTCGCGACGCCCTTCCACTGCCTTGCCAAGAATTTCTTCCGCCATGCCTCGCGAATAGACGTCTGCCGTGTCGAACAGATTCACGCCGGCGTCGAGGCAAATATCCACGAGCCTGGTGGCTTCGGCTACGTCGCTGTTGCCCCACGCTCGAAAAAACTCATTTCCGCCGCCGAACGTACCTGTGCCAAAACTCAAGACCGGCACTTTCAATCCTGAATAACCCAGCTGTCTGTATTCCATGATCTTTAGATTTTCTATCACCGAGCCGGATGCAGCAATCATTTCGATGGCGGTGACTATGCTAGACTCGCGAGGTGATGCCGATTCCCATCGAACAGCACATTCGGCTCGCAGAATTGCGGAAGAAACTCGAAGGCAAGCTCAAGATCACAGACGCGGGCCCGGACTCGCTCGGAGTCGAGCTGCTCCCCGGCAATGACGACGCTTTGCCCGAGTTTCACCAGTTGCTCGAATTACTGAAGGACATCATGCAGAGCAAGACCCCGCCGCAGACTTGATTGGTTCACAAATTAACGATTGCGAAAGGTCAAGCTCTAACGGGGAAGATATTACAGAGCGGTTGAGACTGACGTGCCGGCGGCGGCAAAGACTGCTGACATTTCCGTCCTAGCGTGGGGCAGGAAGCTACTTATAACTAGAGGATCGAATTGGGTTCCGGTTGCTTTCAAGAGCCTGCGCTCAGCTTCTTCAAACGGCATTCCCTCTCGATAGGGGCGCGAGGAAACCATCGCATCAAAAGCATCAATTACTGAGACGATTCGCGACCCTATTGGAATTTCCTCGCCTTTGAGGTTGCCCGGGTATCCCGAGCCATCGAAGCTCTCATGATGGTGAAGTATGATCAGGCTGGCTCGTTCCATCCCTGGAATCTGGCGTAGAACCGCCCAGCCGTATTCGGGATGCTTCTTCATGAGCGCGTATTCTTCGACGGTCAAACGCGCCGGTTTGTTGAGGATAGCGTCGGGGATGCCGACTTTTCCGATGTCGTGTAGAAGCGCGGCAATTTCGACGTCCTTTTGAGCGGCTTCGTCGAGACCGAGTTCTCCGGCGACATGCAGGGCCCACTCTGCCAGGCGCGTGCTGTGAACGCCGGTGTTCAGATCTTTTAAATCCAAAAGCTGATTGAAAGCGCAGATAACCGCAGAGTTCAGGGCGGAGAACTGCTCCTCGATGGATTTAATTTTCAGAAGCTCAGGCAGCGAGGGCGACGCGGACAAGACGCTCTGCCGCCCAAGGAGCTGCGACGGCCGGTGCGACAAAGATGTGCTCGTTGTGGGCATCAAGGCTCGAGCGGCGCCTATTGGAGCAGTCCCTGGATTGGGTTCAGAAAGCTAAGGGCACCGTATACGTCGAGGCGTCCGTTACCCATGTTGGGTCCAACCCATTTTGCATGAGCAAGTGCCCATGAAGCGGCGGTAGGATTATCCTTCGGCTGCATATCGAGAATCAGTGATGCAGTTCCTGCAACGAAGGGCGAACTGAACGACGTGCCCCAGCCAGCCGCATAGGTTCCGAACGGATATGTAGTTACAACGCCTTCGCCGGGTGCGGCCACCCATACGATCTGGTTTCCATAATTCGAGAAACTCGAGCGCTGGTCTTGATTAGTTGTTGAAGCGACACCCATCACTCCCCGCATCGCTGCCGGATACACGATTTCCTGCTGTCCGTCGTTACCGGAGGAGGCAACGAGGATGACGTTCTTGCTGGCGGCGTAGTTGATCGCATTGTTGAGTTCGGTTGAACTCGTCGACAGATCAAAACTCATATTGATGACGCTGGCATTGCTCTGCACCGCGAAATAGATGGCACTGAGAATATCGGAGAGATTGCCGGTGCCATCTGGATGAAACGCCTTGAGTGGCAGAATTTGAGCCGTAGGAGCAGCCAAGTGAATTACGCCGGCCACCATGGTTCCATGCCCAAATGCGGCATAACCGTTGCCGTCGACCATGGCGGCGGTGTGCTGATCAACCATGGCAGCGGTGTGCTGATTGACATAAGCAGCCGGGCAGGTGTCGCATGGCGGAGGCGACGACAACGAGATGTCGTTCATTTCCGAGCCGCCTGGTTGATTGCGCGTAAAGTCGTAGCCCTGCAGCAAAACGCCTTTGAGTACCGGGTGATTGGGGTCCACGCCGGTATCGATATCGGCGACGATTCCGGCACCGCTGACGTTGAACGCATTCTGAGCTTTCGAGAGGCGGATAATTTGTGCTGCCGGTTGGTTCACATAGCCGTCCGAGGCTGAGGTTCCGTAGTAGTTTACCGGTGTCGTGTCCCAAAGACCCGCCGGGGGCGCGGTCGCAAGAGCTTGGTTTGTGGGGCTCGTGGGGATTTGAAGGGTTTGATCGGGCTCCGCATCTAGAATTCCGTTTACGAGGCGTAGAACCGCGGCCAGGAGATTTGGCAGAAGGCCTTTGTAGGTGGGTCGAACGAGGAACACTTGGTTTTGCCCGCCATCCAGATTGCTGACGACTGTGCAGCCCTTCTGTTGGCAGGCGCTCTGCAGGCCGGCTGCGCCGAGCGTGGTGCGGACGATGACGCCTTGGGGCGGATTACCAGTGAGGGTCGAGAGAACCTGACCTAGGTTCGAGAGAAATCCACCAAGTCCCTGCGCTGACGCGGGTTGTCCCCACAACGCAGCGGAAAGAAATAGGAGAATCCAGATTCGACGCCTCATAGCAGCAATTACTCCTTTTGCGTTGCGGTCGAGTGCGCTCGGTCCCGACTATGAGAGGTTCTAGTCTTCCCAAATCGGGCGATACGCTCAATGGTACAAGTGGCTATTCTCGACGGGTTTCGCATTAAACGAGCTTCCTAGTACGTTTTGACGGTCTAAACAGGCCTGCAACTCCCTTAGAATCAGGCGCATCCGAAGGGGCTTTCCCAGCGCCGTCGGTGGGATCCACCAGCGAAAGAGACGTCTCTTTGCCGCTCGGCAATTTAATTCGCAGTTCCAGGCGGGGCGCCAGTCCGCATTCCAGCTGAAACTCGCCAAAGCGATTCGTGTTTGCCACCGAGACAATCTTTCCAGACTTCAATAGTGCGACTGAAGCTGCCACATAGTTCTCGCCCGGTTCGGCAGAGTTTAGGATCTGCCCGATGACGGAAACATTCTCGGAGTCAACTTTAGGCTCAATGCGCAAGTCGATCCTCAGATCGCCGGCTCCGAAGAGGAGCTGGCGGGCAGTCGATACCGCTGACCGGACGCCAACGGGTAGCGGCTCAAGAGAGCTGTCGAAGAGCAATTCGGGGAGAAATCCGCGAGGATGCTTACGTTCTCGCTTACCATTGATAGCAAAGCTCCCCTTCACGAAGCGAACGACGCTGTCGTCCGGCTGGCTGGCGCGCTGACGGCTGGCCGTTTCTCGCACGCGAAGCCAAGTCCTGGCTTCGCGCTGGCATCGCTGGCATCCGCTGTTCAGGTGCGTTTGCATAAGGGCCTTCTGATCCTCTCTAACCGCGCCTCTCACAAAATCCACCCATTCCTGAGCCGTGAAATGCTTCATTCTCTCCTCCCCCGAATCCATTGCCTGCGTTGCAGTCCCCGAAGATCTCGCTCGCTTTACAAACAAAAGGGTATTGAAATGGCGAAAAAATATAGGCGAGGCTGAGATTATTGTGTATTGTATCTGCTTATAAATCAGCACTTTACGGGACCGCGGTGAAGTTTGGGAGACGGCCCTGCTCTCGTTAGCCTGCCACGGAAGAGAGAGCTTTGCCAATGAGGACAAAAGGGGCCCAGAAGTAAGGATGAGGATAAGACTCGCGAAGCGCTCGGATTGCGCCCTGCAACGCGGCCCCTCGGGTTTCGCCACTCCCGAGGCGAGAGTAGAACGATGCCATGAACTCCGACGTGCTCTTATCATTGACATCCCACAACGTGAGCAGAACGGACTGCGTCCCTGCATAGAGGAGTCCGCGAACCAGGCCGAGCAATTCGTCACCGGCCGCAATCACGTTCAGTCCAGTGGCGCAGCCGCTCAGCGTAACAAGCTCGGCATCGAGCTTCAGATGATACAAATCGTAAAGGTTCAAATACGAAGCGCCGAGGCGAATGCCTGAGAACATGGGGTTGTCCTGGCGGAATATTCCGTGGGTCGCAATATGGACCAGGCGGCTCTGTGCGCCAGTTGTGCGCAGCGCTTCATCACCCGCCTCGGCCCCCAGCACTAGTCTCGATCCTTGCAGGGCGCCCGCAACGGTGTGCACTTCCTTCTCGATAAACGGAGCGCGCGAATCTGGGACGCCCAAGATAAGCGGTGCTCCGGACGAATGGGACTCTTTGCGGCAACAAAGTTCGTAGATGCTCGCGCTCGGCGCATAAGAGATTGAAAACTCGTCGATCAAATAACTCGTCCCGTCGAAGAGCGCGTGAAAAGGCAGATAGTGCAAAATGCCATGCGGAACAATCGTGAGATGTTTCGCATCCAGCCGCTCGCGGAACGGAGCAATAACCTCTTGATAGAGGTCCTGGAGATGAGAATGGGTGGCCTCAAAGAGAGTTTTTTCGAAAAGCTGCGTGTAGTTGGAACCGAGTCGAAACTTGGACATTTGGAATCGCAGCATTCGCACAAGATTTGATACGCGAGATACTGGCGTAAGCGGGAAAACTTCAACGCCGGATGCGGTGACAATCGCGGCTACGAACTGATCCTTGACGATGAAATATTCGATGAGCGCCGAATCCTGATTTAAACACTGCGCGATGTCTTCAAGTGAACAGGTAGATGTCTGTTGCGCTACCACCAATTCCTGGCGATCCGAGGTGGGAAGATCGCGAAGCACGCGGAGCAGCTCATTCTCATGTTTCAGTGCTTCCGCCTCAAGCTTCTGTATTCGCGCCGGGTTTGAATCCTCCGAACGAAGCTGCTCGATCTCCAACCGGCGGTAGTACCAGTTGAGATCTTCGCGCATTTCACGGATTCGCCGCACCAGTCCGCTTTGGCCTTCGTCCGCATCTGCTACTGCCGGACGATACTGCAGGAGGAGTTCCACGAGGCTCCGCGACTTCGCGAGTTCCATGTAACCGAAGGATTCCTGCGCTGAGTCTTTTTTGTCCGGATCGCTTAGACACGAATCGACGAGGTTCTCGTACACTTCGAGGCGATTTTTCATGAATGCAATCTTGAGTTCTTCGCCGCGAAGACTGCTGCGGAGGGTTTCCAGCTCGGCGCGCGCGTTTTGCCAAGAATCGTACGCGGCGCGACTATCGCCGCGTGCTTGCTGGATTTGTCCCATCAGGAAATGGGATTGATACGACAGCGCCGGTGCTTCCTTCTGTGCGAGCTGGTCGAGCGCGCGTTGACATTCCTGATACGCCTTGGCGGCATCGCCGATCTGGAGGGTGAGGCGCGCGAGGAGCAACTGGCAGAGGATACGTTTGCCCGAAAGCATTGATGTCTCGAAAAACTGCGAAGCGCGCTTACAAAGCTTGCGCGCTTCGAACAGTCGCCCTTCCTCACAAAGAACCAAAGCCTGATAAATGTCGATGAGGGATGGCCAAACGAGGTTCTTCTCGTGAATGAATTTCTCGCGTGCCTGATAAAACAACTCCAGAGCCGCGACACTTTTGCCGAGTTGGCTGAGTGCCATGGCTTCGTTGGCCATACACTTAGCCTCTTCGTAGCCCATCCCGAGTTTCTGAAACCGCAAATATCCTTCGTGTGCGGTATCTTTGGCGTCGGTGCTCAGGTTGAGTTCGAGATAAATCTCAGAGAGATCGAGATAGCAGAGCGCGAGGACGTGTGCGTCGCCGTTCTTTTCAGACTCCTCACGGGCAGCTCGAAGCATCTTGATGGCGCGGCTGTATTCGCCACGGAGGTAATACAAGTAGGCAATGTTGTAATCGCTCTGCGTGACGAGAAGCGTCATTCCATATTGAACGAACATCTCGCGGGCGCGCTGATACGTGGAGAGCGCGCGCGGAAAGTCATTCAAGGTGATCAGGCACACAGCCATGTTGTAGAGCGCGACGGCAAGACCTTCCGAGTCGCGATGAGGCAGCAACATCTCGTAGGCGCGCTCGTAATAGGCGAGGCCTTCCTCAAACCGATCTTGACGGTGATAAATATTTCCGACGTTGATTTCGACATATCCGAGCCGCTTCGTATCGCCGAGCTTTGTGAAGAGCTTTCGCGCGCCCTCGGCAGCTTCGAGCGCCTGATCGTAACGGCCCAGCAGGCAGAAAGGCTGGATCGAAGAATTCAGCGTGCGGGCCTGCTCTTCCGCATTGCCGAGCTTTTGAAATATTGAGAGCGCCTGCTGGTGATACTCGAGCGCCGCTTGATTTTCACCGACGTTGTAGAGTGCGTTCGCCTTGGCGCGAAAACTGCCGGCCAGCACGTCCTTGTTGCTCATTCGCCGCGCAAGAGTGACAGCCGCTTCGGCGAGGGAGAGGGCCGCGTGGGTGTCTATTCGCAATCGTTTTCGGGATTCGTCGATGAGTTGATGCACTGAGGCCGAGCTAAAAGTCTGTTTGCTGCGCGACAAATAGCTCGAACGACTTGCGTCGTCCTTTAAAGCCGCTAGCTCGTCGATCATCTTTGCGGACAGCGCCTGCGTTTTTTTTGCCGTCACTCGAAGCCCGCTTCGGACAGCTGCTTACGTAATCGCTCGAGGCACCGCTGGCGAATGAAACCGATCGAGCCGGCGGCAATCCCGAGGCTGGCGGCCACGTCTTTATATGGTCGCGCGGGTTCCTCGAAAAAAAGCATTTCGACGAGCTGGCGACAACGAGGAGCCAGCGCCGAGAGGGCGTCTCGAAGTTTTTGTTCCTCTTCCGCTTCGCGAAGAACCTCTTCCGTCCGCGACGGAACCGTCTTTTCCGGCTGTTGCTCCACCTCGTCGGGGACTTCCGTGCGCTGCTGTTGCCGCCTACGATGAAAACATTTGTGAGAGGCTACCTGGATTAGCCATTTTGGCAGCGCTTTGGGCTTTCGCAGCTTCGGCAATTCCGACAGCAGTTCGAGGCATACGGCCTGAAAAATATCGTTGGCATCGTCAGAGTTGAAGCCGTACTTGACAGGGATGGAGTAGATCAGGCGCTTGTATTTTTCAATCAGCGCAGACCACGCGTCTTCATCGCCCTTCAAGCATTGGCGCACAAGGTGAGTATCGGTCCACGCCAATCGTGCTTGGCCGGGCGCCGCGTCGCGCTCTGCCACTTCCCCGTCGGCGATGATGGCTTTAGCGGGCATAAAGCTCTTCCACGTTCCACAAAGCGTAGGGATCGAGGATCGCGGGGCGGAAGTTTCCAATGCGATTTCTAGCGCCCACAAGAATATCGGGGCTCACAAGGCAAATCACTGGCAGATCGTCGGCTACTATTTCCTGCACGCGATCGTACAACTGCTTGCGCTTCGAATAGTCGAGCGTGGTCAGTTGTTGTTCCATCAGCCGGTCCATTTCGGATTCCCAGGGTGTAGCAGGCTTCCCTTCGAGGTCCCACAGATGCGTTTCCCCACTGGAGACCCAAACGTTCATCTCCGCCGTGGGATCGGCATCTCCGCTGGCGAGGCCCATGATTGCGGCTTCGTAGTCGTACGTATTCAGCAGGCGATCGACCATCGCCCGGAAATCGAGTGAGACGATCTGGACCTTCATCCCCAACTGGCTGAGGTCGTCCTGGATAATCGTGGCCATCTTGGTGCGCTGCGAATTTGCGGCGCTCGTCAGGATTGAAAACTCGACCTCGTTACCGTGTGGATCAAGGAGAGTGCCGTCAGCCCTCCATGAAAATCCAGATGACTGCAAGAGCTGACGCGCGCGTTCGAGCGATCGAGTTGGATGCGGAAGCGTCGCATCCACCCACAACTTATTTCCGGGCGTTACCTGGCCCCAAAGGGGAGTCGCGCGGCCGCTGTAGACCAACCGTACGATTCCCGCGCGGTCGATCGCAGCCGACACCGCCTGGCGAAAGCGTAAATCGCGAAACCACGCCTGTTTCCTGGCGATTTCCGGGAGCGCTTTGGTACCCAAATCGTTCATGTTAAAAAACAGAAAGCTATATTCGAGGCCGGCACCCAAATCGTCCACGTGGTAGTTTCTTGCGGCCTGCTGTTTTTCCAGCACGCTGAAGTTTTCAGCACTGAACCGGCTGAGAATATCGGTGTCTCCGCCTTCGAAGCGAATCACCTGTGCATCCTCGCTCGCCACAAATAGAAAGACGAGTTCGCTGAAATATGGCAAGCGCACGCCGGCGCCATCTTGTTTCCAGTAATAAGGATTCTTCTCGAGAACGATCCGCTGGCCGGCTGCGTACTCCTTGAGACGAAAGGGTCCGAGGCCTGCAAACTGATTTGGCGCGGCCGAGAGATTCCATGCCTGGGAGAATTGACCGGCCCGATACGATTTCTCGAGCAGATGTCGCGGGAGGATGGCGATGCCGTCGAAGATCCGTTCGGCTGCGGCATAAGGCCGAGCCAGCGAAAACTGGACCGTCGAAGAATCGACCTTTTTCACCTCGATCGGTTTTCCACCAACCACAAGCAAATCGCGCTGCGGCGAATGAATTTTTTCATCAAGATAGACTTGGAAAGTAAACATGACATCGTCCGCTGAGAACGGTTCCCCGTCGGAAAAGCGCAATCCCTGGCGAAGATGCAGCGTGTACGTCCTGCCGTCCGGGGAGACATTCCACGACTTTGCGAGGGCTGGCCCCGTCTTCAGAGTTTCCCTGTTGATATGAATCAAATCGCCGGAAAGGCAACGAATCACGTCGCGTGAAGGGTCGTCAATCGCGAGAACAGGGTTCAAGGTTTTGGGTTCGGAGCGAAGCGCAACGACCAGCCGGCCTCCGGCTTTCCCCGGCGCGTTCTCCATGACCATCAAGTCTTCGCGCGCTGCGTTTGCCGGGTTGGCGGCGCTAGGAAACAGGCAAAGCGCCGCCGTGGCCCACACGAGGGCGAGGCGGTTCCCAAGACGAAGTTTCCCCATATACAAATTTTTAACAGAGTACGTTTGGATTTTACAGAGAGACGGGCTTCCAATGTTCCTGCAGCGCATCGGCGGCCAGGTAATAGGTGAGGAAGAGCGGAATGAGGAGGGCCGCGGGAAGGAACATCCACCAGTACGTGGAGAGGACGTAGTATTGCTGAAGCGAGGAAAGCAGACTGCCCCAGCTAGACATTGGCTCGGAGACGCCCAGACCAAGGAATGTGAGCGTCACCTCAGCCAAGACGTACTGCGGGATGAGCAATGTGATCTGAGTAAGTGCAAAGCCAGAAGCTTGCGGAAGCACGTGGCGGCGCAGCAGGTAAGCGTCCGATGCACCGAATCCGCGGGCCGCAACGACAAAATAACGTTCCTTGGCACTCAGGGCGATGCCACGAACCAGCCGGGCCGGTCGCGCCCATCCGATCAAGCCCATCACAGAGACAAGCAGCAGGAACACCTGCGATTGCGAGATATGCAGCGGCATAGCCGCGCGCACCGCGAATAAGAGATAAAGCCAGGGCAACGCAAGAAAAAGCTCCCCGCTACGCATCAGAGCTTCGTCGATCCAGCCACCGTAGAATCCTGCGATGGCGCCAATAAAGAGGCCAAGCGTGACCGAAAGCGCTGCTGCGACTAAACCCGCCAGCAGAGACACTTGGCCGCCGTAAAGAAAACGCGAAAATTGATCGCGTCCGAATGCGTCGGTGCCGAGAAAAGATATCCGGCCGGGCTCGTCGACTTCAAAGAGATGCGCGCGCGATACAAAAATGCCCGCTACTTTGTAGGGCGCGCCCTGGACGAAGAAATGGACAGGATAGGAACGAGTGAGATCTTCCTGGACGGACTCCGAAACCGCGGGGTCGCTCTGCCAAGCGTACACGAACGGCCGAATATGAAAGCGTCCCTGAGAATCTATGAAATGTGGCCGGGTCGGCGGCGTGAACGGGAACTCACGATCTTGAGAGGCGTAGCCGTAGGGCGCGAAAAACCCTGCGAAGAGCACAGCCACGTGGAATCCTGCAAGCAGGACGGCGCACACCACGAGTTTGCGACGATTCTTCACCGTTTCACTCGACACGAATTCGCGGGTCCGCCGCGAAGAGAAGCACATCTGCCACGAGATTGCCCACGATCAGGAATGTGGCCGACAGCATCACAGTTCCGATCACGACATAAACGTCCTTATTGAGAGTCGCTTCGACGAGCAGCGGTCCCAGCCCCGGCCAACTCAAAATTACCTCCAGCAAGAGCGAAGAGCTGAGCATCGTAGCTACGGAGAATCCGAAAAGAGAAATCAAAGGATTCGCGGCGACCGGCAGCGCGAACCGGAATAGCAGACGCGAGTTGGGAATTCCGTGACTGCGTGCGGCCCGAATAAACGGCGAATCGAGCACTTCGATCATCGCGGAACGCACATGCCGGATCAAAGCCGGCAAAGTGGCCAGCGCCAATGCCAGCGAAGGAAGGACAAGATGCCAAGCCGTGTCTTTCAGTCTCAGAAGTCCGTGGCTTTCGCAGTCAACGGAATACATTCCGCCTGACGGAAACCAGCCGCTGCGTACCGCAAAAAGCAGCACGCACAGAAAAAGCAGCAGGTCAGGAATCGTGAGCAGAGTCGACGTGGCGAGTTCAGAGCTCTTCCGGCTTAGTTTCTTACGATTTGTCGCGCTCCAGACGCCGATCGGAATTGCCAGTGTCCACGCTACGAACGTCGCCGTCGCCGTCAGCACTAGAGTGTTTTGAGCTCGCGGAATCAAGAGCGGCCCGACCGGAGCGTTGTAGGCGAGCGAGATTCCGAATTCCCCGCGCACAACAGAACGGAGCCACATTCCATAGCGGACGGCGAAGCTCCGATCCAGGCCGTACTCGGCGCGCAATCCCTCGACCGTTTGTGCCGAGACTCGCGGGTTCATCCGCATCTGGTCGAAAAAATCGCCGGGCGCCGACTGCACAAGCGCAAACGAAAAGAGCGAAATCGCGGCCAGGAGTAAGGCCGCGTGTGCGAATCTTCGGATTAGGAATCTTGAGTTCATTTAGGCTGACCGGCCTAGCCAGATCGCTTCCACTGGCTTCATTGCTCCCAGCAACTGCCGGGTATAGGAATGCTGCGGATCGGAGAAAAGCTTTCTTGTTGGCTGGTGCTCGACAATACATCCGGCACGCATGACGGCCACCTCATCCGCGAACTGCAACACCAGCGGCAGATCATGAGAGATGTGCACGTAGGTGAGTGAATGCGCAGCTTGAAGTTCCGCAAGCAACCGCAGAATACTCTCCTGATTCGCGCGATCGAGATTTGACAGCACTTCATCGAGGATCAGAAGACTCGGTTCGAGCGCCAGTGCCCGTGCAATTGCCAGACGCTGTCTCTGGCCGCCGCTGAATTCTAGCGAGCGCTTGGAGGCCGTGTTGGAAGACAAGCCAACCAACTGCATCAGCTCGATAGCACGGTCGCTCTGCTGCTTTCTCGTGCCGATTCGCTGAATCCTTAGCGGCTCGGCGACGATTTCCAGAGCGCTGAATTGAGGATTGAGAGAAGCCGTCGGATTTTGAAATACCATCTGAACCTTCCGGCGCAGCACGAATAGCTCTTGCTTCGGAAGATTGAGGGCGGATTTGCCCTCAATGAAGATCTCGCCTCGTGACGGACTTTCGAGCAGCGCCAAACATCGCGCAAGCGAAGACTTTCCAGCTCCCGATTCGCCAACGATCGCGAGCGTCTTACCACGTTGCACGGTGAGGTCAATGTCTTCGAACGCTCGAATCGCGAGTTGTGCGCGAGAAAAGGGCTGGGCTTGGACGTAATCCTTGGCGAGATTCCGAACCTCAAGAGCCGGCATAGTTAAAGTCGTCATCGCGCTACAGGCTCCTCGACGGCGGGTTCTAGGCGCGTCCCAATAGAGTCCGCCTCGCCCGCGTTCAATCCGAATCCCCCTTGCGTTCGCGTGCTGACGCATCCGCGGGTCGCGCTGAAACGGCCTTCTTCGACGATGCGGCCTCCTTTCATTATCAGGACACGATCGGCTAGGCTCGCCTGCACATGTGCCGAGTGGCTGATCAGCAAAACCGAGATACCCATTTGGGATTTCAGTTCTCGAAGCAGCGCAAGGAAGCTCGATTGCGTGAGAGCGTCAAGCGAAGCCGTGGGCTCGTCGGCGATCACGATCTCCGGCTCACAGGCAAGAGCCTGCGCGAGAACCAGTCTTTGGAGCTGTCCTCCGCTGAGTTGATGGGGATACGAAGCATAAATCCTGCTGACAGGAAACAGTCCGACCCTCGCCAGCCAACTCTGTGCTTCGACGCGACACTGCGCCCAATCCCATCTCCTGTGCGCGTGCAGAACCTCTGCGATCTGGTCGCCGGCTCGCATCACGGGACTCAGCGCGATGCCAGGTTCCTGCGGTACCAGCGAAATCTTCGCGCCCCGCACTTTTGCAAGCGAGCGCTCGTCGAGATCGAGTAATTCCCGCCCCCGAAACATGACCGAGCCCGATACCGCGGCGTCCTCTTTGGAGAGTAGTCCGAGCATCGCTAAGGAAAGCGTGGTTTTGCCACACCCGGATTCCCCCATGAGCCCGACGACTTCGGCCGCGTCAACATCGAAACTCACGTTGTCCACAGCGGTATGAGCTGCCGCGCGCGCCGCGGGAAACTCAATCGTAAGGTTCCGGACTTGGAGCAAAGCGCTCATTGGGTTCCATACCCCAAAAGTGCAGGGAAATCAGTGTGTTAGCGGTGCAGAACTCTGCCCAGGAAAAGAGTACCGGAGCGAATCGTTGTTGAGGATAGCCCGCCCGTCCCCCTTGGCTGGCCTAGGAGTACTAATACCGAAGTACTAGAAAAGGTCGTTTCGGCGTCGCTACAGAAATCCCCTTCCCTGGAGCCCTTTTGGCGGAAGCGTGTGGGAGTCGAAACCAAACTTCCAAATCCTAAGTCTCGGCGAGTGATAACGTTGCCGCCTCCGCCAAGTTTCAATTGGAGTCAAATGGAGTCAAACCATCCTTCCTACCGTTTCGTTCCCGTGCGGGATTAAACTGCAGCACACTTCCGCCGACCCGTGCTCGCGACACGCAATGTACTAGCAAACGGAATCGCAATCCCCGCGCGTCCAGAAGCGAAATAGCGTCCGGTAACTTTATACGAGCCGACCGAAGCGAATTTTGTGCCGCTGTCGCCGGGCGGAAGTCCCGGATGGGCTTGTTTCGGCGAGTAGAATGCGAAGCTCGAACGCTAGCGCGTGCGGCTGCTGACCGCGCTCGCTCCGCACATGGACAGGACGGAATTCGTGCGCTGAACGGTCAAAGGTTCCCACGTGCCGCCGCGTTGGGATTACAAGCTACGCCGATTTTCTAGTATTAGAAGCGCATGAAGAACTCGGCGTTACTCAGGAGCTTTGCCCTGACGTGGCCCGTCTTCTGAGCTACAGGGTATATCTGGTGGAAGAACTTATCGTCGGAAACGATTTCGTCTACGAAAGGCAAGGCAGAAATCAAATGGAACTTGTCAATCAGCGTGTTCCTGTCGGCTCCGCCCTGTGAAACCCATTCATGTTCCGCAATGGCAGCTTCGATTGCAAGCGATGGGATAGCTTCAACCTTCGCTTGTTGGACGTACTCCATCTTCGCTTCGCGACCGATGTCTAACCCTGCTGGCGTGCTTTTGGGCAGCGAGCCTTTTACGAGTAGCTCATCAACGCGTCGCCTGATTTCTTCTGTCAGCTTTCCTTGCTTCGTCAGTTCTCTCAGTCGGGGGAGGGTGTCCGCATTCTTCTTATAGGTCCCTTCCAGCACCCTGAGTTGCTCGGGATGTTCAATCCACTGTTTCACAAAGTCGCGGGAGGGGATATCGAATTTGGGAGAATCCTTTTGCTTGTTCAAGGTCGCAAATACTGCCGACTTAGTCGTCACACGTGGCTTGCTCGGATAGTCCAGCTTGAGAAATCTATGGAAGTCTTGCTCGACATCGAGCTTTTGAATGTCACGCCTTTCGAAGAGCCAAGATGGCTTGAGGCTGTCGATAAACTCAGCAAGTTCGATGGCATTCGCGAGATTGGATGTGTGTGCGGTCTCAATCAGATGCCACGAAGAAACGACGGCGGCCAAAGACCCTGATTCGATAGCACTATCCAGTCGCTTCCGAAAATCGGTATTCCGGGCCTTGCGTCCCAATTCAATAAGGGCGTTTTGGTCTAGGTACGTCAGCGGGGTGGGCTGAGTGCTACGGGGAAACAACAATCGCCTCATCCGCCGCCATCTTGACTGCCACCACCACTTGAATCCCGATTTGAATCCAAATTTGAACACGCTCTATCCTATAACCGGTCGTGGGAATCAGACTTGCGCTCTTGTCAATTGGTTCTCTGTCGCGGTCTTTGTCGATGGCGTACCCGCCGGTTGGTATTAGGTGTCCATCACCACTTCCCATCCGCTGTCCGGTGACGATAGCGCCGCAGGTACACCGATAGGATTGCCACGCAAACAAGCACGGCACAGCCAACCACGAACCACTCCGGCAGGTCGGGATACACAACTGCATCGAGAACACGTACGAGAAACGGTCCGTGCGCGGGTTCGATGCCTGCGCGCGATTCAAGCCACGTTTCAGCCACTGTGAGCGGGCACGGCGGCCAAGGCACTAACTCAATCACGATGGCGTAGATAAGTGAAGCGATGTGCAGAGTCCGCAGAAGAGGGCGGTTACGCGTTACTATCCAGCCCAGCAACACCCAGCCGCACCACAGCAGGTGCAGGAACAGGACAGCTTCCGCGAGAACAGATGCCGCCGGATGGATGGCTACCTCTTCGTTGCTGGCTACGGGCTAATTATCCGCTGAACCGCAAGCAGTGGTGCTGGAGATTCACGAGAAGCAACATAAGAACCCGACGCTGGAACGTGCTGGTAGCCTTCCGGCGCGCCGATTGGAATTTTGGTGCACGCAGCCCTTGTTCGGTGGTTACAATGCTGCCAGAGCCCTGTGTACTGCCCGCAGGGGCATACTTCAGCACGCGCCAGTTGTTCACTGAGTTGCTTGGAATTTTGCCTCCTTCTTCTTCCACTGTCTGTACTCAGCACCAGAAATTTCACCTCTCGCGTGCAGACGCTCCATCAGGTTCCGGGCGTTCTTAATCTCCAAGAATGAATACATAGCGTGAACCACGAAGGTGATATTAGCCGCCGTCCGCCGCGCTACCAGACCCTTTTCAAAAAGATGTGCGTGCACGCCATTTCTCGCTTCTCGTATGTCATGTAGGCATGTCTTCAGAGGCGTGTGCTCGGCGTTCTTCCAGTAACGAAGTGCATCGTGAGGAATCCAGTGTCTAACGAAGGCCCGGTTGATTAGCCCAAACAGTTGTTTGCAACGGTCTTTGGGCCGTCTGTTTTCAACGAAATCGAAAATCCTCAGTAAGGCTTCTAGTTCAGAGCCGCGCGCCACTATCGCGGAAAAATAGGCTTTTGCTTTGTAGCACCTCTCCGCTTCCTTACAATAGAATCTAGCCGCATCCCACATTTTGTTCTGATATATGCGCTTCGTTTTCTGTTTCACCACGCTAATAGCCCCGCGCAGCTCACGCAGTTTCGCGTCGATTTTTCCATTGTGGCAAGACTACACCGGCCCGGCCTCGGCGGCGAAAGCTGCATGCGCACGTCCCGAAAAGCGAACTCGGCGGCTGGCAACCGTTGGCGCAAGCGACTGAAGTGAGCCGTCAGCTGCTGTCCGATAAATAAAATACGCGTGTGAAGACTTTTGGCAAAGCACACCGTACCCTGCAAGCGTGGGAGAATATTCAAATGCCAAGCCCCCTGTTTGAACTAAGAAATTGGACTGACCTCCTCCAAAAAGCCAAAGCTGATTTTTCCAAGCTAGACGGGCAAGTTAACTCATACGACCTGTTCAACTGCCTCTGCACGGTCAATCATATTTCTGATTGGATTGAAAAGGATTCGGCGGTTGCCGAAACTGTTAAGCAGGCAGCGGCAAATCTCACCAAAAACAGTCAGAAGGTTTATGTAGTGCGACAGCTGTGCAACCGAGCGAAGCACTTTGAGCGTAAGGATTCTTCTCCCAATACGAATCAGCAATCTGGGTATGGTGCGGGCAGGTATGGGAAGGGGTCGTACGGAATCGGAGAGCCGACATACGAAGTGGAGATTTGCGGAGAAATGGTAAACATTTTGAAGCTGACGCGCGACGTTATCGGAGAATGGGAAAAGTTGCTGTGATTTGACTCATCGCATCGCTCGCCTATTTTCCCCGGCGCGCCAGCTGTTCTCAACGGCTGTTCCCTCGCGCAGCCTCCGCTGATGTCGGGACATCGGGCAACGGCATGGCAGTTATAAGCGACACGCTTGTTAACCAGCAAACGGTGAAATGTCCGAAGTGCGAGCAGGAGTATCGGCTCGGTTACTCAGACGATGAATGGAACAAAGTGAGCGCTTGGCTAGGCAAAGCGGATAGGGCGATGCGGGAGAGCCATAAGAAGCGCCACGATGCCGATATGCTCGATTTGCGCCGGTAGCCATTCTGGGCGCTTTAATCCGAACGTCTGGCACCAAACCCCTATCTTGATGCGTCCAAAGCTGCTCGCGCTTTCTTGACTAACCGCGCGGGCACATCTGCGAGCGCCCTGCGCCGGGTGAGGCGATTGTTAGTAGCTCCCGCAATGCTAAGAGCACTGCTCAGTTGCTGACAGCTACAACTGCGCCCATATCTTTTGTTAACAAGCCACCACAAATGCAGAGTTCGAACTTGCTAGCGTCGGCGGCTTTGTTGAATTACTGGACGGTGTATCTGGCCTAGCGGTAGAATTCCGCCATCGGAGGCCATATGAAACTGCGGCTTCTGCTCCCACCATTGGCGTTCTCGCTTCTCGCTGCTTCCGTGCTCTTAGCTCAACAGTCCGCAACCCCTGAGCGTTTTCGTATTGCGGGTGTCTTTCAGCTGCCCGTGCTAACACAGGATGAATTCAAACAGCTCTCGTCTCAGGCGGAGGCGGGCGACCGGGAGGCTCAGTATTGGTTGGCTTTGCTGTACAACGGAGATGGAAAGTTCGTTCCCAGAGACTCTACGAAGTTTCTTGATTGGTTGAATAAATCTGCGGAACAAGGGTACGCAC
Organism: uncultured Acidobacteriota bacterium; assembly: GCA_963736465.1. GTDB lineage: Bacteria > Acidobacteriota > Terriglobia > Acidiferrales > UBA7541 > Palsa-295. Next base: position 44,725 of record CAVTOS010000002.1, on the reverse strand, counting down.
CAGCCCAACAGATAAAAGAGGGCGTCGCGATGAATGACCGCGTCAACAGCGAAATGTATCTGCTGCGCGGAGCCGAGCAGGGAAATGCAGACTTGCAGTTTTGGCTGGGCGTCGCGTACGAACAGAACTGGTATGGAACGACCGACCTTAAGGAAGCAGCTAAATGGTACCGGAAAGCCGCAGAACAGGGTCAACCAGATGCTCAAGCCAGCCTCGGGACGTTGTACGAGATTGGCGAAGGCGTTGAGCAAGACTACGCTCTTGCGGCTGAGTGGTATCGGAAAGCAGCGGAACACGTTCCCGACTTGGGCGGCGCAGGACAAGGCAGAAACCAACTAGGTCTCCTGTACTTGGAAGGGCGTGGTGTCCCCAAGGATTATGTTCAGGCGTACATGTGGTTCTCAGTCAGCAGCTCTGAGCATAATCCCAATCCCAATCTGACGGATGTTGAGTCGCTGATGACTCCCGCGCAAATCCTTGCGGGTAGAAATTTGGCAGCGCAATGGGAAAAGGAACATCCTTCGCCGTAAAGTCACGTCTTAGTTGTTAATCTCCTTCTCCGCGTTCTGCGTCTTGTTAACAAGCCGCAATCCAGCGCCCGAACTTGCGTCCATCGACAGTTCGGCAGAGAATCGCCATCGTATGCCGAGCATATTTCTCACCTTCAGATGCCGCCACTGTCAGCAGGGTCGCTGCGTCGCGGCGATATGGTGGGACATTCGCGCGGTTAATGAACTCAAAGACAAAGATTTCTCAGCGCGATGTCCTGACTGCGGGTATCAGGACATCTTTTTCGGCATCGAGGCTATCGGCCGTCATTTTTATTTTGTCGTTATGAGTCATACACCACCTTCATTTCCTTCTCTGCCCTCAGTACTCCTTCTTCGCGCCGTCCGGCTGAATCTCGAACTTGCGGAAGTGCGTGGGACTCATCGGGTCCCACTCCAATTGATACTTGAAGCCTGACCTGACGCGCAACATCACCTGAGCCTCAATCGTTTTGAAAGCCTCATCGAGCGAGACACCGTGTATTGGGTCTTCTGGTTTGAGCGTGGTCGCCCTGTTCTCAAATGACTTCATCGCCTCATTCCAATACCCATGTTCCTCGGTCACCAGCCAACATTTGATGGGGTCAGTCGCACTCGGGAGAACTTCAGCGATTATCTTGTACAGTTCAGAAGGCTCCGTGAAGGGCTCTGGCGTGTTGTACAGAACCTGTGGAATGGTAGCTCTGTGATGAGGCATGACTTGCGGAGTGTAGTTGAATGAAAATCCAATTGGAAGCAGCAGACCATCAGAGCGGCTGTCTCGGCGTAAGTGCACATTCGCACTAGGTACAAAGCACCGAACGGACAACGATACGAATTCATCGCGAAGGCTAAGTCTGATGTGGATGCGGACCACTTGAAGAATTCGCCTAAGAGCATTGACCGGCGCGAGGTTGAGCAAACCTCATAGACCCGTGGAGTTGCAACCCACACACCTTAAGGATTTCCGGGTATTTCCCCGGTCTCCGTTCACTCCTAAAGTGCCATTAAGGTGTCAGATGGCAAGCTGGACTCTGGAATGCAGCAACTGCGGATTGCCGTTCCAACATTCGGTTATCGCAGCGACAGTGATGAATTTCTTTTTCCCTATCAAACCTGATTTTCCGGCGGGTGGTAGCGAACTTCAATGCCCTAACTGTGGACAAACCGCGACGTATCAACGCACTGACCTTATTTATCGGGCTTGAGAATACTTCACTTCTTAGGATGCTTATCGGAAGGTGACCGGACCGAGTTTTTGTACCACGGCGAATGAGAGAGTTTACATCACAGCCTCAGGCTGTGAAATCGAGTTTGGTGGAACCAGAGGGTTATAGGCCGCCGGTGCCGGCGGCCTATAACCGAGCGCCGAGTGTGGTCGCCTCGTGTTGTATTCCACCCGCCATCGTTCGATCACGATCTGCGCCTCCTTCAGCGAGTAAAAGATCTCTCCATTCAGACACTCATCTCGCAGCTTGCCATTGAAGCTTTCGCAGTAGCCGTTCTCCCAGGGACTTCCTGGCTCGATATAGAGCGTGCCCGTACCCAGATTGCCCAGCCACTTCCGTAGTTCCCTCGCCACGAATTCCGGTCCGTTGTCCGACCGAATGTTTTCCGGGATTCCTCGCCACAGCATCACATCTGCCAGTGCCTCGATGACTTCGTAGCTTCCGAGTTTACGAGCCACACGGATCGCTAAACACTCCCGCGTGTATTCGTCGATCAGGGTGAGCATCCGCACGGTTCTTCCGTCGTGCGTCATCGCGCTCACGAAATCGTAGCTCCACACGTGATTGGTCCGCTCCGGCCGCAGTCGAACACACGACCCGTCGTTCAGCCACAACCTTCCTCGCGGCCTCTGTTTCTGCGGCACTTTCAGCCCTTCCCGCCGCCAGATGCGCTGCACCCGATCCTTGCCCACATGCCAGCCCCCTTCCCGCAATAGCGCGGTGATCCGTCGATAGCCGTAGCGGCCATACACGCTGGCCAGGGCCACGATGTCCCGTGTCAGCGCGTCTTCGTCGGTTCGATGAATCAGTTCGTAGCGTTGTGTCCCTCTCCACTGCCCCAGCAGCCGGCAGGCATGCCGCTCTGATACTTGGTAGTTCTCGCGCGCATGCCTGACCGCGCCACGCCGCCGCTCAGGGCTTAGAAGTTTCCCTCCGCGACGTCCTTCAATATCTGCTTCTCCAACGACAGCTCCGCCACCAGTCGCTTCAATTTCGCGTTCTCTCTCTCCAGCTCCTTCAACCGTTTCGCTTGATCCAGCTTCAGGCCGCCGTATTCCTTCCTCCAGCGGTAGTAGGTCTGTTGGGTGATCTCAGCTTCCTTGCACGCTTGCGGGGTGGTCTTTCCGTTGGCGATTTCCACTTCGATTTGCCGCAGCACCGACACGATCTGCTCCGGCTTGTACCTCTTTATCGGCATGACCGGTCTTCCTCCCAGGTGAATTCTCTCTCAGTTCACCTGGTACAAAAATCCCCGGTCAGGTCATGCCCAAGCCCCCGCCCAACCTCAAAAAAAAAACGCGCCAAAGCCATCGTTGATGACGCTGCTCAAAGTTCTCACCGAGTGTGAGAGATGTGGCAAAGAGGAATACATCGTGGGAGGCAAACGGTCTGCGATGAGTGCAGAGCGTGGCGTAGACGCAAATAAGCTAAACTGACGCGAAATGTCCGATAGGATTACCACGCAGGAAGTTGCTAAGCTTCTTGGAATTGACCTCACAACCCTGCGGCTGCTGATGCGTAAGGGAAAAATAAAAGCACCGCCTGTCACATTTGACTCCAAGACTAACTCAATTGGTCGGATGTGGTCGGAAGACGAGGTTGAGCAGGCACGCAAGGTGCTGGACAGCATTAAGAAGTGACTAGAGTAATGGTAAATTTCGCTCGAGTGAAGGACCCATTTCAAGGGTGGGAACTTTCTAGATGGCTAGTTCATCCAAGCTGTTGAAAGAATTTCGATTGCTCTGTTTGGATAATCCATCATCACATGCCCATCTGCATGCCGGGCATACATTGGTAGATTCGTTTTAAACCCAGCCGAGATTAGGCGGCAATTTAGCGCTTGAAGCAGTTCTGAACTTCGCATTGCATCGGACTCGCCGGATGCATCGGCGGGCGGCGTTACGAACAAAACAGCTTCCGCCCACGGCTTTTCGACAATGCACCACTCCACCACTGCGTCCTGTGAAAGAATCCATTCCATGTTCTCAATCAAAAAGGATTCAACTGCGTCTTCGAGCGCATGGCCCATCTCGGTCGAATGACCCGCAATAAATTTGTCCCTCATGTGTACCCCGCTCGTGAAGCCCGCACTCTCGCACACACCCGTACCGTGCGACTACCTGTTTAAAGGGACAGGTGTGCGTACAGTGCAACGTGGTCATTTGTATTTCGGGAAAGATTAAATCCGAGAAATCTATCTGACGAGAAGAGCGTATGGAAACGATTGCGGGCTGCGCCGTGTGAGGCGATTGGATGCGGCCTCCTGCTGAAAGCATAGTCTTAACAACAACCTCCTTAGCAAATCTCCACGCCAGAGAACGACTTGTTTAGACGCCCCGTCCGCCGGGTAGAGGCTATACTGCTGGCGGATGACCGAGCACGTGTTCGGCCTTACTGTGAACGAAGTAATGGCATACGCTGCCATCGCGAATGTCGTGGTGGTGTTACTGCTCGCGGTCATTACTACTTATTATGCTTGGCACGCGAAGCGTCAGGCAGACGCGAGCCACCAAGAAGTGGCCGCTTCCAAACGACAAGCTGATATCGCGCAGCAGACTCTTGACCTTTTGCTGCGGCAAACCGAACAACAACGGCAAATCGACCTGTCTGCTGTAAGTTTCAACCTCGAAGCTGCCATTCACATGGTTGACCAGTGGCAGACAAGAATGCGTTCTGACTCCTATCCGCAATTGCCAGATGTCATTGAACTGCGGCCCACGAACTTCAGTAGTTCGATAGCCAACGCCGAGAAGTTCGACAGCATTGTGGCAGGCTACATGGGCACGGCTCTGCTCTATATTACGGAGGCGGAGGTGAACATTCGGATTATGCGTGGTGCGAATCACGCCCTTCCCCAAAGTTGGCTACAGCCACGAGAGAAAGCCGCCAACGCGCTGGGTGTTGCCAGATTCAAGCTCGACTCCGCCAGAACGCGTCTACGTACGCTTACAGAAGGCGAGCAACTCAGAGCCGCATTGCGAGGAGACAGCCCGGCAGCCAGCTTATAAGAGTACCAGTGCAGCCGAAGCGCGCCACCATCTGAACACCTCCCCGACGGCTTTCGAGATAGCGCTGCGTAAGCTTTCTCTAATGCATTACGAGAAGGCTCCGTTCCCCTCGCTACAGTTTTTCTCCCAATACTTCTCGCTTGCAATCGGCGCTGCATGGGAGTAAACCGAAAGTTGAAGTGGCTAGTGCAAGGAGGAAATCGCCGGACAAATGACTCCACCCTGCCTAGACTCTTGACATCCGTTTACACACCGCTCTTGCGGTGCGCTACCGCCAGCGATGCTTGTCAGCTCGCCTGCGGGCTACGGAATAAGCAAACGGGGAGCTGCTGTCGGGTTCCCCGTTTTGCATTTTTGGGCAGCCAGTGGTTACACCGTCGCCGCTTTCGCCATTCGTCCAGTGTTCGCGTATTCCTCGTATAACTCTCGCTCCGCTTCCTCCCAATCATCCACATCATGTCCGTCAGTGCCGCCGCGCTCAATGAAGATTTGGAATGCGCGCAGCTCAATTTCCTCACGCGTGGAATTCGGAGATTTCACTGTGGAATTAGAATTGGTCAACATATCTTGCCTCCTTCGGAGGGATTTGCCGGGGTGGTGGGCTCGCCGGACTGGAGAACTTCACTTTCTCCGGCATCAGACATTTAGACGCCGTGCACAGAGGATGTCAAGCAGGTTCCGTACATGATTTTTTCGCGCCTTCGGAAGACCGTTCACGACTTATTTCGGTGCTTGCTTCAGACAAGGGTTGCGAAAGGCTCGGTGTGAGTGCTACGTTGGAATTTGCCCGCCCGGGAGTTCCCAATGCAATTGCTCTCTATTTCGCATGTGTCGTTATGGATGAGTGTTGCTGCCATCGTGGTCCTTTTCGCACTTCTCCTTGTGGAGCGTGCGCGTCGCCAACGTCGAGGAGACAACACCCAACCAGAAATCGGGCGACTAATCGCCCACCAACTCGGGCGTATCGCGGACGCACTTGAGCGCTCATCCTTTTCACGAGAAACCGACCCTTCCGAAGTTCCGCACGACGGGGATGTAAAGCCGTTAAGACACGTGAGCATGTCCATATTCGGGCGCTAGAGGTCGGCTCGCAATAGCGGCGCGTATGACAGTTCGCAGAATGGAAACTGAGCTGGCCCTCACTCTGCCTAACATTGAAAAGCACCTAGACCGGGTTGCTAGCGGCGAGAAGGCGATAGTTTCCAACACAAAGCGCGGCTTCCCTCTCCGTATGGAGCGACGAAGCCGCGCTACGGCGTTTGTGCGGAACAAGAAAAGCAGCTGACCGATACGACACGGGAAGACATGTAATGAATCGCGATGAGTTCAAAGCGTCCCTTGTACATAATGAACCGCCGGACGGGCTGTCAGTCCCGCTTGCGGCGTTGTGGTGGGATGCAAAACAGGATTGGGCTCGCGCACACGCATTGGTGGATGAGCTAGAGACTACTGACGGCATGGCTGTCCATGCTTACCTGCACCGGAAGGGCGGGCAAGCTTCGAACGCGGACTATTGGTACGAACGCGCCGGGAGAAGATTTTATCAGCCCAAGCTCGAAGAAGAGTGGCAGGCGCTGGTTGAGGGTCTGCTTTCGGGCGCGGATGAGGCGTGAGTACCCGACTGAATCACAACTTCCAACCGCAGCCTTCACACTTGAATTGCTCCAGGCTTCGCCTTGGATGCTGTGCTTCCACAGTGCGGGCATTTCATGGTGCAAATCTCAGTCATGATATTTCTTCCAAAAATTCTTGGCTTTGTTTGGCAATGACGCCTTGGCCTTGACAGTGAATGAAATATTCTCCGGGAGAAGTCAGTGCTAGGTCAGCCATCCGTGCCTTGGCTCTCTCTAAACCCGGTACTGCCTCGACCCACAGAGGGCCGTCCGAAGTTATCTTGAAGATATCGAAGGTAGAATCCATCGTGGCATCCTCCGTCGCTTCGTCCGTGTCTGTCGGGACCACTGTCACTTCGTTTGCATTTCCGATTCCACAAGGCATATGGAGTAGTTAGCCCAGCAAAATCAATCAGTTAAAAGTTCCAAACGCCGCTTCGAACTTAGGGCGGAAAGCCACGATACAGGTAATTTTTTTCAGCGACACTGCGGGGCGTCGTACCAGAACTGCCGCGCGCAAGTCGCTCAAATCGGAGGGGCCCCTGTGGGTAGTAGAAAGCGACTCAAATCTTTCTAGTACGGCACCGACGGTTACGCAGGCGCAGTCCTAAAGGGTTCTACGCGATGCGTGGTATTGAACTTACGGTTTGGTTTCGCCAGCATACGTTTGCGGTGTCGCGATGATTCCTGAGGAACTGAAGCCTTCCGACCCTGAACCATCTGCTGAACGCGAAGAAACCCAACCGAGGGATTCGCGGGAGGAAGACCCCGATACCGCCCGAGGCGAAGCATTCAAGCGAATGTTTCCCGATGTTGCGGGGAAGCCTTCTGACCGCGCTAAGAAGCCTGCTGAGTAAACGCATTTTTTCAGCCGTTGCACTCCATATTTCTCTGTACGTTTATCAGTGACACGACCGCTCGCGATTAGGGTGAACGCCTTATATCCCACACCAGAACCTGCTGCTACTATGCAAACAACGTTCTCGTGACTCACAGCGATGTCCAAGCAAATTCTAATTGCGGATGACAGCCACCATCGCCATCTTCTTGTTTGTACCTCTCTGTGTGCGGAGCTGTATGACCCGAGTCTGTATCCGGTGTAACCGAATCATCGGTGAGAAGTGCGTCCAGTGTGGGACGGAAGCGACCTCCGTCTCGAACGGCCATACAGTGAGCGACGCGGAGTTCGATTGTCCATCCTGCGGTCATCACTTCCCTCAAGGCGACGGCGGCGAAACAGGCGGAATGTGCGAGCCGTGCTTTGACTCTGAGTTGCGGAACGCGCATGAGCAGGCGGCGAAGAACCCAGCTACGACGAAGGCCGGGGCAGGAGACCAGCATCGTACGGGTGCTCAATGCACAACGCTCAGCTCTTTTACTCAAGAGAAAGAAAATTTAGTGAGGTGACAGTCATGCAGACGCTGGCCCCAATCCGCTGTATTCGGTGGCTACTGTTAGCAGTAGTGATGCTGTTCATACCACCTGTATCGTTCGGGCAAGGTGTTGGAATATCTATTACTGTCGCGCCTCCCGCGCTGCCGGTCTACGTACAGCCCGTTTGTCCCGGCGACAATTATATCTGGACGCCCGGCTATTGGGCTTACAGCGCCGACGACGAAGATTATTACTGGGTGCCCGGCACATGGGTGCTTGCGCCTACGCCCGGCTACCTGTGGACACCCGGATACTGGGAATGGAACGACGGAGCGTATCTATGGAACGACGGTTACTGGGGCCCCCACATGGGTTTCTATGGCGGAGTAAATTACGGCTATGGATATGGGGGAGAAGGTTATCAGGGCGGATATTGGCGGGGAGACAATTTTTACTACAACCGGACTGTGAACAACGTGAACGTCACCGAGATTCATAATGTGTATAACAAGACGGTGGTCAACAACTACAGCTCGGTAAACCGCGCTAGCTTCAACGGTCCGGGTGGAGTGGGCCGAAGACCGACGCCGCAGGAAGAAACTTACGCGCACGAGCAACATACACGGGCGACAGCAGCACAAACCGAACACCAGCACGCAGCGGCTTCCGACCGAAGTCAATTTGCTTCCGTGAACCACGGGAAACCCGCGGTCGCGGCGACGGCAAAACCGGGGAACTTCAAGGGCGCGGGCGTGGTGCCAGCCAAGGCCGCCGCTCCATACAAAGGCGCAACAGGTAAAGGCGCGGCAAACGCTAAGGGCGCGAACACAGCTGGTGGCGGCACGACTGTTAACCGCACCAGCGCTCCAGAACGTACGACTGCGCCCGAACATAACGCCAAACAGACAAACCCCGGTGCGACAAGTGAACACAAGAACACAAGCGCCGGAGCGAAACCGCCAGCGCATGAGAATACGACCCGCACAGAGAGCACTCCAAAAGCGCAGCCAAAGCACGAGGCCGCACCGAAACCGCAGCCAGAGCATGAAGCTGCGCCGAAATCCCAGCCAGAGCATGAAGCTGCGCCGAAATCCCAGCCAGAGCATGAAGCTGCGCCGAAATCCCAGCCAAAACACGAGGCTGCACCAAAATCACAGCCAGAGCATGAAGCTGCGCCGAAATCCCAGCCAAAACACGAGGCCGCACCGAAACCGCAGCCAGAGCATGAAGCTGCGCCGAAATCCCAGCCAAGGCACGAAGCTGCACCAAAATCACAGCCAGAGCATGAAGCTGCTCCAAAACCGCAGCCACAACACGAAGCTGCTCCACGACAGGAGCCACAACACGAGGCCGCACCGAAACCGCAGCCACAGCATGAAACTGCTCCACGACAGGAGCCACAACACGAGGCTGCTCCAAAACCGCAGCCACAACACGAAGCTGCTCCACGACAGGAGCCACAACACGAGGCTGCTCCAAAACCGCAGCCACAACACGAAGCTGCTCCAAAACCGCAGCCACAACACGAGGCCGCACCGAAACCGCAGAGCAAACCCGAGGAAAAACCGAAGCAATAAAAAGGGATGGCGAAAGCAGACCGTTTCTTGCTGCGCCCCACTTCGACAATCTCGTTCATAGCGGGCGCTCATGTGCTCCGCGCAGGGTGTGCATGACATTGCGCATATTGGGAAACTGAATGGCCTTGATTACCTAAATTCTGCCTCCTAACTACAGCGCAATCTTCGGGGGCTGTTTGGGCTTCAAATTGCGCTTCGCCGTATCGGCTGTGGACAGGGCCCGAGTAAACGCTACATCACTATTTTTGTGGGAACGGTGTTACTCCGACAGGCCGCCGCTCGCACTTTAAATCTAGGGGGGGCACAGCCCAGAGAGCGAAGTAATGCGCAGACCTACCTCCTGCACCAATGAAGGGGAACATCCAGCAAGGTTCCGCGTGTGGCTGAGAAATGGCGGACCGGAATCCGTGCCTTCAACGTTCAACTGCTTCGTGCCAATGATTGACTGGGACAGGCGTTGGCAGAAATTCGAAAACGGTGTCGAGCCGATTTGTGTTTGCGAGGATGCCGCCAGAGAAATGGGTATTGTTCGGTAGCTTAGTAATATCTCGCGGCCAACTCTAGCGCCATCCTGTTCACGCTCCGAGAAGTCGGCGTTTTGCGACAGCTATCAACTTTCACGCACCTCCGCTTTGCAACCACTGAATCGGCGAACGTTTAAATCTCCGTTGCCGATTCTTCCGGCATCCCTAGCTCTACAGAGTCGTTCACCGATTTGGGAAAACAAATAAATAATTTGCTGTATTGCTTTATTCTCCGACAAGTTAAATCCTGTAGCCAGCCGAGCTTTACCTGCCTTTGAAGATTCGTTGGCACACAGCCTGACCAGACTTAACGGAGGGAAAATGCACCCGACCTTCGCGATTTTTGCAATGCTGCCGGATGGTCAGCCATTCTGGATAGAATCGGTTGAAACCCTCGAAGACGCAAGAGAGTGCTTAAGGGAAGTGGCTCGCAACGCTCCCGGAGATTGCTTCATTTATTCGGCGAAGAGAGGCGTGGAGGCACTTATCATCCATTCGGAATTACGGGAGCAGCTCAGCCAAGGCGCAGTCATCTCAAGTTGTTGACCAGCCGGAGTCCACCTTGAAACCAGCCAAGGTCTAAAGAGCAAGCGAGTGCCGTGCCGCCCAGTCGTGACCTTCCCGTCACCCCAAAAACACGCACCGGTTTGGCACTCAAACGCTCGCGCTTCATTGCTGAGTAGTTGCAGCTTTTATAGCAGGAATTAGGTCGGTAGTGAGCCTCATCTTATCCAGCAAAGTCACCGCCCCAAGACTCTTAGCAAGCGCATGCGTCCCCTCATCTTTCCAGAAAGAGATTGCAATCAATCGCGACCCTAATGTGTTCAACAGTGATTTGATTTCCTGAGGATTCACAGATGAGGTATCGGGCATGTGTAGGTCCATAACGACAATCTGCGGCTTTAGCTCGGTAGCACGTTGAATCGCTTCCTTAAAGTTGAATGCTTCTCCAACCGTGTGGATGTCTGGGTCGGAATCAAGCAGAAGCCGAATTGAGCTGCGAACAACCTCTTTGTCGTCGGTCAGAAGTACGGTGATAGGCATAGCCGCCTCCCCGATTCTGCGGGAGGCGTAAATGTATATCATGTTAAAGCAGCGCCAAGAAACCTGTCAGTGCTCTTCGTACGGAACGAGCTGCGCGGAAGCGCTCAACAGTACTTGGATTGCTTGACCTGAATTGCAAAAAAGCTCTTGAAACCAAGAAAAATCATATTTTATTATAGTGGGTGGAAAACTTCCGCCGTCCCTCCTCACGAACAACGTGAATGGATGGCTTATCGAACCGTGGGAGGTTAACCATGAGCGATATCGTGTACCCAGAATGGCAAGCGTCTTATCAAGAGGCTCTTCTAGAAGTAAACAAAGAAAACCTGGAAGCTAAGATTCAACTCGCTGAGTGGAAAATCTTTCAGCGCCTTCAAACGATTTCCGCCGATAGCGACCACCATGGGGAAAGGTCGGCGATTGCCGATGCAGTGAATGCTCTATATGTCCTGAAACGCGACACGCTCAACTACCCCGATTGGAATCCCCAATAGCAAAGCGGTTTGCGAGGAGTATCTACGTCATCTGCAGCTACCAGTACAAAAGCAGGCAGAACCATTCTCGTTGTGGACGATAACCCGCTCATCAGGAAAATGGTCTGCGCGGCGTTTGTCTCATCTGGTTTTGATTCCTGCGTACATGCTGAGAACGGTGCTGAGGCGCTGATTGAAGCAGAGCGGGTCAAACCGAGCGTGATTATTTTGGACCTTTCAATGCCCGTCATGAACGGGCTGGAAGCCGCACCTCAATTACATCGTATTCTTCCCGAAACGCCGATTGTGCTGTACACGCTCTACGAACCCGCCAAGCTGGCGAAGACAGATATTTCAAGCATGGGCATCTCTCTCGTGGCGTCCAAGGATGAACCGCTTCAAAGTCTCGTTTCCAAAGTGGAGAGTCTCGTTTACGGAAAATGAGTTCTGCAGGCGCGAGACTTGCCATGTACGTGGGCTACCGTCGCGGTCTACACGCTCTCACATTCTGTCTTCGGGCTCGCCTGTTGCCAGTACCCATACACGCATCGCGTTCCATGGCGCGAGCAATCGTGCGTATCGTGAATAACGCCGTTGATGACAGCAGTGAGATGCTTCGACACGCTAACAACAAGTCGGGCTGAAGGAAGTTCATCGGCTCGTAAATGAACCGTACAGCCGGAACCGATTTGCATCGTGGGCGTCCATTTCCATCCAAGCGATTCCATCAGCCACTTGATTGCGGATTTGTGAACTCCGGTTCGTGCATTGCTTGTACCCCGCTTGCGTTTGCCCGTACGCTCTCGGGCCGACAGCTTGTTCACAAGGTCGTAGATTTCCTGATACGGCAGCCCAGTCGCAATCGCTACGGAGCGAACCACACAGTCGCCAGCGCTCCCCTTATAGCCAGCAGCGACTCTCCGCCATCATTGAACTGAAATTTCATTTTTCATCCCCAATATCGGATTCCCACGCCCGGCGTGCCTTTGGGCGCAATTCCGGTCACTAATGGCCGAGGCTCATCGGCCAAGGTCGCGGGATGGCGACAGTCATCAGCACAAAGCCGAGCAGTGCCATGTTCTTCATGAAATTGACCATCTCCGTCATCTTGGCTTGCGGCTCCTGAACCGCCCAGAAATTGTGAATGGGGAAGGAAACGCCCAAAAGAAAAATTACCAGCAGAGTTGCACCGACCGTAGGGTGATAGCCGAGGAGCAGGCTCGCGCCCCCCAGAACGAGCAGCACGCCAGTCCCGCCCACTGCGAGTCCGGGCAGCGGCGTGCCTTTGCTCTTGGCGTACCCAGACATCATGCCAAGCTTGGCGAAGTGATTGAAGCCGTTCATGAGGAAAAAGCCGCCCGCGATGATGCGACCGATGAGGAACACGATGTCGAAGATATGGCCTGCGTTGTTCATCTTGCCCTCCTTGGATTCGCGCAGTCTGGAATTCGATTTTGGCTTCTCGCCGGGCCTGAATATACACCTGAAAGCGCTGCCCGGCGTATCAACGTCGAATTTGTCGAAGCCTACAGCCACGGGGTTGTTTCCTCATTGCGGTCAGGATAGCATCCCCCGAGCTGAGTTCAACTCAACCCCAAGGAGACAACGTGGATTTCGTAACCAAATTTGAAAAGGCACTTCGCAAACGGCATCACTCGCTAATGACAGAGTTGGGGAAGATTGAGCATCTCATTGATGCGTTCGAGAAGGGTGCGAAGCGCGGTGCCAAAAAGGGTGTGAGTAGGTTGTCAGCAGCGGCTCGCAAGAAAATCTCACTCGCACAGAAGGCTCGCTGGGCAAAGACTCGTAAGGCAAAAGCAGGGAAGGGATAAGATTACCTTATCGCCGAATACCGACGCGATGGAGAGTCAAACCTTTCGACGTTGGGGTAAACACAAATATTATCTTTCCCTTCGTTGCGGCCAGATACACATCGGAGCTAGCAGTAAGGATTCCAGACATAAACGTAAATTGGTCTGCATGAAGAAACAGTTCGTTAGCGTCGAATGTATACATAGAGGAAATTACGTTAAGGTCTACTCCATACGGCAGAGCATCGGGCTTGTCTTCCTCGTACCCGACCGTAAGAAAAGTGCAGTAGGGTGCGGATTCCACCACTGTTCCGTCCGGATGAAAGGCTAGCACCATAAAGTCTAGCGGACCGGAATAACCATAAATAGTCTGAAATCCCATATTTTGAAGTGCAACAGAAGCAGGGTCTGTTTTGCCTTTCACACGCAGCATAGCGTCCGTGCCTAATTTACGCATTGTTCCGAGGTCTGTGCTGAGCACCTTCTGAACATAAGGGTCGCCGGAACAAGAAAGAATCGTATTCAACGAAAGAGGCTTCGGTCCGTGCTGCTGAGCGAATACTGGCAAAGCGACTAGAAGCGACAAAATCAGAAGAATTCCTCTCATGATTTCCTCCCATGCAGTTGAGGACTTGCCTGCGCTCATATTGTTCATTTCAGTTAAGCAGTGTCAAAACCCTCAGCGTCCCACATATTCTTGAGGTCAAAAAACTCCATCCGAATCGCAGCCTGAATGTCCAAGATAATTTTGGTGGGGTCGTAACGTTCAAAGGCGAGTTCCAATTCTATTCTCGTTGGAGGAGCCGGTAAATTATAAGGCGCCTTAAAAATAGGGTGAAGTTCAACATCACCATTCACAGCCTGTATGACTGCCTCCACGTAATCTTCAAGCGCAAAATACCACTGGTCATAGGGCGTGGAGTACGTAGCAATATCGAGGATTTTCAGCAAGCCATCGAGTTCAAACGCAGTGTTTTGCACACTCTCCCAATTCTCCTCGTCGGTACTCGTAGCATTCCGTCTCAGACTGAAAGCAGCGAATTTCAGCCTGCTGGCTAATTTGAGAATCTCACTCCGTTCTTGATTCCTCTGCTGCACCCCATCTCTTGCAATCTGATAACGAATCAAGTTGTTCTGAACACGCTGACGACGGTCGGACCTGCGTCCCTGCACAATCATGATGATGACTTGCCAAATGATTACGCATATTGTGAAGAATGCGAAAATAGCACTCGCTAAGACACCAACCCACTCGGGATTATTCAGGATGAATTCTGATTTGCTCATCTCGTGCATGGGAAAAGATGGATACATTTCCTCGATTTGCCGGAGTATAGCAAGGGCGTGGAAGTTGGTGGTATATAGAGCCGGTGTCGCACTTCAAAATCAATGGGTGGCAACGCATCGGCATCATCGCCTCTATCGTTTGGGTCATCTGGATGTACAACCGCACGGTCGATTCGTTGAAGATTCAGGATGCCCTGATAGCGACTGATGAAGAGATGGCGTGCGAGACATCCCACGGAGCGGCAGGCGAGGAGTTCGACAAGTATTTTCCTCTTTGTGATGCGCTTGGCAAAGAAAACGGCAAATACCAAGCGACTCTGGCAAGGTATCGCGGTTACGAGCATGATGCTGCTTTTAGGGCTGTCGCCCCCGTACCTTTGGCTTGGGGATTTGTTTATCTGGTTCTGTTTCTCGTGCGCTGGTGAAGCGAGGATTTCAATCCTGATTTTGCAGACCCATCCAAGATAGCAAGCGAACCTGCGCTTCAGCTTTTTGCTCCACCAATCCGCTGCACCACAATGCCTTTCTGAGCGCAAAACGCAGAGATGACTGGAAACCATTGCTCATCGATGGCGTCCCGGTTCTCGAACTTGGTAGCCGGGGAAAGAACATGACCAATTAGAGTCATTTCGTCAGCCAGAAGTATCGGATTCAGCCGCTTCTTAGCGGCAGCGTCATAGAAGATACTGAATTGCTTGCTTTCGCGTTCGGCATACTCTGTCGTGACTTCCACCAAGTAGGAAATACCGCCGAATAGCGTCACCAGCGCCCAGCCCTTACGCATACCGGCACTGAGGTAGCACATCACGCTATGCTGGTGAGCGGTGCGAATGTGAGCACTCATGAACCCTTCGTTGGCGAAGAACCAGACGCGCAACTCCGGCACGGCTTTTGCGACCCGTGACTCTCTGAGCGCATTGAATTGTGAAGAGACGGCAAACGGGACACCGTATACGAACGCTATCGCCGTCATCGCAATCTTGGCTGCAACCTTACGTGCTTCGAGAGACGCTACGAATGGCAGCGTAAGCGTGTAATCAGCCTCAATTACGATTTGTTGTGGAACCTCTCTTTCCTTTACCTGACCGCCCTTGGCGAGTGCCCGCTCAGCGAACCTGTTGCCAGCTTCTTTCGTGAGGAAAAATCCCTGTCGCAGCTTTCTGCCGTCGTCAGTTACGGATTCCCTGACCACGTTCGAGAGATTTATCTCGCCTTTCCCGTCCATGAACGCGGGTAGATTTTTCAGGTCAAGTCCACGGATTTCGACGTTCAATGGTGCGTTTGGAACAACGCCGTACCGGTTTTCGATTTGCAAGAGATTTAGGACAGGTGTGGTGGCTTTTTTCAGCGTGGCTTCGGCAATGCTGAAGTCACCGTTACATCGCTCGCAGCTTCCGTTTCGCACCTTTAGTTCACCGCCCATGAAGGCGGGAAATATGTGTTCGTCTGTGAGATTTTCCTGACCGAAACAGAATATGCAGGGCATTGTGCTGGAACGCTTCGAACCTCAATGTTACCTCATCGGATATAATGTTTCGCAGTCAGGCGAGGAACCGAATTCTTCGGATATTGCTCGGGCGAGTTGGCGCTGCGGTTCGCAAACTGTACCTTCGGAGACAACCTTCAGGCAGTCATTTTCAGCGGAGTAAGTTCTTGATTTGCAATGGACGGGGGCGCTGCCGAGATAGCGCCTATGGAGACAGGGGCTTTTGCCGCGTTCAGGACCCGGCAAACGCTAGCTTTCGAGATTTTGTGAGCCTTTGCCAATTGGTTCAAGCTGAGTCCGCGCTTTCGGTCACGAAGCAACGCAACCCGGTCAACTTGCAGCGGGGCCCGTCCAATCCGTCTTCCTTCCAGTTTTGCCCGGCGCATCCCACTCTTTACGCGCTCAACAATCAGCGACCGTTCAAGTTCAGCAATCGCGCCAATAATAGTTAACATTGCTCGGCCCAACGGACCACCAGTGTCGATATTTTCCCGCAGGCTGATGAATTGGATGTTGAGATGGTTTAGCTCATCCAGAACTTCCAAGAAATGCCGCACGTTTCGCGCAATCCGGTCGAATGCAGCAACCAATACAACGTCGAACCGATGCCTGCGGGCATCGGACATCAGACTGTCGAGGCCGGGTCGCTTGGACTTCGCACCAGAGATTACGTCGGTATACTCGCGGACAATTTCGAGCCCGCGCTGCTTCGCCAGCTCGCGCAAATCGAGCAGTTGGGTTTCAAGGTGCTGGTCCCCGGTTGAAATTCTGCAATAGAGTGCGGCTCGTTTCATCTTAATCACCTTGAATTCAGCTTCTCCGCTACTCCGCATGCGACTCTATCTAGTGTGGCTTGGTCAGGACTTCGCCTTTTTCTTTCGTCCCCGCCCCTTGCGGTAGTTGGTTGTCTTGAACTTCTTGACGCGTTTTACGTCCGCCGCTGTCCAACGCCACAGCGTACGTCCCTTCATGGGAATGGCTATCGAGGCAGACACCTTACCGTCCGAAATCCATCGCTGGAGTGTCAGGCGATGAACTTCGACCAAATCAGCCACTTCCTCGGTGGACAGCGTTCCCGCCACACATCATCATGTAGCATATTTCTTGGTGAGATTCAAGGGTTTTGTTGCGTTGACTTGCCTGTTAGCGAGACCTAACATGCGTTCCAAGAGCGAATCCCTCGTTATGATTGGCGAGACCATCTCACACTACCGCGTACTTGAAAAGCTCGGCGGCGGTGGCATGGGCGTTGTGTACAAGGCTCAGGACCTCATACTCAATCGCTTAGTCGCGTTGAAGTTCCTTCCCGATGGTTTCGCGACGGACTCACAGGCTCTGAGCCGCTTCAACCGTGAGGCACAGGCCGCTTCCGCCCTGAACCATCCCAATATTTCCACCATCTATGAAATCAGCGAGCACAACGGTCAGCCTTTCATTGCGATGGAATGCATGGAAGGCATGACGTTGAAGCATCAAATTTCCGGCAAACCGCTGCCCCTTGGGCAAGTGCTGGAGCTGGGAATTGAAATTGCGGACGCACTGGAAGCGGCGCACGCTAAAGGAATTGTCCACCGCGATATAAAGCCTGCCAACATTTTTGTCACCGAGCGCGGTCACGCCAAGATTTTGGACTTCGGTTTAGCAAAGCTTGCACCCGCAGCCGGTGGTGTGAACCTTTCGGCGATGCCCACAGCCAGTGAGCCAGAAATGCTCACTCAGCCCGGCACGTCGATTGGGACTCTGACCTACATGTCCCCTGAACAGGTACGGGGCGAAGAGCTGGACCCGAGAACGGATTTGTTTTCCTTCGGAGTCGTGCTCTACGAGATGGTGACAGGGGTTCAGCCGTTCCGGGGAGAGACCTCTGGCGTCATCGCGAACGCTATTTTGGAACGAGAGCCTGTGCCGCCGATGCGACTGAATCCCGGCCTACCTCCCAAGCTCGAAGAAGTTATCAACAAGGCTCTGGAGAAGGACAAGAAGCTCCGCTACCAATCTGCTGCCGATATGCGCAGTGATTTGCAGCGGTTGAAGCGTGATTCGAATTCTGGCCGCGCAGGTGCTTCGCTCCGAGCGGTTGCACCCGCACCAGTTAAGCGCAAACAATCCCGCTGGGTCTACGCATCGGCGGCGATTCTGGCGATAGCGCTCGCTGCGAGTGCGCTTTTTCTGCATAGCCGCAAGGCCCACGCGCTAACGGACAAAGATACGATTGTCCTGGCCGACTTCACGAACACAACGGGCGACCCGGTCTTCGATGGCGCACTGCGGGAAGGGCTTTCTGTCCAGCTCGAACAGTCACCCTTCTTGAGCATTATCCCTGACCAGCAAGTCCAGCAGACCTTGCAGATGATGGGCCAGAAGCCTGATGCGAAGCTCACGCCGGAGATTGCGCGGGAACTCTGCCAGCGGGCAGGAAGCGCCGCTGTTTTGGACGGTTCGATAGCACAAATCGGTGAGCAGTATTTAATCACCCTCAAGGCGGTTAATTGCGCAAGCGGACAATCGCTGGCGAGCGCGGAAGCAGAGGCAAGCAACAAGAACCATGTGCTCGAAGCACTGGGAAAAACAGCTTCAGCAATTAGGAACAAGCTGGGCGAATCGGTGAGCACAGTGCAGAAATTTGATACTCCGCTAGAACAAGCCAGTACTCCTTCGCTCGAAGCCCTTAAGGCAGCCAGCTCGGGCAGCAGGGTGTTGTACGCAACTGGTGAATCCGCAGCGATTCCGTTTTTCAAGCATGCCATCGAACTAGACCCGAATTTTGCTCTAGCTTACGCTTGGCTGGCTCGCATGTATGGGGATATCGGAGAAGCCGGTACGGCTGCCGAGTACTCCCGAAGGGCATACGAGCTGCGCAACCGAACGAGCGAGGCGGAGAAGTTTTTCATTTCTGCTCATTTCAGCATCGCGGTCACTGGGAACATGGAAAATGCCGCACAAACGTGTGACCTATGGACACAGGCTTATCCACGCGCATGGATACCACATGACTTCTTATCAGGGATAATTCTGCCGGTGTTTGGACAATACGACAAAGCGGTTGAAGAAGCTACTAAGGCAATCCAGTTGGCTCCAGACAAACCCATCTCTTACCGCCTCCTTATGGTGAACGATATCGCTCTGAATCGCCTTGATGCGGCAAAGACCACCTATGGGCAAGTACTCGAACGCAATCTGAATCACCCTTTCTTTCATACTGACCTGTATGGGATTGGATTCTTACAGAACGACCCGTCGGCGATGAGACAGCAGATAGCGTGGTCGGAGGGCAAACCGGCAATCGAGGACCAACTGCTGAGCCTGGAGGCCGATACGGCAGCCTATTCCGGGCGGCTTAAGCAGGCACGGGAGCTTTCCCGCCGGGCGATGGATTCCGCCGAGCGAGCAGAGGAAAAGGAAACCGCCGCAACTTATTTCGCGCTGTCTGGTCTGCGGGAAGCCTTGTTCGGCAACGCAGACGAAGCAAAAAGGCGCGCCACTTTGGCGTTGGGGCGTTCGGCAGGTCGCGATGTGCAGTATAGTGCTGCTCTCGCGATGGCATACGGGGGAAACGATAGACAAGCGCAGAGGCTGACCGACGATTTGGCTAAGAGGTA
The DNA here is from genome assembly GCA_963736465.1 of uncultured Acidobacteriota bacterium. Classification (GTDB taxonomy): domain Bacteria; phylum Acidobacteriota; class Terriglobia; order Acidiferrales; family UBA7541; genus Palsa-295. The sequence continues at coordinate 25,173 of CAVTOS010000002.1, read as the reverse complement.
TCCGGAAGACACAATCGTACAATACAACTACTTGCCGACCCTTCGGGCAAGACTTGCGGTAAGCGGGGGAAGTGCCTCACAGGCTGTTGAGAGTCTCCGAGCCGCCACGCCCTATGAGCTGGGACAGACGACATCCAGTACTTACGGCTGGAACGCCTTGTATCCCGTTTTTGTGCGCGGCGAAGCATATTTGGCTGCACATCAGGGTAGTGAAGCGGCTGGCGAATTCCAAAAAATCCTTGAACATCGCGGGATTGTGCTCAACGAACCCATCGGTGCGCTGGCGCATCTCCAGTTGGGCAGAGCCTACGCTATGCAGGGCAACACCGCGAAAGCACGCGCCGCGTATCAGGATTTCCTCACGCTCTGGAAGGATGCCGACCCCGACATTCCGATTCTCATCGCAGCGAAAGCGGAGTTTGCGAAGCTGCAGTGATTCTGTCCCTCAGAGTTGTGATGCCGGTGCAAAGTCACCTTAAGCCCTTGCCGTCTGTCCAAACGTGAACGTCTCCTTGATAGGCTGCATAATTCATGCGGAAAGGGGCTCTGATGTCTTGCGTAGATGACACGACTCCATCACCACCACAAAGTCCGGCAGCCCATCTACTCTATTAAGGAAGTCGCAGTAGGAGCGGCAGAGAGCAAGCGACGTGAAGGGTTTCGCAAGGGGGCGGCTGGAGAAGCGGACTTTGGGAGCAGAAGTGTGGTCCGCCGGTCGCTCGATGGAGTGAACGTAGCGTCGGTTTTCATCTGTGGGACTTGGACTGACGATATAGAAGAAAGACCCTTTGGAAGGCTTTTCCGATGTGAGGCCTAGCTTGTCACCATCCACAATGAAGCCCCTGTTTTGGAGTTTTAGTTTTCCAAGTACAGCTCTGGGAGCGTACCCTTTCCGCCGAGCCGAAGCCAATAGGCGGAAGGTACTAGGCGCGGTTACCCGAGCTGAATAACGCGAAGTCTGGTTGCCTTGTCGCGGCTCGTGTTTTCAACCACTGTCGTTGGTAATTCCGAGCAGTCTGCGGCTGCTGTTGTATGGAACTCGGCTCGGAATGACCCACCAATGCTAGACTGCGCGTGTGGCTATCAAAGAAAACCGAGAAGAAGCAGACAAAGTCGAAGAGAATTGCGGATAGAAGGTGGCTCCGATGAAAAGGGCGGGCAAAAAGAAGCTGGCTATGAAGAGGCTAACTATCAAGAAAAGATTGGCGAAGAAGAAGACAGCTCCAAAAAAAGCGGAGGTAAAAACGAAGGTAAGCGAGAAGAAGGCAACCGGCGGGAAAACAACGGGCGCACTTAAGAAGCGGGTTCAGGAGGAAAGCCAAAGCGTGGATACGGTGGCATTCGCGTTGGAGGGACAGGGAGCGCGGTCGGGAGGGCAATCGGGAGATTTGCAGGGGTTATCCAATGTCGAAGGTGCGGATTCAGAGAGTGTGGACGAGTTGCTCGAAGAAGGAAACGCGTTCGAGGCCGACGTGGTGAAGGGCGTGGAGGATGCCGGAGACGCTGACGGAGGGGAAGTTCGCACACACGAGGTGCCGCAGGATGATGTTCCCGGCGAGTATCGGGATAAGAGCATCTTCAGAGAGGCCGTCTCCAGCAGCTTGCCCTATGAGATTCATGAATGACTGCTTCCAATTCATATCTGTGCCATCGCACACGAGCAGATAAGGCTCACCAGAGTAAGTCTCGCATGACTTCACTTCGCCCTCATCCCAAGTATGAAAATAGACGTTTTCATTCTCCGGCTTGGGTTTGGACGTGACAGCCTTCTTCTGTCCGTGAATCGGCAGAACAATAATCAACAAAACGACCAGCCACATGCGCAGGAGAATAGCACGTTTCTTGCGCCCTCCTCGTAAGCACTAGCTTTTCACGTCGCGCTCCAGCCTTCCTAGCCCAGGTAAGCCATAGCCGTGAGCTCGCGATCTTGAGGACGCTGCCCATAACGCGACCAGCCAGGGAGCGTTCACAGGAGAACGAGAATGGAACTGACACCAGCGTTGAAGGAAAAGGTCGAGAAGGCGATCCAGGCGGCACTGAAGGATGTGAAGCCGAGACCAGCGGTTGACCGGCTCTTGACGGCCCGAGTCACTGGAAAATATGCGCACTACTGTCAGTATCTGACCGAGTACAAGCCCGGTGAATTCGGCGTGATCTACGTCGGGCTTCCGGAGTTGAAGGTCAAGGTTCACGAGCCGGGAAGCCGGTCAGGCAAGCTCGCGGCCAGGAAGGAAACGATCCGCCGTCGTAGGCAGGAAACGAAAGTCGCGAAGGAAAAGGCAAAGAGGGTAAATGTGGTTTCGTACGATCCGAAGTTACCGTCCGTGCCGGCAGGTGGCCGTCAGATTCCAAAGCCGAAGAAGCAGAAGAAGTAGTTTCTCCGAGCCCTGGTCACTATGACAGGGCTCGGTCTTTGTTCCGCCACTGACGATCCCAGTTAACTGTGGTTCACAAGGTAAACGAACGGCGCCTGTGAACCCGTGTCACTGAAAAGCAACGCCGAGTCATACCGAACGAAAGCCCGAAGCCCGAACTCGCCCTTCTCAATCAGGCCAGCGGTTTCCTTGTACAACTTCACGTAAGTCAGCGGGTCCATCGAGCAACGCACGCAAAAATACGATAGATCGCCGAAAACGATTGACACGTTCTGTGCACCGACCGCAGGCATGCTCGGCGAAATCCTTACAGGCTTCCCGAGGATCCAAGCCTCCGGCCCTTGCCACTGAACGATCGGCAGACCTTGCTTCGTCGTGATCGCCGCCAGTTTTCCGAGCGTGCCGCTCGACATGAGCCAGGCACACTTTGCGGAATCCCTGTACGCTTCATCGAGGGCATAGAACAGGTTGGCGATATCGGCCGAACCGACTGACGTCGCTCCAGTTTCTGCACCACCCGTGTTCGCGCTCGAGCCAGTTGCCGTGACAGAAGCGGCATTGAGGCTTTCGATCGCGGTCAGCAAGCCTGTCGGCTGTTTGACAGTCGGTCCCTGGCCAGTCACGAGGTAAGGTCCAACGCCAAGCGCAATCCGTTCGGCGGTGAACTTCTTGAATAGTTCGATCGTGCCACCAGCCATCTCAACGTCTTGGAATGCTTCGATCGAAGCACGGAAAAGGGGAGTGCGGAAGGTACACGCTCCGATCATCACGCCGCCGACGCTGGAGATATCCTGCTCAGTCGCCAGATTGCCTTCGGAAACAAGAGCCGCCACGTTTTCAGTGTCGCCCATGTATCCGAATTGCATTGGCTTCCCGTGCGTGGTTTCGATGTACGTCACCACGTCAGGATTGAACAATGCATCCGTGTTCTTCTTGGCTGCAAAAACGTCCTGAAAGAAGGTGAGCGGCACGAAGCTACCAACATTGCCAGTGAGATAGGCAGGCTTGCCATTCCCGACTGTCATATCACGTTGCTCGATCCGTCCGTTTCTGACGAAACGCTGCCACACGCCGACGTGTTCCCGTTGTTCGGCTGAGAGCGGCGATCGCTTGAACTCCGTTACTTCGAGCCCTTCGGCGATCTCGGTTTCAAGAAGCTCAGCCCGATTCAATTCGGTCAAGCTGATATTCGGATTGTTCTTCTTCAAACTGATAGCGGCCAGGAGGAACGCATTGCGACGCTCATCCTGCTTGGTCCAGTTCGGTTTGCTGCTGAGCTGACTAGCTTCTTGATAAAGTTCCTGCAGCTCGTTGTGGTTTGACATGGTAGTGCACCTCGGTTGTTGGATTTCCTGGGATCGTCGCCAGGACGTTATGAACGACGCTTTGCGCCGAGGATGATTCCCTCGATGCTGGGCTTCGGTGAATCAAAGCCGTGGCTGAGAACGTAGCCGGATGCGGCTTGGCACGCGTAAGCCACTTGCGCTTCGGTAAGACCTTCCTTCTCCGCGGCCGCCCGAACTTCGGCGACGATCTCGTCGTGCCGCTTTTCTTCGGGCGAGTCTTTCTTGAAGCCTGATACTGGTTTCTGCATGTTGCACCTCGGTTGTTGGATTGTTCCTGGAACGCCAGGCCGGTTAAACTTGGTTCAAGAGATTCCTGCGACGGCTTCGAACAGCTTCACCGCTCTGACCTTGCTTGAAGACTCCGTCCAAGACTTTGTCGGCACCGAACTCACGAATGAGCCGTTCCGCATGTGATTCAATCGCTGATCGAATCTCGGCGGGAATTTCCGGGTACACGATCTCGATCCCTTCTGCCCTGGCCATCACACAAGTGCCTTTCGGATAGGCGGCTCGCGTGACTACCGAAACGTCAAAGAGCTTCCTGACGTTTGTGATCGTGCGAACCACTTGCTTGGAACGTCGCTGCTTCTTATCTTCACCCGGCTCGAAATCTTCCTCGTCTTCGATGTCTTCTTCATCCCAGCTATCATCCGAGCGATCGCCGAGTGCGAAACCGAAGCTGCAGGCATTCAGGTCGCCGCGCTTGATCATCGTGTGGGTGTCGTGGCCGAGCTGGGTATCAGGCATGTCGCATTCAAACGCCAAGCCGGAATCAGTGTCACGCAGCTGCAGAGTTCCGGAAGCGGTGCGACCGAGAAGCTTGTCGGGATTGTGTTCCACGAGCATGGTCACGTCTTGCCCGTCAGCGACTGCGCGTTTGAAGGCACCGGGAGCGATCCGCTCGCGGAATGACCTGCCGTTCTTACCTGAAGGGATGGGGCCGCTGAGTGTGTTGTATCGCGCGGCGTAGCCTTTGATCTTCTTACCGTCTGCTGACGCTCTTAGTTCGGCGTCGATTAGGAATACTCTGCGTTCGATCTGCATGGATCACCTCGATGTTGGGTTTGTGTCTGGAAACCGGCCAGACTCCTAATAGCTCACTACGTGTTCACGCTGGCGAGCTGGCCTGCTTTCGTACTCCGCTGGCTTCTCTTTCGGCTGCCACAGATCACGTGCTTCCAGGTATTCCGCAATCACTGTGGCTGGAGGCTGCTCCGTCATCTTGCAGTGATTAACTTTCATGCATCGCGGGTCTTGGCCTTCGAACATGAACTTTTGATTGCAGCTGGTGCAGTTCGCCACAATGAACGGTTTGCGATCGTTATAGAAGCCGACACCAAACGTGGCGGGACGTGCCTCCGGTTTCGGCGGCTGATACTCCCGAATCATCTGGAGCTTGATGAGCACTTCGGCAAAATTTCGTTGAAGATCGAACGGTGAGCCTGTTCCATCGAATGCGATGTACTTCATGGTGGGTCTCCTTAACGGCGAGTAGCCGGGCACTTCAATTAGCCTTGAGACTGTTACGCCTCTTTTCCCGCGTCAGCGCACCAGCAGCGTCAACGTGTCGCCTGGCCGCGGCTTCGAGCTTCGCCAGGTTCTCCGGCGTCGGATTGGCCATGAACTCTTTCTCGTTCGCTTGCCAATCCATGAATGCACGTGCGATCGTTTCTTCTGCGGTCATCACTTTCCTCTCACTACAGCCGGTATCGCTCGCTTGATCCTGAACAGACCAGGCGGACGCGTGAGGTGCCAATTGCCTGCTTCGTCTGACACATCGACGAAGCAGAAATACTTGCCACGGCTGTGAAAGACGTCTTCGAACCGGACGTTCTCGAAGCCATCCCGAACCAGCAGCTCCATGATTTGGTGGTGCTCCAGGTTGTCGAGAGGTGCAACGTGAGCGCGTGCTCTAAGCCAAAGTCGCGTCATACGATCTCCATTTAGAACCCAAGCCGCGGCGCGCCCAGGCGACTCGAGGTAAGTCGAGCCAGATCGACGTGGCAGGTGTGACGGCCTGTTAGGTTCTGTGAATAGTCGAAACACTTGACGCTAAATCCCATTTCTGAGTAATATTTCTTCGGGCGTAGTCGAAGCCCATCTTCGACAGTCATCCGGAAGTGGCACTATCCCGCGATGCCACATCCGATCTCGGAGGTGGTGATATGGCTTTGAATCTTGACGGGCGCAACGGTTTTTCGACGGACGAAGCAATCTCCCTGATCGAGTCAAACACCCGCTTTTGGTACGACGCCGCGCAATACTGCGAAAACCTTGCTCAAGCACTGAGCGACGAACAGCGACAAAGAGAGTTGGAGCTTCTTGCCGCCGTCTACCGGGAACGAGCGGAGATCAACACCGAAGCAATCAAGAAGATGCGGGGCGCCCAAACTCCTCTAAGCGATCGAAAACAAACTGGCATCGCCCACTCTCTGAACTCCTAGCACGCCCCAAAAACGCCTCTCAAAGCGGCAGGAATCAAAAGTTTCTTTTCGCCTTTGCCTGTACGTTACTTGCGCAGCGGTATTTGAGAGCCGCGTGAATCCGTTTCATTAGCCCATGCCAGGTCCGTGTGATGTCAGGACTTAGCTCTGGCGCAGGCAAAGATGCGGTCAACGATCATTTGGGGCAGCCACTCGCCAACAAGCCCGCATGAATACAGGCTGAAAACGCTGTGAAACACGGCGTAGTGCTGCGATGTCAGCGTGATATTGCAGCGATCTGAAAGCGGTGTTTTAAACGATTCGGAGGTCGGCCGCGCGTCTACCACGCGGACAGGGAGTGGCAAGATCCTGGGCGCGGTAATAGGTTTCTAGGCGAGATTTGATCGTGGATTTGGAACAGTTTAGAGCTGATGAGTGGGTCAGTTTCCGATTGCGTGACGTCGGAGACTGACCCGTTAGTTCTGACACTTCCAACAAATCCATAATGATGATAGAAGTTTCTTCGCCGGAAAATGAAACCTCGAAACAAGGGTTATAGCATCTAGGAGGGCTTGCAAATGAAAAAGCGTGTGATGTTTACCGCGATCATCTCTCTGACTCTTGTATGTATGTTGGGGGTGATGGCCCGATCAAGGGCGAAGGAAGCAGGCAAGCCGCCTGCAGCCATTGAAGCGGCTGTTTCATCGGTCGGAGTTCAGCCTGCGTCCGCAGTACCGGCTAGAGTGAAACGGAACCCTGAGCGGGAAGCTTACTTTGGCGAAACACACATTCATACGAGCTGGTCATTTGACGCCTACATTTACGGCAACACCATGGCTGGGCCGGAGGACGCCTACAAGTTTGCCTTGGGGCAGACAATCACGCACCCTGGGGGTTATCCAATCAAGATCACGCGTCCACTCGATTTCATGGCAGTGACGGACCATGCCGAGTATGTGGGCGTCATCTCCGCGGCGAACGATCCCAGCTCCTCGCTTAGCAAGCAGCCCATCGCGGAACAGTTAAAGGTTCGAGGCAAGGAGGACATGCAGCGAGTGTATATGTTTTTGGGTAGTTCAATGCTGAAGGGCGAGCCAATAAAGGAGTTGGTGAGCCCGGAGGTGGCGGGTAACGTCTGGAAGCAGATGATCGCAATCGCAGATAAGTACTACCAGCCGGGAACGTTTACGACCTTCGCCGCCTATGAGTGGACTTCGACGCCAGACAATCGCAACATGCACCGCAATATCATCTTCAAAGATTCCAAGAAAGTCCCGGAAGTTCCTTTTAGTGCCCTAGACTCTGACCACCCTGAGGATCTCTGGAACTGGATGAATACGCAGCGCCAAGCAGGCAATGAGTTGCTGGCGATCTCGCACAATGCCAATCTCAGCGATGGCATTATGTTTCCTCTGGAGGTTGATAGCAAAGGACGGCCGATTGACGCAGCTTGGGCCCAGGAGCGCGTAAACAACGAGCCGTTGGCTGAAATCCATCAACTGAAAGGCACGTCCGAAACCCATCCCGTGCTTTCTCCCAACGACGAGTTCGCCGACTACGAGCTTTTGAGCTACCTGCTGGGCGGCATCGAACGGACTCCGAAAGTCCACGGCAGTTACATCCGCGAGGCCTGGCAGAACGGCGTGGCCATGCAAGACAGCCGCGGCTACAACCCCTACAAGATGGGAGTGGTAGGCGCGAGCGACTCGCACGACACGGCAGCGGGCTACAGCCAGAACGATTATTTCGGTGGCCACGCCTTAGTGGATGCGACGCCGGAGGCTCGCGTGAGCGGGAAGAAAGAAGTCGGGCTGAACATGGGTTTGATCAGCACGGGCGGCCTAGGCGGCGTGTGGGCGGAAGAGAACACCCGCGAATCCATCTTCGCGGCCATGCAGCGCAAGGAAACCTTCGGCACAAGCGGGGTGCGCATCAAGTTCCGGTTCTTTGGCGGCTGGGATTTTCATCCTGACGTACTGAACCAAAAAGATTGGGTGAAGACCGGGTATGCCAACGGCGTGTCGATGGGAGGCGACCTTCCCAAGAAAGCGGGGAAGGAACCAACTTTCATCGTGTGGGCGCTGAAAGATCCTGACGACGGCAACCTGGACCGCATTCAAATTATCAAGGGTTGGACCAAGGACGGGCAGATCTTCGAAAAAATCTATGATGTGGCCTGGTCCGGCAACCGCAAGCCCACTTCAGCTACCGGCAAACTTCCGCCCGTCGGCAACACTGTGGACGTCAAGAATGCGAGTTATACGAATACGATCGGTGACGTGCAACTGAAGACTGTGTGGAAGGACCCCGATTTCGATCCCAGCTTGCATGCCTTCTATTATGCCCGCGTGTTGCAGATTCCCACCCCACGATGGACCACTTACGATGCCAAGAAACTGGGCGTGCCACCACCGAATTTTGCTCCGGCCACGGTGCAGGAGCGTGCCTGGACCTCTCCTATCTGGTACTCGCCGTCTGAGGAGGCGGGGAAAGGTGAGAAGAAGGGTATGACGGTCGCCGAACTCCAGAGCAAGGGCGCGGTAGCTCTCGATGACGCGCAACTGACGGCCTTAATCGTAGGTAAGACCGTTACCGTACGGAATCGGGTTACGGGCGATCGGTTCGAAATCCTCTATGGGAAGGATGGCCGCCGGATCATCACCAGTGTCAACGGAAAGCAACCCGAAGTAGGAGAGGTTTGGGATGTTGAGCACGGCGGTGCGCTGGGGTCGCCGGCAGAGTACGAGATCAGCGGCGGACGGCTCGTCACGACCCTGGAGATGACGCCCTTCGCTGTGACCGTCTACAAGCTAGGAGACAAGTATGTGGCGGCGCGCAGCAATGAGTTCGGCTATGCGAATTACGAAGTCGAGAAAGTGAAGTAATAAAATGAGGATCAACCTAATCCCTCAGAGCGTGGACGACGATTCGGACAAATGTTGATCATAGGGTTTAGTCCGGTGCGACCTTCGGGTGCTCGTTGTTCTTGATCCGCTGAGCCTGGGCGATCTGTTCAGGGGTCAGAACGACGCCGATGCCAATCTTCGTGGACACCCGTGGTTCAGGACATGAACCGCCCTCAACTGGCACTCCTACGTTTTTCACGGGCGTATCGAACAACGGATTCTTCTTTCGCGGCACTGCTTGCTCTTGGAAAACTTGCATCGTTAGCTCCTGGGATATTGCTCTTCTTTTTGCGTCACAAATTCACGCGACACACCTGCCACAACTGTTACCGTGACTGTGCCGGTCCAGCCGTGAGGGAACGGTACGCGGTCTACTGCTTCGAACACTTCACGATGTTCGGGCTTGGAGTCTTTTGTTCGATCGACACGCATGAATACTGTGCAGGTGTGACGGTCGGGTTAACGACGGCACGCTTTCAGAAGTTCGCGGTTCAGGCGATCTCGCTTTCGAATGTCGGCGTTAATTCGGCGGGTGGCGTCGGCCAGTTGTTTCTCGGCCCGTGATCGCCAAGTCTTTTCACGGATCGCGGCCAGTTCCTCGAGGTACCTGACCGTGACTGCGTCTTCAACCTGCTGGCGTGCGGCACGCTGTTCGTCTAACCGTGCGATTAGCAACTCGTGTTCGTCTTTCTCGATTGACGGTGCGACTTCGGTCAGCTGACGACAGGCGTCCCGTTTCCACGCTGCAGTGATCTCGGCCTCCACCTGTAGCACTGCCTTCCAGCGACGGTCGAGGTCCTCACACGCCCTTCGGTATGCGTCGTCGTCACGGCGCGCCTGGACGCTACCGTCGAAGACTATACCGTCGCGTAGGAGATCATCAGGGACCGCCGTGTTACCGATGTGCCGTCGTTTCTTCTTCATGTGCCGTTCAGTTCCTTTAATGCCAGACTGATATGCCCCGGACTGGTGCCATTCAAAATTCGACCAGTCCGGCGATCAGTCCGCTAAAATCAGTCCGGGTAAACCACTGAGAATAAGCCAGTCCCGACCAGTCCGGCATCAGTCCGGTCGACCCGGACTGCCTTTCACCTATTCCTAGGGAAGGCATCCGGCAGTCCGCCTGGCAGTCTGACGGTGCAGTTAGACCTGCTCCGCCTCTAATGCTTTCAGAACCCACTGCCCCGTTTCTTTTGACCAGCCGCCGTCAGTGATGATTCTGCGTACGCGATCAGAACCAAAACCAGTTTTCCGCCTAAGCTCATTTAGTCCGATTGTCGGATCACTCTCCAGAAGTTGGATCACGGCATCGTCGCTAGTCGCAGCGACAGGTGCCTCCTCTTCACTTCTTTCTAAATCCATCACTGCGAAATCACCCTTCTGGTCAATGTAGGGTCTCCCCTGGATCGTAAACGGATCGGCTGGCTCCATATCGCGAGGCTTGACACAAGTTAGTGTCAGCCGTGTCAGTTGCTTGGAATCTTCCTGATAAGCCTCATCGGAGCCCTTCTTCCCTTTTCGACGGGCGTGCTCCACGCACCACACACAGTCAGCCATCGCACCAAAGTCACCCGTGCCGCGCAACGTGTTTTCCAGCGTTGGAGTTGTGTCACCGACATCCTTCTTCCTGTGGTGCATTCCTATGACGGCGGGTGCTCCTGCCCGAATTAGTTTGAACATCTTCGCGCCGAGCCCTTGCGCTTGCTGAGTTGATTGGTTTTCGTCGCCTTGCTGGAACCGGATTGCTGTGTCCAGTATTACGACAGCCTGTGTCATGTTGATCGCTTGCAGCAGAGCCGGGTCCTCAAGATCGATTGCACCGTCACGAATGGTTTGGCAAAAGAAGCCGCCGTCCATGGAGATCCGCATTTTCAACATCCGTTCCCGAAACTTGCGACCGCCCATTTCCGGCACAAGGTAAAGCACGTTCGTCCGTTCAAGAACAGGATAAACACCGAAAAGTGGCTCACCACTCAACAGTGCATGTGCGATCGACAGTCCAATCCAGGTCTTACCCGTGCCGCTGAGCGCCCCAAAGAACGTAACGCCTTCCTCGAGGATTCCTTTTATGAATGTACGACCGGGAGCCGAATCCAATTCACTTCCCGTATGAAATACATCGCGCCAGTGCCGTTCAGTTTGTGTAGTGGGCTTTATCTCAGTCTTCTTGAATCCAGCTTCCGCCTTGAATCGCTCCAGGAGTTTCTCTACACGTTCTTGACGACCTTCAATTTTCGTATTGAAGTCGAGAACGTTGCCGGTCATTGCGATGAGCTTGCCGGAATTTCCGGAGTAGATTTCTTTGGGATCGACGTGAAAGTCCTCGGGCAGTGTGCCGCGACAGACGATATGCAGGCCGGTTCCGCTGGCGGATATCTCACAGTAAGAGTCAATCTCACTGACTATCTCTTGCGCCCACGGTTCAATTGCGCCGGTATCGGCGTTCCGGCAGTGATCGAGGTCTACGTAGACGAAGCCCTCTGACTTATCCACGTACCGTTGAAAGCCAGCATGTTCCCTGTCCGCTCGATTCTGGAGCAGGTATTCGAGTGGGCGGAGATTTTCTGCACGAAGTTCAGGCGTTCCCCACTTTACACAGGGGCACTTGCCAGGCTTCTTGTCTTTCTTGGAGTAAGTCTTCAGGTAGTATTGAAGCCACTGCGGCGGCTTTCGCAGTTCATCCGGAATGCCGCCTAGAAGTTCAAGCTGTTTAACGGTAGGTTTGTTTGGCATGGGCTGTGTTCCCTCTGTCCTCGAATTTTTCAGTCTTGATCGTGCGCAGCAAGATGATCTTGCCGTCGCGTAGCTCAAATTCCACGGTGCCATAGGTGCGACTGCGTTCCGCGTCGTCGAGCAAGACATCTAATTTTGCGTGCAGCTCTTGGCGTGTCACCGTGATTCCTCTCTATGGGCAGACCTCTCCCGAATGTTATGGCGCTTTTGGGATTGAACCGATCCGCCAAAAGGTAGGCGGTTACGTGACCTGGGCCGTTCCCCGCATCCCGATCACTTCACAACTGGTGAGCTACCTGGGCAGCGTCCTACATTTCTAGGAGCCTAGACAAGCGAAAGATTTAATGCCTAGGGGTGATCGACTCGCTGCCGCAGCTTGAGCGGATCGTAGGCTCGTGCCGTTTTGATACCGGCCCGCCGCCGCCGCTGATACGTTCGCTCCTCGGCTACAGCGAGTTCGGCGTCAGCTAGCTTTCCGACCTCATCACTTGCCAAATACTCTGTCAAGAACTCCGCAGCGACGACCTGGACGGTAGATTCCCGGCCACGGGCGATGTTGCGCAGCTTTATGTACAAAATATCGGGCAGCTTTACGACGAGCGACTTTGTCGGGTTTGGCTTGGGCCGGTCAGGATCGCGACTAGCCCGCAACCTATCCTTCAGCTCGTTGGTGCTCAGTTTCTCGGCAACTGCGATATCCACCCAACGCTTCTTGGTGGCATCGTCAGCATCGGGCAGCCCATTCGCAATGGCACGATGATGCGACCAGCGCAGTTTCTCTGTCCGGACAGAGACAGGAATCCGCTTCGCCGTAGAGGCCCAGTCGTATAGAGTGCTTCGCAATATGCCCAGCATCGATTCCGCCAGGTCATAAGGCTTCGGCACCCCCTCCATATCTAGATCGTCGGGTACCGGGCATCGGTTGAACCAGTCGCCAAAGTCCCATTGCAGCGTTCCCGTCTGGTGCTTCTCGGCCAGAGCCATGCCCTCGTTAATCCAGTCGCCGATGCCGAATTGCAAGCTCTGGGTCTGATGCTTTTCGATCAGCTGCTCGCCCTCGACAAACCAGTCTGGCTCCTCTGTCGCACCCGAGGTAGGGGCAAGGGCCGTATCTTCGTTAAGTTCAAACACATCCGTGGGATCAAACATCGAAGTCCTCCTTCTGGCCAATAAAATGACCAGTACCCGGGGTGGTTGACCCACCCCGAGTAAAGTCTTTGGATTTAACTAGATAGTTCGAATCCCACGGGCGTGACCGACGACACGACGATGAAACCGTGTGTACCGAACATTGACGTTAATAGTGAGATGACACCGGAACGGCCGACAATTGAGGTTGTACATTTTGGGCTCCTTGGTGTGTAGGAGTACCGACCCGGACGGGCCAGTGAACTGAGTTAGGTAGGAAGGAACCGAAAGACGACCGTGACTACACTAATGGAAGCGGTCTGTGAAACTCAGTGAAACCATTATGTCACGCCTTACGAGAGCGCGCAAGGGAAAAATGAAGCTAAACTTTATTACAGTGTTGAAATCGCCGCATGTTTGCATTATGATATCGGTACTGGAAGAACAACTGCTCACCGACTTGCAGCCGTGATCTAGCGTTCGAAGCTCCAGAAGTCGGACCCCTCTACGGCAAGCCTACCCGACCCATCGGCGGGCGGCACCGAATCCAACAGGATTCGCGTGCCCAAATGTTTCAAGAAAATGATGGATTGTCTTGCACAGATACCCCGGTATACGTTTCTCCCGCAACGTCGCCGAGCACTGGTCAGAAACGAGGTCCAGTGGTGCGACGACGGTTTCAGAAGGGGTGTTTCGTGATCAGCGCCGGCCGAATGTCCTCGATGTACTACGTCGATGGCCCGGACGGCAAAACGAAGCTGGTAAAGAAGATGATCGGCAGGGTCGGAGAGATGAGTGAACGAGCAGCTCGTCGTGAGCACGCTCGAATTATGGAGGAAGTGAACCGGCAGCGCGGTAGCGTGGCCCCTGCGATCAAAGGGCAGACGTTCGCCGATGCAGTACGGATGTGGCGGCAGGCCGTTGCACCAAACCTGTCTCCGGCAACCGTTCGGCAACGCGAAAGCTATCTCAAGGTTCACATCCTACCGAAGTTCGGGCGCTCAGCTCTAAATGAGTTTGGCGTTCACAAGGTCCAGCAGTTCGCAACCGATCTACGGGTGACCCTATCGCAGAAGTCGACCGTGAATATCGTCAGCGCAATCTTCGCGATTCTCGACTACGCACGACGATGCGGAATGAAGATTCCAACGATCGGCTTCACCGACATTTGTTTGGGGACAAATGCACAGTCACCCGAGGCCGCTTTCTTCACACGAAGGCAGGCGGCCCAAATCATCGAAGCAGCACCGGAGCCGTTCAAGACCCTGTTCGCCGTTGCTTGGTCAACAGGATTGAGAGCGGGAGAAATTCTAGCGCTGACACTCGACGATCTAGATTTTAATCACAGGACTATCCGCGTGAACAAGTCACTCGACGATGCCACGAGGGAGGTCCGTCAACCCAAAACGCCAAAATCAATTGCTTCCCTTCCAATGACGACAGCACTTGAAAGCAAGCTGCGGGATTACATTCACCGTCACTGGACGCCAAATTCCGCTCAGGTTCTGTTCCCTAACCGGACAGGCACGCGGCCGCGATCACGCGACAACGTGGTACGGGTAGGACTCAAGCCAGTCTTGAAGAAGCTCGGGATTCCAGGTGACAACACTGGGCTTCACGCGTTTCGTCACGGCCTGGCTACTGAACTGGCGGAAGCATCGGTCCCTCTAACCGTGCTCCAAAACCAAATGCGTCATGCCGACGTGAAGACAACGCTGCGAATCTATTCGCACGTGATCCCACAGACACAACGTGATGCGATGGAGCAGGTTGGCGGGTTCAGTCAATCATTACCCGAGCACGAATCATTACTCAAATTCGTGCGTAAGTAGTTGAGTTCTGAAAGGTTGGCGGAAGCGTGTGGGAGTCGAACCCCGAACCCATGTTGATGAGGCGTAACTTATTGATTTTACATGACGGTAAAGACGTCAAAAACGGCAGAAGTGGTACTACTCCGTACAATTTTGTACAAAAACTCAGTCGACTAAGGACAGCGATTTATTTCTGGCTCAGAAGATAGAGGTCGGCGTGACCGCCGGGGCGCGCATAGACGATGGTGGAAAGGTCCCTGGAAAAATCGTAGGCATTACCACTATGAAACAGGGGAAAAGCAAAGGGGACCTTCAACGCGACCTGGGGCGCCCCGATGAGTTTTACCGTCTTTCCAAGGCTGACGGTAAATCGTGACTTCACCGCGGGAAGCAACCGCATACAAGAACGACTTGCCATCGCGAGCAAAAATTGCACTCGAACGTTACCACGCCGGGAACCAATGGGATGCATTTCCTATCGGAGATGGACACCTCGTAGATTCCAGTCTTTTCTCCATACAATACGTGCCAAGCAGGTACCTCCCTCCGGGGTCAGCATCCATAACTACACCAGCAGTTGTCCACGAACTTCTCCAGATCTGAACCGTCCACGCTCCATTTCCAAACGGTTTGAATCGTACCCGCTTCTCCACGCCGGTCACGTAAATGGATTTCTGGTCAGAGCTCCATACCGAATTCTGGACGTTTTCTCCGTCCGTGGGAGCTGACGAAGACCGCTGCCATCGGCCCCGACGATGTAGGCTTTGGCCCCTGCGCTGGCCCCGACTCTTCAAAAGACAGGTGAAAATTGTCCGGCGCCCAAGTCCCCGTCCCCAGATCTTCTCCGGTGGCGATTTTCACTTTGTTGCCGCCGTCGATGTCCGACACCCAGAGTTCGGACCTCCGGGTGCGGGGAGCGTGATGTACATCACGCGCTTCCCATCCGGCGAGATGATGGGCTCGACTTGCGTCCTCCGACACGATGTCCGTGGATTCCTTTGAATGAACGTGGTAAGCGGTCAGGAACCCGGAGGATTTGCCGTTCACAAAGTAAATCCCTTTTCCTCCCGGGTCGGGCATGGGCGAGTAGTCCGGTCCCGCTCCGAAAGTAATCTGCGTCAGACTTCGGTCCTGCAAGCTGTATTTCCAGATGTTCGTCAGCCCGTTTACTGTCCGGCTGAATAGGACGGTTTTCCCTGGCTCGGCCCACACGACGTCAAACCAGCATTCCCGGATACCTCGCCTAAATCAACCGCCTCATGGCTGGTCAAGTTTATTCTGTAAAAATGGAATTTGGCGAGTCCGCTCGAACACCAGCAGCGAGCAGGTCGTTGCCACCAGGAAATAACAGAAGCGGGAAGAAGACCAAGCCAGTGCCTTCGAAGTTGTACACTAATTCCTCGTTCACTCCGGATTTTTCCGCACGAAAAATCCCGGAGCTGTCAGACTTCGTATAATAAATGAATGTTCCATCCGGCGAGGGAACCACATTGCGGCAGACGCCACACGGCGGGGAGCCCCACCGAGCGTAGGCACCGCCCACACCTCGTCACGGCCGAGAGACCTCCTGTAATAAATTTCTTTTCCGTCGGGCGAAAATGTGTCCACACCCTTGTCGCCTTCATCATTCGTGAGTTGAAGAGGCTCGCCACCAGAAGTGAGCATCAGGAACACTTGCGCGATGCCGCCTACCGGTGAGACAAACGCTACAGCGTGGCCGTCGGGAGAAAGCGTCGCGCCGTCCATCGGTTTGTTCCACTGGCTGATTTGCGTAATCTTTGCGGGGCCGCTCGAAGTGTTCGAGCGGGGCCAAAAGTGATACGCCGCGAAGGCTGCTGCCAGGAGTACGACGCAAGCGGCCAAAAAGACATATCCTTCTGCGCAGGTTTCACGGAAGGCTGAACGGCGACAGCGGAGGCCGAGCTACTCGCGGTTTCTGCAGCAAGACCCTGAACCGCCCCGCTGCCCGATGACGAAATTCGGCCCGAATCCGTATCCCGCCGCAGACGCTTCAAGTCAGCGCGCATGTCCGACGCGTGCTGATAACGGAAGTCCCGGTCTTTCTCCAGAGCCTTGTTGATGATTCGCTCTAACTCCGCTGGCACATCGGGATTCAGCCGCACGGGAGCGACCGGCGCGCGATTCAGTATCGCCTCGGTAATCACTCCCGATGTGTCCCCGCGAAAGGGGAGAGCGCCCGTCGCCATCTCGTACAGCACCACACCAAATGAAAACAGGTCAGTACGCGCATCCAATTCTTTTCCGCGCACCTGCTCCGGCGACATATAGGCCACTGTGCCCACTGCCGTGCCAGGGCTGGTCAGCAGTTCTTCCGCACTGGCCGTCGGCATTGCAGAAGCACCGACACCCGTCGCCACAGGAGTGAGCTTGGCAAGCCCAAAATCGAGAATCTTGGCGTGGCCGCGCTTGGTCACAAAAATGTTCGCCGGTTTGATGTCCCGGTGGACGACCCTTCGGCGTGAGCCGCGTCGAGCCCGTCCGCTACTTGGATGCCCAAGTCCAGGACGGTTTCAATTTCCATCGGACGGCCACCGATGCGGTGTTTCAGCGTTACACCGTCCAAAAATTCCATGACGATGAAGGCCTGGCCATTTTCCTCGCCAATTTCGTGAATCGTGCAGATGTTCGGGTGATTTAGCGCCGATGCTGCCTCCGCCTCGCGCCGGAATCGTTCAAGCGCCTGATGGTCCCGCGCAACCTCGTCCGGCAGGAACTTGAGAGCCACGAAGCGATGCAGGCTTGTATCTTCGGCCTTGTAGACCACACCCATGCCGCCACCGCCGAGTTTTTCGACGATGCGGTAATGGGAAATCGTGCGTCCGAGAATAGATGAGGAATCAGTCACTTCGCGCGCATCTTACACCTAAACAGTGAAAAAATTGGAAGCGGCATTCAGATTGCAGCGCTGAATCGGACGACGGGCGAAGAGGGTGAGCAGAGTTGGATAGAGCAGCCGATTACGAATCCCGTTGTCTGTTGTCCATCCCTTTGGAATCAGTGAGTTAGATTTGGGTGGATTTGGTTTATTTGGGTTATTCGGGGCGTTTTGGAGGACTTTGTGTACAGGCGTGGGTACAGTCATGCCTCAAACTGGTCGTCCGTCGTTAAGAAACCACTGGCCATATTTGCCGCAGTCCTTCAGATGAATCCATTCAGATTCTGAGTTGGTCAAGGAGAGATTTCGTTGAAACTGAGGCACTGAGTTTCCAATTCCGAAGTTGAATTCAATTCCTCGTACTAAGAAGCCGGTCAATTTTCCTACCTTAGTCTTACCGTTGTTAGCAGGCGCAAATGATTTCCGTGCGCTGACCCGGTCGCTACAGACATAAACAGTGAGAAATGCAAGCTTGGGAATCACTGCTTCTCCCATCAAATATCGCCTGAGTTCTTCGTTGTACTTCTTGCCTAAGTCGATTCGAATATCTGGTTCCCCACTCTCGTCAGTCCATGTCACTACGGACGCTCGCCAAAACACGCTGATGCCAAAATATGCTAACTTTTTTCGGTCAATCGTCGGTGTGTGCTCAGCGGAAAACTGGGTCCACAAGTGGCCAACGGCGGTCTTTTGAGAAGCCTTAAGGATATCTAGTAACAGAAATTTTTGCTCCCGACTGTTCATCAACTGAAGCGCGTAGTGTTCGCCGTTCTCATTGAACCGCCGTTCGCAATCGCCGCAAAGAAGGTGCTGTTTGTATTGGTGCTGCGATGGGCGTTGACCTTTGACCGAGACTATCAGAGGCAACGTATTGCCGGGGCCACGACTGCGAGTATAGATACCACGTGGAAGCAGGTGGCTCTCGCAAAGCCTGCGAGTGTTGTGGCACAGCTTACAAACTCCGTGGACTGCGCGGCTTTTAGTCAACCCTATTTTGGTTCACCTGATGGACTTTCCTCACTTGGCCGGGCCTTTCAAACAAATTACGCCGTCAAATGGAGTCACAATCCAAATTTGAGCGAACGGCAGAGCGTCCGGCTGATACGCCTCCCGAAATGCTTGAACCTGCTCGTCGTCAACAAATCCGGCAACTCCAATCACCAGAACCAACTCTTTGACCGCATTGGCTCCTCCGTATTTGTCAACCTTCTTCAGAATGCCTTCGATTATCCATCGTCCATCTGGCGGAAGCGCACCTCCTTCCGGGACGTCTATCTCGATGTTCGGAATGGATTCGTCAATCCAGATAACAATGTTATGCACGGATTTTGCGAGTTCCTCTGACCGCTCCAGGATGTCCTCATACCTGAGGGTCAGATTGCCGGGGCGAGCTTCGCTGAGAATAATATTGATAAGCGTTTCGAATTCGTCGTGCTTTATGCCACGCATTGCTGCTTCGCCTGACAAGACAAGGCCAACCGAACAATGTGTGAGACCACGCGCTGGAACGTCCTTAGCTAAGACTTCTCTAATCTTCTGGACACTGTGTTTGTCGTCGCGGTGGCGAAAATCCAAAGGAATGCTCACGACCTGGACTTGCAACGAGGGAAATGCTCCTGATTTGCTCCTCAGCGTCACATCTGCAGGCTCGGCATCGCCGGGCTCGGCTTCATAGTCCGTTCCCAACAGATTGTGCATTTCTTTCGCCACGAGTTGGCACTGCTCCAGTTCCCATCGCTTCTTTTCCGCCTGGTCATTAGGCATTTGTTTTTACAAGACGTAACCGCCAATCCAAGTTGCAGCGGCACTAGATGTAAAACTTGAACTTCGGGCTTCGCTCAGTCACGGTTGGGTTAGAAACAAGTATTTCTCCTACCGCATTCGAAAAGCCAATTGTGACTGGTTCCGAGTCGCCAAATCGGCAGGCATTGTAGTTTAGCTTCGTGAGAGCGAGTACATCTCTGGCGACCTGTTCGATATCGGCCTCGCCACGCTGAACATCAATTTTCAATGGGACCGGGGACTCCCAACCTGGATAGGTTCGCAAGCGCGGAATGAAACCGGACGCCCACAAATATCCAAGCTTCGGTCCCGCTTTAAGGAACGTTCCGCGTATAACTGGCCGAGTGCCTTCGCGGAATAGTCGCAGTCCATCGAAATCTTTGCGAACACGGATACCAACGAGCTTGACATCCTTAGGACAAGCGGAACTGTATCCGTCAAACTCCTCCTGGTAAATTGAGGACCGACAATGAAGAAAGATTTCTTTCAGGGGCTTGCCTTCTAAGTCCTTATATGTTTCTAGAATTCCTCCTAAGAGTTGCTTTGCTGCTTCTGCCGTAAGATGAAACTGCTTCTTTTCAGGCGAGTACCATGGACCGTATTCGCCGAGGAAAACAGCACGGTCACCGGAGTCCAAGAACATTTGAGCAGCACAGCAGGCTGTCCTGTTCCCGACCGATATATCGGTTCTGCGAAAGACAACGCCGATGTAACAAACCCCTTCGCGGGCTCCGGCTAGCCGCCAGGGTTTTCCACCGGCTTTGTAATACATCGTGGTTAGGAGGTTCCAGGCCACATCTGACGGCGGGGACTGAAATCGCGGCGCTTTTGTTGGGTCCGGTTCGAACCGGCATTCCCGAATTATCTGGATGGGTATACCGAACTTCATAGAGCGCGCCTTAATTTGGCGGCGGAAATCGACGGAGTATTGATAAATTTCAGGGTTGTACTCGTCGAGAAAGCCAGTCTGTCCGCTGGCTCTGAGTTCTCTTTCCTTTAGTGACACGCCCAACCCAGTGGCTCCCGAAAAATGGGACTCTGGACGACAATTCCTCCACACAATATCCGGCACTACCCATACCATTACTCCAAAAGCCTCGTCCTTTTTCTGGGTTTTTTCGATGGCATTTAGGTACTCCTCAACCACACCGGCTGCTCGTTTGTTTGGGTCTTTCAGCATGGACGCCTGCGTGAGCTTTTCCGGGTCCAATTCATGAGACCATGCCGGTTCGCGGGGCACGTCTGAGCAGAACGCCGCCTCGAAACCCGGAAAGACGGGCCAGAGGTGAGTATCCCTATCGTTTCCCGGGTAGCCCGGTCCTCTCGAATTTCGACACCAGTGATTGAATGCTTGAATTCCCTGGGGCGTCCCAATAACGCCGAAGGTCATGTTCTTGGGATGGGAGGAGACTTCGACGCCGTAGGGCCCGAAAAGCGAGAGCCCGTCATGTGGGTCTTCAAGAAATTGTCCGTGACGGAATTCCAGGTGCGGTTCTGCTAAGAGGATGGCCTTATTCATCATCCGGACCTTGGCTGTCGGCTTCTTCTTCTTCGCTTAACTCCACGATTGTTTCGTCAGTCTCTTCAGCTTCTGGCCCCAGCCGTGACTCGTCGATGCCCGATTCAATTTGAACAGAAAAAGGATGTTTAGATATGACGAGTTGTCTTGGGGGCTTAGCGCCAACGTAGATAGAAGGCTTATCCCCGGCCAGGAACTGAAGAACTGCTAACGTACGGACAAGCCAGTGATAGTTCCACCATGAGCGGCAGATTTTCTTCCGCCGACGCAGCGCGAGTTTTGCTTCAAGTTGTGCGCCTTCCAGGGTCGTGAGAAAGAGATGCATTCGAATCTGTACGACAGTCCCAATCTCGTGGTCGAGCCACACTCTCATGTGAGGGGCTAGGTGATATCGGCAAGATTCTTTCCCGGCAAGCATTCGGAAGTTTCGAATACCAACCGCTCGGACCCAGCTCAGCTTGTTGTCATAGCCGGTAAACAGAAGCCGATTGTTAACCAAGAGTCCCTCGGGAAAATAGAGCAAGCTTTGGTCGGGAGTGAGTCTTAGACCCCGCGCCAAAGCCACGGATTTCAATGATTCATTGAGAAGCTGAACACCTAACTGTCGAAGGCCAGCATCATTGCCTCTGGTTGAATTCCAGTTGTTGCGCTCACCACGCTCCTTAAAGCGGTATTTGTTTCTAAATTCGGCAGGCGGACTGTCGAACGCCCAAAACGCCTCGTCATCGTTCAAATGAGTCCAATGCTTTAGGAGTTCAAGTTTCTCCGTTTCAGAGAAAAGAACGTCGGTTTCAAAACGATAGATAGTCTTAGGAAGTTCAGTTATCTCCGCGACATTAGCCCAAAGGCGCTCCTGCTTCGGAAGGACCAGGCCTTGTGCCTCGAACCAAGCGGCAGCTGCCGAACGGCCTTCGGCAAAGCCTTTCGGAACCTTCGAGGCCTCAAGCAGCTTCAGCAACTGTGCAAGCCCTTCAGCCCAACTAAGGTGAAAAGGAATAAAAGTCAGGTCCGAGACCATCCAATCAAGGTCGGTGGGACTGATTCCGTCAAGGTTAATGGGGATTACGAAGTTTTCTTTTCGTTCCCTAGACAAACTTAGGGCGAGAGTTCTCTCTTTCAGAGGATTCGTTTTCTTGATTGAACTGTGCGACAACACAGCGAGAAATCGAAATGTCCGGTTTTTGATGGCTTCGTCTATGTCTTTGGGATAAGACTCACCACCAAGCAATTTCAAACGGTCGCACCACACCTTGTAGCCCTCAGCGGCGAGGCGTAGCGCCAGCCATTCTACGAACGACCAGTCCTCCGTTGCGTAGCTGATAAACAGGTGGTCGCGCATTCCCCCGAATTCTATGCGACAACTGGCCGTTCATTGCTTGAATCTTTCAACTTCTCATTTTGTGAATGTAGAGGGGACGCTCTTGCACTCTGAGCGGAGTTTTTAGAGCTTGACCATAGGGAAAGTTGAATTAATGAGTAGCCTGCGTTATATTCGCGCCATGCCAAAGCTCCCGCCACGTCTGAAATTTCAACGCGCCAACGGCTCACCAAGACGGCCGTTCGCTTGTTGAAGAGCATGATATTTTAGGCGAATGGCGAAACAGTGCTTGTTTTGCAGCGCCACCGCGAACAGCAAAGAACACTTGTGGCCTGTCTGAATTCTGAGCGACTGGGAATGCAGCCTATTCGCCATACCATCCGGCAGCCCCTCCATAGGTCGTTCCTCATTCGGTGTTGGAGGTAAGGTGCGTCTGTGTCACTTGCATCGGGGATGGATGAGTGCCCTGGAAACGGAGAATATCCCGCTCATCGATTGTCTGATGAGGAAGATTTCTGCGCCGCTGGATGCTGCCCGACAGACTTCACTATCCATTTGGGCGCTGAAAACTACAATGGTGTTGGATGCGATAAACCCAAAGAATCGTGGGCACTTCTACACGCGAGCTGAATGTGAGGGCTTGCACTTGAACCGAACAATCCCGGAACAATCCTACGTTTGGATTGGAGCTTATTCCAGGAGTGGGCTTTCAGCGGACGGGACTATTCTGTCACTGAACCTTCCTGATGTGCCGAAAGCAGCGAAGGCCAGTGTTTCAACGTTTATCATCGGCTATCTAGCTATTCAGGTGGTTACGATTCACAACGAACCGGAACATAAGAACGCTCCTATTGAAGATGTTGTGCTCAAGGCGGGTCCGTGGGACAAACTTCTTCTGAATATCTGGCCTGTGGGAACACGAGTTGTGACATGGCCTCCACCACTGTCTTTCACCCACAGTGGACCACTTTCTATCGCCCGACTCATGGACCGATGGAGAATCGGCAAGTCCGTATGAATGCAGGTCAAAGCGCAAACGCAAATCGCAATCCTGAAGCGTTTATGACTTCGGCGGGTCTGCCGCGGCTGGGGTTGTAGAAAGGACGCCGTCGCGGCCCATCCTGGGTTCCGTTGGGCCTCACTCACTTAACGTTCGAACAAGCAGATTCGACATTACTGAGTTTGATTGTGACCTTTTCCCCCGATTTCACAGTAATGTCCTGAGACCAAGAGGAGTCATTGCTGCCTGCCTGTCCCCGAGCAATGACATCAGTAAACCCCTGGCTTTACTTTTGTGATTTAAATTGCCTTCCTCGTCGGCGTCGCCAAAAGGAACGAAGTCCGTCAGGTGATTTTCCGTGGCCCACGCGAGGGTAGCGAGGATTGCCTTGTCCGCAACAATCAAGTCACTTCTGCACGACCCAGCCCCAATTGCCTTTTTTATAGCTTCGAGTTTCTTTTGCAGATAAAAGTGGTCAGGAGTAGTTCCTATCGTTTTAGTGAGTGATGCGGCCTCGGGGCCGCTCTCGAGAAAAAGGTAAACGTGTGCCATTCGCGCAGGGAGGTCCCACCCTGGGTGATTGCGAAAACGCGACCCATCACGATGCCCGCGTTTGGAACTGAAGTTTTCTTCGTAGGACTGTTTTGCTTCGTAGTATCTTGGGCAATCAACGTTGTCAACAACACAGCGGCAATACAGGGGATATTGAGGTTCAAGTTCGTTCTCCCCTCAACTAGAGGACCAAATCGCTTTCTTGCATTGTACAGCGAACGGAACAACTCGACCGTGGCTGGTACAAACTCGCTGTTCCGGGTCATTGGGCAAGGTTGGACAAATGAGCGGCCTGCGCTTATTCGCGCCATGCCGAAGCACCCACCGCATCTGAAAATTCGCACGCTGCATAAAAAAGCGCGGGCGAGTTAAGGCTTAGGGCCAGAGGGTAACTCCTTTTGGTCTAACGGGAAGCCCAGCGAGATTTTGAAAATTCGGAAACTTTGGCCTCAAACGTTACCAGATTCTTGGAGCGCGCATTTATTGAGCGCCTCATACCTCCGTGGTAGCCTCTGCCAGACCTCATTAGACATCCGAGGGGCCTAAGTCGAAGGAGAGATATCGAGACATGCCCTTTCGTTTGGAAGCGTTTGAAAAGCCGTTACAGAAGATTTTTAGCAGCGATTTTGATTTTTCTGTCCCTTTCTACCAACGACCTTACGCTTGGACGACGGAACAGGGCCAAGAACTATTGAGCGACCTCGTCACCAACATGAATTCCGATTCCGCATTGGTTGACGAAACGAACCCGTACTTCCTTGGCAGCATTGTCTTGGTAAAGGAGGAAAACCTCTCTCGCAAGTCGTAGATGGCCAGCAGAGGCTCACAACTTTGACGATTCTGCTTTCCGCGCTGAGACCCCTGCTTCTACCTGATGAGGCAGAAGGTTGACTGGCCTTCTTTATGGAAAGGCAAATCCAATCCTCGGCACGCAGATCGCTACCGGCTGACGCTGCGTGAACAAGATGCGGAATTTTTTCGCACCTACATTCAAATGCCGGATGGTATCGGCAAACTAAACGGCCTTAAAGCAGCCGCCTTAACAGACAGCCAGCGAAATCTTCGAGATAACGGACTTCTGTATTCGCAATCCCTCACGAAACTTTCGGCCCAGCAGAGGTGTCGTCTAGCGCAGTTTGTCGCTCGCAGATGCTATTTGGTTGTTGTCACAACTCCTGACTTGACCTCTGCCTACAAAAATTTTCACTGTCTTGAACAGCCGGGGGCTTGACCTCACGGCGAGCGACATTTTGAAGGCTCAGTTGATCTGGGGCAATCCCCTCGGCCAATCAAAAAGCCTACACGACCAAGTGGGAATATCTTGAGGACGACCTTGGACGGGACAACTTTCAGGAACTCTTTGCCCACATTCGGATGATATACA
>CAVTOS010000001.1:0-268584 GCA_963736465.1 uncultured Acidobacteriota bacterium | reverse complement strand
TTTAGCGCATTCCTGACCGCTCGGGGAATCGTTAATCTGAAGACGTCACGCCCAAAGTGTTCAGACACTTTCAAAGAACACAGAATCGACGCAGGAGCCGTTCGTGCCTTCGTGAACGATACCAAGAATCTGAATCCAGTTTTCGAGTACGCGGTAAAGCAAGAAATGATCGCAAGAAATCCGGTGGAGTATGAGAATCCGCGAGGTGACGCAGAACGAGGGGCGCAACCTTTTTCGGCCGCAGAATTAAATGCAATGCAAAAGGAAGATGTCTTGAAGGGGGACAAACTGGCGTTTTGGCTCTTGTATCAAACTGGATTAAGGAAGGGAGACGCAATGGATCTCAGATGGAGCGATGTGAACGGTCACATCACCCGCGTGGCACAAAAGAACGGCAAGAAGGTTCGAATTCCCATTCTACCGGAGTTAAAGGCGGCCTTGGACGCCGAACGCGCGAAGCGCAACCCCGGTCCAAACGATTATGTGCTTCTGAATCCAGAAACAGGGAATCACTACATCGGGAAAAATTGCATCTATGAGCGTTTGCAAAAATTGGGGAAAACCGCTGGCGTGGAAGATGTTCACCCCCACAGGTTCCGCGATACCTTCGCTGCCGATTGCTTCTTGCGGGGTTGCAACGCTGAAGAAGTGGCCGCGTATTTGGGCGACGATCTGAAAACTCTTCTAAAGCACTACGCAGAATTCATCACCGAACGCGCGGACCGCGCCGACGAGAAGTTGATGAATGGCCGTGGCCTGATGCACGCCGCGACCGTCTAGCCCGTCATACGATGCTGATTCAAATAATGCTCCACATCCTGCGGACGGAACCCAATAGCACGAGAGGAAGGCGAATGTAATAGATGGCCTTACGGCGCATCAATCGTTGAAGAGATTTGTAGGATCGATATCCCAAAATATTGCACACCTTGGAAGTGGTAAGCAAATCAAGACCGCGAGGTGATTCCGGGGCTTGCGCTGACGGAATGGATGCCGCTTTTCGTGAAGACATTCTATACCCCAAAAAATAAGCGAACGAGTGTCCGCTTGTGTTTCGGGGTGCGAAATACTTCAGATCCTACACTTCGCTTGGCCTACTTCCTCCGGTGTTAGTAGACATTATACCGTATCGGTTTCGCCCCCAATCGCCTCCCGTTCTTCATGCCGCCTCGTGGCGATAGCGATTGGAAAACGTGACGTAACTACGATGTCGTGCCGCCCATTCCTTAAAGAGTCACATTCCATCTTGCTCTTTTAACTCATGTAGGGCGCCCTCGCCATCCCAATTTCCACGCGATGACCGAACCCGTCAGGGTCGGTCTGGGTGTACGCTTACAGCATATCTGATGCCGAAAGAAAAGATTTGGTCGTCTTGCGATGCTCCCCTAACTCAATAAGAACTATGCCGGTTGCTACCAGCGTTGGCTTTTAGCTTGATTCCTTATACGCCCACGGCTTCATTGTCTCGCGAATGTTTCCGCTGAGCCTTGGTACGACGTTCCGCAATTGCTCTTAGGGCAATCAAAAGATCTGGCTTATCGTCCAGCAATCGCAGCATGGTATCAGCGGTCTTGTTCTGAATGACGCGACCGTTTTCCCAACGCGTCACAACTTTTTGTCCTTGGTCGAACAGGTGCTCCAACTCCACTTGTGTCAAATGCAATTTTTCTCTAATCGCAACAATTTTCTCAGGCGATAGAAGACCAGATTGCTCGCGCACAGCGTTTTTCACTTCCACAGACACGCTCCGAGCTTGTTCGGGGCTGAAAAATTCTTCATGACGATCCAAACAACGGAACATCTCTACAATTGGCAGCAACACGGACTGACCGGCGTAGTTTGTCCGGTACGGGATTTTTATTTTCCTTGCTTTGCCTGTGCCACAAATAGGACAGCTCATAGAACACTCCTTGATCTCAAGCCGATTCATCTGCCTTAAACGAAATAATGATTGTGTTCCGTCAACAATTTGAACTTTTAAATAGACAGCTACCGTTTCGTAAGTAATCCGGTAAACATCTTGCATAAAACCCGCTTTCTTCGTGGCCACCATTGTTTTGTAAAAATGTGTTCCTTCGAGATAGTCACAAATGCACTCGCGAATATCTTGGTCATCAAAACCAAGCGCTAATGCTCCGTCAAGGGCCACTCTCGTTATCCAAAACTCTTCGTTCGCGATTAACCGCTTAATTTCGGCTAACGGATAGCTTGCACTCACAAGAGACATGGTAGCACGGTGCTACCATCTTTTACAAGGGCAATTGCACTCAAATTGGGTACATCGGATAATAAGGGCGGCGAGCTTTCAGGTACTCAAACCGCCCCTTCAACCAAACTGAGGGAATAGCCCGGCCGAATCCAAAAAAATTTGGGGCGGGGGCGCGGGGGTCTGGGCCGCACCACCCCACCCTATCAGCCGTGGACGAGCAGGCCGAAATCAAATTTGTTTAAGTAACTGCTCTTTATGAGCCAAGAGGATCCGCAAACCCTGCTCTTCACGCCAGCCGGCAACCGCTCTTATACGCACCGTGCCGTCTTTCCACCCGAACACACCCACCACAAATGCGCCTGCTAAAGTCAGGCTCTCAAGAATCTGACGTATATAATCGAAATCATCCACGAAGATGAGTGCGCTGTTCAGCGAGAGGGCGATCGTAACGCTGCTAAAACCCTGCGCGCGGAAATCTTTCAACTCCGCTTCCGTCTCTTTGATATTGGGCATTTCATTTGCCTTGGGGCAGAGCCATCAACGAAAATTTGCCTGCATGGAAATCACATCTAAAATGCCATCTTCGTGTCTATGATTTGATTTGCTCTTGAAGCAAAAATTCTCTACCTGCTTCAGAAGCTCGGGAACGAACAAGCCCGAATTTATACGGATGCGGGGCGGATTCGACACCACCAGATTTTGCAAACGGGCAATACGATGTTTCTTTGAATGAGTGGGCACGAAGGGAACGATGCGACCTATCTCGACATGCCTCAACTCAGCCTTCAACTTTATGGCGTCAGTCAACAAATCATAAAAAGGGTTTCGCTCCACGCGGATCTCGGAACAAGGCCACTGCTCCGCCACCGAAACAATCTTGTCTGGTAGGGCCATGCCTCGGAATCTGCCGTGAGCGCAATGGAAAATTTTAAGCAAGCCCCCGTCATCCGAGAATCCTACGGCGATTGCAGACTCGTCGGAGATATTGCCCCCCTCACTTCCATCCCTCACGGTAAAGCTGGGATCGACTGTCATACAGAGAAACGGGTGTGGCGGAGCAGGTACGGCGGGCTGGATCACTTTCCGCCACTGGTGAATTTGAAATCTGAAATTAGAATCACAAGAACACACTGAAATCTTCCTTTACTAAGTATCCTGGCCGAATGGGTACGAATCGGATGGTGTACAACTACTTCCAAAAAGAGAAAAGGGCGGCGAGCTTTCTGGCAAACTCAAACCGCCCCTGTTCGGCCTGTGACGATTTGCAGGCCGAACTGGGTCCCTCAGTTTTCGACGATTCAGCACCGAAGCACGTAATACCGCAAACGATGGATTAAATTCTTAAAAAGCTTGTTCTCACCGATCCGAATCCGTTATGCTAAGGAATCGGCGGGCTACGCTAAAAGTGGCCGCACGAATATGGTGGACACGCATAAGAACCCAGTTGATCTTTCAGAGATAAGAATCGATTTCCTGCGGCAAAACCGTACGACAAGAACGATCCGTACTTTCTAAAACACCTGCGACTGCTGCACGAAAAGCTATCGGTACCCGACGCAATTAAAGCCGCCAGTATCCACGAAGCGGGCCACTTGACCTACTTTAGATTACTCGGCGCAACTTTGAATTACGCCCCAGATGAATTTCAATTCGTCCGCCCCCACGTCAGATACTATTTCAATAACACTACTCTCAAATACGAATTCGATCATGCCATTGCAGCTACTCAAACGCCGTTTGATAAAGATATTTTCCATACACTGAAGGAAGACTCTTAGGACTAGCAAAAGCGTGCTTCGCGGGGGGAGTCTATACCAACGAATTCGCAAAAGGTTCATCACCCGGCAACGAAGATGATCGCGAACGATTCCACGAATACTATAAGTGTGCGATTAAACGATGCGGCACAATGGCTATTCTTGAGAGCCAGCTTGAAAAAGAAGCAATCATCGCTGTTACTGCCGACTTACAAAATGCCGAAGTCCGTAACCTCGCACGATTGTTAGCCAATCAATGCGACCTGGAGTGCCTTTCTAAAACCGATTCAACCAAGGTTTTGTGAGGCTTTCCTTTTTTCAACTCCGCCGCAGTGAACTCATTTGAAGCATCGAAAATCATATCGATAAGATGCCACTCATCTACGCCCAATGTCCGGTGACCTGCCCCCCGTTTTTGGTCCAGTCATAAGTTAGCACTCTCGGGTTCCTGCACATCCGAACCTACCCATGCTGGGTCGATAGAGACGACCGGCGTGGGGAGACGCCGGTCGCGCGGCCACACTTTCCGCGAACTCTTCCGGTGTCAGATATCTTAGTGAGCTGTGTGGGCGTACCGTGTTGTAATCCACCCGCCAGTCCTCGATCACTTTCCGTGCGTGTCGGAGATCCACGAACCAGTTCTGATTCAAGCATTCATCTCGGAACTTCCCGTTGAAGCTTTCGATGAACGCGTTCTGCGTGGGCTTGCCGCGCTCGATGAAGTGCAGCGCCACCTGATTCTGATAGGCCCATTGATCCACAACGCGGCTGGTGAACTCCGTTCCATTGTCTACTTGGATTGCCGCCGGTGTTCCACGTCGTTCTCGCAGCCCCTCCAGGACTCGCACCACACGCAGACCGGGCAGCGACGTGTCCGGTTCGATCCACAGGGCCTCTCGCGTGAAGCCATCCATCAGGTTCAGTGTTCGGAATTTCCGCCCGCCGGCCATTTCGTCATGCGTGTAGTCCATCGTCCACATCTCATTTGCACGCGTCGGAAGTGCCCGCGGTAGCCGCGCTTCAGACCGAAATTTCCTGCGCTTCCTACGCTGCATCGCCAGCCCTTCCTCCCGGTACAGCCGATACACTCGCTTGTGGTTGACACGCCACCGCAGCGTTCCATCCGCGGTCTTCTCCCGGCGCAGGAAAATGTACAGCCGCCGATAGCCGAATCGCGGACGCTCGCCTGCCAACTCGCGTAGCCGAGCCCGCAACGCCGCTTCGTTCCGTTCCTTCCGCCGGTACCGCCAGCTCCCGCGGTGCATCCCGATCAGCCCACAGGCGCGTCGCTCGCTGAGTCTTGCTTCTTCCCGCACGACACACACCGCTTCTCGCTTCGCCCGCGGGCCTACCACTTTTTTGCCAGCACCACCTTTAGCGCGTCCAGGTCCAGGGCTTGCTGCGCCACGATCTTCTTCAGCCGTCCGTTCTCTTCCTCCACCTGACGCAGCCGTCGGGTCTCGCTCACTTCCAGACCACCGTACTTCGCTTTCCAGTGGTAGAACGTAGCTGTACTGATGCCAACGCGGCGACAGAGGTCCTTCATGGGAACTCCAGCCTCTGCCTCCTTCAACACCCCAACGATCTGCTCTTCACTAAAGCGGCTTCCTTTCATGGCGCTTCTCCTCTCGTGGTCTTATACCCGGAGAAGCTAACTTTTGGCTGGACTAAATTTCGGGGGGCAGGTCAAACCACGGTAACGATTCGCAACCTCGTTCTTACGCCCCCAATCAAGTTTGATACAGCGCGAAAGTAGCAAGTTTCTAGGTCAGGATTCCGATTTGCGTTTACGCTTCGACCTGCAGTCGTCGCAGACCGCCTGACCTTCCGCGACGTATTTTTCTTGACCGCATGATGGGCAAGGCATGGCGAAACTCTATGCGCCCCTGCTCTTGAATTTCGCCGCGCTAGCACAGGCCGGACACTTTCCAGGCGCTGGAACATCTCGCAGCTCAGGATGGCACACGTAGCATTTTTCGTCGTTCGCATTGTGCTGCAGCGATACCTTCATCGTATGGCCGCAGCCTTCAAATCGAAGCTCGAAGGTTTCGTTGCTCATCGGAGTTTAAGCCTGGTGTCTGCCCGGCTCGTCGCCCGGCGTGCGCATTCGCCAGTAGCGGTCCTCCTGAACCCAAACTACTGAGTCTTTGGTTAGCTCCCTAAATGCGGCGAGAATGTCGATTCGGATAGCTAAGTTCCCGTCCTCATTGTCGTAAGTGAACCGGCCCCCGAATTTCTCTGCTATCTCGTAGACGGCGGTATCTTGGTGGAGTTTACCCAGTTGTTTCAATTCTTGGAGCATCCACTCGGCTACTTTTTGGACTTTGTGTTTGGATTTCATAGCCCCTGTCCGGCTGTCCTGCGCTGGTCCAAAGAAACGATATCTAGGCTGGATTCAGTGAGCCTAGTAAAACGCGGCTAGGCTTCAATTTCTGAAGTAATCC
The DNA here is from genome assembly GCA_963736465.1 of uncultured Acidobacteriota bacterium. Taxonomy (GTDB): domain Bacteria; phylum Acidobacteriota; class Terriglobia; order Acidiferrales; family UBA7541; genus Palsa-295. The sequence goes on along the minus strand of CAVTOS010000001.1, from coordinate 262,174 downwards.
CCTCTGTTGACAAAGACCATTATCACAGGCAGCGGCCTCAACATTTTCTTTGGACAATTCATCCCACGATAAATCGGTGTGCAGATGCGATACCAAGATGCCACGCTTGCGACAATTGGGACAATCATAGTCTACTTCCACGCTCCGCACGGGACGACCAACGACGAGGTTTTGTATCTCAGAGCCGACTGGAAGAAGGTCTTTGGCATCTTGGCGGAATCTCTTTCCGCAGAGCGGACAAGTTATTCTGGCGACGGTCTGATGGCCAAATCGGGCCAAGTCCATCACCCAGATAATGCCAAATTGTTTGGCGCAAATGGCGCACTTGGTGACAAACTGATAGGGCATCAGGCGCTCTCCTTCCAAACTTCCGCTGACACTAGAAGTAGAACAGCAGCCCCACAAGCGGTCAGTTGTCTGATGCCCAGGATTTTTCCGCCTTGCCTTACCGAAACCAGAAGAGGAGGTAGGTGGGAATGGCCAGCTTTGGTTGAGTGACGCGTAATGCTGGCTAACTACAAGCATTACGCTCTTCGACGGAACCCGTCAACACATATCCTCTCGTGTCTTGGTTGACGCGGCGGAAGCGAGTTGTGGGCAGTCTGCGGCTAGGGCGGGTCGAGCTTCAATGGATGAGCAAGAACGGAAACTGTTTCTCGGCTTAGCGCAGAGTATGGCACCGACGCAGCGCAAAGCGGTAGCCCTATCGGAACGTCGGGTGCGGGAATCCGATATTGAGGACGAAAAATGAAGTTTCAGTTATCAGGCACTCATAAATCGCCTTTATCTCTGCATGTTGTATCGCCTATTTCGCACCTGCTTACCTCATTTTGCGTGTAGCTAGGGTCTGTTCCTATTCCAGAATCTCTTAAGCCGGGTCTTCACCCACCCGCCCAGCGCCACGTAATCACGCTGACCTAATATTTGTGCCTCTTCAGGCGTTTCGCCAATTTTCAGCAGGAGTTCACGTCTCTGCTTGCTGTCCAGGTTGTCATACTGCTCTTGCGCCGTCATAAGTACCTCCTTTGCGCGTCACAGTCCCAAAGATTTCATCGTGAGCACAGAAATTCGCAGTTTATTAGTCGCCCTCAAGTCCGAGCATGACGCACACAGGGTAAGAAGCTTGAGACTAGCGTCATCAACAAAAGCGTTGGCAAGTTGAATTTCCACATGTGGTGGGTGCTTCGGCATGGCGCGAATATAGCGCAGGCCACCCGTTTATCCAACTCTGCCCAAGGACCCGGAACAGCAAGTTTGTATCAGCCGCGGTTGAGTTGTTCCGTTCACTGTACAATGCAAGAAAGCGATTTGGCCCTCTAGTTGGGGGAGAACGAACTTGAACCTCAATATCCCCTGTATTGCCGCTGTGTTGTTGACAACGTTGATTGCCCAAGCACCCGCGAAGCAAGGCAGTCCTACGAAGAAAACTTCGGCCTCAAATGCGGGCGTCGTGACCGGTCGCGTTTTTGCAATCGCCCAAGATGGGGACCTCAAGCCTGCGCGAATGGCACACGTTTACCTTTTTCTGGAGAACGGCCCCGAGGCCGCATCACTCACTAAAACGATAGGAACTACTCCTGACCTCTTTTATCTCCAAAAGAAACTCGAAGCTATAAAAGAGGCAGTTGCGGCTGGGTCGTGCAAGAGCGACTTGATTGCTGGGGACAAGGCAATCCTCGCTACCCTGGCGTGGGCCACGGAAAATCACCTGACGGACTTCGTGCCTTTTGGCAACGCCGATGAGGAAGGCAATTTCACAATCACAAAAGTAAAGCCGGGGGTTTACGATGTCATTGCTCGGGGACAGGCGGGAATCAATGACTCCTCTTGGTCTCAGAACGTTACTGTGAAATCGGGGGAAACGGTCACAATCAAACTTAGTAATGTGGAATCTTCTTGTTCGAACGTTAAATGAGACCAAGCGCATGCGCTAAAACGAAAGAGCCTGATTTCACCCTTCGCGGTATGACGATTAATTCGTGTTGTCCACGTTATTAAACTCTCTTTCAGCCGCCACAGAAAATGTGGTACAAGCATTCAAATGGTGTACGTTTAGAGGTAGCCGCAATGTACGGTCATACGCATGCGCACGATGATGATTTCTTGTTTGAGCAGCAACGCGACCCTTCCGATTCTCGTTTCTATTCTGCGGAAGCACCTATGAAACATGCCGCATCGCCACCGCAACCACAACCACCGCCACAACCGCCACCGCAACCACCACCTGCCACATCGCAACGACCAGTCCATGCTGTCCGCAAAAATGACTCATTAAGCCAAAAATTAAGCCAAGCGACGTTGCAACCCATCGCTGTTGATATTCGGCATGCCGCCCAAATGCTGTGTACGAGTCCATGGCAGATTCGTCAACTAATTTATTCGGGGAAATTGCCAGCGTTCAAGTTGGGCAAAAAATATTTGCTTCGCGTTAGCGATTTGAAGGCATTTGTTGATGAGCAGGCGTCAGGCGCGGCAGGAGCGAAAAGGCGAGGCCACCTACCGTAATCAGCAGCCGATGGTCTCTCACTCAAGCCGCGTGGCTATCCGCCGCATGAGCTAGGGAAATTCTCACAAACGAATTGAGCAAAATCAATCGGGAATTTCCAGATTCGCGCCTTGGCGACCGACCGCAGTTAGGTCGAATCAAAACTTGTGTTGCCAGTGTTGCCAATCAAGCCTTATTTCGTACCTTCTGTTGCCGATTATTGCCGCTCGTTACCACGAAGAATTTCTTCCCAAACACATAAAAACACTCAAAATAACCCCGTTTTATGGGCATTTCGTAAAATGCGTCCTGTATCACGCCCAGGTCGAATCAATGGAACGCGGCCTTTGGGGGCTCTCGATCCCAAGCGAGAGCCCTTCTTTTTTTGCTCACACTTCGCTTGATTGCCTACTCGTGGAACGGCTTAGCCATTGGCAGCGTTGAGATGCTTCGCTTTGCTCAGCATGACAATTGTTCGGAGAGCGCGTTATCACAAAACGAGGGGCCAATTCGCACTTTGTTAATCGAAACTCTCAAGAATTTTCGACGCGGCGGAGCACTGGGATTCTCGATTGGCGTAGAACGTGTTCGACGACGGTTTCGCGCAGTCGCGACGCGTCATAGTCAAACATGAGGCGGTTGGTTTTCTCGTCGTAGCGGAATTTGTGCAGACCGTAGGTATTTGAGAATTCTCCGAGAGTGCGGAACTGCGCTGGATTCAGTCGGTCCTGGAGTTCGTAGGTGACGGTCATGAGTGTCATGCGCGGAATTGTAACACTGAGCTGCGGGGGACGGCGGAGGGTATGGAGATCGGCTAAAGAGCGACGCGACGCAGACGGAGTGCGTTGGTGATCACCGATACGGAGCTGAAGGTCATCGCGGCGCTGGCGAAAATAGGGCTGAGAAGCAGGCCGAAAAATGGGTAGAGGATTCCGGCGGCGATGGGAACGCCAAGCGCGTTATAGGCGAACGCAAAGAAGAGGTTTTGGCGAATATTGCGCATGGTCGCATGACTGAGAGCACGAGCGCGCGCGATTCCGACAAGGTCGCCTTTGAGAAGCGTGATTCCGGCACTTTCAATAGCAACGTCCGTTCCCGTGCCCATTGCGATTCCGACGTTTGCGGCGGCGAGAGCAGGGGCATCGTTGACGCCGTCGCCGGCCATTGCTACGATGTGGCCTTCTGCTTGCAACCGATTCACGATCTCACCCTTTTGATTTGGCAAGACCTGAGCCTCGACTGAATCAATTTTGAGTTTCCGCGCGACGGATTCTGCGGTGGCGCGGCTGTCGCCTGTCAACATGACGATCCGGATACCGTCGCGGTGGAGTCGATCGATCGCTTCGGCAGTTGTGGCCTTGATTGGATCGGAAACTCCAATGGCTCCGATCGCTTTCCCGTTTGCGGCCACGAACATTACGGTTTGGCCTTCCGATTCGAGAGATTTGGCGCGATCGTCGAGGGGGCCAAGCGGGATCTGCAAGTCGTGGAACAGTGAGCGATTGCCGAGAACAGTTCTGGTTTCGTCCAGCCGCCCAGTAATGCCTTTGCCGGTAAAGGAGCGAAAATCGGCGACGCTGCCGATTTCGATTGCGCGCTCCTTTGCCGCCGCGAGAACCGCAGCTGCCAACGGATGCTCGCTAGCGCGCTCAAGAGCGGCTGCGACCTTAAGCACTCGGGCTTCGGTTGATTCTGACGATGGGAGCAGAGATGTGACACGAGGCTTGCCTTCCGTCAGCGTTCCGGTTTTGTCGACTACGACGGTATCCACTTTCCCGAGAATTTCGAGGGATTCTGCATTCTTGATGAGGATGCCGGCGAGAGCTCCGCGACCAGTGCCGACCATGATCGCCATCGGTGTGGCCAGTCCCAGCGCGCACGGGCAAGCGATGATGAGGACTGCGACGGCGTTGAGAAGCGCGTGCGCCATTTTTGGCTGGGGCCCGAACAGCGCCCAAATGGCAAAGGTGAGTATCGCGATAAGAACAACTGCAGGTACAAAGTAACCTGCGACTCGATCAGCGAGCTTCTGGACGGGAGCGCGGCTGCGTTGTGCCTCGCTCACCATGCGGACGATTTGCGCGAGCATCGTTTCGCTGCCGACGCGCTCGGCGCGCATGACAAAGGTGCCGGTGCCATTTACTGTGCCGCCGGTGACTCGGCTTCCTTCCGCTTTCTCGACTGGGATTGGCTCTCCGGTCATCACAGATTCATCCACCGAGCTCGAACCTTCGAGCACAGCTCCATCGACCGGGACTCTTTCGCCAGGACGCACACGAAGAGTGTCGCCCGGCTGCAAGTGTTCGACGGGGACATCGATCTCGGTACCGTCGGTGCGAACCAGACGCGCAAATTTTGGGGACAGATTTAAAAGTGCGCGGATCGCGGAAGACGTGCGGCTTCGTGCTCGGAGTTCGAGCACTTGACCAAGAAGAACGAGACTTGTGATCGCGGCTGCAGCTTCAAAATAGACCGGAACGGCGCCTGGCACGGTTTGAAATGAGGGCGGGAAGATGTTGGGGAAGATTACTGCGATCACGCTGTAGATGTATGCTGTGCCGGTACCGAGCGCGATGAGGGTGAACATATTGAGGCTTCGATTCACGATCGAGGCCCGGCCGCGCTGAAAAAAAGGAAAACCTCCCCACAGGACAACCGGAGTTGCGAGAAGGAGTTCGATCCACCCAATTGCGTGCATCGAAAGGAATCGCTGCAGAGGCTGGCCGGGAATCACATCAGACATACCGAGGATGAGAACGGGAATCGTAAGCGCGACGCTGATCCAGAAGCGGCGCGTCATGCCGGAGAGTTCAGGATTATCTTCTTCAAATGCGCTGACTGTGCGCGGTTCAAGAGCCATTCCGCAGATCGGGCATGAGCCGGGCTCGGAGCGAACGATTTCAGGATGCATCGGGCAGGTGTATTCGACCCGAGCGGCGGAAGGTCTGGGCAGGGACGGTTCGAGGGCCATGCCGCACTTTGGGCACGCGCCGGGATTTTGTTCGCGTACTTCGGGATCCATTGGGCAGATGTAAGTTGCCGAGGTCTTTGTAGTTTCGAGTGAGGCCTTCGGATGTGCAACGCTGGTTGTTTCTGGACTGGCAGCTGTTGCGATGGAGAGCGTTTGCTTCGAGTCCAAGTACTTCGCAGGTTCGGCCGAAAACTTCTTCGCACAGCCTTCTGAACAAAACGAATAGGTCTTGTTCGCGTGCTCCACGTGAGATTTGACGCGGGTCGGCTCGACCGTCATGCCACAAACTGGATCAAGTTCCATTGCCACTGTCCTCAGCGGGCATGCTTATAAATCAGCTTCATAAGTTCGTCGTACGTGGATTCTGCGTCCGCGGCGGTGCCCTTGCGAATGGCTTGCGACGCGCAATGCTTGAGATGGTTGCGCATCAAGGCCCGGCCCACGGCACGCAGGGCCTCATGAACCGATGAAATCTGCACCATGATATCGGGGCAGTAGCGGTCGGCCTCGATCATGCGAGCAAGGCCTCGAATCTGGCCTTCGATACGGCGGAGGCGTTTCAGGTTGGCGGATTTAATAGCGGGATCCACGGCGACCGCTTTGCGATCTGCATTTGAGGGAACTTCACAGGCGCAGGTCGCACTGCTTTTCCTTGCAATCTCTTTTGAACCCATCCATATACCCCTGGGGGGTATGTTACGCGCTGCGAGTTCTGACGTCAAGCATCGTCGAAGCCAATTGACCGCGACTCAGAGGAAGAACCCGTTACTTCACGGTGACCACCACAAGCGTCAGATCGTCGTCGAAAGCACCGTCGCAAAAGCTCGTCGCCTCGCGCCTCAATGTCTCGATCATTTCGGCGGCGGTCAGGCGCATGTTCTCATTTCCGATGCGGGCAACATTATGCTCGCCGAATTCGACGCCGCTGGAGTTGCGGGCTTCGGTCAAGCCGTCGGTGTAGAGGACAAGGTGATCGCCGGGCTCAAGCTGCAATTCGATGTTGTCGTAAGCGTGATCCGGGAAGAGACCGAGCGGTGGTCCTCCATCTTTCAAAGAGTGCGTCTGTCCGGACCGCCGGAGCAGGATGGGAGGCCAGTGTCCAGCGCTGGCATATGTGAGGCTGTTCTTGGTTACATCGAGAATGCAGTAGCAGAAGGTGACAAACTTGTCGGAAGCGATGTTATTGCAAATCACGTCGTTCAACTTGCTCACGACCGCGCCCGGCGACACCGGCTCGGACGCGAAAGCCCGGAAACTGGCTTGCAGATTGGCCATTAATAACGCGGCGCTGATTCCTTTGCCGACGACATCGCAGATGCAGACACCAATCTTCGTCTCGCCAAATTTCACGACATCGAAATAATCACCACTAACGACGGCTGCCGGATTCCAAGCCCCGGCGATTTCGAGACCTCTGATTTGGGGGATCCGTTTGGGAAGGAGGCGCTCTTGAATCTCGCGGGCCTGGTCGAGGTCTTGTTCCTGTTTCCGCGATTGCGTCTTCCCGAGCTCGAGAGTGCGCTTTAATTCGAGGCTGGTGTGCTCGAGTTTAGCGCGAGTCAGATGGTAGAGATGAACGATCGTGCCGACGATTAGGACGACGACGACACCGAGCCGGCCTCCGCCTCGAAATTGAGAAGGGAATCGTGAAAGGGGTATGCGATATGCAGCCATGGTGATCGCCACCGCCGCTGCGGAACTGACGAAGGCGACGAGGGCCAGGCACGATTCGTACGCAATCCAGTCATACGGGCTCCGAAACCTCGAAGACCACGGAGCGAGCCGATTCATCGCAGGGGAAACCAAGTTACCTGCGACGAGGGAGTAGAGGAGTATCGCTCCGAAATCGGCGCCAGACCAATTCGTAAGGCGCAGAATCGCAAAAAGTGCGAAGGCGACGACGAGGAACAATCCTTGATCCGAGAGAAATGCGCGGATGCGCACGAAGATGGGCGAGGGCTGGGCGCTGGGAGGAGGCATGAGTTTTCCGCCAGAAATCGATCGCGGGACCCAGAGATGGAGAGGATGTTAGGGGCGGGGCGGTTCAAAGTCAACGGCACCAATTTTCGATTCGCCGAAACTACTTCGACTCTAGTACGGAATCAAGATAGGTCGTCAGTTCGGGGCTAGTCCAATCCTGCGGACCGATGATTTTGCGATCGAGACGGCCTTTGCGGTCGATGATGTAGGTTTCTGGATACATCGTGGTGCCGTAGGCGAGGGCAATTTTCTTCGATGGGTCACGAAAATTCGGAAAACCGAGCTGGTAAGTTTTCAGGAAATTATCATAGGCGGCCTGGTCTTCGTCGAGGCTGATTCCCAGCACTGTGCCTCCGCGTGGAGCTATCCGGCGCTGCAAGGCATTAAGCGACGGCGCCTCATCTACGCAGGGAGGGCACCAGGTGGCCCAGAAATTGAGCAGGACCACTTGTCCACGAAGATCGGAAAGACGGGCGGGTTTGCCGTCGAGTGTGAGCGCAAAGTCTTTTTCTGGCTGGCCGCGAAGGCTGGGTTCGCCTTGACGATAGTCTGCGCGGGCGAACATATAGAGGAGGCCTGCGATGAATATCAGGACCAGAGCGGTATTTAGTTTTCGTTTCAATGAGTGGTTCCAGCACCTATAATAAGACATCCGCGAATCGAATGCCCGTTTTTGAGCCGCCGCGGAGTAAACCCCACACCGTGGTCTCAGCCATCATTCCGGCACGAAATGAGGAAGCATCGATCGCGCGAACGGTTGAGTCAGTGGCGGCCCAGCCTGAGGTCGACGAGGTCATCGTTGTCGACGACGGGTCCACGGATGCAACCCCCAGAATCCTCAGCGAGCTTACGACGCAGGTGGCCAAGTTAAAGGTAATCGCGGCTGGTTCTCTGCCTAACGGATGGGTAGGAAAGAATCACGCCGCTGCTGTCGGAGCCGCTGCCGCAAAAGGGGACTGGCTGCTATTCACGGACGCAGATACCTACCATTTGCCGGGGGCCATGCGGCAAGCGCTGGCGGATGCTCTGGAGCATGGTGCGGCGCTGGTGTCGTATTCTCCCGAGCAGGAGATGGAGACATGGTGGGAGCGCGCCCTGATTCTGCAAATTTATTGGATGCTTTCAAGGAAATATACGTTCGAGAAAGTGAACGATCCGAAGCTTCCGGATGCAGCGGCGAATGGACAGTTCATTCTTGTACAACGAGACGTATATGAGTCGGTCGGCGGGCACTGGGCGATCGCGAACGAGATGTTGGAAGATGTGGCCCTCGCTCGGTTGGTGAAACGCACCGGGTCTCGATTGTACTTTGCGAGTGGGCTCGGGATTGTTCGGACGCGGATGTACCGAAGTTTTGGAACGATGTGGGAGGGCTGGACAAAGAATCTGTACGCGCTGACCGGCGGTTCGCTTTTTAGTTTGATCGGTGAATTGGTCGATTGGTTCGTGCTTCTGGCCTTGGTGGTCGTTTTATCTGGGAGGATTGTGCTTCCGCTGGATTGGATCGTTGCCGGTGGATGTATGGCCTGGTTAGCGTTTCGCGTGGCGAGCTTTGGCACATATTTGAGGCGGAATCGGTACCCGTTTTCGAACATCAAATATTTCGTGCCTGGGGTGTGCCTTTATTCGGCGGCGTTGATAGCTTCGTGGTGGAAGAGCGTAAGCGGAACGGTTGAATGGAAGGGCCGGCGATATGCTGCAAGATCGGAGCAAAGCTGAATTTTGAGAGCCAACAAACAATGATACGGATTACGCGCAAGGTGGAATTTTCGGCAGCGCATTTTTACTACAACCCAAAGTTCTCAGCGGATGAGAACAAGCGCGTCTTCGGCAAATGTAGCAATACACACGGACACGGGCACAATTACACGCTCGAGGTGACGATCGCGGGAGAACCGGATCCGGTAACTGGCATGGTCCTTGACCTGAAGGAGCTGAAGGACATTTTGCAGCGCGAAGTGGTTGAGCGAATGGACCATAAGCACTTGAACCATGAAGTGCCGGAACTCGCCGGCAAGATTCCCACCTGCGAGAACGTCGCCACAGTGATCTGGAAGCTGCTTGAACCGAAGATTGTGCGGGGAAAGCTGGACCGGGTAAGGCTCTATGAGTCGGAGGATCTGTTCGCGGATTGCATGGCGGAACAAAATGGAATAAAGCGATGAAGATTTCGCTCACTCGCCGCTACCGTTTCGCCGCGTCGCATCGCCTGCATTCGGCTGCTCTGAGCACGGCCGAAAATGAGCAAATCTACGGCAAATGCAATAGTCCTTACGGTCATGGTCACAATTACGCGGTTGAAGTGACGATAACCGGGCCGGTGAATCCAGATACGGGGATGATCGCGAATCTCTTCGAACTCGATCCGTTCGTGCAGCGAGAAGTGATCGAGGCGTTCGACTGCAAGTATTTGAATGAGGATGTGCCGGAGTTTCGAACCACAGTGCCGACGACGGAAAACGTTTGTCGTGAAATCTATCGACGCTTGGCGGGTTTTCCGGTGGCGAAGCTCGAGCGCGTAAGGATCGAAGAGACAAGTAAGAATAGCTTCGAATACAGCGGAGAGCAGGCGAAATGAAAAGCGGAGGCAAGATGAGTGAGTCTACTGAAATCATCATTCCTGACGCCCAAGGTGAGGGAACTATCGCAGACTTGGTGCGGAAGATGCTTGCGCTGATCGGAGAAGATCCGAATCGCGAAGGATTGCGTCGTACGCCGGAGCGATTCGAGAAAGCATTCCGATATCTAACAAGCGGCTATCGGCAAGACCCCGAAAAACTTCTCAACGGGGCAATGTTCAGCGTTTGTTACGACAACATGGTCGTCGTAAAGGACATTGAACTCTACAGCCTGTGCGAGCACCATCTGCTGCCATTCTTCGGGAAGTGCCATGTGGCTTACATCCCAAACAAGAAGGTGGTGGGTTTGAGCAAGATTGCGCGGCTTGTGAACATGTACGCACGAAGACTGCAGATTCAGGAGCGCTTGACGAGCCAGGTCGCGAAAGCCATTCAGGACAAACTATCGCCGGAAGGGGTAGGGGTTGTAATTGAAGCGCGGCATTTGTGCATGGTGATGCGCGGAGTGGAAAAACAGCACTCGTCGGCCATGACGAGCGCGATGCTCGGAGCGTTCCGCGAGAACAAACAGACTCGCGATGAATTTCTGTCGCTGATTAACCACGGTAAGGCTTAGTGGCTGCGGACGCGCTTGATGCCGGAACTCTCGGCTTCACCACTTGCGATTTGCGGCGAATTACCCTCCCCGCGCCTCATATCTAGAAGAAATCCTAGTACAGCGAACCCGGTAGGCGGCCTACAGGATTCACTGTAAAAGCGCTTTGCACCGTACAGACGATGTGCTACGATTTTTAGTGTCGAAAAGGAAATTGAGAGAGAGCAGGGCACGGTTTTTCAGAGGGGGAGGGGCGAGCTGATGGAAGCAAAGGCAGAGGTTATCGAGCAGTTCCGGACGCATTCGAAAGACACTGGTTCACCGGAAGTGCAGATCGCATTGTTGAGCGAACGCATCAGCTACCTGACGACCCACCTCAAGTCCCACGCAAAGGATCACGCTTCTCGTCGCGGGTTGATCATGATGGTCAATAAGCGCCGAAGGCTGTTGGACTATCTGAACCGCCGCGACCCGGATCGGTACCGCGAGATTGTGGAACGACTCAGCTTACGCAAGTAGCGCTTTCCCGAGTGGTCTTCAGGCCGCGCTTGTCCCACCGCAGAAACCTCAAGTTGGTGCAGGGCTTTCGAGACGGATGCGGGAGTGTAGGATTGCGCCGTCGAAGTGTGTTCCTTCCTCCGAAGCACCTCTAACGATTCCCAATTCGAATTTTCCACGAGAGCGGACTCTCGTATCTGAAATGGCGCACCCGAAGATTCGGGGCGCGAAGGATGTGATTAGATGTTTGAACAAGTAAGCGTCGAGGTCGGTGGACGCAAATTGACGTTTGAAACCGGCAAAATGGCGCGCCAGGCGCACGGTGCGGTTGTAGCAAGATACGGCGACACGGTGGTTCTATCCACCGCTTGCATGGATAACAAGGCGACTGACAAAGACTTTCTACCGCTCACGGTGGACTATCGCGAGTACACCTATTCGGCGGGCAAAATTCCGGGAGGATTTTTCAAGCGCGAAGGGCGGCCCTCTGAGCGCGAGATTTTGACTTCGCGGCTGACGGATCGACCGCTCCGGCCTCTCTTTCCTGAGGGCTACTCTACGGAAACGCAGATTGTTTCCATGGTGCTTTCGGCTGACAGCGAAAATGATCCGGACGTCATCGGACTCACGGCGGCTTCGGCAGCCCTATTCATTGCAAAGATTCCATTTGAGACGCCGATTGCTGCAGTACGCGTCGGATTGATTGACGGAAAGTTGATGGCGAACCCGACCGTGGCCGAGCAGAAGACGAGCCTCCTGAATATAGTGGTGGCCGGGTCGGAAGAAGCGATCGTCATGGTCGAGTCCGGAGCGCTGGAAGTCTCCGAGGATACGGTGGTTGATGCGCTCGAATTCGCGCACACGGAAATTCGCAAGATCGTTGCGGCGATTCGAGAGCTTCACAAGCGCGTGAACCCCGAAAAGGTGAAGGTGACGCCGCCCGCGTTCGACGAAGCGCTGTACAACGAGATCAAGTCGAAGTATGGAGAGCGGCTGCGCGACGCCCTGGACACCGCGAAGCATCCCAAGAGCGAGAGCTACGGCTTGGTGGATACGATTAAGGCCGAGATCATGGCGTCGATTCCGGAGGATGACGAAGCGCGCCACAAACTCGCGTATCGCGCATTCGAGCGGCTCCGTGAGCGGATTTTCCGTGACGATATGCTGTTGCGACGGCGTCGCCCGGATGCTCGGGCTTTCGATCAAATTAGGCAGATTACCTGTGAAGTAGGAGTTCTTCCTCGCGTTCACGGCTCGGCACTGTTTACTCGCGGAGAGACGCAGGCGCTTGCTACGGCGACCCTAGGCACCAAAGAGGACATGCAGCGGCTTGATTTGCTATTCGAAGACGAGGCATTCAAGCGCTTCATGCTCCACTACAATTTTCCACCGTTTTCAGTGGGCGAAGTGAAGTTCCTCCGCGGGCCCGGACGCAGAGAAATTGGGCACGGTGCTCTGGCCGAGCGCGCGCTTGCAAATCTGCTTCCGCCGGAAGCGGACTTTCCGTATGCGATGCGAGTCGTGTCGGACATCATGGAATCGAACGGTTCCTCTTCCATGGCGACAGTCTGCGGAGGTTCGCTGGCGCTGATGGATGCGGGCGTACCGCTCAAATCGGCGTGTGCGGGTATTGCGATGGGTTTGGTGGTGGAAGGCGATAAGTACGCCGTCCTTACCGACATCGCCGGAGCAGAGGATCATTACGGCGATATGGATTTTAAAGTGGCTGGGACGCGGCAGGGAATTACGGCGCTCCAGATGGACATCAAGGTATCGGGCGTGAGCGTTGCGATGATGCGCGAGGCGCTGGCTCAGGCGAAGAAGGCGCGCCTGGAAATACTCGATATCATGGACCAGACGATTTCTTCCGGTCGCGCGGAAATTTCGACGTACGCTCCTCATCTTTACATGCTGAGCATTCCAACCGATAAGATTCGCGATTTGATTGGTCCGGGTGGAAAGAAGATCCGGTCGATCATCGAAGCGACGGGCGTGAAGATCGACGTGATGGATGACGGGAAGGTCCACGTGTTCGCCGCTAACGGACCCGCCGCAGAAGATGCGCTAAAGATGATTCGCGACGTGACCGCTACGGCCGAGATCGGCAAGACCTATCTTGGCAAGGTGGTGCGCATCGCGGAATTCGGCGCTTTTGTCGAGATTTTCCCGGGAACTGATGGTTTGCTGCACATCAGCGAAATTGCGGAGGCGAGGATTCGTTCGGTCCGCGACGAGTTGAAAGAGGGCGACCAGATTCTTGTAAAGGTGCTGGCTATCGAGGGAAACAAGATCCGGTTGAGCCGCAAAGCTGTATTGCGCGAACAGCGTGACAAGCAACAGCCACAGCAGAAGTCGGAGGCCGCCGGCTAGTCTCTTTCAATTGAGGAAAGCAGGTTCGGGGAGGTGAGCGATCGCCTCCCCGTTTTTATTTTGTGGGAGGTGATTCTGTCTCAGGCGCATCCTCGTCTTCGTATAGTTCGCTGGCGCGCTCGCCCTGAGCCGTAACAATCACGAAGCGGTAGCTTACGCGGTGTTCCCGCCATAGCTCGCGAGGGAGAGACACGCGCAACTCGGTTGGGGAGATGAAGTGTGTCGGAAGCTTGGTTTTTTCACCTTGGTCTGCACTCGCAATGATTGAATCATTAGGCCGAAAATTGCTGCCGACTACCGCGACTTCTTCCCCGGGTGGACCGTTGGCGGTCATAAGAGGCAGCGGGCTTGGTGAGACTGCAAGAATGACACCGCGAGGAGGCGGGGGCGGAAGCTTGGCGGTGGGGAGAATCTGAATATCGCGACTTTCTGATATTTGGAGACCGTTGCTGGCGTTTCGTACCCAAATGCGAATGGGCCCAGGCTCACTGTATGCGAAGTTCGAAAATCTCAGCTGCGATGTGGGTATTTGAATCTGAAGTGCTTCAGGCGATAGGTACCTCGAAGCGATTACCACTGACGGATTATCTTCCAAAGGATCGCTACCCACTAGCACCACGCTCGCTCGTGTGAATCCCTCTCCGCGAAGGATCACCTTGGCCTCGATCTGATCGGCGGCATCGGCGAATAGTTGCGCCGGTTCCAGATTCCTCAAGACGGGGCTAGAGGAGCTGGCAACGTAGAGGATTTCCCGTTCTCCGCCGCCGACCGGAGTTTTCTGTTCGGTGCCGTTCAACGGCAGACCATTGCCTTGGGCCGCCTCCACTTCGTCAAGATTGAAGGGCCACAGAACGAGCTTGCGAGGAGATGCCAGATATGACCACGGAATTGTGACTCGAATCTTGGTGGCTTCTATGTATTCCACCGGCAAGAACTCCCAAGCTTTCCAAACATCCATTTTTGGAGTCGGCTCGGCGAGCAGCACTTTGGTGCTAGGCGTGAAAAATCGGCCGTCGAGATCAAGTGACAGCGTTTCTGCGCCGGCGCGAACGCGTACAGGATCGGAGGTGAATGAGGGCGGGACGTCACCTGCAACCGCTACTGACTGGACTTCTGTGGCGGGGTCATTGCACCTGAGACCACAGTATCGGGGTGCATCCGGATCAATAAGAGTGAAATCAAGCCGCGAGGGACTTGGCGCCGAAGTGTCAACCCATGTGGCTTCTCCGGTTTTCGCTACCTTTACTGGAATCTTTGCCAGCAAATCGGGTCGATCCCAAATCTCGATGCGCGCGGATGTTACTCCCGAGGGGCTAGGCAAGATTCGATATCGAAGTTGAACCGCCGGGCCAGCGGGATCTTTCTTGCGGTGGGGCTTCTGCGAAGGAGGCTTGGGATTTTCGATTCCAATCACAGGATGTGGGCCGTTGAGCGACGCGGGCTGCGAGTCTGAGGACTTTTGCGCGAGCGCTATTGCAGGAAGCAAGATGGATAGGACGAACGCTCGCGGCACGACTTGTAATGCGGAAGTCCTCCACCCAAAGCCCATCAGCTGACGCGCTCGATCCGTGCGCCAATTCGGCTGAGTTTCTCTTCGATGCGTTCGTAGCCGCGGTCGATGTGATAAACGCGATCGATGTAGGTTGTGTTCTCCGCCACAAGCGCCGCCAGCACTAGAGATGCACTGGCGCGCAAATCGGATGCCGTAACGGGAGCGCCGCAGAGGGGGGTTGGGCCCGTGACGATCGCGAGATTGCCGTCTATGGCGATATTCGCCCCCATGCGTGCCATTTCGCTCGCGTGGAGATAACGATTCTCAAAGATGGTCTCGCGAATGTGTGAAACGCCGTCGGCCTGCGTCGCAAGCGCCATAAACTGGGCCTGCATGTCGGTGGCAAACCCGGGGTATTCCTGAGTAGTGACATCAGCAGCAACGAGTTTTTTCGCCGCCTTCACGCGTATCGCGTGCCTGCCTTCGCAGCGGATTTCGACGCCGCACTCTCTCAGTTTTTCGATGATTGCGCCCAGGTGGCTTGGGTCGCAATTCTCGAGCAGCAGTTCGCCCCCAGTAATCGCACCGGCGACAAGAAACGTGCCAGCTTCGATTCTGTCGGGAATCACAGCGTGCGTAACGCCGTGAAGTCTTTCGACACCTTGGACGCGTAAAGTCGACGTGCCGCCGCCTTCGATTTTCGCGCCCATCTTGGTCAGCAGGTCGACGAGATCGGTCACTTCTGGTTCGAGCGCACAATTTTCGAGAATCGTTTCGCCTTCGGCGAGCACCGCGGCGGTCAGAATGTTCTCTGTGCCCGTTACGGTGATTTTCGGAAAGCGGAATATCGCTCCTCGGAGGCGCTTGGCGCGAGCCTCGACATATCCATGGTCGACCGAAATCTCAGCCCCTAATTTTTCAAGGCCCTGGATATGCCAATCTACCGGTCGCGCGCCGATGGCGCAGCCGCCGGGCATTGAAACGCGGGCATAGCCAAATCGAGCAATGAGCGGGCCGAGGGTTAATACCGAAGCGCGCATTGTTTTGACGAGCTCGTAAGGGGCTTCGGCATGAGAAACGGCTTCCGCCTGGATCGTGAATTGGCTGGGCGGAATGTCGGGGCTTTCAACGCGGCAGCGCATGTGGGCGAGAAGCTTAGCCATTGTGATGATGTCGCGGACTCTGGGGATGTTATGGAGATGCACTGGCTCATTTGTGAGCAGCGCGGCTGCCATGGCAGGAAGGGCGGCATTCTTTGCGCCACTAATATGCACTTTTCCTTCGAGCCTGCGTCCCCCCTGGATTTTGAAACGGTCCACTGTTACCTGCTCCTGATCGTCGTTCGAACTCGTCGCGCTTGCGATGCTTCGAGAGCGGTGCGCACGCTGCCGCTGGATTTCGCTAGAAGAGACTTGGCATCGCGCGCGTTTGCTCCGGCTTTCAGCATGATAAGTGCAGCCGGCAGATCGTGTCCCGTTTGCCGCAGCACGTGTTCCGCAGCTAACGCGCTCACACCTATGGCTTCCTCAAGGATCCGTGCCCCTCGCCGCCGCAACTTCTTGTTTGTGAGCGCCACGTATATCATCCAGTTGTCGTAAACGCGACCCAGGCGCACCATCGCAGTTGTTGAGAGCAAGTTCAGCACCATTTTCTGGGCGGTGCCAGCCTTCAGGCGCGTCGAACCGGCGATTACCTCCGGACCCGTCTCTGGGGCGATCACGATTTTTGCCTTTCGAGCTAGCGGCGACCGCGGGTTCGACGTGACCCCGATCGTGACGCTTCCACGCTGCCGTGCGAACTCGATCGCGCCGAGAACATAAGGCGTCGTGCCGCTTGCGGCAAGTCCGACAACAACGTCCCGATGCGAGACACCCGCAGCCGAGAGATCGCGTGCGCCACTTGTAGCCGAGTCCTCGGCTGCTTCGTTTGCCCCGCGCATCGTTCTTGCCCCGCCGGCAATCAGCGCCTGAACCGACTCGGCCCGCGTGCCAAACGTCGGAGGGCACTCTGCTGCATCCAGAGCTGCCAATCGGCCGCTCGTGCCCGCCCCCACGTAGAAAAGCTTGCCGCCGTTCCTAAGGCTGAGCACGATGGCGTCAACCGCGCGAGCGATTTGCCGCAACTGGCGACGAACAGCAATTGCCACGTGTTCGTCCTCACGATTGATTGTGCGCAGAATCTCGAGCGTCGATTTTTTATCGAGCCCTCGCGAGCGAGGATTTCTCTGTTCGGTGCTAGCTAGCCTCAACCCTATGCCTCGATACGAACATACAGTATACCGATACACTTGGATGCGGTGAGGTTGACACGGGATGAGTTGCGTGATGATGCAAGGAAGCTATTGAACGGCTGATGGCGCTGAAGTTAAGCCCAAAGCCTCAAAAATCGCGTCGTGCAGCGCGGGGCGCACCCGCCGAATCTTGATGTTGTCCACGGATGGGTTGACGCGATTCGTTAGCAGGATGATGAAGAGATTGCGTTCGGGATCTATCCACAGGGACGTGCCGGTAAATCCATAGTGGCCGAAAGCCCGCGCTGAGAAAAAGCGACCGGTCGCGGCGGGAACAAGCGCCACATCCCAGCCGAGCGTGCGCGCGGAGTTGCCAATCGTCTGGTGGGCGGTGAATTCGGAGATCGTCGCGCGCGATACGATGCGGTGATGCGCGTAGATACCCCCATTCAAAATCATCTGCGCGAAGACGGCGACGTCTCCGGCCGTTGAAAACAAACCCGCGTCGCCGGCGATTCCGCCCATGGCCCAGGCATTCTGATCGTGAACTTCGCCTTGAATCAGGCGCTTGCGATAGCTCAGGTCATCCTCGGTGGGAGGAATGCTGGCGCGAAGCGCACGCGGCGGATTGAACAGAGAAGCTTTCATTCCGAGTGGCGAGAAGATTTCCTTTCGCGCGAATTCTGCGAGCGATTCACCCGTGAGGCGCTGGACGATTTCGCCGAGCAGGATGAATCCAAGATCGGAATACTCGATTTGCTTGCCGGGCTCATGAACGAGTGGTTCAGCCATGACCAGCGCGAGGACGCGGTCATGTCCTTTGGCGTTCTTATAGAAATCACGGTGCGCCGGAAGGCCGGAGTCATGAAGCAGGAGCATGCGCGGGGTGACGCGAGCGCGCCACGCAGGATTTGGATCATTTTTTGCGGCAGCGCTCCATTCAGGCAGTAGCCGCGAGAGCGGCGCATCAAGATCGAGCCGTTTCTGTTGCACGAGGATCATCACGCATGTCGTCGTGACGATCGGCTTAGTAAGCGATGCCAGATCGTAAATCGTATCCGCCCTGACCGGTGCGGCCTTCGCATCGCGTGTAAATTTTCCGAATGGATGTACGACGAGCTTGTTTTCCAGACCCACCGCCAGAGCTCCGCCCGGGAAGGCCCCATCGGCCACGGCCCGCTCAAGCAGCGTATAAGCTGGCGCAAGACGATTCGAGAGCGCCTGGGGAGCCGCTTCCAGGGTCATCGGATTCGCTGCCACCTGCATTCCGTCGCCGCGCTTCGCAGTGTCTGGAACAGTTACCGGAATCCGGCCCTTGATCGCGGTTTGGCCGAATAGTGCGCGAACGGCAGAGCGTTGCGACACATCGTTCGTCGAGAATTCGCCGATCCAGCTTTTTGCGCCAGGAAAACTCGAAATCAAATAAGGGCTGCCGAAAGCAAGCACGACACATGGCTTTCCGCTCGCGAGCATTTGATTGACGAAGGCCCGTTGATCGTCCGGGAAGCCGACATTGCCCTTGCGATCGGCGACGCGAACAAACAGTGCGACGATCGCAATATCATAGGAATCAACCGGCGGCGGCTTCAGCGTGCTGACATTGACAAATTGCGTATCGGCGCGAAGAGACTTGAGCGCATCCACTCGCCAGCGAATTTCGCTCTCGAGTGTCGCGCTGGGATACGCATCTGGATCGGCAGAGAGTGAGACAAGCAAGACACGTAGCGGTCGCGCAGCATTCAGTGGCACGAGATTCTCGGAATTGCGCAGAAGAGTGACGCCGCGATCCGCAATGGCCTGCGCGTCATCAGCAAATTTCGGCAGCCCGAATTTCTGATTCAGTTGTGAGATATCAACAAGGCGATTCTTATCGAGTCCGAGTCGCGCCTTTGCTTGAAGAATTCGCCTGACCGACTCATCGATTCGTTTTTCTGAAAGCCTTCCCGATTTGACTGCGCTTTCAAGACCCGCCAAGGCGGCGTCCGGCACTGGAGGCTGAAGGACGATATCTGCTCCAGCTTCGACTGCACGCACCGCAGCTTCGTCCGGAGGGTACATCGACGTCACGCCGCCCATGTCCATTGCGTCGGTAACGATGAGCCCGCGAAATTTCATTTCATCACGCAGAAGGCCCGTTAGGATGTTGCGCGAAAGGGACGCCGGAACAGTGGCGTCCGGTTCGAGCGCGCGTACTGCTAGATGTCCAGGCATGATCGAGCTAACGCCAGCAGAAATTGCAGCGCGGAAGGGAACGAGCTCGTTGGTTTCGAGTTCCTTACGGTCATCCGGAACCACTGGCAGCGAAAGATGTGAGTCGGTGGTCACATCGCCGTGACCGGGGAAATGCTTAGCAGTCGCAAGCGCGCCATTTTCTTCGATCCCACGAATGAATTGCGTGGCGAAATCAGCCACTTCTCGTGGATCCTCTCCAAACGCGCGGATGTTGATGATCGGATTCCCGGGATTGTCGTTAACATCGGCATCGGGAGCGAAGATCCAGTGAATTCCGGCGGCGCGGGCCTCAAGCGCGGTGTCCTTACCGGCTGTGTAGGCGAGTTGCGGGTCGTCTGTGGCGCCGATTGCCATCGCGGAGGGGAAGTTCGTTCCCTCATCGAGGCGCATGCCGGTGCCGCTCTCAAAATCGGCGCCGATCAGAAGCGGTACTTTGGAATGAGCCTGGAGAGCATTCGTAATCACGGCTGTGGGATACACCTGGCTGCGTTCAATTCCCAGTGGGCCGCGAATGGTGCCGAGGATGAGCCCTCCAACGTGATTGTCCTCCACCTGATGAAGCAAATCCTTGTATGCCGGGCTTTCCGTGGACTCAAAAACGCCGAAATAGTAAGGCATCAGCATCTGGCCGAGTTTTTCGCGGACGGTCATTTTCCTCAATGTGGATTCGACCCACACTGAACTGCCATTTGAGGCGCGAGTCTTCTTTGGCAAGGGCTTTTGGGAGCGGGCGGAAGGTGTCATGAGAAGGAGCAGCGCTATCGAGGAGGGCCCGAGTATCCGGAACGAAGGTCTTCGGGCGTTCCATGTTGACGACTGCATCCCGCGGCTGTATATAGCACACGGTTTCATGCGGCACAACCGAGCCTCCCAGCAGATGTTTCGTTTTCGTTTACTCTCATTTCTCCCGCTAATAGCCGGAGCGCTTTTTATTTTTGCGCTGAGTTCCGAGAAAAACATTTCCACCCCTTCTCAAGCCTTCGGCAGCGATGACAACAAAACCACTGATCATACCAAGACAGGCATCGATGTGCTGGAAGCGGAGAAATTCGCACTACTGCGAGGCAAGCGAATAGGATTGATCACCAACCAGACTGGGCTTGATTCGTACGGCCACCGGACGATTGATCTTCTCGCGCGCGCTGAGGGAGTGAATCTGATAGCCATTTTTAGCCCCGAACATGGGATCGCTGGCGTGGCAGACGCGTCGGTTTCCAATCAAGCCGATGCCCCCACGGGACTGCCGATCTATAGCCTGTACGGCGCCACACGCCGGCCCACAAGCGAGATGCTTCGCGGCATCGACACGCTCGTATTTGACATTCAAGACGCTGGCGTGCGTTTCTACACATATATTACGACGATGGCGTACTCAATGGAGGCGGCGGCCCAACAGCACATCGCATTCGTCGTACTCGATCGGCCGAACCCGCTGGGCGGTGAAATTATTGAGGGTCCGGTGCTTGATCGTGACCGAGTTTCCTTTGTCGGCTACTTTCCGATGCCTGTGCGGTATGCGATGACAATGGGTGAGCTGGCGCAGATGTTCAATTCCGAAAATAAAATCAGCGCTGACCTTCACGTGGTTGCAATGCAGGATTGGCACCGGCGCGATTTCTATGACGTGACGGGACTTGCCTGGATCGCACCCTCGCCGGCGCTGCGCACCTTGCGTGAGAATTTCCTATACCCGGGCGTCGAAATCTTGCAAGCAGCAGGCATTTCTGTAGGGCGAGGCACACCAACTCCGTTCGAGTTGGTTGGTGCGCCCTGGATTGATTCAACTGCGTTATTAACCGAGTTGAATCGCCGCCAGCTGAACGGAGTACGATTCGCGGCCGCAGAATTTACTCCAGCGAGTGGTTTATACAGTGGGGTACTGTGCAAAGGAATCTCGATCGATGTGCAGGATCGCACTACGTTTCGACCGATTGCGGCTGGTCTTCAGATCGCCTCGATCCTTCACAGCTTGTATCCCTCGCAGTTCCATGTAGAGAAAATGATTGAGCTTCTTGGTTCGCAATCCACGGTTGATAGACTCGCGCGCGGCGAGGACCCGAAGGAAATCGAAGTCGGATTGGCTGCTGATCTCGATAAATTTCGACCGATGCGTGAGAAGTATCTCCTGTACCATTGAACCGTGCGGATTTGTTCACTCCTGCCGTCAGCGACAGAAATTCTTTACGCGCTCGGCCTCGGTGATTCCGTTGTCGGGGTGACGCATGAATGTGACTATCCGCCCGAGGCGGCGAAGAAGCCGCCGTTGATCCGCCCACGAGTCGATCCTCGAGCATCCCCCGCGGCAATCGATCGACAAGTGGCGGAGCTTGTTTCACGCGGCGAGAGCATCTACGCAGTGGACGCGGAGCTGCTTGCATCACTCGCTCCTGACCTCATTATTGCGCAGGACCTCTGTCACGTATGTGCGGCTTCGCCAGAGGATCTGGCTACAGCACTTACTCGTTTTTCGAAGAGACCCAAAATCCTTTCTCTAACGCCCCACTCGCTTGCCGATGTGTGGGAAGACATTCGCAAAATCGGCGAGGCGACCGGCCGTCGGCGAGATGCTCAGGGGTTGGCAATTACTCTCGCGCAAAGGGTTGCAGCAATCGAGATGAAAGTTGCGGGCGCTCCCAGGCCTCGCGTCCTCTGTCTCGAATGGATGGATCCGTTTTACATCGCCGGCCATTGGGTTCCAGAAATGGTCGTGAAGGCTGGAGGCGAGGACGTATTAGGATGTGCCGGCGAGCCGTCGTTTCGCACGACGGCGGAGCAAATCGCAGACACCGCTGCGGAGGTCATTGTCGTGATGCCGTGCGGATACAGCTCGCGGCGCGCGGGAGATGAATTCAACTTCCAGGAGCTGCCCACTAGTTGGAAGAATCTGCCGGCGATACGCGACAAGCGGGTTTTTGCGGTTGACGCTAATAGTTATTTTTCGCGCCCAGGCCCACGGCTCGCAGATGGAGTTGAACTCCTCGCGCACCTTTTTCATCCTCAGGTCGTGCCCCTGAATGTTCCCGGCGAAGCGCTTAAGAATCTTTAGCGCTCTTCAGTGGGCCTCTATTCAGTCGTCCGTGTGCTCCAATACCGATAAAAAATCAGACCGGCGCACATCAAAGCCAGGCCGATTGACGAACGCACGGGTCGCTGAATCCAAATACTAACGGTCAGTGCCATTGCGCCGATCACAAAAATCAACGGAACCACCGGATAGCCCCAAGTCCTGTAGGGCCGCGGCATATTAGGTTCCGAGCGGCGCAAGCGGAACAGCGCGACAACCGCCAAACCGTAGAAAATCCATCCGGCAAAAATGAAGAGGGAAGTGAGATCTTCGAATGTTCCCGTCAAAGCCATTACGCTTGCAAGACAGCACTGGAAAATCAGCGCGTTGCCAGGAGTTCGAAATTTAGGGTGGATCGATCCCGCGAACCGAAAAAAGATTCCGTCTCGCGCCATAGCGTAGTCGACACGAGCGCCGCTGAGGACGGATGAGTTCAGAGTGCCCAGTGCCGAAATCACCATCGCAAGAGTGACCCACACTGCCGCGCCGCGGCCCGCGAAGCTTGCCACGACATCCGATGCGACGTGCTGGGACGCTGCAACGACATCGAACGGAAGTGCGTAGAAGCAGACCGCGCTGAAAACACTAAAGAGAACAATTACAAACGCAACGCCGCCAATCAGCGCGCGAGGAATGTTTCGACCGGGCTCCCTGATTTCCGAGCCAACCAGGTTCAGGTCTTCCCAGCCATCAAACACCCACAGCGCCGCGGCGAGCGCGGCCAGAAAGCCTGTCGCCGTGCCCCAGGATAGCGAGGTCGGCCAAATCGGTTGAAAATTCTCCGCACGCCCGTGCGAAAGAAAGAACCCGAAGCCAATAATCGCGACCACCGAGGTGATTTTGATGATCGTCAGTCCGATCTGGACCTGTCCGCCGAGCCGTACCCCGAGATAGTTAATGAACGTCAGCAGGATGAGGGCGAGAACGGCAAGCGGTTGTGCCCAGGTAAACGCAAACTCAGAATGATGCCCTGTAAAAAAAGGCAATTGTATGTGGAGCGTATAAATCGGTGCAGCGATAGCCGGAAACAAAAAACCGACAAATCGCATCAAGCCTGCCGCAATTGAGGCGGTGGATGACGGACGGCCGACGATTGAATGCGTCCATCCGAATAGAAATCCCCACACGGGGCCAAATCCGCGCCGCAGATATGCGTACTCGCCGCCGGCTTCTGGTATTTCCGCTCCGAGTTCGGCGAAACTAAGTGCGCCAAACATCGATAACACTCCGCCGACGATCCACGCCGCAAACACGACTGCGCTTGAACCGGCCTCGCGGGCCATCTCCGCCGGCTTGAGGAATATTCCAGTGCCGATCATCGTGCCAACGACAATCGCGGCGGCAGCCCAAGCGCCGAGACCGCGAATTAATTCGAGGCGCTGAGTCGGCTTCGTTTCGGCAGAAATGGCGATATTTTCTCCGTTGGTCGGTAGAATATTTTCGCAGAAAGTGATGCCTAGCCCGATGGCGAGTTCAACGCGGGCCGTGTCGTCCCGTCGGCGGCGATACTTGCAAGGCCACCCACGAAGTACGTAATGATAGTGCCGACGAAAACGTACCAAGTCCACGCAAGCGTCGTAAACCGTGCAATGCAGAGCATGGACACCAACCCGACTGCGAAGCCCGCCAGTGCTCCAGTTTCATTTGCACGCCGGTTCCACGTGCCGAGCAAAAATACGCCGAGCATAGCCCCGTATGTAATCGAAGTAATTGTGAGACCGGCAACCAAAACTGGCCCCCAATGAATTAGTCCGAGTAGCGCGAGAATCATGCCCCAGACAATCGTCATGATCCGCGAGCGCCCCAGCGGCTGTGTTCCTTGGTCGGCTCGCCGTTTTCCGAGGTCTATGATGCTGGAGGAAGCCAACGAGTTCAACGAGCCACTGGCGTTTGACATCGCGATGGCAAAGATTGACGCCAGAACCAGCCCTGTAAGCCCTACAGGCATGTGGTGAACGACGAATTGAGGGTAAAGGCGGTCGGGATCATTGCTGAGATTCTGCAGCGCTCCGTGTTGAGCAAACACGAACAGCATCACCCCCAGCAGAAGGAACAGAGAAAATTGCGCGAATACGATCACGCCGCTGGCGAGCAACGCGGTCTTGCTGTCCTTCTCATTCCGCGCCGCCAGCAATCGCTGGACGAGTGTTTGATCTGTCCCGTGACTCGCCATCGTGAGAAATGTACCGCCGAGAATGCCGGCCCAGAACGTGTAGCTCTTTGTGAGACTAAACGCGAAGTCAAAAATCGTGAGCTTGCCGCCCGCCGTAGCTGCGACCCGGGTTACCTCCATCCAGCCACCTGGAATCTTGTGAAGCAGTAGAAAAAATGCGGCCACCGAGCCCGTAAGATAGAGCGCGAACTGGATCACGTCAGTCCAGATCACGGCTCGCATCCCTCCTTCAAACGTATAGAACAAAGTGAGCACCGCGATAATCAAGATTGAGATCCGTCCGCCCGTCCCGAACGCTACGCTCACAACTTTTCCGACGGCCGATATTCGAACGCCCTCCGCAAGCGCGCGAGTGAGCAGGAACACCACCGCTGCCGCCGACCGCATTCGCGTCCCAAATCTCTTCTCGAGAAGCTGGTAAGCCGTGTAGAATTCGCCTTGGAAATACTCCGGGATCAGTACAACACACAGAATCGCGCGCGCGACAAGATAGCCCAACACAATTTGCAAGAATCCAAGGTTTCCGCCGTAAGCAATGCCGGGAGTGCTGATAATTGTGAGTGTCGAGGTCTCGGTGGCGACGATGGAGCATGCGATCGCCCACCAAGGAGCCGTGCGGCCGCCAAGGAAGTAGTCGCGAAGATTGTTTTGACCGCGCCGGAAATACACGCCGAAAAGCGTGATACCTGCAAGGTAGAGAACGAGGATAGCGAGATCGATTGGGCTGATTTGCATCGCGCCCGTTTCGCATGAAGGCCGTCGGGTCGCGCGATGCTAACTGCCGTCTTCGAAGCCTGTCAAGCACAGCGAGGATGAATGTCCGAAGAAAAACACACAAACGCAGAATACTTTCTGGGGCTTGACGGCGGCGGGACAAAAACGGATTGCGTACTGGTCGATGGTTCCGGTAAAACTCTCGCCCGTTCAACAGCGGGCCCATCGAATCCGATTCGGGCGGGCTACGCGAAGGCGTGGTTCACCCTTAGCGACGCGGCCGATGTGGTGCTCGAGCACCAGCACATCAAAGCCGGAGATATTCGCGGCATTTACGCCGGCATCGGCGGAGCAGGCAGAGATGTGGTTGCAAGGCGGATTGGTACCTTCCTCGAGAATGCGTTTCCCGAGGCGGCGGTAACAGTAACGACAGATTTGGCCATCACCCTGCAAGCCGCGGTACGCGACGGCGAAGGACTCGTGCTGATAATCAGCACTGGCTCCGCTGCATACGGCCGCGACTCCACCGGGATTACGGCGCGCGCCGGCGGACGTGGTCCCTGGTTCAGCGACGAAGGGAGCGCGTTTGATATCGGCAGGCGGGCGCTTGCTGCTGTGGTCCGCGCGGAGGAACATCGTGGCCCCGAAACGGCGCTTTCTGAACGCGTCCTGAAGTGGCTGGGATGCTCGGAATGGAACCGGGTCTTAGATTGGGTTGTCAAAAACCCGGACGATGTATTCCCTAGGATTTTTCCCCTCGTCGCCGAGTTAGGAGACAAGGGGGATCCGGTCTGCGAGGCCATTCTATCCAACGCGGCCGAGTCTCTCACGGAGCTTGTGGGCAGCGTACTTTCTCGCTTGAACTTGAATGATCGTGAGGTTCCAATCGCAAAAGCTGGCGGTGCCGTGGGTCGCAGTAGATTTTTTGATGCCGCGATTGATAAAGGTCTGAACCGCATAGCTCCCCGCGCGAAGTTAATTTCGCTTGCCATGAAACCCGCGGAAGCTGCGGCTCAGCTGGCGATCCGCTCAGGGCGACGCAAGGCCCATGCCGGATGACGCCGCCCTGACCGCGCAGCACGCGCGGTCAGCCAGTGCCGAAGAAATCAGAGTTCTGGTTCACGACGCGAATGAGGCGACTCTACTTGCACTACTCGAGAATCCGAATTTCGACGAGCCTGATGTTATTGGCTTGCTTGAGCGATTAGATCTCTCTTCAAAACTCGTATCCGCTGTTGCCGATGCTGGCAAATGGAATTCGAGCGAGCGCGTTCGCCTGTGCCTTGCGAGGCATCCCCGCACTCCCAGACGCATTGCACTGGCGCTCCTGCGCCAGCTATTTCTCTTCGATTTGGTAAGCGTCAGTTTGCAGCCATCTGCTCCGGCAGACATCCGTCGAGCGGCCGAAGGCATTATTCTCACGCGGATCCCCCATCTGCCGGTGGGAGAGAAATTGACTTTGGCGCGGCGCGGGCCATCAAGAATTGCAGGGGCCGTGTTGGCGGAAGGACATCCACAGGCAATCAAGTTGGCCCTCGGCAATGGCTTTCTTACCGAAAGCCAGGTATTGAAGATACTTGCGAAGCCGGACGTGCCCGAGCGGGTAGTGACCGCGATTGCGCAGCACTCAAAATGGTCTTGCCAGTACAATGTACGGCTTGGATTGATGCGCAACGTTCACACACCGGTGCCTGTTGTATTGGCGATGCTCCCAAATCTTACGATCCGTGATCTAAAGGAAATTGCAAAGCACGAGCCCTTGGCGCCACATCTGAAGAAGTACATCCAAGGAGAATTAAACCGGCGATCGACAGGGGAGCGGGATAATCTAGACTAGTCGCGCGCAGCAGGATGCACGGAAACTCCATGGCTAAAAAATCAAGACAGATGCGCTGGATCGTGGTGCTTGGCGGTATCGCCTTCTTTGGCGTGCTCCTGTATTCCACTTTGCAGCAAACACTAAAGGAATACGAAGTCTGTGTAAACTTTAAAGACCGCTCCCACTGCGCCACCGCGCGCGGTTCCACCGCGGAGGAAGCAATTCGAAGTGCCCGAGACATCGATTGCGGGTTAATCACTAATGGGCGCGACGAAGTAATGGCTTGCAACGATGTTCAACCAGCGAGTGTCCGCCAAGTCAAATAACCCTGTCCGGGGGCCCTACTTCTTAGCGAGATTCAGCCCGACAGGCGTTCCAAGCATTCTCAAATAGGTCATCAGTTGAGCACGATGATGTATCTCGTGCTCGTTGATCCCGAATAGAATCACGGCAACCTTCCTGCGAAAACCAAGCTCGGCATGGGCTCGTTCCTCGTCAAAAGAAGATTCGGGCAAACCTGCCACAGCCTTCACGGTTTCCGCATGGACTCGCTCGAGGTTCTTCAACTCGTCTTCAAGCGAGCCGGGAGAGCCCATCACAGCGTGCAATCCTTTCGGAACGCGAATCTCGTAATATGCGAAATCACCTTCAATCGCACATCGCCGAACGCCCTCTTCAGACACCCACAAATGCCGCAGCAATTCCCCTATACTGAGTGCCCCGTTTTCGGGCTTCCATGCCATACCCGCGGGACGAATCATGCCAAATACGTCCCGGCTACGAGCCCGTATGGCTTCCTTTTGCTTTAGAAAAAATTGCCGGAGCGTCATTGGCCGATTATACGTCAGCCGTCACCTTGATTTCCGGTGTCTAATTTCAGCGGGCAGGCGTGTGCCCGAATTGACAGTTCATAAGGCACCGCTTAGCATGAATTATTGTTGGAGCCAGCGCGGACATAAACATGACGCGGTGTTTGAACTGTGGAGCGGACCGGAACGCGGATGTCTGTGAAGCTTGTGGACTAGGCTCTGCGGCTGCTGAATTTTCGCTGCGCAGCAAATTATTGAATCGCACCGCGCTTTTTCTGCTCGGTGCGATAGCATTCGTTGCGGCGAGCGGACGCTATCCTGCCCTCGATCTCGATGGGATCCTTATTTTCATCGGTGTGCTCTTTTTTTTGACGCTCGGAGTGGCGATTTGGGTGGAGCGACGCGCTCTTCGGCACGCGGAGGTCGAGGCCTTAAAACGGATCTACTATGGGCTGATTCCGATTCCCTGGTTGCTTGCACTGTTGCTTTTAGCAAATGGTGCGCTTGACCACTCACCGCCACAGATCCAAACTGCGCGAGTCGTAGGCAAGTTCGCGATGCGCGGCCCTGTTCCAAGCCGCAGACTCATCGTTAATTCCTGGCGTGAAGACCGGCGCTTCGAGCGCGTCCCTGTAGACCCAAGCGATTTTGACCGCTTCGCAACCAGCGATGTCGTTGAAGTGCAAGTTAAGGGAGGGCTGGTTGGAATCCCGTGGGTCTCAGGTGTTTCGCGGCCTTAAGTGCCAGTAATCCAACGGACTAAATTCTCGCCGGATTTTCTCGTTTGATGAATTCGCCAGCGCCGGCCTTTCCAACGAATTTGCCGTTCTCGATGAGTGTACGACCGCGGGACAACACGACTTTCGGCGTGCCTTTTACCCGGATGCCTTCGAACATCGAGTAGTCCACGCGCATATGGTGAGTCTTCGCGCTGATTACATGCTCCGCGTTTGGGTCAAACACGACGAGGTCTGCGTCTGAACCAATTGCAATCGTGCCCTTGCGAGGATAGAGACCAAAGAGCTTTGCAGGCGCGGTCGAAACGAGCTGCACGAAGCGATTCGGCGAAAAACGATTCCCGTGGACGCCGCCGCTGTAGACCAGGCTCAGCCTGTGCTCGATCCCAGGACCGCCGTTCGGAATCTTCGTGAAATCATCTTTCCCCAGTTCCTTCTGTTCCTTGAAGCAAAATGGGCAATGATCGGTTGAGACCACCTGCAGGTCGTCCTGCGCGAGCCCCTGCCACAGCTTTTCCTGGTGCCACTTTTCGCGGAGAGGTGGAGTAAACACGTATTTCGCGCCCTCGAATCCTGGAGCGTCCATATTTTCGAGTGAAAGAAAAAGATATTGTGGGCATGTTTCCGCGTAGGCTCTCAATCCGCGATCGCGCGCCTCGCGGACTTTCTCGAGTGCCTCATTACATGATAAATGCACGATGTAAACCGGCGCACCCGCCATCTCCGCAAGCGCGATGGCACGCGACGTTGCTTCTGCTTCGGCTGTGGTCGGGCGCGTCAGCGCATGATACTTCGGAGCTCGCTTTCCTTCGGCCAGCGCGCGTTGCACGATTACATCGATTGCGCCACCGTTTTCTGCGTGCATGCAGATCATGCCGCCGAAGTCCGCAGCGGCAGACATCGCGCGAAAGATCGAGGCATCGTCAAGCATGAACACGCCGGGGTAAGCCATAAACAGCTTGAAGGTGGGCACACCCTCACGAACGAGCGTCTTCATTTCCTGCAGTTGCGCGTCGGGCAAATCCGTGATGATGCAGTGAAACGCGTAGTCGATCACAGCCTTGCCGTCAGCCTTTTTCATCCAGGTGTCGAAAGCTTCATGAAGAGTTTGCCCTTTGTATTGAATTGCGAAGTCGATCAGGGTGGTGGTGCCGCCGTGTGCCGCGGCCACCGTGCCCGATTCGAAGTCGTCGGCGCTCTTTGTGCCGCCGAAGGGCATGTCAAGGTGTGTGTGGACGTCGATTCCGCCTGGCATCACATAACAATGGGTGGCGTCAATAACTTTGCCCGCATTTTCCGTTGGCAAATCTTTGGCGATCGCCACGATTCGGCCACCAACAACGCCCACATCGCTCGCATAGGTGTCGGTCGCAGTAACAACCGTACCGTTGCGAATCACCGTATCGAAGCGCATGGACCGTGGCCTCCTCGTGTTCCCTGCAGGGCGAGTAGCTTACACCGCTTTCAGATCCATTGGCATCTCACAGAGAGGCGTATTTCCGGTCGCGCTACCAGGAGGTCACTCCTTACTAGTCAGCATCGAGAATAGGAAGGAAGATGGAGACATCCTGCACCAATGGCACTAGAATGACCTCTTTCCGAAATCTGATATTCTCACGAAATAATTTTATGAACCTACGCGAATCAGCTCCGGCTCTTTCGGCCGAACAATACGAAAAGAACTTTGCTGAGCTTGTGCCTCCGATGCTGCCTAGCCAAGCTGCCATCGAGTCGGCTCGGTGCCTTTATTGCTTTGATGCGCCCTGCATTCACGCGTGTCCTACCCATATCGATGTGCCCACATTCATCAAGAAAATCTATACCGGTAACTTGCGCGGGTCGGCGCGTGTAATCCTGGAAGCGAATATTCTGGGTGCAAGCTGCGGACGCGTCTGCCCTACAGAAGTGTTGTGCGAAGGCGCCTGCGTAATGCATGAAAAAGGACAGAAGCCCATCGAAATTGGCCGCTTACAACGGCACGCCGTTGATTACGTGCTCGATCGCAAGATTCAGCTGTTCCATGCTGGAGCGCCCAACGGGAAACGCGTTGCCTGCATTGGCGCCGGTCCCGCCTCGCTTGCGTGCGCCGCAGAACTTGCACAAGCCGGCTACCAGGTAACCATCTTCGATCGCAATGCTGTGCCTGGCGGCCTGAATACGTATGGAATTGCCGCTTACAAGCTACGGGCCGACGATTCGCTTCGCGAGGTAGAACCGATACGCAAGCTCGGCGTCGAGTTTCAACAGAATGCCGAAATCGGCCACGACTTGCCTTTCGCCCAGCTCGAAAAGGATTACAACGCAATCTTTATCGGGGTTGGCTTGGGCGAAACGTGGGATCTCGCTCTGCCCGGCGAAAACCTGGTCGGCGTCTGTGGTGCGATGGAATTCATCGAAGCCACCAAACTGCGCTCGTTCGCTGAAGTGCCGGTCGGCCGCCGGATTGCCTGTATCGGGGCAGGGAACACAGCGATCGATGTCGTCACTGCCGCAAAGCGGCTCGGTTCAGATTCCGTTCACTTGATTTATCGACGCGGCGAAAAGGAGATGCCGGCATTCAGTTACGAATACGACCTTGCAAAACTTGATGGCGTTCTCTTCCACTGGTACACCCAGCCGGTTCGGATTATTGGTGAAGAGGGCAAAGTTACAGGGATCGAATGCCTGCGGACTCGGCTCGAGCAAGGAAACGGACGAGAGCGCGGGAAAGTGGTGCCGATTCCCGGCAGCGAGTTTAGGATTGAGGTGGACATGGTCGTCCGCGCCATCGGCCAAAAACCTGTGACCGATTTGTTCCGCACCATTGCGGGCATCGAAGTCCGCGACAACGGAACGATCGTCATCAACAATAAGTACCACACCGGCGCGCAAAACTATTTCGCGGGTGGCGACTGCACGAATGGGGGCAAAGAAGTTGTCGACGCGGTCGCGGAAGGCAAAGCAGCAGCACAAAGTATCGATGCATGGCTGGGCGCACCGCGCGCCAAGAATTGAGCATCTGTGCAGCTTCCCGAAAGCCTCACCGACCGCCTGCCCTTACTGGACGCTCTTGAAAACGATTGGGATCCGATTCCGCGCTGGGCTTTGTTGGCTTGGTCAGGATTCTATTTTCTGTTTCTTTATCAGGCGGCACGAGGCAACGGCTTTCTCCTATTGATGGACGGTGTTTTTGTTCCGATTCACGAAGGTGGGCATCTGCTGTTTCGGTTCTTCGGAGAATTTCTGAATATCGCGGGTGGCACCCTGCTGCAACTCGGTGTGCCGATCGCGTTGGCGATCTACTTTCTATTCCAGCGGCAGGCGCAGGGAGTTGCTTTCTGCATGTTTTTCTTCTTTGAGCAGTTTTTGCCGATCGCCACGTACATGGCTGACGCGCGGGCGCAAGATTTGCCGCTTTTAACGATCGGTGATGGCGATTACGTAATTCACGATTGGAACTATCTGTTCGGCAAATTTGGCATGTTGCAGCATGATGTTCAGATCGCAGGAACTGTCCGCTTCCTCGGCTGGATCGGTATGCTAAGTGTAGTCGGCTGGCTGATCTGGCGCGGCGTGAAGGACGTAAGTCGTTCGACGCAAGTGGTTACGAGGTGAGAGATGGCTGATTTGCGTGTGAAACTGTGCGGCGTTGAATCGCCGAACCCCTTCTGGCTCGCTTCCGGGCCCCCCACAAACACCGGCGACCAGGTGATGCGCGCATTCGACGCCGGTTGGGGCGGCGCCGTTTGGAAGACGATTGGCGAACCCATTCAAAACACATCGTCACGCTACGCCTCGATCGATTTGAACGGCGTAAAAATGATGGGCCTCAACAACATCGAACTCATCAGCGACCGTCCTGTCGAAGTCAACCTCCGCGAAATCGCGGAAGTAAAAAAGCGCTACCCCAAGCATCTTGTGATTGCATCGCTGATGGTCGAATCGAAGCGTGAAACATGGCACGACATCGTCCGCCGCGCCGAAGACGCAGGTTCCGACATGCTGGAACTGAATTTCGGCTGCCCGCACGGAATGAGCGAGCGCGGAATGGGCGCAGCCGTCGGCCAGGTCCCCGAATACACAGAGATGATTACGTCGTGGGCCAAGGAAGTAGCAAAGACTCCGGTGATTTCAAAATTAACGCCCAACGTCACAGACATTACGCACATTGCGCTCGCCGCTCAACGCGGAGGAGCCGACGCCGTGAGCCTGATCAACACGATTAATTCTCTTATGAGCGTGAATCTTGAGACGTTCGCACCGACCCCGAACGTGGCAGGCAAGTCCTCGCACGGCGGATATTGTGGCCCAGCGGTAAAACCGATCGCGCTGCACCTCGTTTCAAGCGTCGCGAAGAAAGTAAAGATTCCGATCGTCGGAATCGGCGGGATCGGCAACTGGATTGACGCGGCAGAGCACATAGCGCTGGGCGCCTCAACCGTTCAGGTCTGTACTGCCGCAATGCACTACGGTTTCCGCATCGTCGAAGATATGGCCGATGGCCTGACTGCCTACATGGACGACCACGGCTATCGCTCGATCGACGATTTTCGTGGCCGAGCCGTGGCGAACGTGTTGGATTGGGGCGATCTGGATCTCAACTACAAAATCGTCGCCAAGATTCACACCAACCTCTGCATCGGCTGCCAGCTCTGCTACGTCGCTTGTGAAGACGGCGCCCACCAGTGCATCGAACGCGCATCCGCCAAAAATGGAAACGGCAAGCACAACGCCAACGGAATGGAAGTTCACGTGCCCCGCATCATCGAAGAGGAATGCGTCGGTTGTAACTTGTGTGCGCTCGTGTGTCCGGTGGAAGGCTGCATCACGATGCTGCAGATCGATAACGGCCTGCCGCCGATGTCCTGGAAACAGAAGATGGCGGGCGCTGCGGGCCCCGTCACGCCGCACGCCTGAATCGTCAGTAAAAAGCCCGAAGGTCCGCCGGATGTGGCAGCATTATCTCGAGTTCGCGTCCGTAATCGTTCAGCGTTAGCTTGATCCGTTCGGCAGGGCCGACGTCGCGCTCGATCCAATCCTTCGTCGGAACTAATCGGTCGCTGGTGAAGAGATCCCCGCTCTCGAAATCAGCCCCTTGTGCTTGTAGATCGCTCGGCAGGACTTGATATACCGTCTTCGCTTTAATATCCAGCGCAAGCCACCGATGCCCCAGAAGTATTAGGACGAGATTCGGCTTTTTTTGTGATTTATCC
This sequence comes from uncultured Acidobacteriota bacterium, assembly GCA_963736465.1. Taxonomy (GTDB): domain Bacteria; phylum Acidobacteriota; class Terriglobia; order Acidiferrales; family UBA7541; genus Palsa-295. The sequence goes on along the minus strand of CAVTOS010000001.1, from coordinate 228,234 downwards.
GGTTGGTAGACGGCTGTCTTTAGCGGTTGTTTATCATCGAGGTGCACCTGCCCTCGATCGATCGGCTTCCAGTGGATGCGTCCGTCATCTTTGGCAGCTGCAGAAAACGCGAAACAGAAGATCAGGCAAGCGAAACTATGCGCGCGCCACACTTTCCCGCCGGTCAGTAGATGCTCGATTCGCGTTTGCGTCCCGTGTAATCGATATACACGATTTTGAGGTCGGTGTAGAAATCGAGCGCGGTGTTGCCTACTTCTTTCGGGCCAACGCTTGTCGCCTTGGTGCCTCCAAACGGAACGTGTGCCTCGCCCCCGACCGTCGGCGAATTCACGTGGGTCATACCCGTTTGAATCTTGTCGACGAACTCGAAGATCTTGTTCGAGTCAGTCGAGTAAATGGCGCTCGTCAGTCCATATCGAACGGAGTTAGCCACGTCCAGAGCCTCGTCAAAGCTCTTCACGCGGATCACGCTCAGCACCGGCCCAAAGATTTCATCCTGCGCGATCGCGCTTTCCGGCTGTACATGATCAAACACAGTAGGCGCGACGAACCACCCCTTGTCGTACTTTGGCCCTCTCAATCGCTCACCGCCACAAAGCAGCTCGCCTTCATTCTTCCCGATTTCGATGTAACGAAGAACGGTGTTCATCTGCGATTCGTCAACCGATGGCCCCATTTCGACGCCGGGCTCGAGACCATCGCCCACTGAGAAGTTCTTGGCGCGCTCCACCAGCATGGACACGAACTGATCCGCAACCTTTTCTTCGATCACCACGCGACTCGTAGCCGTACAACGCTGCCCTGTAGAAGCAAATGCACCAAACAGCGTCGATTCCATCGCGAGGTGCAGATCAGCGTCCGAAAGAACCACGATGGGATTCTTCCCGCCCATCTCGCACTGGCACTTCTTGAGCTGAAGCGCGCCGGTAGCATAGAGTTGGCTGCCTACTTCGTTCGAACCCGTAAACGAAAGCCCGTGTACATGGGGATTCTGAACCAGCTCATCGCCCGTATCGCGCCCCGAGCCCATTACGAGATTCAGCACTCCGGGCGGAAGTCCCGCCTGCTCGAAAATCTCCACAACTTTCATCGCGGTAAGCGGCGTCAATGTCGCCGGTTTGAAAACGACCGTATTCCCGCACACAAGAGCTGGCGCAATTTTCCACACAGGAATCGCCACCGGAAAATTCCATGGCGTAATCACGCCTACCACACCGAGCGGCTGGCGAATCGTATACGAGAAATTCTTCGGCAATTCGCTCGGCAGCGTTTCGCCATTCAAGCGGCGCGCTTCACCAGCCATGAATTCGGTGATGTTTATGGAACGCTGCACCTCGCCAAGCGAATCCTTGAGCGCCTTGCCCTCTTCGCGCGTGAGCAGCCGGGCCAGCTCTTCTTTCTGTTCCTCCATGATCCGAACGGCTTTGAACAATATCTTCCCGCGCGCAGGCGCAGGCGTATCCCGCCAGGCGGGAAAAGCCATTTTCGCCGCCGCGATTGCTTCCTTCATTTCTTGTCGCGTCGAAAGGGGAATGCGCGCAACTACTTCGTCGTGATTGGCCGGATTGCGTCGCTCCACAATTTTCGGCGATTTCGACTCCACCCATTCGCCGTTGATGTAGTTCCTGCAAAGCGTCGTTATTTCTGTCGCTGTCGCCATGATCGCTTGTCCTTAAATAATCCTACGAAATATTATATGCGCACTTCACTGAAACTTTTGTCGAGCAGCCGGATACCTTCATCCACGTCGGCTTTTGAAATGTTCATCGGCGGAGCCATGCGAATGGTGTTGCCTAGCAGGCCCCCTTTGCCGATCAGAAGTCCATTCTTGCGCGCCGCCTCCATCACTTGTGTGGCCTCTTGCGCGGCGGGCTCCTTCGTCTGGCGATCCTTCACGAGTTCGAGAGCTTGCATCATGCCCATTCCGCGCACATCGCCAATCAGCGGATATTTTTCTTGCAGCTCCTCGAGCTTTTTGCGGAAATAGCCTCCCACTACAAAAGTATTCTCCCGCAGATTCTCTTCCTCGATCACTTCAATCACCGCGCGAACCGCCACCGACGTGACCGGATTCCCGCCAAAGGTCGAAATCGTGAGGCCCTGGAATTTATCGGCAAGCTCGGCGGTGGTGATTGTTAAACCAACCGGCACTCCATTCCCCATGCTTTTTGCAGAGGTGATAATATCCGGCGTCACTTCCCACTGCTCGATGCCCCACCATTTCTTGCCCGTACGGCCCCATCCCGTCTGCACTTCGTCGGCGATGAATAGCCCGCCATAATTTTTCACAATGCGATACACGATCTTGAAATATTCCGATGGCGGCGTGATGAAGCCGCCGACGCCTTGAATCGGTTCCGCGATGAACGCCGCAATCGAACCCCCCGTCGTGGTCTGAATTGTACTTTCAACGTCATTCGCGCAAGCCACGCCGCACTCGGGATACTTCAAGTGCAGGGGACAACGGTAGCAGTAGGGATTCACGGCGTGCGAGACGCCAACGCTGATGACACCGGATTTGCGCCAGGGCGCCTGCGCCGTGACGGACTTTGCCAGCGCCGAGCCGCCTGAATAGGCGTGACGCAAAGAAACAATGTCATAGCTTGGGCTAATCATGCGAGAAAGAAGAAGTGCCGCTTCGTTCGCCTCGGTGCCGGAGCTGGTAAAAAAGCTCTTCTGCAATTTCCCCGGAGTGATCTGCGCCAGCTTTTCCGCCAGCGCAACCATGTGCTCGTTGGGAAATAGAGTAGAAGTGTGCTGGAGTTTATCTACTTGCTCTTTGATTTTCGACGTGACCTTCGGATTGCAGTGGCCCACGCCGATGGTCACGATGCCGCCAAAAAAATCCAGGTACTTGTTGCCTTCGATATCCCAGAGATATTGCATTGAAGCGTGATCGGCAACGAGCGGCTTCTGGTAATAGTTCGTGACCGCGGGCCAAATGAATTCTTTATGCTTGCGGACGATTTCGTCAGATCGTGTTTCAGTCATCTTAGGCGTGGTCGTCATTCAGTTTGTCCATTCTCCGGGTGCAAAACTCTGGAACGTTCCTCAATTGGCTGCATCTGCTCGCGCCTGCGCTTGCGTGCGGGAAATCTCGCCATACGACTCCGGCCGGCGATCTCGAAAAAATTGCCACGTCGCGCGCACCTGTGCGATTTCCTCCAGGTCAATGTCGTGGGTGAGCAGCTCGTCCTTGTCGCGGCTTGCCTGCGCAATAATCTTGCCGCGCGGATTGCAGAAATAACTTTTTCCGTAGAACTCACCGATGTTCCATGGCGCCTCTTTCCCCACGCGGTTGATTGCGCCCACAAAATAACCATTCGCCGCGGCATGCGCAGGCTGTTCGAGCTCCCAAAGGTACTCACTTAGGCCGGCAACGGTAGCCGAGGGGTTAAACACGATCTCCGCGCCATTCAATCCTAGAATCCGCGCACCCTCAGGGAAGTGGCGGTCATAGCAAATATAGACGCCCACCCGTGCAAATTTCGTATCGAAAACAACGTATCCAGTATTCCCCGGCGTGAAATAAAACTTCTCCCAGAAGCCCGGAGCAACCTGCGGAATGTGGTGCTTGCGGTATTTTCCCAGATATTTGCCGTCCGCGTCGATTACGGCGGCGGTGTTGAAGAAGAATCCGGTCATCTCGCGCTCGTAAATCGGAACAACAATCACCATCCCGTGTTTCTTGGCCAACTTCTTCATCCGCTCGGTAGTTGGACCGTCGGGAATCGGTTCGGTGAGCTCGTGCCATCGGATTTGCTGCTCGGCACAAAAGTACGGGCCGTTGAAAAGCTCCTGAAGGCAAAGAATTTGAGTCTTCTTCTTGGCGGCGGCTTCGATCAGCTTCTCCGTCTTCTCCAGCATCTTCTTGCTGATGTCCTTAATCGCGTATTTCTCTGGCGACCACTCGCAGTGAGTCTGAATGAGTCCACAGCGCACGAGTCGAGCCATCAGCACCTCCCGCCAGTGTGCTTCACAAAACCAAAATGAAATTCGAAGAGCAAGTTTACCCCCGTGGTGTGCAACGCGGCAAGCAACAGCGCGGCAATTCTGTTGAGCCCGGAAGAATCCGGCTTAACCGGATTTCAGCCTTTAAAAAACAGCGCTCCGTCTCCCGCTTCCCGTATAATCCGGCGGGCGGACGAGTGTGCGAATTCTGCAAAACACATTGCGCGGCTTGGGGCGTATTTTCCCCGATTGCATCACGTTGAGCCAGGCCATCGCCTTCAACATGTTCCTCGCCTTTTTCCCTGTGTTGCTCTTTCTTCTCGGCGTCCTGAGCAGCACAGCCTATTTTCACAATGCCGTTCGCGAAATTCCCCAAAGGCTTACAACTATCCTGCCGCCCGGCAGCGATCAGATCGTCGTTCAATATTTCGTTCGTAGAGGCCTTCATCCGCTCAAGTGGATAACGCTCGGGCTGGCTGGCGCGTTGCTTGCCGGCTCTCAGGTGATGGTCGGTTTTATCGAGGGATTTCGCCTCATTGAAGGCGATCTTCTTCGCCTCTCGTTTTGGAGGCTTTATCTTCGCTCTACTATTTTGCTGAGCCTGACGTCCGCTCCATTTCTCGCCGTAGTGGTCCTTACGGTCTTCGGCAAGCAGGCTCGCGGATGGCTTATCAAACGCATCGGGCTATCCACGCTCATTCATGCCCTTGGCTTCGCGGCCTATGTGGCAATCGTATTTCTCTTGGCTATGTGCGTCCTGGTTGTTATGTATCGCTTCGGGCGCCCGGGAGAGCGAAGCTATAGGGAAGTGCTGCCTGGCGCACTGGTAGCCACGGTGCTCTGGTGGGCTGCCGACATTTCTTTCGGCTTTTACGTGCGAAAGATGCCGTACGACGCGGTCTACGGCGGCTTGGCCGCTGCGATTGGCTTGCTTCTATGGATGTACTTGACCGCGATCGTTGTGTTGGTGGGGGCAGCGTATAACGCGGAGGCAAGAGAATCGCTCCAAGTGCATCATAAGGGATTGAGGATATGGCAGCGCGCAACTTGAAATCGCCTGCTGCGATCGTCAATCGATACGCAGCGATTCCGATCCCTCAAGGCGAAATGCGATGAGTGAAATGCGAGTCGAGTGTTATTCGGGCTATTGCTCCGACGAGCGGCCCCTGCGATTCGTTTTTCATGGACACGAATACGAGGTCCAGGATTTGGACGGCCAGTGGCACTCGCCCGATGCGACCTACTTCCGAGTTCGGGCGCAAGACGGGAACTACTACGTCTTACGCCACGATATCGGACAGGATTCGTGGACGCTCGACGGTTTTCGTGCCGCTCGGCACCTCACTGATTCATCCTTCCGCTGACGCCTCAATAACCCTAACTCAAATCAGAAAATCGGCCTATTTACTGCAACGCCGCGGAGCGGTACGCACCAGTTGTAACCTACGCCACAAGCGGGCCTTCACTCGCTATCTGCGCCGCAACGCGCCGACATAATCGGCTTAAGTACCCACTTTTAATGCAACTTTTGCGCCCCACCGGGGTTCGTAGTAGGTGAATTCAGCTGAGAGGTCTGTCCTTCCGGGGGCGCTTGGATTAACGATGGTAAGCCGACCACCTGACCGATTGCGGCATCCGCGTCCACGCATGGAAAGCGTGGCGGCTGGCAGCCTATGTCTCGCTGCTGTAATGATTCTCACCGCGATTGCGCCGCAATCCAGTGCCGACAAGGTAAAAAAATCACCCAAGGCCACGACGATTCCACTCGACAAGAAATTCAAGGGATCGTTGCCGATCACCGAGCTTACAGCAGACCAAGCGACTCTTCATGCGCTCAACCGCCTTGGATACGGCCCGCGTCCCGGCGACGTCGAACGAATCCGTCAAATGGGCCTCGAGAAGTGGATTGACCAACAGTTGCACCCTGAACGCATCGATGACGCGGCCCTCGACCAGCGCCTCGATCAGTATTCCACGTTGAATCAGTCATCAGCGAAGCTGCTCGATGAATTTCCTCCGCCAGGGCAGGTCGTAAAGCGCGAGGGCGTGACGAAAGACGAATACAAGGGAAAAATGGAGCAAAAGCGCCAGGACGCTCTTGCGCAGATGCTTCCGACGGGCAACGAAAATTTCGACCGCGCCAACGATCAACTCGCGAAAATCCAGGGCCCAAATCGCATCGTCGCCGAGCTCTCCATGGCGAAAGTGGACCGCGCAGTCTACAGCCAAAGGCAGCTCGAAGCCGTGATGGAAGATTTCTGGTTTAACCATTTCAACGTCTTTGCGAACAAGGGTGCGGACAAATGGTTCGTCACCGCGTACGTGCGCGACACAATTCGCCCACGCACGATGGGCAAGTTTCAGGACTTGCTCGTCGCGACGGCCAAGAGCCCCGCGATGCTTTTCTATCTCGACAACTGGATGAGCGCTGACCCGGCTGCCTTCAAGCGCATGCAGTCGGAAATGCAGGCACGGCGCCAGCGCTACCAAGGAATTTTCACAGGAGCGCAGCCGCCACCGCCCGGAACATTTCCCGGAAGGCTTCCCGTACCCGGTGGCAACGGCGCTCCCCCAAAGAAAAAGGAAGACCGCGGTCTGAACGAGAATTACGGACGCGAAGTGATGGAACTACATACCGTGGGCGTTGATGCCGGCTATACGCAAGAAGACGTAATCGCGATGGCCGAGACGCTCACAGGCTGGACCGTCCACGAGCCGCGCAAAGACCCGGAATTCTTCTTTGACGAGCGCATCCACGCCCAGGGCAAGAAAGTTGTGATGGGTCACACCTTCAACTACAACGGAGAGAAGGACGGCGAAGAAGCGCTGAAGTTCCTGGCGAACAATCCCAGCACCGCGCGATCGATCTCCATTGAACTCGCGCGCCATTTTGTCTCTGATAATCCGCCGAAGTCGCTAATCGACCGCATGACGAAAAACTACGAAGCTACTGGAGGCGACATCCGCAGCGTCCTGAAAACGATGATCTATTCGCGGGAATTCTGGTCCAAGGATGCATATCGCGCCAAAGTGAAGACTCCCCTAGAACTTGTCGCCAGCACAGCGCGCGCATTGGGCGCGGACGTGCCGGTTTCGCTGCCACTGGCGCAATGGGTGGGCCGGATGGGCGAGCCGCTATTCCTCTGTCAACCGCCCACGGGCTATTCAGATAAGTCTGAAACTTGGGTCAACACCGGCGCATTGCTCAATCGCTTGAATTTTGCCCTGACGTTCGCGGGCGACAAAATGGCTGGCACCTCGGTCGATCTGAAAACCTTGCTGGGCCAGCCTTCATCCTCCGACCCGAACACCGCGCTCGAGCAATCCATACAGATTTTCCTGGCCAACGACATCGCCGACTCAACAAGGAAGACCCTCGAATCGCGCCTGAGCGACCCGCAGATTTTGCAAGCGCGCCTCGACGATCCCGTAAAGCAAGTAAACGAAGGACTGATAGCAGGTCTGGTTCTAGGCGCGCCAGAGTTTCAGCGGCGCTAAAGGCCAGGAGAAAGCGTTATGAACATTTCGCGGCGATATTTCATCAAGAACGGCGGTCTCGCAATGCTGGGAATGGCCGCCCTGCCGGCCTTCTTGCAGCGTGCCGTTGCAGCCAGCACAGGGCCCAGCAAAAAGAAAATGGTCGTGCTATTTCAGCGTGGCGCGATGGACGGCCTCAACGTAGTCATCCCCTTCGGTGAGCGCAACTATTACAATCTGCGGCCGACCATCGCGATTCCCGAGCCGCGCCAAGGTAGCGCCGATATGGTAATCGATTTGGACGGGTTCTTCGGCCTGCATCCAAGCCTCGCTCCGCTAATGCCAATCTATCAAAAACGCGAACTGGCCATCGTGCACGCAGTAGGCTCGCCCGATCCCACGCGCTCGCACTTCGACGCCCAGGATTTTATGGAATCTGGAACGCCTGGCCGAAAGGCAACCGACGACGGCTGGCTGAACCGTGCCATGCAATCGATGCCGGACGAAAAAGCAACTCCATTTCGAGCGGTGGCATTTGTCCCCTACCTGCCGCGCACGTTACAGGGAACAGCCCCGGCAGTCGCGATTCCAGATTTGAAGCTATTCAAAATGTACGGCCCGCAGCAAACCGTCGAAGGCGGCTTCGAAGCGATGTACGCGCAGACAGTCGATCAGGCCCTGCGCGGTGTCGGCCACGAAACATTCGAAGCGGTCGATCAACTCAAGAAAATCAATCCAGATAAATATCAGCCCGAAAACGGCGCCGACTATCCCAAGAATCGCTTCGGCCAAAGCCTGATGGAAGTCGCCGAGCTCTTCAAAGCCGACGTCGGCCTCGAAGTCGCCTTCCTCGACAGCGGCGGCTGGGACCATCACGTGAACGAGGGTGGTGCCCAAGGCCAGCTCGCAAACCTGCTGCGAGATCTGGGGAAGGGAATTGCGGCGTTTCACCAGGACATGAGCGACCGCATGAGCGACGTGGTTTTCGTCAGCATGTCAGAATTCGGCCGCACGGCTCGCGAAAACGGCAATCGCGGCACCGACCACGGCCATGCCAATTGCATGCTCGTAATGGGCGGAGATATCAAAGGTGGGCGGATCTATTCGCGCTGGCCAGGCCTCAGCGAAGGCCAACTGCACGATGGGCGCGATCTCGCGGTTACCACCGACTACCGCAGCGTCCTCGGCGAAATTCTCTCGAGGCACACGGGCGACGAGAACCTCAAAACAGTCTTTCCTGGATTCGCCAACGACCCGAAACAGTTCCTCGGAGTCGTGAATAGCTAATCCATCCGTCGCCCGTGATTATTTGCGAGATGCCACGACGACTTTCGCCGTAGTGATAGCTTGTCCGACGTGCCGCTGTGTGTGTTCGGCAATGTGAACCAGAATGTTTCCGACCGTGGTCGGCAATCGCTTTTTCCCCACCGCGCGCGTTTCTTCAAGCTGGCACGCATCGAAAGCTCGCACACGCGAAGCGCCTTCCTCCAGCGCGCCCGCTAATTCCGCAAATAATTCACCGCGCCCTGCACCAGGATCAAGCTCGCAACGAAGCGCGTCCATCTGCGCCGCACTCAGTTCTTTGCCTTCCGCGTATGTGAGCAAGCGGTCGATACTGCGCGCAATATGGCGAATATGGAATGCTACGGACGCGAGACTTCCGGGGCGAGCGTTCAGCTCGGCGTCACTCAAATTGCCGCACCACTTTTCAAGGTCTTCCTTGGCAAGCTCAAGCGCGTGCAGCACCGCTCTCTGCACTGCGGGAGTACCAGCGAAAGTTCCGCGCAGCCAAGGTTCTGGAAGCTGAGTCTCAGCCATCAGGTGCGCTCAGCGCCGTATTACGCCTTAATCCGCATACCGAAGAACGAGCGATAAACAAACGTAAAAGAGACAATAAAGAACGCGGCCGCGAGAATCTCCGTGAGCAACGCATTCTGCGCCGTCAATTCGACAGCCAGTTCCACAGCCAGCAGTCCAAAAAGCGTGGTGAATTTAATCACCGGATTCAACGCCACAGACGAAGTATCCTTGAATGGATCGCCGACCGTGTCGCCTACCACGGTTGCCGCATGCAGTTCGGTGCCTTTCTGCTTCATCTCCGTCTCGACGATTTTTTTCGCGTTGTCCCATGCCGCTCCAGCGTTGGCCATGAAAATCGCCTGGTAGAGACCGAAAATCGCGATCGAAATCAGGTAACCAACAAAAAAGAACGGATCCACAAACGCGAACGCGAGCGTCGCAAAAAACACCGCAATGAAAATATTCAGCATGCCCTTCTGTGCATACTTCGTGCAGATCGCTACCACCTTCTTGCTATCTTCAACGGACGCCTTCTCCACTCCATCGAGCCGAATATTAGCCTTGATGAACTCGACCGCCCGATAGGCTCCAGTCGTCACAGCTTGCGTCGAAGCGCCCGTAAACCAGTAAATCATCGCCCCGCCGGTAATAAGCCCAAGGAAAAAAGGCGCGTGGAGCAATGACAGCTTGTCGACGTTCACCGTAATGCCGTTCGTAAGCGCCATAATGATCGAGAAAATCATCGTGGTCGCACCGACAACGGCCGTGCCTATCAGCACCGGCTTTGCTGTCGCCTTGAACGTATTTCCGGCGCCATCGTTTTCTTCCAAGAGTTCCTTCGCGCGCTCGAAATGTACGTCAATGTTGAAATCCCTCTTGAGCTCGCCTTCGATTCCCGGAATTTGCTCGATCAGCGAAAGCTCATAAACGGACTGCGCGTTGTCCGTCACAGGGCCATACGAGTCCACGGCAATCGTCACCGGCCCCATGCCAAGAAAACCAAACGCCACCAACCCAAACGCAAACACCGGCTCGGCAATCATCAACGTGTGTAGCCCCATCTGGCTGAAAAAATACGCAATGCTCATCAGCGCAACCATCGCGAGTCCCAGGTAATATCCGGAAAAATTTCCGGCCACAAAACCCGACAGAATTCCAAGCGATGCGCCACCTTCTTCCGCCGAGCTGACCACTTCTCGCACGTGCCTAGATTCTGTCGATGTAAAAACCTTCACCAGCTCCGGAATCACCGCACCGGCCAGCGTGCCGCAGGAAATAATCGTCGCAAGCTTCCACCACTGCGTGCTGTCATCGCCGAGCATCGGCACGATCAGGTAAGAAATCACGTACGTAAGCGCGATGGAAACCACGGAAGTAATCCATACAAGCGATGTCAGCGGTGCCTCGAAATTCATCTTGTCCGCATTGGCATACTTCGCCTTGGCAATCGCGCTGTTGATAAAATATGCGCCTGCGCTCGACACAAGCATCGCGATGCGCATCACGAAGATCCACACAAGCAACTGAACCTGCACCACCGGATCTTTCACGCCCAGCAGAATGAACGTAATCAGCGCCACACCGGTCACGCCGTAAGTCTCAAATCCGTCAGCACTAGGACCGACCGAGTCTCCCGCGTTGTCACCGGTACAATCCGCAATCACACCGGGATTGCGCGCATCGTCTTCCTTGATCTTGAAAACAATCTTCATCAAATCCGAGCCAATGTCCGCAATCTTCGTGAAAATGCCGCCCGCAATACGCAGAGCTGCAGCGCCCAGAGACTCACCAATCGCGAAGCCGATGAAGCAAGGCCCGGCATAATCGCGCGGAATGAAAAGCAGAATAATCAGCATCATCAGCAGTTCTACGCTGATCAACATCATCCCGATGCTCATGCCCGCTTCGAGTGGAATCCGATAGATCGGATACGGCTTGCCACTCAAGCCTGCGAATGCAGTACGCGAGTTGGCGAACGTGTTCACGCGAATTCCAAACCAGGCCACGCCGTAGCTCCCCGCGATTCCCACCACACTGAAAAGCAGAATGATGATCACGCGCATCGCCTCGTATTTCAGCAGCAGCCCGAAATACAGCACGATCACCACGGCAATGAAGCTCTCGAGAAGCAGCAGGAACTTGCCCTGGGTTACCAGATACGTTTTGCAGGTCTCATAAATCAGCTCAGAAATCTCGCGCATCGCTCGGTGCACCGGCAAATTCTTCAGCCGGGTATAAATGGTCAATCCGAAGATCAATCCAAATATGCAGAACGCAATGCCGAAAAGAAGCAGCGTATGACCATCCACGCCGAGAAATTTCACTTGCGATAGATCAGGCAGTTTCAGGTTTGCTTCGCCACCGGGAGCCGCTCCCTCCTCCTGCCCGAACGCCGAAAATGCGCCTAGCATTACAAGAGCGGCGCCGCTGCCGAACGCCCTCGCGACCCGGCCAATCCGCGCGCGCCAATCCTCCATCCAAACTCCCCGGCTCAACCGAGCGCTCACACCTGTGAGACAATATGCCCCTGCATCTGCCGACATTCTTCCTCCGGAATAGGACTCCACGAGCGGGAGTCTAAGGGTCGCGAGAAACCTACAACTCCAAAACAACTTTTGTAGCAGGAATCCCACTTTTCGTCAACAAAGGAAGCCGTTAGTCGCAGACGGAATGAAGGATGAATATCTATTCGGGGGAGGCATTGCGAAGCGGCACTTCAAAGTACACAAGAGGTTCGTTCGAAGGCGCAATTGAGACATCCGGCACGTAAAGGCTGGATCTTTTCACGATTGCAAATTCGTGGCTCACATCAAAGTACAGGAATCCGTGAATCGTAGCTTTCGGCGGAATTACGTCAGCATCGAGCGACAGCGGACGCAGCACCTCCGCTAGCTTTTCCGCCTTTTTGTCACCGATCTTAATTGGTAGCGGTAAGGGTATACGCTTTTGCTGTGGGTTGGCCGCACCAGCAGGATGCGCTATCAGTTGCGCCACCTCTTCCGCCCTGAGCCAGTCAACTTCCTGTCGCACCCCATTTTTGAGCGTAACCTCTAGCTGAACCGTCTCCAAGTTCACGCGCATCGGCTGATCGGAATCGTTGCGAAGAAATACCTCAATGGGCAGAACTCCTACATCGTGAGGATCTGCCTTCCCAAATTTGTCTTTCGTCCGCGCGGCTTCTGTATACGGATCGACCGACACGGTAAGGCCGCTGTGCTGATCGTGCGGTAACGGAGCAGGCGCGGCAGGTTTTGCGTCCGCAGACGATGAGGCACTCTGGCCGAACGCAGTTGCGCAAAGAACAAGGAAAGCAGCCGTAAGCACGGCGACCCCCAGGCGAGTGGATCCGCCTCGAAACTCGATGAACCCGCTGCGACATGTCCGCAACCGAAGCTTCCATTCCATCGTGGATTCCTGTCTTTTCAAAAGCTCAGATGTACTCATCGCGCGGGAAGTTGTGCGCGGCTCATACGCATGCAACTATAATACCCGGCTCGCAAGTAAGAAAGGACGAGAGCGCCAGCGCTGCCGCCTCTGAAATGTATTTATTGTATCGTATCTTAACCGCTGTCGGAATGCTACTGCTCGCGCCCTATTTTGCGCTAAGAGGGTGGCGAAGTGGCGAACCGGCCAGCGCTTTGCAAGAGCGCCTCGGAATTATTCCGCGCGAAATTGCAGCCAGGGCTTCCATGGCAGCGAATTCTAGCGGAGCGATCTGGATCCATGCCGTGTCGGTCGGCGAAGTGCTGGCGTCGAAGCCGCTGGTCGAGGCTTTGAAGCGTCAATTTCCAGGCCGCGCAGTATTTGTTTCCACGACTACTGAAACCGGCCGGCGCTTGGCCCGCACCCGCCTGCAATGTGCCGATGGCATCTTTTATTTTCCGCTCGATTGGGTCGTCCCGGTGCGAAAAGCGTTAAAGTCCATTCAGCCGGCTCTCGTGATCATCATGGAAACCGAAATCTGGCCAAATTTTCTTCACGAGGCGCAGCGGCGGGCCATTCCTGTGATTTTCGCCAACGCGCGAATTTCTGAGCGCTCCTTCGCTCGCTTCAATCAATGGAAATTCCTCGTCCGTGATTTTTTTGCTCGCACCCTGCAAGATGCCGCGCAATTCCTCGCCCAATCGCCCGAAGATGCCAATCGGCTCGCCGCGATGGGCGCTCCCGAAACCCTCATCGAAGTCACGGGCAACCTGAAGTATGACGGTTCGCCTCCGGAGACCAGCCCGTTCGTCATTTGGCTAAAGAACCAGATTTCAACGCAGGAACGCTGGCCCGTCCTGGTGGCAGGAAGCGTGGTCGCGGAGGAGGAAGAGGCTGTGCTCGCAGCCTATGACATCGTTCAGCGCCAGTGGCGGCACGCTTTGCTCGTGTTGGCTCCGCGCAAGCCTGATCGCTTTACTGCTGCCGGGGAAATCGTGTCGGCTGGGGGCTGGGAGGTGGTGCGCCGAAGTAATCTCGACTTGAATTCGACTCTCAGCGAGAACGCCGACGTCCTGCTCCTCGATTCGATCGGCGAATTAGCGGCAATTTACTCGCTCGCAGATGCCGTGTTCGTCGGTGGTTCGCTCGTGCCTGCGGGTGGTCACAATATTCTCGAACCTGCCTGGTTCTCTCGGCCGCCGATTTTTGGCGCTTCGATGGAAAATTTCCAGGAAATGGCGGAAGCCTTCCTCGCGGCCCGCTCCGGAATTCAAGTCTCTAGTGGAACTCAACTGGGCAAGGTCTGGGTGCAGTTGATCGAGGACGATGCGACTCGCGAACGGATGGGACGTGCAGCTTACGAGATTTCCGTGCGAAATCGCGGCGCCACGGAGCGCACGCTCGAACGAATAACCTCAATACTGAACGGGTCCTTTCAATCGTCATGAACCTGAAGGACTCACTTCTTTGGCCGCTGACAGTTCCATACGGCGCCGTTTCGCGCCTGAGGTCCAGAGCCTACCGCTCAGGCATCCTCAAGCCGCAGCATCTCCCGGGCAATGTGATCAGCGTAGGCAATCTCACCACAGGCGGCACAGGAAAGACGCCAATGGTGATCTGGCTCGCCGAGCGGCTGGCTGCTGAGGGCAAGAGTGTTGGCATTCTCACTCGAGGCTACCGCGGCGAGCCGGCGTCAAAGCCTGACTCCACCAATACCAATGCCCAAGCGAAGCCAGCCGGCTCAACGTCGACAAGCGATGAAGTGCAGTTAATGCAAGCGCGGCTCGGAGACCGCGTCGCCTTCGGCGTGGGCGCAGACCGCTTCGCGCGCGGGCAGGAACTCGCAAACCGCGGCGTGAATTGGTTCATCCTCGATGACGGTTTTCAACATCTTCAACTCGCCCGCGAGGTCGATATCGTGATGATCGATGCCACGAACCCGTTCGGCGGCGGCCACTTGCTTCCCGCCGGCCGTCTGCGCGAGCCAAAGACGGCTCTAGCGAGAGCGAGCCTCATTGTCGTCACGCGCAGTTCGTACTCACCTGCTGTGGAAGCAGCGGTTCAGAGAGAAACGAACGGCCCTATTTTCTACGCGCAAGCGGAACTTGATTCTGTCTATTCACCAAGCTCCGCGCCCCTCGACACTCACGATGCGCGTGAACAGGACCTCTTCGCGTTTTGCGGCATTGGCAACCCCGCCGCGTTCGTCGCCGATTTACGCGGCTGGGGATTTCGAATTGTTGGCCACAAGTTTTTCCCGGATCATCATCGCTACACGCTCGGAGACATCCGCGAAATCGAATCAGAGGCGCGAGCAGTCGGGGCGGGCAGCCTTATCTGCACGGAAAAAGACAGATTCAATTGCCCGTGCCACTCGGTGGCGATGAATTTATGGGTCTGCGCGATATCGTTGCGCGTCGAACGTAAACAGGACTTCTGGCGCACAATGATGGCCGCAATCGAGTCCCGCAAATCCAGCTCAGCGCGATAGTCTCGAACCGTCTCGCTACTATCCGTGCCGAAGCTGATTTGCTGCCCTCCAGCGCGCTGTGATACGTTTCGGCTCGGCGCGTATCTCGCGTTTATTCACGGTGGAGATCCCTTGAGCCCGGCTCGAAAAACACCAAAGCATTCGACGAAGGACACAAACCGCCCCGCGTTGGACGCCGCTGTAGATCTCACGCGGCTGCTCGATATCGTCTCCGCCTTTTCGAAACAAACCATCTGCGTCGTCGGCGATTTCGTGCTCGATGAATTTGCCTCCTGCGAAATCTCACGCGTCTCGCGCGAAGCCCCAGTGCTGATTCTGCGTCACCACCGCACCGAATCATATCCAGGTGGCGCTGCCAATGCCGTCAACAACCTTGCCGACCTCGGCGCCCGCGTCCTACCCGTCGGCGTGCTCGGAACCGATCCCGGCGGCCGCGCCATCCTCCACCATTTTCGCCGAAAACGCATCACCACCTCCGGCATCGTCACCACCCGCAATTGGCTCACAACCACTAAAACTCGCTTCCTCGCCGGCTGGACCCACACCACCGAGCAGCAGGTCCTTCGAGTAGATCGCGAGCCCACCGGCACTCTATCCACCAGCCTGCAATCAGCCGTCGAACACAAAGCGTGCCGCCTCGCGAAACAATCCGACGCGGTCCTCGTTTCCGATTACGGCCTAGGCGCTGCCACTCCCGCCCTCGTCCGCAAGCTCGCCACAAATCGAATCATGCTCGATTCGCGCTATCACCTCCGCGACTACGCCGCCGCAGGCGTCACCGCTGCCACTCCCAACGAGCCAGAGCTCGAAGCCGCGTATCAAACGCAAATTGGCAACGACATACGCCACCTTGACGAGCTCGGCGCACGCGCCCTCCGCGAATTGGGCGCGGAAGCATTGGTCGTCACGCGCGGCAAAGACGGCATGGCAGTTTTCGAGAATGGTTCACGCGGCAATCAGCACGCCCGCCACATTCCTATTTACGGCTCCGATGCGCCCGTTGACGTAACAGGCGCGGGCGACACCGTCATTGCAGTATTCACGCTCGCCGTCGCCGCAGGCGCTTCCTACTTTGAAGCAGCGCATCTCGCCAACTACGCGGGCGGCATCGTGGTAATGAAGCGTCGCACCGCCACCGTCACCCGCTCCGAACTTGAATCCACTCTTCGCCACGAGGCAACCGCGCACCACTAACTCCGATGGACACCCGTGAAAAAATCCTCTCTCGCGAAGGCCTCCACGCCGTTCTCGAAGAACACCGGCGCTCCGACCGGAAAATTGTCTTCGCGAACGGCGTCTTCGATCTGCTTCACGTCGGCCACATCCGCTATCTCCAGGGCGCGAAGGCCGAAGGCGACATCCTCGTCGTCGCGCTCAATTCCGATTCAAGCACCCAGCAGCGCAAAGGCCCCGGCCGCCCCGTGATGACTGAACGAGCCCGCGCAACGGTCGTCGCAGCGCTGGCTGCAGTCGACTACGTGATTATTTTCGACGAACTCGACGTCAATCCGCTACTCCGCGAATTTCAGCCCGATGTCCACGCGAAAGGAACCGACTACTCCGTGGACACAGTCCCCGAGCGCGAACTCGCCATCCTTCTCGGCATTCGCACCGCCATTTGCGGAGATCCCAAAGATCATTCCACGCGCGACGTGATCGCGCGCATCCACCGCGAGCGCGATGCCTGATCGCAGCCCCGAAAAATCACTCGACAGCCGCCCGCACCACCGCTTTCTCCTCGTGCGCCTCAGCTCTCTCGGTGACGTCGTCCACGCGCTCCCCGCCGCTTCCGCTCTGCGCGATTCGTTTCCAGAAGCGCGTATCGATTGGGTAATCGACGCGCGCTGGCAGCGACTGCTCGAAGGCAATCCCGACCTCAACGAAGTGATCGCCTTCGATCGCAAGCAAGCCGGCGGGCTCTCGTCCGCGATTCGCAAGTTGCGTGCAGCCCAATACATTTGCGCGATAGATTTTCAGGGGCTATACAAATCGGCGTTGCTGGCCCTCGCTTCAGGGGCTCCTCGCCGCATCGGTTTTCAAAGCAGCTACGCGCGCGAAGGCCTCGTCGCAGGGTTCTACACTGACCGTCTGAATCCGCACGGGCCGCATAAGGTGGATCACAATCGCACGCTCGTTCAGCGCGCCGGAGCACAGCTCGGTCCGCCAAGATTTCCGCTCGCCATTCGCCCGGAAGACGACGAACTCGTGACGCGCGAACTCAACAGCCGCAGCATCACCGATTTCTACGTGCTGAACCCCGGCGGCGGCTGGCTCTCGAAATGCTGGCCCACGGAGCGTTACGGAGAACTCCATCGCAAACTCGCACAGCGCCACGGCCGGCACGGCGTCGTGACGGTAGGGCCCGGCGAAGAAAACCTTGCGCGGGATCTAATCCATGCCGCTGGCAACACGCCACCAGTCGCAATTCCGCTCGCGCTCGGCCCGCTAATGGCTCTTTTGCGCCGCGCGAAATTCATGATCTCCGCCGATACAGGCCCGCTGCATCTCGCCTCAGCGCTCGGCACTCCAGTGGTCGGCTTGTTCGGCCCCACCGATCCGGCCCGCAATGGCCCGTTTTCGGCCGCCGATATTTCCGTGCGAAATCCGCGCCACTCGATAACCACTTACGCCCGCGGCGCATCGTACTCTCCCGCGATGCTATCCATCACAGTAGACCAGGTCGCGGACGCCGTCGAACGCCGCATGGACAGCGTTGATAAGGGACCGCGCTGATGGCGCACACGCAGCAAGCAAATCGAATCTCAGCAGCCACTCAATCGCCTCCCCGGAAATTCTGGATGCGCTGGCGCGTTCGCCTTGGCTACCCAGTCGCGATTATCTACTGGCTTCTCGCCACGCCCACATGGCGCTCAATCGCCTGCGGAACAATCGTCGCTGCCTTGGGACTGATGGTTCGTGCCGCGGCCGCAGGTTATCTGCGCAAGGACCGCGAACTCGCCGTCACCGGCCCCTACGCGCTCACCCGCAATCCGCTCTATCTGGGCAGTTCGATTCTCGCAGCCGGATTCGTCGTAGCCTCTCATTCCTGGATCGCCGGTATATTGGTGAGCTTATACTTCGGAGTTTTCTACTACGCCGTGATGCGCAACGAAGAAGAAGATCTGCGCATGCGATTTGGCGCAGATTTCAACGCCTACGCCTCCCGCGTGCCACTGTTCTTTCCAAATCCCTTCGCGAGCGGAAAACCCCAACCTGCGGCGCAGTCGGTGACGAGCGATCAAGTTAAGGGTGGATTTTCCTGGGCGCAATACCGCCGCAATCGCGAATATCGAGCCCTGTTTGGCGCCATCGCAGCAATGGCAATGGTCTGCCTGCGAATGTACATTCGCGCGCGCTTCGGATATTAAGTTGGGACGGAGTGGATGACTCGCTATTGCAGGCGGTAAACTGCGTGCATCACGCGCTGAAACTTGGGTCGGTACAGCAAATCGAACGCGCGCTCTTTCCCCGGAAACATCTCCAGCGCGACGCGTCGCGTAGCCGCCACCATCCCGGCCGCTTCCTCGGGCGTAAGATCGCCTGCCGCGATCGATTCGATCGTCAGCTGAACGAGGATTCGCAGCCTGCGGATACGCCGGCTTTCGTCGTCGATCTGGTCCTGGGTCGGGCGGGAGATATTTCCGTCTTCCGAAGTGGCCTGTGGCATTTCGCTAAATAGTATGGACTTCGACGCGCGATTCGCGCAATAGTACTCGGGAGCAGGAAAACTATGAGCCAGGGCGCAAAACCAGATCCGCATCACTCGCAGGAAAAAGTTGTCGTCGCTTACGCCGCAGGGAACGCCGAGGAAGCAATGGTCATTCGCGGTTTGCTCGCAAGCAATGGGATCGATTCGCCCGGATCCGCTTCCACCGATCCGTTTCCGATGAGCGAGCCGCTCGACGGTAGCCACGGCGTCGACGTGCTGGTTCTCGAATCCCAAGCCGATGAAGCGCGAAAACTAATCGCGGAATACGTGAAGGACAACGCTTCCTCTTCCTCAGATTCCGACGACTCCTCGAACCAATAATCCCGCTGCGCAAGCGATCCCGCGGAATCGATTCTCAAACTCCGATTCAATATTGTTGGTTCGGGTGTGATTCTGCAAAAGTAGTCACTAACAAACCGTGGCCGTCCATGAGCGCGGTGACCGCGCCATCGCGGTCCGTGCGCAGCAAACGCACACCAGCCTGAGCGTAGCGCTCGACAGTCCCCGGCGCCGGATGACCAAAAGGATTCGCCTCGCCCGCAGAAACCACCGCTACTTTCGGCGCCACGGCTGCGACGAAGTCAGGAGTCGAAGACGTCTTACTGCCGTGATGCGGCACCTTGAGAAAATCGGCCGCAATCTCGGCGTCCTCTTTAACCAGCCGCTGTTCGACTTTCTTCTGAATGTCGCCAGCCAGCAGGAATCGCACGCTGCCGTCTTCGAGACGCAGCACAAGCGAATCGTCGTTCGAGGCCTCATTGACAGGAGTTAAATCAGCAGGCCAGAGCACGTCGCCAGTCACACCGCCCCAATCGAATTTGCTTCCACTCACTTCGTGCACCACGCGCACGCCGCGCTCGCGCGCTTCCTTTAGCAACTCTTCGAATGCGTGCGTCTCCTCGTCGCGGCCAATCCACAATTCCCCAACGCGGAAATTCTCCAAAACGCTGTGCAATCCATCGAGATGATCGTGATGCGCATGCGTGAGCGCCACCACATCCAGGTGCTTGATTCCGCGCGACCATAAATAGGGCGACACCACTTGCTCGCCCACGTCGAGCCCTGAACGTTGGCCGCCGACCCATTCCGAGCCCGGCTGCCCGCCGCCGTCAATCAACATCGTTCGGCCATCAGGAAACGCGGCGAATATCGAGTCGCCCTGTCCCACATCGAGCACGCTCACTTCCAGCTTGCCGCGATTCAATAGCGGCGCGAAGGGATGTGTCGCCACGAGCGCCGTCAGCACGACGAGCGCGACGATGGCCGCCCATTCCAGCGGCCGAATCGGCGGCGCGAATTGGCGGCGGGCAAAGCGATTGGCTCGGAGCGTCACCACAGCGCGCGCAGCGATGGCCACGCAAATGAGCGCGACAGAAAAAGCTACTATCAGCCAATTCGGCGGCCCCGGTATGCGATACGACATGCGCGGCCATGCGCCGACCCACTTCACGATTGCGAGAAGCGATGTAGCAAGAAAGCCAAGCATGCGCGCGAGTAGTAGTGACAAGCGCGCCCAAACAAATGTCGCGAGAAGCGTGAGAAAACCCAGCGGCACGATCAACCCGGTGAGAACCACGGCGGGGATATTGCTCAGCGGTCCCGCAAGGCTCACGCGATGAAAATCCTGAGCCAGGATCGGCATCATCCCCCACTGAATCACAACGGAAAGCAGCACGATCTCCCAGAGTCTGAGTCCAATGCTGACGGGAGCCGCGATCAACGCGGACGCGCGCGAAGCAAAGCGCTTCGGCATCCGCGCAGAGAGCCAGTTGGTAGCCGCTCGCATTTCAATTCGAAATTGAATCACTTTCGGCGAGTGCACAATGTCGCGCGTCACGTCGCCCAGGTGCGCAAGACCAGCGCGATACGGCGCGCTCGAACGATCCATCCAGGGAAGCGCGAGGGCGGCGATCACTCCGGCCGCGAGAAATGAAAGCTCGAAGCTTGAACCCATCAGCAACGAAGGTTTCCAGAAGAGAATCACGAGGGCCGCGAGCGCAATTGTGTTGAGCAGTTCCACGCGCCGGAAAAAAGGCCGCGCGCATAGATAGAGCGCCACCATCAGCGCCGCGCGCAGAATCGGTGGCCGATCCTGCACCATCCCGACGTAAGCGGCGAGAGCTAGAAAGGTCACGAGGCTCGAGGCGCCGACGGAGAATCGCAGCTTGCGGCCGAGCCAGAAGAAAAACACGGCCAGCGCGCCAACGTGCAGCCCGGCCACAACGAGAACGTGATAAACCGCCGTCTTCTGAAATGCCGTCACCGTTTCCGAATCCACAAACGAGCGGTCGCCCAGCAGCATCGCTCGCAAAACCGCTTCACGATCGGGCTGGCCTGCAAACAGCACATCGAGCCGCGCCAGCAGGTTGCCGCGTGCTCGCGCCAGCCGTTGCAGCAGCGTCGGCGTCGGGCGATCGACGAGGCGCAGCAATTCGCCGTTTTTCAACGAGCCGATCAAATCGATTCGCTGGCGTGCGAGATAGCCGTGAATGTCGAACGCGCCCGGATCGAGAAAATTTCGCGGCGGCCGCGCGCGAACGAGTGCTTCCACTCTGTCACCCGCGCGAAGCGTTTCGGAGATTTCGATCGGCTGCCTCGAATTGTTGTAGATATTGGCGCGCAAGCCGCCGCTCGCCGCGAGAACCTCGCCGCCCGATTCCACTTGCTCGATGTCGATTTCGTAGCGGCGGCCCCAGGGCATCACGAGCGGGTCCTCACGCAAGCGCCCTCGCCAGCGTAGCGGCTCAGTAAGGTCAATGCGATTCGCCGCGATCAGTCGCGTGACGTGATTCGCGGGCACCGCTGCTTTCTCTATTCCGAGCGCAAGGCCGCCAATTGCCGTCCACGCTGTGAGAGCGCAGATGCCAGCCGCAAAAAGAAAATTGCGCCAGATAAGAATGCCGCTAGCAAGAATCGCTATCGCGGCAGCTGCCGCGTACGTCGACGGCTGATGCGGCCATCGCATGACGAGCGCGATGCCCGCCGCAAACGCAGCGGCGATCCACAATGCGGGGAGCTTCATTCGCGCCGGCGAAGCCGGGTCACTGCCTCCATGTGAAATGTCTGCGGAAATAGATCGAAGAGATGCATGTCGATGATTTCGTAGCCGGCTGCGACTGGCACAGCTAGATCGCGCGCGAGCGTCGGTGGCTCGCACGAGACATACGCGATGCGAGCGGGTCGAATTTTTGCGAGACGGTCGAGCGCCGGACGTGCCATTCCATCGCGCGGTGGATCGAGCACCACGAATTCAGGTTTCTCTTTGAATCGCTCGAGAAAGCGCTCGACGTCGGAGGCTCGCACCTCGATCGTCCCGCCGCGAGCGTTCGTTTCAAGATCGCGCGCGGCTGCTGGGTTCGCTTCGACGGCGATCACGCGGCCGAATTTCTTGGCAAGCGCGGTGGCGAAAAGCCCCACGCCCGCAAAGAGATCGAGCGCGAGGCGACCGCCTTCGTCTCGATCGACCACGTCACGCACAAGCTCATCCACAAGCGAATTATTGACTTGGAAAAAAGAAAAGTGGCCGACGCGAAACGTCTGGCCGCCAGCCTCGTATTCAATGAATCCTGGGCCGAAGAGCTCCATTCGCTCTTTGCCGGGATCGTGGAAAAGCAAGCTTTCGATTTCCGGAACAAGTGAGCGGATTTTCTCGGCGAGTTCTGCGGCATGCGCAGGAAATCCGGCAAATGCGGCAGTGAGAAGCAGCTTCGAATCAGACGCATTCGAGAAAGCCTCGAATTCGCGCAACTGGCGCGGCAGTGCGCCCGCTGCGAGCGCATCGCGCAACGCGAGCAGCGTCTTGAGCAGGAGCGGCGAGAGAATCGGGCAATCGCTCACTGCACATAATGCAGTCGAATTCGCGCGGAAGTAGCCGATGCCAAGCTTGTCGAGATCGGCCGGCGATTCCTCGTCCGCAGAAGAGTCTTTGAGCGGGCGAACTTTCCATTGCGCGCGATTGCGGTAGCTCCAGGGCTTGGACGCGTGAACGGCAATCTCGCCCGGCCATTCGATACGGCCGATGCGCCGAAGCGTCTCGCGCAGGATTTCAGTTTTGTATTTAAGCTGCGCCTCGTAAGGGATGTGCTGATAGTCGCAGCCGCCGCAGACGCCGAAATGCGGGCAGCGCGGCGCGATCCTCTCCGGCGAAACATCGAGCACGCGTTCCAGCCGCGCGCGAATGAATTTCTTTTTCTGTTCAGTAGGCAAAATCGCGGCGCGTTCGGCAGGCAGCACGAACGGAACGAAGACGGTCGAGCCCTCGTGATGCGCGAGGCCTTCGCCGCCGTAGATGAGCTTTTCGATTGTGACGTCCATTGTCGGCATCGGTGTGTGTGCTACGTGAGATAAAAAAGGCTCAGCCGCGGAACCTCGAATAATTCATACAAACGCTTCTGAATGTATTGGCGTTCCAGCTGAGCGAGCTGGTCAGCGGACATCTTACGCCGGTAAGGGGCGAGCGAGCGATCCATTTCGCGGCGGATCGCGAGCATGGCTTCTTCATCCGCGTCAGCGGAAAGCGCCGCGGTGAGCTTTTCCTCGAGCACAGTGAGGCGGCGCTCGAGGTCTTCAAGGTCGAGCGCCGATGGTGATTCGAGCAGCGCCCGCGCCTCGTCGAGGCGTTTCGCGGTGTCGTCGAGGCGCGTTGACAATGCAGCGTGTGCAGCGCGCTGCTTTTCTGCGGCCGTGCGCAGACGTGCCGCGTTGCGCTCGAAGTATTTGTTCAGCTCATCACGCGAGAAGGGCTCGGCGGCGGGTTGCGTTCGCTTGATCTCGGGGCCCGAGCCTGCTGCCGCTTCGCTCGCTTCTTCGGCGGCATCGAGGACTGCGTCGACGCAGTACGCGAGGCTTTTCAGCTGGCGCCCGCCGGCGGCGCGGCGCGAGCGCGACCAGCTTTCGAAGGCGCGATCGATTCCTTTCAGCACCGCTTCGAGAGGGACGCCGGCCTTCTGCCAGGTTTCGACGATGGCCCAATCGAGCGGCGAAACGAGAAGGTGCGCGCCGCGCTTACGCCAAAAATATTCTTCGATCTCCGTGAAATAGTTGAAGTAGTTGAAAGTTTCCATGAAGGCCGGGAGGCCGGTCAGTTCCTCGTTAGGTCCTTGTCAGGTCGCTGTCAGGTCCTGGGGCGTAACGTAGAGATTTTTTTCGGCGCAGCGCCGGCGCCGCTGCCGCGATCCTGCGCGCTGGGCTGATTGCGTTCCCAGATGATGCGGAGACCTTCGAGTGTGAGGTATTCGTCCACGGTTTCGATGTGGCGCGACGCGCTGCCGATCAAGCTGGCCTGGCCGCCGGTGGCGATCACTTTCGTTTTTGCGCCCATCACTTCTTTCATGCGCTCGAGAATGCCGTCGACCATGTCGGTGTAGCCGTAGAAAAGGCCGGACTGCATCGAGGCGGCTGTGTTGGTGCCGATGATTTTGCCGGGATCTTTGATTTCGACGCGGAAGAGGCGCGCGGCGCGGGCGAAGAGCGCGTCGGCGGAGATGCCGATGCCGGGGCAGAGTACGCCGCCGAGATATTCGCCGCGTGCGGAGACGGCGTCGAAATTTATTGCGGTGCCGAAATCTACGACGATGCAGGGGCCGCCGTATTTGTCGAAGGCAGCGACGCTGTTGACGATGCGGTCGGCGCCGACTTCCTGCGGATTGTCGTATTGCACGGGCATGCCGGTCTTGATGCCGGGCTCGACGAAGAGAGCTTTTTTGCTGAAGTAACGCTCGGCCATCCCGGCGAGTGTGGAATTCAGAGGCGGCACGACGGAGCTGATGATCACGCCGCCGATTTCGCGCGGCTCGAGATTGGCGAGGGTGAAGAGGTCGCGCGTGAGGATGCCGTATTCGTCGATGGTTTGGTCGCGCGCCGTGGTCAGGCGCCAGTGGGCGACGAGCTCGAGACCGCGGAACACGCCGAGGACCGTGTTGGTGTTGCCGACGTCGAGTGTGAGCAGCATCAGGGGGCCTCGCTGACGTCGCCGGAGAGGATGAGTTCGGTGCCGCGGCCGTCGTCGCGTTTTACGCGGATCACGCCGCTCGGTTCGAGTCCTGCTGTGATTCCGGTGAAGGTTTCAGTGACGGTGGAAATTTTCACGTGCTTGCCTTTGAAATATGTCGAGACTTCGGCGAAACGCCGGAGGATCGGCTCGGCTCCTTCGGCGATGAATTGATTGTAGTAGCGGTCGAGGTGACGCAGCAACCGAATCAGAAGCTGAAGGCGCGAATGGGGCTTGCCCGTTTCGATGCGAAGCGACGTGCCGATATCGGCGAGCTCGGCGGGCATTTTCGTCTGGTTCACGTTGATGCCGATGCCGATGACGGCGTAGTGGACGCGGTCTGGTTCGGCGTGCATTTCGGTGAGGATGCCGGAAAATTTCCGGCCGCCGAAGAGGAGGTCGTTGGGCCAGCGAATGTCGAGATTGTGGACAACATTCTTTTCTGGATTCGCGCTGCCGATTTCTTCGGCGCACGCGTCGCGAGCAGCGAGGCCGGCAACGAGAGTGAGAAGCGGCGCGTAGGCGGGCGGGATTCGCGGACGGAGGAGCACCGTGCAGTGAATGCCCGCAGATTTTTCCGAAAGCCACTTGCGTCCGGCGCGGCCGCGGCCTGCGGTTTGTTCTTCGGCGAGAACGACGGCGCCGTGCGGCTCGCCGGCTTCGCCGAGTTGCATGGCGACGTTGCTGGTGGAGTCGATTTTGAAGAAATGATAGATGCGGCGCGCGAAGGCTGTGCCAGAGAGTTGGTTGCTGAGAAGTTGCGGGGCGAGGATGTCGGGGACGCGCTCGATGTGATAACCGGTGGCGGCGTGTCCTTTGACGCGGACGCCAAGAGCGCGCAGCTTTTCGATCCAGCGCCAGACTTGCTGGCGGGAGACGCCAATCTCCTGGGCGATCTTTGCGCCGCTGATGACAATGGTGGAATTTTCGGCGAGCAGGGCGAGCAGGGCGTCGATGCGGCGGTCGGTGGTGCCGGGAAGGGTGGCCATGCGCGCGGTGGTCGGCATTGGGAGCAGGGAAGCATACTTGTTCTGGAGGCTGGATGCCAAGTCTGGAGGCTGGAAGCTGGTGGCTCGAGGCTGGAGGAAGATGCGATTCGAACGATCGCGAATCGCAGCGGCGAACGAAAAGCGTCGAAAATTTGCGATTAGAAAATTGCATGTGATTGGTTTTGCAGCCGGTTAGGTGGAATTCTAATTCCAGATTTGCGATTAGGATCTGGAGGTTAGGGACCTGAGGCTCGAAGCTGGAAGAAGGCGAGAATGCTCGAAACGAAATTGCCATCCGTTCGCGATTAGAAATTTGCAACTGGCTGGAATTGTTGCTACTTAGGTTGAATGTTAATCGCGCATTCTCGATTAGACGCTTGTGCCGACGGGGCAAAGGTACACCTCGCCTGATTCCCAATTTGGGAACAGTGCTACGGCCCGAGTTTTGCCATGTTCGCATAGCTCAAACGCCATGGTAGCATATTGATCAACAGGTTTCAACGGTTTTGGTTTGAGGTAGGTATTGGGGATATTGAAGTAATCGTCTGAATTGACGTAACGCAAAAGTTAACTTATGCGTCTTAGCCTTGGGCCCCAGCACGCGCACGAAGAGGAGTCGTATGAAGCTTCTTATGCGTTGCCCGACAGAGCTTCTAGCAGCCAGTTTTTTTTGTATCTTCCTACCGACAACTGTTGGCGCTGCGACTGGTAGTGCTGCGACGACATATCCAGAAATAGTCCGGCTGTCCTATTTCGAGGGCGATGTGCGCGTCAACCAGGGTAAGGCTGGAAAAGTGGCACTGGATGGTCCTTGGGGCGAAGCAACTGCCGGGATGGCGATCGAAGAAGGCTTTACCGTTGCGACGGGAACCGGCCGAGCAGAGATTGAATTCGAGAGCGGCTGGACCGCGTACCTTGCCGACAATTCGACAGTCGAGTTCAATTACATAAAAACACAAAAGAAAGTGGCGCAATCCGGGCTAATGTTTCTGAATGGCACTTTGAGCGTGCATTTTGTCCCCGCGCAAGGCGAAACGCTAGACGTTGACACTCCTGCGGGACAATCGGTTCATTTCGCGAACCCGAAAACCGTGCGCCTGGAAAGCTTCCTAGACGCGCTTTCCGTTACGATGGAGGACAAGAACGGCGGTGATCTCGATCTGCCCGGCCAGCAGGAGATGCATGTTGATGCTGGACATTCGGTGCTTTATGCACCTGACGGCGCATTTCCAGGTGCCTGGGGAAATTCGAAGGAGCGAGCGGATTGGGACGATTGGGTGGCAGGGCGTATCGTCGCGCAAGATTCGAACATAGCAGCTGCGCTGGAGGCTTCAGGACTCTCCGCTCCAATCCCCGGACTCACGGAGCTCTATGCTGACGGAAGGTTTTTTGATTGCAAACCATACGGCAGATGCTGGGCACCGAACCCGGAGAATCCTAAAGGTGGTCCCCAGCCGTCGTCGCCTGTCGAGGCTGAAGTTGCGACAGGCACAGCCGGTGGGCAGATGAAATCGGGTGGTGCGACGGGGAATGCATCCGCACCACTGGCCCGGCCGAACTATGAACTTTACGTTCATAGTTATCCCGGTCCACATTGCTTGACGATGACGGAGACCGTAGAACGAAACCGTAGTACGGGTGAGGAGCGAGTTGTGAATTCCACGAGTGAACTGAAGCCGTGGGGCGTGCCACTGTGTCACGCCGGTAGTTTCATCTACCGTCACAGCGGATATACGTGGGTGGTGGGAAAGAAGCATCATCACCCTCCCTACCACTGGGTGAAGTATCACGGAGGGATTGGAGTAGTTCCATGGCATCCGCGGGACGGTGCGGGAAAACCACCAGTCAATCTAAAGCACGGCGTGTTAACTGTGTCGGCGAAGAATCCGGGTGAGGACCAATTCGTACGAGTAAACCAGCTCAAAAACGTAGTGGCACTCGGTTCGCCGCCGAAGCAATTCCGACGCGATGCCCCACCGCAGTTGGTAGCATCGCCGCGTCCCCAGATTCAGGCGCAATTCATTTCAGGGGAAGTCGAGAGTCGGGTTCTGAAGGCAAGCGGTACGCCAATTACTTACGATTACGAACGCCATTCATTTGTACAACAGTCGCCCACTTCCCCGGGTGGCGAGCCGGTGATTGTGGCGCGCGTGGATTCAGAAGGCACAGTAAAGGGACTTTCGGGAGGCTTGGCAGTGCCCGGCGTAGCAGGGTCCGGCCGCGGGTCGGGAAGTGGATCGGGACATACTACTGGCGGGATACACGGTGGAAGTGGACCCGGACGCCCAGCGGGTGGAAGTTCTGGCCACGGTTCCAGTGGTCCTACCGGCGGCGGTTCGCGAGGCGGCGCATTCGGCAGCTCGTCGGGTGCTGGACATTTCAGTGCGGCGGGCAGCCCCGCCGGAAGTGGCGGAGGTTCCAGCAGCGGCGGTGGCGGATACTCCGGAGGTGGTGGCTCACATGAGTCTGGAGGTGGTGGCAGTGGCGCTGGCGTCCGCCCTCGCTAATCTTTTAGGCGAATCGACAATAGGCGCGGGCTACGCTTCGGTGCCCGCCCTCATCGCGAGGTATGCTTTCGCCGTCGCTGCTCGCTCTCTCTCATCATTTCTTTAATATCCGCCGCCGGCCGTATCTCGATAGATCCGCAGTTCAACTTCACTCCCGGAGATTGGGAAATGAGCTGAATTGCGTGATTCAGATCGCGCGCCTCGAGCACCTGAATTCCACCCAGTTGTTCCTTCGTTTCCGCGTAGGGACCGTCTGTGACTGCAACCTTTCCGTTCTTCCAAGCCACGGTCACCGCTGTGTTGGCGGGCTGAAGCGGTTCCTCAGCGACCAAATGTCCGTTCTTGCGCAGTTCGTCGTTATAGCTAAAACACTCGTCCAGCACGGTGTTGCGCTCGCTCTCCGACATGTTTTCGAACTTGCCGGGCTCGAGATAGCCCAAACAGATGTATTTCATTGGGTCCTCCATCAGAAAAACGCGCGCACCTCGACGGGTGCCCGGCACGCGACGACAGCCTTGCGCCCCCACGCCAGAGCCTCGTCCATGTTCGCGGCTTTCAGAATCCAAAAACCGACTATGTGCTCCTTGGTCTCCAGGTACGGGCCGTCGGTGACGCGCACCTTACCGTCAGGCTGCGCACGCAGGGACTTCGCGCTGCGGGCCGCGGAGAGACCGCCAGCGAAAAGTGGCACCGGCAGCCTCCATCTCTTCGTTGAGCACGTCGATGTCGCGCTCCATCGCTTTGCTCTCGAGGGACCCGTCGTAACCGTCGGGGTGGTGAATCGCAACTAAATATTGCGGCATGATTTCTCCTGTTCCTGTAACAGTCTCGGGGCTGGGCGGTTGCCCTGCCTGCACTACATAGACGAACGGACGGAGCCGAATTCGACAAAGCGTCCAGGAAACTTTTGTCACTGCCCCGAATTCTGCCGCGACGCTTTTGATCTCTCCGCTACCTCAGCTTTGCCCGTGGCAAAAGCTTTGCGCAGAGCGGACTTCCAACTCGTGCTGAATTGTCGGGAGACTTCGGCATCCGGCACGAGGATGTCAAATCCATGAAAGGCACCACGCACGACCAAGAGTTCGGTGGCGACTCCGGCGTGGACGAGCCGCCGCGCATACTCCATGTCTTCTTCGACGAACAGGTCGATAGAACCGACGCCGATCCAGGCGGGCGGTAGGCCGGCGACGCTGGCTACCCGGGCGGGTACGGCAGCTACCGGCACCTTGGACGAACCCCCTGGAACACCGAGCAGCGAGCTCCAGGCAAAACGATTGGCGCTCGCAGTCCACATAAATCGGCCGATGGCGGGCGGGGCTGGGTGGGAGCTGCCCGTTCGGTCGTCTAGCTGGGGGTAGATGAGCAACTGGAAGACGATGGGGACTTCGTTGCGGTCGCGTGCGTGAATCGCAAGGCTCGCTGCGTGGCAGCCGCCCGCGCTCTGACCTCCCACGGCAATCCTGGAGCGATCAATGCCGAGCTCCGCCGCATGGGCATGGGCCCATTTGAGCGCGGCGTAGTTGTCCTCAAGTGCGCCGGGATAGCGCGTCTCCGGAGCCAGCCGGTAGTCAACCGCGACGACGACGCAACGGCAATCCGTCGCGATCTTCTGGATCCGGGGCATCAACACGGGGTCAGGCATCATGAAGCCGCCGCCATGTATAAAAAGCAATAACGGCTTGTCTTTATCCAACGGCGCAGGATCAACGACCCAAAGACGGACCTCGGGTGCTCCTGGCGGCCCGGGGATATGCCGCTCCATGGGCTGCGGCGCGGGAGCAGGTAACGGGGGCATGCCGGGCATTTGCCGGAACTTGCTCACCATCTCTGCTGAGATGTCAAAGGCGGGGAACTGCTTGAGCGTAGGAAGAAGTTCCGGATCGACGAGGGAATACGGATCCGCAACTGCCGGCGAAGTTTCTGAGCGCGAGGCTTGCTCAGCCTCCGCCAAAGCAGCGGCAGGCGCGAGTCCCAAAGCCAGACCAAATCCGGCGGTGCAGATAGCGAAGTCGCGACGAGTGAGTTGATTTCTCATTTGAGTAGAAGGCGACTCGCCTTGCATCGTTTCCTCCTCCACGGACGAGCCGTAGCCAGGGTGTTTACTTGCTTCCGCCGGGTTCCTGTTCCGGAGCCGGGAAGAAAAGAAGCTCGCGCACCTCGCCCACCGCATCGCTGGAGATGGCACCCTTGCGGGCCCACGCGAGTGCCTCGTCCATATTGGCGCACTCCAATATCCAAAATCCGCCCATGTGCTCCTTGGTCTCGGTGTACGGCCCGTCGGTGACGAGCACCTTGCCGTCGGGCTTCCTCCGCAGCGTCTTCGCGCTGCCGGGCGGGGCAATGCCGCAGGCGAACTTCCTCACCCCGGCAGCAATCAGTTCACGGTTGAGCGCGTGGATCTCTTCGATCATCGCTTCGGTTACGCTGGACGGGTCGAAGTTGTCGGGCAGGTAACTGGCAACCAGATATGTTGGCATCACTTTTTCTCCTTGGTTTCTGTGGTTTGTTCCTGATGACTCGCTTCCTGTTCACGCAGGAACCGTAGCTCATCGTTCTCTCGTCCTATAGTCGTTGAGGAGACGGAAAATCGACAGCTCTTCCAAACTTTTATTTCAGCTGCCGAATCCGCTCCTGCAGGAATTGCCGCTCGGGTTCCTGTTGGGTGAGGGCCAGAGCTTTCTCATACGAGGACCGAGCCTCAGCCGTCCTGCCGAGCCTGCGGCACATATCGGCACGAGCTGAATGCGCCAGGTAGTAATCTGCCAGTTCGCCATGCTCCAATACCGCGTCGATATGCGTCAGACCGGCCTCTGGACCATCGCGCATTGCAATGGCCACGGCACGATTGAGCTGCACAACCGGCGAGGGCTGAATTCGTACCAATTGGTCGTAAAGCGCGACAATCTGCCGCCAGTCGGTGGCCGCGACCGATTCCGCTTCCGCATGCACGGCCGCAATCGCTGCCTGCAGTGTGTAGGGGCCGAAGCGGCGCGACTTCAGCGCTTTCTCCAGCAATCCAACGCCCTCCGCGATCTGCTCCCGGTTCCACAGCGAGCGATCCTGGTGCTCCAGCAAAATCAGCTCTCCGGTGGGAGAGGTTCTGGCGGCGTGTCGAGAGGCCTGCAGCAACATCAGGGAAAGCAGCCCAGTGGCTTCCGGTTCGGGCTGGAGTTCGGCCAGCAACCGGCCCAGTCGAATCGCCTCGCGGGTTAGCTCGGCCCGCGTTACTTCCGTTCCGGCCGCAGCGGAATAGCCCTCATTAAAGACGAGATAGACCACCTGAAGCACCCCGTCCAGTCGTTCCGGCAATTCCTGCGCCGTCGGCACTTCATAGGGAATCTTTGTCTCTCGAATTTTTGCTTTTGCGCGCACAATGCGCTGCGCCAGCGTAGCCGGAGTGGTCAGGAAAGCCTTCGCGATCTCCTCGGTTGTGAGCCCGCACACCTCACGCAAGGTGAGCGCCACGCGCGCTTCCGGCGCGAGCGATGGATGGCAGCAGGTAAAAATCAGGCGCAGCCGGTCGTCTTCGAGGCCATCTTCAAGGCCATCATCCTCAAGGCTGTCCGCTTCATTGGATTTTTCCGCCGAACTCGACTGGGCTTCGAGATAGCGGACGAGCTCGTCTTGCGACGCATCGAATCTTGCCCGTCGACGCAGAGTATCAATGGCTTTGAATCGGGCGGTCGAAATCAACCATGGTCGCGGGTTGCCGGGTACTCCAGCCTGCGGCCATACGCTCAGCGCAGCCGCAAAGGCTTCGTGCATTGCCTCCTCGGCCAGATCAAAATCACCGAGCAGGCGGATCAGAGTTGCCAGGATTCGTCTCGAATCCACGCGATAAAGGGAGTCGAGCAATTCGCGTATCTGCTCGGTGGAACGTTCGGACATGACGACGACGTTAGCAAAGCAGCCACCCCGAATCAATTTGCTGCGACTTTTGTGTTATAAAGTGGGGCACCCGCAAGAGCTAAGACTGAAGTTCGGAGTGGCATAGGATACCTACCAAATTTTCCACCAAGCCTTGGGCTCCGAAATCAGTCGCAATGTGTCGAACACGGTTCCCGAATCCGCATCATGGCGGAAGCCTACTATTTCTTGTGCCATCCTGATCGGAATCTCGAACACAAAGTCAACCTCACGGTCTTCGCTCGCTCGCGCCAATTCCTCTGCTTGTACTCGGGCGAGCGACTCCGGCGGTTTCCCTTCGACGGTCAAGTGGTCGTGAGCCTGCTGTGCATCGTGCACGATGCGCCAATTCGGAACGCCGCCCACGAAAGCGGTTGCGGAGACAAACATCACATGCTCCTCTACATCGCACATGACGGCTTCACCCTTAATCCTTGATGCGGCATCGACAAACCTTGCTGGTTCGAACGAATTGCACCAGATAAGTATCCATTCCCCCACCCGCGTGCTACACCAATTGCTTTCTGGCACATCTTCTGTCTCTCCGGTTTTTTCGAGGCCAAGCGCAGCGAGAACGGCGGGCTCGCTGCTGCCACGGATGGCCAACCAACTGATCGCGTACCCCATAGGAGGTTTTAAGAATAGTGGTCGGTCATTTCTAAATCAATGACGCGACGCCTCTAGTTCAACTTCTACATCATTCGTGAACCTGCCATGAGTCGGCCGCAACTACTCGGGGATGTTGAAGTCGTAGACGCGGCCGCTGGCGGCGCCTCCTGAGGAGGACGAGACGCGGCCGGAGGACATGTTGGCCTGCGAGCCTGTGCCCATGAAGAAGGCGTATTCGCCGGGCTTGAGGTCTTCGTTGAGGGTGATTTTGTACATTCGGATGCCGACGTGTTCGGAGGAGCAGGAAACTTCCTTGTCTTTTTTCACGCCGGATTTGCCGCCGCCGATGCCGCCGAAAGAGCCAACCTGAAATTCGCGGCGGTCGCCTTTTTTCTGGAGTTTGATCAGCGCGTAGTCGGCGGCGCTCGAGCCATCGGGAACATACAAGTAAAAAATCGGGCGGCGATCCTTCACATGATTCTTCGAGGTGGGGCCTTCGATGACTGCGTCCCAGTGTTGGCCGCGAATGCCGTCGGTGGCGAAGCTGGCGGCGCGTCCGCCGGCTTTGGTGCGCGAGAGGGCGGCGCCTTCTATGAAAACGAAGGTTGGGCCGTCTTTCCAGTAGACGCCGACTTCGGGTGGCGGAAAATTCGGGTCCAGGGTCATGGGGGCGGCGGTGGTGACTACGGGTGGAGGCGGCGGAGCGGGGTTGATCATCACTTTGATGACGGCGTCGGAGACGTTGGCGGCTTTGAGGGCTTTGAGGCCGTCGACGGAGGTGTCGAATCTGGAGGCGTCGGCGCCGGTGGCGCTGCGGATTTTGGCGATGATGACGTCGTCGGAGAGGTTGAGATTGGTCATTTCGATGATGTCTTGATTGGTGAGGCGCTTCGCGGCTTCTTGCGGCCAGGCTGCGGGAAGAGCGAGAAGCACGATTACGCACAGAGCGAGGGCGCGGAGTATTCGCATGTGGGCTCCCGATGGGATGCTGGGTTTTGGGAACTTGTTGCCGGGGATTATATAACGAGGCGTGGCGATGTTGTTACGGCGAGCACGGCATGTCGCAGATCCCGCATGGATTGGCGGGGCCGTGTCCCTTCTACGGAGTTCATGGATGGAGGTGAGATGTCGGTGACGCGGGCGGGTCTTAGACCCGTTTCTACTGGGGCTGGGTTTTCTTGTAGGCGATGGCGAAGAGGATTAGGAAGAGCCAGTCGAGACTGCCGAGCGCGAACATGCGCGGGGCGATGCGATTTTGGAGATGCAGGACGATCAGCGCGACGGGGTATCCGATTTTTTCCAGCATGGATGGAATCATCATGGCGCGGTACTTGATTGGGTCGGTGGCGAGAATGAGGAACAGGATTTGCCACGCAATTCCAAGCGCGAAGAAGCCGTAGAAAAACTCCGGGTGAGTGACCGGCGGAGGATAGTCGCGGCCGAATTTTGATTCGAGGAAGAGTGGCGGAACGAGAACGACGATGCCGTACATTCCAGCTATCGCGAAGACGATTCTGGCGAAGCGCATGTTGTCACCTTCTCACTTAAGTGATGCCCGCGGAGAGGCGTGCGATTCAAGCGATGCGATCGTCCCGCTCCACCGAAACACCGAAGCACCGAAACACCGAAACACCGAAACACCGAAACACCCCTGAACCACTTCCAATTCCTGCCGATACAAAGAGACAGTATGAGCGCAATCAGAATCGAGCCCAGAACCGCCATGATGGCAGTGGTCGAAGTCTCCTGGGAGGACCAATTCGGCACACGCCATACTTCCTCCGCCAAGCTCGAAGACACCTCGCCCTCCGGCGCCTGCCTGTGCGTGAAAGTTCCGGTCGCCATCGGCTCCGCCATGCGAGTGAACTCATACCGCGAACGCTTCTCCGGCACCGCACGCTACTGCCGCACCGACCGTCGAGACTTCGTCGTTGGTGTTCAGAAAGACAAAAATGTAAATCGGTTTCTAATGGACGTAGTCGCCCCGAATTTATCGCCAACTGTTCCAGCGCAGAACATCCCTATCACAGCCGTTCGTGAAGAAGTTCGTGAAGAAGTCCGCGACACGCCCCTCGAAGAAAATCGACAGCGTCTCGAATTGCCAAGGGAGAGACAAAATCCGGCCGCGCCTGCCGTTCGAGCGCGACCCTCAATAGCCGTCATGCCCAGTCGCGACGCGGTCTCTGTCATGAGTAACAGTTCCGCGACGCAAACAATTTTCAATCGTCAGCTTTCGCAGAACGAATCCACCGATTCGCCCGCTCCGCTCGATTCCAGTTTCAATCGCCTCGATCCGGAAATCCAAAGGGTAGGGAAAACATGCCAAATAAATGGTCAGATCGCGCACCCTGGCGCCAGAAGCAAACCGGCAAAGAAAACGATGCCTCCGCAGGCGACGCCCAAGTCACGCCTGCTTCCAGCCGACAAGGCTTTGAGCCGTCAGCCCGGGACGAGAAGTCAAAGTCGAACTCGAATCCCGCCGCGCTCACTGAAGCTAACGGCGAAGCGAATCGAATCCACAACTCGCCAGGCGATCTCCTCTCCATGGACGACATCTACCGCGCAGCAGGAATCCTCGCTCCCCGAATGGGTTACAGCATTCGCAAAGTGGCGGACATGCTCGCCAGCGATCACCTCCACGGTGTGTCCGACGAAATGAAACGCGCCTCCGTCCTCATGGCGCTTGATGCCGCCGGCATTTCAGTCGACGAAGTGCTTCGCGACGCCGCCATGCGCCAGTCCGCAATCAACTGCTACGAGTCCGACCAGTGGGAACATTTCGAAGAATACTGGGCCGCCAAAGCTGCTGAGAATTCGCATATACAATCAGAACTCGAGCGCATCACGGCTCAGTTCCAGGAACGCATCAAACGCAATCTCGACGAAATCGCGCGCGAGAAGGTGATTTTTGCGACGTGGCAAACGATGAAGCAGCAGGAAGCGCAGCGCATCGGCGAAGCCGCGGGTATCTGCTCGAAGCCGTCCCTGGAAGAAACTTTCGACGAGCCGCAACGCGCGCCGCGCGCTCTAGTCGCCACCGCCAAGCCGGCCTAACGCAAGTCGCCCGCGAGCGGTTGTCATCCGGAATGTGCACCATCATTCTTCAGTAGGGGCACGGCACGCCGTACCCGAACGCCCGAACAGCACGCGCGTGTCGGCTCACCAAAACTCAACCAGCACTTCGGCTTTGTGACGCGCGAACACAGTGTGTGGATTATCGAACCCGCTTGATTCTGCCCCCGCACCAGCCAGGTTCGAAGCACGCCTGATTGACGCCGGTCATTCCCACGATAGAATGACGAGTGAATTTGGGATCGGGGGGAAGATTCCTTTCAGGCAATGCAGCGCCAAACGTCTCAGCCGAACGACAAGCAGAAAATCATCAAACACTATGACGTCATAAGCCCCTACTATCGCTCCCTCTGGGGCGAGCATATTCATCACGGCTACTGGATTCGAGGAGATGAGTCAAAAGAAAAAGCGCAGCTTCAACTCATCGAACATCTCGCTCAGCGCGCCAATGTGCGACACGGATCGGATATCCTGGATATTGGTTGCGGCATGGGCGCCAGCAGCCTCCATCTGGCCAAAACGTATCGCGCGAACGCAACTGGAATAACGATTTCCCAGGTGCAGGTGGAATTAGCAAACAAAGCCGCAGCGGCTGAGCACCTCAACGTGAAATTCCTGTTGATGGACGCCGAGGCGATGAATTTCCAGAACCAGTTCGATCTCATCTGGTGCGTGGAGTCCATCTCCCATTTCGAGCGGCGCAAAGAGTTTTTCGCCTCTGCCGCGAAGTTACTGAAGCCCGGCGGAACCCTCGCAATCATCGACTGGTTCCAAAAAGCAAACCTCACGCCCTCCCAGATCCGAAAATTTATCGATCCCATCGAAAAAGGCATGCTGGCGAAACTGCAGACCATGGACGACTACGAATCGCTCCTCGCTTCCAACCGCCTGGAAATCACCCACCGCGAGGTGCTCAATAAGAATTGCGCCAAGACGTGGGATCTGTGTATCGACATTCTTCGCGACAAGGAATTATGGAAGATCGCCGTGAGGCACGGTGCCGCTTTTGTTTCGCATCTCCGGGCATTCCAGGCCATGCGCGCAGGTTTCGCTTCCGGTAATTTCGTCTACGGCCTCTTCGTCGCCTCCGCGTCGCCGGATGGCAGATGAACGCACGGAATGGAGAAGGGAATTCTATTCTGAAGGCGAGTGGTTCATCTCTTGCAACCGTACCACCCGCCCGCACATGAATTTCTTTTACTGTTGCGCCAGCGGGATTTGAGAAGAAAGTTTCAGGTCGATCATCATCGCGATGCGCCGATCGAGCTGAAAGAACGTAGCCATTTGCGGCGGCGGCAATACGGCAGCGAAGTTCGGTTGGTATTTCTCGCGGAGTTGCGCGACGGACACATCGAGAGCCAACAGGTCCTTGGTCATGCGTGTGGCCTGTTCATTCGTGAGCGAGCCATAGCTGTTGAAGTATTCGTTGAGCAGAGCGTACTTCGTGTTGTTGACCTTCACGAGTTCGGCGATGTATTGGTCGTAGACGGGCCAAAACTTGGTCGCCTGCGTGTCCGTCAGTTTCAAGTTCGCTGCGACGAGCTGTTTCCTCATGGAGCGAATATCTTTTCGCATCAATTCGACTTCCTGCGCCGTGGCCTCTTTCTCCGACGCTGAAGCTTGTTGTTGAGTGGAGCTCTGAGCAAGCGTCGAAGAGCCTTGCGACAGGCATATTCCCGCCATCAAAAAAGCCGCTGCGATCATGCTTTTCAGCGGAGTTCTCCTTTTCTCTGCAATCGATGTCAGTTCATCGTGCCCGGTTTCGAGTGGGACGAATTCGACGCGGATGGCGCGGAGTATAGATTACGCCGGTCGAATCGACAAGAACGCGATCGCATGCCGAGCGCGAAGTGCATCGTTGGCCGTTAGTACGCGTTCTTCGGTTACTATGAACCCTCTCATTGTTATGTGTCGGCCACGCGCGCCGCTTCACATGTTGCGGAAACTGGAAAACATAGGTCGAAGCGAATCGGTTATGAAAAAGCCGCAAATGACGCCGGTCAAAAAATGCGTGGTTGCAATCGTCCTCGCGACGCTCATCGCTTATTTCGCTACAGGAATGCGTTACGCGTCCTATTCCCCGCAGCACTCCGATACCTATCTTTGGGGCGTGTACCATGTCCACTCGAGCATGTCCGATGGTTTGCAGTCGCCACGCGAAATCGCTCTGCAGGCCCGCATCGCCGGAGTCAGGCTGGTGCTTCTCACCGATCATGGCAGCCCAAACCAGGCATCATCCAGCTTTCGCGAGACCATGGACGGCGTAACGGTCGTAGGTGGCTCGGAAGCTAACTTGCCCGACGGGCGGCTCACCTTTTTTGGCGCGGAGAGCGTTCCAGGCTTCCGGTTGTCATCTTCTCCTCCAGAGGCAATCGACGACGCCCGCGAGTGGGGTGCGTTTCCTGTGCTGGCTTATCCCGATGATCCGCGATATCACTGGCGCTATTGGAACGAGGACCTGAGGCCTAGCGGTATCGAAGTCCTGAATTTATTTACCAGCCTGCGCAGCGGGTCCTGGACTGACCGCCTTCTGCTGGCGATGTTCTATCCTTTCTCCCATTATTATTTTCTGAAAAGAATTGCGGTTCCCGCGGAATCCATAGCGCACTGGGACCGCCTTCTCCAACGCGACAAAACCTGGGGCTTTGCGGCGTCCGACGCTCACGGCGGATTTCACATCACACCATGGCTTTCGATCAAACTGCCTTCGTACGCTGACACATTTTCATTCGCGGGGATGGGAATTGGCAGACAGTATGAGTCCGATCCCGAAGCAGCCATCCGCAACGGAGATTTCTTCAATTGCATACGCGGTGCGGGCGAGCCCGAACGATTCGAATTTTCCGCGCAGCACGGTTTCCAAAAGTTTCCAAGTGGCAGCGACGCGCCGGCGAACTCCAACCTGCATGTCGAAGTACAAATCGGGGCACAAATCGGGTTACAAATCGGAGCAGCTGGCAAACAGCCGACGCGCCTGGTGTTGAAGAAAGACGGCGCGGCGCAACGCGAAATCGTCGGAGGTCACCTGGACCTCGAGAACGCCGCCCCTGGCGTATATCGCGTCGAAGTCTTCCTGGTGGCGCACCCCTTGTTGCACGAAAATGTTCCGTGGATTCTCTCGAATCCGATTTTCGTCGGTATGGTCCATCGGCCGCGCCCGCCGCACTCTGTCGCCGCGATTCGCGCTCAATTGGCGAAGAGCGCCGATGCTTACAAGAGATAGCAACAACACACGACTCCGAAGTATCATCGCGACCAGGTGATACCACGGCCCAGCACGAAGATAAACAGCACACTGGCGACAGCACCCACGGAGATCCATGCAAGGCTACGCCGAATTGGCCCAACTGGCTCTTCGTTGCCATCGTTCGTCCTGCGCATCAAGCTGGGCAGGCTCAA
Source organism: uncultured Acidobacteriota bacterium (assembly GCA_963736465.1). GTDB lineage: Bacteria > Acidobacteriota > Terriglobia > Acidiferrales > UBA7541 > Palsa-295. Next base: position 188,912 of record CAVTOS010000001.1, on the reverse strand, counting down.
AAGGCCGGCGTTCGCGCCCAAAGTTGACGGCAGCGCCGAAGCGATTACATAGAATAATCCTGCGGGGTTTAGCAAGCCTCCTACCCCGGCCAAAATTCCATCCGTGAAGTACGGCGTCCAGCACAAACTGCGCTGCCGCCGTGAACTAGGGTTCTTTTCCTGGAATGGTTTCAACTGTGCGGCCACCAACAACACCGACGCGTAGTACGTCACCACGCCAACTACAATCAGCCCCAGTTGCCACATCCAATGCGGCTGAAAGCCCCGGATCACCGCGGCCCAGTCGCCAAAATTCGTAACGCCCGAAAAGAAAAAATAGCCAGTGCCTGTAAAGAGATTGCCGGCCATGGCAAAAACGAGAAAATAGCGTGTGGTCGGCGTATATCGCTGCGGCCTGACGAGGAGGAGCCAAAAGATCAGGGCGAAAAACAAATTCACGAGTGCGCCGTTTGCAGACACCCATCGCGTCTCAATATCGCTCTGCAGCGCCACCGTGCTCATTGTCACTTGGCGCGCTCCACTCAACCACGCCGTCATCCCATGCCCCAACCCTTCGTGCAAAACATCCTGGAGAATGCACGCCAAAGCCGACACGGCAATCAACGTAAGCCGATCGTCCTGCAGAGAGCCTTGATTGGTGGACATAGCGTTTCTTATAGCACCCTATCACGGCCCTTACCCTGAAACGGAAGAGCAGCGTGACACAATAATTCCGCAGCCCGTGCGCGCTCTGGCGCAGGCAACATCAGAGACGGAAAATGCTATCATGCCGCGGATTGTGCCCATGAGCTTGGCGCTGATCTCGTCCACGGTATCGACGACAACCTAAGAGAAGGAGGATCATCATGTCCCATCACCTCGATTGCCCGCTCGCTCGTCAAGACATCCGCCTCGACATCACGGACGTCTATGTATTCCGCGGCGAAACAGGCACCGTCTTTGTGATCAACGTCTGCCACTCCATTTTCGGACCCATTCCTGCGCCCGGCTACCATCCGGAGGGAATGTACGAATTCAAAATTGATTTGAACGGCGATGCAGTAGAAGACGTCACCTACCGCTTCAACTTCAACGAACGCGACAAGAGCGGGAACCAGACCTACACCTTGCTGTGCATCGCCGGCGCAGATGCAGTCCACCCAGAGGCGGCTGGTACTGTGGTCGCGCAGGGTGTGACTGGCGAAACTCTTACCACCCTGAGTGGCCTGCGTGTTTGGGCTGGCAAGGCCGGTGATCCGTTCTGGATCGAGCCCGACGTGCTTCACGCCGTGGGACACGCCTTCCAGGACGGTACGACGATTAATCTTTCCGGATGGGATCCGAGCCGCGCCAAGAATCTCTTCGCTGATCAAACCGTGCATTCCATCGTGCTGGAAGTTCCGGATAAGGAGTTGCTCGCCGACGCAGGAGGCAATCGTCGAATCGGTGTTTTTGCGTTATCAACGCTAGCGAGCGACGCAGGCGGCTGGCGTCGAATCAACCGCGTCGCGCTTCCGATGCTTCCTCCGCTCTTCGCGCAATTCAACGAAGATCTCGGCAATCGCTTGAATGGCGGGCGCCCCGCCGATGATCTGACGACCTTCGGAGCGACCGTCGCCAAGACAATTGCCGGCGTCGTCGCCGCTAACGGAACATCCGACGATCCCCAGGCATACGGCGAGAAAATCGCACGCCGCTTTTGCCCCAACATTCTCCACTACGAGGTGGGCACGCCCGCAGCGTTTGGGTTCGCAGACTGGAACGGCCGCTCGCTGACAGACAACGCGCCCAATGTGATGTTTTCGACTGCCGCCAACACTCCCGTCGGTCTCGGAATCGGCAAAGAGTCGGTAACCTCGAAACCATCGAAGAAATTTCCATACGTTCCGTCAGTCGGTGAAAGTCGCACGGCCGGCGCCTGAAATCGTTCGAGCCACGACAATCGCCGTAGCTCAGGTCCGATTCCGGCCAAGCTTCCGGCCGGAATTGACCTGGGCGCGCGGCTGCCCGGCTATTCGCGAAAGGCTAACCACGCGCGATTCGCTATGTTTCAGACGGGGTGTCCGCAGTGATCCTTCCGATCATGGTGCTGCTTTCTTCCTGAGATATTCGTCGATCGCCATCGGCCCGGAACCACCGATGACGAGTGCCGCAAGACAAGCGAGATAGAGCAGGGCCACCTCGTAACCTGGCGGTCCAAACTGGGCTCGGCCATCCGCCACGCTCAGCAGCTTGATCGAGGCAAATCCATAGGGTAGATGAACGGTGAAGATCGCTACGAAGAGAAGACCGGCCATCGGCAGACTCACAAGCGGAATAAGAGCTCCGAGCAGGACAGCTAGGCCACCGATGAGTTCGGTCAGAATCGAAAGCCATGACATGAGAATGGCGGGGTCGCCCGCCAGTCGAGTGATGCCGCAATCGGTGTGCTGCAGCACGATGAAGTGAAACTCCCCGCCGCCTCCCGGAATCTCTCCGGCGACCTCACCGATTCGCCCGAGTAGGCTCAACTGCTCCAACAGGCCCGGAGTGATTCGGCCACCGATGTTGCGCAGCACCACGGCCTCGCCCGGTTTAGTCCCAAGGATGTGAGCCGGGTCCACACGCATATCCGCGCAACCGATGATAATCGCTTTTACACCGGGCAGCGCCCGCGGAAGCCAGGGCATTAGTGTGCCGGCAGCAGACTGCTGAACAGCAAATTCCTCATTACGTTGTAAAAAGTGGTCGAGATTATTCACGCTGATTCTCCGTTCAGTTCTTCTAACAGACATTTGTAAAGCATGGCGGCCCACCCGGTTCTCATTTCTGATATTAGTCGGTTACCGCGTTCACCGACTGGAGTCTATAGGGTCAATCACCTATGGCGGGTGGACCACCCGTCGAATTTCAAACTCCGATGCAATTTGAAGCTTCCCGCCGACGGCGGGGCGAAGCGCGAGGCAACCTGGGAAGAGGCAAACAGAATCTAGCTGGCAGGGCCCGTAAAGGAAGAAAAGCGTCAAGCTATGACACGAAGACGCACGCTCACTCTACTGGTTGTCGTCGCGCATTGGATCGTCGCAATCGGCCACTTGTTCCTTGCAGCGCAGGTTCTGCCAGCCCCAAACAACCACGTTAGTTGGCTGGCCATTACTTTGATCACGTTGGGGCATCTCGCCGTATCCCTCGCGTTGTGGACGCTCAGCGATAAAATCGCTGGCCTGGTGTCATTGATTTTCTTTTTGGCTGCTTTAAGCGCCGATCTTTATGAGCACTTCCTGCACGCATCGGCCAACAATGTTTTCACGGTGGCATCCAGCAATTGGACTGCTCCGTTCGACGTGAGTGTCCTCGTCCTTCTAGCGCTCGAGATCGCGGGCTGCTTGCTCGGAATCCTGCTGCTCGGCGGCAGGACAAGGACAAGCAACAACGCTCGACCCCACCTCGCCAATCGCGGCGTTCTTTCCTAGAGTCTTAATCAGGGCGCCTCACTCTTCGGGCCAACGCGGCCTGCGCTTCTGGCTTCGACTTCAGTCTGCCACCTACACCAGCGTCTTGACCAACGTCTTAAGGATCTCCTCGACAGGCAACTTGAGTGCTATGACGGGCAGCATTGGCAGGATGACTGACCAAGCGAGTTGAAGGAGCAATGTCCGGTCAACAGGCACTGGCCGCATTTGGGAGATTACCTCGAAACTGCCACGAAGACCTGCCTGAACGCCGATGTCGCGGTTGTTGATTAATTCTTCATCGCTGACTTTGTCTTCGATCCAACGCCGGTGGAACGAGCGCCCCTGCCGTGCTACGAGGGCGCTATATTCGCTCAACGCCTGGCGTTTTGTTCGCCACAGACAACCGGAAAACACCAACAGAGGGCCGACGAAGATCACAATAACTATCAGTGCGAATCCAATGAGCGCACCCTTGAAACTATAAATATCCACACCATGAAACGTAACTTCGTAGCCCCATTCCGAGGCCAGCACCGCGCTAATCGCAAAGACGAAACCCGCGAATGCAGCGGGCGCCGACTGCAGAAACAACAGGCCCCCACATCGGTCGGAATGCGTCGCGACCAGCTTGAGTTTGAGCTTGGAGACACGCCGGAGAAAGATTGCACAGACGACCCATCGCCATAACCATTGCAGGGCCAGAAATGAAAACAGAGGAAGCAGAACCAACACGTACCACCAGCCTGCGAACGTCAGCGATTGCCTGCCATTCTGCGCGAGCAGCAACCACGGGGACGATTTACCGGCCAACATCGCAGTCCCAATTCCGAAGAACACGCCCGTACCTGTCAGAACCAGCAGCACTACCTGCGCTGCCAAAGAGTTCGAGATTTGGCGGGCTTTCTCGAGAGCACAACCAAATGGTTCTGCCTGGGTGCCGTCCACAATACCCGATTCTCTGAACTGGCTGACCACAGACCTGACAGTCTTCTCCACCGTTACCTCGGCGAGGATCAGAATCGGGATTGCCACTAGAGCGCGAACGTGAATCCCATAATGCCGTATCAAAGGCTCGCCGTATGCCGTCGCATAGAAGGCCCCATGAGCCACAGCATAGATTGCAATTGGCAACCATGCCAAGAGCGCATAGATGACCGCTCGCCGACCCACTCCCGCTCGCTGCCCGCCGGTCAGCCCCAACGCCGTTTGAAGGCGAAAGAATGGGCTTTCGCGAATTATGGAGAAGTCGGACCCAAGGTTGGATGCTTCGGCAGAAGCATGGTTAAAAGGTTTGGCGACGGATTCCACAAATCATGCCCTTGCTTTTTGGCTTCCTGAATCTCGCTCCAACTCCTCGGCGAGAATCGGCACGCCCTTCGCGCATGACTCCACGCCCATCGAAACGCAAATCTGCAGCACCGTCATGATTTCTTCCGGAGTCGCTCCCACTTTTAGGGCTGCTTGGATGTGCCTGCGAGTGCCGGGCGCGTACATGTGCGTGACGGACGCGTCGAGGGCAATGCTGATCAACTCCAGAAACTTCGGCGAAAAGATTCCGCTCTTGTAGACACTGGCTCCGAAGGCAAAGAATTTGTCGGTCCATGCGGGAGAAAGCTCGTAGAACGGATCCCACGCTGTATTCCACTGACCGATCGCGCGCATCGCATCGCACGCTGGAGTCTCCGGCTTCGGGCCTCCTGAAGGCTTCACTCCAGCTGCTTTCATTTCCTCAAGCAGGATGGGGGCGCCCAAGCTACAGGAATGGACCGCGAGTCCGACACCACACTTGAGCACGAGAATGATTTCATCGCGCGTTGCGCCGGCGTCGAGCGCAGCGCGAATCTGGCGGCGCGTGCCTTCTTTATCCAGGTTCGTGCAGGCGCAGTTCAGTGCGAGGTAGATCAGCTCCACCTCTTTACGGGGCAGGACGCCGCTGGTCCACGGGTTCGTTCCGACTTGCAACAAAAGCTCCGCACCTTTGGGATCCCATTCCTTGAGTTTGTCTAGAGATGAGCCCCAAGGATTGGCAAACTGCTCCGTCGCGGAGGCCTTCGTTCCTCGACTCCTCGTCGCCATTTTCTTTCTCCTCGTTTCCTAGCTCGCGTGCCGCCCTTTCGCGAAAAATATTGCTATTGAGCAGGGCACGGCGCCCCGGCTTCGATCCACGCCTTCACTGTACTAAGGAACTCGTCGTGAGTTGACATGGGGGGCGTGGTCCTCGCCTTGCCGTTGGCGCGAACTCCGGGGTCCCATGCCCACATGATGAACGGGTCAGTCTCGATAAAGTCCAGGAGTTGTTTGAAATCCCGATTTCCGTTCTTACTCTTGTCCTTCAAATCGGTGCAGAGCCGAGGGCCGCTCTTGGGGACGCCTGGGCTCGCCTCTGTAGTCTTTTCGACAGGCGCCATGTGCCAATCCATGCGGCCCGGCGCCCCTGTCTCAGGGTAGTTTCGCATCCCATGGCATTGGGTGCAACGCTTCATCTCCACACCTTTGTCATCTTCCCCTCGCTTGACATGGAAGATGTGAGGATAGCGGTCGTCGGTCTGACGCGGATAGTCGGCCATGCTATGGCAGTTGATGCAGCGCGGAGACGTCATAACGGAGTAGATCGCTTGCCATTCCGGTGAACCTCCAGATTTGGGCTGAACGTAGCCTGAAGCCGGACCGTTCTTATCGACGACGGACGTCTTCATGTACTGGGCGATCATTCCAACTTCGTCGTCGTTTAGCAATCCGGGATAGAGGACCGGCATGGGCGGGGGCACGTTGGCGAGAAAAGTCTTCAGTACTTCAGGATCGCCCAACTCTGTCAGACGTGTTAGCGACGGGTAGCCGCGGCCTTTTCCGTCACCTCCATGACACGCGGCGCACATTCGGAAAAATATCTCAGTATTCGCTGCGGGCCCGCTCATCTGCGTCGGCACGCGGTCGAATGTCGTGATCTTGGGGGCGTCTCCGCCTTGAAGGCCGAAAACTTTGACTGCGAGCGGCCCAGCGATGCCCCGGGGGTTCAAGGTAACCCCTCCGACAGCGGCCGCGACGTATTGAGTACCGTCGACCGCGTAGCTTATCAATCCGCTATTCAGTGCACCACCGACATCGATGTGCTTTAAAACTGCTCCGCTTTTTGCATCGAAGGCAAAGAGATTGCCGCGAACGTCGCCAGCAAACACGAGTCCGCCCTTCGTGGGGACGAGGCCAGCCAGCATCTGCGCGTCGGTAGGATACTTCCAAAGAATCCGTCCGGTCTCGCCATCGATAGCCGTGATCATGCCTTTGGGCTGGGTTGTGAAGTCAGCGAAAACAGCGCCTCCGTGGCTGTAGTTCACTGCAGACTGTGTAGCTGTCAACAGGTCGCCACTTTCCTCCTCGCCCTCCTTCTCCAGTTTCGCTGTCGCCTCTGGTTTCACAAAGTATGCACCAGTCAACCTCACCGACATAGAGCGCACCAATCCCGGGATGGTAGGCTGCTCCATTGAATTGCGACCCACCGCCGAGGCCGGGGCATACTAATGTGAGTTTGTCGGGCAGCGGTCCATGGTTGGTAATCGTGGTTCCCGGCGCCTTGAACACCTGTGCTCTAGTCGTCCGGTCAAACCCAACCACCCATCCATCTTTACCGGCAACGGCAACCATTTCCTTCCCGCTGCGCGTACGGTAAAGAGTGGGCGCGGAGCCGAGATCCCAGTCATGATCGTCGCGCGGTGTGTGTTGGTAGTACCAATTCAGTTTTCCTGTAGAGGCGTTCAGAGCAATGACTGAGTTGGTGTAAACATTGTCGCCGGGCCGCACCGACGTATCAAAGTCGGGTGCAGGGTTGGCGGCCGGACCAAATACTTCTCCTGTCGCCGGATCGAGTGAAAAAGTTGTCCAGAACCCACCGCCTCTCGGTTGACCATTGCCCGGTTCCGGAACAGTATAGAAACGCCAGAGTTCCTTGCCGGTCTTGGCATCGAGGGCCATCAGACGGCCGCGAATACCCAGATCGCTGATGGCGATGCCGATGAATACCTTACCGTCCCAAGCAATGGGAGCAGCGACGAACGATTCATTTTGTTTTGGGTCGGCATGTTGCTGGTCCCACATCACCTTGCCAGTCTTGGCGTCGAGGGCGATCACGCGACCGTCGGCGGTTCCGCGAAAGATCATTCCGTTGAGATAAGCCGGTCCCCGATTTGAAATATTCGCCGGCGTTCCCAGCTTAATAACATCGCGCCAGCGTACTTCGCAGGTCGCAGCATCAACGGCGTAGGTGGCGCGCAGCGTGGAGACATAGAGCGTGCGTCCAACCATCAACGCGCCACTACTGAACCAGCTCGGCTCATTGAGGTGCGCTTCACAGACAGGCTTCAGCGCGTTTACGTTCCCTGTGTTGATCTGATCCAGGTCAACAAAGCGTTGGCTGGAGTAGTCCTTGTTAATGGTTGTCCATTCCTGCGATTGCTGCGACTCCTGCGCCGCAACCGAAGTGCTGAAGCTGAATACAAGGATGCCTGCAGTAAAACAGACGCACACGAAGCAGAGGACCCACGAGGACTGGACTTTCGCCATTTTCTCTTCTCCTTCATGTCCATCTCCCCTCCGATTCACACCGCCGCCTTTGCCTCTGAACTCGTTGCGTCTTCTAGATGAATACGAACAAAGTCTCTGATCTTCTTGCGCGCCAGTTTGGACTCCGGCGCGTCCGGGATTCTCGATGCAAAATTGTGCGGCATACCTTCGTAGAGGTCCAACTTCACTGGAAGACCGGAAGTGTCGAGAGCTTGATAGAGTCGAATGAACCCGCTCAAGAGAATTTCCTTGGTGCCACCTTGAATCAGCGTGGGTGAGAAGCCCTTGGAGAAGTCTGCATACACTGGAGACGCATAAGGATGCTTTTGGTCTTTGGGGTCGGCGAACGCGCTCGCTGCGTATTTCGAGTGTTTCTCGTACAGGTAGTTCGGCTCTGCATGCGCGAGAGTAAATTCCGTATCTCCAGTCTTGGTGATATCAACCCATGGAGAGACCAACACGGCAGCCACCGGCATCCCCAATCCCTTGTCACGCATCTTCAGAACGACCGCAGCGGCGAGGCCGCCACCGGAGGAGTCGCCGTAAATGAGAAGATTGTTGAGCGAGTGGCCTTCATTCAGGAGAACCTGGATCACGGTGATCACCTCGTCGCTCATCTGGTTGAACTTCGCCTGCGGCGCCAGCGTGTAATCCACGGAAATCACCCGTTGGCCGGTGTCATCGGCGAAGATGGCAGCCCTGCCTGCCGTGGACGCTGCACTGTAAAGTGTGTGCGCGCCTCCGTGCACATAGACGACGACCTTGCGCTTCTCTGTCCATCCTTTCGGTCGCACGTCCAGGATGCGAACGCCGCCAAGATTGCGCTCTGTAACCGTCGGTTCATAGCGCTTTAAAATTGCCTCTGATTGCGCGATCGCATCCTTCTCCACGAATGCCTGGACCTGCTTCCACTTCGCCAGATCGCCGGGTTCTGGAAATGCAGGTGCTAGCGCCGGGTCCTTGAGCATGCGAAGAAACTCCTGCGCTTCCTTGGAAACTGTTTCGGGAACGTACAAGAACGTCTCTTCGCCGGCCGACGGCGGCATTTTGTTGCTCCTTTCAAACTTGCGGGATATGCGGGCTGCTCATTGTTCAGAGAAGACCTACATAAAGGCCATCCGGGCGTGACTCAAGCGGGAAGGAGCGGACGTTCATTCCCTCTCCTGGCTGTTGCTCTCCGCCGGTCACGTTGACTTTCATCCCGTGCGAACGGCAAGTTACAACGCACCCCTCCAGGCTACCGGCAGCCAGCGATGAGCCCTGATGCGGACAACTGTCGTCAATTGCGTAAAACGTCCCGTCAACGTTGAAGACAGCGATGGAGAAGCCCTCAACTTCAAATGCTCTTCCCGCACCAGGAGCTATCTCGCCAGTTTCAGCGATTTTTGTCCACCTAGGCATTTAGTCATTCGCGGACGCGACTTTCACCACCTCCACCTTCTCCTCCCACTCGCCCGCGTGAATGTGTCCGCATCCGCCCTGCGCTGCCGGGTGGAACCTTCCGTCGGTCTCATGCACCATGAAGCCCATGTTGCCCGGGCGGCGGTTCGGCGGTAGTCCGAGATTGGCGAGTGTTTCTTCGGTTGTTTTGTAGGTGACGCCGATTTTCAGCATTTGATGCGCCTGTTCCGGCGTGGCGATCGCACGCCCTAACTCCTTGGCCATGCGGACTTGTTTCTCAATCATTTGAATCGAGCTCATGCGTTCGCCCTTGGTGGTGGTCCACAGGTTGTCCTCGATGCCGGCGCGGGTGTGCTGGCCCAGCGCGATGCACAAGGCAGCGAGCGGATGGCTCAAACGGAACGTGGTCTGGTAGGTGAAAAAAGAACCGTGCGGCGTGCGGCGGATCAGCTCCATCAGATCGAACGGGTTAGCGCCGCAACAGCCGCCGGCGCCGATGCTGAAGAAACCGTTCATCGGCCCCTTGTAGTAACCCTTGCGGATTAGCCGCTCGACGATCTCAAGACCGTGGACGTGGCCGAGAGCGAAGTAAGGCTGGATCCCGTGATTCACCATTTGCTTGATGTTTTCGAGAAAGAAATCCGGCGTGGAGTCGGCGACCATGTTGGCCATGGCGTGGAGCATCGCCGGATTTTCAAAGCGGGTTCCCTGAAAGGAATCATCTACCGGATGTAGTGCCGTCAGGTCATAGAGGCCTGTGCCACATAGAATCGTGACCTGATCGGGTTTCGGGCTGATCTCGGCCAACTTGTGACGCGAGTCGTAGCTCTGAAACTTCGCCTCCTCACCCGGCTCCGGCGCAAAAGAGATGGACCCGCCAACCTGCAGGATCATCTTGGGCACGGCCTTGCGCACACGCGCAATTTGCTCGCCGTATTCCGACAATTTCTTGGAGATGTGGCCAGTCTTGGGATCGCGCACGTGGATATGCAAAAGCGTGGCACCCGCGTTGTAGCAGTCCACGGCGATTTGGGTTTGTTCCTCCCATGTGACCGGAAGCTTCTGTTCCGGCGTGATATCTCCCGGCATCCACATGGGTCCATACGGTGCAGCGGTGATCATCAGCGGTGCTTGATTCTCAGGGAGCAGTGAATCATCTGTGAAATACATCTTCTGTCCTCCTAGTCGGCAGGTCCACCCGGGCTCGGAGGCGCGCGGTATTCGATGAGAGGGCGCCCGCGGTACACGGGCAGATACCTATTGTCAAAAAATAACAGCCTCAATCTAACATATCGGACCGACGGTGGGTATTGTCAAAATTGACGGTGGCCTTTCAGGGGCTTTGGGCGGAGAGTCTCTGCCCGCTCCGGGAGCTATGTCGCCAGTTTCAGCAATGTTTTATCCAGCTGGGCATTTAGTCATTCGCGGACGCGACGTTCACCACCTCGATTTTTTCCTCCCAGTCGCCTGCGTGGATGTGTCCGCATCCCCCCTGCGCCGCCGGGTGGAACTTTCCATCGGTCTCATGCACCATGAAGCCCATGTTGCCGGGGCGGCGGTTCGGCGGCAGACCCAGGTTGGCAAGTGTTTCTTCGGTCGATTTGTACGTCACCCCGATCTTCAGCATCTGTCGCGCCTGTTCGGGGGTGGCAATCGCGCGGCCCAGCTCCTTGGCTATCCGCACATGCTTCTCAATCATTTGGATCGAGGACATTCGCTCGCCCTTGGTGGTGTTCCAGAGGTTATCCTCGATGCCGGCACGGGTGTGTTGACCGAGGGCGATGCAGATAGCAGCCACCGGGTGACCCAAACGGAACGTAGTTTGGTAAGTGAAAAAAGATCCATGCGGCGTGCGGCGGATCAGCTCCATCAAGTCAAACGGGTTAGCACCGCAACAGCCACCGGCGCCAATGCTGAAAAATCCATTCATCGGCCCCATGTAATAACCTTTGCGGATCAGACGCTCCACAAGCTCAAGACCGTGAACGTGGGGAAGCGCGAAGTAAGGCTGGATGCCGTGCTGCACCATTTGCTTGATGTTCTCGAGAAAGAAATCCGGTGTCGAGTCCGCTACCATGTTGGCCATGGCGTGAAGCATCGCCGGGTTTGTAAAGCGGGTCCCGGTAAACTCGTCCACCGGGTGCAATGCCGTGAGGTCATAGAGAGATGTGCCACACGTAATAGTTACCTGGTCCGGTTTCGGGCTGATCTCGGCCAGCTTATGGCGAGAGTCGTAGCTCTGAAACTTCGCTTCCTCGCCCGGTTCGGGCGCGAAAGAAATGGAGCCGCCCACCTGCAGAATCATCTTGGGTACAGCTTTGCGTAGGCGTGCAATCTGGTCCCCGTAGTCCGTCAATTTCTTGGAGATGTGGCCGGTCTTGGGATCGCGCACATGGATATGCAGGAGCGTGGCCCCTGCGTTGTAGCAATCCACCGCGATTTGGGTCTGTTCCTCCCAAGTAACGGGAAGTCTTTGTTCGGGGGTGCAATCGCCAGGCAACCACATCGGCCCATAGGGCGCTGCCGTGATCATCAGAGGTGCTTGATTCTCGGGGATTAGTGAGTCATCTGTGAAATACATGGTCTTATTCTCCTCCTAAGATGTGGCAGGCTCACGCACTCGATAGACGCGGAACGGGCGCCTGGGGTACGCAGCCCGCTGCCGAGGGGCTATTGTCAGAGATGAAGGCTGCATGTTAGCAAGATGCCTGGCCGGGTGGTATTGTCAAAATTGACGGTGGCCTTCCAGCGGCTTTGGGCGGAGAGTGGATGGCGCAGGCCCATCTCAGGAACCACAGGTAACTAAGAACAGCGCACGAGATGCCTCACAGAAAGGCGGGTGGCCCACCCGTTGAATTCCGAACCGGCCTTGGACTTTTCACCTCACCCATAAAACCATTCCTGATCCATCACCCGAATATCCTTCACAAATTTCACCACGTCCCCCTCCCGCAATCTCCTGCACAACCGCCCCAGCGTCTGCTGCTCCCGCGAATCCAGCACCCGCATCCACGCCTTCACCACCTTCTTATGCTTCCCGATCACGCGCGCAATAAATCTTTTCCCCTTCGGCGTCAGCGTCAGCAAAAAAATCCACCGCCCGTGCCAACGCACCCCCGCCCGCCTCCACGCCTCCCGCGCCCCCTCCTCCGTCGGCATCGACGGTAGCCTGCACCGATCGCTCCGCACCGCGCCCGCCATCACCAACCCCTTCAGCACCGCCCCAATATTCTGCTTGCTGCAATCAAATCTCTGGCTCAACAGCTGCTGATACTGCGGCCCCCCGCGAAACAGCGCCTCCATCACCCGAAATTGCATCATCGTCAAATCAAACGTCGCCAGCTGATCGCTCATCTCCCCCCGCAACCAGTCCGCCGCATCCATCAATTCAATGTAAGCGCGAAACGCCCGATTCGCCTTCGCCTGCCGCGCCAAATCCTTCGGCCTACCCCCGCCCTCAATAGCCGAGTCTCTTCCCCTTTCCCACTTCGCTCTTCCGATGTCTTTTGACTCTGCCTTTCGTACCGCTGGCCTCCGGCCGGCGCCTTTGCTCTGCCGTCGCCAATTCTGCCGCCCCAAAAAAGCGCCGTAGGCGCGGTGTGTGCATCCCGACTCCGCGGTCGGGGCGCGACACAAACCTAGCCCAGTGCGGGAAGTGCGGGAAGCACTGGGTACAAATCTTCAGCGCCGTAGGTGCGACCAGAAGTTAGCCCACCCCGGAAGGGGTGGGTACAAATAGCGCACAAGCGCGTACACCTTTCGCGGCGCATTTCCCGCGAGCCTTGCTCCTCAATGTGAAATTTTAAATTTCCAATTTGAAATCCGTTTCCCAGGTCTAATCTTCGAAGTGACCTACCCGAGTGGTATCATCCTCACAGAAGCCCCGTCAATTGTGGAAACCACGCACACTCCCAATGTAGCTCACCTCTTCAGAGGTGAGGCCTTTAGGGGCTTGTTCCCTCGTACCGCCGGCTTGCCCTGAGCCTCGAAGGGTTTATCCTGAGGAACGAAGGGCATCCTGCGCGTTGCTCGCGTCCCGATGGTGTTCGCGGGGCCGGCTCTTTTGCTCTGGCCTTTGTCTTGCCCTACAATGTGAAATTTTAAATTTCCAATTTGAAATTCTTTTTCCGCAGATTTTCCGACACTCATCGACCCCTGCACCAAAAGCTAGCTTCGCAGCGAACTCTTTGCCAGAAACTGCGGAAACAACGCAGCGGCGATCACGGCATGCAGCACGACGGCCGGCCATAACAAGAAGCCCCGGAACGAGGTCGCCACAGCGACCCACGCACAGAAGATAGCCGCCCCCACATTGAATGCAAGAAGGCCCAGCACGGCGCCCCGGTTCGGTTCCACCCGCTTCGAAGGCAGACAGGCGATGCCCAACCCCAAAAGGCCCACTCCGGCAAATCGCGCAAGCGGAATCGCTAAGCTCTCGGGCGTAGCCGCGAATAGCAGTCGACACGGAATATCCGGGACAGCGATGAAAGTTATCCCCACAACGATTTCGAGCAACGATGCCGCCAATGACAACCAATGTCTTCATCAGTTCTTCTCTCCCTGGCAGGTGGCCCACCGTCCCTGCCGCCACAAATGTAGCTCACCTCTTCAGAGGTGAGGCCTTTCATACCACGGCCGCTCCACTCTTCGCACCAACGCGGCTGTTTTTAAATTTCGTACCGCTGGCCTCCGGCGCGCAGGCCGCGTCCCGATGGCGTTCGCGGGGCCGACGCCTTTCTGCTGGCCTTTGTTTCTTTCGCCTTACCGCCACTCGCTGTCATCCCGAGCGCAGTCGAGGGATCTGCTTTTGCCTTACAATCTGAAATTTTAAATTTCCAATTTGAAATTCTCTTTCCGCCGACTTTTCCACTCCGCCACCAACTCAAACCCACCCCACCCTTCCCGCCGAAGGCGGGGCGAAGAGTGGACCACCCAGAAAATCTAAGACTCAACTCCGGAGTGAATTGCTCGAGCAGGATCAGCCGCCATTGTGATAACGCGGGCAAAACAAAAAAAGGGTGCGCCACCCGCCCGTGACACAAAACCCCCGCAAAGACAGCCCCTACCGCCCCATAAGGCCATTGTTACTTTTGACCGTAGCCGTTGTCGGGGTGCTATGGTAAAAGCCTATGCCCAGATCTGACGACCGCCCCTTGGCAGGGGCTAAGTACCCCTAGGCGCCCGTTCCTGCGTCTATCGAGTGCGCGAAATCTACCAAATCCTAGGAGGAGAAAATGTATTACACAGACAATTCGATTCTTCCCGAGTATATGGAGCCGCTGATCATAACGGCAGCTCCCTACGGACCACAATGGCTGCCGCAGGATGCTGATATCCCCGTTACCTGGGACGAACAGGTGCAGGCGGCGGTGGATTGCTACGAAGCCGGCGCCACAGTGTTGCACTTCCACGTACGCAACCCCGCAACCGGAAAAGGTTCCGTAGATTTCGATCAATACAACTACTTGCTTGAGCGGGTGAAAAAGGCCGTCCCGGACATGATCATCCAAGTTGGCGGCTCCATCTCGTTCTCTCCTAAGACCGATGAAGCGAAAGCCAAGTGGCTTGACTACGACACGCGTCACATGCTCACCGAGCTAACCCCGAAGCCGGAGTTTGTAACCGTTTCCACAGGCACCACGTTGTGGGATGTTATTTCTTGGATGAGCCCTGAGGACGTGAAGGGTACGCACCTGGATGACCCGAAGGTGCAGGCGGCCTGGGCAGGTATGGTAGTTGACTCGACTCCGGCCTTCTACCTCGAGCATCTTAAGAGGCTTAGAGCGCACGGAATTCAGCCCTACTTCGTTCCGGCCCACGTTCATCAGTGGGAGATTATCGAGCGGCTGATTCGCTCGGGTGTGTACATGGGGCCATTAAATATGTGCATGGCAGCCTACGGGGGCGGCACGCTTGGGCGTAATCCATTTGACGTTCTTAATTTCCTGCAGCGCGTCCCGCAAAACGCCGTTCCCACTATCTGGTCCAGCATGCGGGGGAACCACACGCTGCAAGCGATGGGCATCATTCTCGGCCTGCACGTGCGAGTGGGCAACGAGGACAACATCTGGGGTGCGAATCGGGAGCGCTCGACCTCCGTCCAGCAAGTTAAAGGGGCGGTCAATGTGTGCAAGATGTTTGGCCGCAGAGTGGCGACAGCAGAACAAGCCCGCAAGATCATGAAGGTCGGCGTGTGGTACAACAGCGTGGACGAAACGCTTAAGGCTCTCGGAATGTCTCCCAACCCCGTTGACTACAATGTTGGCCTCCAACTCTGGGAGACGGATGGAAAACTAAGGGCCGGTGTGGTCGGAAGCGACTCGCATCCCGTTGCCGCCTGCTTGGCGCCCCCGGCGGGAGCGGTGGCAGCGGCAGCTCGCGCAAAACAACCCTGAACTGTGTCGGGAGAAAATTCTGGAGGGCCCCGACCGGCAGGGACGGGGCCCTGCCTACAATCTAATCATGGCGAGGAGATGAAATGGCGGAGTTTATCGAGGCGGGTCGCTTAGACGATGTCCCACCTGGAAAAGGCCGGACCGTAACAATTGCCGGCAAAGAAGTGGCGCTTTTCAATGTGGATGGAACCATCTACGCAATGGACGACACCTGCCTCCATCACGGAATGTCTCTGGGGAACTCCAAACTGGATGGCAAGGTTGTGACCTGCAACGCGCACGGTTGGAGGTACGACGTGACAACCGGTAACACTATGCACGTTCCTGACTATGGAGTTGCTTCTTATCCCGTCAAGGTAGTGGACGGCAAGATCCTGGTGGCTGTCGCTTAAGGGATCGCATTCGCATCTCAACCGCGGCAGATGGCGCCTGCGTGCACTGGAGACCAATTCGCTCTGACAAAACCATGACCTCTGCCGTGACGCACTTTGAAATCTATGGGAAAGACCTAGACAAGCTGGCTGAATTCTACAGAGAGCTTTTCGGCTGGAAGATCGAGAAGGTGGCTGGAATTGACTACTTCCAGATTCAGACCGGCCCTCCCGAAGCCTCCGACATTCGAGGAGGACTGCTCAATCGCCCAATACCAGGTCCTCGCAGTTGGGTTCACTACGTTTCGGTGGATTCGATCGACAAGACGATTGACCGCATTCTGAGCATGGGTGGCAAAGTCGTGCGTGAGAAAGCCGCCGTACCAAAGATTGCTTGGCACGCAATTGTCGAGGACCCCGAGGGAAATATTTTCGCAATTTATCAGCACGACCCTACAGCATTCCCAATGCCAGAACCTGACTAGCAAGAGGAGAAAACAAAATGGCGACAAAGAGTGAAGAATTGGAGCGAAATTCGACAAACCAGAAGGTGAGTGCTGACTAAGGCGACAGGTCGTACTTTCCGGGAACGGGCTTTTGCTGCCATCGCGGGATTAGTGCGCGAGATGGCCCCGGTTGTACTGTTCTTTTTCCTCGCCTTCATGGTGATCTTTCTCATTTTCAAGTTTTTCGCCGCGAAATATTCCGTCGAGTTCTCCGCAGTCAGCAGAGCCGCGGTCGCTGCGCTAATTCTGGGCAAAGTGATACCGATGCTCGAATGGGCGCAATCCCGCTATCGGTTCGATAACCATCGCCCGGCCGCGGTGATCGCTTGCAAGACCTTCATCTATGGCCTGATTGTTGCCGCGCTTGCTATCGGCGAGAAGATTTTTCACGGCTTTCGCGAGACGGGCAGCCTTCACGGCGGGATCAGCCTTGTAATGGCTAACGCAAGCCTGGACCGCTCTATGGGGATCATATTGCTGTTTAGCTTGGTTGTCGGCTCATACTTGGTGCTACAGGAAATTAACCGCGCAATGGGCCAGGGAGCGCTGTTCAAGTTGTTTTTCGCGCCACCTTTAGACAATCAGAAGCTAGGTTGACGAGACGGCAGTTTCTAAACGAAGCGCGGGGCGGGTGGCCCACCGAAGGTTCTTTTCCGTGTTTTTGCTCGTTTCGAATTTCGTACCGCTGGCCTCCGGCGCGCTGTCCGCGTCCCGATGGCGTTCGCAGGGCCGGCGCCTTTCTCCTGGTCTTCGTTTTTTTCGCCTTACCGCCACTCGCTGTCATCCCGACCGCAGCGGAGGGATCTGCTTTTGCCCTACAATCTGAAATTTCCAATTTCCAATGCGCCGCTCGTACCGCTGGCCTCCGGCGCGCTGTCCGCGTCCCGATGGCGTTCGCAGGGCCGGCGCCTTTCTCCTGGCCTTCGTTTCTTTCGCCTTGCCGCCACTCGCCTGTCATCCCGAGCGCAGTCGAGGGATCTGCTTTCGCCTTACAATTTTAAATTTTAAATTTCCAATTTGAAATTCTCTCTCCGCAGATTTTTCGACCCCGCCACCAACTCAAACCCATCCACCCTTCGAAAAGGCGGCCAAGGATGGAGCACCCGCAAAGGCTGGGGCAGGAATCGGAAGAAGGGTCGAGTGGTATGATTCGGGCGGGAATGCCGTAAATTGTGGAACCACGAATGCAAATCGTGAGAAAAGGCGGGGCACCCGGCTTACTGCTCGGTGGGGCGCCCGTCGAAGCCGATGGCGACCGCAGATTCGCGCACTCCAGGCTCCCTAACTGCCTGACGTTGCTTCGGCGGAACTAGCGCGATCAGCGCTACGCAAAGAACTGCAACTACGATCAAGGGAATCAGTTCTGACCGCAATTGTTTCAACTGAGCAGCCTGCACCGCCATGATAGCGTCGTGCGCCAGCGTACCCCATCCTGTGAAAGCGATCAGACTGCGATGCTCGGCCGGCCTTCGCACAGCCAGCAGCAGAAACACGCCCAGAACAAAATAAACCGCCAGCATCATCTGATCGCCATAGTCGGACTGGTTGTGCTGAGGTATCGAAGTAAGCAGCGGGTAGATGCCCGCCACAAAGAACAGCCCAGCTATCACCAATAAAATTTGCAGCACCACATTTTTTCGCATAACGCACCCATTTCGGCGACGCAGCATGATTTCAGCGAGGCAACATCCTCGACGCTCTGCATCAACTGCTATTACTATTATGCATCCCTTCTAAATCGCTGATCGCACGATTCCCATTTAAACGAAGGATGTCCTAAGCTGGCCGGGAAGCGTCACTCGCTCTGTCAGCCCGACCACAGCGGAGGCCTGCCTGCCGGAGGCAGGGACCTCTCTTCGATTCTGACGTTCTCTCTCCGCAGATTTTCTGACTCCGCCACCAACTCAACCCCACCCCACCCTTCCCGCCGAAGGCAGGGCGAAGAGCGGGCCACCCGCAAAATCCAAGACTCAACTCCGGAGTGAATTGCTCGAGCGGGATTAGCCGTCAATTTGTTAGTGCAAAGCAAAGGGCAAGGGACGGTGCGCCACCCGCCGAAGGGTGAGGATTTTCGCGATTTTCAATTTCAAATCTGCGATCTGCAATTTGACCTCCTCCCTCCCAGCGCCGTCGGCGCGACACAATTTAGCCCAGGCCGGAAGGCCTGGGTCACAAAACGGCGCGCAGCGATTCCGCTTGCGCTGCCTCACCCGCGCAAGCATTTCTGCGTTGCTCGCTATTGCTCAGTCCCTTGGCGCTTTCAGGGAGCCTGTCATCCCGACCGCAGCGGAGGGATCTCTCTTTGCCGGCGCCTTTCTCTTGGCCTTTGCCTTGCCTCTCAATCTGAAATTTTAAATTTCAAATTTGAAATTCTCCTCCGGAGATTTTCCCACTCCGCCACCAACTCAAACCCGTCCCACCCTTCCCGCCGAAGGCGGCGCGAAGAACGGACCACCCGCAAAATCTAAGACTCAACTCCGGAGCGAATTGCTCGAGCGGGATCAGCCGTCAGTTGTGGGTTCAAAGCAAAGAAGGATGGGGCACCCGCAAAGGCTGGGGCAGGAATCGGAAGAAGGGTCGAGTGGTATGATTCGCGCGGGAATGCGGTGAATTGTGGAACCACGAATGCAAATCGCGAGAAAGGGTGGGCCATCCGCCTCAATCCCTTAGGGGACGCTCGCGTGTCGGTTTGCGGGCTCCGAGGTCCCTGTCTCTTCACCCGGTTCAATTTGAGGTCGCCGCCTTTGCCGCTCCCTCCGTGGCGGACGACGGTTGCCGTGCGGTCGCGCTCCGTGTCGTCGCGGGAATCGTGACAACAGCCGGAGTGGAAGCCCATACGAGCTTCCCGTTGCTATTCGCGACTTCCTGTACAATTTTCGTGAATAGCTGATCTTCCACGGCGCTGCGTTTGGTGTAGTCGACGATGTAACTGACGCCGAATTCCAGGTTTCCGGCGTTCACTGCGAGTGTGATCGCAGGCTCTAACGAAGGATTTATGGTTTCATAATAGTCGCTCACGGCTTTCCACGAAATCTGCGCTTCGGCCAGATAATCCCCGATCACCTCCTTGGCTGCTCGTGTAAGCATGTCCCTCGCAAGCTCACAATCGCTGCCGCTTGTGAGAACCACCTTAATTTCATCCCAGATAAATTGGAACCCTTGCGAGTAGTTGAAAATCGGCCCTTTTAAGACGGCGCTGTTGGGAACGCGAACGATCCGGCCGTTGTATTTATCCTTGCTGACCCAGTTTCCTGTTTCCATCAGAGTGGTTCGCAGGAGACCGATATCGATCACGTCGCCTCTTGTATCGCCGATCTGAACCCTGTCGCCCGCCATGTACAGCTTTGAGAAACCGATGGTGAAGGCGCCGGCGAGGCTGGCCAGCACGTCTTGCAAAGCTACCGCGACGCCTGCCCCGATTATCCCAATGGCGAAGCTGAGGCGCCCTAAGTGATCTTCAAAGAGAAGCGCGAGAAAAAGCAGAATCGTGATGTAACCAGAGAAGACGATGAATTTGCGGACCCGATAGCGAGAATTGGCCCGGCCGAAGCGGCGTGGCAGCGTTTGTTCGAGGACACGAAAAGTAGCGTGAATAAGCAGGATGCCGACAACCGCAGCAACGCACTTGCCGACGAGTGAAAGGGACATCGCCTGCTTTAGAAGGCCGTTCATAGAGCCGCATCGCTCCAGTTTGTCGTGAAGAGCAAGAAGAGCTTACATGTTACTTTCATTGGCCTGGCCGAGCCGAACTTTTTTCAACGAGGCTTAAGCCAAACCTCCCCGCGAGCATCGAGCAAGCCATAGGCTGACGCTCGGAAAAGCTGAGGCAGAGCGCGCCCCAAACTAGTGGTGATGGCCCGGCGCTGCGTGATGTATCTCGGGTGGGCGCACATGACCCAAACGAGCTGCGTTGCGTTCAGCCTCGTCACGCCGTATCAGTTCGTGTTGCTCCACACCGCGAGCCCCCGTCCAACGATGAAACGCGGCATCGTAATGATGAACGTAAGTGGCGCGATTGACCCAATTCCGCTCCCAACGCGCATTGGCGATGAACACTTCGTGCCGATCCCACACGAAGCGAGTGGTTCCCCAGCCCCAGGGCTGAAATGCAAAGCCGAGCGTGACGCCAAACCCGAACACGATCGCGCCGCCCACAAAGAATCCAGGCGGGGGCGGGGCGAATACGACAACAGGATCATAAACAGGAACGACGATGAAGTCTGGATTCACCGGCACGATAGTGACATACGGATCGCCTGAAACCACAACCTGCGCATTGCTTCGCAGGTAGCCGTAGTCCCTGGCTTTTTTCCGCATTCTTTGAACCGCATCCATCACGTCCTGCTGCTGCGCGAGAAAGGCGTTGCCTAACTCGGTTGTCCAGTTCATATCGGACGCCATCATTGCCAGCACGGAAGGAAATGGGAGCAACGCTTGTACGCTGGGATCCCAGGGCAGGTGGTCCGCAGCAATGGCTCTCGCCAGATCGTCGCCCCTGAGGTAGTGATGTTCATCCGCCCATTTTGCCGCGTCGGGAATCTGGTCCGGGAAGGTAGCCGCAGCAAGAACCTGGGCAAGCAGAGGATCGGGATAAAGCGCCATTCGGGATACTAGTTTGTCGAGCTCTTGTGGTGTATACGATTGCGGCGCTTGAGCGGCGAGAGGTGCGGGGGTTCCTGCGACGATCAAGGCCAAGGAAAGGACGATCAGCACGATTTTCTGCAAAGGCGCTGGAGGCGTCATGAATACTCCTCTTAAGCCGATAATCTCCCCTTTAAAGCCCTTCAAATCGACCATACGCTCGGCATTCTCAGGGTGTCAATCGGGTCTCCTCCTCTAGGGTGGGTAATAAATGAGTGAGGGGATCAGAAGGCGTAGTTATATTTTGGTCTCTTAGAACGAATGTAACAAACCCTGTGCCGGTTGGCGATGCGGACGGAGGTAACCTTTTACTTTTTTAGCGACCGTACTTCGAGGCGATCCATCCGATAATCGTGCCGCCCACTGCGCCAGACGCGATAATTGGAATCGTGGCTTTGGTGATAATTGCGTCGGGCAGACTTAACAGGATGCCGAGAAGTAATCCGACAAACCAGCCCGCCCACGGGAGTTTGATGTTGCAGATAACGAATCCGAGCGCGAAGCGAGCGATAAATGCGCCTAGCATCGCGGCTCGCTTGTCGGGGAAGCTCAGGGGAATCATCATCGCGGTATCAACACTGCCAAAAACCAACCCACAGATAATTCCCAGATAGAGTCGCTGCATTCTGGTTTCCTCTCAGCCGCGATTCTAGCAGAACTGAACCCTGGCTCTCTCGCCAAACAATCATGTCGGGCGGATGGCCCAGCCCTAAAATTCCGAACTGGCCGTAGATTGTTCGGGTGGTGGGTGGCCCACCCGTTGAATTCCGAACTGCCATAGATTTTTCGGGTGCCCCATCCTTCGCGCCGTCGGCGAAGGGTGGGTACTTTTCGGGTTGTTCTTTTCGGCGGGTTGTTCTTTTCGGTGTCTTGTTCCTTTTGCCTTACAATCTGAAATTTTAAATTTCCAATTTGAAATTGCCGTTTCTTTCGTACCGCCGGTTTATCCTGAGGCACGAAGGGCCTCCGGCCGGCGCCTTTCTCTTGCCCTCGCGTCAGTCCGCTCTGTCCTCCCGCCTGCACTGAGGAACTAAGTGACCGCAGTGGAGGGATCTCTCTTGGTTTGCGCGTCGGCGTTTTCCAATTTGGAGTTCTCCTTCCGCAGCTTTTCCACTCCGCCAGCAACTCAAATCCATCCCACCCTTCCCGCCGAAGGCGGGGCGAAGAGCGGCGCACCCGCAAAATCTAAGACTCAACTCCGAAGTGAATTGCTCGAGCGGGAACAACCGTCAATTGTGCAAAGCAAAGGGCACCTGCCAAAGGTGGGGCTTTTTCGCGATTTTCAACTTCAAATTCGCGACTCTGCAATTTGAGCTCCTCCCTCCCAGCGCCGTAGGTGCGTCACAACTTAGCCCAGGCCGGAAGGCCTGGGTCACAGAACGGCGTGCAGCGATTCCGCTTGCGCTGCCTCACCCGCGCAAGCACTTCGTTTCGACTCCGCATGTCTTGCCCTTCGCCTTGCCTCTCAATCTGAAATTTTAAATTTCCAATTTGAAATTGCCGTTTCCCTTGTAGCGCCGGCATCCTGCCGGCTCTTTTGTCTTGGCCCTTGCTCCTTTCGCCTTGCCGTCACTCGCCTGTCATCCCGAGCGCGGTCGAGGGATCTGCTTTCGCCTTACAATCTGAAATTTTTAATTTCCAATTTGAAATTCTCTTTCGGGGATTTTCCGCCTCCGCCACCAACTCAAACCCTTCCCACCCTTCCCGCCGAAGCCGGGGCGAAGGATGGGGCACCCGCAAAGGCTGGGCAGGAATCGGAAGAAGGGTCGAGTGATATGTTCGCGCCGGAATGCGTGAATTGTGGAACCACGAATGCGAATCGCGAGAAAGGGTGGGCCACCCGCCAGCGCGGTAACCGACTACTCGCTGCCGAAGATCAGGAAGGCGCTGGAGTGCACGTGGGGCGAGGCGGTTGCCATCCGCCACGCACTGCTGAAAGCCGACAAGAAGTAGACCGCAGCACAATCCGACAAGCACGGAGGCCCGAGTCGAAATGATTCGAGCCTTTGATTTTTCTCACCGACGGCCGGGCCTTAAGTTCATGGTCTGTTTGCTGTGTAAATTTCGTTCAACCCCTGAACGCGAGCAAGTTTTGGTTCTGGATATACGCCGGGATACATCTGATGCAGTAGGGCGAGCGCATCACCGGTTGCCATCTCTGAATAATTCGCTGGAATCTCAAAGTAATTGTCCACGGGTCCATAAGCCGCCTTCACCGCCTGTATCACGACTGATTTGTCCATCACCCAGGCGCCCGCAGTGAGCCTCTCTGTAAGTTCTTCTTCGCGAAGTACGAAGCATCCCAGGGCAGGAGCCGCCCACACCTTCGTGGTCATTCGATGCGGATCCGGACCCGGAGATGGAATTAGATCTTCCGTCTTCTGGCTCAGCTGCACATCGAATCCAAGAATTTCTCCCGCTGCGCTTCCGGGACAGGTGTACTGAGGCCGGTATTGCACGGCGTGTTCAATCGCACCTAGCTTCGTCGTTACCACTGCGCTTATTTCAGGGTGAACTACTGTAAGCCGTCCGGTGCTAAAATCAAATACAGCGCGCCAAGTCGCGGGCACGTTGCCTATCATCCGATCTCCGTGGGGATATTGGATGCGAACGTTTGAGCCATCAGCTCGCACCGCAACGTCCTCGCTGATCGTTAATGACAAGGTGGGGAAGTCAGCCGAATAGGTTGTGGTGGTCATTGTTGCGGTGAAGGAACGAAATGCAGCCGCGTGTAGCAGGCGCGTGCCAAGACTATAGCCGACCACACTAATCGTCCCCAATGTCGCCAAGATAGCGAGAGTCTTAGTCTTCATAATTCTCCTCCCGTTTACACAATAGTCCCGCAGCAGCCGCCATTGCCGGTTAAACACTGGTCGCTGTCACCGCAACTCGCGCAATTAACGGTCGCGCCTGTTTTGTATTCATTCCAGTCGTAGGTCAATACGCAACTGCCAACCACGCACTGGTAGGGATCACAGGCGTTGGAAAAGACGGCTCTGCAAGTATGCGGAACACCCGGGAGAATTACCGGGCCGCAACAACTCGCAATCACTTTTCTCGCACCCACTGTGAATAGCACAGCGAAAGCGATCACAACCAGGGCCGACTTAATGGTGATTGGGTGATTGAGGTTCAACATGGATTCCACCTCCATGTCGTCGGTTAGTGACGACACCATAGCATAAAGGTGCGTTGTCTCGTCAAGTACCAACCGTGTTATACCTATTCCCACCTTCGATGAACTGAGTTACCGGTGGGATGGGTTTGAGTTGCTGGCGGAGTCAAAAAATCTCCGGAAAGAGAATTTCAAATTGGAAAGCGCCGAGGCGCGGAGCACCAGAGATCCCTGGCGGGTGGCCCACCCGTCGAATTCCGAACTAGCCTTAGATTTTTCGGGTGCCCCACTCTTCGCGGTGTGGGCGAAGGGTGGGTGCCTTTGGTCCTCGCCACTGCGCCGCTTGTAATTGCCAGCTAACCCGTCCATTTCTATGGTAGTATCGGTGCTACCATTGGAATCGAATGCTGGATCTACGCGAATACCGCGGGCCCGACGGGCGCTACCCCTTTCGCGAGTGGTTCGATCGGCTGAATGCAGAGGCTGCGCGGAAGGTCACCACGGCTCTCTACCGCTTGGGGTAAGGGAACTTCTCCAACGCCAAGAGCGTGGGAGCCGGCGTTTCCGAATGCAAAATCAATTTCGGTCCTGGCTACCGCGTGTATTACGGAATGGACAGCGGCACACTGTGATCCTTCTCGGTGGCGGCACGAAGCAGCGCCAACAAAACGACATCGGGCTGGCCGTCGACCGGTGGAAAGACCACAAGCAGAGAAGAAGCGCAGAGCAAAAGCAGGGAATGAAGCGGCAGAGAGGAGAGGAATGAAAATGGCTTTGACCCGGGATTTCAGAGAAACCGTGCAGGCACGCGTCAAACGCGACCCCGCCTTTAGAAAGGGTCTGCTGAGCGACGCGATGGAAAACCTTCTCTCAGGAGATCTCGCCGCCGGCAAGGAACTGCTTCGCGATTACATCAACGCCACTGTCGGATTCTCCAAGCTCGCCGCACGCACCAGCCTTCATGTAAAAGCTCTCCATCAGATGCTCGGTCCAAATGGAAATCCAACCGCCACGAACCTGTTCCACATCGTCGCCTACTTGCAGAAGGCGGAGGGCGTGCGTTTGGAGGTAAAATCACGACGCGCCGTCGCACGGGCCAAACGGCGACGCCTGACGCGCGCGCCGAAGCGCGTTTCATCGCGAATTGCCGGCGATTGATTGCCATTGCAGGTGCCCCGTCCGTTGAATTCCGAACGTCCTTAGGTTTTTCGGGTGCCCCACTCTTCGCGAGGTCGGCGAAGGGTGGGTGCTTTTCGGGTTGTTCTTTTCGGTGTCTTGTTCCTTTCGCCTCACAATCTGAAATTTCAAATTTGCGATCTTCAATGTGTGCCCCTCCCTCCCAGCGCCGTAGGCGCGACACAACTTAGCCCAGGCCGGAAGGCCTGGGTCACAAAACGGCGCGCAGCGATTCCGCTTGCGCTGCCTCACCCGCGCAAGCACTTCGTTTCGACTCCGCGTGTCTTGGCCCTCGCGTTGCCCCACAATCTGAAATTTTAAATTTCAAATTTGAAATTCTCTTTCCGGAACTTTTCCCACTCCGCCACCAACTCAAACCCATCCCACCCTTCCCGCCGAAGCCGGGGCGAAGAGCGAACCACTCCGCAAAATCTAAGACTCAACTCCGGAGTGAATTGCTCGAGCGAGATCAGCCGTCAATTGTGGTGCAGAGCAAAAAGAAGGGGCGACCCGCCGCAGGCCCCTCAACCAAGGAGTCCGAAGCCCACTTTTCCGGGGTCATCACCATCAATAATCGTCACGATCTTGTCACGCGGAATGAGAATCGTGGCTTCTTTGCCGGTAGTCAGTTTTAGCCTGATTGATACGAATTGGTGGTCAACAAACTCATACTTGCCAATGGTGAATGCCGCGAATACATGATCGTTTGTCTCTTTTTTCGTCTTTTCGGTCGCGCTTTCAACCAACCCGCGCCAAACACCATCTAGCTTATTGAACTGCACCATCATCTGAATCGACATCACGTACCTCCAGTCGGCCTAGCCGTGACCGTAATCACAGCCGCGCAAGTCCAGCTGTGTGACTCAAGGTCTTAAGTTCTGCCGGTTGCCCACCCACAAAAGCTAAAGAGGCCCGAGTCGAAATGATTCGGGCCTTTTGTCTTATCGCGAGGATCAGTACAAGTGCCGCCACTTGTCGCGCGATCCGCGGTTTGTGTTGCGCACCCGCTCACCCAGGACACGGTCGTCGGGGTGTTCATTGTGTGCTCGTCGTGCGGCGCCTGCTTGCGTGTTGGCCGTGGCGACTGTCTGATGATTCCTGAGAGCCTTCCACTTACCGCTGGCTTGTTGCTCCACAAAGATGTTAGCCATGGTTCGCTCCTTACTTAATGCCAGAGATCGTTGCACTATCCGGAGAGACGATCTTTACTCCGGGCACGACCTCGAATGATGTGTCTCCATGCTTAGCGAGCTGCACTTGTCCTCCGCCTCCTACCGGCGCGAATGTGATTCGAGAAATTACCCACCTCCCGAGTTTGGCGTCCACAGCAAGATTCCGAGCGGCTGTGCACTTGGTTTGACCCTCAGACAAATGGCAATTGAGCTGGACTTCACTCGGAGGTCCCTCGGGCGTTGCGTCAACGTAAACGTCTGCATCAACGTTCGCGGCTTTGTCCACGCTAACATCCATACTGAGTAGCTTTCCCTGCTCCACCTTCGGAGTCTTAACCTGTGTCATTTCGTTTTTAGCCTGTCCTCGGGTCATGTACGTAGGAACCGCGACTAAGAAGGCCCCTAATGCAATGCCCGTGATCATCTTTCTCATGTCTTGTCCTTTTGAGGGAGCTTATTCATGAATATCTCTCTTCACGCACTAGTTAAGCGAAAGTAAAGCGAATAGTCAAGGGGACGGCGTTGTTAACTGCCTGTGGAAAAGTGTGGAAATGTGGAAAGCCGATCCGCGCACCGCGGGCTGACTGACCGGGACCGAGAAAAGGCCTGATGGGCAAGTTCTAGCGGTCTGCTCTCCGTTCCTGTCTATATGTCGTGGGCTACTTGACGGCTTTCGCATATTTGTGGTAGAAGTACGTACAGGTTGAAGAAGTAGTTTTTGGTACTGCTGAGCCGTGGCAGTTGTAGGCCCCCCTTCCTACTACCCAGCCAGAACGCTTCCAAACCGCAACGGGCCCAACGTTACGCGCGCGCGAAAGCGGGCGCAATTGAGGTCAGTATATGAGCACAGAATCACTCCACGAGTCGTACTTCTCCATGTTGGTGAAGGGAATCAGCGGCCAGTCGGTCGCCCAGGCACTGGAAAATCTCCTCGAACGAAAAATAAACATTCCGCAGGGGACGCGCTCGACCGCGAGCGACAGCCAAAATCACTTGCGAGAATTTCTCCGTAGTGAGGGTAACCGCGACGCAGGATTTCCTAGAATCCTATCGGACGCGGACGCCGATTTTCTAGGGGGCTCTTTCGCTCGGCATACTAAGATTTGGCCGCTCGATGACATTGACATCTACTTTCCGTTAGACGGTGCGAATCTGTTCTACATGAATGAGGGAAACCGCTTACCCTACACTCTCCTGTCGGACGGTCCTCGGTTAGGAAACCCGCTCCTTCTGCTGAGATGGGTGTCGGGGATCTATGTATCTTCGGCAAAGCTAATTCAGGGATTCGCCGAGGTTTTGAAGCGCCACAATCCGAAAACAGAAGTTCGTGCAGGCGGACAATCAATCAGCATGCGAATGACGCATGGAGAAACAAAGGATACCGACGGCCTTGGGTACGACATCGTGCCCTGTTTCTCATTGAGGTCCGATAATTCCAGGGAAAGGTTCTACCTGATGCCGGATGGTCGCAACGGATGGATTCGAACGAATCCCAAGCTTGATGCTGATATCGCCGACATCTTGCAAGGTTACAACGGTAAGCTCTACCGCAAACTCGTTAAGCTAATTAAATACTGGAATAGCATCCGACTCGAGCGTGCTTTCCCCTCGTACTATGTGGAACTCGCGTTGTCTAGGGCATTCTACAACCGCAAAATAAACAATCAGGCCGTTAGCTCGTTATCTGAGGGACTCGCCGTAGGCTTTGAGGCTTTGGAGAATGCGTACAAAGCCGGCAGTTTGATCCCGTGGATTGCGGGGGCACTTCCCGTTCCGAAGCCGAACCTCTCAGCGTCGCAAGTGGTGAATCTCAGCTTAGCGCAGATTGGTTCGAGCCTCGCGTGGCTACTTCAGCAAAATGGAAAAGAGAATGAGGCCATGACGCAATGGTCTAAAGTCTTCGGGGAACCTCTTCTAGGGTGATGTCCGATGAATTTGCTCGATGCGATGAATTGCGAATACTCGCTCAGCAAACGCTGGTTGCTCGCTAGCATAATACTCACCGCTGTGTTTTCTGTTTGTTCGCTCGCGGGGTCACTCGGATCAAGCAGATTTTCCAAATGGCTAGCGGTCATCACATTTATCGTTCAAGTCTCCATTGTGCTATGTCGGAGGTGCAGCGATGTACATTACCAACTTTCGGAAGTCGTCCGGCGTCCGGCGATTCTTCTGGCCGGCCTAGGACGGCAGCCATCGGCCATCGAGACTCGTGGAATAGCCGCAAGGCTAGGTATTTCTGAGCAGGAGAATCGAATTGACGCTGAGACGTATTACGCTAGCAAGGCTCCTCCCGGTCCACATCGCCTAGTAGACATAGTGGAGGAATCTTCGTTTTGGACAGCTGATCTTGCACGACACACGGCAAACCTTTTGGGCATTGCTTTCAATGTCGCTCTCCTTCTGCTGTTTGTCGCGCTCTATGCAGCGATTTATGCAGGTGTAACCAGCAACTTTAGTGATGCCTCGGGCAAGATTCTTCTCGCGTTCGCCACCTTCTACTTTGCATCGGACACAACCCAGACTGCGCGCAAGTATTGTGACCTGGCCGAGACTTCTCGTCATGTAGCCGAGCAATGTGGCGCCATAAAGACGAAATTTGGGTCTGAGCTTCTCCAAGAGGCTTTGATCTTAACCGACGAATACAACTGCGCCCTCGCCGCAGCACCCATTATTCCCGAGATGATCTACCGTCGGTACCGAGGCAGACTAAACGCGGCATGGGTGGCGAAGTGCGAGCCGTTATCCGCAAACTTCAACCTGGGCCGCTGATCTGTTTCGTGTCTGCGACAACATCCTGACGCGACGAGCCGGCTTTTCGAACTCGCGCTTGGGAGCGTTGAATCGCTGTGACTGGCACAAAAAAAGGCGGGGCTGAGATTTTCTCAGCCCCGCCCGCCTGCTCTCCAAACTTTGCTATAACGCAGTCTTAGTCGGCTGCCACCCGCGCGCTGAGCTTCTCGCTCGACTTCGGAACGGCCGCGGCCGCATGGAACTGCGCTGCTTCCGTCGAGCCTTCGAGCGCGGTCGTTGACGCTTTGCCGCTTGTGATGGCCTGCTGCACCGCGTCGAAGTAGCCGGTGCCGACGAAGCGCTGGTGCTTCACCGCTTCGTAGCCATCCTTCTCGGACGCGAACTCCGCTTCCTGCACCTTGCAATACGCGGTCATGCCGCTCTGTTTGTATTCGCGCGCCAGGTCGAACATGCCGTAATTGAGCGAGTGGAAGCCGGCCAGGGTGATGAACTGGAACTTGTAGCCCATCGCGCCCAGCTCGCGCTGGAATTTCGCGATCGTGGCGTCGTCCAGATTCTTCTTCCAATTGAACGACGGCGAGCAATTGTACGAAAGCATCTTGTTCGGAAATTCGCGCAGCACGCCTTCCGCAAATTCCTTCGCTTCCGCCAAATCGGGCTTCGACGTCTCGCACCAGATGAGATCGGCGTAGGGAGCGTAGGCGATGCCGCGAGCGATTGCCGATGGCAGGCCGCCGCGAACCTGGAAGAATCCTTCGTGGGTGCGCTCGCCGGTGCAGAACTCCTTGTCGCGCGGGTCAATGTCGCTGGTGATCAGGGTGGCGCTGTCCGCATCGGTGCGTGCCATCACCAAAGTGGGCACGCCCATCACGTCCGCCGCAAGACGTGCTGCGACGAGTTTCTGAATCGCTTCCGTTGTGGGCACCAGCACTTTGCCGCCAAGATGGCCGCACTTTTTCGCGGACGACAACTGATCCTCGAAATGGACGCACGCGGCGCCCGCTTCGATCATGCCCTTCATCAGCTCGAACGCATTCAGATTGCCGCCAAATCCGGCTTCGGCGTCTGCAACCATGGGCGCGAGCCAGTACGTTTCGTCTTTTCCTTCGGCGTGAGCGATCTGATCGGCGCGCAGCAGTGCTTGATTGATGCGGCGCACGAGATTCGGAACGCTATCGGCAGGGTAGAGGCTCTGGTCGGGATAGGTTTGCGCGGCAGCATTTGCGTCCGCCGCTACTTGCCAGCCGCTCACGTAAATCGCAGGCAGGCCCGCTTTCACTTGCTGAACGGCTTGGTTGCCCGTCACCGCGCCGAGAGCTTGCACGTACGATTGCCCGTGCAAGAGTGTCCACAGGCGCTCAGCACCGAGGCGAGCCAGCGAGTGCTCGATGTGCACCGAGCCGCGCAGACGATCCACGTCGTCAGCCGAGTACGGGCGCGTCACGCCTTCCCAGCGCGGGTCGGATTTCCACTGCATCTCGAGTTTCGAAAGGCCATTCCCACCTTTCCCGTTTCCGTTGTGCCCGTTTCCGTTAGCGTTTCCGTTGGCTGCCATGTTATCGCCTCTCGTTTTTTATTCGCCTGCTGTTCGCCCTACTGCTAATTCGTTGAAAGTCGTCCAAAACCGGTGAAAACACCTCTGCCACTGCTCAAAATTGAGCCCTCTAGGTCAATGTACTTGACCGAGTTAATGCCTGTTTTATTTCGCTTGTTATTCGCCCTAGGCTGCGGGGAGTCCGCGGAGCGTAAGGTCTTCGATCAGGTCGTTCAGCGCTTCCCGGTTTCCACCCGAAAGGGAATCGAACCCGATGCCGGCGCCAGCCTCGCCATTGCCGCAATTGAAGATTCGGCCTTCAGCCTCGAATGGCTTGGGCGACGAGATCCGCACCCGTACGGCCGCGCCCACGGGAAGTCCGGAGCGGCGCAGAAAGAGTCCGCCGACGCTCAAGTTGTTCGCGGGATTCTCGACGCGAATCGTATCTCCGCCGATCTGCACTTCTACCGGCTTGTCCAGCAACATGCGGGGAAACGTCCTTGTATTCGAGCCTTCCATGGGGTGTTTCTCCTTGCAGTGTTCGCTTGGCTGAGGCGGCATCTGCTGGTGAGGCCCGCTCGCCTTGGCCGCGATGCGCTGAACATGCCGCCCCGCGACGTTGGAGCGATTGTCCGCGAGAAATGCCAATCAGTCAAACTGATTAAACTTATCATCTTGATAGAAATAGGTTATCAGCATAAAATGGGAATAAAGGGATATCTGTATTCCCTTTAGTACCAGAAATTCGCCGCCTTTTGTCTGGAGACTTGATGGAATTCGATCAAATTGAGACGTTCCTCGCCGTCCTCACTTACGGCGGCTTTCACAAAGCCGCCGAAGCCCTCCGCGTCAGCCAACCGGCCGTAAGTGCGCGGATTCGCGCGCTTGAGGAGTCGCTTGGAGTAACGCTTTTCGCGCGTGACGGGAATAGCTTGACGTTGTCGGCGGCGGGGAAGGCGCTGCGGCCGCAGGCGGAGCAGCTGTTGAGGCAGGTGGCGCTGGCGCGGCAAGTGGTGAATGAGCAGAGGACGTCCGCGGCGGGGTCGTTGCGGATCGCGGCGGCGCTTTCGATTTGCACTTATTTTTTGCCGGATGTTTTGAAGGACTATCAGGCGGCGAATCCCAAGGTGCTGGTAACTCTGCGTTCGGGGAATTCGATGGAAGTGCTGAAGATGGTGCTGGATGGGGAGGCGGACATCGGGGTGGCGCGGTCGCTGCTGCATCCGGAAGTGGAAACCACTTCGCTGCGAGATGATCCGCTGATTCTGGTGGGGCATCCGGGGCACAAGATGGCGCGCAAGCAGCAGGTGCGAATGGAAGAGCTGAAATCGTGGCCGTTGATTTTCTTCGATCGCGGGTCGAGCGACTGGACGCTGACGCAAGGGTTGTTTCGGCGCGCGGGGCTCTTGCCGAATGTGGTGATGGAAGTGGAAACGATTGAAGCGGCGAAGAGGATGGTGGAGCGCAAGCTTGGATTCAGCTTTCTGCCGCAGATCTCCGTTACGGAGGAATTCCGCCGGCGCAAGCTGATGGCGATTGAAATTGTGAATGCTGAGCCTTTGCGCCGGAATCTGGACGTGATTTATCCGCGGCACCGGGCGCTCAGCGGCGACGCGCAATCGTTTTTGCGCCTGTTGCAGGCGGCCGCTGCGACGGAGGTTCCGGTGAGCGGAAACGTAAAACAGCGGTGGCGACGAAAATCGCAGAGCGATTCTTAAGGCGCGCGAGCCAAACGCAGGTTCGCTGCGTCGAAAGGACTCATAGCAATCGTTAATACCGCCGATAAATATTTCGAATTAGGGCAGCGCTGCGTCTGCCTGTAGAGTTTCGATTTTAGAAATCTGAATTTGCCGGCGGAGATAGACGGATTTTGACAGAAAGACGCCTGATCCCGCGGATAGCAATTCTCTTCATTCTTCTCGGCTCAACTCCCCTCAATTTGCTCGCGCAGAATTCTGCGACACCAGATTCGCAATCGAAACGAATCGCGGCTCTCGAACAGCAGGCGGCTGACGCGAAAAGTTCTGCGGACAATGCGTGGATGCTTACCAGTTCGGCGCTGGTGCTGATGATGACGGGTCCTGGCCTCGCGCTTTTTTATGGCGGGCTGGTGCGCAAGAAAAATGTGCTGGGGACGATGATGCAGAGCTTCGCGATGATGGCTGTGATCACGGTTCTTTGGGCGATTGTGGGATACAGCGTCGCGTTTGGAACGGGAAACGGTTTTATAGGCGGATTCCATAACGCGTTTCTGCGCGGTGTGGGACTGCAACCGGATGTGGATTATGCCGCGACGATTCCACTGCAAACATTTATGGTTTATCAGCTGATGTTTGCCATCATCACTCCCGCGCTGATAACGGGCGCGTTTGCGGAACGGATGAAATTCAGCGCGATGCTGTTGTTCCTGATTCTGTGGTCGCTATTTGTTTACGATCCGATGGCGCACATGGTTTGGGGGAAGGGTGGATTGCTGAACGCGTCGCTTGGCGGCCGGTTTCCGACTCTCGATTTTGCAGGCGGCACAGTGGTGCACGTCACTTCGGGAGTTTCGGCGCTGGTGTGCGCGCTGTATCTTGGAAAGCGGCTCGGGTATCCGAAAGTTGCGATGCCGCCGCACAGCGTGGTGCTGAGTTTTATCGGGGCTTGTTTGCTGTGGGTCGGTTGGTTTGGATTCAACGCGGGGAGCGCGCTTGCGGCTGGAGGGTTAGCGACGAGCGCGTTTGTGGCGACGCATTTTGGCGCGGCTGCGGCTGCAATCGGCTGGAGCGGTGCAGAATGGTTGCGCAACGGGAAGCCGAGCGCGCTCGGAGCAATTTCTGGGGCGGTGGCGGGGCTTGTGGCAATCACACCGGCGGCGGGATTTGTGAGCCCAATGTCGGCGCTGATTATCGGATTGATTGCGGGGGTGTTTTGTTTCTGGATGGTCACCAAAGTGAAATCGAGATTTGGATATGACGATTCGCTCGATGCGTTTGGCGTACACGGCGCCGGCGGGACGATTGGCGCGCTGCTCACCGGAATTTTTGCTTCGAGCGTGATCAATCCGATTTTCAAGGACACGAATGGTAATGTACTGCCGTCGGGCTTGTTGGAGGGTAATGCTCACCAGCTGCTAAATCAGTGCGTGGGCGTTGCGATCGCATGGGTGCTGGGAATTGTAGGGACGCTCATTTTGCTCACGATTGTGGACAAAGTAGTGGGTCTGCGAGTGACGGAAGAGCAGGAGATACAGGGCCTCGATGTTTCGCAACACGGCGAAGAGGGCTATTACTGGGAAACGTCCGCTTAGCGCGGTGACCGAGATTTATGACAAACGACGATGACAAAAGTTGAAGCGATCATCCAGACGTCGAAGCTCGATGCAGTAAAGGATGCGCTGCACGAGATTGGCATTGAAGGCATGACGGTGCTTGAGGTGCGCGGGCATGGGCGGCAGAAGGGCCACACGGAGTTTTACAGAGGCCGAGAATACACCGTGGATCTGATCCCGAAGATAAAAATTGAGATGGTGCTGGCGGACGATATGGTGGAGAAATCCGTGCAGGCGATCGTAACGGCGGCGCGCACTGGTAAAATTGGCGACGGCAAGATATTCCTCACTCGTGTGGACGACGCGATTCGAATTCGCAACGATGAGCGGGGCGAGAGCGCCCTCTAAGCAGGTCGGGGCCAATCGAGCCCGTCGGTATTTCCTCGCAAGACAAGCGCCTCCGATTGTAGAAATATGGATGCACCACAATGGCGACAAATCCCACTCTTGCCGCTGAGCTTCGCGAGCTTTACTCAAAGGAATCCTCACGCCTAAAAGAAAACTTTGCGGCCACCGGCGATGGTCGTTTCCTTCTGGCCGGCAGAACGGAGCTGGTTGATTCAATCGCACGAAGGGCCTGGCGCGAAATTATCTCGCCCGATCCGGAAGGGCCGAAGGATTTCACCCTCATTGCGCTCGGCGGCTACGGAAGAAAATGGCTTTTCCCCTATTCCGATATCGATCTTCTGTTTCTTTACGCCGGGGACAAGACCGAAGCAAAAATCAAGGAACCGATTCGCCGATTTTCCCAAGAACTTTGGGATCTACGCTTGAAGCTGAGCCCTGCCAGCCGCACGCTCGGGGAGTGCGATCGCATGGATCCCGACAATCTGGAATTTGCGATCTCGCTTTTAGATTCCCGCTATCTGGCCGGTGATCAGCAACTTTTTGCGCGGCTTCACGACGGCGTAATACCGAAGCTGGTCGCGCGCGAGTCGCAGACATTTCTCACGCGGTTGGCGGAGCTTGCGCGCAACCGGCACGGTAAGTTTGGTGGGACATTGTTTCATCTCGAGCCGAACGTGAAGGATGGACCCGGCGGCCTGCGCGACTACAACGTAGCCTCGTGGTTAGCGGTGATTTCGGCAATGGCGAAACAGCGCGCGTGGCCAGATCAAGCAGCGTTTTTTGCGCCATTACAGCGGAAGAAACTCGAGTCCGCGCTTGAATTTCTCACATCCGTCCGCTGCTTTCTTCATTTTCGCCACTCGCGCGACGATAACGTACTTGCCTGGGACGCGCAGGCTGAAGCTGCTGCTGCGCGAATCGGTGTTGCGAACGGGGCTGAGCTGACCGCTTCCGACTGGACGCGGATTTATTTCGGTCACGCGCGGGCGGTGCATCGCGTGTGCACGCAGCTTCTCACTGAAATTCCGGCGGAGCGGCCTTCGCTTTACCGGCAATTTCAGACCATGCGTTCACGGCTCTCGAATGCGGAATTCTCCGTGGTGGATGACATGGTTTTTCTGCGTCAGCCGGAAAACCTGACGGACCCACAGTTGATTCTTCGGGTGTTTCGATTTCTCGCGAGGCACGGCCTTTCGCTCAGCTCCGTTGCGGAGGCGCAGATCGAGCAGGCCTTGCCATCGCTCGTGGCCGATCCGCCCGAGGGCAGCGAGCTGTGGCACGTGCTGCAGGAGGTTCTTCTCGGGCCGCACGCGGCGGACGCATTACGTGCGATGCATTCGCTCGGCGTGCTGACAATTCTGCTGCCCGAATTCGAAGGCATCGATTCGCTGGTGGTGCGCGACTACTCTCACCGGTTTACCGTGGACGAGCACACCTTCGTGGCCATTGAGAATCTGCACGCGCTGCGGCAATCACAAGCGAAATGGGACCAGCGCTATGCCGAGCTTCTCGAGGAGCTCGAGCAGCCTGACCTGCTGTATCTTGCAATTCTTTTGCACGACACGGGAAAAGGCGCGAGGACGAACGATCACGTGCGCGCCAGTCTGGAATTGGCTGAAGCCGCGCTCGATCGGCTTGGCCTCGACGCGCTCGACTGCGAGGCGGTGATTTTTCTTGTTGGCAGGCATTTGGAAATGAGCGCGGCGCTGCGTCGCGATATTTTCGATCCCGAGACGGTGCGCGCTTTCGCCGCCAAGGTGGAAACTCCTGAACGGCTGAAGATGCTCTGCCTTCTGACGTATGCCGACATCAAGGCGGTGAATCCGGAAGCTCTCTCGCCGTGGAAGGCGGAAAACATCTGGCAGCTTTACATCGCGACCGCCAATCATCTGAACCGCAACCTGGATCAGAGATTTCACGTTGACGCGCATGACGAAGTGCTGGAACACCTGCGCACGCTGGCTCCTGCGACCGGAAAGCACGTGGAAACTTTTCTCGAGGGATTGCCGCGCCGGTATTTGCTGACGCATGCGGCGGGAGACGTCTTCGCTCACGCGGACATGGCCACGAAGCTGGGCACGGATCCCGTGCAGGTGGACTTGCGACGCGGCCGCCATTGGTACGAGTTGATTCTGGTGACGCCGGATCGGCCGTTTCTTTTTGCCACGATGGCGGGAATTCTCGCGGGATGGGGAATGGATATTGTGAAAGCGTCGGCCTTTTCGAATCAGGCGGGAATTGTGGTGGACACGTTTTATTTCACTGACACGTTTCGCACGCTGGAACTGAATCTCTCGGAGTGGGAGCGGTTCAAGGTGAGCATTCACGACGGGCTGCTGGGGAAACTTGATCTCGAGCGGATGTTGCGCGATCGGCTGCGGGCGAAACAAAATCGCGCCCCGAAAGTGAAAGTGGAAACGCAGATCCATTTCGACAATACGTGCTCGGCGCATAGCACGCTTGTGGAGGTGATTGCGCAGGATCAGCCCGGGTTGCTCTATCGCATCAGTTCGCAGTTCGCGCGTGAGAAATGCAATATCGAAATCGCGCTGATTGATACGGAAGGGCAGACGGCCATCGACGTTTTCTACCTCACGTCGGGCGGAGCGAAGCTCGGCGGCGAACAACAAGAGCAGTTGCGGGCGGCTCTGCTTGGCGAACTTCCTTCTTGATCTTGTGCGGTTCCTCTTATCTGGCTGATTGAGTGCGTTCCTCTGATTTCCTCACGTGGGCCGCAAGAAAACTTGTCACCAGGCTCCACGCTTCTTTAGCGGCGACAGGATTGTAGGATGGCCGCGCATCGCAGAAGAATCCGTGGTCGGCATCGGAAATATCGACATTGATGTAGGGCTTGCCCGCGGCTTTCACCGCATCGATCACGGAGCGGATTTGATCCTGCGGGATGTGTTTGTCGAGTCCACCCCAGAAGAAGAGCATCGGTGCATGAAGATTTGCCGCGCGTGGAAGCAGTGATGGAGCGATGCCGCCGCCGTAGAACGAAACCGCCGCGCGCAACTCGACGGTGGCGTTCGCGAGAAACGACACGCGGCCTCCCATGCAGAATCCGATGCTGCCGATGCGGTCGGGCGTGACGTGGCTGGAATCACGAAGCCATTCATAGGAGGCGCGGACGTCGTCGGCGAGTCCTTGCTCGGTGAGGGCTTTCATGTGCGGCATGGCGGACGGAAAATCGTCATAACGCACTTCCAGACCGGGCGCGGCGGAGCGATGAAAAAGTTCCGGAGCGATAGCGACGTAACCTTCACGCGCGATTCGTTGAGCGACATCGCGAATGTGAGTGTTGACGCCGAAGGCTTCCTGAAAAACGAGCATTCCGGAAAACGAGCCTTTCTCTTCCGGACGCGCCACGAATGCTTGCATCGAGCTACCGTCGGCAACCGCCAACGTATGTTTCTCAGTCGCTATGTTCGGCATCGTTATTCCTTTCGAGCTTGAGTGGGTCGTTGATCTCGCAAACTATAGTTTAGGATAAATCGGTTAAACTGGCGCTGTTTGGAATTATAAGCCGCGGGGAATTATTGGAGGGACGTTCATGAGCTTGTACGAATATGTGACGCTCGGCCGTTCGGGCTTGCGGGTGAGCCCGCTGTGCCTGGGGGCAATGACGTTTGGCACCGAATGGGGATTTGGCGTTGATGAAAATGCTTCCCGGGCGATTTTCGATCGCTATATCGAACTTGGCGGGAATTTTGTCGATACGGCGGATGGCTACACGGCAGGGAAGAGCGAGGAATTTACGGGGAAATTTATCGCCGATCGTCATTTGCGTGATCGCGTGGTGCTGGCGACTAAATTCACATTTAACACCGATCCGGGAAATCCGAATGCTGGAGGAAACGGGCGCAAAAATATTTATCGCGCGCTGGAAGGCTCGTTGCGGCGGCTGAAAACCGATTACGTTGATCTTTACTGGCTGCATGCGTGGGACACGGTGACGCCGGTGGAAGAAGTGACTTCGACGATGAATGATCTGGTGCGCGCGGGGAAAATCCGGCATTACGGATTTTCGGATACACCTGCGTGGTATGTGGCGCGGGCGCAAACGCTCGCACAATGCCAGGCGACGGAACCGCTGATCGCGTTGCAACTGGAATATTCGCTGGTGGAGCGAACAATCGAGCGCGAGCACGTGCCGGCCGCGCAGGAGCTTGGGCTCGCGGTTTGTCCGTGGAGTCCGCTGGCGGGCGGGTTTTTGAGCGGAAAATATAAACGCGAGACGAGCGGGCACAAAGGAGAAGGGCAGGGCAGGCTGACGACGCCGGGTGGCAGTCCTTTCAATCGATTTTCTGAGCGCAACTGGCGCGTGCACGATGCGCTGATGGATGTGGCGAAGCAGATGGGCAAGCCGGCGGCACAGGTGGCGTTGAACTGGGTGGCGACGCAGCCGGGAATTACGTCGACCACCGTGGGCGCGACGAAAGTGACGCAGCTGGATGATAATTTGGCGTCGATAGATTTTGCGATTCCTACGGATTTGCGAAAGCGGCTTGAGGAAGCGAGCGCGCTGGAGTCGGCACAGCCTTACATTTTCTTCGGCGGCGAAATTCAGTCGCGCATCGCGGGCGGAGTGCCGGTGCATCCGTGGATGCCGGCGCGGATGTACAGTGTGCCGGTGAAGGTGGCGGCGAAGGTGAGCGGCAAGGAGCAGTGAGCGGCGCGCCGGCGCGGCGACGCGGATGAGAAGCTGACGAGCACGCGCTGATTTTTGCTAAGGACTTTCATGGCGCAGGAGATTCCGTCGCGATTCAATATCGCGGAGTGGTTTCTGGATCGTCCGGCGGAGGCGCATCCGCGGAGAATCGCGATTCTGGGCGAGCCGCGGGCGGTTTGCTATGGAGAGCTTCGCGAGTTGGCGAATCGCGTGGGGAATGCGCTCGCGGCTGGTGGGTGCAGGCGTGGCGATCGCGTGCTGATTGTGTTGCGCGATTCGGTGGAATTTATGGCGGCGTTTTTTGGGGCTGCGAAGATTGGGGCGATTCCGGTTCCGGTGAATTCCTTCGCTCGGGGTGGCGACTATTCATTTTATATTTCGGATTCTGGGGCTTCGATTGCGATTGTTGATGAAGCGGCGCAGGATGAATTTCTGGCTGCTACCGGGGCGACGAATGTGCGAGTTGTCGTGGTCGGTGGGGACAATTCAGGTTCGAACGTTGCGGCTGGGCGGGCGGAATGGCTTGGCTGGGGGGAGTGGATCGCGGCGGCTTCTGCTGAACTTTCAACGTGCGGGACAGCGGCGTGTGATGCAGCTTTTCTTTTGTATACATCCGGAAGCGGAGGGCGGCCGAAAGCTGCGGTGCATCAGCACAAGGACATGCTTGTTGCGACGCGGAATTATGCGGAAGGCGTGCTCGGGATCCGCGCGGATGACCGATTCTTTTCGGTTTCGAAGTTGTTTTTCGCTTACGGGCTTGGCAATGGGTTGTACTTTCCGCTGTCGGCTGGCGCCAGCGTGGTGCTGAATCCCGAGAAGACGCGTATCGAGCGGGTGGCGGAGCTTGTCGCGCGGCATCGGGCGACGATTTTCTTTGGGGTGCCAACCTTTTACACGGCGCTGCTGCAGGAGTTGAATCGCGGGTTGGCTGTCGATTTGTCGTCGGTGCGACTGGCGGTTTCTGCGGGGGAACCCTTGCCTGGAGAAGTATTTGAGCAATTTCGAGAGCGATTTGGGATCGAGATTCTGGATGGGATTGGTTCCACGGAGATGTTGCACATTTTTATTTCGAATCGGCCGGGGGACGCGCGAGCGGGCACGTGCGGGATGCCTGTTCCTAATTATGAGGTGCGAATCGCGGACGATGGTGGCCACGCGTGCGGAGCTGGCGAAGTCGGAAATTTGTTCGTGAGGGGCGAGAGTGCGTTCGCCGAATACTGGCAGAAGCCGGAGTATACGGAGGGAGTGAAGGCGGCGGATGGTTGGGTGGCGACGGGGGACAAATTCTTTTGCGATTCGGACGGCTACTATCATTACAGCGGGCGCAGCGACGACATGATGAAAGTGTCGGGGATGTGGGTTTCGCCGATCGAAGTGGAAAATGCGCTGCTTGGTGATGAGCGGGTTGCCGAGGCAGCTGTCGTCGGCGTTGCGGATGGGGCGGGACTCGTGAAGCCGATCGCTTACATTGTGCTGGTAGCAGGGCTACAAGCGCATCCAGATATTGCGAACGGCATTCAACAGTCTGTGCGCGCCCGCTTGGTGCATTACAAATGCCCGCGTGAATTTCATTTCGTCGCAGAGCTTCCTAAGACGGTCACCGGAAAAATTCAGCGGTATTTGTTACGCGACCGGAAAACGAAGGAGTAACTCCGCGTCAGGATCAATTTCGGTGATGACGCGCTGGAGTGCCGAGCACGGCATCGAAAAACACGCCCAGCAAATTCCTCATCTCCTGAGCCGGCAGCGTCTTCGGGTCGAATAGATGTTCGAGCAACAGCGCATTGGAAAGCGCGCCAAGGCCGGTGACCGCTGCTTCGGCAGGGAATCGAGGAGTGCGGCGCAGCCCTTTAGTAATTCGCCGCAAGAAATCACCACCACACAAACGCATGCTCTGCAGGCGGGCTCTGAGCCGGGCATGAGCTTCGGAATGACGTATCGCGAAAAGCTTGAATTCAAGCGAGAGAAGCGCCACGCGCCGGTCTTCCGCGATTCGCGCATAGTGAGAGCGGAGAGCCTGTAAACGATCCTCCGGATCCTTGTAGCGCTGAACCAGGGCGTTTACTTCTTCGACCCGCTCGGCGAC
Organism: uncultured Acidobacteriota bacterium; assembly: GCA_963736465.1. GTDB lineage: Bacteria > Acidobacteriota > Terriglobia > Acidiferrales > UBA7541 > Palsa-295. The sequence continues at coordinate 147,464 of CAVTOS010000001.1, read as the reverse complement.
ATACTGCTCGAGCAACGCGAAAAAAATATCTTCCTTATCTTCAAAGTTCGCGTAAAACGCGCCGCGCGTGTAGCCGGCTTGGGCGGCGATATCTTCAAGCCGTGCCGCTTCAAACCCTTCGCGCGCAAAGATTCGCTCCGCCGCCGCAATAAGGCGCTTGCGTGTAGCGTCAGTTCGAGCCTGCTGCTTGGAAGTGGTGGCGGACATCATTATTTCTCCTGGACATGAGTGTGACGAACATGGGCGTAAGAACGCGGCCGAGCGTGTCTTTACAACATACATACATGCATGTATATTATTGCAGATGCCGTGCTGGCACAAGAGGAATCGGTGGCCGCATCCATAGCGCTTCCAGCGCCGCGAGAGGCCTGGCGCCCAGCCCACAATCCGTGGCTCATCGCGCTTACGGTGACCCTCGCCACGTTTATGGAGGTGCTCGACACCTCGATCGCCAACGTGGCTCTGCCGCACATCGCAGGAAGTCTGGGCGCAAGCTCGGACGAATCGACGTGGGTGCTTACCAGCTACCTTGTCTCCAACGCAATCGTGCTTCCGATCAGCGCATGGCTCGCCACTCGAATCGGGCGTAAGCGTTTTTACATGTCCTGCGTCGCACTCTTCGCCACCAGCAGCTTTTTCTGTGGCCTTGCACCCACTCTCGGGACACTGATCATTTTTCGAGTTCTCCAGGGAGCCGGCGGCGGCGGCCTTCAACCGAGCGAGCAGGCAATTCTGGCGGATACTTTTCCGGCGTCGAAAAGAGGCATGGCGTTCGCGATGTACGGCATGGCGGTGGTGGTGGCTCCGGCGATTGGGCCGACGCTGGGCGGCTGGATCACCGACAACTACAGCTGGCGCTGGATTTTCTACATCAACGTCCCAATCAGCGTGCTTTCGCTTTATCTGACGCATCGCCTGGTGGAAGATCCTCCCTATCTGCGCGAAGAAAAGATCCGCCAGAAAGGCCTGCACGTCGATTACATCGGGCTGGGCCTGATCGCGGTCGGCATCGGGTTCCTGCAAATCGTGCTCGATAAAGGTCAGGAAGCAGACTGGTTTGGATCCCACTGGATTACTGCGCTACTGATTCTCGCCATCGCGCTCCTGGTCGCCTGGGTGATATGGGAATGGCGCCATCCAAATCCGATTGTCGAACTCAAGCTGCTCAAAAACAGGAATTTCGCGGCGGCGAGTTTTTTCATGTTCATTCTCGGTATGGTTCTCTACGGCACCACTGTGCTGATCCCGCAATTTCTGCAGCTATTGCTCGGGTATTCGGCAACGAGTGCCGGCGAAGCTCTAGCAGGCGGCGGTTTCATAATGATGCTGACGATGCCGATAGCGGGGATGCTGGTTTCAAAAGGCGATGCGCGAATCATGATGTCCTGCGGATTCGCAGCCACAGCGCTCTCGCTCTATTACATGGCGACGCATATCAGCCTGGGAATGGACTTCAGGACAGCTGCCATGCTGCGCGTGTATCAGACTTTCGGGCTCGCTTTCATATTCATTCCATCGAACACACTCTCGTACGTCGGCGTGCCGCAGACGAAAAGCAATCAGATCTCGAGCATGATCAACTTTATCCGCAACATTGGCGGCAGTATCGGAATCGCTCTCCTCGCCACGTTCATAACGCGTACGACGCAGCAACGGCAATCGTACATGGCGGGGCACTTGAATCAAGGCAACCCGATGTTCCGCAATATGTTGGACGGAATGACCGCGACGTTGCATTCCCAGGGGCTCAGCGTGTCGGAGGCATCGCGTCAGGCGTATGCGAGGATCGCGCAACTGCTTCAAGAGCAAGCAACCGCCCTGGCGTACAAAGACGTAATTTCAGTTCTAGCGGTTCTCGTTGCGTGCCTCACTCCGCTGGCTTTCATCATGAAGCGCCCGAGCGCTCACGATGCTGCCGCGCCCCCTGTACACTAGCCTCATTCACTCAAGTCCGATCCTGGTCCGCGTTTTTTTCGACCACGGCGAATCTTTTCGTTGGGATATGTGATGCGTGATCCGCGAACGAGTGCAAACGGCGTGATTTTGTGGGCCGACGCACGCGTCGCGCTCGAGATGTGCAGCACAGAAATTTTTCGCACCGAGAGCGCGTCAGCGACCAGCGAACGATGACAGCGCCAAGGGACCGCTTCGGCGCACATCAGTGCGGACGGTTTTGTTTTGGCGAGCTTGATGGCGCGTTCGAGCGCCGCTTCAAATTCCGGCGTTTGCATGTAGTCCGCGAATCCGCGGAACCCGGAATTGCGCCAACCCAGATTGATCGAGTCCTTCGCGGGATGTCGCAGCCCGCCAAGCTTTTTGATGTGTGTGTAACCGATTCCCGCTGCGTGCAGTGATTCGGCTAGCGCCTCGCCATTAAACTGGGGATTGTGCCGCGAGCGTGGGATCGTGCGGATGTCGATTACGCGTTTGACGCCATTCGTTTTCAAGATCTCGACGAACTCCGAGATTGGATGCGTCGAATGCCCGATCGTGAACACTTCGAATTTCTTCGCTCTGTAACGTTCCGGCATACTCGCTAGTTCATCATATTCCCGGCGCCAGCCGCGACATCCTTTTGTTCTTTAGCAATCGCCGCAGGATAAGGATAATGGAGGCCGTGGCGCTGGGGCCAGATGGAAGCCTCCGCTTTCGGATGCCAAGAATTGCGAGAAGGCGGACAATTACGCGGATGAGGCGGCATGGGTAAGATGGAAGCGCTGTTCTGGGACAATGGCGGCGTGATTCTCACGAACGGTTGGGATCGCGAAGCGCGGAAAAGAGCGGCCGAGAAATTTCATCTCGACTGGGACGATTTCTCCGATCGTCACGAGCTGATGCTCAACGCCTTTGAGACCGGGCAGGCCACGCTCGATCAATACGTACAGCGCACCGTGTTCTACCGGCCGAGAGACTTCAAACCTGAGGATTTCAAGGCTTTCATGTTCTCGCAATCGCAGCCATTTCCCGAGGCTCTCGAGTTTTGCGGCAGGATTGCAGCTCAGCGCAAATACATCATGGCCGCGCTCAATAATGAGTCACGCGAAATCAACGAATACCGCATCGCGCAATTCAAGCTGAAGGATTATTTCGAGGCGTTTTTCAGCTCGTGTTATCTCGGCGTTCGCAAACCGGATATCCAAATCTACCGGCGCGTGATGGAAATCACGCAACGCAAACCTTCCGCCTGCGTGATGATCGATGATCGCGAACTCAATCTGGAATGCGCTCGCGAGCTGGGCCTGCAAACGATCGCCGTAAAGAATCTCGAACAGCTCAAACAAGACCTTGCCAAGCTCGGCGTCACCGCCGACAAAAATTAGCCAGGAGGAATCGCGATGGAACTCGGAATGATCGGTTTGGGAAAGATGGGCGGATTCATGTCGGAACGCCTGATTCGCGGCGGCCACCGCGTGATCGGTTTCGATCGTGATCCGGCGGTGGTTCAAAAGCTGGCCGAGAAAGGCGCGATCAGCGCGAATTCGCTCGACAATATTATTTCGCAGCTAAAAGCCCCGCGCGCTATCTGGCTGATGGTGCCGGCGGGAGATCCCGTCGATCAAACCATTGCGGCGCTCGTGCCGCATCTCGCTCCTGGCGACACGATTATCGATGGCGGCAATTCCTACTACAAAGATTCCGTCCGCCGGGCGGCCGCTCTGGCGCCGAAGAAAATCAATTTCGTGGATTGCGGCACGAGCGGCGGTGTGTGGGGACTCACGGAAGGCTATAGCATGATGGTGGGGGGCGATGCGGACGTGGTAAAGCGTCTCTCGCCAATTTTTGAGACGCTCGCGCCCGGTCCCGATAAGGGATGGGGCCGCGTAGGCCCTGCGGGCTCGGGGCACTTTGTGAAGATGGTTCACAACGGAATCGAGTACGGAATCATGCAGGCATACGCGGAAGGCCTGGACCTGCTGCGGCACAAGAAGGAATTTTCGCTCGATCTATTGCAGATCGGCAAAATCTGGCAATTCGGCAGCGTGATTCGTTCCTGGCTGCTCGATCTCACGGTGGATGCGCTGTCGAAAAATCCCACGCTCGCTGGGATTGAAGGCTACGTTACCGATTCGGGCGAAGGCCGCTGGACCGTAATCGAAGGCGTAGAGCTGGGCGTTCCGGTGCCGGTGATTTCCGGCGCGCTCGACATGCGTTTTCGTTCGCAGGACCCCGAGCCATTCGCCAATAAGCTGCTTGCCATGATGCGCCACGAATTTGGCGGGCACGCCGTGAAAACCGCGGGCACAAAATAAAGCGATGTTTTTCGAGAGCCGGATTTTCCCCACTATCGGAGAAATGAGCGAAGCAGCGCTCGCTGAGATTCTGCTCATCCTGAATGACGCAGTGGCGAAGCGAGGCCGCATCTCAATCGCTCTTTGCGGCGGCCATACGCCCGCTAAGCTTTACGCTCTGTGGGCAGAAAAATATAAAACGCAGACCCCTTGGGATCGCGTGCACTTATTTTTTGGTGACGAGAGGTTTGTTCCCGAAGACGATCTTCTCAGCAACTACCGCATGGCCCGGGAAACGCTCATCGCGAACGTTCCGATTCCGAAAGAAAATGTGCATCCCATGCTCACGAATTTCCCTTCGACGGAAAAAGCAGCTGAAGCCTACGAGGTGGAACTGCGAAAATTCTTCGGCGAGAGCGCGCCGGCGCTTGATGTTCAATTGCTCGGTCTCGGAGTCGAGGGACACACGGCTTCTCTATTCCCGGGTTCGCCGGCGCTCGATGAACAGAGGCGCTGGGTAGTGGCTGTCACAGCGCCCGCCGAGCCGCCGCAGCGGCTGACCCTGACTCCTGTAGTCTTGAATCAGGGACTCAACACATTTTTCCTGGTGGCTGGCGAAAACAAGCGCGAAATTCTGGCCGCCCTTCGAAGTGAGCCCCCAAACGTGCCGAGCAAGTATCCCGCGGGCAGGATTCGTCCGGCTCGAGGTGTGGTGTGGTATCTGGATCAGGCCGCGGCGGGATGACACTGGCCATTTGCTCTTGGGCCAGATCGGGAAGCCGCGCAAAAACGGGAAACAAATTGTGCCGTATGCAGTCTTCATCTGAGTCTCCTGCGTAAATAGAAATCTGCTCCGTACGGTCATCCGCGAAAATCGAGAGCTGTACTCCCTTGCCCCTCGGTACAGTTTCGCCTGTCGTTGCGTACCATTGACCCGGTTGAAACGGCTCTTTACGATGCGTTTTCGACCGCAGAACGGTTCGGAATGTGGGATTTCGCCCCGTGTTTTGTAACCAGCCCACGGGGAGCACTTCAGGATGTCACTACTCGATCTACCGCGGGATATCAGAAGCCGGCGCAAGCGACGCGGACCGCGCATGAATTCGCGCGTACCGATAGCTGTGGAATGGAATGGGCGCAGCGGAACGCTCCATTTTGAAACAGGCTTTACGCGAGTCGTCAGCACTTATGGGTGCCTGTTGGTGAGTCCAAAGGAACTCGACTTGCAACAGAGAATTCGCGTCACGAATCTCGCCACGCAACAAAGATCGGAAGCGCTGGTGGTCTGGAAGGGAATGCAGCGGCCGGACGGTTGGGACCTGGGGGTAGAGTTCGTTGCGGCCGATTTAGAGTTCTGGGGTGTTGAGCTTTGAAAATTGAAAACCTGAAATCAGCGCCTGGGAAGCCGGGAACGCCGCAGGTGAAGCCTGTCACGCTGCCTGCCAAACCTGGTCCGGCGACTGCGAAGCCGGTTCAGGGAGCGATCGCGCAATCGTCGGGCGCCGCGGGAGCGCGGCACGCTGTGGCGGGCGAGGAGCGGCGGCGCAGCCAGCGAGTGTTGCTGCGAGTGCCCGTGAGCATCCATGTTGCGCTGGGCAGCATAAATTCCACGTTTGAAGTTGTGACTCTCAGCGTGAATGATCATGGAGCGCTGATTGCGATGCCGCGCAGCCTGGCACTCGATACGCAGCTGGTTCTTGAGCACTCGCTTACAAAACGACGGGTGGGATGCAAAGTAGCGCGCGTGCCTCGCGAGATGCCCGAAGGATTTCACACGCCGCTGGAATTTGATACCACGGAGCCGAATTTCTGGGGTATTGCGTTCCCGCCGGCAGATTGGCGCCCGCCGGATGATTTCTAGCGCCGGGACGTATAGCTAAAGAGAAAACGGCAGCTTCGTTAAATCGAGATTTCCGCCGGACAGAATAATTCCCACCTTCTTGCCCTCTGCGCCGAGCTTGCGGAAAAGTGCGGGGCCCGCTGCCACTGCGCCCGATGGTTCGACTACCAGTTTCATCCGTTCCCAAAGCAGAAGCATCGCCGAAATAATTTCTTCTTCGGTAAGCGGGCAGATCTGGTCTACGTGCTCGCGTAGCACGGAAAACGTGAGCGGCGACAGAACTGCGCGCAGGCCGTCGGCAATCGTTTCGTTGGGCGAGCCCGCTTCGATGCGGCCTGACGCGAGCGAACGGTACGCGTCGTCGGCATTGCTGGGTTCGCCGGCTGCGACGCGAATTTGAGGGCGGATCGCTTTTGCTGCAATGGCCGTGCCACTCAGGAGGCCTCCGCCGCTGACGGGCGTGGAGATTACATCGAGATCGGGAATTTCTTCGAGCAGCTCGAGCGCAGCGGTTCCTTGTCCGGCCATCACGCGCACATCATTGTAGGGATGCACGAGATGTGCTCCGGTTTCTTTCATCACGCGTGCGGCGGTCGCTTCGCGCGATGCGAGATTGGGCTCGCATTCCGTGATTTGGCCGCCGTAGCTTTCGACGGCTCTTTTTTTTGTGATGGGCGCATTCGACGGCATGATGATGAACGCTGGAATTCCGCGCCAGCGTGCTGCGAGCGACAGAGCGGCTGCGTGATTGCCCGATGAGGGCGCCACTACTCCGTTGCGCGCTTCTTGGTCGGTGAGGGAGAAGACCGCGTTGGTTGCGCCACGTATTTTGAACGAGCCGGTCTTTTGCAGGTTTTCGCACTTGAAATAGAGGCGCGCGCCGGCGATTTCATCGAGCGATGCGGACGTCAGGACCGGAGTGCGATGGATCCGAGGCGAAATTCGGCGATGAGCGGCGCGGATCGCTTCGATATCTGGAGCTAGGATTTGAGTTTGTGTCGCCATGGTACGAGCACGTTCATTATGGCACATTTTTTTCGGTGCCAAATGCAGCGCTGCAGCTAGGTGCGAGATTTTTGTCGGCGAAAACATTAAAATCCTTGACTCGCTTGTAGCGCAGTGCGATTCTCGGCGAACCCCTTCTGGAAGTTTTTCCTCTTACAACTCTAATCGCCACGCCCAGGAGGCACTATGTCCAGCAGCGAACGCCGTATCGCACCCCGCAAGACTTTCTCGATTCCAATCCGGATTCGCCCGCTCGCAAGCGAATCGCTGTCGGTGGCGGCGGGCTCGACGATCTTGAAAAACGCGGCGCCAAGCAGTTACGCCGCAGCGCCTGTTTCTCCTGCGAGCAGCTTGATGAACCGCGCAGTGGCAACCTCGAAACCTGTTCGCGTGCTCGATATGCAGGAGGGCGAAACGGTGAATTTGTCCGAGCGCGGAATCTATTTCAAGACGGCGCAGAAAGTTAAAATCGGGCAGGCGATGGAACTTTATTTCACGCTACCGCGCGAATTGACGGGGCGAAGTCCTGAACCGGTGCGATGCAGCGCGCGGGTCGTCCACGTCGAACAGTACTCGGACGAGCGCGGATGGACGGGAGTGGGCGCTTCGGTGGAACAGTTCGAACCGCTGCAGCGATTCCGCACCTGGGACAATTAATTTGTCCGTTAGCTTTTTAGGGTACGCTACTGCTTGCTCGAGTGACCGCTCGCTGAGAAGGTGATCTTCGCCGCGGTGGTGTTGGCGAAGCGATCCGAGACTTGCACCGCGATCGTGTGTTCGCCGGGATTGAGGCCGCTCAGCTGAATCTGGTAAGTTTCCTTCGGCGAGTCGGAGAGAAGCCCGGTGGGAAACACGATCAGCCAATCGCCCGCATCCACGCTGTACTGCGCGTGTTCGATCGCTGCGGATGAGCCAACCGCTTCGAAGGTCACGGTCGCAGTAGGCGAGTTCGATTGCGCGTGAAGATTTTCGATGCGCGGTGGCGTATTCGCGACTTCGAAGCGATCGGCTTCGCGTTCGGTCGAGAGCGCCTGGTCGGGAGGATTTGACGGCGAATCCGAGCCAACAATCTTCAAGTAGTAAGCGCCGTCGGGCATCGTCGTGGTATCCCAGGAATAAAATCGCTGCGTGATTTTGTCTTTGAGCAAGCGCCAGTTCTGCTCGCCTTCGCCGCGGTAGTACACCGAAAAAATCAGATCGTCATCATTGTCGTCGTGCGCGCTCCATAGCACGCTTTGATATCCCTTATCCTGAAATCCCTGTGGCGGCACGTCGATCTTCTGTTGCAACTGCGGCGGGGAAGCGAAATTCACAGTGCCCTGTCGCTGAGGCATTTTCACCTGAGCGGGAATCGGACTTGCCGGACCTGAGAGTTGCGGTGCAAAACCCTGAACACGAACGCCAGGATCCTGAATCGCTACGTCGTCAATCTCGGGGGCAACATTCTTCGGCTGGTAGGCCAGACTCACCCAGGAAACATTCGGCGTGCCACCGTGATCGGTGTCGAGAAACACGGCCTTCCACTGAGCGAAACGCGCGGGCGGGCAGCTGATGGTTTCTCCGGAGGCATTCTTGTAGGGGCCCGACCACGCGCTCCAGTTTTTCTCGGGGCTCGAAGTGTTTCCCGAGCGAACGTAGAAGGCAACTTTTCCGGCGGTCGCTCCGTTGTCGCCCCACCAGGTGAGCCGGCCCCAGTGCGAGAAAATTTTGGCGTCGAATGTATCGGACTCAAAACTTCCATCGGATTCAAATCCCGGCCCCATCGTAAATATTTTTCCGGGATTTGCCGTGGCCACAAAAATCTTGCCTCCGGCTCCGGCTACGAGGCTTGTTACCTGCGCGGAAGCTGTTTTCGCGACGGTCGAATACATATTCTGGCTGTCCAATTCGATGATGGCGCCTTTGTTCCCTGTGCCTAGCAGAATTTTCCCCGCGGGCGAAAGAGCCATGGAAAAAGCGAGTTCTTCGCGCGACGTCCAAAGAGATTCGGGCGAGCCGTCGGAAGCAATCTTTATGACTTCAGAGCCGCCCGAGGTGGACGGGAAAAATGAAAACGGCGCTGTGGTTTGTGCTTGTGCTTGAATCTGGGCGATGGAGATGCCGGATTGTTGCGGATTAGCAATTTGCTGGGGTTGTGAAGGTGCAGGCAAAATGACGGCTGGAATACCAGGGGTCACGGGACGATTTTTTTCCCCGATGGCGCTCGCGTAGAGATTTCCGTCCGCGTCCGTCAAAAGCGCGGTGACTTCTTTTTTGCTGGTTTCGTAAAGCACGAACGAAGCGCCTGCGTCGGGCAAAGGGGCGCCGCTTTTGTGAGCGACTTCGATCCGCAAGATAAGCCCATTGGGATCGGTGCCGACTAGCAGATTGCCTTTCGCATCAAAGGCCAGCGAGCGAGCGTGCCGTTCGTCACTCTGATAAAAAAGTTTACCTTTACCGTCAGGTCCCACGACGAAAATCTGCCCGGAATCGCCGGTCGCGACAAACAACGAGCCATTCGAATCGATTGCGAGCGCCCAGATATATTTTGTCTTGGGCTCGAAGAAAACGCTTTTCTGGCCGTCGGGCGTCACTTTGTAGACTTTGCCGTCGGGCGAGGTCCCTACGAAAAGATTGTCGTGCGAATCGAAAACGATGGTCTGCGCCGCCAGTTCGGGAGATTCGAAAACCGTGGCCGGTTTTCCCGCGTCGTCGAAGCGCAGCACTTTTGCGTCGGAGCCGCCCGCGGCGTACAAGCGGCCCTTGGAATCGAGGCGAAGCGTCCAGAGATAGGCAAGGTTGGGATCGGAGAACGAGGCGAAGCGCGGCGCAGGCATCAGCTTGCCATCACTGCGAATCGCGACGCCTTTCGCGGTGCCTTTTTCGAATTCGCCGGAATCAGATTGACGCCAGGTGCGCGTGTGCTCGGCCTGAGCCGGAATCGCGGCCACCGAATTCAGTCCAACGGCCAGCGCGCACACCAGAATCGTTCGCCGTATTTTCAAAACAACATCTCCTTTTGCCCCGGAAATCACTTCACTGTGATCGTCAACGAGCGCTCACCGGCGATCACCTGGTGCATCTCGACGGACCACTCGCCGGCTTTCGATTGACCGAGCAACCGCGCGCCTCCGAAACTCTGCCGCTGGTCGAGCACGTTGATGGCGGAGGCAGGCGCATTGGGCATTTCCTTGTCTTCGACGAGAAGCGTGGGTGTGGACTGGAACAACGTGGCGTAGAGCCTGTCATTCTGGCGTTCTCGATTGATCAGATTAATCAGTTCTTCGAGACCGGGAAGCTGTGTCTGCGAGTTGCCGGAGAGCATCTGCACGTTGCGATTAAGGGTTTCCGCATCGCTCACCACAAGCTGTAGATTGCCGTGCGCCGCTTGCTCGGGAATCGTCACCGGAATTTCCTTGATGAACGAGGCGCCGCGATAGGGCCGCAGCTGCACTTTCACATTCACGGTTTCGCCGGGCCGCACTTCGCTCTTTTCGATCCAGGCATTGTCGATGGTGGCGACGCGGCGCTCCGGCATCGTGGTGACGCGAATCTGAATGTGTGAGAGATGGGGAAGCTCGTAAGGATTCGAGTAGACGCGGGCGAAAGCGCCCTGCACGGAAGTTGCTACGAAGACTCCCGTCGGAACCGGCGCGTCGGTAGGCGCGAAGAGGTCTTCGAGGCGCACCGGCGTGTGTCCTTTGATGTCGATCGAACCTTCGAGCGAAAGTGTCGAACCTTCGCTATAGGCCGGGCTGGAAACGATTCCGTTGAAGGTGGCCATGGCCACGAGCAGCGGTGTCAATTGCGGGCTTTCAATCACTTCGAAATGAAAATTCTTCTCGCCAGATGGAGTAGCGAGTTGCACGTCCATCGGAATCATCGCCGGACCAGAGCCAAGCTTGCCCATCACAGCCGTGAGGCGATCCTGCGTGAGGGTGCCAATCAAGCCGCCGGTAGACATGATTTTCGTGGAGGCCATCGACGAAGCAAGCGTGAGCAGCACATGCCCGCGCGTGAGCGGCAGTGCCACGGCGCCAAACCCGAAAATCGGATGCCCGCAGGCGAAAATCCGGTCGCCTTGCACCAGGGTTACCGTGCACCCAGGGGCGATCGAAAGATCTCCGCGTACAAGCTCCATGCCGACCATGTCGCCGGGTTTCAGATTGGCATCGTCAGGCGATGGAGCTGCTGTGCCGCCGGCCATCGCCGTCATGCCCCAGGCAGAAAGCTGTTTTCCGAATTGCGCCAGCGTTTCAGGATACAGGCCGGTGGAAATCAGCGGCGTTTCAATCGGAACGAGGAATTGTCCCGCGCCGGCGCTAGTCTGATGAGCGTAGTTTTCGGGTAGCGGAATGCGCGCATCGGCGATCGAGGCTGGGTTTGCAGGGGTCGCGCCGGGCATGGGGCTCGCGGGAGTGGCCGCAGCTTTTTCCACGTCCAGCATATTTTCAATCGGAGTGACGCCACCGATCGCTTCCTTCGTAAAAATGCCGAGCTTCAGCGAAAGCGCTCCGGCGAGCTTCCCGTCGAAATAGACTGGACTTCCGCTCATCCCGGCGACGACGCCAGTACGCTCGACTTTCTCGCCGACCAGCTTCACGAGAATCACGTCCTGCTTCGGACCGAGTGCATTGCGCAGCGTGCCGAGGACAACGAGGTCCATTTTTTCGATCTGATCGCCCTCGAAAATCGTGTAAGCGACGCCTTTCATGCCCGGCTTAATCTGGCTCAGCGGCATGATTTCGGGAGAATCTCCGGCGTAAAGAGGAAGTGAACAGACAAACAGGACAGCGATAACCACTATCCAAAACCTTCTAAACCTCATGAGCATGGAATCCTGATGATACGCGGAGGTAAATCCAGAAGCAAACGAGGGAACTTGCGTGCCACTCGTCAGAGGGACCGCTGAGAGGCGTTTTGCGCAAATGCCCGTTTTGTGTCCATTAGAAATTACGTAAGCACTCATTCTGCGGGAGTTAGTTGAATTTCTGAATTGAGCAATGTTCCTATTAGACTTGTGCGCGACACTGATCGGGAGCTCGTTGGAGCTCATATTCGCCGCCAGCGCCTTCTCCCTGTCAGTTCGCATATGCAATTTCATGGCCCAAGGGCGACGGTAGCAAGATGCTAAATGGTATGCAAACGGTTGTTTGCGTCTCGATTCCGACCTGCCATCGGATTGTCTGCGAAGCATATTGGGGAGCTGGGCTCTTCGGGACGAGGCGCGAAAGCCGCGTGCTAGAATCGCGCGGTGAGTAGGAAAACCATTTCGCCTGGTGGAAACGTTAGCGGCGTTGTTGAGTTGCCGGGCGACAAGTCTATTTCGCATCGGTATGCGATTTTGGCCGCACTCGCCGAAGGACACAGCGAAATATTCAATTACGCGACTGCGGCTGATTGCCGAAGCACGCTTGAATGCCTGCGAAAGCTGGGCGTTGAAATTGAGTTGACTCGTGAACGGATTCGAATCACGGGCAGGGGCCTTGAGGGGTTGAAGCCGCCGAAACGCGCGCTCGATGCGGAAAACTCCGGCAGCACGATGAGAATGCTTTCCGGGGTCTTGGCCGGACAGAAATTTACATCAACAATCACGGGCGATGACTCGCTGCGAAAACGTCCGATGCGGCGCGTGGCTGAGCCGCTGCGGCAAATGGGCGCCGAGATTCGCGGGCGCGACGGAGACCTGGCGCCGCTTGAAATCCGCGGCGGAAATTTGCGCGCAATCGATTACGCGCTTCCGGTACCCAGCGCTCAGGTGAAGTCTGCGATATTGCTCGCGGGTTTGTACGCCGAGGGCGTGACTGCGGTGCACGAATCTGTGCGCACGCGCGACCATACCGAACTTGCACTGCGCGAGTTTGGTGCGACGGTCGAGACTGTGAAGGATTCGATTCGAGTTCAGCCGCGGCCGAAGCTCATGGCTCGGCAGCTGACGGTTCCGGGCGATCTCTCCGGTGGAGTATTTCTCGCCTGCGCGGCGCTGATTCTTCCCGATTCTTCCCTGATGCTCCACAACGTGGGGCTGAATCCCACGCGAGCGAAAGTGCTCGATTTTCTGATTTCCATCGGCGCGCAAATTAATCTTGCTTCGGTGCAATTGCGGGATGGCGAGCTGATGGGAGATCTATCGGTGAGATCTTCGCAGCTTTCAGGCGGGAGCATAGCCGGGGCGCAAGTGGCCGAAATGATCGACGAATTGCCGATGCTTGCGACGCTCGGCGCTTATACGGAGAAGGGAATTGAAATTCATGACGCAGCAGAGCTGCGCATAAAGGAAAGCGACCGGATTGCGACGCTCGCCGCGGGGTTGCGGCAGATGGGCGCAAACGTGGAAGAGTTTGCGGATGGGCTACGAGTGGCCGGCCGCTCGGCTGGAAAATTGCGCGGGGCGAAAGTGGATCCGCAAGGGGATCACCGCATCGCCATGGCGCTTTCGGTGGCGGCACTTGGTGCGGAAGGCGACACGGTGATACGCGACTCGGAATGCGTGGGCGTTTCGTTCCCGGAATTTTTCGCGACGCTTGAGCGGTTACGCGGATCGGGCACAGTGTGAACGCTGAACGCCGAGATCTTACGAGGATTTGCGCAGGTAGATTGTGCCGTAGCTCGTGGTGAGGGAAATATGCGGGCCGTGCGAGCCAACGGCTCCGTTGAGCCGTCCGGCATCGCTTTCGTTCGCGAGTTTGAGCGACGCGTCTTCAAAGTCGCTCTGCACGTCACCGGAGCGCGAGGAAGCCGCGATCTGGAAGCTGGAGTTTGACGGGAGCGTAAGATCAATTTCTCCCGACTCATTCACCACGTTTAGATCCTCGCGCGGAGGATCCGAGTAGCGGACTTTGATGTCGCCGTGCGAGTTTGAGATGTCGAGCTTGCCGGCAACGTTTTCCACGTCAATATCCTGATTGTGTGTAGCGATTTTCGCGGAACCGGCGACATCGGAAATTTCGATATCGCCGGAATCGAGTTCGAGCTGGCCGGTGAGGTGCAGAAGCGTGAGATCGCTGCGCTGCGATGCGTAGTGCGTGGTTTTTTTCACGTTGCGGACGCGAATCGGCCCGAAGAAATCCCCTTCGATCAAGGCATCGCCGTCAACATCGGAGACTTCAACCTGGCTGCCTTTGCCGCTGATACGCACGGTGCCCGGAACATCGGATATCCGCACGTCTCCTTTCTGTAGCTGGACGCTCACGTCAGAACCGGCATCGTGAATTTCGATATCGCCGTTTTGCGTGGTGGCGTTGATCGCACCGCCGATTCCGGAAATGTTGATATCGCCACGCGCGCTCGTGGCGGTGAGCGAGACGTTCTTAGGCAAAGCGACATCAAGATCGACCGAAACATTGCCGCTGGCCCGGTCCTGATTCACGGGATGAACGAGATATCCGCCACCGGTATGCTCGATGACAACTCGAACTTCCCGCATTCGTTCGCGCGCCGAGGATTCACTGGGCGCAGAGCCTGATTTGTTTACTTCCACGCGGATTTCGTTTACGTCGCTGGCGTGGATGGTGAGATCGCCATGGCCTGTTTGTACGGTAACCTGCGCGCCAGCGGGGATGGATTGCGAAGGAATCACCTCGGTGTCGGAGTGCCGATGCGAGAAAAGGCCGATGCCATCCATTTCGAGCTGCGGATGCTTCATGTGAATGTAGTCCACCACCCAGATCCAGCTGAGAACGATAACAAGGAGCACCAGCAGCGCGGCTTCGCCGCCCGAGAGGACCGGAGGCCGGGCGTGACCCGTACGTTGCGCGGAAAGATGGTCCACTAGCTTCGCAATGCCCCAGATGATGAGCAACAGCGGCCAGTAACGAGCGATCAGATGACCGATGCCGAGTTCCGGAATGTAACGGTGCAGAAGGAAGAGAACGCCGAGCAGAATCAGAAGCAAGCCGGCAAAGATGGAGCTTCGCTGCGGTTGCTGGGGCAGTTCTCCGTTGCTCACGCGCTCCTCACGAACCGATGTGCCCTTCGCGAGAGGCCATGGCTTGCGCGACGAGAACGATGCCGGCGACGATCAGCAGAACCGGCCAGAGTTCGCCGATGCTAAAGCGCGTGTACTCGCGGATGAGAAAAAGCACGCCGATGGTGATCAGCATCACGGGCCCCATCAATCCGCGAATGCGGCAGTTGGGGCAGGTGCAGCGTGTTTTGAGTTCGTCCGGCATGCGGGCGCTCCTAAGCGTTTCTGTGCGTGCGATCCCAGATGAGCCAGCCGCCCAGCGCAATCAGGCCGATAGGCCAGGCTTTCTCGAACCAGTCGGTCTGTAGCAGGCCGAAATTTGAGAGAAGGAAAAGCACGCCCAATAGAATTAAGACGAATGCGCCAATGGGCCGCCCGCTTTTTGCATCGACGATGGTACCGGGCTCGGCTGCCTGACCGAGTTGGCGGGCTTTCGCGACGCGGTAAGAATCAATCGGCATGTAGCAGTAGAAACAGCCGAGGGCGATGCCGAGGAATGCGAGGTATCCGCCGGGCATGTCGCTATTGAGGCCGGCGATGAGGCCGCCGAAGATGAGAACTTGAATCAGCGCTTTGACGTATTCGCCGTTGTAGACCGCGCCGAGGCCGGGAATGAAGCCGAGCGTGGCTGCGAGGCCTGGATTTACGTCTGAGCGCGGGCCGCCTGCCGCTGCGCCGGGGCCTCCTGGGCCGAGCTGACCTGCGAGTAGATTCGAGAGGCAGTCCTCGCAATAGAGGGCGCCGCGCACTTCGCGCGTGCATTCCGGACAAAGCGCTTTGCCGCAATTGCGGCAATAGCCGGTGGCTTCGCGGTCGGCGTGGACGGCGCAGGTCATCGAGAGCTCCTGGTAAGCGTTGCCATGGTAGAAACGGGAAAGGTCGCAGGCATCAGGACTGCGAACATGCTGCCGCCGTGAACCTGGGTGCGGTCGCGCGGCGGATTCTTATCTGACTTTTGCTGTGGCGTGGAAGGATCCGGTTGCGCTTGCTTTTGCTCTGGTACAGGCGCTGAATTGGGCGAGGGCTCGGGACCGGGCTGCAGCCGCGATTGAATTTCGTAGACGACGCGCAAGTCGTTCACGAATTTTGCGCTGCGCGCGTAGGTGAGATGCACCTGGCGATTGGCCGAACGGAAGAGGTTCGCAGGGCTCAAGTCGGCGCGCTTTATCTTAGCCGGCGTGATGCCGACGGAATGAATCACTATCATGAGTGAGGCGGCAACGGTAATGATGCCCATCGCGAATCGCGGCTGCCAGAGGATCGGCACCCAGGAAAACCACTTCTTCCAGCCTTCTTTTTGAGTGCGCGGGCCGATGGTTGCGTCGAGAATATTCTGGATGAGCTGCGGAGGCTCTTCGATTTCAGAGAGCTGATGCATCCGGCCGACCAACGCGCCGACGCGGGCGATTAATTGAGCGCAATCCGCGCAGCCAGCGGTGTGCACCGCAAACGCGGAGGCATCTGCCGGCGAAAGCTTGCCGTCGAGATATTCGCTCAGCCGCTCATCCGAAATTTTGCAGTTCCAGTCCATTTTATGCTTCCCGACTGCCCCTCAGCGGCTGAAGCCATGCTCTGACGTCAACCGCGCTGCCAGTTACAAGCCAAGCGTCGCGGTTGAAACCGCGACCTACAAACCGTGCCGGCGAAATCATGACGGCCGCACGCCCATCTCTTCCAGCACGCGCGCCAGCTCGATGCGGCCGCGGTTGATTCTCGATTTTACGGTGCCTTCCGGCACTTCCAGCACTGCTTGAATCTCGTTGTATTCCAGGCCCTGCAAATCGCGCAAGATCACCGCCTCGCGCAATTCGGGCGAAAGCCGGGCGAGTCCGCGCTGCAATTGCGCGCTCAACTCGGATGCTTCGGCGAGCCGATCGGGCGTTCGCGCCTGCGAGTGCTTTGCCTCGAGCACGGGCATCGCGTCGTCGATCGAATCCGTCACGCGGTCGTGGCGCGTGCGCCGGTAATGATCCACCAGCAGATTGCGCGTCACGCTGGTGAGCCATGTGGGAAACGCTCCATACGCCGGACGATAACTCGCGAGCGTCCGATAGATGCGCAGGAAAACTTCCTGGCTCAAATCCTGCGCGTCGGTTGCGTTTCCTGTAAAGCGATAGCATATGTTGTACACGCGCCTGGTGTGCCTGCGCACGAGTTCCTCCCAGGCCGGCCCTTCGCCCCGGAGACATTGCTGCACCAGTTGAGCGTCGGGCTCCAATCTTCCTCAGCCTCGCGCGTTGCGTCACCTTTCGGGCCTCAGTCATGAAACGCAAAATGGGGTCGAAAAGTTCCACACCATCGCGATGCATCTTAGCTGCCCTGCACGAGGGAACACAAGCCGCGTCCATGCAGAAGAAACTGCAGGGAACGCCCGTCTTGAACTTTCCGAATGTAACTGTTAGCTTTTTGCCGCGAATGCCTTCCCAGTGGCGCAAGTACCTCACCTTTCTCATCGTGGCAGTTGTTCTCGCCTTCATTGTTTACGAACTCGGGCATTCCGGCGCTTTGAAAAACTTCGATTGGCGCATGGTAGCCGAGTCGGTTCGTAACGCAAATATTTCTCTTTTGCTGCTGGCGATGGTGGCGATTTACGTCTGCTACGCGATTCGAGCGCTGCGCTGGATGCAGTTTTCCCGCATCCTGGGCCATACGCATTTCTGGAATGTGTATAAAGCGACGCTGATGGGGTTCACCTGCCTTTTTTTGCTGGGACGCCCCGGGGAACCCATTCGCCCGGTGCTGATTGCCAAGAAGGATTCGCTGCCGGTGGTGGGAATGTTTGGCGTTTTCTTTCTGGAGCGGATTTCGGATATTGCCGCCACGGCGGTGCTGGCTGCTGTTGCCCTGGCTCTTTTCCAACAGGGTGGACTGGTGAACGAGCGCACCGCGCACCTACTGGTTTTCGCGCGCTCGGTGGGGCGGGCCCTGGTCTATGGGCTGGTTGCGACCGTCGCGGTGCTGGTCTACTTCCGATTTCAGGGCGCGCGATTGCTCACAAATTTTCTGCGGAACGCGAGATGGCGCACGGGATGGCGCGAGAAGGTAGTTGTGCTGGTCGAAGGATTCAGCGAGGGGCTGCAGGCGATTCGTACATGGAATGATCTTTTCTTGCTGATTTTGTACACGACTGTGCACTGGATCCTGGTTGCCTTTGTGTATCTATGGGTGATGCGCGCGTTTGGCGGCAAACTGGCAACACTCCACTTTACTGACGCACTGCTCGTCTTAGCCTTCGCTATGGTGGGCTCGGTGGCGCAATTGCCGGGCGTGGGTGGCGGAGCGCAAGCCAGCACGATTCTTGTGCTGACCCTGATTTTTGGAGTAGAACATGAGCCGGCTGTGGCGGCTTCGATGGTTGTGTGGCTGATTGCGTTTGCGACTGTTTGTTTGGCGGGTATTCCACTGATGCTGAGTGAAGGCTGGTCTACGGGAGATTTGCGGCGGATGGTGAAGGAACAGGAACGCTCGAGCGAAGCCGGTCTGATGGATGGCACAGAGCCGCAGGCTGCGCGTTCGGAAGAGAGTTCGCGGTGAAGTGCCCTTTCTGCGCGCATCTGGATGACAAGGTGGTGGATTCGCGCGAGGCGCGGACTGGCGACCTGATTCGCCGCCGCCGCGAGTGCTTGAAGTGCAGCCGCCGGTTCACTACCTACGAGCGCATTGATGAAATTCCTTACATGGTCATCAAGAAGGACGGCCGTCGCGAGAAATTTGACCGCCAGAAAATTTTGCAGGGATTGCTGAAGGCGTGCGAGAAGCGTCCGGTGCCGGTGGGGAAGCTCGAGACGATTGTAGACGAGGCTGAAGCGTATGTGAGCGAGGCGCCGGAGCGCGAACGCACTACGTCAGAAATTGGCGAACTACTGATGAAAAGTTTGAAGAAACTCGACAAAGTCGCTTATGTGCGATTCGCGTCCGTGTATCTCGACTTCAAGGATGTGAAGGAATTTATGGACGAGCTGAAGGGGCTGCTGAAGGATCGCGCGAAGAAGTAATTTAATTCCTCACGCCTGCCAGACGCCTGCTGCGAATTTCTTGATCGTTTTGAAGCCCAGATGCTCGTAGAGCTGCACCGCGGAAGTATTCACCGCCGTCACCGTAAGCGACAGCCACTCGTACTTGCGGCGTATTAGCGCGTGGATCGAAGCTTCCATTAGGGAGCGTCCGATGCGATGGCCCTGGTAGCCGGGCAGGACGCACACTTGCGTCGTATGCCCCACGCGTTCCTTCACCGTCGAAGTAAGAACCATGCCGACGAGTCGATCTCCCGTGGCGGGACGCACGAGGAATGAAGCTTCCGGCAAAAACTGACCGCATCCCGGCAGAATCACGATGTTGCGAAGGAATTTCATTCCGCCCGCTTCGGAGCGGTATTGATCGTTGATATCGCCGTCGACGTGATTCGCGTAGGAAAGCTGAATTAATTTCGCTGCGGAATCGAACGCGCGGTCGCTCCACGGCTCCATGCGAAATGCGGGCGAGAGCGGCTTTTCGCTCACCTTCGCATCCGCAAGTCGCAGAAGCATGAATTGCCGCGTATGGAGATGCATCTCCTTTGAAAGGAACGCCGGATCGAATTCGATTCCGAAGGGCATCAACTGCGCCTCGATACGTTCCAGGCGCGGCGTGGCACGAAGCGCCGCCAGCATCTCGGTGAGAATTTCTTTTGGAATCGCGGATTGGGCGTAATCGGAAGAGACAAAAAGGCCGCCGATCAGCCCTTTGTGATCCTCGAGCACATAGAAACCGTAGCCGGCAGGACGTCCGTTATCGAGTGCGAGGAAACCATTCAGCGAGCGGGAATCGATGAATTTGCGAATCAGATCGATCGAGGGGCGATAGTCCCAATGCAGTTCGTCGCGCCAGTGGCGTGCTTCCTCCTGAAACAACACGTCGAGGGTTTTCGAATGGACCTGCCGGAGGTCAACAATCTGCATGTAGGCCGGAGCCGCTCCCGTAAGTCATTATAGCCGTGGCGAGTGAAAGAACCCAAACGCGTGTCCCGGATAGAAACGCGAACAAGTGTCGAACAGGGATAGTCAGAGAATTGTGCTAACATTCCGTTTGTCGAGGCGCGAAATCGCGCGCTCGCGCTCAACGGATGGCCGTCCTCTCAGAGCTACGCTATCCCACAACGCGCCCCGCCAAAGTCGTTTCTGCGCTGCTGGCGATAATCCTCTTTGGTTTTGTATCGATCGCCACCGTGTCCGGATTTCTTCTCTACCAAATCCTTAAGCCCACCCATTCCGCCGCCTCGTCCGACGACCTGAATGTGATGATGGGGCATCCCGTCCCGTTTTCTTTCCCCATCACTGGCCAGCCGGAGCGGGAGGGATGGTTCTTCCCGGGGTTGCGCGGTGCGCCCACGATTGTCGTCTGCCATGGGTATTTGTCGCAGCGCACCGACGTGCTCACGCTGGTATCGGCGCTGCAGGATCATCAGTTCAACGTTTTTGTGTTCGATTTTCTGGGGCACGGTTCGACTCCGGGTATTACGACGCTTGGCTATCGCGAAACCGCAGAGCTGGAAGCGGCGGTTCAGGCGCTTTCCACGCGCGACGACGTAGATCCGAAGAAATTCGGCTTGTGGGGCGTAAACTTGGGCGGCTTTGTCGCGCTCGAAGTGGCCGCCTCCGATCCTCGAGTTGCCGCGTTCGTCGTTGACGACCCCTGGGATGACCCGCGCGACATGGTGCAAATTGAGGTGAAGCGTTCCGGTCTCGCTGTGATTCCCTACGTGAGCCGCTTTTCCGACTGGGGATTCCGATTGATAAATTATCGCTATCGTTCGCAGCAGGCGGTTTCGCTGCATCTGGCCAAAACCCAGGGCATTCCTAAGCTGTTCATTCAATCCGACGATCGTCCGCAGCTTGCTCAAGAGACTCTGCAGATCTTCACGCGAGCGCCGGAGCCGAAACAACTCGTGCGCGACCGACTGAGCTATTCCGAGATGACCGACGACGACCGCCACACGTACGAAAATCAAATTGTGAATTTCTTCCTGCAGAATTTGCCGCCGGTTTCGCGAACGAATCCTTAGCGTGGGGCGGGCAGCACTGGAACGTACAAAATTCCTTCGTAAGGTTCGTCCAGCGCTCCCTGCACCCGTCCCGTTTTTCTGATCTCGTCGAGGCCTTGGGGTGTGGTTAGCACGAGCGCCGCATCCGCATCATCCGGCGACCATTCTGTGACTTCGTGCCCCAAGTAGAAGTTCAGCCCATACTGCCAGGAACGCGCGAGATGAAATGTGAAGACGCGATCCGGGTAGCGGTGATTGCGAAGCAGATCGCCGTGAAATCTTGCCGAGATAAACGGATCGAGCCCGGGCAGGACACGTGCGCCGGCTAGTTCAACACAAAGCGCAGCCATAAAAAATGAAAGCAGCAGGTCGCCACGGTTGCGAAGAAGAGCGAACACGATGATCACGATCCCGCCCGCGGCCGCGATGATTGAGATGTGCAGAATCATTTTTCCAGAAATATCGCGTGCTGCAGTAGGGAGATGATCTATCCAGTGAACCGCCGAGAGCGCCATCACAATCCATGTGATCCCGACCGCTAGGACACACCATGCAGATGCGACGAACGAGGCCTGGGGTTTCAGTGCCAAGACCCGGCGTTGCAATCCAACCGCAATCAGGAGGCAGAGCGGTGGAATCGCGGGAAGGATGTATCCGGGCAGTTTTGATTGTGAAAAACTAAAAAACAGGAAAGGGGAAATAGCCCAGCCTGCGAAGAAGAATCCCGGCGACCTGCTCCAGGATTTTTGCCGCCAGAGTTGCAGTCCCTCTTCGAAGGCCGGCCAAAGGCAGGCCGCCCAGGGAAGCAGCCCGAGCAGAAGAATCGGAACGAAGTACCAAAACGGCTGGCGATGCTGAAACATGGGAGTGAGGTAGCGTTCGAAATTATGCTGAAAAATGAAAATGTGAAGAAAATCTGGATTCCGCAACGCGCAAAGCACGTACCACGGGAGAGCGACGAGGCAGAAGACCGCGATGGCAAGCGGGTAAGTCAGCCGCAGAGCATCGCGCCATCGTGAGGTGGCGAGCGCCCAGATTCCGATCGCGCCTGCGGCGAGTACAACTCCCGCCGGGCCTTTTGCGAGAACTGCAAGCCCGAGCGACCCGCCGAAGACGACCAGCGCAAAATGATCAGGAGGGCCAGTGCATGCCTGGTTGCCATTTTCGGAACGCAAAGCACCGCGTCGAGATAGCACAATCGCGCCGCTTGCCATGCCGACGGTAAGCGACGCGCTGAACAACATGTCCGGCCCTGCCGCGCGAGCGAAACCAATCGCGGCAACGCTCGTCGAAAAAATAAGCGGCGCAACTAAGAAAAGCGACGCGAACGGCCCATACTCCTTCCCGTAGAATTTCCAACCAAGCCACCCGATCGCAACGGCTGCCACAAGCGCCGCAAAAGCGGACGGCAGTCGCGCCGCCCATTCGGACGGCAAGTGAGCCAGGAATCCCAGCGCAGCCGCCCAGTAATAGAGGACCGGCTTCTCAAACCACGGCTGACCGTAAAGACGCGGCGTCACCCAATCACCGCTCGTCGCCATCGTCCGCGCAATCCACGCATAGCGCGGCTCGTCCGGCCCCACCAATCCAATCGCGCCCAAATGGCTGAACAGGCACACGACCACGATCAATCCAGCGCTGGCATAGGCAACGAAATTGGCGCGCTGCCGGGATAGCGGGTGTTCGCTCATTGTATGTTCATCGTGCTTCGTTCTCGTAGGCCCGCCGAGTCTAACATCCGGGCAAACACTCTTTCATCACACATCGCTGGCATCGGCTCTAGAGCCTCTTGCATAATGACGCGCGATGCGAGAATGGCTCGAATACGCGGCCGCGTGGATTGGACTCAAAGCGCTTGGCCTCCTGCCACGCAGCGCTGCGCGGCAAGTGGGCGCCGCGTTTGCCGAGCTCGCATACCAAGTGCGCACCCCGCTGAGGCGCGCGGCAATGTTCAATCTTCAGCTCGCATTTCCGGAGATGAGTGAAGCAGAGCGCGAACGGATCATCCGCGGAATGATTTGCCAGATCGGCTGGATGGCCGGGGAGTTCTCGCAATTTCCGAAATACACGGCCGCGAATATTTCACAGATCGTGACCATCGACGGCGCCAAAAATTTCGAATGCGCCCAGCGCCGCGGCAAAGGCGTCCTCTTTCTCACCGGCCACATGAGCGCCTGGGAGCTCGCGCCCTTCGCACACGCGCTCTACGGCCACCCGCTGCATTTCCTCGTGCGGCCCGTCGCCAATTCTCGCGTGGACGCGCTCATCAATCGCTATCGCTGCCTTTCAGGCAATCAGCCGATCGAAAAAAATCGCTCCGCGCGCGCTATTCTGAAAGTGCTCGGCGAAGGCGGCACGGTGGGCATTCTGGCCGACACGAACACGTCGCTCGATGAAGGCGTTTTCGTGGATTTCTTCGGCCGGCCGGCATGCACCACGTCAGGAATCGCGAGAATCGCTGTGCGCACGGACGCCGCCGTGATTCCCGGTTTTTTGGCGTGGGACGCAGGCGAAAAGAAATATCGCCTGCAGTTCGCGCGCGCTCTCGAGCTTGTGCGCACCGGCGATGAAAATGCCGACGTCCGCGAGAACACCGCTCGCTTCATGGCCGTGCTTGAAGCCTGGGTGCGCGAGCATCCGGATCAGTGGCTCTGGGTTCACAAGCGCTGGAAGACGCGTCCGCCGGGAGAGCCGGCGATATATCCGTTTTAGCTTCGCGAACCTTATTGAAACGATCGGCGTGCGACAATTCTTCGCAAATCAGGACATCGAAAGAGGTTCACATGAATCACACAGCCGCTGAACTCGCGAAATATCTTGGCGCGAAATTGCAAGGTGACGGAAGCCTCGCGCTCACAGGCGTCGCCGCGCCTGAAAGCGCAACAGCCACCGACCTTATCTACCTCGACGCGCCCAAATTTGCTGCACGCGTCGAGAAATCAGCTGCGAAATGCGTGCTGGCTCCTCCGAACGCTCGCGCAGCTGGCAAGACAATCCTCGAAGTCGCCGATCCGAAATTCGCCTTCGCGAAAGCAGCAACATGGCTCTTACCGCGCGTTACGCCAAAATCCGGCATTCATTCGACCGCGATCGTGTCTCCGACGGCCAAGATCGCCGAAAATGTTTCCATCGGTCCATACGCCGTGATCGAAGAACAAGTCGAGATCCGCGCGGGCACCGCAATAGGCGCGCACGCATTCATAGGCCGCGCCTCGCGCATCGGCGCGAATTGCATTTTGCATCCGCGCGTCACGCTCTACGCCGGCGCGCGCCTCGGCGATCGCGTGGAAGTCCATTCCGGCGCCGTCATCGGCAGTGACGGCTTCGGCTACGTCTTCGGCGAAGGCCGCTACTGGAAATTCCCGCAAGTCGGCCGAATCGAAATCGCCGACGACGTGGAAATCGGCGCGAACACCACCATTGATCGCGGCTCTCTCGAAACCACTCAAATCGCCGCCGGAGTAAAAATAGATAATCTCGTGCAAGTGGCGCACAACGTCCACATCGGCGAGCACACGGTCATCGCGGCGCAAACGGGAATTTCTGGCAGCACCTCGATAGGGAAGCGCGCCATAATCGGCGGACAAGTCGGCATCGCCGATCACTGCAAACTCGAAGATGGCGCGATCGCCGGCGCCCAAGCCGGGATTCCGACGGGCAAGACAATCCGCAGGGGTCAAACCGTCTGGGGCACTCCAGCTCGCCCGCTCGAGAAGTTTAAGGAACAGTACGCCTGGTTCGCCCGCCTGCCGGAGTTGGCCGAGCGCATCCGCAAATTGGAAACAGCGCCGCCAGCGAAACAGATATTCTCCAAGACGGATCGATGATCGCGAAACGATGATCAGCAAAACCAGATCGACAAGATCACGATAATGACCGCGAGTCGCACCCCACCCCCATGTCGCGGCTTCCTGTTGGCCGTAGGAGGCCAATGCCGTAAAGTCGGGAAGACCGCGTTAGTCGCCGACATCATCCAAGCTTTCCCGAATCGGCATTGGACAGCCGTCAAGATCACTCCTTACGCCGAATCGGGCTGCCCGGTGAGAGGTCCCGCGTGCAATTGCCCGCCGGAAGAGCACTCCTACGCAATTCGCGAGGAAACCAGCCGCAGCGGTAACTCGGACAGCTCTCGCTTCCTGGCTGCCGGAGCCCACCGGGCCCTATGGATCGAAACGAAAGAGCATCGCCTGCAAAATGCGCTTCCATCACTGGCGGCCGAGTTGGCAAACGCTGGCCACGCCTCAATCGAAAGCGACGCCTTAATGAGATTCTGGAAGCCTTCGCTGTTCCTTATGGTGCTGGATCCCGCGAATCCGGATTTCAAGGTTTCTGCTCGCGAAAATCTCCTGCGAGCCGACGCCTTCGTGTTCCGTTCGCCGTTTGATGACTCAGACGCACGATT
Source organism: uncultured Acidobacteriota bacterium (assembly GCA_963736465.1). Lineage (GTDB taxonomy): Bacteria > Acidobacteriota > Terriglobia > Acidiferrales > UBA7541 > Palsa-295. Next base: position 122,024 of record CAVTOS010000001.1, on the reverse strand, counting down.
TCAATCTCTCGCAGCCATGGCCAAACCGCGATTTCTTCAACCAATCGGATCGCCCCTGCCGCCCGAATTGGGGCAATTTTTGTCAGGCATCATTTCCCGGCTGCCAGCATCATAAGTTTGGACACGCGACATGGAAATTCAGTTGACCGGCGAGCCAAAGCCGAACATAATGTTAGTGTTACGGAACAGTTGATGCTGTGTAGTGAGGCCAAAGGGTTTTTACCGAGCGTTTTTCAGCTCACAAAACGTCCCATAGACTGGCTAGTGGGGAAGCCGGGTAAGCGGACGCGGCGGTCAGGACGGGCAAGCAATGGGACGCCCGGTTCTGATGCCCTCCGCAGGGCAGCGAAGTAAGCAGTGCGACAAAGGGGCTTGGCCGTCCATTTTAGGTGAAAGCGGCGGTGCCTGGCTGCAGCTGCAATTTCCAAATGGGCCGATAAGGACCGAAAATATATCTGAGGGATTGATGACACCGGAAGCAAGACTGCGTATAGAGACTTCCCACAGCGGAGCGAGCCAGGCCACAGCGGTTGTTCAAACCCGCAACCTCGAATCTCTCGTCGAACAGGCCATTTCCCGCAGCCGCGACTGGATGTTATCCGCGCAGGCTCAGGAAGGCTACTGGTGGGGCGAGCTCGAAGCGGATACTACGCTCGAATCCGATTATATTCTCTACCTGCATATCCTGGGTCAGCTTAAATCCGAGAAAACCGCCAAGCTGGCGCGCTATATCCGCGAACGGCAACTTGAAGACGGCGGCTGGTACATCTTCTACGGTGGCCCTTCCGAGCTGAATGCCACGGTGAAGGCTTATGTCGCGCTTCGTCTGGCTGGCGATCCCGCAAATGCGCCGCACATGCAGCGCGCGAAGCAAAAAGTACTGGACCTTGGCGGCCTCGAAGCCACGAATTCCTACGTTCGGTTCTATCTCGCGATGGTCGGCGCCATTAGCTGGGACATGGTCCCCTCGATTCCTCCGGAGATGATGCTTTTGCCGGATTGGTTCCCGCTGAATCTCTACGAAATGTCATCGTGGACGCGCGGAATCGTCGTTCCTCTCGCGATCGTTTACGCCAACAAGCCGAAATGGCCGCTGCCGGCGGACGTCACAGTCACCGATCTATTCAAAGTTCCGGGGCAGAGACCGGCGTCGTTTGCCTGGGATAAGAGCGTCTTTACCTGGCGCAATGCCTTTCTCGCGCTCGAACGAGGCTTGAAGCTCTACGAGCGTTCTTCGTGGAAGCCTTTTCGAAAGTTGTGCCTGGCTCGCGCGCGAAAATGGATGATGGACCGCCTTGAACGCAGCGAAGGCCTGGGAACCATCTACCCAGCCATGATGAATTCGATTTTCGCGCTGCTCGCAGAATCGCGCGATGTGGACGATCCGCTGCTTCACCGCGAAATCAAGTTTCTCGAGCGCTACGAAGTCGAAGACGAGAGAGGCCGCACGATTCGCGTTCAGCCCTGCATTTCGCCGGTCTGGGATACGGCCATCGCGATGGTTTCGCTTGAAGAAGCGGGGCTCGATCCGTCACATCCCGCGTTGGTTGCTGCGGAGCGTTGGGTGCTCAAGAATCAGATTCTCGGCCCTGGCGATTGGCAGGTTAAAAATAAAAGGGCTGCGCCGGGCGGCTGGGCATTCGAGTTTCAAAATGATTTCTATCCCGATGTGGACGACACCGCGTTCGTCCTGATGGCGCTTGGTCGCGTCGCCGATCCCGATTCAGCTCCGCTGCGCGGCGCGATCCGCCGCGGTCTTGCCTGGCTCGTCAGCATGCAGAATAGCGACGGCGGCTGGGGCGCATTCGACCACGAGAACAATCTCCAGTTCCTGAATCACATTCCGTTTGCCGACCACAACGCGATGCTCGATCCTTCCACTGCCGACGTTACGGCGCGCGTCCTCGAATGTCTCGGGCAGTTTGGTTGGTCCGCGAATCATCCTGTCGTGGATCGCGCGCGTGATTTCATCAAGCACGATCAAACACCAGACGGCTCTTGGTATGGCCGCTGGGGCGTGAACTATCTCTACGGAACGAGCGGCGTCTTGCGCGCCCTTGAAACGGTCGGGCTGTCGTCCGATCCGGATTGTCAACGCGCCGCGAATTGGTTTCGCTCGGTGCAGAATCCCGACGGCGGCTTCGGCGAATCCATTCTTTCCTATTACGATCCAGCGCTGAAAGGCAAAGGCAAGAGCACCGCATCGCAAACAGCGTGGGCTCTGATCGGCCTGCTTGCAACGGTTGGCCCCAACAATCCGGCTTCCGAACGCGCTGCCGCGTGGCTCACCGAGAATCAAAATGAAGACGGCTCTTGGGATGAAGTGGAATTCACCGGCACTGGTTTTCCGTGCGTCTTCTATTTGAAATATCACCTCTACCGAAATTCGTTTCCGCTCTACGCGCTCGCGCGCTTCGACAACATGCGCAAAGGCCGGCGCAAATCTTTCGCTTTGCAGATTCCCGCCGAGGAAATAAAGCATCTAATTAAAGACGGGGGTAATGGATGAGAGTTCCTTTCAGCCTCACTGCGAGCATGACGGGTTATCTCGCTCGCAAGAGCATCACTGGGGCGCAGAAGTTTCCGCTGGTGATGATGCTCGAGCCGCTCCACGCCTGCAATCTTACTTGCACTGGCTGCGGCCGCATTCGCGAATACAAGTCCACAATCAACGAGATGCTCACGGTCGAGCAGTGCCTGAAGGCTGTTGACGATTGCGGCGCTCCGATCGTTTCTATCTGCGGCGGCGAGCCGATGATTTACCCCGAAATTGGCCGCCTGACCAACGAAATTCTTGCCCGCAAAAAGCACATCTACCTTTGCACCAACGGTATGTTCATTCGCAAGCACCTCAGCGACTTCACGCCAACGTCGCGCCTGTTCTTCAACGTTCACCTCGACGGCCTCGAAAAGACTCACGATATCTGCGTCGAGCGCGATGGCGTATTCCGCGAAGCAATCGAAGGCATCAAGGCAGCCAAAGCTGCCGGATTTCTCGTCACTTCCAACACCACAATTTACAAAGAGACAGACATCGAAGAGATCGCCGATCTTTTCGCGTATTTGCAAACGCTTGGCGTCGATGGCCACATGCTTTCGCCGGCCTATTCCTACGCTGCGGTGATGACCAAGGAAATTTTCATGTCTCGCGATGAAATCCGCGACAAATTCCGCCAGGCCTACAAGCTGCTCGAGCGCTACAACATCGTCACGTCGCCCATCTACATGGAATATCTCCGAGGCGAGCGCGAGTTGATGTGCACGGCCTGGGGCAACCCCACGTACAACCCGCGCGGCTGGAAAGGCCCTTGCTACCTGATGACGGACGCGCATCACGACAATTTCAAAGACTTCATCGAACAGACGCCCTGGGAGAAATACGGCCGCGGCCGCGATCCCCGCTGCGAAGATTGCATGGTTCACGCGGGATACGAGGCGTCCGCAGTACTCGGCGGCAACAAGAAGCTCGGTGACACCTGGAAGATGCTCAGCTGGACCGTCTCCGGCAAAATGGGCGGCCTTCTCGGTGAACCCACCGAACGCGAGAAAAAAGCTAACGGCCATGGCAATGGCCATTCGAATGGCCACGGTAACGGCTCCGGCAACGGAAACGTTCCGAAGCGCGTGATTCCCGTGGCGCCTGCACAGCAGGGAGACGAAGTTTTCCGCATTTTATGACCACGCTCGTTACCGGAGCCACAGGGTTCGTGGGAAGCCACGTCGCCCGGTTGCTCGTTAACCAGGGACACGAAGTCCGTATCTTCTGCCGAGTCGCCGGCAAGGTGACAGATAAAACGACCAGCAATGCGGACATTCTTGCAGACCTCCCGATCGAACGCGCCGAAGGCGATTTGCGCGACGCAGCTTCGATCGAACGCGCCATGCGCGGCGTCCGTCGCGTCTTCCACGTCGCCGCTGATTACCGGCTCTGGTCGGCTCATCCCGAAGAAATCTACGAAAGCAACGTGGAAGGCACGCGCAAGCTGCTCGAAGCGGCACAGCGCGCCGGAGTCGAACGGATCGTTTACACCAGCACCGTTGCAACGATCGCGGTTCCGCGCCACGGCGCCCTGCCCAACGAGGCAACTCAATCCGAGCTGGGCGAAATGATCGGCCATTATAAACGCTCGAAATTCATGGCCGAGCAGGAAGCGATTCGCGCCGCACAAGAGGGCGTGCCGGTGGTCATCGTCAATCCCACCGCACCGATTGGCCCTTGCGATTGGAAGCCGACGCCCACCGGGAAAATCATCCTTGACTTTCTGAACGGCAAGATGCCCGCATACGTAGATACGGGTTTGAACGTAGTGGCCGTCGAAGACGTCGCCGCCGGTCATCTACTCGCAGCCGAAAAAGGCCGCATTGGCGAACGTTACATTCTCGGCTCGCGCAATCTCACTCTAAAACAGATCTTGGACATGCTCGCGGCCATCGTCGGGCGCCCCGCTCCCCGCGTGCGCTTGCCGCATGCCGTCGCGCTCGCCGCCGGCTACGCGGACGAATTTTTCGCGCGCCTCCGCGGACGCGAACCGCAAATTCCAGTCGAAGGCGTGAAAATGTCGCGCCATCGCATGTTCGTCGAGAGCGACAAAGCCGAAAGGGAATTGGGCTACCACCCAACGTCAGTCGAAGCCGCTCTCGAGCGCGCCGTCCGCTGGTACGAAGCCCACGGCTACATCCGCGGCAAAGCGGCGAGCGTACCGACGGTACACGCCGCCGCGGCGTAGAGTTTAGCAGTCCTGTAGCACCGGTCTTCAGACCGGCAGGTTTAGGAAGTTGGCGCATAGACAGATCGAACCACGATGAAGATACTGGTCACATTCGCCCTCGAAAACGAATTCGCCCCTTGGCGAAGGATGCGTGGTTTCAAGCGCGTGACCACGGATCAATGGGACCATTCCTATCGAGAGCAGATTGGAGAAGCCTACGTCCGAGTGTTCCTCACTGGTGCAGGCCGGTTCGCCGCGCAGCGAGCCGCAGGGATCGCTTTTGAAGAACTACCAGACGTCTGCATAGTATCCGGTTTGTCGGGAGCTTTGCGGCCGGAGCATTCTCTTGCAAAAACTCTTGTGGCCCGGAACGTCACGGACGGCAATGGAGCGAAGTCGCATCCGGGTCACCCAGATTTGCTTGCGACCGCTGCTGCTGCGGGAGCGAAATTGGTCGACCGATTTCTGACCTCAGATCACGTGGTCGCTGATTCTGAAGAGAAGCGAAAGCTTGGTAGTCATGCGGACGCTGTGGATATGGAGAGCTTTTGGGTTCTGAGTGCGGCCGCTGATCGCTGCGTCCCCGGTATTGCTATTCGGTCGGTAAGTGACACGGTTGATTCGAATTTGCCGTTGGATTTCAGTCGTGTTTTCAATGAACAGGGAGCGGTCAGTATTCCCAAAGTGATCGGTCAACTTGCGAAACACCCTTCGAAGGTGGGAGGGTTGCTTAGGCTAGCAAACGATAGCGAGAGGGCGGCCGCAAACTTGGCGAGGGTGCTTGATTCGTTTGTGCTTTCGGCAACAAACCCTCCCCTGAGCGAAAACGCGAAGGCCGCCGCTCTGTCGGTTTGAGCAACGGTGCGAGAGACAATTGTTGCGATTAGAGCAGGCCAATGCCAAATTTCTAATCGCAAATCTGGAATTAGAATTGAGGTCAAGTAGCTGAAATAAAAGGACCTAAAAATTTCTAATCGCAAATAAAATGCGATTTTGATGACCGGAAAATGAGCCACACAACCACCCAAATCGACCCCGCACACAGGCCAATCGGCTCCCTCGGCCACATGCGCGCGGGCGTCTATCGCGGCAAAGGACGCGTGGTCGTAGAATCCGTCCCCGTCCCGGAAATTGGCGAAGGCGAAGTGCTCTTCCGCGTCGCCGCGTGCGGGATTTGTGGCACGGACATCAAGAAAATCGAGCACGGCTACGTCGTGCCGCCGCAAATTCTGGGCCACGAACTTGCGGGTACCGTGGTGAAAGTGGGCGCGGGCGTGAAGAAATTCAAATCCGGCGACCGCGTGATGAGCTTTCATCATGTTCCATGCGGCGCGTGCTTCTACTGCGAGCGCAAGCTGTTCTCGCAGTGCGCGGGATACAAGAAAACCGGTCTCACAGCCGGCTTCGATCCTAACGGCGGCGGGTTCGCGGAATACGTACGCGCGATGCCGTGGGTCGTCGAACGCGGAATGATCGCGCTGCCTCCCGACGTCATCTTCGAAGACGCCACCTTCATCGAGCCTGTGAATACTTGCCTCAAAGCGGTTCGCAAAGCGCGTGTCGCGCCCGGCGAAACTGTGCTGGTGATCGGTCAAGGGCCCATCGGAATGCTGCTGATGCTTCTCGCAAAGTATGAAGGCGCTGAGGTTTTCACGAGCGACCCGATGCCCGGCCGCCGCGCCGCGAGCCTGCGCTTTGGAGCTGCGGAATCGTTCGATCCCAAAAGCGCCAATTTGCTGGACGAGATGCGCCGCCGCACTTCCGGACGAGGGGCGGACGCCGTCCTGGTGGCGGTGCCCAACCCGTCATTAGTCTCTGAAGCGCTGGCTATCGCACGGCCAGGCGGGCGCGTGCTATTGTTTGCTCATAACGACCCGGTGACGCGATTGGAATTTCCTGCCGCTGCCGTTGGGGTGGAAGAAAAAGAAATCCTGGGAAGTTACAGCGCTTCGGCAGACGATCAGGAAGAGTCTGCGGCGCTCGTGTTCGAGCGGCGCTTGCCGATACGGGAGATGATCTCCCACCGGTTTCCGCTCGAGCGCATCGCGGACGCGCTGGAGTTGGCGGCAAGGCCCGTGGATGGTACGCTAAAAGTAGTGATCACGCACCAATGAGACGAGAGAGAAACGGACATATGAACGCGGCCGTGCTCTACGGCCGGGAAGACCTAAAGATCGAACGCGTGGATATTCCTCGCGTTGCCGATGACGAAGTGCTGGTACGTGTGGAAGTGGCGCTGACATGCGGCACGGATCTGAAAGTCTGGAAACAGGGCTTCCACGCCCGGATGATCAAGCCGCCCGCGCTTTTTGGTCATGAGTTGGCAGGCGTGATCGAAGAGCAGGGCCGCTCGGTAAACGGCGGCGTTCACAAAGGCATGCGCGTGCTGCCCGCGAATTCGGCGCCCTGCAACACGTGCTTCTTCTGCCGCAAGGGCCAGCCAAATCTCTGCGAAGATCTTCTCTTCAACAACGGCGCGTATGCCGAATACATCCGCATCCCCGGCAGAATCGTTCGGCAGAACATGCTCGAGATTCCCGAGGGCGTCTCGTTTGTGGATGCGGCCATGGCTGAGCCGCTGGCCTGCGTCTTGCGGGGCATTCACGAAACAGGCATCCGCAGCGGTGATACGGCCGTCGTGATCGGTTGCGGCCCGATTGGGTTGAAATTTGTTCGCGTGCTTTCCTCGCGCGGGGTGGGCGTAATTGCGCTGGGCAAGCGAAAATCGCAGACTCGCGCGGCGGAACGCCTGGGCGCGGTGGCGGCATTCGATATCAGCGAAATTGAAAATCCGGTGAGGCTCGTCCGCGAAATGAGCGATGGCTGCCGCGGCGCGGACGCTGTAATTGAAGCAGTCGGAACGGCGACCACCTGGCAGTGGGCTGTGCAGATGGCTCGCAAAGGCGGCACCGTAAATCTCTTCGGCGGCTGTCCGCGAGGCTCGCACGTGGAGTTCGATCCAGCCGCTCTTCACTATTCGGAAATCACCATCAAATCGACATTCCATCACACGCCGCAATTCATGCGTGAAGCTCTGGAAACGATCGCGCGCGGGGAAGTTCGCGCCAGCGATTTCATCACCGGGGAAGTGCCGCTCGCGGAGTTGCCGGCCGTGTTCGAGCACATGAAGCACCGCAACGGCCAGTTGAAGACTGCTATCATTCCTTAAGCGATTTTGCCGCGCCACCGCGGCCCGAATTTTTATCCGCAAGCGCTCTGGTTGGTTCGAAAACGGGGAACAGAGCGAGTTCGTTCTGAATCAGTACGTACAAGCGAAAGGCAAGCAAGCACCTCTCTGCGTCAGCTACCGTGTTAGCTACACCAGAACTCGAAATCGCGCGCCATCTCCCTGCTGAAGGCTGCAGCGCCACCGAAGCCGAGCGCTACACGCGCTGGCTGGCCACGCATCACTACGAGAATTTCAACGTGGTCTCGTGGTTGCTGCCGAAGCGATTGCACCCGCATTTTTACAATCTGTATGCTTACTGCCGCTGGTCGGACGATCTCGGCGACGAGATTCCGGATCACCAACGCGCTCTCGATCTGCTCGATGCATGGGAAGAAGAGTTGGCGTTGTGTTATTCGATCGAGCGCGGCCCGTCGCATCCGGTGCTGATTGCGATGCGTGAAACGATTCGTGCCAAGGATATTCCGCAGAAGCCGTTCAGCGACCTGCTCCGGGCGTTTCGACAAGACCAGCGCGTGCAGCGCTACGCCACCTGGGACAGCGTGCTCGATTACTGCGTGTATTCGGCGAACCCGGTGGGCCGTCTGGTGCTGTATCTCTGCGACTATCGCGACTCCGAGCGGCAGAAGCTCTCCGATTACACCTGCACGGCGTTACAGCTAGCGAATTTCTGGCAAGACGTCTCGCGCGACCTTGAAAAAGGACGCGTCTATATTCCGCTGGAAGCGCTCGCGGAGCACGGGCTGACGGAAGCGGATATTGTCGAGCGTCGATTCAGCGAGCGCTATGTATCCCTGATGAAAGACTTGATTACGCGCACACGAGAGTTATTCGCAGCGGGAATGCCGTTGGTCGATAGCGTCGAAGGTCCCATTCGCGTTGACATCGAAATGTTCAGCCGCGGCGGCTTAGCGATCCTCGATGCGATCGAGTCGTCGGGATACGACACGCTCAACTATCGGCCTGCGCTAACGAAATGGACGCAGCTCCGTTTGCTCACGCGCGCACTGGCTGGCCGCGCGACGTCGAAGGATCGAGACGAGCGAGCCGCCGCCTGCGAGGGAACGCAGCGGATGCGACGCGAATCATCCGGGACAGGCTCAGGTGTGGCAGGAAACGGCGCGATCACAGTTAGTGATTCTTACGCTGAATGCAACCGGATTGCGCGAGGTGCGCATAGTAGTTTCTATCTCGCATTTTTTGGGCTACCGCGCGACAAACGAAACGCGTTGTTTGCGCTCTATGCGTTCATGCGGCTGATCGACAATGTTTCGGATGAGCCGGGCGACCTTGAAGCGAAACGGCGCGGGCTGGCGCGGTGGCGCGGGATGCTCGATGAAGCCATCGCCGGCGAGACGAGCGGCCACGCGATTCTGTCCGCCCTGGCCGATTCGATTGCGCGATTCAATATTCCTACGCGCTACTTCCACGACTTGATTTTGGGTGCGGAAATGGATTTAACGGTCGCCAGCTACGCGACATTCGACCAGCTTTCTGAGTATTGCTACCGTGTGGCGGGAACCGTGGGACTCACCTGCCTGCACGTTTTTGGGTTTCGCGATCCACGCGATCCCGATCTTGCGGAACGGTTGGGCCTCGCATTTCAGCTAACAAATATTATTCGCGATGTGAAAGCCGACCTCGAAATGGGCCGCGTCTATCTGCCGCAGGAAGATCTCGAGCGGTTCGGCTGCACCAAGGCCGATTTGCAAGGCCCGCTCACGCAATGTGTGCAAGCGCTGCTCGAATTCGAAGCGGAGCGCGCCTGGCGCTTCTATGAAGAAGGCGTCGCGCTCGTCGGCCAAATCGATTCTGACAGCCGCGCCACTTTGTGGGCGCTCGCGCGCACGTACAGCACTTTGCTGGCGCGGATGGAAGAACGCCACTTCGACGTGTTCACTTCGCGCGTTTCGCTGTCGAGCGCGGAAAAAGTTCAATATCTCCTCGCAGCAGGCCTCGCGGTAAAGAAGGCCGGTTGGTGGAAGGGTGATGCCCTCGCAAAGCGTCCTGGTAATCGGCGGCGGCCTGGCGGGCCTGTCCTCCGCCATCGCGCTGGCTGACGCAGGCTTTCGCGTTCAACTGCTCGAGAAGCGTCCCCACCTCGGCGGGCGGGCTACGTCTTACACGCTGCCCGACGGCAGCGAAGTGGACAATTGCCAGCACGTGACGCTGGGCTGCTGCACGAACTTGGCGGATTTTTACCGGCGTGTGGGAGCGAGCGAGAAGATCCGGTTTTACGACCGGCTGTATTTCGTCGATCGCGAAGGAAGGCGTTCGGAAATTCAGGCATCGCCGCTGCCGCCGCCGCTGCACATGGCGCCATCGTTTTTGTTGTTCGACGCGCTGACGCTGGCGGACAAGCGTTCGATTGCAGAAGCGATGTTAGCCATCGCTCGCGCAGGAGGGAATCCGCCGCGCGCGGATGGCTCGACGATGCTCGAATGGCTGCGCTCGATGCGGCAGACGCAGGGAGCGATCGAGCGATTCTGGCGCGTGGTGCTGGTAAGCGCGCTCGATGAAGAACTGGCGCGCACGGATGCGAAGTATGGAATTGAAGTTTTCTGGAAGGGCTTTCTGAGCAACGCGCGCGGATATCGAGTTGGAATTCCTTCGGTGCCACTGGCGGAACTGTACGAGGGCTGCCGGGAGGCCATTGCGAGGCGCGGAGGCGAAGTGCGGTTGCGCTGCGGAGTACGCCGCCTGTGCGTGCAAGGCGACCGCTTCGCTGGTGCGATTCTCGAAGATGGCACGGAGATGGAAGCGGATGCGTGCATCGCAGCGGTGCCGCACGACGTTCTGCTCACTCTGACGCCAAGAGAGATGGCGGAACCGGGAGCGCCGCTCGAAGGATTGCGGCACATCAAAACGTCACCGATTACAAGCGTGCATTTCTGGTTCGATCGCACGGTGATGACGGAGCCGTTTCTGACGCTACTCGACCATACGACGCAGTGGATTTTCAATCGGACGCTGCTTTCGATCGGAGCCGAAACGAATGGCTCGAAGGCGCGTCCAACCGGGCATAACGAAGGAACGCCCGGGGGAGAGGTCCATGTCGAAAGGCGCCGCGGCGAGGAAGGGCAGTATTTGCAGCTGGTGATCAGCGCTTCTTACGATCTGGTTCCGAGCTCACGAGCGGAAATTATCGAGCTTTGCCGCCGCGAACTGGTGGATGTGCTGCCTGCCACGCGCGAAGCGTATGTGCTGAAGGCCACGGTGATCAAAGAAGTGAACGCGACTTTTTCGCCAGAGCCCGGTGTGGACCGCTGGCGGCCGGCGCAAACGACGCCGATCTCCAATTTCTTTCTAGCTGGGGATTGGACTCAAACGGGCTGGCCCTCGACGATGGAAGGCGCGGTGCGCAGCGGATATCTCGCAGCCGAAGCTACGCTCACGCATTTTGGCCAGCCGGCAGCGTTGCTTCAGCCGGATCTGCCCGCGGAAGGCTTGTGCAAGTTTTGGGCGAGGCGATCCGGGTCAGGCAAGAATTAAGGCCATTGTAGAAAACGATTACCTTTCCACACGTCTTGCGTGAAAGGGAATTCGGGCAGGAGCATTGGGGGTATCATCAGACATCCCCCGGGAGGACCTTCATGGAGCGGAAGTATAGGCAGAGGGGTTACAGCGACGCGGAAGCCCGCGAAAAGAAGCGCGACCGCGCCGACCGGCCCGCAGAGCAGCAACAGCCGCGCCCGAAGCAGGACATGTTGGGGCCGCGAACGCCGCGAATGGTGGGCACTGTGATGAGGGCGCGCTGCTCGAGTTGCGGGGCGGTTCTCGCGCCGGGATTCGATCAGAGCGGGGAATGTCCGCGCTGCCAGGCGGCGATGCATTCCTGCAAGCAGTGCGTGCATTTTGATACGGCGGCTCAGTTTGAGTGCACGCAGCCGATTCCCGAGCGAATCGCGAACAAGCTGGCGAAGAATGACTGCACGTTTTTTGAGTTTCGCATGACGGTGGAGAAGGATACGTCGCCGGTTACATATGCCACCAGCACTCCGGCTGCGCCTGTCGCAGGGCGCCCTAATGATGCGCGGAAAGCCTTCGAGGACCTCTTCAAGAAGTAGATTCTGAGAAGTACTCAAAGCGATCAAATTAAATTCAGAGATGCTGAATTTTATATTCGTGGACGTGTGTCTGTTTGCGTTCACCTGCGTTCACTGGTGCGATAGCGTGTGATAGCCAAGTTCGCGGCGCATTTGCCATGGCAAAAGCGCACAGGCAGGAGTGCCTGTGCCACTGAAAGCGACGCCAGCTGATATTGCGTTGAATGCTTTTTGTGGCGCGGTTTACTGAGGGGCGAGGGGGAACAGCAACGGCTGCTTTGGAGGCTCGCTGGCGATTGAATCTAGTTGTGGGTAATGCTGCCGGAGCGGTTCGGGGACTTTTATCTTTTCTTTTCGAAGCAGGTGAATCAGCTGCAGGGCGTTGACGGCGGCTTTTCCTATGTAGTGGTTGTTACCAATCACGAAAGTATTCTCGGCGTGTTTTGCGACGTGCTCGACGCGCTTGGCCCAAGGCTCCAGTTCTTGCTCGGAATAGAGATAGTTGTAGCGCTCGAAGCTGGGAACTTCCGGGTCGTCGGTGAACCACGTGTCGTATCGGCGGCCGTGCAGCCGGAAATAGCCAACCGGCGAGGTGGTTCGCTCCGTCGGTTTTAGAGATTTGCCGATCACGGGCTGATCGATATTGCAGAAGCCGACGCCGCGTTCGTGCAGCAGTTCGTAGAATTCCGGTCGCACCCAGGACGAATGGCGAACCTCGACGACCAGCGGATATTCGCGGAAGGTTTGAAGCACATGCTTCAGGCGAACCAGCGTTTCGGAAGTATGGTGGAATGAAAAAGGGAACTGCAGCAGGATGGCACCGAGCTTACCCGCGTCGAATAGCGGATCGAATCCGGCGCGCACCAGCTTTTCATCTTCCGCCGTGGCGCCGGTTTCATGCGTGAATTTCTGCCACATTTTGGCGGTGAACACAAAGCGCGGATTGTCCGCCGCGAGGCCGATCCAGTGCGCGGCGAGTTGCGGCTTCAGCGGCTGGTAAAAGGAAGTGTTGATTTCAATCGTATCGAAATACTGCGCGAGGAAAGTGACTTCGTGGAAATCGCGGGGATGCGGTGATGGATAAACGATTCCGTTCCAGTCGTCGTACGACCAGCCTGCCAGACCCACACGAATGCGGTGCGATGGTGCGCCGGTCGCGGCTTTCTTATGGGAGTCCATCGGATGCTGATGCGCGCATGGCAGACTATGACGCGAATGCACGCGTGTCAATAAAGTGCACGCAGTATTGAATCGCGCCACGAGCGGCGCTATGCTGAAGTTGCCTCCATGCGAATGCCCCTTCCCCTGGCGAGCCAACTCGAAAGAGGGTGCTCCAATGAAACTTTTCTACAGCAATATCGAACCAGAACATCGCAAGGTAATCGATGGCGAAGCAGCGCATCACATCGAAAAGTTAAACCGGCTGTTAAAGCGATACGACCCTGATTTGGTCGAGCTTCACTGGCTGATTGAAAAGGCGCCGCGCAAAATTGAATACACCTGTTCGATGAATCTACGGCTGCCGACCGGCACCCTGCACGCTTCGGGAACGGGTGCCGATGTGCTGGCCTGCGCGAAAATCGCGTTCTCCGAAATTGAAGCGCAGGTGAAGAAGCACCAGCAGAAACTGCGTAAGGATTACCTCTGGAAGCGGAAGCGCGGCCGCGGAATCACGGCGAAAAACGAAGCCGCGGACTGACCCGCCGTGGTCGCGGTCCAAGATTCCTCTGCGTTGTTGGATCGCGCATCCTGGGCTTGCACGCAGACAGCTGAGCCGGCGCACAGAGTCAAAAAAACCATCCACGTGAAGAGTTGCGGCGCAAGGATGTGATCGTCAGGCTTTGATGAAACCATGTTGATCCTGCCGCTGGTGCTCCGATTCTGAGTTTGCGAAAACCCTGAATTTCCGGTTCTGACCTTCAACTTTTGCAGCGTATGCCGCTCTGCCTTGAACACAATACAATTGACCGGCTTTTCCTCTTCCGGATATTCTGCCTGCTATCGTAGCGGTTCTCAAGGCCAAGGCACTGGCGAGCCCCTTCGCGGCCCGAGGACTTGGTTTGAACGGTCGCTGAAGGGCATGCTAAGCTTGAAGCGTTCCGCTGGCATGATTTGCGGCATGCTGCTGCAAGCCGTCTCAGGCAAGAAGCTGCCAAGCTTGAGGAGATCGCGGAGTTTCTCGGTCGCAAGAGCTTGATGATGACGAAACGGTATGCGCACTTGGGGCCTTCGGGACTTCGCGACGTCGTGGCATTGTCGGAGACGAAGCCGGTCGCCGCACCGCAACAGGCAACTGGACCCACAACTGCCCAAACGCCTGAACCCAGCAGTCAGGTTCAGAAAAATACCAGTGTTATCAGCCAGCTAGGGGCGTAGCTCAGTGGTAGAGCAGCGGCCTTTTAATCGGTTTCCTCGAAAAGCACAAACTCCGCAGAATCAGTAAACGCCTGTTTTCTCAATGTGATAGCGTTTTGCTCCGTGTGGTTCCGTGCGGGTATTTTGGTCTGTTTTCGGCTCATTCGAACACATTTCGAACACAATTGTGCACTATTTTGGTCCACCTAAAAAAGCGATTTCGCCGGGAATGGAGCGCTGCGAGAAAATCCTGCTGACTTTGGGCGAGTGGGTGTATCAAAGTTGTGCCTCTAAAGGCGGCTAAGATGGACTCTTCCGTTTTCAAAAAAGCTGTTCGTGCATCTCCTTTTCTAGTGCTCTTGGCACTCAGCGTTGGCAGCCTCTTTTACTTTAGTTCCGCAGAATTTTTGAGAAATGTACTATTTCCAAGCCGGTTCTCTAATAATCTACCCGGAATCGCAGCCTATGTACCAGAAATCAGCGTCAATTGCCCACCCACTGCATACGAACTTGAGACGGTTCGGCTGACGATTAATGTTCGCCACAAGGCTGGGGCCGCCAAACTCTTGAGGTTTAGCATCGAGACTCCGGCCGAGGTCGAGGTGCAGGGAACCAAGGAACGCCAAGTCCGGGATTCAGAAAGCTGGTTCTTGTTACCGAAGGAGCAGGGTGAATACATTGTGGTAGTTCGTGGTCTGGCAGAGGCTCGGTCCTTTGCTTCCGAACAGCATTTGAGTGTCCGCAGACTTGATGGTTTGACGCGGCGTCAGTTTTTCTTTTGTACGGCACTGGGCAGTGTTCTCGGCATTGTGGGCGCCGTAATAGCATGGTTCAAAGTGCCGTCGAAGAAACCCAAAGACGAGCCGCCCCGGCAGCGCGCCATAGTACAGAAGAAGTAAGCCATGCTACAGGGTCTATAATGGCCGCCCCAGGGGGGAACAAATGCCGGATGAAAACTTCGATACTACTTTGCTGCGGTTGACCGTCGCTTCGATTTACGCTTCGGTTGCGATGCAGGTTGGTCGGGAGATGTTTGGAAAGGGATATTTTGCATTAGCTCCGGCCGAAAAGACCGCATCTGATCAAGCTGCGCTTGCGATGGTAATGGCCAATTTCCAAGCGCTGACGGAAGAAGGTATGAAAAAACTTCTTGGAGCGTCGGCTGCGTCTTCGGTTGGTTTCGTTGCGCCACCTGCTGTTCCGAAACAATCATAAAATAACCTCACTTGTGAGGATTCTACCGCATCCCATCGCTTCGATGGCTGACTTTGATTCTATTTGATTTCTAGGGCCATCCTGCGCGGCATCTGCGACTGGCAACGCGTGTTGCGCGAGAACATCGTCATACGCGCGCGCCAGCTCGCGACCTGCAGGACGCGGCGCGGGAAGCGCTCACAGTCCACAAGCATCGCCAAACCAACCAGGAGCAGCGGTTGAGATCGAAATGATGCGTGCTTGAGACGGTATGACAGCGTTCAGGCTTTCCTCGCCTTCTGGGATGTGAGCTGCTTCGTCTTGAATGAAGAGCGAAGGGTGAAAGCTGCGAATCGCATTTGCTCCGCCTGGAACCGCATCGACGGCTCCCCCGTTCTTCCAGACGATCGAGAAAGCGTTTTGCTTCTCAATCGGGTGCAGGCGCGAAAGTCCCGGGTCTTGGTATCTGAGCAGTTGGCTGGCGTAATCGATCAGATGGAGCGCCTTGTCCTCGTTCATGGTCTGGATCACCGTTTCTTCTCGCTTCCATTGTGCCGCCCACGTTGCGAAGCCCGCTGCCGCCCAGCTCGTCATCATCGTTCTTGATTTCGGGACATAGAGCTGCGGGAACCGCGCTAGGAATGCCTCGAACAGCGGGACAAAGTAGCCTTTGCGGGGAAATCCTGCGAGGAATGGTAAGGCCTTGCTCTTCATGCTGCGGATTTTCTGTTTTGGTAAGCCGCGTCAGCCAATAGAGCGGCCCACAATCGAAAGAGGCTTTTTCCTGCCTGCAGATCCCATCGATCGCATCATCCTTGGCGCGAGTCAGAACCTCGTCAATGCGGGCGAGCTTGTCGGGGTCAAGTTTTCGAAGGCCGTCGCGCCCTATTTTGCGGACGCGCTTAGTTAACTCTGAGAGCGCTAGGTTGCTCATCGTCCTCGACTGGCAACACGGCCAGCGCTTCCTCAATGTGTTCAACGTACTGCTCAGGAGTCAGGACTTGCGCCGTCAGGTCCAGCGATTGTTTCGGCCGGCCGAATCCGTAAGCCCAGAGCAATTCAAGATGCTTCACGCTTCCCTGGAGCGCCCTGCGGCTGCATTGCTCGATGAGCCGCTCGTTGAGAGTTTTTTTCAGCATCGGATTTTCTTCCGCGAGGGCTTCCTTCACTTGCATCGTGAGCTCTCTGCTCCGGGCTCTGCCTTTCGGGTTTCCCGAGACTCCCGGCTGAAAGCCTTTGCCGGTGACGCCACCGGGCTTTTTCTTAATCGCCATGTTTAATTAGTCCAGCCGCTTGTGGGTCTGTTGGGCAAACGCCAGCCGTCGTGTACTTCGGCGCATAGTTTTCTAGCGAGAGCGATCAAGGACAGCCTGCAATCCAGATCCGCTTCGTCTGCGAGGCTCTCGGCCGCCCGCAGAAGGTAGTGTGCGGCTGACAGTTTACGGAATGAAGGCCAGCCTTCATAACTGAACCTGTCCCATCCCGAGCCATCTCTAAGCCATGGCTCCAAAAGCGCCGCCAGTTCGCCTGGCGTGCGGTCCATCGCGGAGTTGGCGATTAGCTCCGCTGCTTCGTGTTGATTGAGTTGTAGCCTCCCGGCAGAGTGTCGCCGGTTGCCGCAAGCGCCTCTTTTGTGGTTTGCGTGTTCCCGCAGCCAACATTCGTGACGTTATACCCGCCGTGTCCACTTCCGTAGATTCCCTTTGCCGGCAGCCCCGCCACCTGTGTCCTCTGGTTCGTTTGATTCGCCGGCGCCGGAACCCTTACGACGCCATAGGGATTGGACAGTTGATTTTCCGGCCTGGAAATAATTCTCTCGAGGTTACTCGACGTCTCTGCATCTGAGCGAACCGGTGCAACGGGCCGCTGTGGATTCCTGCTTGCCGTGATCGGCCTTGCGCTCACGGACTGCCCGCTGCGAATACTGCCGGGCCGGGCGAGCTTGCCGCCCGTTGCGTGCCTTCCTGCATTCGTTGATTTGTTCATTGCGTGTTTCTCCCTTTTTCAGAGCTTCCGGGGCATTACTCGTTTAGGTTCCTCGGAGTTCCAAAACTCATCGTCTCGCTGGCGCTGTGACTTTAACCACGGTTGCGGCTGCGGCCGCTTCTGGCCGTCCTCATTCATCGCGCTCGCGATCAATTCTTGCTTCAGCTTCGCTAGCTCTTCCGGGTCATGCAATCGCCAAAAGTTCGGCGTGACCTGCCGCAGAGTCTTAATCGTATTCTCCGCTTGCCCCGCGTACGTCGTCCTCGGGATGTCTCTTGCTTAAGTCGGCGCATCTTCGAGCGGGGTCGTGTCGTACCCGGCCATCGCGCGCGCGAATTTCGTCGTCCAGCCGCTTGCTCTTGACCGGATCGTCTTGAACTGACCGCGGGCTAGACCGCCGCGCCCCCTTAACAACTTGTTCGGCGTCGTCCTGGCCGGCCATGTCGCTGCCAGCGTGCCGTTGCGAAAAATCCACATTGTTACCAGTCTTGAGATCGTCCCTCGCGGGTCCACTGAACACCGTTCCGCTGTCGCCATAAAAAGCAGAATTGCCTCTACGCATTGCGGCCCTTGAAATATTTCCGCGTGTCCGCAACCCCGTACTTCCTTATCACGGCATCGGCAACGCCGGGATTGAGCTTGTTGAGCGCGTCTTGCACGACGGGATCGCGGAAAGCCTGCCTGCCTTGCACAGGGTCATAATTCAGGAGCGACGAACTAGGTCCGGGATTTTTTTCTTGCGTCTCGCCTGGGGTCGCGAATCCCGCCCCTGCCCCGGTTGCCGCTGGAATTGTGGGCGCCGGTCCTTCGGGCGCCGCTGCTGGCGCACCTTGTGACCCGAGCGCTTGGAATGCGCGCGAGATCATGGCGTCTGTTGTCCCGCGAGTTTTCAACCACTTTGCCGCCGCTAGACTCTGCGTTCCCTCAGCTGCCGCGCGGAGACGTTCTTGCGTCGGAGCAATTCGTTTTCAACATTTGAGAGCGCGCCGTATCGGGCTTTCAAATCTGCCGCACCTGGCCCGGTCAAATTGTCGAGTGTGGAATAGAGCGAATCCCTGAGCTGGTCGCCTTCCGCAACCGTGCTCCCCATTTCCGGGTCGCCTTGAGCAACCTGCCGCCCAACTTTGTTTTTGGCGTAGTAGTTGTGCAAGTCGTTGTTAGTCGATTGCAGAAAATCTTCCGCCTCGTCCAATCCCATCGGACGGCGGTACGTGTCGGCCACTTTCTGAATGCGCTCCACTAGATCGGGTCTTTGTAGCTGCGTCCGCTTGTCTATGCTGTTCGTCATCGCGTCCGCAATCTCGTTTCCGTCGATCGTGCTCATGCTGGGAGCATTCGGAAAAGCCTCTTTCGCTGCCTGGAGCTTTGCCGCGTACTGACTCCATATCCCTTTTTTCGCGAGGCTCACGGCTTCAAGAGCATCATCTACACCCGAGATTGGATGCCCGAGATCGGCTTCAACCGCTTTCATGTCCGGCGCCGCTTTTCGAATCGCGCTATCCCATCCGGTATTTGACGCCATAGGCTTGATCGCTTTCGTCAAAAGCTGATTCGCTGGCGGATCTGTGATGCCCAGAGTCCGGGCAATCTGCGACGGCATCCCTGCCGTCTGAGCCGGAGCTTCAGCCGCTGGAGCGAGCGCTTGCGACGGAGCCGCGCCGGTCGCAGCCGCTTGCTCTGGTGTTGCTGGCGTCGCTGCTTCCGGGCTCGCTGCTGCCCTCGGAGTTGTAGCGCGTAAGCCTCTCACTTGTCCCACCGTTCCCGCCGCGCCGCCTGCCGCTTCCGCTCCGCTAAGAAAGAAATTTTGCACCGCGTCCGGGTCGCCCTTGAGAGCTGCTGGAGCATTCTTCGCCATCCCATAGCCGCCATGTGCGACAAGCGCGGCATCCACGGGAATACCAGTAAACGGATTGGTGTTCGCTGCGGCAACTCCCGCCGTGATTGCGACGTTCTTCGGCTCCAAGAATCCGCTGACAAGTCCCGCCGCATGCGAAAGCAGGTCATAGCCTCCGCGCGGAGAAAATACTTCGGACGCGAACGATGACGGCTGCGCGCGGCCAGTTGCGACATTCGCCTCACTCTCCGTCTGCGCCGCAGTCGCTTTTTGTTTCGCCCAATCGGAGAGTTGTCCGGTTAGCTTTTGCAGCGCCCCGATCGAACTGCTGTCATAGACCTGCCGCCAGAAGGAATCTTGCTGCGGCTGCACGGGAACATTGACGGCGCTTGGAGAATTAGCGGAGAACCAATCTCCCCCGCTTGGCGCTTGAGCCTGCGGCTGCGCTGGCGGTTGCTGCTGTGCCTGCTGTGCTGGCGCTACTAGCGGTCGCTTCGCCGGGGCGTTCTGAGTGAACCAATCGGCTGTGGCTGTGGCCTGTTGAGGCATTATGGCAGTACCTTTGCCCCCATCGTTTTGTAATGCTCAACCTGATCTCCCGGTATGTCGCTAACCTGCCCGTTCGGAGCCTGCATCTTCACGCTCGGAAGCATGGCGCGGTCGCCCATGTAATCCCCTACCGCTTGCACGCCTGCGCGAAGCGTGTTCGCGTTCATCGTTTTTGCGTTGGCCATGCTCAGAAAGTGTTCAAGCATCTGCGGGCTGCGTCCGCCGCTCGCCCCGAAGTGGGCCTTCATGGAAAGCGTCATCAGGAGCTGACTCTTATCGAGCAGAGACATGATGCGCGGATCATCGCCAGGCTCGGCGCCCACCTTACCCGCAAGGAAACTATTCAGGCGCGATGTCGCAATGCCGAGCTTGCCATCCTTGTCCAAGCCATTGATGAGTTGCAGGACACCCATGCTCGCGGCGTCCTTGCCTTGCTTGTTTATCAGATTGACTGCCTGCCGAGAGTCCATCACGCCTTGCACGTCCCGCGTGTCGAGTGACGCGGGATTCTGTGCGCCGCTCTGTTTCGCGAGTGACAACGGCCCCGCAACCGTTCTGCCGCTAGGTTCCTGCCAGATGGCCCACTGTAAGCCTTGCTTTTCCTCGCGGTCGGCTTGCGCGTTCTGCGCGAGCTGGAATGTTTGCTGGCGCATGGCGTTAGCCGTGTCGCGCTGCGCTTGCGTTCCTTGCGCCGTTTGCAATTTGTTTAACCCGGAATCTATGCGCTTGTAATCCTCCATCGTCATGCCCGGCTTGAACGTCAGAGCGTCCGGTAAGTCTTGGCCCGGAAACACGGTTTGGAAAATGGCTCTGTGCAGCGCATTGATCTGGTCCGCGTTCGACGGTGGGGCGTTGTTCGCAAGAGTCTGGAGCTTGTTCGCTGAATCGGTGCGAATCATCGAGCCTACGGGAATGCCTGCGAGTGCCGCCATCGCCGCGGTCGCCGGAACAAATTGCCCTGCCGCCCCGCCTTGAATCGGAGCAGGTCCGCCTTGCGCCTTCATGTCATAAATCACGTCACCAACGGGCTTGTATCGCTCGGCGTCGGCCTTCGGCGCATTCAGAACTGCATCTGACTGATTCTTGTTGATGGTCGAAACCTTTTCCAATGCGCCCAGCGTCTGAATCTGCGGAGCATATTGAACCTGGGTGCTCAGAAGCTGATTCTCGAGGCCGCCGCGCTGAAAGGCTTGTTGCTGTGCGGCCTGCTGTATCGGAGCTTCGTATCCCGCCGCCAGGCCGAGTCCTGCCCCGCCGCTGCGTCGCCCCCCGCTTTGCACTACGGCTTGAGCGGACGCGCCATATCCTGCTATCGCGCCTTGCAAACCGTTCCGCAAGAGCACTTCTAATTTCTGCGCCTTGTTCGTTCCCGGCGCCCACTGTCCCGTTTGCGTCGAGATCGGCGGTCGCTGTAGCTGTGGCTGAGTACTTCGCATCCACGGCAAGTTAGCCATTGCGCTCGACGGAGGCTCCCCCACATCTGGTGCGGGAATCGAGCTTGGGTCTACTGGTGCCGCTGTGTTCGGAGTTGGCGCGGCTGAATTGAACATCGCTGGCACTGGCGGAGCTGGTGCGCCCGCTGCCCCGAACATTCCGGGGAATTTCTGCCTGAGAAGATCGAGCGCAGTGCCGGAGCTCGCGAGTTGGTCCGGACTTGCGTCACCGAAAAAGTCAGCCATCAGCACACCCACTCAGGCATTGGAGTCAAAGAAGCGCCCACACAAACCCGTTCCACTTCGTCCGCTGCGTCAATCAATTCTCTGGCGCAAGCCTCGCTGCCAGTGAGCGCGCGAAGATTCGCAATCACTTCATAGAGCGAAGGGCGGCCGCTCTCGCCGTAGAAAGCTCTGTTTTGCGTCTCGCTCATAGTCTTTGCGTTGTCGCCGCTGCCACCACGCCAGGGTCAAAAATATCTTGGTTGCTTTGAAAGCGCGGAGCCTTTGCGCCCCTGATTCCCTCGCGGAATTGCGTCGGTACTCGCTGCCCGCGTGATCTCCCTCGCGGCTGACGGTCCTGATTGGCCGCTCGCTGTTCGTTGACCTCGCGAAGTTTTCCCATGACTCTGAGCATTTGCCGTGAACAGGCATCGGCAAACTTGAGTGCCGCTTCGCGACTGACTTGCCCTTCGATGCCCAGCGCTTGCATGAAATTCTTCATATAAAATTCCGCTGCTTGGGGCTCATTGAGCTTCGCCAGGTCCGTGACTTTCCCGCCGTAGCTGTAAAATGTCCTGACAAAGTTCATCATCCCGCCGAGCGTCGTCCGGGCTAGAAGCGACGCGTCCACGTTCATGGTGCGCGGATCGACGCCCATCCCCTTCAAAAGCTCGTGAGTGAACGCTTGCGCGTTTTGCGGGGGTATCTCGCCCACCTTCGACATGTCACCGCCTGTGAGCGCGCAAACGTGCAATGCCGAGAGCGCCGTTTTCGCCATGACGCTGCCGAGCGCGCCAACGTCCACGCCCGCTTTGTAAACATCCGTTCCGAAGGCTCCGCAAAATTCATCGGCAAATTGCCGCGCGTCGGCTGGCTCGTTCAATCCGTATTGTTTTACGTCATTTTCTAAGCGCTCGACGCCGGCTTGAATCTCTTCGGGTGTCGGCTCTGCCGCCTGCTGTGCCTGCTCCTGGCCCTCTGGCCGCTGTTCGCGTTCCGGACGCTCTTGTGCTTGCGATTGTTCGCGTGGTTCCTGCTCGCCGCGTTCCGAGCGCAGGCGGTCCGACTCCTCGTCACCTAGCACGAAGCGATCGTCGCCCTGTTCTCGAATTGCTTCGTCCAATAAGTCGGTGGCAGCGAAGGAGTACTCGCTCGCCTCTGCTTCTGGCGATGCTTGCTCTTGTTCCTGCTCTGCTGGACTCAGCAGGCTCGAAGCAACTTCGTCCTGGAACGGCATATCTTCGATTCGTGGCATGATTCCCCCTAAGTCCAGATGTCCGGAACGCTGCCGTGATCGTAGCTATCAATCACAACCGTTCCACCACCGCCAGTTCCAGCCCCCTCGGCCGTCAGAATGCTCGATAGATTATTTGCGATCGCCGTGGCCAGCGAGCTTGTCACGGCGGCACTATGCGCATCCCCTCGGCTTCCGCCCGAGATTCCGATGAATGTCGTGTAGGGACCACTTGTGACTCCTTTGCCTACGGTCAACTCCAAGTGAAAACGAACTCTCCACGCTGAAAATTGTGTCATGCCTCTACGCTCCTTTTTGAAAACTACGCCACGTCAATACGTCGTGCTGCTGAGAAACGTGATGCCGTCAACTACCAACGTGTTCGGAGGTAACAGCCTGTTGTTGCTGAGCACCTCCCAGATCGCATCGTAACCCGGAGTCGATGTGATCTTGCCGGTGTTCGTGTCGCCGGTTCGCGTTGAGAGCAAGATCGTCGCTTGATAATCAACATCCGGATTTTTCTTGCCGTTCAACTCACCGTGGTACCGCACAAGATACGACTCCATGCTTTATCTTCCCGCCGGCACTGCCTGAGTTTTCAGAAATTCTGTTCTCAGCCGGTCCTCGACTTCGCACACGATCTGATTCCAAACAACGTCGCGCTCGTAGGCTTCCCACAGTGGACGTCGCAATTTTCTGTACTCAGCAACATCTGCGGCGAGAGACTTATCCGTTCGCTTTTGAATTTCAGCCTCACGCTTTCCGATGGCCTGCTGGGCCTCGCGGATTATTTCAGCCGTGTGTGCGCGGAGCATTTCATCTGCTCGCAGCGATAGTTTCGCGTCGCTCTCGCAGCCAGGACACGCCCCGGTCCAGAAACCATCTTGACCCTCGACGCGGGGGAAAAATGTTTGCGGGTAATCCAGGCCGTGTGTTTCGCAGCTCGCCATGCGACTGACTACGCCTGATTCTGCGACCGCGCTGCTCATGGCCGCAGTGTACGGCTTAATCAGAACCTGTCAAATTTTGCGTCTATTAGTAGATGGTGCAGGCTTGGTGACATTCAGAAGCTGTTCCAGCGAGCGGAAGACTCGTTCGAAGGTTTCAAGCGTGATGACACACTTTCCACAACTTCGGCATTTGCGCCGGCGCCTCACTACGCCGGGCCGGTGCCGAGAATCCACCACGCGCAGAGGACCGGCGCAAGCTGGACACTTCATACGTCAATTCGTAGCGGATTCTGCGAGGCCGCTTTTAGCGCGGAGCCCTGCGGGACGGGCGCGATCGTCGGACTGGTGGGGGTATAGCCAAAGCTTAAAATCGCGTTCGCAACTCTTTCCGTTCCAGTAGGCTGCGAGGGGGTTTTTCTTACATCCTGGCGGTGACGAAACTCTCGCTGGTATCGTGCGTTTGCTTTCGAGCGCTGCTTCGCATCTCGATACTTCGCCGGCCGGCCGCCTTTCTGCCTCAGAGCAACCGCCTTTTCACCATCACGACAAAGCTCCGAGCACCATTCGCCAGGCGTGCCTCGGATCGTGTATCGGACGGCCCCCAAGAGCCTGCCGCATCGATCGCATGCTTCGGTGACGTAGCACCCATGCTCGGCCAAGGCTTTGCGACTCTGCTCAACGGTTAGCTGCATCGTATTTGCCCAGAGTTCATGCACATTTTTAGGCACACGTACCGCTAAGGCGCTGTATATACGCCAGTTACGGCAGACATTCGGTTTGGTAAACCGTTGTGCTACCACCTGAAGCCCCCAAAATGGCTTCGCCTGTTTAACCGTTGCGTCAATTCGCAGCAAGGCTGACTCCCGCTGCTTCTCCGCTGCTGCGGTCGCAAGGGGCGAAAGTCAAAAGTCGCTTCGGTGACATAACAAGCGCCCTCCAAAATCCAGTTGGTTAGTTAACCTCTCCTAGTGCTGTAACAAACTAAACAGCTAGATCGAGCCCCTCTCTTTCCCCGGTGCTAAAAGCCAGGGAGAGTCCAGTTTGTTAGTTTGTTAAAGGGCTATATAAGCCCTAACTAACTAGCTGCTAAGAACCAATCCCGCGTCACGGCGCTCAAGCGGCACATACTGTCGGGAATTGTGCGGACCCATCTTGGCTGTCCATAACTGCCCCTCGAATTGCTTGAGCAGCGCTCTACCCCGATTCGAAGGGATACCCGACACGCTGATGATCTGCTGCTGAGTAGAACCGGGATGCTCAGCGATCGCGCTCAGCAGCTTGATCTTGAGATTTTCCGTTGCGTCATCTTCGGGCGGATCGGTCAAAGTGAAGACGACTACTTGCGGGTCAAAGTCAGCGCGTACGTGATATGAGAAGTCGGTTCCCATTCGGTTTTTGAATGCGTCGAGTTTAAGAATCCCGCTCGATTGGTCTTTCGAAAGTGCTATTCCCACATCCACGCCGGCAGCGATGTCGGACGAGCCGCGATATTTGCTCGCCTCAGCTTTGCTCTTGTGGTGGATTGCCAAGACGCTTGCGCCACGGAAAGCGAGCTTGCGAAGCTCGGCCATAACCCCGGCCATTTCACTAGCCGAGTTTTCATCCCTTCCGTGAAAACGAACGAATGGGTCAAGGATGATGAGCGGACCGCGGAGAGACATTTCTTCGAGACGAAAATCTCCAATTCCGGGCGGCGGCTCTGCCTGCCAACCGCCCCAATACTTGAAATTCGCGTGGCGATGTGAAGCAGTGAAGTCAACGCCTATCCGGGCAAGCCGGTCACGGATAACGCTTGCGGGATTTTCTCGGTCAAGGTACAGGACCGGCGCTCGCTCGCACTGTAGTCCCAGAAATTGGCCGCCCTCCGAAACTGCCTTAGCGAGAGCCAGCGCGAGCCATGTCTTGCACGCGGACGGCTCCCCGGCCAGCAGCGTTACTCCGCCGCGCGGTATCAAGCGATCGCACAACCATTCGACGGGCAGATCTGGAACGTCAGAAGCGGAAGGAATGCTTTCCCACGTCACAATTTTTGGGTCTGGCTGGGCGCTAGGCTGCATTTGCCATCGGATCCCTTTTCGCCCATGCGCTTCGTATCACTTCCAAATCGCAAAGCCCTTCGCGCTCGACACGCGCCTCGATATGGCGATAGTCCTCGAGAGCCTGCCAAGCCCGTTCGTGCTCATCGGGAGTAAGTCCTCCTGCGCGCAGCGCGTTCTCTGCCTGAGTTGCGGCCTTGGCTCTTTTCCAATACTGCCGGCTCACAAAGTTGATCCAGGACGTCGCGAATCGCTCGAAAGACTGCCGTTCGCTTTCCTCTTCCCGCTTTCTTGCGACGAGCTCGCGCAGTTCTGGAGACGGCCTGAATCCGTCAAGGCTGATGCCGGCCCGCTCAGCCAAGTGAGCAACCGAATCGCGAAACCCGCACTGGAGTCTGAGTCGCACAAACTCGAATACGTCGCCACCGGCGCCGCAGCCGTGACAGTGGAAGACTTGCTTCGCGGGGTTGACTGAGAACGATGGCGTCTTGTCAGCGTGAAACGGGCAGCGTCCGAGAAGCTGAGCACCAGAACGCCTAATCCGCACTTGTTCGGAAATAACTTCTTCAATCGGACAGAGCGCGCGGATTGCTTCGATGGTTTCTGTGGGAATCATCGGCGCCTCTGCCGCTGGTCGATCCAGCGCTCGAGCGACTCCCTGCTAACGTAAAATCGTTTTCCGATCCGAACGTGCGGGACTTGCCCGAAGATCGTCCGCGTCGAATTGATCGTTGCGGCCGTGACGCCGATGGACTTCAAATACTCGCAGGCCGCTTTCACATCGAACAACTGAGGCGTAGCGCTCATGCAGCCTGCTCCCGAGCGACGAAATGGAAGAACCGCCTCAGGCTGCGGCGGCTTGGGCGTTTGCCCTCTTGGTAGGATCGAGCCAGGATGAGGAGTTGGCCGGCCAGCACGCCGGACTTGCGGCGCCGCTCGGCAGTCAACAGCTTTCGGCGCACCTCTCCCAGATCACTGATGAGAACTTCGAGCGGGGATACTTGACTTTCCGCGACTTCGGGTGTTAGGTTCGTGCTGTCCATTCCTGTATCTCCTTTGAAATTCCCTCTAGCTGCATCCGGCGGCTAGGGGTGTCTTGAAACCTTCATTGCTGTTTTGCTCTTCGCTCGATTTCTCGCAGCAGGCGCACGCACAAAACCAAATAGTCAGCCCGCAAGCGGGCGAGTGCCTGCGGGCGTAGGATTAGCGCAGCAGCAGTCAAAAGGCGCTCCGCGCCGAATCTTCCAGCTCGAACCTCGATGGGCAATTTGTCCACTTGCGTCCTCCTACCTCTTAGGGGGAAAACGCAAGGACGGGGAAGTGGCTGAAATTAAAGGTGTTTAAAAGCTAGTCGTAGGGCTTGTATCGAGGCTTTGTGGGAACTTCACGATCGCGGCGATGACCTTCCAGGAATGCTCGGATTTCGGGCATACGGCGAGAGAACTCGCGCCAGGCGCTCATCGCTTCCGAGACTTTATCCGGATGCGCTCGAAGAAAAAACTCGCGGACATCGACGCGGGTGACGTCGTCGCAGAGAAGACGCAGACCGAGGACTGTTCGAGCCACGCTTGTTAGATTGAGATACTCGGCGAGCTTCAGGAAAGCGCCTTCCTGGACTGTCGGGCGAATCTCTGTCGCTTCGGGACGAATTACAGCAGAGCCATCCAGGTTCAGCGCTGCGCCAACTTCGATTTCGTTCTCGTCGCTGTCTAGAATCGGTTTGGCCCTGCGCCGGCGCGGAAGGAAGCCCGGCTTTAGCTCCGCAAGTCCGAGCGCCTTCAAGCGGGCATTCCACTCATTCTCGCTATGTCGGCCTGCATCCCGCTTCGTTTTCGTAGGTCTGCGACGCTTTGGCACCGTCAAACTCCGGCGTTCTGCGTAGCATCATATCATAATACTTGACAACGTGTAAAGCCTTTGATAAATTCGAAATCGTGAGCGCGAAAACCTACACAACAGCCCAAGCAGCCATCCGAATCGGCGTCTCGCGGCAGACGCTCCAAGCTTGGATCGCCCGCGGCGAGATCGACGCACCGAAGCTGATTGGCGTAGGCAACGCAACACTTCGACTTTGGACGAACGCGGAGATAGAGAAGGCTAGGAAGTTCAAGGGCACTCTTCGGCGCGGGCCAAAACCGAAACGGCAGAGGTGAATCATGGAAAACGAAAAGCAAGGTAAGCGAGCGCGCGGTGACGGTCACCTTTTTCAGCGCGGCCGCATTTGGTGGATGGCCTACTATGACCACGGCCGGCAGATTCGGCAGTCTTGTGACACCGAGAACGAGAAGAAAGCTGTCAAGATGTTGCGCGACAAGCTCGCCGAAGTGCGAACGGGCATTCATCGTGACACGCGCAATATTCGATACGAGGATCTCCGCGATGCTTTCTACCGGGACTACGAAATCAACGGCCGCAAATCGCTTCGCCGCGACGGGGAAGGGAAGCCGCGCCTCGACAAAGTAGTGCGGCTCGATGATTTTTTCTCGGGTTGGCGAGTCTCGGAAATCGACGTCGATTCAATCAGCAAGTTTATAGCTGGCGAGCAGAAACGCGGCCTTGCGGCTGGCACGATTAACCGATCCGTTTCTGCGCTCCGGCGCATGTTCAACCTTGCGAAGAAGCAGGGCAAGCTCCGCGACGTTCCCTATTTTCCGATGGTGAAGGAAGCGCCGCCGCGCCAGGGTTTCTTTGAACGGGAGGATTACGAGAAGCTGTCCGCGGCTCTGCCGAACTATCTGCGCTTGCCGCTGGCGCTAGGATACTTCACGGGAATGCGCGAGGGCGAGATTCTCGGGCTGAGGTGGAACCAGATTGACTTTCTATCTGGCATCATTCGGCTGCGAGCTGGCGAAACAAAAAACGACGAAGGCCGCGAGGTTCCGATCGCGCCGCAATTGCTCGAATCGCTCAAGAAGCAATACGCGACGCGTCAGCGGGAATGCGAGTACGTTTGCTTCCGAGTTGAGCATAACGGACGCGCCGCACAGATTCAGGGATTCCGCAAAGCGTGGTACTCTGCTTGTGTGAAGGCGGGACTCGGCAGAATGGAATCCGAGCAGGATTCAGCGACGGGCGAGATGGTTTACGCGGATCCGCGCAGTGACCGCAAGAATCCAAAACCTAAGGCGAAGATGACTTACAAGGGTGCAATCTTTCACGATCTCCGGCGCAGCGGCGTCCGCAACATGGTGCGGGCCGGCGTCCCGGAGGGCATTGCGATGGCGATCAGCGGACATAAAACGCGCTCTGTGTTCGAACGCTACAACATCGTTTCGCCGAGCGACGTGCGCGAAGCCGGCCGCAAGCTTGGAATCTTTCACAGCCAGAAAGTCGAACACATTTCGAACACAAACGAGGTAGAATTAGAAGCGCGTCAAGTCCTACCTAGCTGATTTGTTTACCACTTAGGGGCGTAGCTCAGTGGTAGAGCAGCGGCCTTTTAAGCCGAAGGTCGTGGGTTCGATCCCCACCGCCCCTACCAATCTCACTCACCACAAATGGTGATGTAGTCGCGTTTCCGATCACCGCCGCCAGATTCAGCACGGCTATCAGACTCGAAGGTTGTCTTACTTTGGCGGGTAGTTCTTGAACAGCTTCTGCATGGCCTTATCGAGATTCTTCTGTTTCTTTTCCTGGTTCGCGTTGGGATCGAGCGTCTTCGTCGCGCGCCCGGTCCAGACCAGCTGCTTGTTCGACGGGTCATACATGTCAACAACCAGCGTGCCGATATTAATCGTCGAACTTTGAGCCGACGCCATTCCACCGCCCCACCGCAATCCGCCTCCCGTGCCATACGCATTCCACTGTTTTTGCTGGCTGATAGAGGCCTGATAGCCGATATACAAATCGGCTTTCTCCGAATCCGTCTTCGTCAGTCCTTTTGAGGCTAACTGAGAATCAATGGAGCTTTTGATCTGCGCGTCCACAATCTGGTTGGGATACGAAGCACCCTCAATCGTGATCCATTTGTAGGTGTGGAATTTCGAGAAGTCCACTCCCGGCATGGAGTTGTACGACACATCCTGGGCCAGCGCCGCGCCGCACGCCAACATTGCCAATGCAAGGCCGATCCCGAACTTTGTCATTTTGATTCGAATTGCTGGTTTCATGTTTCTCTCTCCTCGAGTCTCATTTCGGCCGACGCTCTCGACGTCGGTGGATGTGGACCGCGACTCACTCTTCGCCGGAATCCTCCACTTGCGGAAGAAACCAACAGTGCTATTGCGCCTTTATCCAGTTGTCTGAACCAGTTAGCTTGACGGATACGTCCGAGAAGAAAATGTGTACCGGCTTGCCGTCGGCAGTTCCGCGATGCTCCGTCGAGACAAGCAGAGGCCCTGCCTTCTTGTAGCCTGCCCACGTCGTGATGACAAGACTCGGCTTCTTCGGTCCGCCGCGGCGGTAGATGAAATCTTCCACCCGATGGTCGGGAGCGAGAAAGAGTTCCCACGTATCGCCGGGCGTGTAGCCACCGTCTGAAGAATACTTCACCACGATCTGGTCGCCGGTACCTTTTCCCAGCGGCAGCTTCTGCTTACCCTTATCCTGCACGTCCGCGCTCGTGTCCCAAATCACATGGAAAGGGAACACCAGCCAGTATTGATCGTTCATGAAAGCCGGGTCGATTTCATCCTTCACGTTCGCAGGCTGGCTGTTGAGCTCAGACCGCAGGTACGTAACCTTCACCGGTTTGCCGTCCTTATCCTTTCCTTCAAAGGTCACCTTTCCGGTCCTTGGCTCCCATTCCCATGTGTGAGCCAGTTTCAGATTGAACGCAGGCAAATCTATGCTCCACGTGTAGCGAATCCCTTCGATCTGTCCCCACGAATCGATACCAAAGGTCTTCGCCATCTGTTCGACACTTGGCGGACGCGCCTGCGCCCAGGAACTTGATGAAAAGCCCAGCATCCCTAAAGCCAGAAGGCCGATGATCGCTACGCGGTGCACATTCTTCATGAAAGTCGCTCCTCAGTGAGATCACACCCTGCTTGGCCGACGCCGCATTATATAGCACACCTCGGTGATTGTGCTCTCTCGCAAGCTCAGGCGGCCGTATTCGTTGATCGCCCGAGATGCCGAAACTCGAGAATAGCGGCGGCCGATGCCACGGTTCCGTATTCCAGCAGCATAATCCAGCCAGGAACTACCCACTGGCCGCCCAGCGTGCGCAAATGCCACACGTAAAAAGTCGGCAGGATGCTGATCGTCCAGATGATGAGCGGCACCGTCGAGACCGATCGCACGAACGGCAGCAGCCACAGAAGATACCAGGGGTACACCACCGGAGCACACAAAAGCGATGCAGCCATCGGCCATGCAAACGCCTGCGGAGAGTTTTCATCTTGCCTTCTTCGCAACACCGCCGCAGTTACCAACCCAACCGCGACTGCCAGACCAGCCACCACCTGAGGACTCATGAGTCTCTCCAGCGTAGCGAACACCGAGTCATTGAAGCGAAACCGCTCGACAAACACTCCTATCGATCCCATTGGGACCAAACCACCGCGCAGAAACGGCACATATAGCACTCCAACAATGACCACCGCCAGCAACCCGTCACGCACCCGCACACGACGCCAGTAAAGCGGCGCCAGCACAATCGGGAGAAACTTTACGGCAACAGCCAGTCCAAATGTGACCGCCGCGAAAGTTCGCCAACGGCGTTCGAGCGCTGCGGCTGAGACAAGCAGCAGTAGCACTCCTAGGATGTCAACGTGACCGCTGGAGGTCACGCACGTGACGAGCAGTGGATTCCAGGCGTACGCCAGCACCCAATGTTCCGCCTGCCCGAGGCGGCGCAGCTCGGCAAGCAACAGCGGAACAATCGCCAACTCGCACAGTACAAACGCAACTTTGAACGCAAAAGCCGACTCGTGAATCGCAGTTACAGCGCGAAAGAAAAGCTGAGCACCCGCTGGATAGGGGCTTGCCACCTCTGGATTGTTCAGATTGCGAGTTTCGTCCGTGTGCAAAGCGCTGACCGCAGGATTATTCGGAACCACAACGTAAGGGTTGTAGCCAAGCCGCTGCAGGCGGCCATCCCAGACATAGCGATGAACGTCATCGTCGGCTCCCGCAGGCATCAACAGAAAAGGAAGATGCCACAGAGCAGCCAACGCAAGACCAATCACGATGACGCGCCGAGGGAATCTCGGCATGGAGAAAAACTCTCGAATAGCAAGCAGGTAAGCAATGCCGGCAATGGCTAGGGTAATCAGGTAAGCAGGGCTTCCAACTCCGCCAGCAATTCGTGCGCAGGCTAAAAGCGCCGTAAGCATGATGGCGCCAAGCCCGTAGAGCCTGTGCGACGCCGCAACCTTCATCGCTCTCCGCCGCTTTGCGCCGGCGGCATCGCCTTCCTCCATTCCATCAGCCACTGCGCCGTTCTCGGCGCTTTCGCGGGCGCGCGCTGCAGTTCACCGGCGAGGCGGCTCAGGTCCCCGGCCACGTCAATGTCGTAGAACGGATCGGTGAGACTCACCGAAAGCCCCAGCTCCCGCACGCGCCCAAGTAGCGCGTCGTATGCATTCGTGGTTCCCAGCCCATCGCCCGAGAAGAGTCCCGGATGAGACGCCGTCGCGCCGACAAGGTAATACCCTCCGTCGTGCGTCGGACCAACAACCACGTCGCTCTGAGCGAGTGCTCGGAATGCGCTTTTCAGTACCGACGCCGGCAGGTGCGGGCTGTCGCTGTTGAACGCAACGACGCGCCGGCGGCCAGCAGCCGTGAAATGTGCAAACACCGACGTAAGCCCCGCCGCAAGCCCATCGCCCGATTGCGCCACGATCGGAATCGAGTCACCCACTGCACGCGATAAATCGTCCACATCGGCCGCCGGGCACATAATGGCGACATCCACATCGCCAAGTGACTGCGCCAGCGCCATCGTATCGTCCAGCAGGCAGCGATATAACTCGACGACGGCCTCGAGAGGCAGGCTCTGCGCGAGCCGAGTCTTCACCACGCCCGGCTTCGGCGCCTTCGCCATAATTACAAGCGTGCAGTCGCCGCTGCGTGAAACGGCAGTGCTCTGGCTGGGGGGTTTCATCAGAAGCGAAAAGGTTTCATTAGGAAATTGTTGTCGCGGGTTTCACGCCGACTGCGGCATTCCAACTCGTCGCTGGCGAAAATAGTAGCGCAAAATGCGAGTGAAAATGAACCAGGCCGCGCCGAGCGTGCCTCCGATCGTCCCGCTGATCTTCGACTTTCCAATGCGCGGGTAGTAGCTCACCGGCACCTCTACGATCCGGAATCCTTGCAGCGCGCCTTTCAAAATTATTTCCACCGCCCAGCCATAAGTCGTCTCTTCGAGTGCGAGCGCTTGCAGAACATCTGCGCGCGCCGCGCGGAACGGGCCGAGGTCGGTGATCCGCTGTTGAAACAGCAGCGAGATCAACCCCGCCGCGAGCCGGTTGCCAAACGCGGAGTGCCAGGGAAGCGCACCCGGAATGCGCGGCCCCGCCAATCGTGAGCCCAGCGTAATATCCGCGCGTCCTTCGGAGATCGGCGCGAGCAAAAGCGCAAGTTCGGCCGGCCGATCGCTATAGTCACCGTCGAGAAACACGACCACGTCGGGCGAGTCGGCGTTGACGAGACCCGTTAAGCAAGCCTGCCCGTATCCGCGACGCTGTTCAAATATCACGCGAGCTCCCGCACGCTCGGCAATCTCCGGTGTCCCGTCGGTCGAGTTGCTGTCGACGACAATGACCTCGGTCACGAGATCAGCAGGAATGTCCGCGAGCACTTTACCGATGGCGCGCGCCTCATTGTGCGTGGGAATAATGACCGAAACTCGCAAACAATCTCCCGCAAGCAATCTCCGCTGGCCCCGTCGGTGCCATTTGCTTCACCACCAAAGCGACGACGGGCGCCGCCGTGCCAGAAACGCATCAATCCCCCACGTCCGCCCCGCCCCTCCCACCGCGATCCCCAGCGCAGCCAGCGTAGGCACGAGCAGTTCCCAAATCCACGACGTGCCCCACTCCGACACCCACAGGCTCGCGAGTAATCCACATGCGACCAGTCCAGCGGGGCGTGTGAAAAGGCCGAGGATCAGAAGCACGCCCAGCGAAATCTCCGTCATGCCCTGAAGCGGCGCCGCCGTCGCCGAGTGACTCGCCGCCGACGCCATAATCGCTTTCCAAATCGCCGGAGCGTGATCGTGTTGGATGTAATAGTTGATCAAGCCGGCGTAGCCGCTCGGCGTGTAGAGACCTTTCCCTAAATTCTCGAAAAACACCCCCACGAACATCGCTCCAATCGTCAGCCGAACGATCGCCAGTCCGTAACGCGCATAAGGTTGTTCCGGCATTCAGGAAATCCTCTCTTGAAGTTGGCTCGATTTCATTTGGCTCGCCATTGTAACAACCATCGCCCGTATTCTAATCGCGTGCAATCACGATTGTCGTGCACGCGCTTTCGCCCTTGGGAAGTTCGCGCGCGGCGGCCATGCGGACCTCCAACTTTTCCACTTGTCCCCTGACGACAGGGCAGTAGAAGTCCGGTTCACTCAGCGCGTTCTGCAGACGTCGCCGCCCGGCACATCCGCCGTAACAGCTTTCGAGATAAGCGCACGAACGGCAGGCGTCCGGCACAATGCGCGCCTCGACAAAGGGTGAAGTTTCCACAACCGCCGATCCCATGGATGCCAGAAGCGAAAGCGGCTCCCCCGCGCCCGGCCAGTATACGCAAGGCTGCGTGGTGGCTCCAGGCGTAATCCGCACGGTACTCACTCCGCATCCGCCAGTTCTCGGAGGCAAGCCCGCCATCGCACGAACCAGAGGCTCGCCGATGGCGATCACGTCTGTCTCCGCAAACAACGCTCGAAAACCTCGCCAGTATTCTTCGTAACTCAACGCGTACAAATCCGAACGCACCGACTGATAAACATTCAACCGCAGCGGCGACTCGTAACGCTTCACCGTTCGCGCCACTTCAGCCAGTCGCAGGTAGTTCGACTTCATCATCACCGCAATAAAAGTGACGGGAATTCCCAGCCGGACGCAGCGTGCCGCCTGCTCATGAATCAAGGCCCAATTTCCGGTGCCGCGCTGGGTGTCCTGCTCGCGTTCAGTCGGGTAATCCAGCGAGAACTCAATATCGTGGAAGGCGCGAAGCTCATCATCCGTAAGCACCGCGGCGCTGTGGCCATTCGACGTGATGGTGAGTTTCACAGGTAGAGAACGGAGGTAAGCCAGAATCGCGCGGAATTCCGGATGCATTCCGTTTTCGCCGGTGCCCAGATTCACCGACCGCACCGGCAAGTTTTCCATCACAGATCGCACTTGCTCCAGACTAAGCCGGTCTGTCCGCGCCGGATCGCGATAGCAGAATGAGCAAGCCAGATTGCACTCGTTGGTAAGTCCCAGCCCGAGCGCAAATTTTCCGCTCGCAGCAGGCCGGACCATATGAGTTTGCAAAGCAGAATGAGCGCTCGACTCCGTCATCGTTCGATTACCTTATTTCGGGACCGACAAGGTCGAGTCTACGCCATCCGTCGGTTTCCGAGTAAGAACAGAATTCTCACCCCTCGATTGCAGTCGTTTCATAGCGCATTGGTTCAGTAGGGGCACGGCATGCCGTGCCCGGCGTAGGAACTTGGCGGGATCATGCCAATCGGCCATCGTGGGGATTTCAGTAGCGTAGGCTTCAGCCCGCACCGCAAGTTGATCGAAACAAGGGAACAAATGCGAGCTCGGGAAATCACTCCAAAAGCAATCAGCTAACCCGTTCCATTCACGCCGCTAAGAAATCCGCCGAGGTGGCCTGTCAGCACGATGACCAGAACCGCGAACGCTTCGATCACCAGCCGATACTTTGGCAGAGACTCCTGATTTCCCCGGCGCGCCCGCCAGTGAATCAACAATACCAGCCAGATGAGAACGCTCGACACGCATCCCAGAGCGAGATGCATCAACAGGATTCCCTTTAACTTTTGTCCCTCGAGCGCCCACTGCCATGCGGCGAGGCCCGATGCGACTACAGGCAGCGTCGAAATCGCAGCCAGCAGCAAATTGAAATACGACGCCGCGGCCAACGTCCGGTTCTTCCTCCGCTGCGCGACAAAGTCGAAAGCCACGGCCGCGATAAACAGCGCAATCGGAAAGTGAATCAGCGCCACGTGCTGTGCGTGCCTCGCTAAGAGCAGCGTCTTGATGTCGAAAGGGTTTACTCTCATTGTCTTCTCACTGAACCGCAACCGTGCCGGTCGTCAACGTCCGTGCATCTACTAGAACCGGTACGGCGCCTGTCTTATTCCCGATTCAACGAATTTTGTCAGTGAAAACGAAGTGATAGAAATGAAGGGACTCGATGCCGAGTCCCTTCATTTTGCCTAGGTGCGATTTTAGAAGCGAAGTCTAGTTGTGATGATTCTCTAGCGTCTTTTTCAAGAGGGAATTCGTCAATGGATTTATCTTGGTGCTTGCCTTCGGTCGCCTGACGACGTTCGGTACCGCCTGGGATAGCGTGCCGCTCCCAGTGTCCGCGGCGCCGCAGCTTGTTCCGCCGATCTGGTAGCTGGTGCCAAGAGTCGCATACGTCGGGTCGGATGCCTGCGCAACGAAACCGATCGTTCCATCGGCATTCTGCAAATCAAGAATGCTGCCGATGGCAATGCCCGTCAGATTAAGCATCGAGCAACCACCGTTGGTGAGGCTGATATTTGCCTGGAGGTTGTTGTTTGCATCTTCCTGAATCGCAGCGAGCACGGTAATCACTCGACTCGTTACATCAGACGTGACTTGCCCTGTGTAAATGCCGGATGAATCTCCGAATTTCGTCGCCGCCCACGTGCCCGAATCCGATGAGGCGCAATCTCCGGACGGCATCTTGTAGCTACCAGCCATGCTGAGCCCGTCGTTGCTCACCGAGCCAGAGAACGACGTCGTCGGATGTCCGGTGCCGAAGGCCAGCGTGAAGCTGATGCCGCTTGATTTGACCGTCCCTTGAATGAAATCGGTGCCGAAATCGCAGGGTGAACTCGAGAGAATCACAGACTGCATAGCCGAGATCGCGCCGGTCGATTGCGAAAAGTTGGCCTCGACGTCCACGTTGTTGCTCGATCCGTGGTTCGAAGTGAGGAGGATTGACCACTTGCCCGAGACGCTCGCGGGCGAGCCGCCACCGCCGCCTCCGAAGATGTCACCAGGGCTCGGGAAGCACGCCGAGAGGGACGCAATGGCCGCGATCGAGGCGACGGCCAGCACTGCTCGAAAATTTCGCATGAGACTCATTTCTTTTGAACTCAACGTGATTTTTCTGGCACGCGACCAGCATTCTGGAGCGGGATTGATGGCTGGGAGCTTAATCCAATTGAAGTTGCTGGGGGATTTTATTTTCGACTTTTATCGACGAGGTTGCTATACGACACATGTAATAGCTATGAAGCTTTCTCCTGAGCGTAGACGAGGTATTCGGAGTAGGGGCCTTTGAAGTCTTCGATGCGGCCGCCCTCGAAGTGCCAGATGCGGGTGGCCACTTCGTCGATCACGTCGTGGTCGTGCGTGACGAAGAGGACCGTGCCGAGATATTTTTGCAGTGAAATATTCAGGGCGTTGATGGATTCGAGGTCGAGGTGGTTGGTGGGCTCGTCAAGAACGAGCACATTCGGTTTTTGCAGCATTAATTTGCAGAAGATCAGGCGCGCGGCTTCGCCGCCCGAAAGCGCGCCGGTGGGCTTGAGGGCTTCTTCGCCGCTGAAAAGCATTTGACCCAGGACGCCGCGGAGTTGTTCCTGAGTGGCCATGGGATCGAACTCGTGGAGCCACTCGATCGCCGTGGTGCCTTTTCGGATGGTTTCGCTGTGATCTTGCGCGAAGTAGCCGACGGCCACGTTGTGGCCCCAGCCAACCGTTCCGCCATTAATCGGGAACTGTTTTTCTTCGTCGCTGATGAAACCTGGCGCATTCCGCACCAGCGATTTCAGGAGCGTGGTCTTGCCGGTACCGTTGCGGCCCATCAGCGCGATTTTTTCGCCGCGGTCGACATTGGCGCTGAACGGCTTGAAGACTTTTGCGCCATCGTATTCCTTCACCACGCTCTTGATTTCGAGCGGATGTTTGCCAGAGTGCTGGTCCATTTGGAAGCGGATGAAGGGGCGCGCGATGTTAGACCTGGCAAGTTCGGTGGTTTGCAGGCGTTCGACTTCCTTCTTGCGCGACGTGGCTTGCGCGGAACGTGTGCCGGCTGAGAAACGCGCGATAAATTCGTTGAGCTGAGCGATTTTCTTTTCGCGCTGG
The DNA here is from genome assembly GCA_963736465.1 of uncultured Acidobacteriota bacterium. Lineage (GTDB taxonomy): Bacteria > Acidobacteriota > Terriglobia > Acidiferrales > UBA7541 > Palsa-295. The sequence continues at coordinate 84,050 of CAVTOS010000001.1, read as the reverse complement.
GCGTTTTCCGATTCGATGCGCGAGCGAATCGAAGTCTTGGCGATCACCATGTCGTCGTAGCCGCCGTTGTACATGATGATGGTTTGATAGTCGATGTCAGCCACATGCGTGCAGACGCTATTGAGAAAATGGCGATCGTGAGAAATCACGATCAGGACGCCTTCGTACTCGCACAGGTAATCCTGGAGCCAGTGAACGGAATCGAGGTCGAGGTGGTTGGTGGGCTCGTCGAGGAGCAGCACCTGCGGATGTCCGAAAAGCGCTTGTGCGAGCAGGACGCGGACTTTTTGTCCGCCTTGCAGCTCGCGCATCTTGCGCTCGTGCAGCGGTTCTTCGAGGCCCAGGCCATCGAGAAGGATCGCTGCGTCGGCTTCGGCGGTGTAGCCGTCTTCGTCGCCGACGATTCCTTCCAGTTCGCCCATGCGCATGCCGTCTTTATCGGTGAGTTGGTCGTGCGGTTTCGCGTGCAGAGCTTCTCTTTCTTGCAGGGCCTTCCACAGACGTCCGTTGCCCATGATCACGGTGTCGATCACGCGATGTTCGTCGAAGGCAAACTGATCCTGGCGCAGGATGCCGAGTTTCTTCGGCCGTGTGACGTCGCCCTTGGTCGGCTCGAGCTCGCCTGTGAGGATTTTCATGAACGTGGATTTGCCGGCGCCGTTGGGGCCGGTGATGGCGTAGCGGCGGCCGGTGAAAAAGGTGGTGGTGACGTCCTCGAACAGTATTCGAGGGCCGAACCGCATCGTGATGTTGTTTACTGTGAGCAATGGAGTCCAATTATACCGTGAAATGAAAAATCATGCAGGCTGGCGGTGGTGCATGGCGTGAACGCCAGGTGCCGGGAAAACAGCCGATTAGAAATTAGCAAGTAGCTGATTCGTTGTGGCTTATGCGAAGTTTTAATCGCGGAACCGTAGATTAGAAAGTAGGCTCGTAGCGAGGCGGTTTCGGTTGCGCGTGGTGAGCGCTGGGGAGATTTGTCCTTGTCATGGCGCGGATTGCGGACCGTTCCAGGCAGGGTGGTGCTATGGAGCGGAGTTGAGGCGTGGTTCGACGAATCGTTGGGAGGAATCACGCGCTGCGAGTGGTTGGACCTTGAGGGGATCGCGAGGCGAGCTTTGCCTCGATTCCTTTTGTGTTTGTTCTTGCCGTCGTGCGCCATAGCCGACGGTAGCATGAGATGGAGGAAAATTCGCCTGTACGCATGTGCAGTTCGCAGACAGTTGGTTCTAGGACTGGACTACCGAAGAAGGAAGCGTGCACGCGACAGTTCAGTTTGGTCAGTGAGCGCCGCATGCGGACTTTGCCCCGAAAGCAATGTATATAACCTGCCTTGTTCCAGCTTCCGCCAAGTCTCTTTTTTCGTCGGCTTTGTTTGCCACGCTGAGTTGAATGGAGAACTTCTGGCCTTCTACACGCCACAAGTGTAAGGCGGGACTCTTGATTTCTTCAACGGACCATTGCCTATAGCGATCGTCTATGGCGGATTTGATCTGATCTAAGGGTACCGACTTGTCGTAAAGCACGGTCATGCCGTAGATACAACCCTGGTCCATGTCGAAGATGACCTGCTTTGGAAAGACGGCCTTCGGTTCCGGCGTTTCAGACCACAATTGGTAGCAATCGGACGAGGTGCACCGCAGGAGCTTGGGATTCGGCAACATGATATGATCAATATCCTGCCCTCTAGTTACCTGCAGAGACGCAAAGCTTAGAAACAGCATGAACGGAGCGATGGTACCCTCACGATGTTTCAGCCACGTGTCGTCTCACAAGTCGCAAATGGATCAGCGACAAAATGAACGCTCCAAACAAGACGCTCAATATCAGATATATAATCCAACGGTTGACGGAGGGCATAGCGTGGACGCTTACGAGTATTGTAACGCTCAATCCGAGGGCTAGAAATGCGCTGCCATAGAATATGCATCGACCGATGAGCTTTCCCCTCTGTTTGGTCCACATGCCGGATGATAAATAGAGCAGGACAGGCCCCAACACAATGCACGAATACCCGACGAGAGTGTTCGATTTCGTCGCATTCCAACCGCCAAGGATTAAGAAGAAAGCTGCAAGCAAGTCAATCACGTTTTGCAAAACGCCCAAGCTATTACGCATCATGATTCATTGTTTCTATCGCAACATTGTGCGCATTGTCGTCCGCAGAATTGATAGTGTAACCCGATCCGTCAATACTGCTGGAGAAGAGATGCTGCACAAAAACTGGCCGTCGTCAATTCGTTCCTGATGGTAAAACCTGGATGAGCAGCTAGACTCGAAACCATGAAAGATCAGGAGAGGAAGAAGAAGTGATGCGAGCATCGGCGATTTTGCAGCGCGTGATTTTGGTGGCGATTGCGGCGGCTGCGTTGGTGTATGCGGGTGATTATCTTTGGGCTAGGCACTTGATGGCTGGCGGGAATTCTGCTGCGCTGGGGAGTGTGATGGTGCATCACGAGTGGGATATTCCGCGGAAGGATGGGCGGGTGGAGTTTGATATGGATCCGGCTGAGGCGGAGAGTTGTATTCATTCGATGTTTCCGCATTTTGGGTATACGCCTTGTTGGTATGCGGTGAGGCATACGACGGTGCAGAATTAGCGCGGGCGGTGAATGGCGGCGGGCGAGCGGCGGTGGCGTGGGGAAAAAGTCAAAAGAGCTGGCGGGACGCCGGCGGTACGGAAGTGCGGTTTCGGCGTGGAATGAAATGCGGAGTCTGGCTTGTTTTGGGCAGAGGCAGGAGAAATTCGAAAGAACGCAATCACGACGCGACTAAGGATTAAGCGTTGTGGCGCGTAGCGGCTTGGGGCACAGGCGTCATTTTCATGGGCCGCCTGGCGGCGGACGCCTGTGCTACTGAACTACTGGAAGGCGGGCTCGGTTGAGCGTAGGAACCATGTGTCTAGCACGATGTGGCGGGAGAACCATTTGGTGGCTATTAGGGCGCGGCCTATGGAACTCATGAGGCGAGGTGGGAGGCGGCGGCCGATTTGAACTGCCCAGTCGTCTTGTAGCGGCCCGAAGCGATTGGTGAGTAATGCGCGGTAGCGATTGAGATTTTCGCGGCGGTATGCGCCATGGGCTTCTGTGATTGCTTTGGCGGCTAGCAGGCCGGATTCGATGGCGGGCCTGATTCCTTCGCCGCTTTGGGAGTAGGCCATGCCGGCTGCGTCGCCGATGAGTAGGATTCCGTCGTCGACGATTTTGCGATTGCTTCTGCCATAGAGCAGGTAGGCGTGGCCGAAGAGTTTTGAGTGCAGGTCGAAGCTGATTTTTTTTGTGCGGCGCAGAAATTCGATAAATGCGGTGATGTGCGCGCCGAGCGAATGCTTGTCCAGTCTGCCCAGGCCAATATTGATGAAATTTCCTTTTCGGAAGCACCAGCCATAGCCGCGCATGTCCGCGCAGAAGTAGAGTTCGGGAATTTCGGGGCGAATCGAGCATTTGTTTTGTTGCTCGGAGTTCATTTCAAATTCGGTTTCCTGGGCGGCGACTGCGTTTTCGCCTGTGGATTTTGAACCCATGAAACGGGCGACGGGGCAGAAGTGTCCTCCGGCGCCGACGATCAATTGGGTTTTGATTTGTCCGTTGACGAGCCAGTCATTTCCTACCCGTGCGATGCTCGATAAGGCTGTGCCTTCGATGAGGCGGGCGCCCGAGCGCTTCAGCAAGTAGTCATCGAATTCGCTGCGGCGGATTCCGTAACTGATCGGCTTGCGGTAGTCGGTTTCGGTTTCGCGGTCGCCCATCATGCTGGTGCGAAATCCGGTGATGGGCTGTAGAACGTTGGTGCGGGCGTAATCGTGGGCGTTGATTTCTAGTTCGTCGAAGACTGGGGGCGTGATCCAGCCTCCGCAGACTTTGTTGCGAGGGAATGTGGATTTGTCGAGGATAGCGACGTCGATGCCCGAACGTCGCAACTGCCAGGCGCAGGAAGATCCTGCCGGGCCGCCGCCGACGATCAGGACGCTGCATGCATCCATTTCGCTTCCTGCTTGGCGGTTTGCTGGAACTTTTCGTAGAGGTGAGCGCGGGTCCAGGGAATCTGGCGGCATTCTGATCCGGCAAAGAGAAGCTGGAACAGCTGTAGCGAGCCTGCGGTAAAGCCTGCTTCCGAGCCCGCGAGATACAGCCGCCACAAGCGGACGAATTGTTCGCCGAACATTTGCGCAACGCGATCGGTGGAGCGTTCGAAGCGGTTGCGCCAGTGGCGCAAGGTTTGGGCGTAGTGAAGGCGGAGATTCTCGACGTCGACCACCGAGTAATTCCGCGGCTCGAAGAGCGGCGGCATCATTTGGCTTAATGTGGGCGGATTTGCTCCGGGGAAGATTCGTTTTCTGATCCAGGCACTCAAGGGACGCGGACGGTTCATGCCGATGAAATGCAGAAGCCCACGGCCGGAATTGCCGATGGTGCTGTGGATGACGTCACCGAGCGCGCGATAATTTTCCCTGCCAACGTGCTCGAGCATCCCGACGGAGACGAACACGTCGAACTTGCCGCGGATATTTCTGTAATCGTCTTCAATGAATTCCACACGATCGGCGAGGCCGCGACGCTTTGCGGTGGCTCGCGCATAGGCCAGCTGCTCTTGGGAAATATTGAAGGCTTTCACACGGACGCCATACTGTTCGGCCATATAAAGCGCGAATGAGCCCCAGCCGCAGCCCGCTTCGACGACGCGCTCTCCGCGCTGAAGCTGGAGCTTGCGGCAGATGAGATCCATTTTGTCGATCTGGGCGGCTTCGAGCGGTACGGACGGCGATTCGAAGTAGGCGCAGGTGTAGAGCATTTCGGAATCGAGCCACAGCTTGTAGAAGTCGGTGCTTAAATCGTAGTGGCGGTGAATGTGTTCACGGGAGCCACGCAGGGTATTGGCCTGCGTCCAGTCGAGCAATTTCGAACGCGAGCGCGCGAACCAGGAACCGGGATTTCGGCCGGAGAGGGAGCGAAAAACTGCGGCGAGTACTTCGACTATATCGCCGTCGATTTCCACGCGGCCTTCGGTGTAGGCGTCGCCGAATTCGATTTCGGGGCTAAGAATGATTCTGAGGAGCGTCCGGCGATCGTGGATGACCAACGTGCCGACCGGAGTGGAGTGAGCGGGCGAAATTTCGGAGCCGCTGGGGAGAATGAGGCGAACAGGGGCGTCGTTGATGACGTGGCTGAGTTTTTGAAGCAGGAAATTCTCAAGGGATGAAGAATTGAGCGAGAGAAGCGTCATGTGAGCCGTGCCTCGAAGATGAGATGGGGCCCAGAGTGCCAAAACGGGAATACGGTGCGAGCGGCCACCGAATACCTGAGTCTATCGTATCCCCCTTCCGCTCAATATCATATCCAGTGATTCCTGCATAGACTAGAACCCTTGACGACTGGGTGGGTCGTGCGATTGCCGCCGCCAGCGGCGGATTAACCAGAACTCAAAACAAAAAAACGTCACGCCCAGCAAAGCTCCTGGCCAAATTCTGGCTCCAATACCCAGCCATATGACGCCGACTGTCGAGAGCAGGGCGAGAAAAAACCAGAACGCAGAACTGATCATGCCGATTCCTGGTTCCACATCCTGCCAGCCAGAGATCAGGAACACAATGGACCCCAGTAGTCCGAGCAGGATGCCATGCCGCCCGTGCAATACACCCACTGAGAATTCCTGACTCGTCATAGCATCTCTGTACCTGTGCATGACTGATTCTATCCACTCTGAGAAAGATCGGTCACAACCAGATCCGCCGTCATAAATTCGTGGCGCTGAGACTGAACAAAAGTAATGCGAGCACAATCAAAGTGACGATGACATACATCCAGTCGCGTTCTTCGGCAAAGGCGAAGACGGAGAATGCAACGCGCGCGACGGGCGTGGCAATCAGAATTAGAATCCCCAGCTGAATGATGGCCGCGGGATCGAGAGCGATGCTTGATTTTACGATTCCGGAAATGTGGCGGAGGTGGGCCGGCTCGCCGCGAAAGACATGGTAATCAGGCTTCGCGGAACCATGCTGGATGAGGTATGGAATCGCGGCGAGGAAGACGACGATGGCAGCAGCAGTGACGCCCGTACGCAGGAGGATGCCGATGATTCCTTCGGCGCGCTTGTCTGACATTGCCCGGGCCGGTGCGTTCATTGTGTTCACTGGACGAACTTTCCGATGAAGCCGTTGTACATCATCTCGATCCCCAGCAGTGCGACGACCGCGCTGAATACGATTCTGAGAATTTTTACTTTGGCGCCAGGCAAGAAGCGCGCGCCCGTTAGTGATCCTCCCAGGACGCCGAGCATTACTGGCATCGCGAGGACCGGATCAACATAGCCGCGATTCAGGTAGACGCCAGCGCTGGCGGCGGCGGTGACTCCGATCATGAAGTTGCTTGTGGTGGTGGAAACTTTGAAGGGGAGCTTCATGGCGCGGTCCATGGCGAGAACTTTCACTGCGCCTGAGCCGATGCCCAAGACGCCGGAGAGAATGCCGGCTGTGAACATCAGGCTGAAGCCGGCAGGCACGTTGGTGACGTTATAGGACTGCATGCCTTGTGAGGCGGGAAATGTTCCGTCCATACGAAGAATGGTGGCCAGGTGATCCGGTTGGCTAGGGCCGAGCAAATCCGTGTGCGATTTGACCGCCTCATAGGCGGAATAGAGCAGCACGAGACCGAAGACGATCGCAATCCAGGAAAGCTTCAAGTAGGCGGCGACGACGGCGCCTGTGATCGCGCCGACTGTGGTGGCGATTTCGAGGAACATCCCGACGCGGATATTGGAGAAGCCTTCCCGCACGTAGGCGGCTGCGGCGCCGGAGGAAGTGGCGATCACGGAGACGAGCGAAGCGCCGATGGCGTAGCGGATGTCAACGCCGAAGGCGAGGGTGAGAAGAGGAACGACGACTACGCCGCCTCCGAGACCGGTGAGGGAACCGAGAAATCCGGCGAGCAGGGAGCCGATGAACAGAAGGCCGGTCAGTTCGAAGGTATTCAATGGGACTTCTGCTCCGATCTCGAAATGCGATGCGAAAGACGGACAGCATTAGCGGGTGCATTCTACATTGCGGCGGTTGATTGCGGGATGGCGATTATGCAGGTTCGCTGTTGTCTGGCGTGAGGCGCCGCGGCCTTGTCGGAATGAAGCAATGGATTCATCATAGAGATTCGGCTTGGAGTGCTTATTGAGGCTGTGGTGCGATTATCGGAGATGACTGTGAGCGAAGTTTTTATTTGCGATGCGGTGCGCACGCCGTTCGGGCGATTTGGCGGGGCGCTCTCGACAGTGCGGGCGGATGACCTGGCGGCGATTCCGATTCGCGCGTTGATGGAGCGCAATGCGGGCGTCGATTGGTTGGCGGTTGACGATGTGATCTATGGATGCGCGAATCAGGCTGGAGAAGATAATCGGAATGTGGCGCGCATGGCGTTGTTGCTGGCGGGAATGCCGAAGGAAGTTCCCGGAGCGACGGTGAACCGGTTGTGTGGATCGAGTATGGAGGCGGTGTCGATTGCGGCGCGGGCGATCAAAAGTGGCGAGGCGGAGTTGATGATTGCGGGCGGCGTGGAGAGCATGACGCGGGCGCCGTTTGTGATGGGGAAGTCGGAGAAGGCATTCGGTCGCGAGGCACAGATTTACGACACGACGATCGGATGGCGGTTGGTGAATCCGCTGATGAAGAGTAAGTACGGCGTGGACTCGATGCCGGAGACGGCGGAAAACGTGGCGGAGGAGTATCACGTTGGGCGGCAGGATCAGGATGCATTTGCGATGCGGACGCAGCAGCGCTGGGCGCGGGCGCATGCGGCGGGATTTTTCAAGTGCGAGATTGTGGCGGTACCGGTGGCGCAGGTTAAGGGCGCCGAGGCGAAAAAATTTGATACGGATGAGCAGCCGCGGCCGGATACGACGATGGAGGGTTTGCAGAAGCTGAAGCCGATCGTGAAGCCGGGGGGAACTGTTACGGCGGGTAACGCTTCGGGGATTAATGATGGGGCGTGCGCGTTGCTGCTGGCGTCGAAAGCGGCGGTTGAAAAATACGGGCTGACGCCGCGGGCGAGAGTGATTGCTACGGCAACGGCGGGCGTGGCGCCGCGGGTGATGGGGTTTGCGCCGTCGCCGGCTTCGCGCAAGGTGCTTGCGAAGACTGGGCTGCAAATTTCGCAGATGGACGTGATTGAGTTGAATGAGGCGTTTGCGGCGCAGGCACTCGCGGTGACGCGCGATTTAGGATTGCCTGACGATGCGGCGCATGTGAATCCGAATGGCGGGGCGATTGCGATTGGTCATCCGCTGGGAGCGAGCGGGGCGCGGCTTATTACGACCGCGATGTATCAACTGCAAAGTACCGGCGGGCGGTATGCGCTTTGTACCATGTGCATCGGAGTAGGCCAGGGCATAGCCACGATCATTGAACGCTGCTGAGCCTATCTCCAACTGTCGTTTTTTCGCTATTTCACCAACGAATCCGTTTCACAACACACCTTCATAGCAACCTCTAAACTTGTTCCGTTTTCAACCGATAACTCCTAACGGAGCTATATGGTATCGGAACTCGACAAGCCGGAAATTTATCGAAGGATACTCGAGAGTCTGCAGACAGGAATTTATCTGGTTGATAACGACCAGAAGATTCTGTTCTGGAACGACGGCGCGGAGCGCATTACCGGGCATCTTCGCCAGGATGTGCTGGGACGATTCTGCGTGGAAGATCTGCTGGGAAATCACGACGGACACGACAGCTTCGCAACGGATGCAGCGGACGCGATTGCAGCGGTGCTGCGCGATGGCAAACCGGTGGCTGTCAACGTTTCGCTATGCCACAAGGAAGGACATCGCGTTTTGGTGCGGCTTCGCGCGGTGGCGATTCGAAACAGTCATGGGACGGTGATAGGCGCGGCAGTGAGCTTCGAGGAGAGCCTCTCCGTTTCAAGTTGGGATCGCAGGCAAGGGAAGCTTGCGGTCTTTGGTTGTATCGACGAGGAGTCGAGAGTATTCAACCGCGATTATCTTCTGTTTCAGTTGCGCGAGAATCTCGACACCTTCGACCGATATCGGATTCCTTTCAGTGTGCTGTGCATTCAGGTGGACCAGCTTGATCACTTTCAGGCAGCTCACGGCATTCGTGCGGTGGCGGCGATCCAGCGCGCAGTGGCACAAACGCTGGGAAACAGCCTGCGGCCCACCGACCTCTTGGGCCGTCTTACTGAGCGTACATTCATGGCTGTGCTGAGTGAGTGCAAAGTGGACGAAATCGAGAGCGTGGCCAAGCGCCTGACGAAGATGGTGAGCTATACAGAAATTAAATGGTGGGGAGATAAGGTTTCGGTGACGGCTTCGTTTGGGGGAACTTCTCCGGCGGCGGGCGATACGGTGGAGTCGATCATTAATCGGGCTGAAGCGGCGCTTCGAGCCGGCGCGTCGGCGAGTGGAAGAGGCATCCAGGTTCTGGTGTGATGGCAGCGCAATCTTAGGAGGAATGGATCGCGATGTTCACGATTATTGGAATCGTCGTGGTCTTTGGGGCGGTGGTCGCCGGGTATTTGATGGAGCACGGCAATCTGAAAGTGCTCATGCAGCCGGCTGAACTGGTAATTATAGGAGGCGCGGCGATCGGGACGGTTCTGATCGCGAATCCACTTCATATCTTGAAAAAAATGGTGGGAGGACTTGGCGCAGCGTTTGGAGGCACGAAGTTCAGTAAGCAGCGCTACCTGGAGACTCTAAAGATGATGTACTAGCTTTTTAGCCGCGCGCGCAAAGACGGATTGATGGCGCTTGAAACGGACAGCGATGCGCCGGATCAGAGCCCGATCTTGTCGAAGTATCCCTCTTTTTTGAAAGACCATCATGCGCTGCCGTTTGTGTGCGATTCGATTCGGCTGGCATCGAGCGGCGGCGTGGATCCGTTTGACGCCGACCAGATGATCGAGCGCGATATGGACGTCCATCATCACGGCGCAACTCAGCCGATCGCGGCGCTTTCCACAATGGCGGATTCGCTGCCGGGTCTCGGAATTGTGGCCGCGGTGCTGGGAGTAGTGATCACGATGGGAGCGCTTGGTGGGCCGCCTGAGGAAATCGGGCACAAGGTGGCAGCGGCACTAGTCGGCACATTTCTCGGGATTTTGTTGTGCTACGGATTGGTGGGGCCGGTGGCTGCCAATATGGGCAAGGCGGCTGAAGATGAGCACGCTTATTACAACGTGCTGCGAGTGCTGATTATTTCCTTCATGAAGGGAAACGCTCCTAGCACCGCTGTAGAGATTGGGCGGCGCGCGATCCCGGGCCACGTGCGTCCCAATTTTCAGGACACCGAAAAATTCATCAAGGATAAAGCGGACGCACCCGCCGCATAAGAGCGCTCTCGGACTCGGCTTCAAACAATATGACTGCGAAACCTCCCATCATCATTATCAAGAAAGGCGGCGGCCACGGCGGGCATCATGGCGGCGCCTGGAAAGTTGCGTACGCGGACTTTGTGACAGCGATGATGGCGCTTTTCATCGTGTTGTGGCTGCTGAATTCGAGCAAACAGATTCAAGACGCTGTTGGCGGATATTTTAAAGATCCCACCGGCACGTCCAAAAAGGTCGGCAGCGACATGCAGGGCTCCGGCCAGAACTTTGTGGTTTCGAAAGACAATATGGCGGAACTGAAAGAGCAGCTGCAGAAAGCAATCCGGGAGGTTCCGAACATCGACAAGTTGAAAAATCATATCGACATGACGGTGACCAACGAGGGACTGCGAATCGAATTGATGGAATCAGCGAGTGGAACCTTTTTCGAAAGTGGCAATGCCAAGCCCAACGGCGACGGAAACGACATCCTCGTCGCGCTCGCTCACGAGTTGGGCAAGCTTCCCAACAAAATCTACGTCGAAGGACATACCGATGCCAAACCGTACTCCCAGAATAGCAATTACACAAACTGGGAGCTGTCCGCGGATCGGGCGAACGCAACGCGGCGATTGATACAGCAGAACGGAGTAAATCCTGATCAGGTAACGCAAGTGCGAGGGTTTGCCGACCAAAGTCTCCGGAAGCCTGACGCACCATTGGACCCGTCGAACCGCCGGGTGTCGATGATCGTGCAATACCTGGTGAAAAAGCCGGAAGAAGATTCCAAACCCGCCGCAAAGGAAGGCGGCGCGGAAACGAAACCTGCGGAGAACCAGCCGGCGAAAGCCGACGCGAAAGCCGAGCACTAGCGCGTTCTGTTTGTATTCAAGCGAGTGAGCAGCTTTTCGCTTGGTGCATCTAATTTTCAACCTTCCCAAACTATTCCCGTTTCAAATGCTTGCCTTGTCAGCGCTGAATTCGTGAGATAGAGTAGCCGCCTTTCCTGCGAGGGCGCGCATTATGGCGGTTGCTGGCCAGCCAAAACTTAAGGTGCTGATTCGACGCGCTGCCATTCAGAAGCGCGTTCGCGAAGTGGCGCAACGAATCACAAAGGATTTCAAAGGTGAGCGCGTTCACGTTATCGGCGTACTGAAGGGCGCGTGCATTTTTCTTTCCGACCTCGTGCGTGAGATCAATCTCGATACTTCGATTGATTTCATCGCGGTATCGAGCTATGGCAAAGGAAAGCAAAGCTCCGGCCAGGTGCGCGTCCTGAAGGATCTCGATAGCAGCATTCAAGGGCTCAATGTCGTGCTGGTGGAGGACATTCTCGATACCGGCCTGACGCTGAGTTATTTGATTCGCGTCCTGCAGCAACGCAAGCCGAAGACGCTTCACATCGCTGCGCTGCTGGACAAGCCTTCGCGCCGAATCAAAGAAGTGAAAGCGAATTACGTGGGCTTCACGATTCCCAACGAATTCGTGGTCGGCTATGGGCTCGACTATGCCGAGCGATATCGCAATTTAAAAGACGTGTGCGTCCTCAGCCTTCCCCCGGAATAATTCGTGGCTCGAAAAGTCCTAACGGTGCGGGAACTGGAATCTGTCGGCCAAGGCGGCGAACTGGTGGTCGCTTTTGGCACGATCGTGACGCCACTCGCCCGAGACGAGGCGGAAGCGCGTGGCATCACGATTCGATTCGAGGAGCCGAAACCGTCTGATGCGGAAGCTCCGGCGTCTGCTGCGTCGCGCGCAATTGCGATAGGCGCGGATCACGGAGGCTTCGACCTCAAAGAGGAATTGAAAGGCTATCTCGCTGCGTGGGGATACACGGTGCTCGATCAGGGCACTACGAATCGAGACGCGGTGGATTATCCCGATTTTGCGGAGGCGGTGGCCAATGCGGTGGTGCGAGGCGATGCGTCGCGCGGCATTGTGATCGACAGCGCGGGAATCGGCTCCTCAATCGCGGCGAACAAGGTGCCGGGAGCCCGCGCGGCGCTATGCTATGATAGGGCCACCGCGCGAAACAGCCGTGAGCACAATGACGCGAATATTCTTTCGCTCGGCGCTCGCCTGATTGCGTCGGAAGTAGCGCGTGAGATTGTGGCAGCGTGGCTCGAAACTCCGTTCGCAGGCGGGCGCCACCAAAAGCGCGTAGATAAGATTCGAGCGATCGAGAAGCGGCATCTGAAATCCTGAGCCGCGCGCTGGATTGGCTTTGGCGGCGCGACGGATTGCACCACGGGAGTGCCGGGTGGATCAGCAGCAACTCGACAAAGTCATCCAGGCCATCACCGAAGAAATCCTCGGATACCTCGGCAGCGAAAAATGCACTGACCTCTGCGGGCTCGAAATCGACGAGCTCATTTGCCCGGGGTGCGACGAACGCTGTGCGGAAAAGTGCGCGCGTAAGACACGAAAAGTGGTGGAGGCCGGGGCTGCACGGATATCGGCCGGAGCCACGGTCGGTCCAATTGAGGCCGACATCGCGCGGCTGATAGATCACACCCTGCTGAAACCGGACGCAACACGCGACGACATCGCGAAGATCTGCGCGGAAGCTTTGAAATTCGGATTCGCCTCGGTTTGCGTGAATCCCTGGAATGTGCCGCAAGCGGCGGAGTTGCTACGCGGCAGCGAAGTGCGCGTGTGCACCGTGGTCGGGTTTCCCCTGGGCGCCACGCTGCCACAAGTGAAACGATTCGAAGCGGAAGAATCCATCAAGCTGGGCGCGGAGGAAATCGACATGGTGATCAACATTGGCGCGCTCAAGTCCGGCCTGACCGACGCCGTGGAAGCGGATATTCGTGGAGTCTCCGATGCCAGCCATCGCGGCGGCGCCATCTGCAAAGTGATCCTCGAGACCTCGCTGCTTACGACCGAGGAGAAGGTGCGAGGCTCGCTCGCGGCAAAAAATGCGGGAGCAGATTTTGTGAAGACGTCAACGGGATTCAGCACAGGCGGCGCCACGGCGGAAGACGTGCGCTTGATGCGCGCTGTGGTAGGCGATGGCCTGGGAGTGAAAGCATCGGGCGGAGTGCGCAGCCTGGAAGACGTTCAAAAAATGGTGCAGGCAGGGGCAACGCGCATTGGCGCGAGCGCCAGCGTGAAGATTCTCGAGCAAGCGCGGGCCTCGTCGCCTGCGGAAGCGACCGCCACTTTGGCTCCGAGCGGAAATTATTAGCTTTGCAATTCGCGCCAATCTCGAAAAGACGCTCGTTCCCACCTGCTATAATATTCATTCCAACAAATGAACGCGTGCACGATGCTTCGCGACTCCTTGGAGCGGAGGCGGAGAACCGTGTTCGCGCGAGCTGATTGATGGATTCGACAGAACTCAATTCGAAAGTGGAGCTTCCCGCTGAGACGCTGGCGATTTTGGCCGACATCAGCCAGGAGATCAACGCGTCGCTGAATCTCGACGAAGTGCTGGCGACCGCGGCCGCGCAAATCAAGCGCCTGATCGACTACGAAGTGTTCGCCGTCCTGCTTCCCGAGAAAAATTCCGATCAGCTCTATTTTCGCTTTGCCATCGGGCATCGCCCGGAAGTGGTGGAGCACTGGCGCATTCCGATAGACGAAGGGATTATCGGCTCCGCGGCTGCTACCGGCCAGCCGATACGGGTTGGGGACGTTACGAAAGACAAGCGCTACCTCAACGCTCTGGACAGCGTTCGCTCCGAGCTCGCAGTGCCATTGATTCACGGCGGGCGCGTGATCGGGGTGCTCGATATCGAAAGCAGCCAGCTGGATTACTTCACGCCCGACCAACAGAACGTTTTGGTGCTGGTGGCGAGCCGCATCAGCACGGCGGTTGAAAACGCGCGACTCTACGAGCACGAGCGAAATCAAGCTGAGACGTTGCTGCTGCTCAACGAAGTTGGGCGCGAAGCGAATTCAACCCTGCGCGTGGAGGAAGTGTTGCGCCGGGCTGCCGAACTCACGAAACGCCTGATTGATTACCAGATTTTCAGCATTTTGCTGTATGAGGAAAGCGAGCACGTCTTCCGTCATCGCGTGACGGTGAAATTCGGCCAGCGCATTCAGGAAAAGAATGCGGTGCCCGCGCATGAAGGAATCGTAGGAGCGGCGGCTACGCTGCGGCGCGCGGTGGTGGTGCCGGACGTGGCGCTCGATCCGCGCTATCTGATGGTGAATCCGGAGACGCGTTCGGAGCTTGCTGTGCCGATGCTGTACCAGGATCGTGTGATCGGTGTGATGGATCTCGAAAGCCCGCAGCTGAATTACTTCACGCCCGACCACGTGCAGGTACTTTCGATTCTTGCGGCGCAGTTTGCGGTGTCGCTCGAAAATGCGCGACTCTATGAACAGGTGGCGCGCGATGAAGCGCGTATGGAGCGCGACCTTACTGCCGCTCGTCGGATTCAGGGCGCCATGCTGCCGCGTCTGCCTGGACCGGAATACGGACTGGATATTGCGGCGCGCGTGGTTTCGTCGCGTGAGCTGAGCGGCGATCTCTATGATTTTTTGCGTTATGGGCCGCAGGAGCTCGCGATTGCGCTGGGAGACGTGAGCGGGAAGGGAAGCGCGGCAGCGCTTTATGGTGCTGTGGGCATCGGGACGCTTCGCAGCCTCGCGCCGCAAAAACACCGCCCGGCCGAAATGCTTCGTGCCATCAACGGGTTTCTGGGTGAGCGCATGATCGAGGGCCGCTTTATGACCCTCTGCTTTGCAACCTGGCATCGCGGGCGACGCAAATTGCGCGTGGCGAACGCGGGGCAGGAACAGCCGTTTCTGTTTCATGGCGGACGCTGCGAAAAGATTCGTCTGGCCGGGTTTCCGCTCGGAATTTTCGAGGAAGCGACTTATGACCAGCGCAGCTTCATTCTCGACACCGGCGATATGGTGGTGTTTCACTCGGACGGAATTGGCGATACGCAAAATCCCGCCGGGGAATTCTTCGGTCACGATCGTGTTTGCAAATTAATCGCGGAGCATCACGATTTCACGCCGGATGGATTGGCGGACCGAATCCTGGAGGAACTCGATCGGTTTTCGGGCGGGGCTCACCCGGCGGACGATCGCACACTGGTGGTTCTCAAAGTGAAGTAATCGCTTTCGCCGGTGCCTTCTCGTATCAACTGCTAGCGTTCTCCCCAGCGCAGCTTGCTGCGCAATACTTCGAAATAAGTCTTTCGTGGGGGCCGGACAAAAGTAACTTTGTTCTCCGATTTCGTGATCAGCACGCGGTCCGCCGGGCCCAGCTCAAATCCAATTTGCCCGTCGAGCGTCATGTACACCGGCTCTTCCGAAGCGGAGAAATCAATTTCAGTGCGCGACGTGTCGGGAACAACGAGCGGGCGGTTCGTCAGCATGTGCGGGCAGATCGGCGTGATTACAAAGGCGTCGATGCTGGGTTGGATGATGGGGCCGCCGGCTGCCAGCGAATAAGCCGTCGATCCCGTGGGAGTCGCGATGATTAATCCGTCGGCGCGATATCGCGCTACGTGATCGCTATCAACATACAAATCGAAATCGAGCATTCGCGATAGCGCGCCTTTGTTGACGACGGCATCGTTGAGGGCCGTTTGACGCTCGGCAACTTTACCGCGCCGGAGAATCTGCGCTTCGAGCATCATTCGTTCGCTGGTGCGATGGTGACCTTCGAGCACCTGCTCGAGCATGGGGTAGAGATGGTCGAGCGTAATCGTGGTGAGAAAGCCGAGGCTGCCGAGATTTACTGCGAGGATCGGCACGTTGTGAGCTTTCAAGGCACGCGCGGCCGCCAGCAGCGTGCCGTCGCCCCCGAGGACGATCAGGAGATCCACTTTCTCGCCCATCGCTTCGCGTGCGACGCAGGGGACGTTGAGTTCGACGCAGCCCTGCGTTTCGACGTCGACGTGCACCTCAATTTTGCGCTCGTGGAGCCAGGCGATCAGCGGCGGCACTACCGTCGCGACCATTTCTTTGATTGGTTTGCAAACGATTCCGACGGCTCGGATCATGAGTGGAAGGTGAATTCTAACCTATCCGCCGCGGCGGGCGTGGAGAAAAAACTCTTGATTGCCCTCGGTGCCGGTGATGCGGCTGGCGCGCACCCCAGAAATTTCCAGGCCAAGCGCGGCGGCTGCAGCAGCCACGTTCGCCACCGCTTTTTCGTGCAAGGTGGCGTCGCGCACGATTCCGCCCTTGCCAACCTGCTGCTTCTCGAGCTCGAATTGCGGCTTGATGAGAATCAGGAACTCGGCGCCGGGTCTTGTTATCGGCACGATTGCGGGAAGCACTTTCGTGACAGAAATAAATGATACGTCCATCGTCACCAGGTCGACCATGTCCCCCACGTCTCCAGGCTTCAGGTAGCGCGCATTCCGCTCGATCGTCACGACTCTGGGATCCTTCTGCAGCTTCCAATCGAGCTGGTTGATTGTCACATCGACGGCATAGACTCGCTTTGCTCCATGTTGAAGCAGGCAGTCCGTAAATCCACCGGTGGAACTTCCTACGTCGAGGCAAGTTTTATCTTGTGGCGCTACGCCGAAATCTTCGAGCGCGCCTTCGAGTTTCAGTCCGCCTCGGCTCGAATACCGCTGGAGTTCGCCTGCTATCTCAATTTGAGCGTCGGTCGCCAGGCGGATGCCCGGTTTATCCATACGCTTGCCGTTCACGCGCACATTTCCTGCGAGGAGCATGGCCTGCGCTCGTCCGCGCGATGGTGCCAGGCCTCGTTCTACGAGCAAAACGTCGAGGCGTGTCTTCTCAATTCTTGGGGACATTTTGGGGAGAGGTCGACACCGCGTGAACTAGGATCGCCGTGCTACAAGAAACTGGGCCAGCTCGCGGAGACGCGACGCGCGTTCGCCGTAAAAATCAAGTTCAATGAGAGCTTTCGCCGCCAGATCTGCCGCAATATCACGCGACTGCAAAATTCCGAAGAGCGCGGGATAAGTCGCTTTCTGCTGCGCCTGATCTTTTCCAGCGGTCTTGCCTAGAACCGCAGACGATTCCTCAACGTCCAGGATGTCGTCCACCACCTGAAACGCCCAGCCGATATTTTCACCGAAGCGTTTCAAGCGCTCGACGTCTTCGTTCGCTGCACCACCGGCGATTCCACCCGCCACGATCGATGCGCGGATCAGCGCGGCGGTTTTCGACCGGTGAATGTACTCGAGAGTGCCGACGTCGGGCGCCTTTTTTTCTGCTTCGAGGTCAGCCACTTGTCCGCCGATCATTCCACGATCCGTGCCCGCAGCTTGAGCAATTGTTGCCAGAATATTCAAGCGGCGCTGCGGTTCGACGGGCACGAAAGCCAGCGTCTGAAATGCCAGCGTCAGTAGGGCATCACCGGCGAGAATCGCGATCGCCTCACCGAAAACTTTGTGGCATGTGGGCTTGCCACGCCGAAAATCGTCATTGTCGAGCGCGGGAAGGTCATCGTGAATCAGCGAATAAGTATGGATGAATTCGAGCGCGCAGCCGGCGGAAACGGCCGCGACTGGATTCTCGCTGAACATTGCCGCGGCTTCCAGGCACAAAATCGGCCGAATGCGTTTGCCGCCGGCGAATACGCTGTAGCGCATCGCCTTGTGGATGGATCCGGGCTGAGCTTCTTCCTTCGGCAGCAGGCGGTCGAGCGCCTCCTCGATTCCCGCACGGTCGGACTCAAAAAATTGTGGGATGCTCATAGATTGGGCGCGGTAGACAGAGAATCGAAGTTGCGCGCGCTTGCGGTGCTACGGCGGTTAGGACGATTCATCTTCAGGCTCGAACGGCTCCGCCACAAGTTTGCCATCCGCCTTTTTCAGCAGAATTTCCACGCGGCCTTCCGTCTCTTCCAGTTGCTTTTGGCAATCGCGCGAGAGTTTCACGCCCTCTTCAAAAAGCTTCATCGCCTCATCGAGCGAGAGCTCCACACTTTCGAGCCGCTTTACCACTTCTTCCAGGCGCGTGAGCGACTTTTCAAATTCTCCCTTGCGCGGGGGCTCTGCCGCTTTATTGCTTGCTGAACTCATCTTGTCCTGACGCTCCGTCTATCGTTGGCCGCTCGCACAAAAGAAAAGTCGAGCGGCCACTCTGTTCGATCCTCCGCACCGCCTGACGGCAAGCGCGGCAACTCTTTCCTTCGCGGCCGTACACTCGCAATATACTTTCAAGTCCCTGAAACCACCATTGCGAGTTGCGTAAATCGGGTGCGGGATTGCTGCAGCATTCTAGCGCACGATGGAGAACGTCAACAATGGCCTTGTGCAGCGCAACAGCCCTGCTTACTCCGGAGAGGCAGCAGTTCCGCCCGCTGGCACAAGTGTCAAGCGATGTGCCCGCGTCTTTTCCTCGGCTGCTTCGCTGAATGGCGCTGAAATACCGCGCCCCTCAAACCATTCCCGGAATTGGTCGCGATAATACGGGCTCGCCGCCTGTCCGGACTCGCCGGTCGCAATCTGCATCAACGAATTATCGAAATCAGCTAAATCAGAAACCATGCGCATTGCCGGCCCATGCCCCACACCCATTGCTTTCACCGTATCGAGCGTCCCGCCGTCCGCATAAGGGCCGATACTCAGCAGAGCGTGAAGCGTGCCGCTTCGGCCGAGCGGATGAACCATATTCAGCGGATGCAAACGGCCCCATGGCCACTGCGACACGTCGCTCGTTCCGGTTTCTCTTGCCAGCGCGTCCACCGAATCGTTGGCACTGGAGATCAAAAGCACATCGTAATTGACTACACCTTTGGGAAGCCATTCCGGAGGCCTCTGCGTCAGAATGTTTGCCAGAAACAACTTGTCGCGCCACCACACTTCGTTATAAAGGCTTCGCGGTTCCCAAAGCTCGTACTTTGAAGTTTCGTCGCCCAGATACGGCGCAAGCAGGTTGTGAAACAGGGCGTGCCGCGTCAACTCGACAAACGTCGTTTCGATCGAATCGGCCGTAGCCTTCGCGTCCCAGCCAATCAATCCCGCAATCAGCTTTTGCGTGCGCGAATCTTTCGGCGGCGTCGAGTGCGCGGCCGTTAAGAGTTGGGCGGCGAGAAACTGATTCGGTAAGCTCACAATATCATTCTGAATTGCGTTCATATCTTCAGACTTCAAATCGGTTCGACCAGAAAGCAGCTGGTAGATCCGCTCGGTGCGAAATGGACCCGCCTGCCGGCCGCTCACAAAATATTTATACGCCGGTCCAACGGTGCGCGCGTTGGCAGTTGCGATGATCCCATCCGGCGGATTCAGAACGCGCGGCAGTTCCTCAAACGGGATGTAACCTTTCCAATCGAACTCATCCGTGTCGCCAGACACGGGCAGCGCGCCATTCCCGCTAGCTCGAATCGGAATTCGCGCCGGAATCGTGAATCCGATGTTGCCGTCCACATCCGCGTAGATTGTGTTCTGGCCCGGGCCGGAGATATGCCGCGTGGCCTCGACAAATTCGTTCCAATTGCTCGTGCGGCCCAGCAGCGGAAATCCGAAATCAAGTCCACCGGGTTCGAGAGCCGCCCAGCGCAGCGCATACGCCCGAGCACCCTCGCTCTCCGGTTCTCGATACACGATTGGCCCATGCCTCGTCACCGTGACGTCGAGTTCCACATCCGCCTTCCCGCGCACAGGAATCTTTTCCTTTCGCACCTCGGCTGAAATCCACTTTCCATTCGCGCGATAGTCCACCGGATTCCTTGAATCGAACGTCTCGGCATACAAGTCTTGTACATCCGCATTGCTGTTCGTGAATCCCCACGCGACGCGTTCGTTATGTCCGATGATCACCAGCGGCGCACCCGGTAGCGCGAACCCTTGCACATTCCATCCCGGCGCCGTCAGATGGACTAGATACCAGATGCACGGAACGCTCAGCGCCAGATGCGTGTCATTCGCCAGCAGAGGCTTGCGCGATGCCGTATGCGCCCCGCTTACAACGAAATTATTGCTGCCGATAATCTCCGATGATTCCTCTTCGAATTGCGCCAGGAAACCGATTGCTTCGGCACCCGCCTGTGACGCAAACGGAGCAGACCCTCCTTGCTTCAGCTCCACCGTGCTCGTGTGCGTGCCTTGTCGCGAAGGCTGAGCAGACTTTGCCGGTGCGCTAGGCTCGGTTTGACCCACGATGTAATGATCGAGCGGCGAGTCCTCCACAAACATTTGCGCCGCCCGCTCTGCTCCCACCTTTGCCACCACCGATTGCCGGTTGAGTTTCGACTTCCACGTGGAAGTCAGCGTCTTCCACATGTAGAGATCGATCAGGTACGTATCCGTTGGCGTCCACGGCCTCGGCGCGTAACCCAAAAGCGAAAATTCAACTGGTAGCCGCCCGCGCTGCTGCACGATAAATTGGTTTACTCCACGCGCATACGATTCCAGCAGCGCGCGAATTTCCGGGCTCGAATCCTTCGCCGCACGTTCCGCTGCTTGACGCATCCCCAGGATCCGATTTTCCTCGTCGATCTTCAGCGCCACAGGCCCCACTATCTCCGACAAATCGCCCGCTGCCGCCCGCCGAAGCAAATCCATTTGCCAAAGACGATCCTGCGCCATCACGTATCCCTGCGCCATCACCAGATCTTCCGTCGATTTCGCGCGAATCCACGGCCGTCCCCACTGGTCGCGATCGACAATCACGCCCTCCTTCAATCCCGCCATCGTGATCTGTCCGTCCAACTTCGGCAGAGGCCGGTGCACGAACCACCACCCAGAAAGCAATGCGATTCCTGCCAGCAGCAGCAGCGCCGCGATTACATTCCGTACAATCCGCGAACTGCGTGTCATTCAGCCGTCCTTAATTTCCGCAAAATCTCCGCGAGCGCTCGAAAGAGTGCCGGAGTGTAGCCCAGCAGTTCCAACCTAGCAACCGCTCGCAGCGTGAAACATTATCTCGTTAGTCCGCTCCGGCCGCAGATTTCCCCTCCAGCGCCACACAACTTGCTAAAATTGCCTTCGATGGCCGCACTGTTGCTCCTCTCATCCGTCCAGCAGCAGCGTAAAATGAAGCTGCGCGTGCGATTGGGCGGCGCGCAATGATTGTCCTCCATCTCTTCGCCGTCCTCTTTCTCGTCGGAATGAACGCTTTCTTCGCTGCAGCTGAATTTTCTCTCGTCGCTGTTCGCAGCTCGCGCGTCCGCCAACTCGTTGACGCCGGTGACCCCCGCGCTAAAATCGTCGAGTCTCTCCTCGGAGACGTTGGCCGCGTCGTCTCCGCCGTTCAGGTGGGCATCACGATCGCGAGCCTTCTGCTCGGTTATCTCGGTGAGGGCACTCTGTCCGCGATTCTCTCGCCGCTCGTCGCTGCAATCCCGCGTCCGTGGGCGGCGGTGATCGCGCACGGCGCTGCCCTGGTTCTCGCCTTCGGGCTGCTCACTATGCTTCAAGTTGTGCTGGGCGAGCTCGTCCCTAAGAGCCTCAGCCTCGCACGCGCAGAGCGCGTCGCTCTTCTGATCGCGCGTCCATTTAATTGGTTCCTGCAAACATTCCGCTGGGCCATCGACCTTCTCGACGGCATCGCCGAAAAAATCGTAGCGGCGCTGGGCGTGGTCTCGCCGCACAGTCACACACTCGTTCGCTCCACCGAAGAGCTGCAAGTGATGGTGCAGCAAGCCCACGACCGCGGCCTAATTCCCGCCGCCGAAGTGAAATTTATTCAAAGCGCGATGGAGCTGGGCCAGATCGAAGTCCGCGAAGTGATGGTGCCGCGGCCTGACGTGCACGCGCTGCCAGCGGAAGCCTCGCTCGAAGACACGATGCGCATGTTCGCCACCACACAGCGCTCGCGCATTCCCGTGTACGAAGGTTCGCTCGACCACATCCTCGGCTTCGTCCACATCAAGGACATGATCTGGATTCTTCTCGATCGCGCGCGTGCCGCGGAGGAGCGGCAGCCGCCACCTGAATTTAATTTGCGCACGATGCTGCGCGATGTGCTCATCGTTCCCGAAACGAAGCGCGCCAGCGAACTCCTTCTCGAATTCCGCTCGCGCCGCACGGGCCTCGCCATGGTCGTAGACGAATTCGGCAGCATACTCGGCCTCGCCACGCTCGAAGATATCCTCGAGCAAATGGTCGGCGAAATTCACGACGAGTTTGACGTGGTCGAACGCCCGCTCACACTCCCGGATGGCTCGATGATTTTTGACGGCGCCACGAATGTCCGCGAGCTTGAAACCCAGTACAACATCGAGTTGCCCGAAGATAGTTCCTACGAAACGGTCGGCGGTTTTATTTTGAATCAGCTCGGCTTTATTCCCCGTGGCGGCGAAAGCTTTGAAGCCTACGGTTATCGTTTCACGGTTATGGACATGGACCACCGCCGCGTGTCACGCGTGAAAATCAAATCCGTGAAGCCCGCCGAAACTTCCGGAAGCAAAAGGAAGCTAGAGGCGTCAACGCCCGCTCCGTCCGGTTTCGATTCCAGTTCGGCGCAAGATTCCGAGCCGCCGCCACGAAAGGAAATCGCGAAAGCCAGGCGCGCCGCCAGCGCGTCGCACGTTCGCCGCGACAAATGAATCTCACTAAGCCCCCACGTTTTACTTTTTGTCATTCCGAGCGGAGCCGCGCGCGTCTTAGCTTTTCCCATCGCGCAGCGGTGGGCGCGCGGCGCAGAGAGGAATCTGCTTGCCGCTTGCGCCTCCGAAAGGCCCCCACCCTAAATGCTTAGATTCATCTCACTCCGCCTACTTTTCGCGCTGCCCGCACTCTGGCTGATTTTCACGATGGTCTTTCTTCTCGCCCACATCGTGCCCGGCGATCCGGTTCAGCAGATGCTTGGCGAAGGCGCCCGCACTGAAGACTTGCAGCAGCTTCGCCACGCACTCGGCCTCGATCTTCCAATCTCAGTCCAGTACGGACGCTATCTCTCCGGCATCGCTCACGGAAATCTCGGCGAATCCTTCCGCTTCCAACAGCCGGTCACGCGCGTGATCCTCTCGCACTATCCTGCAACGCTCGAACTCGCCATCGTTGCTCTGTTCGTGTGTGCCGCCATCGGCATCCCTGCCGGAACGCTCGCAGCAGAGCGGCGCGGCCAAACCACCGACCACGCCGTCGGCGTGCTCACGCTGTTCGGCCTCTCCGTGCCAAACTTCGCGCTGGGTCCCGTCCTCATTCTTATTTTCTCCGTGATTCTCGGCTGGCTCCCCGTGTCAGGACGCGGAGGCCCGCTGCATCTAATCCTCCCGGCAATCACACTCGGCGCCGCTCTCGCCGCGATTCTCACGCGCATGGTGCGCATCTCGGTAATCGAAGAGCTTTCAAGCGACTACGTCCGCACCGCCCGCGCAAAAGGCCTCTCGAACAGCGCCGTCCTTTTTCGTCACGCATTTCGCAACGCCCTCATTCCTATCATCACAATCCTCGGCCTCCAATTCGGCACGCTTCTCGCCGGCACAATCGTCACCGAATCAATCTTTTCCTGGCCCGGTGTCGGCCGCCTCGCCGTGCAAGCCATCGAAGCGCGCGACTACCCACTGCTACAAGGCTGCATCCTGCTGATCGCCGTCTCCTACGTCCTCGTCAATCTTCTAACCGATCTCGTCTACGCAGCAGTCGATCCCAGGGTGCGCCTCGAATGAAGCTATTTTCGGCTCACGTATCGGAGTTGAGCGGGCGCTCGATCCGAGGCGGTTCGCCTTCAGTGGCACAGGCACTCCTGCCTGTGCTCTTACGCCCTCGATTTTCCTTGTATCGTCACCTGAAGTCGGCGCGAACCGCCCCATTCGGAGCGCCTCCCACCCAATGAACGCCATCCGCAACTTCCTCCGCCACAGCACCCCCGGCCGCGTCGGCCTCGCACTCACATCCATCCTGGTAGTCGCAGCGCTCGCGGCCCCGTGGCTCGCTCCCTACAATCCCATCGCGCAAAATCTCCCCGTCCGCCTCGCAGCCCCCAGCTCCGCACACTGGATGGGCACCGATCAACTCGGCCGCGACATCCTCTCCCGCCTCCTCTTCGGCGCGCGCGTCTCAATGCTCGTCAGCATCAGCGTCGTCCTGGGCGCAGGATTAATCGGCCTCTCAATCGGTTCGATAGCAGGTTACTTCGGCGGCTGGTTCGACCGCCTCGTCAACGTCGTCCTCATCAACGCCTTCCTCTCGTTCCCAGGAATCCTGCTCGCAATCGCATTCGCCGCATTCCTCGGACCAGGACTCGGCAAAGTAATTCTCGCTCTCGTCATCACCGGATGGGCCGGCTACGCACGCCTCGCCCGCGCGCAAATTCTGCAAGCCAAAGAAATGGAATACGTCCTCGCCGCGCGCTCGCTCGGTGCCTCGAACGCGCGCATTCTCTTGCGTCATCTTCTCCCAAACATCCTGCAACCGGTGCTCGTCCAAGCCACCATCGCCATGGCCGGCGCCATCCTCGCCGAATCCACCCTCAGTTTCCTCGGCGTAGGCGTCCTCGCCCCAATGCCCAGCTGGGGCGCCATGCTCAATGACGCCCGCAGCCACCTCTTCGACGCCCCCCACCTCGTAATTTTCCCAGCCCTCGCCGTAATGACCGCCGTCCTCGCCTTCAATCTCCTCGGCGACGCCCTCCGCGACTGGCTCGACCCCCGCATGCGCGCCCACCTAATCGTCACCACCCTCGCCCGTTAAGTCCCTTGTAGCGCCGGCATCCTGCCGGCTCTTTTGACTTCGGTCCCGTTCGGGTGCCGTGTCTCGTCTTTCTGCCTTATGTAGCGCTGGTCTTCAGACCAGCAGGTGTTTGATTCATTGACGCCGAAAACCACCGAACACACCGCCTCTGCTCACAACGAAACCCACCAACCGTCAAACTCCTCGAAAAATCCAGGAGGATTCAAATTGCGCCCACAAATCATCAGATTCGCTATCCTGTTCGTTCTATTCGCGCCATCCATTCCCCTTCACGCCCAATCCACCTGCGACCTGGACGCCCTCAAAGACCAACAGCGCGACGTCGCAACAATCCAGCGCCTCGAAAACGCATGGAGCGTCGCCTACCTTAAGGCCGACACGAACTTCGAGCTATGCCTCCTATCGAAGGACTTCACGGAAATCGTACGAAGCGGCGAAGTCAAATTTCTATCGGACGAACTAGCATTCGCGCGGAAAAACGAAGGCAAGAACCTGCCAATCCCCAAGCTTCCAGAACCAACTGTACTGCTGCACGACAACGTGGCCGTTGCGTACGGCACTTCTCAATCGACAGGCCCCGACGGCAAAATCAAAGAGACTCGCTACGCGGATTATTACGTCTGGGAAAACGGAAAGTGGCACGCATTCTTCGCACAGCAAACTTCCGTCGAGAAATAGCTATCGAAAAATACCGAAGCGCTTAAGACAGCTCCACCGTAACTTCCGCGCCGCGTCCCACACCCAGCGTCCGCGCAGCGCTACCCTTGTTCACCGAAATCTCCAAATACCCGCTCGACCCAATCACGCCAAATGCTTCGCCCGCGGCGCCGTTCGCGAACGTCGGCAGCACCTTCTTCACTTCACCATTGCCCACGCGAATCGCAAACTTCCCATCATTCGCCACAAGTGCCGGCGCATCCTCCGCCTTCAGATTCGTAATCAGGTTGCCAAAATTATCCACCTTCAGCACCACGGCCTTGATCGTGTTCCCATTCACCTTCGGCTTCGGCAACGCGAAGCGCACAAAATCCTCCACTGGATCGCCAAACGCCGACGACTGCCAGGATTTCGTCAGCCACGCTGCCACCGGCGCAAACACGTCGCGCCCATGAAATGTATTGCTCACCGGCTGCCGGAAATAATGTTCCGACGTGATGTGCCACGCATACAGCGCCTCAGTCTGATCGTAAACCGACGACAGCACCCCATTATCCGGCGCCACAAAATAGTGCTGATCGCTCGCCACCAGCAGCGGACGCCGCTGCGTCCCTACGCCCGGGTCAACGACGACAACATGAACCGTCCGCGGCGGGAAGTAGTTGTACGCCTGCCCGATCGTCAGCGCTCCGTCCAAAATGTCGTGCGCTAGCACGCTATGCGTAATATCCACCACGCTCACTTCCGGATTAATACTGAGAATCACGCCCTTCATCACTCCCACGAGATGGTCACTTGTCCCGTAGTCGGTGGTAAGCGTGATAATCGGCCTATGCATTGGCAAATTGGGCTCCGCGCTCTATCGAATTAAAGCCGTGCAATTAATTTTGCTGGCTCTTCGACGCTAACGGACGCTCACAAAGCTGTCAAGGTGGCTCGCGCCAAGAAGTAACGCTCGATTGTTTTTTTTTATCGCCGGGCACTGTACCATCTCCAGCCGAACGGCCACTTGCAATCCACGAGCATCCTGCTAGCCTTGATGTGCATATGAGCTCTCGAAGAAACACTCGGATGCAGTTGGAGGGAAGCCAGAAGGCGGCTCCCGTCAGCAGCCGGCATTTGTCGGCCAGTGGCAGTGCCTTGGCCCGCATGCGGGGTCAATTTCTAATCGCAAATCTGGAATTAGAATTCAATCTAAACATCCCCGAATCAATCACATGCAATTTTCTAATCGCAAATAAAATGCGATTTTACGATTCAAAAATCTCCGCTCTTCCGCGTGGCCTTTCCAGCTTCGAGCATCGAGCTTCCAGCCTCTAAAACATGCGCGCTTATCTCGATTACAACGCGACGACCCCCGTGGACCCCACGGTCCTCGAAGCGATGCTTCCGTTCCTCGCCGACAACTTTGGCAACGCCAGCTCAATTCATTCTCCCGGCCAACGAGCCCGCGCGGCAGTCGATCGCGCGCGAGATTCTGTAGCGGCGCTTCTCGGCGCAAAGCCCTCGGAAATCGTTTTCACCAGTGGCGGCACAGAATCCGACAACCTCGCAATTTTTGGCCTCGTAGCTGGTGTCGCTCAAAAGTCAGCCGCGGGCCGCAGGCACATCATCACGACGGCGATCGAGCATCACGCTGTTCTCAATTCCTGCCAAGCGCTCGAACAGCAGGGCATCGAAGTCACCTACGTGCCAGTCGGAAGCGCAGGTGTCGTCGATCCCGATGAAATTCGCCGCGCGCTACGCCCCGAAACAATTCTTATCAGCGTGATGCACACGAACAATGAACTCGGCACCATTCAGCCCATCGAAGAAATCGGCCGCATCGCCGCCGAAGCGGACGTGTACTTCCACTGCGACGCTGTGCAATCAGCCGGCAAGCTCCCGCTCGACGTGAATCACCTCGGCGCAGATTTACTCAGTATCTCCGCTCATAAAATTTATGGCCCAAAGGGCGTTGGCGCGTTCTACGTCCGCACCGGCACGCCGCTCACTCCTCAATTTCACGGCGGCCATCACGAACGCGACCGCCGCCCCGGCACGGAAAACGTTCCCGGCATCGTCGGCCTCGGCAAAGCCGCTGAACTCGCTCGCGCGAATCTGGCAACGGAGCCACAGCGCATCGCCGCACTTCGCGACCGTCTCGAACGCGCCATCCTCGATGCCATCTCATTGGTCCGCGTGAACGGCGATGCGACTCACCGCGCGCCGAATACGACGAACCTCTCCTTCGCAGCCGCGGGCGGCGAAGCAATGCTAATCGCTCTCGATCTGCTCGGCGTTGCATGCTCCACCGGCGCCGCCTGCTCGTCAGGCGCCGTAGAGCCGTCGCATGTTCTCCTCGCGATTGGCCTCTCGCCCGACGAAGCCCGCTCAAGCCTGCGCTTCAGCCTGGGCCGCCAAACCACAGCGGAAGAAATTGACTACGCAATCTCCGCCATCCCCGAAGTAGTAGATCGCCTCCGCGCGTTGTCGCCGCGCTCAGCCACAATGGTGACAGCCCGATGACCACAACTTTTCTAAATCCACTAAACCCAACACTCGCGAATCCTTCCGCAAGCACACCGGTGTCGCCGTCAAGTGGCACAGGCACTCCTGCCTATGCGCCTTTGTGCCACGAGACCGCGACGCCTCCACTCTCCGAACGCGCTATCGCACCGCCGTCCGCTGTGAAGTCCTCTGTTACCGCCGCCACCGTAGCCGTAGCAATGAGCGGCGGTGTCGATAGCTCCACCGTCGCCGCAATCCTCCACGACCGCGGCCAACCGATGGTCGGCCTAACAATGCAACTCTGGAACCAGCGCCGCCTCCCACACGAAGAAAGCGCCGCCCCCGCACAGCATCGCTGCTGCTCGATCGACGATGTCTACGACGCCCGCCGCGTCGCCGAGCACCTCGGCGTCCCATTCTACGTAGTGAATTTCGAGCGCGAATTCGAGCACACCGTAATCCGCCCGTTCGTCAACGACTACCTCGAAGGCCGCACTCCGATTCCGTGCACCCTCTGCAACAATCACGTGAAGTTCGACCAGCTCCTTACCACCGCCCGCCAAATCGGCGCCGACCGAATCGCCACAGGCCACTACGCCCGCGTTCGCCACAATCCGGAATCCGGCCGCTACGAACTTCTTCGCGCCGTGGATGAAACGAAAGACCAATCGTATTTCCTTTTCGGCCTCACCCAGGAGCAGCTCGCGCGCACAGATTTTCCTCTCGGCGAACTCTCAAAGCAGGAAGTTCGCGACATCGCGCGCCGCCTTCGCGTTCCAGTCGCCGAAAAGCCGGAAAGCCAGGAAATTTGTTTCGTGCCAACGGGAAATTACGTGCGCTTCATCGAAGGCTACTTGCAGGAGCAGGGAAGTCGTCTACCGGGTGATTCAGGTGAAATCGTCACGACGAGCGGCGAAGTTCTAGGCCGCCACACGGGCCTGCACCAGTACACAGTCGGCCAGCGGAAGGGAATCGGCGTCTCCGCAGGTCGTCCGCTCTACGTTGTTTCGCTCGACCGCGCTTCGAATCGCCTCGTCGTCGGCGAAGATCGGGATCTGCGCAGCACCACGTGCGAAGTCCGCGACGTAAATTGGATTTCAATCGCGCCACCGAGCACCCCAGTGGAAGCAATGGTGCGAGTCCGCAATCGCCACGAACCAGCCCCAGCAGAAATCACACCGCTCGACGCCACCACCGCGCGCGTGACATTCCGCAATCCACAACGCGCCATCACCCCAGGCCAGGCCGCTGTCTTCTACTCCGGCGAATTGGTTCTAGGCGGCGGCTGGATCCGCTGAAGAAAAATTGTGAGGGACTCGGTCAGTAGGGGCACGGCATGCCGTGCCCTCTCGACCAACGGCACAGCGCAGCCTATCCAATGAAGCTAATTAAAGAAGAATCTAAAAAGAAACAAAGCGGGAAACTGAAAAATGCTGGGAACAAAATCAGATGAAGAGTTCTTCGTCGGCCGTCGCGGCATCCGGCTCCGGCCGCCGGTTCTGCTGCCCGCGAAGCATATCAACCGCAACCTTCATGCCCTTCAAAATCGCCGACGCTTGCTGAATCGGCGTCCACAGCGTTCGTTTGAACTTCGCGCCGGATTCTTCAACCACTTCCAGCGTTCCCGTCAGGATATGATCCGCGCGAATGATCTGTACCCGCAACCGTTCCACGGCATCGGTGAACACCCGATCGATCTTCTGCGCCGAACCGCGTGCTACCCGCGTGATTTCCGCCGCGTCGCCCATGATGCTTGCGATGCGGTCTTCGGAATCTTCCAGAACCCGGTTCGTTCGCAGGAGAATAGGATCGATCCGGTTCTGCAGGTCCGTAGCGATTCGCGTGAACTGCTCGATCGCAGTCCGCACCTGAAAGAACATGCCCAGCAGGATCGCCATCTGAATCACGATGGCAACCGCCGCTATCACGATGAACGCTTGGAGCCAGCCGGACATCCACGTCTCCTTACTACGAAACGAACTTGCCGCGCCGACTACGAAAGCCTACGAGACTTTCGATTCCCGCTTGTATGTCTCTTTTCCTGCGTCGACCGCCGCCGCAAGACCATCCTTCTGGCGCGCCATGATTTCTTTGCTGCGTTGGATTAAATCTTCTGCACGCTCGCGCAGCTCGCGGGCTTTGCGTTGCGCATATTCGCGGCCTTCATCGGCCCTATCGCTCAAGTAATCGCGTGTGTCTTCGCCCGATTTCGGCGCGAAGAGCAGACCTACCATCGCCCCGATGCCAAGGCCGACAAGGAAAAAACTCGCCTTCGACCCAGCGTTGTTATCACCCATCTTTTCACCTCCAAACGTCACAGTAGCACAGGCGTATAGGGGTAGCAAGCAAAGCGCAAATGCATTTCGCGTGAAGAATTTACCTTACAGTTGGCTCCGCGGAACTTGATTCATGCAAACCGGCGAATACACGCTGTGCCTGGGCGCGCGGAAGCTCCGTGGCGAGGTCTTCCACTGTTAATTCCTTGAGCCGTGCGACGCTTCCGAATTTGCGCAGCAGTTTGCGAGCTGTTCGCTCGCCGACGCCGGGAATTTCGGTGAGAGAAGTGCGCAGGCGCCGGCTGGATCGGCGCTGCCGGTGGAAGGTGATTGCGAACCGATGCGTTTCGTCGCGAATCTGCTGGATCAGTTGCAGCACGGGCGAGTGGCGATCGAGGATGATTGGCTCATCTTCGCGTCCCAGCACGTAGAGGGTTTCCTCTTTCTTGGCGATGCTGGCCATCGGCTGATTGATGATCTCCAGCTTTTCCAGCGCCTGTGCGGCCGCATGCAACTGGCCGATGCCTCCGTCGATCAAAATCAAGCTGGGCAGCGGTTTGCCTTCCCCCAGCAATCGGCGATAGCGCCGTCCAACCGCCTCGCGCATGCTGGAAAAATCGTCGCGAAGCAATCCGCCGGGCTGCGCGGCTTCGCCTTCAATAGCCGCTTCACCTCGAATGATGAATTTTCGGTAATCAGATTTCTTCATGCGTCCGGCTTCCCACACCACCATCGAAGCCACCGTCTCCGTGCCTTGCGTGTGCGAGATGTCGAAGCTTTCAATTCGCTTGGGCGGCTCGAGAAGACCCAGCGCCGATTCGAGCGCCTCGGCGATCGCCGCGGACGAAGGCTTCAGCACTCGGAAGCGTTGAACGAAAGAATGCTGCGCATTCTTTTCGACCAATTCGAGAAAGTGGTGTTTCTTTCCGCGCTGCGGATTGGAAATCTCCACGCGATGCTTGGCTTGCTCACTGAGGACTTCCTCGAGCACTTCGCGCTCTTCGAAATCAATCGGCGTGTGAATGCAGCGAGGAAGGTACGCAGTGTCGAGGTAGAGTTGTTTCAGCAGGGAAGGGAGAAACTCCGCCGGGTTGAACTCTTCCTGGTTTTCCCAGTAAAAATCTCGCCGGTCCACCACGCGCCCGCCGCGAATGTGAAACAGATTCACTGCCACTTGCGGCGGCTCGGCGTACCACGCGATCACGTCCGTGTCATCGCCCGACGCAGCCGCGATTTTCTGGCGCTCTTCCATTTCCGCCAGCGTGCGCAAAAGATCGCGATACCCGGCGGCTTCCTCGAAGCGTTCGCCTTCCGATGCGCTCGCCATACGCAGCTCGAGGCTGCGCGAAAGATCATTGCGGCGCCCTTCCAGAAACAACCGCACGTCGCGCGCAGCTTCCACGTAACGCTCGTCGGTGACCAGTCCTTCAACGCAAGGGCCGAGGCAGCGGTGAATGTAATACTGCAGGCAGGGCCGGGGATGTTTGCGCGAGAGGTCCACCGTGCAAGAGGGAACAAGGAAATGTTTATGGATTAAATGGACCATGCGATACGCGAGGTTCGCGGGAAAATACGGTCCAAAATAAATCGACCCATCCTTTTTCAGGCGGCGCGTTACATAGACGCGTGGATACTTTTCATACGCCGTGTACTGAATGTAGGGATATGTTTTGTCGTCGCGAAGCAGAATATTGAATTTAGGTTGATGCTTCTTGATGAGATTGTTTTCGAGGGCCAGTGCCTCTTTCTCATTGTTGACGACGATGTATTCCAGATCGGCGATCTCGCGAACAAGCGATCCAGTCTTGGCGTCCTGCTGGCTTTTGTCTAAAAAATACGAGCGGACGCGGCTTCGCAGCGAAAGCGCCTTCCCCACATACAGAATTGCACCACCGGCGTCCTGAAAGAGGTACACCCCGGGCTGCGTGGGAAGGTTGGCGACTTTTTCACGAAGTTCCATGGATAGGCGTTACACTAGTTGGTGCTTCGCGAGACAACTTTCATGATAGCAAACGGAATCTAAACCAACACGAATCGACATGACCCGACTCGCATTCATCGTCTCGCTGTTCTTCATTCTCGCTGGTGCTTTGCCCGCTCAGCAGCAACAAGATAAGCAGCAAGGGCAGCAGCAAAGTCAGCAAGATCAACAGAAAAGCCAGCAGCAGAACCAACAGCAGAACCAGCAACAGACCGGGCAAAGCGAGCAAGATTCTGACGCGCCGCCAGTAGATCAAGAGTCCAGCTCGAAGAAGCCGCGTGCGGATAATGACAATGGCGGCAAAGACGCCACCGCAGATGCGCCGCCCGCGATCTCATCTGACGCAGCAAAAGCCAAAGCGGATGCCACCTACAATCCGCTACCGGCCCAGCAGGACATCGAAGTGGGAATGTACTATCTTCATAAAGGCGATATCGACGCCGCAATCGACCGTTTTCTTGATGCCATCCAGCAGCGTCCTAACTTCGCAAAGCCGCGCCTGCTGTTGGGAAAAGCTTACGAGAAGAAGCACGATAACGAATCGGCCGTGAAATATTACAAGGAATATCTCAAAGTGCTGCCCGGCGCGCCGGACGCGAAGGAAGTTCAGAAGAGAATCGAAAAACTCTCGAAAGAGTAGCGGTTGCGCGGCGCCGGCCTAATAGGACGGAAAAGTCTTGAGAAACTTCATCGCCCGCTCATAATCCTGAAATTTCTTTTCCTCCGCCCGAAACCGCGCCGAGTGCGACTCTCGCCGGCACCGTGCGAAACGCATCGGATGCTTCAGATGCAGCATTTCATGGTACAGAACATACGCAACGACATATTCAGGCACATTGGCCCGGTCGAGCTGGCGATTGATCACGATCTGCTCAAGCGCAGGATCGAAGCAACCCAGCTGCGTTCGCCAGACGCGGTTGCTCCAGCCAATCCGTGGTTTCACCAGGGAATTTTCAAAATAACGCGCGTTCAATCGCTCGAACATCGGCCCGAGATCGTGATGCTTGCCCGCCGGGCGATCTTCCACGCGCCGCGCGCGCCGCTGCCGCAGTGCTAACAGCCTGCGCCGCGTAGAGTGCGCGTAGGTGTACTTGCGGTACGCGGCAAGGAATTCACCCGGGGGCTGTCGCCGATAAAGCCGTCCAAGCAATATGCCGGCGGCAGCCTCGAAAACCTCGCGCGGCGCCTCCCGCAACAAATCCGAAACGCGCACATACGCGGTATCTTCGCGCAGGCGAATCGTGTGCGTCAGGTCCGCATAAGGATGGTACTCCACGACAAAATGAGGCGGCCGGCCTTCGCAGCCAATTCGCGTGTAGATCCGCTGGAAAATGCGCTCGCCGCCGGGAACCAGGCGGGAGCGCCCGTGGATGCGCTTCACGATTGTCTTCTCCGCACGGGCGGCGGCGCAGCGGTCTTCAGCGCATTGTCAACGTCTGTAAGCGCATCCTTGGTGCCGTCGATTGCGTCCAGCAGGTTGTCCTTGTAAGTGTCCAGCTCCTGCCCTTTCTCTTGTAGCTTTTCCAAAATGTCGAGAAACTCGTTTCCCTTCGACTTCATCAGCTTGAGCGCGCCATGAATATCTGCCTGCCGCTCCTGTCCAACCGCGATCTGGTCGGCAGCGTCGTCCATACAGCCTGTGTAGGCATTCAGCATGTTGTTTAACACTTCGGCGCGCCGGCGATCCTGCACTTTTCGGTTCAGCTCGTATTGAAATTTCTTTAGCCGGTCCTCGGCGAACTTCATGTACAACCCGATACGCTCGGCGGGTTCGTAGGCGTCGCGAATCTGATTCGCTTCGCCTTCGCTTAGATAATCTTTCCTCTCTTGAGGCGGCATTAGCGAATGCGTAGTCGAGCGAGGAGCCGAATGCGCTAGCAGTGCCACGAGCAATCCAATCGCGAACGTCGCGCTTCGCATGATCGCCTCCTATCGCTTCGGTTTCCCGGCCGCATCATTTGCCGGCTGCTTCGGAAACAACATTTGAATCAGATGGCGATCGATTTCGTCGAGTTGGCTGCGAATTTCGACGAAAGGCTTGCGGTCGTCCTCGGTAAGCCCCACGATCATCGCATCCAGCCTCCGCAAGGATTCGCGAAGCGAAATCTGCAGCTGCTTGTAACCGTTGGAATGTCTTTCCGCGTCCGGAAATTTGTCTTCGAGGGCTTTCTCGCAGGATTGCGCCTCGTCGAGATACTTCCTTAAAATGTCGATCGCTTCGGCGGTCTGGTCATTTGCGAGAGCAGTTTCCGCATCCTTGAACTCCGATTCGCCCAGCGGCAGCAGCAGCTTGGCCTTGCGAACGGGATCCGGCTCATGGTTATATTTCGCCCGCCATTGTTCGGTGGTGTGATATTCCTGCGCCGCGAGGGGCGCCATCGCTATCGCGAGTGCGAGTGCCAGCGCCAGCGCCGAGATGTGAGCGATTCGAAGCACAGAATTATTTCTTCTTCTCTTTAATCTCGCGAGTTAAGAAGCGAACGCGCGCGGTGGCCTCGAAATACATGTCGTTGTTCTCATCTTTGTTCAGTTGCAAAAATTTCTGATACCAGTCGAGCGCTTGGGTCGCTTGCCCCAGTTTATCGTAACAAGTGGCGCGGATGAAAACCGTGCCCGCCGGCAGTTCCTCCCGCTGCGACAAAAGATCGAGCGCCTTTAGCGCCGATTCGTAATTCTTGCCGAGGTATTCAGCGGCTACGAGCTCTCCGAGCACGTCATTCGACTGCGGATTCATTTTGAACGCGACGAGCAATTCACGCGCGGCATCTGGATACGCCCGTTTTTCAAGGTATAGGTGACCAATCTGCGCGGGAATGTCGCGGTCCTGCGGTGCGAGCTTCGCGGTTTTCTCCAGCACCGCTATCGCATCGTCGTAGCGTTTCAATTGAAATAAAATCTGGCCGCGAAGTTTCAGGGCCGAAAGCGATTCCTGATTCGACCCGGCCGCGCGATCGAGTTCGGCAAGCGCTTCCTCGTTCTTGCCCAGTTTAGTGAACGCCAACGCTCGAGCAACGCGAGCTTCGGTGTCAGTGGGCTGCGCGTCGAGATATGCCCCGAGCTCGGCCGCCGCTTCCTCGTATTTCTTTTCGGCCATGAGCGCTTGCGAAAGTCCAAGATGCGCCTGCGCGTTCGCAGGATCAGCAGCGATCGCGGCGCGAAATTCTGTTTCCGAGTCTGCCGGTTGATGAGAGGAAAGAAGCACCCGCCCGAGCGCGAAGTGAACATCGGAATTCTTATCGTCAAGCTTCTCTGCGGCTTGATAGTGCTCAATCGCGAGGTCCGGTTTCCCGGATCGCTCATAAGCCCACCCCAATAAAAACTGCGGACGCGCCTCTTTCGGAAGAAGTTCGGCAGCTTTTTGAAGCGGCTCGATAGCCGCAGCTGCGTCGGACTCCAGCAGCGTGATTCCCAGGTTTACATACGCAACATCCAACTTGGGATCGAGCGAAATGGCCTTCTCGTATTCGGTTTTTGCATCCGCGTTCTGCTTCAAACTCGCATACGCATTGCCCAAATCGAAATGCGCATCCGCGTCATCGGGCTTGGTCGCCAGATATTGCTTATACGACCGAACCGCCTCCGCATAATCCTTGTGATCCATCGCGGCGCGCGCCGCGACGAGCGCCGGGTCAGGCGTGTCGTCTGGAACGTGAATCCGAGTCCTGGTTGTATTGGATTGCGCGGAAGCGGCCGGCAAAAGCCAAAACGCAAAGCCGACAAGAGCGAGGAGAGCAAACCGCATCCATCGAGAGTCGCATACAGCAGCCCGATGCTTCATTGCGCCGTGGAATTATTTTCCGATCCGTTCGTTTTTGGCGAAGCGCCGGAATTTACGTGATTGGTACCATTGCCGTTGCGTCCATTCAGGGCGCGCGCCAAAAATTTGCCGGTATGCGATTGCAAATTCCGCGCCACTTGTTCAGGAGTCCCCGCCGCCACGACGTGTCCGCCCGCGTCTCCACCTTCCGGCCCGAGGTCAATCATCCAGTCCGCGGACTTAATCACATCCAAATTGTGCTCGATGATCAGCACCGAAGCTCCGCCGTCAATCAATTTGCGAAACGCGGTCAGCAGCTTTTGAATATCGTCGAAGTGCAGCCCCGTCGTCGGCTCATCAAAAATATACAGGATGCCGGTGTTCTCCTGCCGCGTAAGATGCGCCGCCAGTTTCAAGCGTTGCGCTTCGCCGCCGGATAGCGTAGTGCCAGATTGCCCGAGCCGCAGATAACCGAGTCCCACTTCGTCGAGCACCCGCAGCTTTGAGGTCACTTTCGGATAGGCGGCGAAAAAGGTGAGCGCCTCGCGAGCCGTCATTTGCAGCACCTGATGGATGTTTTTTTCTTTGAATGTCACGTCGAGAACGCTGCTTTTGTAACGTGTCCCGCGGCACTCTTCGCACACCAGTTCCACGTCGGCCAAAAAACGCATCTCCACCGTCACCGTTCCATCGCCCTGGCACGCTTCGCAGCGGCCGCCGGGAATATTGAACGAGAAATGTCCTGCCGTGAGCCCGCGCTTTTTCGCTTCCGGCATCCCCGCGAAGATTTCGCGAATCGCGTCGAAGGCCTTCAGGTATGTAGCCGGATTCGAGCGCGGCGTGCGCCCAATCGGCGATTGGTCCACCATTTCAATCGCTGTAAGCGCCGAGTCGCCTTCGAGGCGATCGCAGAATTCACGATAATTTCCGCCGGTGCGCTTGGCTTCGAGCGCTTTGTACAGCACGTCGTAAACGAGCGTGGATTTTCCCGATCCGCTCACGCCCGTCACCGCCACGAGCACGCCGAGAGGAATCATCACATCCACGCTTTGCAAATTGTGGCTGTGCGCGCCGGTGATTTTCAGAAACTTCCCCTGCGGCTTTCGGCGCCGCGCCGGCACACTGATTTTCAGATCGCCGCGCAAATAACGGCCCGTGATCGAATCGGGATCGGCCAGCAATTGCTCGCGCGAGCCGGCGAAGATCAACTTGCCGCCGTGTTCGCCTGCGCCAGGACCCAGATCGAGAATGTGATCGGCGGCGAGAATCGTCTCGGGATCGTGCTCCACTACTACCAGCGTGTTGCCCAGATCGCGCAAGCCCTTCAAAATGCGAATCAGTCGGTCGGTATCGCGCGGGTGCAAACCGATCGAAGGCTCATCGAGCACGTACAGCGCGCCCACCAGATGCGAACCGAGCGAGGTGGCGAGCTGGATGCGTTGAGCTTCGCCGCCTGACAGAGTCGACGTCAGCCGGTCGAGCGTGAGGTAGTCGAGACCCACTTCATCAAGGAATTGCAATCGCAGTTGAATCTCTTCGAGAACCTTGTCGGCGATTGTGGATTCCGCGGCGGTTAGTTGCAGTGCCTGGAAGAACGGGCGCGCTTCTTTTACCGTCATTTGACAAACTTCGGTGATCGAGCGCCCCGCGATTTTCACCGCGCGAGCTTCGGCGCGCAGTCGCGTGCCGCGGCAGTCAGGGCAGAGCGCGTAGCCGCGATAACGGCTCAGGAAAACGCGCACGTGCAATTTGTATTTCTTGCGTTCCAGCCAGCTGAAAAATCCTTTTACGCCGGGAAAATCTGCTTTGCGGTCGCCTTCGATGATCGCGTCACGTTGCGCGGCGCTTAGTTGGCGAAACGGAACATCCAGCGGAATTCCTTTGTCGCGCGCGTATGAACGCATATCCATCGCCAGCTGCCGGTAGCGAGGCTTCGTCCAGGGTTCGATTGCGCCATCGGCGAGCGATTTGCTTTTGTCCGGCACCACGCGATCGAGATCGAAATCAATTGTGTTGCCGAAGCCCTGGCAGCGCGGGCAGGCGCCGTAAGGATTGTTGAAAGAGAATAGGCGCGGCTCCGGCTCTTGATAGGTCGCTCCGCACTTTTTGCAATCGAAGCGCTCGTTGAAGACGAGGCGTTCCGGCGCAGCGGCGCTGCGCGGGGCAGGTTCGCTCGTGCCCGCGCTTGTTCCTACGGCAGTAGCCGAATCCGCTTCCGAGGCCGGCGCCTCAGGAACGAATTCGAGAATCGCTTCGCCGCGGCCTTCGCGGTAACAAATCTCAATCGAATCCATCAGCCGCGAACGAATTTCCGGCCCGAGAACCAGCCGGTCCACCAGCACGTACGCCGGCTTCGAGAAATCCATGTCCAGCAGATCTTCAGGCGTTGAAAATTCAAAGACGCGGCCGTCCTGATAAAGCCGGTTGAATCCTCGCTTACGCAAATTCACCAGAGCCTGGCGAATCGCTTCGGGCCCTGGGCGAGCCTGCTTTTTTGGTTTCGTCCCGGGCGCAGGCGTCTCTGGCGTCAGCTTCAGTTCATACAGGACATAAAATCGCCGGCCCGCGGGCAACGCCAGGACGCGCGCCGCAATTTCGTCCAGCGTGTCCTTGCGCACTTCTTCGCCGCAGTTCAGGCAGAACGTATGACCCACGCGCGCATACAACAGCCGCAGGTAATCGTAGATTTCCGTCGCTGTCGCCACCGTCGACCGCGGATTCCGCGTCGAATTCTTCTGCCGGATCGAAATGGCCGGCGCGATACCGGTAATTTCGTCAACGTCCGGCTTCTCGATGCGCTCGAGAAATTGCCGCGCGTAAGCCGAAAGCGATTCGATATACCGGCGCTGTCCCTCGGCATACAGCGTGTCAAACGCCAGGCTGGACTTGCCCGAGCCTGAAACGCCGGTAACCACCGTGATGGCATTGTGAGGAATCGTGAAATCGAGGTTCTTCAGGTTGTGAACCCGAGCTCCCCGGACGCGGATCTCCTCGATGTCGCCCGGGATCGTCGCGGCACCCGTCCTTACCGTGGTGTCCGGCCCGCGGAGCGCCTTTGCGAGTGCCGCCTTGTCTGTGGGGTTCTTGGCCATGTGCGTAAACAAAAAATTATACGCCCTTTCGTCAAGCTGGGCAAACGGCCCAAAACCTCGCTTTTGGCCAGCCCATCTCACGAATCGCCCGTTTTGCAATCAGTTAATCATTCGACAAATACACCTATTTGGGAATACTGTAGCGGCTCAACCGCTTATACTGAATCACCGATGCGAATCTTTGGAGGGTTCCACCACGTGAAAATCCGCCACCTCTCCCCGTTCCTCGCGCTGATGTTCTTTGTCATGCACACCTCCATCTCGAATGCTCAAACGCGAAAGCCGCTGACGAATCAAGACGTCATTGATATGACCAAGCAAGCGCTCGCTTCGTCCATCATTGTTAAAGCGATCGAAGCCAACCAAACCGATTTCGACGTTTCCGCGCAGGCGCTCCTCGACCTGAAGAACGCGGGAGTGGACGCATCCGTGATGGAAGCGATGCTATCCGCCCAGGGCCGCAAGCCGTCTGGCTCGGTCGAGGCACTTCACGGCGCGTCTGCGCCGCCTGACGACAGCACAAATCCCGACCCACTGAGGAGAGTATGCAGCGCCACGAGAGGCTGCTTGATTCGCGAGGGGACCGAAGTGGCGCTGAAATTTGCCAGTGATCTGAGTTCGAAAACAGCCAACGAAAACGATCTGGTCGAATTCCTCCTCGATGACGACGTGAAGGTCGGCCAGACCATCGTTATACCAAAGGGTGCGCATGCCACAGCGATCGTCTCTCACGCCCATCGCGCCGGAATGATGGGGAAAGGCGGCGAACTAAATATTCAACTGCAATACTTAACTGTGCCCGATAACCACGTCCGCCTTCGAGGCACGAAAGGCCGGGAAGGCGATAGTAAAGTCGGTGCCACCGTAGCCCTCACCGTGCTTTTCGGCCCCATCGGATTGATCAAGCACGGCAAAGAAGTTCAGATCCCCGCGGGTACGCCGCTCATGGCCTACGTTGAGCAGGACATCTGGCTTCCGCCCGCGCAATAGAAATTTCCACGCAGCCGCAACTCGAACTCTCGCCTTTCGCGCCGGTTCTGTGTTAGTTCTTAGACGGGGCCGCGATGACATCCGAAAGTCCGAGGTTTGACCGCATTATCTGGATTGTGCTGGACAGCGTGGGCATCGGCGAATTGCCGGACGCGAACGACTATGGAGACGTTGGCCGCGACACGCTCGGCCACATTGCTCGCTCCCGTCCGCTGCGAATTCCAAATCTTCAGCGGCTCGGCATCAGCAATATTGCTCCGCTTCAATCCATAACTCCTCCGGAACATCCCGCTGCAAGTTATGGAAAAGGCGCCACAAAATCCCCAGGGAAAGACACCACCACTGGGCATTGGGAAATGGCCGGCGTCTGGCTCGACCAGGCCTTCCCGGTTTATCCAAATGGCTTTCCAAAGTATGTGATTTCGGAGTTCGAGCGCCAGATCGGCCGCCGCACCCTAGGCAACAAGCCGGCGTCGGGAACCGAAATCATCAAGGAGCTGGGCCTCGAGCACGTCACCACCGGCTTCCCGATTGTCTACACTTCCGGCGACAGCGTTTTTCAAGTCGCCGC
Organism: uncultured Acidobacteriota bacterium; assembly: GCA_963736465.1. Classification (GTDB taxonomy): domain Bacteria; phylum Acidobacteriota; class Terriglobia; order Acidiferrales; family UBA7541; genus Palsa-295. Next base: position 43,389 of record CAVTOS010000001.1, on the reverse strand, counting down.
ACACGAAGACGTGATTCCCATCGCAGAGCTGTATCGCATGTGCGAAATCGCGAGGAAGATTCTTGACGGGCCCAATCGCGTGGGACGCGTGATCGCGCGCCCGTTTGCCGGGCCGCCAAGCAATTTTCAGCGCACCGAGCGCCGCCACGATTACGCTGTCGAGCCGCCCAAGCCGATGTTGATGGATGTTCTCGCCGAGCGCGGCACGCCCGTATTCGGCGTGGGAAAAATTCACGACATCTATAACGGCCGTGGTGTGCCCGACTACGTTACGACGAAGAATAATTCCGATGGGATGGCTAAGCTCACCGAAGCGATCGCGCAACGCCCGGCGGGATTGATCTTCGCCAATCTGGTTGATTTCGACATGCTCTACGGCCATCGCAAAGATGTAGAGGGATTCGCGCGCTCACTCGAGCAATTTGACGAGCAGCTCGGGCCGTTCCTCGACCTCTTGAAGCCGTCTGATTTATTGATCATCACCGCGGATCACGGTTGCGATCCGGATCCAGTGAATCCCACCACGGATCACTCCCGCGAATACGTTCCGATCCTGGCTTACACGCCGCGGTCCGCGTTCGGCCGGAAGCTGGGTACGCGCTCGACACTTGCGGACATGGGGCAAACGGTTGCTGAAAATTTCGGCGGAGAAATACCACACGGGACCAGCTTTTTGGAATTGGTTTCGAGGTAATCGCACCGGGAGAACGGCGCGGGCAAATCTTTTACTGCAATTTTATTGGCCTTGCGAAGCCTTCTGCGCGTAGTAGCCGGCCCGAGTCCTGACCGCTAGTTTTCCGTGGCCTTTTGGCGCCACCACTTGGACCTGCACAGTGCGGAACGTGCCGTCCTTGGCGGTGTTGCTCGGGTAGTAGCCCAGCTCATATTGATTCCGAATGTCGCGCGCCACCTGGGCGCAAATCGCTTGCACCTGTTCGAGGTTGTCGGGGAAATATGCGAGGCCGCCGGTGGCCGTCGCAAGCTCCGTTAGAATCTTTTTCGAGTGCCGCACCATGCCCTTGCTGTGCTTGCGATCGTCCTCGCTGAAGACGCCGATCGCGTAAATGGCAGCGTCCGATTGCTCCGCTACCTTGATCGTGTACTCAAAGGATTTCCGGCTGGCGTCATCGTCGCCGTCAGTGATTACGAGCAGGACGCGCTTGTCCTTGTGTCCCTTTTTCAGGTGGTCGAGCGAACCGATGATCGCATCGTAGAGCGCGGTGCTGCCGCGTGAATCAATGCGCGAAAGCGCTTCGTTCAATTCCTTCTGATCGCTGGTGAAGTCTTCATTCAGGTCGAGATAATACTCGTCGTTAAAATTCACAACGAATGCTTCGTCGCGCGGGTTGCTTGTTTTCACGAACGTAAGCGCCGCTTCATTCACTTGCGCGCGCTTCTCCCGCATGCTGCCGCTATTGTCGATCACCAGGCCCATCGTCACGGGAATGTCTTCGCGCGAGAAGAGCGAAATCTTCTGCTCCACTTTGTCTTCGAAGACGCGAAAATTGTCCTGCTTCAGGTCCCCGACAAATTCGCCTTTTTCGTCATCCACGGTGGCGTGCAGCACCACGAGATCGACGTTGGCCTTGATGACGCCTTTCTGCTGTCCCGGGTTTTGCGGCGGCGGCGGGCCGGGAATTGCTCCCTGCGCGCGAACGCGCGGTGCCCACAGGCAAAAACAGGCAAACGCTAGAAAGAAAATTGCAGAACGATAACTTTTAGTGGCCGGGCGCAAAATAGCCCGTTTTTGCATAGACGGTGAGGGGGGGAAGTCCCTTTGGAGGGTGCAGCTTGACCTTGATCTTGCGCCACTTGCCGTCGTGCGCATGATCGCTCGGCCTGTATCCCACGACATATTGGTTGCGCAACTCCATGCTGATTTTCGAAGCAATGTCCGGCAGATCCGCAATCTGGTTCACCACAAATGTCCGGCCGCCGGTCATGGCGGTTAAATCGCTTAGCAGGGAAGGCCCGCTTGCCTCTTCCGGCGTGCGGCCACCGGTTGGGTCATAGAGCCCGATCGCGAAAATCTGTACGTCCGCTTCCTTTATAAAGTTGCGAACGTCGTTCAGCGTGTACCTGCTGTGATTATCGCCCCCGTCGGATATGATGAGCAACGCCTTCTTTGTGTTGTGTGCTCCTTTCATCTGGCTGAGGCCCAGGTAAATTCCGTCGAAGAGCGCCGTTTCGCCTTTTGCCGCAGTGAACATCAGCCGGTTTTGGAGTTCCTCGACGCTTCCGGTGAACGAGCTCACCAGTTCCGCGCGATCGTTGAAATCCACAAGGAAAAATTCATCCTGCGGATTTGCCGTCCGGAAGAATTGCACCGCCGCCAGGCGCGACTTATCGATCTTGTCGGTCATGCTGCCGCTCATATCGAAAATCACGCCGATCGAAATGGGCACGTCCTCGCTCGAGAACCGGACAATTTCCTGCTCGGTGCTGTCCTCGAAGATGCGGAACGCGTCCTGTTCGAGCCCGGTGACCAGGCGACCATACGGGTCCGTCACGGTCACGTTGACCAAGGTCATTTCCGTTTCAGTTTTGAGTTTTTTGCCGGGTTTTTCTGTGCGAGCGGGTTTAACCGGACCCGGCGCTTCGTTCTGAGCCCAAACTGGAGTTGTGAAGAGTGGAGCCGCTAAGAGGATTCCTACCGCACAAACTGCCGCGAGCCCCCATCTTGCTCCGGGCTGCGTCGCGCGGTATTTCAAGGATGCCCCCGATGGCCTGTACTGGCCGAAATTGTATCACCGTGCTTTTCGAAAACAAGCAGTGAAATTGTGTTTCCAGCTAGGTGTGTCCCGGGCCAGTCGTCTTGTCTGCCTGCCACTTCTGCCTGCCGCGCACCCCAGCGCATGGTGTTAGACTCAGTTTCAGGAGAAAGGGTTGACGGTCGCCCACTGCATAGCCTATGGCCACGCAAAACACCGGCTCGAACGTGAAGGTTTTCGCCGTAATTCCTGCCCGCTACGCCTCTACCCGCCTGCCGGGCAAGCCTTTGGCTTCGATTGCCGGGCGCTCCATGATCCAGCACGTGGTGGAGCGAGTCCGGGGAGCCGCGCATCTGGCGCGGGTGGTGGTGGCCACCGATGATGACCGCATCAAGAAGGCTGTCGAGGAATTTGGCGGCGAAGCCGTGCTCACCCGGCGTGACCATCGCAGCGGCACCGATCGTGTGGCAGAAGTCGCCGCCCACCTGGAAGCCGAGATCTACGTGGACATCCAGGGAGACGAGCCGCTCATCGACCCCGGGACAATTGATGGCTTGGTCTCCGAAATGATTGAGGACGCTTCTATCCAGATTGCGACGCCCTGCACGGCGATTACGCAGGCGAATGACGTGATGGATCCGAATATCGTGAAAGTAGTGCGCGATTTCGACGGGAACTGCCTTTATTTTTCGCGGGCGCCGATTCCGTGGGTGCGTGACAACAAGGCGGAGGCTGCGCCGCACCATTGGAAGCATGTGGGCCTGTACGCTTTCCGTCGCGAGGCTTTGCTCGAATTTCCTACGCTTCCGCCGGGGGAACTCGAGGCGGTGGAACAACTTGAGCAGCTTCGGTGGCTGGAGAATGGTTTCCGGATTCGCGGCGTGGAAACGGACTACGATGCGATCAGCGTGGATGTGCCTGCGGACATTCAGCGCGTGGAAAAAATTCTGCAGGAGCGCGCTGCGTCCTGAAGCTCTGCCATTCGCGCAGCGAGAAAATAATTTCTGAACGCGATTTGACACGCGGCGCGTTTCCGAACATAATGTCGAGTACGCCGATTCCAGCGGAGGAATTCGAGCGCTTTGCGGGCCGCCCCGAAATACATCTTTGTAACCGGCGGTGTAGTATCTTCCCTAGGCAAAGGCGTCGCCGCTGCCTCCATCGGTTGTCTCCTCGAAAGCCGCGGTCTTAAAGTCACCCTCCAGAAGTGCGATCCGTATCTGAACGTCGATCCTGGCACGATGTCGCCCTATCAGCACGGCGAAGTGTTTGTGACCGACGACGGCGCGGAGACCGATCTGGACCTGGGGCACTACGAGCGCTTCACAAATTCGCATCTAACGCGCGACCATAACTGGACCACCGGCCGCCTCTACGAATCGATTATCGCGAAAGAACGGCGCGGCGATTATCTCGGAAAGACGGTGCAGGTGATTCCGCACGTTACCGACGAGATTAAAGCTGCTTTCCGCAAGGTTGCGGATGCGGTTGACGTGGTGATCGTGGAAGTTGGAGGCACGGTGGGCGACATTGAGTCGCTTCCGTTCCTGGAAGCGATCCGGCAGATGCGCCTGGAGATGGGTTCGGAGAATGTTCTGTTCGTTCATCTCACGCTGGTGCCGTTTATCCCCACCGCCGGCGAACTGAAAACCAAGCCGACGCAGCACAGCGTGAAGGAATTGCTCAGCATTGGAATTCAGCCCGATATTCTGATTTGCCGCAGCGACCGGCAGCTGGGCAGCGATTTGAAGAGCAAAATCGCGCTGTTCTGCAACGTGCACGAGTCGTGCGTGATATCCGCGCCCGACGTTAAGAATATTTATGAGGTGCCGATGTCGCTTGCGGCCGAGCGGCTCGATGAGCAGATTCTCCGATTGTTGAAGCTGGAAGCGCCGCCGCGCGATTTGAGCCGCTGGCTGGCGGTGCTCGAGACGCTCGAGCATCCGCAGGGAGAGGTGCACATCTGCGTGGTCGGCAAGTACGTGCAGCTCGAGGACGCTTACAAAAGTTTGCGCGAGGCGCTGGTTCATGGCGGCCTTGCGAATCGGCAGCGCGTGGTCTTCGAATGGATCGAAGCAGAGGATCTTGATTCGCCGGCCTCGGCTGACAGGCTGCTTCGCCACGCCGATGGGATTCTCGTTCCTGGCGGATTCGGAAAGCGCGGCATTGCGGGGATGGTGCAGGCGATCACTTATGCGCGCGAGAAGAAAATTCCGTTCTTTGGGATTTGCCTTGGCATGCAGTGCGCGACGATCGAATATGCGCGGCAGGTTTCGCGCATTGAAAATGCCGATAGCACGGAGTTCGATCCTTCGACCACGAATCGCGTGATTTACAAATTGCGCGAGCTGCTCGGCGTAGACGAGATGGGCGGGACGATGCGGCTCGGTGCGTGGCCGTGCAAACTCGAGCCCGGCTCGTTTGCGCATAAAGCGTACGGCACGCTCGAAATCTCTGAGCGCCACCGCCATCGCTACGAATTTAATTGCGAGTACGAGCAGACGCTGACGCGCGCTGGTTTCCGCATCACCGGCCGGACGCCTGACGGCGTGTACGTCGAAATTGTCGAAGTGCCCGATCATCCCTGGTTCGTTGGCTGCCAGTTTCATCCTGAGTTCAAATCGAAGCCTCTTGCCCCACATCCGCTTTTTGCCGCGTTCGTGCGCGCCAGCCTCGAGAATCGCCGCGCGCGACTTGGCGTAGGCGCTGATAAGCGCGTTTCCGCCGCTGATCCCGCTGATTGAAATTCTGTGACTCGTAATTCGTGACTTGTGACTAGTGAAAAGGTCACGGCGAGCCTCGATGGCGCGTTCTTGTCCTCCCCTTTTACCGCCGATCAGAAGTGGCCTCGGGCTCATGTTTTCAGCGAGTTACGGCGTATTTTAATCGCGGAACCGTAGCTTAAGAGTGCAGTGACGAGGGGTGAGTGATGGGTGCCGAGCACGCCGAAATCCAGAGTTGAATCGGAACCGAAAACACGCAAATATTTGCGATTAGAAATTCTTAGAGGGCTGAGTTTTCTGTGAGTTGGGCGAAATTCTGATTCCAGATTTGCGATTAGAAATTTGGCGGTTTTCGCGCGATCGTGCATGGTTGAGCGGGACCGAGAGGGCGGTATCTCTCCCTCCGGTGTCAGAGTCGCGACCGATAGTGACGTTAGTGTCGTCATATAAAAACGGGGAATGGTAGCGCGGATTTTAGGGTTTGGGTATCCGTAGAACTACGCAAGCCTGTGGAAAACGTTCGAATTTGGGAGGGCGCCCGAACTTTGAAATGCCAATTCGTGACAATTCTGAGATGATTTCCGCGCAAACACCTGACTTGAGGGAGGCCGATGTCGGTCTTCTGGCAAGACATCCGCTACGGTCTGCGAATCCTTGCGAAGAATCCTGGCTTCGCCGGAATCGCCGTTCTCACCCTCGCGCTGGGCATCGGGGCTAACACGGCGCTCTTCTCCGTCGTCCACGCCGTGCTGATAAAGCCCATGCCGTATGAAAATCCAGAGCAGCTTGTGGACGTGTACTGGACTACGCCCGAGGATCAGAAGTTCCCGTTCTCATTCCCTGATTTTCTGGATGTGCAGCGACAGAACCATTCGTTCTTGTCAATCGCGGCCTATTATTACGTTATTTGCAGTCTGCTAGGTGACGGTGACGCGCAACGGCTCGAAGGCCAAAGGGTCTCCGCCGACTTTTTCCACATGCTCAATATTCGGCCTCTCCTCGGACGCACTTTTCTTCCCGAGGAGGACAGGCTCGGCGCTTCACCGGTCGTCGTGATTGGAGATGACCTTTGGAGGAGCCGATTCAATTCCTCGCCAAAGATTCTGGGCAAGTCGCTGAATCTGAGCGGCGAGAGTTACACCGTTATCGGTGTGGTGCCATCGCACTTACCGTTCTTAGGGCCGACCGTCGCAAACGTGTTCTTGTCCATAAACCGATATGCCCAGCCCGTATTCAGAGATCGCAAGGTCCATATGGGTACTTATGCGTCGGCGCGCCTCAAGCCAGGCGTCAGTATTGCGCAGGCTCGCGCGGACATGGACGTCATCGCTCGTGACCTAGTCGCCGCCTACCCGGAGATTGCCAAGGGGTCTGGGATTAACCTCGTGCCCATCAAGGAAGATACCGTCGGCGATGTCCGCAAAACTCTACTGCTTCTGATGGGAGCGGTCGGCTGTGTCTTGCTAATCGCTTGTGCAAACGTTGCGAACCTGCTTCTCGCGCGCTCCACGTCCCGGTCGCGGGAGTTCGCAGTCCGTCGTGCCCTAGGTGCGGGCCGGCTGCGATTGGTTCGGCAGCTTCTTACTGAGAGTATCTTGCTGGCGCTTAGCGCTGGAGTTCTGGGAATTGTAATCGCTTATACGAGTCAGAAAGCCGTCGTCGCAATGTTGCCTGCACTCTTCCCGCGCATCGAAGAAATTAGGCTCGACACGCCCGTACTACTATTCACGGTTGGAGCGGCGCTTCTCACCGGAATCTTCTTCGGCTTGGCGCCCGCTCTCAAGGCAGACCGCGATGATATTTCCGTCGCGCTAAAAGCGGCGGGCCGAAGCTTGAGCGGCACTCGCAACCGATTTCAGTCCGTATTCGTGATCATCGAATTGGCGGCTTCGATCGTCCTGATGGCCGGGGCGGGCCTGATGATTCGCAGCCTAGTAGAAATGTGGAAAGTGAATCCGGGATTCGAGTCGCAGCATGTACTGGCGTTCGGTCTTACCTTCTCCCCCACCCGGCGAAGTAGTGCTCCCTTGCAGCGTCAAGCGCTGCATGATGCTACGGCAAACGTTGAATCCGCGCCGGGAATCGTCGCGGCATCCGGCGTTGGCGGCGCTCTCCCGGTGGACGGCGGAGCACAAATGCCGTTCTGGATCGAAGGGAAGCCCAAGCCTGCTTCGCAGAACGAAATGAGTATTGGAATCTGGTACGCCGTCCAACCTGATTACCTGAAAGCGATGGGAATTCCGCTCTTGCGCGGACGGTTTATCTCTCCCGAGGATACTGAAAACTCGCGCAGTGTCGTCGTAATCGATGAGAATTTTGCACGTGAGTTTTTCCCGAACGAAGATCCCATCGGCAAGCAGATCGACACCGATCTCATGGGGCCCTTGGTGCGGTCGGAAATCGTCGGGATCGTCGGTCACACAAGGCAGACCGGACCGAGCGATACCGAACGACAAGACCGCGAAGGACAATTCTATTTCGCTATTGGCCAGATGCCGGACAAGGTCGTCGCACTCTTCACTGGTATGACCATGGTTGCCCGTACATCCACAACGCCGCTGGCCTCAGTGGGTTCGATTCGTGCGGCCTCCAAACAGTTCGATCCTGATCAGGTGCTCTTCGACTTCCAGCCGATGGACGAACTCCTTTCGAAGTCGATCGCAAATCAGAGATTTACGATGATTCTTTTGAGCATTTTCGCGGCGCTGGCGCTTGTGCTCTCAGCCACCGGGGTGTATGGCGTGATTTCGTATTTGGTGACTCAGCGCACGCGTGAAATTGGGGTGCGGGTGGCGCTGGGGGCGCAACGAAGCGACGTGCTGCGACTCATTCTGGGCGACGGTGCACGCCTGACATTCTTGGGAGTTGCAATTGGTCTCGCCGCGTCACTCGGGCTTACGCGACTGCTCGCGAAAATGTTATTCGGTGTGCGGGCTAGCGACCCGGTGACACTTGTTGTTGTGAGTGTGATTCTGAGCGCAGTGGCTTTTCTTGCCTGCTATATTCCTGCGCGGCGAGCTACGCGTGTCGACCCGATGGTTGCGCTTCGGTACGAGTAGCTTTGGCGCACACTACCCAGAGCGAATGCGCTCTCTATGAAAAAACTCTCTAAAAAGAAGAAAAAGGAACTGAGAGCACAGCTTGCACGGCCTGACAGTGAAATCGATTTGACGGACATTCCTGAGATTGTCGGTTGGAGCGGGGCGGTTGTTGGGAAATTTTATCGACCGGACTGCGAATGGCAGTACATCCGGCCCCGGGTTGCGCGGGTGAAGCGGCGCAAGCGGTAGAGGGGCGCATGGCTTTGTCGTTATGTCACGCCTGAAGGCGTGACCTACAAGGCAGAAACGAGGGCAGCTTCTGAAAGTAAGAAAAGAGCATCTCAAATTTAAAATTGGGAATTGAAAATTTCAAATGGAGGAAAAGATAAAAGAGCCCGCAGGATGCCGGCGCTACAAGAGATCGCGTCTGTCGTGCGTGGTGCGAATAAGCGATTGAGCCGTGTGGTACCTCAGGTAGGGGCAGAATTGTTTTGCTAATGGGAAGGTAACGATGTGAATTCCGCGGGAACAAGATCCACGACGAGGAGGGCGGCGTCGTGGCTACCTGAATCAATTGGGGCGGGGGTGGAGGTGCATGCGGATGCCGTTTTTGGGGCGCAGGGTTACTGAGAATAGGGGCTCGATGGATTGATTGGAGGCTAGAGTGAGGCGGAATTTTTGGGCGATTGTGGCTAGGAGTAGTGTGGCTTCCATCATGGCGAAGCCTGCGCCTACGCAGACTCTGGGGCCGCCGCCAAAGGGGAAATAGGAGAAGCGGGGGATTTTGCCGGTGCGGATTGGGTCGTGGCGCCAGCGTTCGGGGTCGAAGCGTTTGGGGTCGGGGAAGAAGCGGGCGTCGCGCTGGGTGACCCATTGGAGCAGGAAGAGATTGGTGCGCGCGGGGATGATGTAGCCGTCGAGTTCGTAGTCGTGGATGGCGCGGCGGCCTACGCCCCAGGCGGGCGGATACAGGCGCATCGATTCCTTCATTACCATTTCGGTGTAGGGGAGGCGCGGGAGATCGGCTGGTACCGGTGCGCGATTTCCCAACACTTCGCGAAGTTCTGCTCCGAGAGTTTCATCTGCCTTGGGATTTTGCGCGAGTAAATACCAGGTCCAGCTGAGGGTGTTCGCGGTGGTGTCGTGACCGGCGAGGAAGAGCGTCATGATCTCGTCGCGCAACTGCTCGTCGGTCATGCGGCCGCCGCCTTCGTCTCTTACCGCGAGCAAATTGGTTAGCAGGTCGCTGCCGGCGGTTGGGTCGTCGCCGACGGGGGCTTTTCGCCGGTCGCGAATCAATTTATAGACCACATCGTTGAGATGTTTTATGGATTGGCGGAGGCGTCTGCTTTTGGGGATGGGGATGCGATCCGGGAGCACGAAAGCCCAATTGGCTTGCGAGATGAAGAGATCCATAACGATGGCCATGGCATGACCGATGCCGCGCGCGTGTTCTGAAACGTCGGAGCCGAAGAGCGATTTGGCGACAATTTCGAGCGTGAGAGCCATCATGTCGGCGTGGACGTCACGGGTTTCACCGGGCTTCCATCCTGCGAGCATTGACGCGGCGGCTTGAGTCATGACCTGCGCGTAGGTGACGATGTTTTCGTGGCGGAAGGCGGGCTGGATGAGTTTTCGCTGTGCTTGCCAGAATTCGCCTTCGCTGGTGAGCAGGCCATTGCCGAGGATGGGGCGGAGGGCGCGGTAGTCGCGCGCCTTGAGGAAATTTTCTTGGTTCTTAACGAGAATCTTCTCGATGCCGTCGGGATGCACAACGAGGCAGATAGGGACGTTGAGGAAGCGGAAGTAGATGACGTCGCCATATTCGCGCGCGCAGCGGGAGAGGAAGCCGCTCCAGTCGTTGCCCATGGTGAAGGAGTTGCGGAGAAGCTTGAGGCCGCGGGGGCCGGGCGGGAGGCTGAGAGATGGGGGTGCTGCTTTGTGGGCGTGGGCCATCGAGCAAACAGTATACGCTTGCGAAAGCGGGGGAGTGGTTAAGGCTTAACCTTTAAGCTGGTAGTTCTTAGCCAATATTTCTGCCGTGCCGCCGAAGAACGCGATTCGAAACAAGATATAGCTCCGAATGTTTCTAAGTTTCTTTTTGATTGGTTTGTTCTTGGGCTGAGGAGGCATGTAGGTTGTCCGCCAGTGTGGCATTTGGACTAAGACGAATTCCTTCAGTTTCTTAATATCGGTCTTCGCAATCGAAGCCTCCGTGTTTCCGGGGCGCCAGTTATCGGCTAAAACGTCGAAATCTGCGTTGAAACGAAAGTTCGCACAGGCATCAAAGGAGAGGAGCTTTGTGGCGCCAGTCGAGTCGTCCTTAAATTCAATCCGGATTTGCGCGAGATTATTCGGGGCGCGAGGGGGAAGAATCTTGATGCTTAGTAACCCATCGTCGTGAAAGTCCAGCTCGTTGAATCTATTCGCTGCGGCATCTTGCCTAGATCTTTTCATGGTCGGCTATTTTAGCCGGTTCGAGCGCGCGGGGATTGCAAATACGGCGGAACCTGCATAGGCTGGTGCGTTCCGGAAACGTGAGCCGAGTATTTGAAGGGCGCGAAGTTTCAGGCGTGCCCTCAGCGGCTGAAGCCGCTTTCCTTGGTTCGGGTCTTTCGGCACGGCTGAAGCCGTGCCCTGACGTAAGGCGGAACGCAAGAGGGAACGTAAGACGGAACGCAAGACGGACGCAAGACGTTTGATATAGCGGCTGCGGAATTGATTGGCGGAATTCAGGAATCGCAAAATGGCGTCTTCGCGTACATTTTCGGTCGGGAAAATTAAATTCGGTGCGGGGGCACCGCTGTTTCTGATTGCTGGGCCTTGTGTGATTGAGAGCGAGGGGCATGCGTTGATGATGGCCCAGAAATTGGGGGCGGTGGCTACAGAGCTTGGCGTGCCTTATATCTTCAAGGCTTCGTATGACAAGGCGAATCGCACTTCGGTTTCGTCGTATCGCGGGCCGGGATTGAAGAACGGGCTGAAGATTTTGGCGAAGATTAAAAAGAAGACCGGGTTGCCGGTGCTTACGGATGTGCATCAGGCGTCGGAGGTGGAGGCGGCGGCGGAGGTGTGCGATATTTTGCAGATTCCGGCGTTTCTTTCGCGGCAGACGGATTTGCTGGTGGCGGCGGGAAAATCGGGGCGCGTGGTGAATATTAAGAAGGGGCAATTTCTTTCGCCTGCGGAGATGGAGAATGCGGCGGAGAAAGTGGCGAGCACGGGAAACGAGAAAATCATTCTTACGGAGCGCGGGAACTCGTTTGGGTATCAGAATCTTGTGGTGGATATGAGGTCGTTTCCGATGATGCGGAAATTTGGGTATCCGGTGGTGTTTGACGTGACGCATTCGGTGCAGCTTCCGGGCGGTGAAGGGAAATCGAGCGGGGGGCAGCCGGAGTTTATTGAGCCACTGGCGCGGGCGGGGGTGGCGGCAGGCGTGGATGGAATTTTTCTCGAGGTGCATGACAATCCGGGGAAGGCGCTTTCGGATGGGTCGAATGCGTTGCCATTGGGGCAATTTCGGGGGTTGATGGAAAAGATCGTGGTGCTTGGGGCGCTTGTGAGAAAGTGGGACGTTTGATGGCCCGCTCGGCTAGCTCGATGAAGGCAGCGAAGGCGGGGAATCATGCGAAGTCTGCGCTGGCTACTGCGAAGCGAGTGCTGCGAATTGAGGCGGAAGCCATTGCGGGGTTAATCGAGCGGCTTGACGGGCAATTCGAAAAAGCTGTGGAGCTTTTGTATGGGTGCAAGGGGCGCGTCGTTGTTACCGGGCTTGGCAAGTCCGGATTAATAGGACGAAAAATATCGGCGACATTTTCGAGCACGGGGACGCCTTCGATTTTTCTGCATGCGGCGGATGCGTTGCATGGTGATTTGGGGGCGTTGACGGCGGAAGACGTGATGCTGGCGATTTCTACGAGTGGCGAGACGGAAGAGATTGTCGAGATTCTCGAATCGGTGAAGCGGATGGGGATTCGACTGATTGCGCTGACCGCGAAGACGCGTTCGAGTCTGGCGGGCGCTAGCGACGTGGTGCTCGACATCGCGGTGAAGGAAGAGGCGTGTTCGCTGAATCTTGCGCCGACGGCTTCGACTGCTGCGGCGCTCGCGATGGGTGACGCGCTGGCGATTTCGTTGCTCGACCGGCGCGGATTCAAGGAAGAGGATTTTGCGGCGCTGCATCCGGGTGGGCGGCTTGGGAAGAAACTGCGGCGCGTGGAAGCGTTGATGCATGCGGGGGAGAAGGCGCCGCGCGTGCTTCCGACGGCGAAGATGCCCGACGTAATTTATGAAATGAGCCGGAAGGGGCTGGGACTTACGGCGGTGACGGAAGCGAATGGGCGGCTGCTCGGGTTGATTACGGATGGGGATTTGCGGCGCGTGATGCAGAAGAGGCAGCAGAACGTGCTGGAATTGACGGCTGCGGATTGTATGACGCGCGATCCGGTGACTTTGCGTCGGACGGAATTGGCGGCGAGCGCGCTGCGGTTGATGGAAGAGAGGAAGATTACGTCGGTGATTGTGGTGGATGGGGAGGGGCGGTTTGAGGGAGTGGTGCATATTCATGATTTGTGGACGTTGCAGTTGTTTTGAGATTGAGATTTAGTCGCAGTCAAAACACCACGGCGAGGACGGCGTCGTCGTGGGTACCCGGTCAAGGGCGGGAAGCGCGTTTGGTGATTTGAAATGGCGATTAAAGAAATTAAATTTCCGGCGAAGGTGATGCGGCGGGCGAAACCGGTCCGGGTTCTATTGATGGACGTGGACGGGACGATGACGCCTGGGTGGGTGTGCCTGCAGACGTTCCCGGATAATAGTGTGGCTGAGATGAAGATGTTTAATGCGCATGACGGCGCGGGGATCACGTTGGCTAGCATCATGGGGATTCGAACCGGATTTATTACCGGGCGCGATTCGCCTGCGAATGCGCGGAGGGCGCGCGAGTCGAGAATGGAATTTGTGATACAGGGGCAGCCGAAGAAATTGGAGTCGTACAAGGCGATTTTGGTGCGGGCCGGAGTGACGGATGAGGAAGTGGCTTATGTGGGAGACGATCTTCCGGATTTGCCGATTCTGCAGCGCGTGGGGTTGGCGGTGGCGGTGGGTGACGCGGTGTTTGAGGTGAAGCGGGCTGCGCATTACGTCACCACCGTGAAGGGTGGCGAGGGTGCGATTCGCGAAGTAGTGGAGTTGATATTGAAGGCGCAGGGGAAGTGGAAGAAGGCGATTCCGCTGGCGATTGCGTGAGTTGCGCTCTTGTGGGCGTTGTGCTTGCGGCTTACGCTGAGATCCTTCGCTGCGCTCAGGATGACAGGTCTACTACTAAGGCAAGGCCCACGACGAATACGGCGTCGTCGTGGCTACCGAGAGGATTGCTGCTTGGCGTGGGCGGCGCGGATTTCTTCGAATCCTTGTTGTACCCACTTGGGGGCTCGGGGCTATTTTGGTAGTCGGGCTTTTGGCCGAAGGCCAGCTTCCAGCGCGTTAGCCATGAGATGCCTACGCCGCCCACAAAAAGATCGGGCGTCGCGTAGGCGGGATCGGCTAGGGCGTCGTCGAGCGAGATGAATTTGTAGCCGCGCTTTTCGAGTTGCTTCAGTAGAGCATCCAGGCACTCGGCGTTGAGATCGCTATCGTGGATCAGCAGCACCTGCGGAATTTCGCGCTGAAATAAATTTCTCGATTCCTGCTCTTCGTAAGCAAATACGGTGTTTGCGTATTCGAGGTATTCCTTTTTCGCTTTCTCGCCTAGTTCTTCGTCCTTCTTTTCGGCTGATTCGCCGAGAATATCGTTGAACATGTAGTCGGAGGGATCCACCGTGACGGGCGCGATGCGATAGCCGCGGTTTTTGAGGAAGGCTTCGAAGGCGGATTTGGCTTCGGCGGTGGGGCCAGTGTTTAGAAACGGGTGGCGAAAGTATTTTTCTTTCTGTCCGGCGGCTGACATCAGTGCGCGGGTTACGACTTCGCCGCGAATGGTTTCGTCTTCATAGCGATCGAGCGAGGTGGTCTGGAAATCAGGGTGAGAGTAGGTGTGATTGCCGAGGGACATACCCGCGTCGAGCCACACTTCGAGGAGCGCCGCGCGAGCGTCTCGCTGGCCGTCCACTTGAAGCTTCCATTCATTTACGAATCCAATGCCCGGAACGTGATGCGCGCGCAGGGTGGCGGGGATTGCGCGATTGATGTGCTCGAGTTCTTTCAGATTGCCGATGGCGTGGTCGGTGCCGGGTTCTGCGCCGGGGAGATCATCCACCATGATGGCGACGGTGCGCTGAGTCGGCTTTTCGGTCGCGGATTGCACGCGGCCAAGCGAGTGGACATTCGATAGCGCGGCGGTGCTGCACAAAAACGCTGCGACAAGGAAGCCACAAATCGCTGGCGCTGAGACCCGAGCTTTCTTGGCTGGTCGTTTTTCTAGAATTCGGTGGTTCAGGATTCGTTCTCCGGCAATACTTGCGGCGAATCGAGCAGGCGCTGGACGCATTCCGCAAGGCTCTTGAAACAGTCGGGCTTCGGCAAGATATCATCGATGCCGATCGCGGTCATGAGCGTCTTGTAGCTCAAGACTTCATCGTACATCGTAAGCAGTACGATCCGCACACCCGGCATTCTTGCCCTTAATAGGGAAGCTACTTCGACACCGTTCCTGTGAGGCATCCGGAGATCCAGAAGGACTAAACGAGGTTGAAGGTTATTTGCCTTTTCGAGGACATCATTCCCATCAATTGCTTCGCCGCAAACTTCAAAATTGTTTTGGGTAAGGTAGACACGAACGGCTTTTCGAAATGAGCCGCTGTCGTCAGCGATCAATATACCGTTGGGCACCGTGGCCTGGCTGCTTACTTCTGAACAGGACCGTAGCATAACGTACAGTACTGCGGGAATCGGGTGTTGTGTGTACGAATTCTGGCGAGTGGGAAGCATTATCCGAGATGGCTAAGACGGGTGTGTTCCGTTGCGTAAGCGCGGCTGTGATATGGAGCGGGAGAAGGGAATCGAACCCTCACCTCAAGCTTGGGAAGCTCGCGTTCTGCCACTGAACTACTCCCGCTCGTCTGGTAAGCGAAACAATTCTATCACCTTGCGCGAAGACCTCAAATGGCGGCGGCCTGATCCAATCAGTTAGTTCTTTATCAGGGGGGGCGATCAGAATTGCAACCGAGATGAAGGCTATAGTCAAAGACTCCTAAGCCGGCGAGGAGTGTGCTCCCATACTTTTACCGGGGGGGGCGTGCGAACGGGGCTCTGGAGAAACAATGTATGATTCAGCGACTTCGACATCTGCGATCTATTCAGCCGACATCCCGCCACGAATCATGATAATAACCATTCTCCTTCAACACGAAATCAATCAGAGGTTCGCTTCTTTGTTCCGAGGATTTCAAAGACGGAGGTGGTGGGAGTGCCGTTGTAAGTGAGTTTGATTATCAAAATGGATTTGTTAACGCATTTGATACGAATTCTTTCACCGGTCATTCTCACTTTCTGATCATTTTGGTTCCTGTCCGGCTGATTCGGATCGGGGAGACTGTCGGCGATGACTGAACATTCCTTGTCGCCTTCCAGATTGAAGTAACTTACGATGCGAAAGAGTCCGTCTTCGAGGTCACTGGTCTCGGCGGTCCAGTCACGGCTGGCATAAGACAGCTTTCCATTCTGAAATTGGATCAGGGAGCCGTCGTGAAGCAGCCACTCGTTTTCTTTCTTTTGGTCAATTTGTATATCCGAGAGTTTATTGGCGACTGCGGCTTTCGTCATTCCAAGACGTAGTTTGGTATGGGAAATTTCGATTGAGTTCTTACTCAACTGGCCTTGGTCTGTCGTTTGTGAACGTAGCGGCGCCACGGTAGCAAGAAGTGCTAGTACGGCGAAAACAATCTTCCCCATTAACTCGCTCCCATGACGCTTGCACATTGAATGACTCTTGAGTTGCCCAACGTAGAATAGCTGAAAACATGGGCGTCGGCGTATTCCACTCAATATTCGTAGCGCGGAGCCGTCGTGTTAGAGTTGCGGGTCGGGCAGACCGCAGCGCAAGCGATTCCAGGAGGGGAAGTGGCGTATCGAGACTTGCGCGACTTTTTGCGCACGCTGGAGAAGAAGGGCGAGCTGAAGAGGATTTCCGACGAGGTGGATCCGATCCTCGAGATAACGGAGATTACCGACCGCACAGTGAAAGCGGGAGGGCCGGCGCTGCTTTTCGAAAAGCCGCGGGGTTCGCGGGTTCCTGTGGTGACGAACCTGGTGGGCACCGAGCGGCGGATGAATCTGGCTTTGGAAGTGGAGTCGCTCGACGAGGTGGCCGAACGCATTCATTCTTTTCTTGATATGCAATCGCCGCAGGGAATTTTCGAGAAGATGAAGATGTTGCCGAAGCTGGCTGAGTTGGGGTCGTTTTTTCCGAAGACGGTGCGAAGCGGGGAGTGCCAGGAAGTGGTGCGGGAGAAAGATTTTTCGCTCGATTACTTTCCAATCCTGCAATGCTGGCCGCAGGACGGCGGGCGTTATATCACGTGGCCGATGGTGATTACGAAAAATCCTGAGACGGGCAAGCGCAACGTGGGCTGCTACCGGATGCAGGTGTTTGACGAACGAACCACCGGGATGCACTGGCAGACGCAGAAGCATGGTGCGGAGCATTTTCGCAGCGCTCGAGCGAAAAATAGGGAAGGGAAGCTGGAGGTTGCGGTGGCTATTGGCGCCGACCCCGCTACGTGCCTGGCGGGAATTCTGCCGGTGCCGCCGGACATGGACGAATTTCTGTTTTCCGGGTTTTTGCGGCGCGATCCTGTAGAACTGGTGGCGTGCAAGACCGTGGATTTGGAAGTTCCTGCGAATGCTGAGATTGTGCTTGAGGGCTATGTGGAACTGGGAGAGATGCGCACGGAGGGGCCGTTCGGCGATCACACTGGTTTCTACTCGTTGGAAGGCGAATTTCCCGTTTTCCATTTGACATGTATCACGCACCGCAAGGATCCGATCTACCTGACCACGATTGTTGGGCCGCCGCCGCAAGAGGATTATTTCATCGGGCATGCTATCGAGCGTGTGTTTCTGCCGGTGATGAAGATGCAATATCCGGAAATTGTGGACGTGGCGATGCCGGCGGAGGGTATTTTTCAGAACCTCATGATTGTGGCGATCAAGAAAAGCTATCCGGGGCACGCTCGCAAGATCATGAGCGCGATTTGGTCGCTGGGGCAGGCGATGTTCACTAAGGTGGTGGTAGTGGTGGATCACGACGTGAACGTTCAGGACTCGCGAGAGGTGGTGTGGAAGGCGCTTTGCGCGATTGACCCCGAGCGAGATATTCAATTCGTGCTGGGGCCCGTCGATACGCTCGATCACGCCGCTCGGCGCCAGGATTTCGGGTCGAAGATGGGAATCGACGCCACCCGGAAGTGGGCTGAAGAAGGCTATACGGGGCGATGGCCAGACGAAATCAAGATGGATTCGGACACAAAACGGCGCGTTGACGAAATTTGGCGGCATCTAAAAATCGACACGCCGAACAAAAAGCAATAAAACGGCAAAGGCCTCCGCGGTAGTCAAACCGCCTCTTCTCAGCGACTAGCGCGTTTAAAACCTGTACTTTACCTGTCCTTTTCGCCTACCTGTCCTTTCGGACAAGGTTTTTACCAAGAGCACACACGAGAAGAACGTTTGTTGACACTTCGTGACGCGGATGCAATAAACGAATGAAAGCGGAGCGTACCGGGATTCACAGTACTTTGGTTCTCCGCCGCTGGCTCGAGTCAAATGGGGTTTTGGCTCGGCGGACCAGCAGCAAGTTTCCAGGCTCTCTTAGCGAAAGCGAAAGACGAAAGCAGTGAAGCAAAGGTGAAAGCTGGGGCCGCCCTGCGAAGCGGGACGGAGTGAGGAGTGAGGGGCCG
Organism: uncultured Acidobacteriota bacterium; assembly: GCA_963736465.1. Classification (GTDB taxonomy): domain Bacteria; phylum Acidobacteriota; class Terriglobia; order Acidiferrales; family UBA7541; genus Palsa-295. The sequence continues at coordinate 25,015 of CAVTOS010000001.1, read as the reverse complement.
CGCGATGTTCAATCTGGGGAAAACGAAATCGTTGATTGGCCTGGATATCGGCTCGAGCTCTGTGAAGGCCATCGAGCTGAAGAAGACGAAAGAGGGTTACGAGCTGGTCAGCCACGGCATCGAGACTCTTGCCCAGGATACCGTCGTGGACGGCGCCATCATGGACGCCCCCTCGGTCGCTGAAAAGATCGTCTCCATTTTTGATAATCAGAAAATCAAGGCGAAGGATGTCGCGACGTCCGTGTCGGGGCACTCGGTGATTGTGAAGCGGGTGAGTATGCCCCTGATGACCGAAGAAGAGCTCTTCGACCGGATCCAATCCGAAGCCAGCCAGCACATCCCGTTCGATATCGCGGACGTAAACCTCAGCTATCAGCTCCTGGAAGCCACCGAAAATCAGATGGACGTCCTTCTGGTGGCCGTAAAGAAAGACAAGATTCTGAACCACACCAATGTGCTTGCGCAGGCCGGAAAAACACCGGTGGTCGTAGACATCGATGCTTTCGCCCTGCAGAACTGTTTCGAAGTGAACTACGAGCCGGATCCTTCCCAAGTGGTTGCTCTGCTGAACGTGGGCGCCAGCGTCATGAATATCAATATCGTCCGGGGCTGGACGCCGCTCTTTACTCGCGACGTTTCGGTGGGCGGTAACCAGTACACCGACGCGTTGCAGAAAGAACTCGACCTGAGCTTCGAGGATGCCGAAAAGCTGAAGATGGGCGGCACACTGGCTGGGGTGAGCGAAGAGCAGCGGGCGGCGATTCTCCGGTCGGTTTCGGACATTCTGATCCTCGAGATTCAGAAGACGTTTGACTTTTTCCGCGCGACGGCGAGCGGCGAAAACATCCGCCGGATTTACGTCGCGGGCGGCACGGCGCGGGTTCCCGGCCTTCTCGACCTGTTGAAGGAAGAATTCGCGATGCCGGTCGAAGAGCTTTATCCGTTCCGGAAGGTTGCAATCAATCCTGGGCGTCACGATGAAAGCCAGCTTCGCGATTTGGCGCCGCGCCTGGCAATCGCTGTCGGCCTGGCGCTGAGGAGCTTTGACACGCCATGATCCGGATTAACTTACTTGGTCAGGCCCGACCGAAGGCCACGAAAACGACTGTGCCGCTGGAGGCGACGATCCAAATCGTCTTCCTGCTGGTGGCGCTGGGGCTAGCGGCGGTGGTGCTGGGAATCACGTATTACCAGCAAAAGCGCGAGCTGGATGCGACGAACGCGAAGATCGCATCGCTGAGGGCGGAAAAGGCCACACTTCAGACGATTAAAGCGGAAGTGGACCGATTCGAGAGCCAGAAAGCAGTGCTGCAGCAGCGAATCAATGTAATCGAGACGCTGCAAAAGAACCGCTCGGGTGGTCAGGAACTGCTCAGTATGGTGGCGAACACGGTGGTTCGAGTGGATTCGCTCTGGCTAACGAACCTGGATCGCAAAGGCAACAACCTGGAGATCAAGGGCCAAGCAGGATCCATCAACGCAGTGGCGAATTTCATCACGCAGCTTAAGCGATCCGGTTATTTCGATAACGTTGAAATCAAAGAAGCTCAAGAGACTGATCTTGTGAAGTCGGCACAAACATTTGGTTTCTCGATGACAGCAGCAATAGCGGGTGCGGCGCCGCCGGAAGGTCAGGCCAAGCCTCAACCTGCGGGCGGCAAAGCTCCTGCGCAGCCGGCAGTGAAGGGGAGGAGCTAACATGGCGACTTCTTTCCGCGAATGGCCCTGGCCCCTGCAAGCTGTCTTCTATGTAGCGCTGGCAGTGGTGATTGTGGCCGCCGGTTTCTATCTGCCGTTCTCACCGGTGCGAACGGTTCGAAGCGATCTTGAAGCCGCACAAAACAGCCTGAAGCCCTTAGAAACAGAAGTTCAGAGCCTGCGAGTTTACAAGCAGCGCCGGGCCGAGTTGCAGTCCGAGATGGACGCATTGCAGAAGCAGCTGGAAACGCTGCAGACGATCGTGCCGGAAGAAAAGCAAGTGGATCAATTCATTCTGATGATCCAGAGCGCGGCTATCAGTTCGGGCGTCTCGATCCGCAAGCTGACTGCGAAACCGGTCACCACGCAGCCTTATTACTTCGAGATGCCGTTTGATATTGAGGCAGACGGCCCGTATTTCTCGGTACTCGATTTCTTTGCGCGGCTCGGCCGGCTCTCGCGGATCATTAACGTAGGCGATCTGAAGATGTCATCGTTGACTGGTGGCACCAATCAGACCGTCAAGTTCCACACCGCTCCCGGGGCTTCGGTGACGGGGACATTCACGATTACGACTTTCTTTACGAAAGCGGCAGATGCTTCCGCGGCGCCTGCTGCCGCGCCTGCAAATAAGGCCGCCGCAGGGCAAAAACGATGAAACTGGCAAAGTCATCCGCGACTGTGTGGGCCGTGCTAGCGCTTTCATTTACGCTTTCGTCGGCGGCGGGGGCGCAAAGTGCTCCGGCGAAGAACGCCGCGCGAAAGGCAAAGGCGGCGTCCTCGAAAAGGCCTGCGCCGGCAGCTAGTTCGGAAGCGAAGACTTCAGAAGCTAACGGTAATGATCCGGCACCAGCGATGAAGTCCGATGCGGTTACCGCGAAGCGCGATCCGTTTCAGCCGCTGGTGAGTAACACAAAGCCATCGCACGGGCCGCTACCGCCGGGCAAGGCGGGGCTGATTATCGGGACAGTGCACGTGGACGGGACGGTGAAGTCGCCGAGCGGGATGATGGCCGTGGTCTCGAACGAGGAGAGGCGAGTTTACTTCATTCGCGAAGGCGACAAGCTTTACGACGGGGACGTGGAAAAGATCGGGTTGGATGGCGTCACGTTTAAAGAGAATTCGAAGGACGCCTTTGGGAAACCGGTGGAACGTATGGTCACGAAACGAATCTACCAGAGTGCAGGAGAGCAGCAATGAGGATCATGTGGCGGGGGTGGGGCCTGACTGCGCTAGTTGCAGCGAGCCTGATACTGACAAACGGAGCGCTTGCGGCGAACGACGCGCCCGTGGTGCACGTGAAAGCGGTGGTGAAGGATGGTGCGGTGCGCCTGGAAGCGCAGGCGAACGCTCCGTTTGAATACACCACCTATCGCCCCAGCGAGAGCCTCTATGTGCTCGACCTGAGCGGGGTGGCGGCGGCTGATCCTGCCGGCGCGCGCGTCGTGGCTTCGGATTTGGTGAAGAGCTACCGCGTGATCAACTACGCCTCGGGCCAGAAGCCTGTGGTTCGCGTGGAGATTCTTTTGAGCCAGGGCATCGAACCGCGCCTCGAACGCAAGGACGCGCAAGACTTGACGCTATTTGTTTCGCGCGCGAGCGATTCCTCATCGGCAAAGTCGGCGGCGAAGATTGCTACGCCGGGAATCGTGCCCGCGTCGGCAAGCTCAACGGAAACCAAGACGCCGGGTTCAGCCTTCGAGTCGATTGAACAGGTGAAGCTCGGACAAAGCGGTGACCAGACGGAAGTGAGTGTGATTGGGTCCGGCCATCTGAGCTATCAGGCGACGCGCCTGCAGAATCCGGAGCGCTTGGTTCTCGATTTCGCTGGTTCACATCTAAGGACTTCCAACAAGCACATCGCGAGCAACCTGGATCCGATTCGCGAAGTGCGCCTGGCGCAGTTCACGCCGGATGTAGCGCGCATCGTTATTGATCTTCGCCAGCCGGCTCAGTACAACATCAACGCAAACGGTAATTCCGTTACGGTGGTTTTTGCTTCGACGGCCGCCGCTTCCGGGACATCAGGTGGCACGTTAAAGTCGTCGCCCCGCAGCGAGCCATCGAATCTGACGACGACTAAATCCGTCGCGAAGTCCGAACCTGCTCGAGCGGAAACGACCGCCGCGCAGCCCACAGCAATTCCCGCACCTGCTGCGGTTCTCCCGGTTTCCTACACGCAGCCTGCGGCGTTAGCAGCTCCAGCGGCCGCCGCTGCGACCCCGGAAGCAACCCCGGCGCCTGCGGCCACTTCCTCATCCAACGACGGCGGCAAGCCGATGGTGGATGGACAGGCTCCCGTGCCGGCTCCGTCGGGAAAGTATTCCGGCGAGCCGATCTCGGTGAACTTGAAAGATGTGGACCTGCGCGACTTCTTCCGGCTGATTCATGAAATCAGCGGCCTGAACGTCGTCGTCGACCCAGCCGTAAAGGGGAACCTGACGATCGTGCTGGACGATGTACCGTGGGACCAGGCGTTGGATATCGTGCTGAAGAACAACGAACTGGACAAACAGCTCGACGGCAATGTCTTGCGTGTCGCGGCGAAAGAGACCTTGAAGAAAGAGGCCCAGCAGAATCGCGATTTGGCCAAAGCGCAGGCTGAAGCAGCCGACGTGGTAACGACCACTCGCGTTCTCAGCTATGCGAAAGCGGCCTCATTGGTGCCGACTCTGAAGAAGTTCCTCTCGTCACGGGGTGATGTCCTCGCGGATGCGCGATCTAATACTTTGATCATCCGGGATATCCCGACCGTTTTGCCGGTACTGGACAATCTCATCCGGCAACTCGACCGCAAATCACAGCAGGTCGAAATCGAAGCGCGAGTGGTGGCGGCGAACCGAAGCTTCTCGCGTGAAATTGGCACCCAATTGGCCTTTGCTGCGGCCAGCAACAATGGCCGCAACATTTGGTCAGGCACCGGTGGTGTGGGAACGAGCCCTGTAATTCGCAACTTCCCGCCGCTGCCGGCACCTCCGGTGGTTGTTGGTACTGGTGGACCGAGCGCAACCAACGGCGCCTTGCCGCTCAATACGAACTTGGGGGTAGGCGCTCCAACGAGCGGCATCAGCTATTCGTTTTCGGCCGCGAACTTTGCCCTCGACGTGATCATCACAGCGGCTGAGGATCGGGGCGTTGGCAAGCTTCTCTCGAAGCCCAAAGTGATCACTCAAAACAACGAGAAGGCGACCGTCAAGCAGGGCACCAAGATTCCGGTGCAGACGATCGTCAACAACACGGTTTCGGTGCAGTTCGTAGATGCGGTGCTACAGCTTGAGGTCACTCCGCAGATTACGGCGGAAGGCACGGTTTTCATGGATGTGACCGTCACCAACGACCAGATCGACCAAGCCATTCCTCGTGTGCAGGGCATCCCTGCTATCGACACGCAATCGGCTGAAACGAAGGTGCTGATCAATGACGGCGGCACCGTGGTTATTGGCGGTATCATCGTCACGAACCAGCAGACCGACGTGAAGCAGGTTCCGCTGTTCGGCAGCATCCCGGCGGTGGGCAACCTGTTCAAACATACGACGGTAAGTTCGACGGCGCAGGAATTGCTGTTCTTCTTGACGCCTCGGATCATGCCGAGCTAGTTCGGAAGCTGAGTCGGGAGAACGCTATCGAACGTGACCGGTAAATCGCGAAACGAGTCTTTCCACCGGAGCCGAATGGATCGGCTCCGGTTTTCTTTTTCTGCCGTGGGGGCAGACGCCTTCCTTGTCTCGCACCTGCCTAATGTTCGGTATTTGTGCGGATTTACGGGAAGCGCGGCGCTGCTGTTAGTGGAGCAGTCGAGCGCGACCCTTTTCACGGACAGCCGGTATACCTTCCAGGCCCATGAAGAGGTGTCAAGCGCCCGAATCAAAATCGCAAGGAAAGGTTTGATCCACGCCGCAGGGGAAGCGCTGCGGGAGGGCCGTGGGCGCGTGAGAGCGGCTTATAGCCCCTCCCATTTCACTGTGGCGCAGCTGTCCGCCATTAAGAGGGCCGCCAGCGACCGTGTTCGATGGGTAGATGGCCGTAATGCTGTTGAGAAGCTGCGGGCAGTCAAAGACCTTAACGAACTCGCCACAATGCGCGACGCAGCGGTCTTAATCAGCGCTGTGGTTGAGGAAACCCTGCCCGGCATAAGACCTGGCGTGACCGAACTGGAGGTAGCAGCTGAACTGGAATATGCCATGAAACGGAAAGGAGCCAGCGGTGCTTCGTTCGAAACCATCGTTGCCGCCGGGCCACACTCAGCCTGGGCGCATGCGCGACCCTCGTCCAATCGACTGAGGAAAAGCCAGTTGGTCGTCCTGGACCAGGGTGCTATACTCCACGGTTATTGCAGTGATATGACGCGCACCGTCTTCCTGGGACGGGCACCCGCGGACGTTCGGCGGATGTATCGAGCCGTTCTGGCGGCTCAGGAAGCGGCTAAGGCGGCAATCCGGCCGGGAGTTAGCGGGGAATCGGTTGACGCCGCTGCCAGGCGGGTCTTAAAGCGGGAACGTCTCGTTCGATACTTCACTCACAGTACCGGTCACGGCCTCGGGATGGAAGTACACGAGATGCCGCGGCTGGGCAAAGGTGAAAAGACAATCCTGGAAGAGGGCATGGTGATTACTGTGGAACCCGGCGTATACGTCGAAGGAATGGGCGGTATTCGCATCGAGGACGACGTAGTAGTGACCGCAAAGGGCTGCGAGGACCTGACAACCGCGCCGCGGAACTTCATAGAACTCTAAATGGCGAAGAAATCAAACCCACAAGCAGCGTCAGAAGGGCATCCCAAGGGAGTGGATCTCCGTGAAGTCGAGCAATTGCTTGCTTTCATGGAAAAGCATGGGCTCGAGGAGTTCGAGTACGAACGCGACGGTGTGCGCGTCCGGCTGAAGAAGCCATCAGCTCACTCGCAGAGTGCGGTGCGAGCGTTTGCGGCGCCTGAAGTCCATGGTGCGGCGGGCAGCTCTCACGCTTCAGCGCACGCGGCGCCAACGCCGGCCTCAGCAAGCACACATGCGCCAGCAGCCGGGGCACCCGCCCCTGAGGATCTGCACGTAATAAAGTCGCCGATCGTTGGAACGTTCTATTCTGCCGCGAGCCCGGGGTCCGATCCGTTCGTTAGCGTTGGTGCTCAGGTGACGTCCGGGCAAGTGCTCTGCATCATCGAAGCCATGAAATTGATGAACGAAATTGAGTCGGACGTAGCGGGTGAAATCGTGAAGATCTTCGCCGAAAATGGCCAGCCGGTGGAGTACGGCGAGCCGCTGTTCGGCATTCGCGAGCGCGGCAAAAAGTAGGCGTTCGCTCTCCAGGCGAAATGTTCCGAAAAATTCTCATAGCCAATCGTGGCGAAATCGCTCTCCGTGTTTTGTGCGCATGCAGGGAGCTTGGCATCGCGACGGTAGCCGTCTATTCGGAAGCTGACCGCAACGCTTTGCATGTGCGATTCGCCAATGAGGCCATATGCATCGGCCCCCCCCGCAGCAGCGAAAGCTACTTGAACATTCCCCAGGTGATCAGCGCTGCCGAAATCGCCAATGTGGACGCGATTCATCCCGGCTACGGTTTCCTTTCGGAGAACGCGAACTTTGCTGAGGTCTGCGAAGCTTCCCACATCACTTTCATCGGACCGAGCCCGGACGTGATCCGGCTGATGGGCGAAAAGGATCGCGCGCGGCAGGCAATGGCGGCGGCAGGCTTGCCTATTATTCCCGGAAGCCCGGGAGTGGTCCCCGATGAGGACGCGGCGCGCGCGGCGGCGAAGGAAATCGGGTACCCGCTGATTATCAAGGCTTCTGAGGGAGGTGGCGGGCGGGGAATGCGCATCGTGCGCGAAAAGTCCGAGCTGCTGACGGCCTTCCAGACCGCGCGCAGCGAGGCGGAACAGGCTTTCGGAAGCCCGAACGTTTACATGGAGAAATTGATCGAACGGCCTCGTCATATTGAATTCCAGGTGCTGGGCGATCGGCACGGAAGCGTGGTTCACCTGGGCGAGCGGGAGTGTTCGATTCAGCGGCGCCATCAGAAGCTGCTGGAGGAGTCGCCGTCGCCAGTGCTGGACGCGAAAAATCGAAAGAAAATGGGCGACCAGGTTGTTGAAGCGCTCACAAAAATCGGCTACTCGAGCGCGGGAACTGTCGAATTCCTGCGCGAGGAATCGGGCAAGCTCTACTTCATCGAGATGAACGCACGGATTCAGGTGGAACACCCGGTGACAGAGATGGTGACGGGTGTGGACCTTGTGAAGTCACAGATTCGGATCGCAGCCGGGGAGAAGCTGTCTGACGTCGTCGGGCCGGTCGAGTTTCGAGGCCATGCAATCGAGTGCCGCATTAATGCCGAGGATCCCGACACGTTCGTGCCTTCGCCTGGACGCATCACTGCATTTCGAGTTCCGGGCGGACCGGGCGTTCGGGTTGACACTGCCTGCTATGTCGATGCTGTCATTCCTCCTTATTACGATTCGCTGATCGCCAAGATCATTGCGCACGGCCGCGACCGTTCTGAAGCCATCGCTCGCATGCAAGGGGCGCTAGGGGGCTTTGTCGTAGAGGGTGTGAAGACTACGATTCCCCTGCAGAGGCGCATTCTGGCCGATCCCGACTTCGCAGCGGGGAAGTTCGACACGCACTTCATCGAGCGTTCGATTGCGGTTTCGGCGAAATAGACTGGATGCCGCTGCTTTTTCCACCTCTCTACGCGATCCTCGATGTTGCCTCCGTTAATTCCGAAGCGCGCATTCCCGAAGTACTTGTCGAAAGTGGCGTCGGCTTGATTCAAGTGCGCGATAAACATGCCTCGGCTCGCGCGATGTTCGAAGCCTCGAAGGGGCTTGTTGCCCGCCTGTCTCCGAAGGGCGTCCGCGTGATTGTTAACGATCGGCCGGACATTGCTGCGATGGTTGGCGCGGGTGGCGTTCACGTGGGCCAGGATGATTTGCCGGTTGAAGCCGCTCGGGCGTGCTGTGGCGGAGATCTGTGGGTGGGAGTTTCGACACACAACCTTGAGCAATTCCAACAGGCCATGAGCACTTCGGCGGACTATATAGCCGTGGGGCCGATCTTTCCGACGGCCACCAAGGCAAATCCCGACCCTGTGGTGGGACTCGACTTAATCCGAGCGGCGAGACGATTGACGCGAAAACCTCTAGTGGCGATAGGCGGCATTACGATACAGTCCGCCGAGTCAGTGTACCGCGCGGGGGCGGACTCGCTCGCCGTTGTGAGCGATTTGTTATCGGCGCCAAAGCCGGGCCTTAGGGCCCGCGAATACATCGAAATTGCACGTCGGGTTCTAGCAGAACGCGAGTAAAGCGGCTAGGTAAGGCTGGCGGGAGAGGTTTGAAAACGATCGCCGAAAACGCGCAAGCAATCGGAGCGGTTAGCGGAGTCGCGACGGAAAAGTCAGAGCTGGTAAAAGGGCTCGGCCTTTTCGACGCGACCATGATCGTATCCGGCTCGATGATTGGCTCCGGAATTTTCATCGTTTCCGCGGATATTGCTCACCAGGTGAAAAGTCCCGCGCTGCTCCTCGCCGTGTGGCTTGCTTCCGGAGTGATGACTCTGATCGGCGCGCTCAGCTACGGGGAGCTTGCCGCAGCCATGCCGCGCGCGGGCGGCCAGTATGTTTACTTGCGCGAATCCCTTGGGCCGATCTGGGGGTTTCTCTACGGTTGGACGATGCTGCTGGTGATTCAGACGGCGACGATTGCGGCCGTTGCTATCGCATTTGCGAAATTCACCGCAATCATGATCCCGTGGTTTTCGCCGACGGACTGGATTTTGAAGCTTGGGACCTTCGGACCGTGGCATTTCTGGTTCGGCGACCTTGGCCCTTACAACGTGGGCCTGAACCGGCAAAATCTGCTGGCGATACTTTCGATCGTTGTCGTCACGTGGATCAACACGCGTGGCGTTCGTCTGGGTTCTATCGTTCAGAATATATTTACAGTCGCAAAGATTGGCTCGCTCGCAGCGCTCGCTTTCCTCGGGATCTGGTATTCCACTGCCGCGGCACACGCGGTGAACTGGGCGAACTTCTGGCAGGGTGCCAGCCTTTCGGCGCTGCATCCCTATCCACCCGACAATCCGACATGGTGGATTAGCACGGTTACCCTTGTCGGGGTTGCAATGGTCGGCTCGCTGTTTGCAATGGATGCCTGGAACAATGTGACATTTATCGCGGCTGAGGTGAAGAATCCGAGTCGCAATTTGCCGCTGTCGCTTGCGTTTGGCGCAGGCTTGGTCGTGCTGCTTTATACCCTGGCCAATGTTGCTTACCTGCGTGTTCTCCCGATCACCGGCGATCCCAACGGGGCTACAGCTGTCGCTCGGGGAATCGAGTTCGCTGCGCAGGGACGCGTTGGAACTGCCGTCGCCGAAGTAATTTTCGGTTCGGCGGGCGCCGTGGTGATGGCGATTGCCATTCTGATTTCGGGCTTCGGTTGCAACAACGGTTTGATTCTATCGGGCGCGCGGATTTATTACGCTATGGCGAAGGATCGGCTTTTCTTTCGATCGTGTGGCAAAGTGAACCGGCACCATGCTCCTGGCGCGGCGCTGATCGTTCAGGCGATTTGGTGCTCGGTGCTATGCCTCTCGGGGACTTACAACCAGCTTCTTGATTTCCTGATTTTTGCGGTTCTAATTTTTTACATCCTTACGTTAGGCGGGCTGTTCGTTCTTCGCTGGAAACGCCCGAATATGGAACGGCCTTATCGCGCGATCGGATATCCATTTCTTCCTGCGCTATATCTCATCATGGCGGTGTTTCTGGAAATTCAATTATTGAGGTATAAGCCACAGTACACTTGGCCGGGGCTCATCATCGTTGTACTCGGAGTTCCTGTGTATTGGCTGTGGAAGATGGCCGACAAGTCGAATGGAAGTACCGACGAAGCAGCGCCGGAGGTTGGCTAACGAAATGAGCGAGCGAGGGCACGTTGCGGAGAGAACGGTGCAGAGCGGAAATCCGCTATTGCGCAAAAAGCCGATGGATTGGTTGCTGAACGAGGCCAAGGCTACTGGCGAACACACCTTGAAGCGAACGCTCGGGCCTGTATCGCTTACCGCGCTGGGCGTCGGCGCTATCATCGGGGCAGGCATTTTCGTTCTCTCGGGGTTGGGCGCGCATTACGCCGGACCCGGCCTCACACTCTCGTTCATAATTTCAGGCTTTGGCTGCGCGTTTGCAGGGCTCTGTTACGCTGAGTTCGCTGCGCTGATTCCGCTGGCAGGGAGCGCTTATACCTATGCCTACGCGGCGCTCGGCGAGCTTTTCGCGTGGATCATCGGCTGGGATTTGACGCTTGAGTATGCGATGGGCGCGAGCACCGTTTCGTCGGGTTGGTCGAATCACTTCGTCGAGTTTCTGAATATTTTCGGGCTAAGAATACCTCTTTGGCTTGCCTACGATCACTGGACGGCCCTGCGAACTGCGGAGAATGCGGTAGCGAGGCAGATGGCAAGCGCTTCCGATTCGAGCCTCGTAGTGGGGACGCAGGCCTACTTGGCCAGAGTTGGCGACATTCTGAGCGCGCAGTCCCCGGAACTGGTGCGGCGCGCGCACGACTTGGTGAATGCGCCGCGACTCTTCGGCATGGAGATCGGCTTCAATTTGCCGGCGTTCGTAATCGCGCTTGTGATCACTGCAATTCTAGTGGTTGGAATTCAAGAGAGCGCTACATTCAATGCCGGCATCGTTTTCGTCAAGGTCGCCGTGGTTCTTTTTATCATCGCGCTCGGATTCAAGTACGTGAACCCCGGCAACTGGGGCCACGATTGGCACACGTTCGCGCCCATGGGATTTTCAGGAATTGGCGCCGGGGCCGCTTATATCTTTTTTGCGTACATCGGCTTCGACGCTGTTTCGACAACCGCGCAGGAAGCAAAAAATCCGCAACGGGATCTGCCGATCGGAATCATCGCCTCGCTCTGTGTCTGCACGATTCTTTACATCCTCGTGGCTGCTGTTCTCACAGGAATGGTGCCATGGAAGGAAATTAACATCGAAGCGCCGCTGGCCGTTGCTTTCCTCGATCGCGGTCTTACGAAAGCTTCTTACTTGATCACCGCCGGCGCTCTCGCGGGACTCACCAGCGTTATGCTGGTTATGTTGCTAGGGCAGACGCGCGTGCTTTACTCGATGGCGAACGACGGGCTCTTGCCCCGCAAATTCTTCGCAGCGATCCACCCAAAGTTTCGCACGCCATACAAAAACACGATTCTGGTGGGTCTGCTGGCTGCAATCGTCGGAAGCACAGTCCCGATCGACGATATCGGGCGCATGGTGAATATCGGGACGCTTTTGGCTTTCGTAATCGTCTGCATCGCCATCTTGGTTCTCCGCCGCACAAATCCCGATCAGCCCCGCCCATTCCGCACCCCATGGGTGCCCTTTGTCCCGGTTATGGGCATTATTTTTAACGGCTACATGATGTACAAACTCGGCTGGATCAACTGGGCGCGGCTAATCATTTGGCTCGCCATCGGCCTGGTGATCTATTTCACGTATAGCCGCTACCACAGCCGCGTGCAGAGAAACGACCGATCTGCGATTTAGTTGAGTTTTCGATTAGTAAGGCGCTTCGCCGGCTCTACCTTTGTGGGTGTTGCCACTTCTGATCGCATGCGGCGTTGTCGCGTCGCGCTCCGGGTTCGGGTTATTATTGTTCTTCCGGGTTTTGCGCATCGCAAGCTCGAAGCGTACGATCGTGTCCCAACTCTCCTCACGCCGCCTTCTGGTTTTCCTACGCCGCACTTCGGCATTCGACCGTGTTGCGCTTGCCATACTTGTTTTGTACCTAATCTTTCGCCTCTTTGCCTTTGCTGGCATACGTCTTCCATTCACCGGCCTACTGTTCTTTCTCAGCTTCATCTCGGTGATTTATTTTGTGGTTCGGTTGCTGCCCTGGGTTCGCAATCACCTGCTCTGGAGGTTGCGGAATCGCCTGATCGTCGCCTACATATTGATCGCCGTGGTTCCGGTTGTCCTGCTTCTTAGCATGGCCGCGCTTAGCGCCTATGGGATCTACCTGCAGCTCGGCGCTCATTTGCTTCACGATGGCCTGCAACAACGTATAAGCATGGTCGCCGGCGACGCAGAAGCTATTGCGAGCGCGCTCGATGACGAAGTAAATCGAGGTGCCTCACCACACGACGATGCAATTCTTGCTCGGCCCGAAGTAGCGGTTTTGGTCGCCGCCGCCCATCGAGAATGGCCTGAGACTCGTGTGCTTCTGAATCGCGGACAACATCTCGTCGGGGCTGGAAATGGCAGTGAGTATTCCGGAATTATTGAATTCGAGCACCAGATTTGGATTGCCTCCGCTCAGAAGCGTTCGACTCATGCAGGACCACTCTTCGTTCTTGTAGGCGCTCCGGTCACACCGGAATTCCTTGATGGTCTCAGTTCTGAGCTCGGACCTATTCAGATGATGCTCCTGCAACCGGCTGCCCAGAAGCCGCGTACAGGAATCTCACTCGAGATTCAGAACCGTCTGTACATTCCGGGCCAGCAAGTCCTGAGTCACAGGCGGACTCTGCCGCCGCCCGCCAATTGGCTCGACGTGAGGGTAAATGGGGCTTCGACGCTGGAAGCATTGCATCACGATCCGGGATCAGACCCATCACCGGCACCCGTGCTGGCGTCCTTCGCGCTGCGTCCCTCGGCCCTCAATCGACGGTTGTTAACGTCTGTCGGAGCGGTTGGTCCGCTGCTGGTGAATCTTCTGCTGCTGGCCGGGATTATTTTTCTCGCGCTAGAAATGGGGGCGCTTGTTACTGGCATCGTACTCACGCGCACGATCACGCGAGCAGTTGGAGATTTGTATGATGCAACGCTACGGGTCCGGCGCGGCGACTTCAGCCATCGCGTCCGCGTTCATCAGCACGATCAACTTGGCGCGTTGGGAGAATCGTTCAATGAGATGACCTCGTCGGTCTCTGAGTTGATTCAGGAACAGCAGCAGCGCCAGCGCCTGGAAAACGAACTCTCCATTGCGCGCGAAGTGCAGCAGCAACTCTTTCCACATACGCTCCCGCAATTACCGGGCCTTCAACTCGCCGCGATTTGCAGGCCGGCCCGATCGGTGAGTGGCGATTACTATGACTTCATACCGCTCGGGCCTTCGCGCCTGGGCATCGCGCTTGCAGACATCAGCGGCAAAGGGATCTCTGCTGCGCTGTTAATGGCGAGCCTTCAGGCTTCGTTGCGAAGCAACGCAATGCTGGACGGCCACACCGGCACGGCCGCGCTTGTGGAGCGCTTGAACCATCAACTTTTCAAAAATACTTCCGACGATCGTTACGCCACTTTCTTTTATGCCGTATACGATTCGGACGCGAAAACTCTGACCTACACCAACGCGGGCCATCTCGCTCCATTTTTTGTGCACGCAGGAAAGGTTCAGCAATTGGACGAGGGAGGTACGGTCGTTGGGCTTTTTGAGGAGTTTTCGTATACGCAGGGCTCCTTAAGGGTCGAGCCGGGTAGTGTACTCGTCGCATTCAGCGATGGCCTCACTGAACCTGAAAACGTATACGGCGAGGAGTTTGGCATGGAGCGGCTGAAGGAAGAGGTAATGCGACAGGTCAACATTCCCCCACCGCGCGCCGCGGAAAACCTGATTGCCGCCGCCGAACAGTGGGCGGGCTCAGCCGAACAGGCTGACGACATGACAGTGGTCGTGGTGCGTATGGACTAGACGAATTTATAGGCTCCATAAGAACCCCTAATAGGCCATTAGAGCCGACGTCGAAGGCAAAACCGTGTCCGTTAATGGAACGAGCGGACAGTAGAATGAGTTTTCGCCACCTTTAGAACGGTTATAGAACTGAGGGTACGCGAAGATTCGTAAATTGTTTTTATGGTTTCAATATTTTTTATTGACATCGCACTGACCTCGCAGGAATATGCGCCCAGCGTCACGCAAGCTCGGATGGCCCACCAATCCGATGCTTGTTATCCGATCTGAACTGCAAGCTGAGATCTGCCTGAGACGGACCATGCCCGCTAATCAATGCGTGTGTGTGCAGATGACAGCCTATCTGACTAACTCGTGAGGAGGATGAAAGTGGATCGCAAACTCATTGTAGCAGTTTGTGCGTTGGCTGCCCTGAGCGCTGCTGCATCCGCAGCGTTTGGGCAGGAACAGAAAAAGGCAGTCCCCAAACTACACATCATGCACGCAACCAAGGCTGTGAAGGCAGAAACGGGTGAAGCGGTGAAAAATGAAGTCGCCGCGATGGGAGCTAGCAAGAAGTCGGGATTACCGCTCTTCACCTACACGATCCAGTCTGACCGCGACGGGCAGCAGTATACCGGGGTTATCGTTGGCGCAGATCCCACTGCAAAGGGCGGCAACAAGTCAACCAGCGTCAGTACGTTCATCGTTCCGGTAATCGTTGTCACCCAGACTGTGGGCACGAGCCTCGATGCGAACAATATGATTGTCACCGCCCCGGGTATGACCGTTTTCGACCCAACGAAAAACGACAATAGCTGCTTGGCCGCTCCCAACAACAATCCTCTACAGCTGTTTCAGCAATCACCCATCTTCCAGAACTACGATATTTCTGTCGGCGGAGTCGATATGGGGCACACGCAGTATATCGACGCATTTCAGCGCGCCGAATTCTATAACCTCCTGAAAAATCCAGATAACTATCAGGTGCTTCTCAGTCCCATTAAGACGCTGGCACCGGTCGTCATCACGGTGCCCGCCGCTTCTGGCACTACTCTTCCACCGGAATTTGGCGCCTGCGGACCTTTTGGCATCGTGGATATTGATTTCTTCGATGCCTTCCTCGACAACAATGTCCTGCCAGCGCTGCAACCTCAGGTGAACGCAGGCAACTTTCCGATTTTCATGCTGTACAACACCGTGCTTGCGTTTAACCCGATTACAGACATCTTTGTGAATTGCTGTGTTTTGGGTTACCACGGGAATACGGCGACGAATCCGATCCAGGCCTATTCACCCTCCGACTTCGACACGACGGGCGTTTTTGGGCCAACGCAGGGAGACTCAAACACTCTGTCGCACGAGGTGGCGGAATTCGTGAACGATCCGTTCGGCAACAATCCGACGCCGGCCTGGGGTGGAGTGGGTCAGGTCCCTCCCGGGTCTTGCCAAAATAACCTTGAGGTCGGTGACCCATTGAGTGGCACGAATTTCTCGCCGATTGGTGGCCGCAATGGTTTCACCTACCACTTGCAGGAGTTGGCGTTCTTCTCGTGGTTCTACTCGTCTAACTCGGCGGGGATCCACGACTGGTTCTCCGACAACGACACGTTTACAACCGACGCCGGTCCGGTTTGTGTACCAGCGGCAGGCAGCAGCGGGAATACGCGTCCAATCGTTCATCCATAACTGGCTAAAAGATGTTTGTTTTCGAGGGCAGCGCGCATTGCTCGCTGCCTTTTTTTTTTGCTGTGGAGACGTTGTCTGAAGCCTGAAGAGCTATCGAAGGTCGAATGCCAAGGTGTATTCCTGTCAGGATATACTCGCAAGATACAACCATGAGACTCATGCCATGAAAATTCTAACCGCTGCGGAGATGCGCGAAGTTGATCGCGTCACGACCGAGCGTTACGGTATCCAGAGCCTCTCGCTCATGGAAAATGCGGGCAAGAGTGTCGCGGACTTCCTGGCGTCGCGGTTTCGTAGGCTTGAGGCCCGGCGGATCGTGGTGCTGTGCGGCAAGGGAAACAATGGCGGAGATGGGTTTGTAACCGCGAGGCACCTGGCTGACGCGGGCGCCACGCCCATCGTGATTCTGGTTGCGGCGCAGGATGAAATGCGCGGAGATGCTGCCGCAAATCGTGACCGCTGGCAAAAGTCGGGAGGGGAAGTCCGTGTCGTGCGGACTTCGTCCGACTGGCAGACGGTGAGGGCATCTATCAACTCCGCGGATCTCATCGTGGATGCGTTGCTTGGCACTGGCGTCAAAGGTGCGGTGGAAGGCTTGCAGAGCGAAGTAATTCATGAAGTGAACGGCCGCGGGCGTGGAAAAGTTGTAATTGCGGTGGATATTCCCTCCGGGCTGCCCGCCGACACTTCCGATGGGGCGGAAAACAATGCCGGAACGAAAGATTCGAGTCGCAACATAATCACCGCCGATTACACACTCACATTTACGGCGCCTAAGGCGGGGATGTTTTTCGGTAACGCCGCCGCATATGTCGGTCAATTGGTCGTTCGCGAAATCGGTTCGCCGCCGGAATTGGTCGAAGAAATCGGAAAGGGAACTGTGCGTTGGCTCGAGCCGCGCGAGTTTTCTGCATTTGCGCTTCCTCGCAGGCCTGATGGGAATAAGGGCAATTATGGGCACGCGCTAATCGTCGCAGGCTCGGTAGGAAAGAGTGGCGCGGCGGTAATGGCGTCCTGGGCAGCGTTGCGCGTAGGAGCCGGACTCGTCACCGCAGCGGTTCCGGTGCCTGTGTTGCCTCTCGTGGCCGCGCCGAATCCCGAGGTAATGACCGAGCCGCTGGCAGCCACAGAAACCGGCAGTATTTCTTTGCGGGCGCTCGAGTACGACCGGTTCAACGGGATCGCCAAAGGGAAGAGCGTTATCGGGATCGGCCCGGGGCTCACGACGCAGGCGGAAACCGTCCAGTTTGTCCGCACCGTGGTCGGAAAGTATGTGGACGTCCCGATCGTGCTCGATGCAGACGGGCTAAATGCTTTCGCAGGGCATGCGGCGGAGTTAAAAGCCGCGCGCAAGATGTTGGCCGTGACGCCGCATCCGGGCGAAATGGGGCGGCTGGTTGGGAGCGACACGAAACAAATTCAGTCGCGGCGGCTTGAAGTAGCTCGTGAAGCTGCAGCGGAGTGGAATGCGTTCGTGATTCTGAAGGGATATCAAACCGTGGTGGCCGCGCCCGACGGCAAGGCGTGGATCAATTCTACCGGCAACGCCGGCATGGCCACCGGTGGCACCGGGGACGTGCTGACTGGAATGCTGTCAGGCCTCATCGCTCAATATGGACCGCGTGTAGCGGCGCTTTGCTTCGGTGTGTATCTTCACGGCCTTGCGGGCGATATTGCTTATGCGGATTTGGGGGAGGCGCCGCTGATGGCTACGGACTTGATCCGCTCAATCCCACGCGCCTACCAGAAGTTTTTCGCTGAGTGCGGCCGTGGGTAGCCGCGAGATCGTTACGCACTCTTCGGAGGAGACCATCCAATTAGGCCGCGATCTTGGAGCGCAGCTCAAGCCGCCTGTCCTCATCTTATTATCGGGCGAGTTGGGGTCCGGGAAGACGACGCTGACAAAAGGAATCGTGAGTGGAGCTGGAGCCGCGAGCGAGGACGAAGTTACGAGCCCGACTTTTACGCTCGTACACAAATATGGAAATGGCTCGCGCGTCTATCATGTGGACCTCTATCGCATTGGCGATTCTCATGATCTGGAGACACTTGGTCTGGAGGATGTGCTGTCCGAGCCCGGCGTGGTGCTCGTCGAGTGGCCGGAGAGGCTTTCATTGCGCACGGATTGGCCGGTGATACGGATCAATCTCGAGCACGTCGCGGAGGATACACGAAGGATTAAAATTCGAGACGACGCTGGAATTCTCTCCGGAGCCGTAAACCGGCTATGACGGCGGATCGAGAGCCATGATCTGGAAGCCGGCGTCCACGTAAATCGTGTTGCCCGTCACTCCACGGCCCAGATCGCTCGCAAGAAATACGGCGGTATCCGCCACTTCAGCGATGTCTGTGTTACGGCGCAGCGGAGCATGTTGCGCTACAAATTCTAGAACCTTCGAAAAATCCTTGATGCCCCGTGCCGAGATCGTCTTGATGGGACCAGCGGAAATCGCGTTTACCCGTATCTTATTTTTGCCAAGTTCGCTGGCCAGATACTTCACCGACGCTTCCAGTGCAGCCTTGGCCACGCCCATGATGTTGTAATTTGTCACAACACGCGTCGAGCCGAGATACGTGAGCGTCATAATCGCGCCACCTTCGGACATCAGCGGCACCAGCGCTTTCGACACGGCCACGAGCGAAAACGCGCTCACCTCAAGCGCAAGTTGAAAGCCCGCCCGCGAGGTGTTGACGAAGGGATTGCCGAGGTCTTCGTGGTTCGCGAAGGCAAGACAGTGAACGACAGCGTCGAGCCTGTGACCCTGTGCTTTTACGGCCGCGGCGAGATTATCAATATCGGATTGCTGCTGGACATCACACGGGAAAAACGCTTTGGCGCCGAGTTCTTTGCCTAGTTCCTCGACGGTCGGCTTTGCGCGATCGTTCTGATATGTGAGGAGCAGAGTTGCGCCTTCGCGGACGAATGCCTGTGCTATCGCATAGGCGATGCTCCACTTATTCCACACACCGAGAACAATCGCCGACTTGCCTTCAAGTAGTTTCGACATGGGCGGATTTTACCCTGAATTTCAAAATTGAAGACACACTTCTATCTTCCGCAGCGATTCATTTAAAAGCGGCATGCGGCTAGCGCAATAGACGGGCGAGCGCACTCAAGAATCTCGTTATCTCCGGCCATAGCATCGCGAGCGCGATTAAGAATGCGGCAAGCTTCTTCGGCGTGAAGAACGGAGTCGAGGCCGTAGGTGCATCCGGCTGGTGGCGCTGGCAGAACCCATCCCGCGTCGCACGGCGATCGCAGCGCTGCCCCGCTGGTCCGAGGTAGAGGCAAGGGCCAAGATCGGCGGGCAAAGTGCGGTTCGATACCGATGCATTCGAGGCCTGAGTACGGGTCGAATTATCCGAAGCGCCCTTAGGCCACACTACGTGTGACTGGCGCATGCCGTGGACGTTAACCGAGGGCCATTCCATCCCGTCGACCGACGTGTCGCCCTCGTGATCCGACCCTGCATTAACCCTTACGCCTAGTCCCATTGCGTGGTCCCCCGCCGGTCCCTACAGTCAAAGTTTATCCGAATCAGGTGTCAGAAATGCCCGACACTCATACTCTGCCCTCACCCACACATCCGGCTCGGATGAAGCTTGAGCCGTACTCCGCCGAAATCCGTCTTTCGAATCTCACGCTGGGTATTGACAACATCCATTATGACGTTTTCCTGAGCCCTCGATTTGTTGATTTTACCCGAAAATATCTGCTCGATCTCGTACGCCAGACGGTCAATATCAGCCTCGTCTACGGCAAAGACAAGAAGCGTGCTGGTCCCCCGGAACACGCGGCCTTTCGAAAACTTCTCACCGATATTCTGCAGGAATCGTTGACGCGAGCGAAATATCAGCAATCGATCGAAACGGATGTTCTGCACCAACTGGCGATTCTCAAGCACCTGACGGCCGAGCTTTCGAGCCAGTTCTCGAGCATCGTGGTGGAGTGCAAGGAATGGATTCGCGGGCGCGGCGAACTCTTTGAACACAGCGAGCCCGCGCACGTGATGCGGTCGAAAATCGCCGAAATTCAGGCGGATAAGAAAAATGTTTACCGCCAGGTGGGCGATACGCTGCAACGAGTATGGCGTGAAGTGGAAGAGGGAATTATTTCCAAATCCCGGCGCGCGCTGTTCGGCGACGACTTCCGCGAGACCTATGATTTGCTGCAAAATCGGTTTCTTTTCGTAGAAAACGGAAACGACGATCATCTTTTCCTGCAGCACTACGTCCTGCTTGGGAATTTCGTTAATGACCCGGACCGCTTTGACGTGTTCGATCATTTGCTGCTCGATTTTGTGCGCGATTTCGTTCTCGCCGATGATGATTCCGAGGAACTGAGCGAGTTGACGTGGGTGTAGTCGGCGAGCTCCTGAGAAGAGATCGTCTCCTTACCCATCTTGCGAGCCTGGGTCAGGACCTGGAGATAGCGCGACAGCCGCGCCGCCACGCCGAGCGAGAGCTTTTCCCCGGGCCGCTCGCCATTTGCAACTTCGTCCGGGATTTCGGTGCCGCGCCCGACCGTGTAACTCATCCCTGTCCCACTCTACTAGGGCCGCGATTCCGTTAGCCGACGCTCGAGCTCGTCTTCGTCGACGAACAACTCAAAAGCCTCCCGACCGTCGATCGTCACCACTGGAATACGCTCGAGATAGACCCGCAGAAGCCGTTGGTCCTCCTCTATGTCCCGCTCCTCGAGCGTGAACGGATGCTTCGCCCGGACCCGAAGCAGGACGTCACGCGCGTCGTCGCACAGGCAGCAGCCCTCGCGGCCGAACAGGACGACCGTCGGGCTCACGCGGCCAGGCTCCGTTCACCCGTCGCATATACGTCGAGGCCCAAGTAACCCGGGTACGGGATCGAATCGACGTATCGGGCGGCGCTGGCGATCATCGCGGCATTGTCGGTGCACAGCTCTGAGGGCGGGACGTCCAGCGCCACACCGAGCGCAGCCAGCCGTTCGCGCAGCGGACCGTTGGCAGCGACCCCTCCGCCGACGGCCAGCCGTTCGAGCCCGGTCTCGGACAGACCCCGCTCGACTCTCAGCAGTAGCGCGTCGACGATCGCGCGCTGGTAGGAGGCGGCGAGATCGGCCCGGCGTCGCTCGGCCTCCTCTTCGCCAAGGTCTCTGATGCGATACAGCAGCGCGGTCTTGAGCCCGGCGAAGGAGAAGTCCAGTCCGGGCAGCTTGCCGGCGATCGGGAACTCGAAAGCGAACGGATCGCCGTCTCGGGCGAGCCGCTCGAGCGCGGCGCCGCCGGGATACCCCAACCCGAGCAGCCGCGCGCCCTTGTCGAACGCCTCTCCCGCCGCATCATCGAGCGTCTGCCCGATCACCTCGAACCGTGGCCCGGGATCAGTTACACGCGCGAGGAGCGTGTGACCGCCGCTTGCAATCAGGCCCAGAAACGGAGGTGCGAACGGCTCGGGGCCGAGCAGGCTTGCGGCGATGTGACCGTGGAGGTGATCAACCGGCGCGAGCGGAAGCTCGTGCGCCGCGGCGAGCGCCTTCGCCGTGCTCACGCCCACGAGGAGCGCGCCAACCAGGCCGGGACCGCGGGTCACTGCCACGAGCTCGATCTCCCCGAGCGAGCAGCCGGCCGTCCTCAACGCATCCTCTACCACCGCGCCGATCAGTTCGAGGTGGTGACGTGACGCGACCTCCGGCACGACCCCCCCGTAGCGATCGTGGATCCCCTGCGAGGAGATCACGTTCGCCTTGATTGCTCCAGCCCGCGTGACGACGGCCGCACACGTGTCGTCGCAGCTGGTCTCCAGCGCGAGGATCACCCTGGGGCACCGGTGCTCGACGGCTCGCGGGCGGGCCGCCACATGATCATCGCGTCCTCGCCCGTGTCGTGGTAGTAACGCGGCCGCGTCCCGGAGGATCGAAAGCCGAACTGCTCGTACAGCGCGATCGCGGGGGCGTTGGACGTTCGCACCTCCAGCGTGTACGGCTGATCCGGACCCGCACGCTCGAGCATCTCCTCGAGTAGCGCGCGAGCGTATCCGCGACGCTGATGCGCGGGATCGACGGCGATGTTCATCAGGTGCCAGACGTCCGCGTAGCGCGAACAGATCAGGTACCCGACGATCTGCTCGTCAGCCGGTCCGACGGCGGCAAGGCACACGCCGGATGGCTTGGAAAGCTCGAGCACGAACATCGCCAGCGACCAAGGGGTCGGAAACGCGCGTCGCTCGATCGCGATCACCTGTGGGAGATCGGAGTAGGTGAGCCTTCGGATCGTGAGGGGGTCTGCGTTCATCTGTTGCGTGGGGGGCGGCTGATCTCGGCGTCGGGGAGCCGCACATACTCGGGCCGGATCTCATCAGGAGCGCTGGCGCGCCGATTGCGGGCTAGCCGGCAATGGTTCACCGCGGTGACCCTGTGAAGGTCCGAGTCGTCCTCTGGGATCGACGCCCCCGAGCGCTCGAGAATCTCCCTGAATTTTACCGCCCCCTCCCCCACGGCCAGCGTGCGCGGACCGAGCCCGACGACGAGCTCGCCCAGCGCATCCGGGGTGAGCGCCCGCGGTTCCGTCAGCCATCGTGGCTCGGGGGTGTCCAGGTCTTCGGCCACCCAGCTCGCGGCGAACGCTTCACCCCGCCGGGCGTCGATCACGGCAATGACCACGCGGGGCCCGTCGCCACGATCTCGTACCCCGAGCGCGAGTGACTCCAGGGTCGAGATGCCGACCAGCGGAATCCGGCGGGCCTGGCCAAGTGCGCGAGCTGTCGCGATCCCGATCCGCAATCCGGTGAACGTGCCGGGACCGATGCCCACGGCGATTCGGTCGATCTCGGCCCACGAGATGGACTCACGCTCGAGAAGCTCCGCGATGAGCGGCATCAGCTTCGTCGCGTGCCTCGGGCGAACGCCGGGGGGTGGATCGTCGCGACGCTCGAGTTCGATGCCGGCTTCGTCGTCGAACAGAGCGACGGCGGTCGCCGGTGTGGCGGTGTCGAAGCCGAGGATTTTCACGGGCTGTCTATGAACACGGCGCGGACGTCGCCGCCGGCGTGGTCGATCCGGACACGGGCGGCAATGCGGGCCAGACCGGCAATCGAGTCTTCCTCCCCTCGCGGCCATTCGACGAATGTGATCGTGTCCGCCCCGAGATAGTCCGCCAGCAGGTCGGGGTCCTCATCGTTCAGGTCAGGCACCCTGAACAGGTCGACGTGGGCGATCGATACTGGCCCGGGGTATCGCTGACCGATGGTGAACGTGGGGCTCGTGACGACCCCGGCCGCCCCGAGCGCCCGGGCCGCTCCTCTCACAAAGGTGGTCTTGCCTGCGCCCAGTTCGCCTTCGACGAGAACCACGTCGCCCGGCTTGAGCGTCGCCGCGAGCGCCGCACCGAGGTCCTCGGTCTCGGCGGCGCTGCTCGTCTGCCGTCGGCCGGACACGCGCGCGAAACTGTAGACAGGACCGGTTTGGGGCGCTGAGCGACGCCCGCCATTGCTAACTTCACCGGCAATGTCCGCACCGATGGAACCGTCGGCGCCCGGTCGGCTGGCGGCCCTGCGAGCGCGCTACGCGCCGGCGTACACCGAGTTCAAGGGCTCCGATACCGCTAAGGCTGCCGGACTCGCGATCGCGATGATCGCGAACAACCTCATCGCGCTCGGCTCGACCGTCGTCTTCGCCCGCCTGCTCTCAGATTACGGCTCGCTGGCGGCCCTGATCAGCTACTTCCTGATCCTCTCAGTCGTAGGCCAGGCGATGCAGGTAGGGACGGCTCGCGAGGGCGTGCTGGGTCACCTCGGTGTGGGCGCCGGCTTGGTCGCGACGCTGAAGCGCTGGACAAGGACGATGGCGTGGGTGCTGCTCGCGGCAACGATCATCTCGGTTCTCCTTCGCGATCCGATCGCCCAGGCCGTCGGTGTCCCGAACGACCAGTGGGCGGCCGCGATCGGGATCCCCGCCGGGGTCCTATGGCTCGAGCTCTCGATCCTTCGCGGTGCCCTTCAAGGCGTCGGCGACTACAAGAGCGTTGGCATCAGCCTCGTCGGAGAGCAGGCGAGTCGACTCGTCGTCGGTGCGGCGCTGGCCGCCGCCGGCCTCGGGGTGACCGGCGCCTACCTCGGGACGCCCTTCTCATTCATCGCGATGGGCGCCTACTGCGCGGTGCAGCTACGACGCTACGCCGCACGGACCGCCGTGTCCGTACCGTCCGAGACTCCGGTGGCCGACGCCGCGTTCGAGCTCTGGACGCACGTCAAGCGGGCGTGGGCGCCGATCGCCGGGCTGATCGTGATCGCCGTCCTTCAGAACATCGACATCATCGCGGCAAAGCATCGGTTCAGCGGAACCAAGGACCTCGCCAGCTCGTACGCCGCCACCGCCGTCGCCGCCAAGGTACTCGTCTGGGTCGCGATCGGTGCAGGCTTCTATCTCGTCCCCGAGGTATCGCGTCGCCGCGCCGTCGGCGAGGACACGCGGCCAGTGCTCGCGGTTGCGCTCGGGATCATCCTCGTCTGCTCTGTGCCGGTGCTACTGATCTTCGGCTTCTTCGCCGAGCCACTGCTGCGAATCGCGTTCGGCCCGCACCGCCTGCTGGCGTCGAACTCGCTGTTCGTGCTCGGCGTGGCGTTCACCGTCCTCGCCGTCACGTACCTCGCGATCCAGTACATGCTCGCCCTCAAGAGAACGTGGTTCCTGGTCGTGCTCGGCCTCGTCGCCATCGCCGAGCCGGTGCTGTTGCTCCAGGCGTCGCGCAAGCCCCAGGGCTTCGCCGTGGTTGTGCTGGCGGTGCAGGCGGCTGGAGCGATCCTTGCGTTCGGATTCGCGCTTCGCCGCGACAACGCGCCACCGGAGACGACTCGCGACCGCGAGAGCTCGTTCAGGAACCGCTTCGGTGCTCGGCCAGATACTCCGCGAGCCGCTCCGCCGCAGCCAGCGGCCGCCGGAAGTAAGCCGCCCGACTGAGCGACAGATCAATCGCCGCCTGT